>NZ_QNUL01000026.1 GCF_003383615.1 Dyadobacter luteus
CGAAACACGGGCTGCTGTCCAACCCTGTTAAACAGCTATCTCAAATTTGCACTTTTCCCAACAATTTCAAAGATATGTGCGCGGCGGACCGTCCCTCCTAGGAGGGGATTTCGCTGCCAACTCCCTCCAGCCCAGGGTAGCAGACGCTTAACTCCTCTCTTTAGGGGTAGGTATTTACACACCAAACTATTTTGTAATATCTATAATTAAAATCAGATAAAAATTAACTTTATGAAGTATTGATTTCTATTTTCCACATTCCAACATGACTAAATCCTTACCCTTTTTAGTACTATTCCTGCTACTGAATTTAAGCTACCTTTTCCGCCCGACAGGGGAAAAAGGTATGAAGACATCCGATCCGGAGGTGGAGCTTCATATTATTCAGGATACATCTGCTGCAACAATCAGTGTTTTCAGAGGCAAAGAATCAAAACCGATTCTGGTTCAAAATGCCAAGGCTAATTTCAGACCTTATTTACATCCGATTATCTCGCCCGATGGCAAAGGTGTATTGACCGAATATAGTCCGGGGCATCACAAGCATCAGACAGGTATTTATTGGGGATATACAAGGGTGAATGGCAGAGATTATTTTCATCATCCGGAAGGCGATTATTGGAAACGTGTATCTGCTACAGTTACTGAAGATAAAGGGGAGACTGTAAAGTGGCAAACCGTATATAACCTTTTGGATTCCACAGGTAAGGCGGTTTTGACCGAGACGCAGAATTGGTCTATGCGACAAAAAGATGGCAAATATTTGCTTGATCTGGAATGGAATGGTGAAGCGCAGACTGACGTAACAATCGGTAAATATGATTATGGAGGATTGTTTGTACGTATGCCATGGAAGCAGGGAATAAAGGGTGAGGTAATCAATGCAGCCCGCCAGCGGAATGAAAAAGCGGAAGGTCAGGCGGCGATGTGGGTGGATATTGGTATGCAGGTGGAGGGACGCGACGATCTGGCGCATATTGCTATTCTGGATCACCCGGAAAATAAAGGTTATCCGCAAACCTGGAGAGTCGATGGACAATTGGGTGCAGGGCCAGCTCGCGCCAGAAAAGCTGATTGGCATATCAAAAAAGGGGAAACGGAAGTCATCAAGCATGAACTTGTAATCTATACGGGCGAACTTAATGATGTGACGTTGAATAAGACTTTTGGCGAATTCATCGGAAATAATGGTCAGTATAATACGGCAGCGCTTTGGGCGATTGCGCAAAAGGAGGGGAGAGAGGCGAAGTTTTTGAGCGCACAGGAAGCTGTTGCTGCTATGACGATAAAGGACGGATACACAGTCAATGCCTGGGCCTCTGAACCCATGATGACACAGCCTATGGCGTTTTGCTGGGATGATCGTGGACGTATGTGGATTGCTGAAAACAGAGACTATGAGTCGAGAGGAAAAGGATTTTCCAATGCAGGCGATAGTCGCATATTGATACTGGAAGATACTGATCATGATGGTGTGGCAGACAGCCGTAAGGTTTTTATGGAGGGTATTGCATTTCCTTCAGCTATTGCAGTTGGTTTTGATGGTGTGTTTATAGGCGCCCCACCTAATTTACTGTTCGTTCCTGACCGGAATAAGGATGATAAGGCCGATGTGGATGATATTGAGGTTCGGTTAACTGGCTGGGGGATCCGGGATCGTCATGAAACCATTAATAGTTTTCATTGGGGGCCAGATGGCTGGTTATATGGCTTGCAGGGATTTGCAACTCCCTCGAAAGTGGGGAAGCCAGTTGGAAAGGGGAAATTGTATAAGCACAAAGATCCGTTTCCTGAAGAAATCCTGAAAGATGGAGTTGATATCAATGGTGGTGTTTGGAGATACCATCCGACTAAGGACAAATTTGAGGTTGTTGCACATGGTTTCAGTAATCCATGGGGAATCGATTATGACGCAAAAGGTCAGTTGTTTATGACGGCCTGTGTCATTCCGCACCTTTGGCATGTGGTTCCCGGAGGTATTTACCATAGGCAAGGAGGGCAACATTTTAATCCTTATGTCTATAGCGATATCAAAACAATTGCCACACATAGTCATAGGTCTGCGCATGGTGGAGCACGGATTTATTTGTCCGATGCATTTCCGGAAACGGAACGGGGAAGAATATTTATGGCCAATATTCATGAGCACGGCATTTTATCTGATATTCTTGAAAGAAAAGGTTCTGGATTCACTGGAAAGCATGGTGACGATTTCATGATGGCGAACAACGCACAGTGGGTGGGATTCAGTATGGAGATAGGTCCGGAAGGTGGGTTGTATGTGCTTGATTGGCACGATGCTGATATATGCGGATCTGACGTCCTGAATTCTGAGACAGGAAGGGTTTTCAGGATTATGCCCAAAAACTCACTGGCAGAAAATTGGGCTGGCAGATATACTGATTTGGACACATGGAGCGACGTGAAACTCGCCGATCTCCAGACAAGCAAAAGTGACTGGCATGCGCGAAGAGCACGTATCATTCTCCAAAACAGAGAATCAAAAGGAAAATTATCAGAGGAGGCCGTCCATAAATTGGAAGCAACTTACACCTCCAGCGACAACGCAGATTACCGTCTTCGTGCGATGTGGGCGCTGCAAGTGACAAACAGATTGCCAGAGAAGACACTTCTGACAGCGTTATCTGATCGTGATGAATATATACGGGCATGGGCGATTCAGTTTTTGTGTGAAAATGAAACTCCTTCGCCGGTTGCTCTCTCCCGTTTTGAAAAAATGGCAAAAGATGATTCGTCGGCTCCTGTAAGATTATACCTCGCCTCTGCTTTACAGCGGATAAAACCAGAGTTACGCTGGAGTATTGCAGACGGATTGCTGGGACATGGAGAAGATATCAGTGACCACAATTTACCGAAAATGATTTGGTACGGTGTAGAACCGCTGGTAAAGATGAATTCTGTAAAAGCGCTCGAACTGGCTTCAAAAGGCAAAATACCGATGGTAAGTAATTTTATCGCACGCAGGGTAATGGATGCGGATGCCCATGAGATATTATTGGCGGCGATTGCAAAAAATCCAGCCAATCAAATCGACTTGCTTGAAGGTATGCGGGATGGGCTGGAAGGGCGCTCGGATGTGAAAACGCCAGCTAACTGGAAACCAGTCTACACAAAGCTGAAACAAAACGGTGGAAAAATTTCTGCGTTATTTACCGAACTGGCGCAGCATTTTGGTGATTCAGAAGCGGCGAAAGCAAATCTGATCACTTTAAAAAATGTCAAGGCACCAACGGCTCAACGGCAAAAGGCGTTGCAGTCTCTGGCTTCCCGGCAACGACCTGAACTTGTGAAAGAATTGCCTGCATTATTGGGAACAGCTGCTTTACGCTTCGATGCGATCAGAGCTATTGCTGGTTATGATCAGGAATCATTAGGGAAATTGCTGCTGGAAAAATATCCTGAGTTCAATGAAAGAGAAAAAGCAGAAGTAATTCAGACGCTGGCGTCGCGACCAAAATATGGCTGGCTACTTACACAAGCTATTGCTAAAAAAACGATTGCAAAAAAAGAAGTGCCAACTTACGTTGCCCGTCAGCTGCGAAGGGTGGTAGGAAGTGGATTTGTTGAAGTATGGGGGCCGATTGATCATGTGTCATTTGATGAAAAGGCATATACCAAATACAAAAAACTGCTTACTGATCAAGCGGTTGCTGGTGCCAGTACAGTCAGTGGCAAGCTGATATTTAGCAATACATGTGGTCCATGTCATAAAATGTATGGAGAAGGTGGAATTATCGGGCCGGATCTGACAGGATCTAACCGGGCAAATCTGGATTATCTGCTGGGAAATATATTGGATCCCAGCGGAGAAATTCAGGACGATTACAAAATGGTAGTAGTCACAACGCGGGATGGAAGGACCTATGTTGGTAACGTTGCCAAAGAAACGGAACGGCAACTGACGCTCAGAATAGTCGGACAGGATGCAGTACTAATTAATAAGTCGGATATACAGACAAGGGAAGTGACGCCTACCTCTATGATGCCATCTGGCTTACTGGAAGCGTTGTCAGATAAAGAGATTACAGAATTGGTTGCCTTTTTGAGAACGACCAAATAAAAGAAATAGTTATTGTGAAATAAAAAAGCTGCTCCGCCTCAGAATTGGTCTGAGGCAGAGCAGCTTTTACTACTAATGCCTCTTAACTGTTTGTGGTAGTTTTTAATGTTACCTCCACATTGCCACGTGTAGCGTTAGAGTAGGGGCACACCTGATGTGCTTTGGCCACAAGTTCTTCAGCAGTAGCCTGGTCGGTATCCGGAATATTTACTTCCAGAGTGATTACCAGACCGAATCCATCGGCCTCGTTTTTGCCGATACCAACATGAGCGGTAACAGTCGTAGTTCCGGTTTTTACTTTTGCACCACGTATTACAAGAGATAAGGCACTGTCAAAGCAGGCTGCGTAGCCGGCAGCAAACAATTGCTCCGGATTTGTATACGCTCCACCAGCTCCTCCTAATTCTTTGGGCATTCTTACTTCGAGATCCAATACGTTATCGGATGAAACAACCTTTCCATTTCTTCCACCGGTTGCGGTTGCAGCAGCGGTGTACAATGCATTTATCATAATTTTTGAAATTTGTTTAAGTGTTACTTTTAGGCCGGCTCCAACTGATTGAGTTTTTCCAGCATTCCCGAGGCGAGTTTGCGCATCTGATCCATTTCTTCGATAGATATTTGAAGGCTGCACATAATATCGTTGGGCACACCTGTTGCCATGTTTTTCAAAGACAAGCCTGTATCTGTCAACTCAATCAAAACCACACGTTCATCTTCCCTGGAACGGGTACGAGTCAGCAAATGCTTTTCCTGAAGCTTTTTCAATAATGGAGAAAGTGTTCCGGAATCAAGCATGAGCCGCTCCCCCAGCTCTTTTACAGAAAGCTTATGTTCATCCCACAAAACAAGCATCACCAGATATTGAGGATAAGTCAATCCCAGTTTTTCAAGTATGGGAAGATAATGGCTCGTTATCTTACGGGACAACGCGTAAAGTGGAAAGCAAAGTTGGTTTGAGAGCTTTAAGAGTTCCATGACTTGTTTTTTTATTGTGTAAAATTAAATTGTATAAAATTTAATTGCAACTAAAGACATAAAAAAACTGCTCCGTGAGAAGCAGTTTTACAGAATATGGTGAATATCAGCTTATTCGTCTGATCCGATTTTAGCAACAGCCTTGTCAATTTGGTAACGACCTGTTCCGTCTTCGCCAATTACATCGAAAAGTTCAATTGCACGACGAGCGTTATCTTCTTCTTCGATTTGCTCGTTTACGAACCATTGAAGGAAGTTTTCAGTTGCGTAATCTTCTTCTTTACGGCTTTGCGTTACGATTCTGTTGATCGCATGAGTTACAGCGATTTCGCTTTGAAGAGCTGTTTCAAATACGTTTCTGAATGAACCGAATTCTTGCTTTACCGCTGCGACTTCAGGAGAAACTGCAGTTCCGCCAACAGTCATGATGTAGCTGAAAATTTTCAACATGTGCTCACGCTCTTCGTTAGATTGCTTCATGAAATAAGCAGCACTGTTTTTGTATCCGTTGCGGTCGCACCATGATGCCATAGCCAGATATTTAGCAGAAGCTTCAGCTTCCAATTTTACCTGGTTGTTCAATAATATTTCTATTTCCTCTTTAAGAGAAGTCCGTTGTCTAAGTAGGTCTTTCATGATATATGTTCTTTATTTTTGCTTCGTATTGATAAGCACAAATATCAGAGGAAAGTTCAGTATTGCAAGCGACCAAAGAAAATTTGGAATTGGTCTAAAATGAAGGGAATGAGCTATTTAGACTAATTCTGACTCTGAATAGAGTACTTCATGCAACATAGAATTCAATTCAATTGCAAAATGAGTACCGTTTACAAGTTCGCGTAGTTGAATGAGCTCACAAAGTGTGAGTTTCTTGTAAATATTCACTTGAGGAGCTTCAACAAACTCATAATCAGATTCGTCAGAAAGATCAAACAGTCTGCTCTGGATATCAATCTTGTTAATAAATCGGCGGAAGTTGAGGAAATCATGGATACGGAAAGGGGCTTCCATATCGGCAAATCTTAAAACAATCCGTGAACTGTTGTCACACTGATAGCTAAAACCTTTGGAGGTACTAAACAATTCGTTTGGGAAACTCACTTCAATCCGGCGTTTGTATTTTGAACACTGAGTGACAAAGATATAGCTAAACTCCGAAGTTGTCAAGTTTATTTAAAAACATTCTAATTATATTTTGGTTAGAAAAGGTTGCGACGTGTGAATATAGACTAGTGTTCCTTGTAAGCTGAATGAGTGATTACATGCCTACGGCATTTATGCTCATTTGTTGTCATTGGTTTTCTACCAATATGGTATCCCTAACGGGATTATCCATCCGAACCTGCATTAGCAAGTTGTATTTCCTCAACCATGCGTCAAATCCCTTTAGGGATAAAATTTCAGTAGGAAATAGGTAGGTTAAAAAGATTCAGAAGTGCCGTAGGTACGTAACAACCTTTCATCAAAAAAGCACGCAATCCAATCGTTGCGTGCTTTGCGTAAATCTTAATTTCTTTGCGTGAGATACTTGGTAAACCTATTTCTCAGCCGCTTTTGCCCAGTTATCCCGTAGCGTTACCGTGCGGTTGAAAACAGGTTTTTCAGAGGTGCTGTCCGTGTCGGTTGCGAAGTATCCCTTACGAAGGAACTGGAACGAATCTCCCGCGTTCGTATCTGCCAATGCTGGTTCAGCATAGCCGGTAATGATTTCAAGAGATTCTGGATTGATATAATCTTTGAAGTCTCCTTCTTCGATAGATACATTTTCAACAGAAAATAATCTGTCATAGAGTCGGATTTCCACAGGTACTGCATGCTTAGCAGATACCCAGTGCAAAGTGCCTTTTACATTAATTCCTGTTGTATCCTGTCCGCTCTTGCTGTTTTCTATATATGAGCAATGAACTTCAGTAATTTCACCATTTTCATCTTTTACAAAAGTCTCACATTGAATGATGTATGCACCCTTTAGTCTGACCATCTTACCGGGTGCAAGCCTGAAATATTTCTTGGCGGGCGTTTCCATGAAATCCTCCTTTTCAATCAGAATTTCTCTGGTGAATGGGATGTCACGCACTCCTGTTGAGATATCTTCGGGATTGTTTTCAGAATGGCACATCTCGGTAACACCTTCTGGGAAGTTGGTAATAACAACTTTCAGAGGATCCATCACGACCATACGACGAAGCGCTTTTTTATTCAAATCCTCGCGGACACAGAATTCAAGCAATCCTACGTCAATCATATTTTCACGACGGGCTACTCCGATACGGTCACAAAAATCGCGGATACTTGCTGCCGTGAATCCTCTTCTGCGCATACCACTGATCGTAGGCATACGCGGATCGTCCCAACCATTTACATGACCGTCCTGTACAAGTTGCAGTAACTTTCTTTTACTTGTAACAGTATAGTTCAGGTTGCGGCGAGCGAACTCATATTGATGCGAGGGGTAAATTTCCAGCTTAGCGATCAACCAGTCATACAACTCACGGTGCGGAGCAAATTCTAATGTACAGATAGAATGAGTAACAGTTTCAATTGAATCACTTTGCCCATGCGCGAAATCGTACATCGGATAAATGCACCATTTATTGCCCGTACGGTGGTGGTGCGCGTGTTTGATTCGATACAAAATCGGATCGCGCATCAGCATGTTGATGTGTGCCATGTCGATTTTAGCACGTAACGTGCGACTCCCGTCCGGAAACTCTCCGTTTCTCATTTGCTCGAAAAGTGCAAGATTTTCTTCCACCGAACGATTACGATATGGACTATCCTTACCAGGCTCCGTAGGAGTACCTTTAAGTGCTGCAATCTCTTCAGAAGTAGAGTCGTCAACGTAAGCCAAACCCGCATGAATAAACTTCAGTGCAAAGGCATAAAGCTGATCGAAATAATCGGAGGCGTAAAGCTCATTTTTCCATTCGAATCCCATCCAGCGTATGTCATTTTTAATGCTTTCAACATACTCTGTATCTTCTGTGACGGGATTAGTATCGTCGAAACGGAGATTAGTATATCCGGGAAATGTCTTTGTTAAGCCAAAATTGAGACATATACTGGAGGCGTGTCCGATGTGCAGGTAGCCATTTGGTTCAGGCGGAAAGCGGGTTATAATTTGCTCGTATTTGCCTGACTTTAAGTCTGCCTCAATAATTTCTTCGATGAAATTCAGGTTCTTCTCTTCTTTTTTTTCTTCCGTGATCATACTTGGCTTGCCATTTTTCGATTGACAAAGTTAATGTTCTTAAGTTCAACCCGAAAATATTTTATTTCGTTGCATTCAGAAGAGGTTTTGCAGATCACTTCTGTTGAACTCATATCTCCGTTTTATACAATAATTGACGCCATTCTTATACTTTTGTAACATGCGTTATTTTATTGAACTTGCTTACAAAGGAACTGCCTATAATGGCTGGCAGAAGCAAAACAATGCACTGGGTGTGCAACAGGTTATAGAGGAGGCACTTAGTATGGTGTTGAGGATACCTATTGAGATTATGGGAAGCAGCCGCACGGATACAGGAGTACACGCAGAGCAGCAATATGCGCATTTCGACTTTGAAGAGATACGGGATACAAAATCCCTGGTTCACAAGTTAAACGGAGTTACGCCTTACGACATAGCCATCAAAAGAATTTTCGTAGTACCCGATGATACCAATTCGAGGTTTATAGCGACACACCGCCGCTATGAGTACAGAATTTGCAGAAACAAAAATCCCTTTTTGCAGCATATGGCCTATACTACACAGGCTGAAGTGGATCTTATAAAAATGAACGCAGCCGCGGCTCTTTTGTTGAAGCATGTTGATTTCGAGAGTTTTAGCAAGATTCATACAAATGTCAACAATTTCAGATGTAGTATTTCTGAAGCGAAGTGGGAGGAAACAGGGGATATGCTGATTTTCAGTATTCAGTCGAACCGGTTTTTGAGAGGAATGGTGCGTGCGCTTGTCGGCACATTGCTGGAAGTAGGAAAAGGGAAGAGGTCTGTAGCTGAATTTGAAGAATTGATTCTAGCGAAAAATAGAAAAAAAGCCGGCGCACAGGCACCGGCTGAAGGACTTTTCCTAGTAGAAGTAGGCTATCCCGCGGAATTGCTTCCTGTTACTTAGTAGGAGTGATCACGATGTTACGGTATTCGACAGGCCCGTGGTCGCCTTGAATAAGCAATGGGCCAGGTTCTCCTTCATTGCTGTCAATGGCTCCTCCGGTAATGCCAGGTATTTCCTGATTAGTAATAACCTGTTTGCCATTAGCAACGAGTGTAAGCATGCGGCCAACAAGGGTAACATCAAGTGTATTCCATTCTCCTGCGTCTTTAGCAACCATTTCACTTGGTAGCAAAAAGCCATATATGGCACCCATCTGATCCAGCGCCGGCTCCATTCCTTTGCTATCTGTTACCTGTACCTCATAACGACCTCTCAGATAAACACCGCTGTTACTGCCCTTGGGAATACGGAATTCAATGTGCAGTTTGAAATCGTCATATTTGGTTTCGGTGATCAGGTTCGCGCCGGATTTAGGACTTTCAAGAACACCATTTTTAACAATCCATTGGTTTTCTCCCAGTGCTTTCCAGCCTGTGAGGTCTTTACCATTGAAAAGCGTTACCGGTTTACCCCAAACCGGCGCCTTTGTTCTTTTCAGTAAAGGAGCGCGAACTCCTGTCCAGTTATAAGTTTTGCCTTCACTGGTAGTAAGCTTCCCCGAGAGTTTGTCGTCGGCTAGTGTGCCTTCTACGCGAAGGTCCTCCGAACCTTTTTCCCACTGCGGAGGAATGGCGAAGCTAACTTTTCCATCTTTAAAATTAACTCTTGAAATGGGACGTGCACTTCCTGAAATGCCGGTGAACTGCCCGATCAGCATACTGTGACCTGAATGGCGTACTTCCAGCCATGAAGGTGAAGGCTTTCCATCCACGTCAATAGTGATATCCCAACGACCTTCAATGGGATTAGCTGCAACAACGGCTTCTGTTTTATTGTCTGCGTAAACATGGTTCGTCTTAGCTGCCAGAAGAGAGAGACAGACGAGTGCGGTACCCAATTTTTGGTTCATAGTTTTGGTTAAAAAAGTTTAGGTCTACAAATTACTTAAATTCAATATCACTTCTGTTGCCAGAGCGATTAATTAGTTGTGATCCCTATTTCTAGGCAGGATCTTTGGTCAATGTGTTATTTACGAGCCTGTAAATATCCAGTGGATTGGCTCTTTTTAATTCCTGTGGAAGCAGTGTTTCCGGCCAGTCCTGAAAGGATTGAGGACGTACGAACCGCAAAATGGAATGCCGTCCCACAGAAGTGAATTGACTGATACTTGCTGCCGGAAAAGGTCCTCCATGATGCATGGAAGGGCAAACTTCGACACCGGTTGGCACTCCGTTCATAACAAACCTGCCGGATATTTTACTTAACTGCATGATAATATCAGGATAATTGCTTGCCTCGTCCTCTGTTGTCATGAGTGAAGCAGTAAGCTGGCCTTTGAGTTTTGATATGGCACCAAATACTTCCTTCGCATCTCTGCAAACAACCAGTAGTGAGAAAGGACCAAATACCTCTTCCTGTAGCTTCGGATTTTTGATAAATGCCTCGCCTGAAACCTGCAGTACTGTTGCCTGAGATTGATTATGCAGATTAGAAGTTTGATCGGATTGGGCTAATATGCTTACCTGATCTTCTTCTTTTGCTTCATTTTTAAGTTTATAAAAAGCTTTGCAAATACCGGCAGTCAGCATAGTAGTTGGCGCTGTAACCGCGATCTCTTCAGCATATTTTGTCTTAAACTCCGTGAATCCTTCACTGTCCGTTACGAATACAATGCCCGGATTGGTACAGAACTGCCCTGCTCCCAGTGTAACAGAAGATGCCAGCGTTTTTGCCAGTTTTTCAGCATGCTCTTTGAGATATTCCGGCAAAACCACGATGGGATTTATACTGCCCATTTCAGCATAAACAGGGATTGGTTCTTCTCTTTCCTGAGCTAACCGGTATAGAGCCATTCCTCCCTTCAATGAGCCTGTGAAACCAACGGCTTTGCTTGCGGGGTGTTTTACCAATTGCGTACCGACTTCGAAACCATTGTCATAGAGCATTGAAAATACGCCCTCAGGCATACCAGTTCTTTGGGCAGCTTTTACTATAGCTTGCGCAGTAAGATCACTCACGCCCGGGTGGGCAGCATGTGCTTTTACGATCACCGGATTTCCCGCAGCTAGTGCAGGTCCTGTATCTACACCCGCAACCGAGTAAGCAAAAGGGAAGTTACTGGAACCAAAAACAATGACTGGACCAATAGGAATATGCATTTTACGGAGGTCAGGTTTGGGAGCGGGAGAACGATCAGAAATGGCCGTATCGATGGTGGCATCTACCCATGATCCTTCACGGATCAGTTCTGCAAACTGCGTGAGCTGTGTAATGGTTCTGGCTCGTTCTGTTTGCAAGCGCGCAAGTGGGAGGCCTGTTTCCAGATTAGCCCGGTTAATTAACTCGTCTCCAAGTGCCATGATTTCTTCGGTGATGGCGATCAGGAAATCTGCACGTTGTTGTGAAGGGATTTTGGAGTATTTATCAAATGCCTCATCTGCAAGCAGAAGTGCTCTGTCTGTTTCTGCAATGGTAGCTGAATAAAACTTTTCCGGAAGGTATTGATCCTGCGCGGGTATGTAAGACTGAAATGTTTTTTCTCCTTCAGCAGATAGAGAATAGCCTATGTAATTTTTTCCCTGAATGGACATATCAAACTGAATTTTGAATTTTAAAATACTGAAAAAAGAAAATGCCAATCTGTGGGAGATTGGCATCAACGAATTAAATATTTATATGCACATCACCTGCTTACACAAGTCTTGCGATGATATCTTCTACTGAAATTCCTTCAGCTTCTGCTTTAAAGTTGCGTATGATACGGTGTCTTAAAACAGGAAGTGCTACTGCTTTTACATCTTCAACATCGGGAGAGTATTTTCCGGATAACAATGCATTACATTTTGCAGCCAGGATAAGTGCTTGTGAAGCACGTGGACCGGCACCCCATTCCAGGTAATCGCCTGTTTCTTTCACTGCATGCGTAGAACCCGGCCTTGTTTTATGAACCAGTTTTACGGCATATTCAATGACGTGGTCAGTCACGGGAACACGACGCACCAGATGCTGGAATTCCAGAATTTCTTCCGCAGTAATCACTTCATTCACCTGCTTGCGTACATCATTGGTTGTATTTTTAACAATACTAACCTCTTCCGTATAAGAAGGATAATCCAGCTGAATCATGAACATAAAACGGTCCAACTGTGCTTCTGGTAGTGGATAAGTCCCTTCCTGTTCAATAGGGTTTTGCGTTGCAAGAACAAAAAACGGACGATCCAGCGGATGTTTAACCCCGGCTATCGTGACCGAATATTCCTGCATCGCTTCCAATAAAGCGGATTGCGTTTTGGGAGGCGTACGGTTGATCTCATCCGCAAGAATGATGTTTGCAAACACAGGGCCTTTGATGAACTTGAAATTACGGTTCTGATCTAAAGTCTCTGAGCCAAGTATGTCAGAAGGCATCAGATCCGGCGTAAACTGTATACGGTTGAAGTTAAGATCAAGCGATGAAGCAATCGTTTGAATAAGCAGTGTTTTGGCCAGTCCGGGAACTCCTACCAAAAGGCAATGTCCCTGGCAAAAGATGGCAGTCAGTAGTTTTCTGACTACATCGTCCTGTCCTGTGATCACTTTTCCTATTTCACCACGAATTTTTTCGTAAGCTACTTTCATAGCTTCAGCTGCTTCAACGTCCGATGAGTACTTCACAATGTTTAGATTTAGTTATCTTACAATTGGTATTAATTCAGGCTCTGCAGGGTTTTTAGGGCGAATGTCAGGTGTCGTCCCCATTTTCCAGACCCAGTATTTTACAGTCTTTGTACTCCGGTTCTACGCTAATAAACACGTCACCCTGTGCTTTTGTGAACCACTTTTCCAGGGCGTTGTTACGTTTATTACTTAAAACAATGTCCGCAATTTTTTCGTAGTCATCCTTTAGATTCGCCGTATGTGGTTCCGTTTTGCTCTTATACCACAAGATACGCATTGCACTGGATCCGTCATCCATACGGTAGGAAATTGGCATGCTGATATCACCCACTTTCATGGTATCAATAGCAAAGTAGAGAGCCGGATCCATAGAAGCATCCAATGTCAGGTGAGCCTGGCCTGTGTTACGATCCTGAAGTAATCCGCCTGCTTCTGCATTCTCTTTATCTTCTGAATTGTCACGTGCAGCTCTTGCGAACTTAAGCGTGTCTGTCGTGATGAGTGTACGCAGGCTATCCAGTGCACGCGTCGCAGTACTCATGTCAGTGCCCTTATTGTAATCGGGTCTTAACAGGATGTGACGGGAATGGTACTCAGCACCTCTGGTTTCAATCAGTTTGATAAGGTGAAAGCCAAATTGAGATTCAATAATTCCGGACATTTCACCAGGTTTCAAAGCCAGTGCAGCTCCTTCAAACTCAGGCACCATAGCTCCACGTTTTGAAAAACCAAGATCTCCGCCATTTTTAGCAGAACCTAAATCTTCCGAGTAGATCTGAGCAAGCATAGCAAAATCTTCACCTTTTTCAGCTCTGGTTTTCAGATCTTTCAATTGATTTACGAGTTTATCCTTCTGCTCCTTTGTGACTGTACCCTTTCGTACGATGTGACCTATTTCAACCTCTGCGGGGATGTAAGGCAAACTATCCTTTGGAATAGAGTTGAAGAATTTACGAACTTCATTCGGCGTGATTTTAACTTCACCTGATATAGTACGTTGCATTTTCTCAACGATTTTCTGATCCTTTACCTGATTTCTCAGTTCAGTTTTCAGGTTTTCAATGCTTTTCCCATAAGCTTCTACAATATTCTTTTCTGAACCGAATCTTTGGATCATGTATCCCATCTTTCCATCCAACTCATTGTCAACCTCCTTATCATCCACAGTCACTGAGTCAATCTCAGCTTTGGCAAGAAGCATTTTGTTGATAATCAGAGACTCCAGTAACTGGCATTTTTCTGGTGGTTTCTGGCCGTTTGCTTTGTAGCTGGCGTACATTTCTTCCAGTTCCGAGCTGAGAATATAGTGGTTGTCAACCCGTGCAATAATTTTGTCAATCGTGACACCTTTTTGTCCTTGTCCATAGCTCAGCAAACCTGAACCGAGGGAGAGAATTGCAAACAGACTAATTGCAATCAGTTTATTTATATTCATATTGATTATTAAGTTCTTCTCTTTTTAAAGGAGTGTTTCGGGCTAAGCTTTTAGTATTTCCGATTCAAAATGCTAAAATACATTTTAACGCTTGATTTTTTGTAATTCTTCCTGATTCACTTTTACCGGATATCTTTCATGGAGTTGTGAAAGCCATTGTTTTTCCAACTCTTTTTGATACCCATTGATCACGCTGCCCCGGGCTTCCATAAAGGTTTTGATCCGGGCAGGCTCGATTGCATCAACTTTAATCCACAGTGCTTTGTTATTTCCGGAGATAATCTGCTCGCCGGTTTGCCATTTTACATTGGTTAGCAAAGGATTTTCTTTGGAGAAATAACCATCGGAAATAATAACGTTTTCAGCTCCTCCGCCATTGTAGGCCTTTTCTACATCTTTGTGTGAGTTACTGAAAAACTGAAAACTGATACGTCTGTTTCTTGCCAGTTCTGTGGACGGACGGAACGAACCATAATCCTTTTCAATAATGCGTATCAATGAAATATTCTTCGAGCTCAGGTATTTTACCACATTTTTGATACGGCTTGCCGACATCGACTCTGGTTCTGATGCTGACCTGTAACCTGCAATTTCTACCAGATAATCAGGATTGGCTTTCATTACCGCAAACAATTCGGACAGCTCATCATTTTGCTGCTTACTCAGGTCATTAATTCCTTCTGCGAACAGCAATTCAATTCCTTTTCTTTCCAGTTTGTAAGGACTTTGTGCAAGCGATTTTTTGATTGCATTGATCGTCTGTGTATCAGGTGCAGTTATTAAGCTCGCTTTCACACGCTCGGGCATAGGAAAATTCGCTTTGTTTTTTTCATAAAAACGAACTTGTCCAAGTGAATCCGTCAGTGATTTCTGCCATACGTTCTGCTCCATTACTTGTGATAGCAGTACACCTTCTTTGATCTCATTGATCAGACTGCGGAACTCCGGGCTGGATTCTTCCAGATGAGCTCTTTCATATTGAGCTAGTTTTGCTGTCAGATAGTCATCATAATACTTTTTGAAAACAAGTTCAAAAGAAGATCCTTTCTGTTTATTTTTCTGGATGCGTTTTACTTCATTCAGAAATTCCATTGCGTAATAAGGTTGTTGTTCGATTGTGAAGAGCTTGGTTGTGGACCAGTCGGCACCCACTGCTTTTGCATAATCCCATTTCCCGGTCAGTAAACTACTATCGGCCAAAGATGAAACCGACTTAAGGGCGTCTGCAAATTCCTCAGTTTTGAATTTCTTACGTAAACGTTGTGCATTGGATAGATCCAGTGCTTTTCCACGTGTGTCAGTAACTACTTTCTGGCGTAACGAAGGTGCCATGTTTGCGTAGCTTTCGATATTTTTCTTTTCGATAAGCCTGATGATATGCCAGCCGTACATTGTTTTTACAGGCCTGGAATAGCTACCTGGCTTACTTAATGTAAAGGCGGCTTCTTCTACTTCCGGGACCATTTGTCCTGTACCGAACAATGGAAGCAAGCCCTGATTCCTTTTCGACTGCATATCAGTGGAATACTCATCCACAACACTTTGCCATTCGACTCCTTTTTCCAGTTTTGCATACGCATCCTGAATTGCTTTTTGAGCCACTTCTTTCTGTACAGGGGTAGCTGTTGAATCCATCCGGATCATGATATGTGCAACCTGCACCATTCCGCGACTATTTCTTTTGTCAGTTACCTTGATCAAATGATAGCCGGTTTTACTGCGGATAGGTTGAGATACCTTACCAGTAGAAAGGTTATATGCAGCGGTCTCGAACGGATAGATCGTTTGAAAAGCTGTGAAATAACCCAGATCGCCCTTATTGGTTTTTGCAGATGGATCCGCTGAAAACCGGGAAGCCAGGTCTCCGAAGTCTGAGCCTTCTTCCAATCTGCCTCTCAATGCAATTGCTGCTCTGTAAGCCTGAAGTGTGTCGGCAGGAGAAGCGTCTTCAGCTACACTTACCAAAATATGGGATGCTCTTACTTCTTGCTTTAACCGGTTATAAGCTTCTGTAGCCAGTTTCTCGACCATCGGTTTATCCACCAGGAAGTTTTTAGCGAGTTGCTCCTTATACGAACTGATTTCTTCGTTGAAAGCTGCGGTAGTATCTCTTCCCTCATTTTTGGCCTGTAAAACTTTAATTTTTAAGTCTGTATACAAAGGAAGGTATTCTTCAGGACTCAGTGTTTTTGATGAATCCGTAGCTGATTTGTTTTTTTCGTAGGAGTCAGCAAAGTCTGATGGTGAAAAGTTATTCTCTCCGATTTTTACCAATGAGGGGATTTCTGAAGTTGCCACTGCCTGATTGGAGGCAGGTTTGCGGCAGGCAGTAACGGCACAGGTAATAATCAGAGCGTGTATTAAGCGGGGTTTAAACATATCAATCCGAAATTCGTAAACTGGTAATAGCCTTATCAAGTAATATAAACTCATATAAGGGATTTCTATTATAAGAAAGAGGACAAAGTTAGCCTGTTTCCGTTCAGTTTAAAAATGTATACAGGGTATGGCATTTATAAAAGCGAGATTCGTGAGCATCAGATCACCCATTTACTCTTGGTTATGGATACGCATTCAAGAGGTAAACTGTTACAAAATCAGTGCTAAGTTTTTTATTTATGGAGAAAATAAATGAAAACTTATACTTATCCAATTTGTAGCTACTTTCAGGTATTTCGGGTACAATTATATTGTAACTTAAGGTGTCATTTATAACGCCCGACAGATATGGAACATGCAGCAGCAAGAGAGTTTGTCAGCAAAGTCGCTTCGCTATGGAAAGCGCAGCAAAGAAGAGCATTTTTGTACAAGGAGGCCCTGAAAAAAGACAACGTCAGCTCTTTGCGTAAAACCCTGAGCCAGGGGTACTTCAGTGCTTTATTGTTTCAGAAGGAAATACAGGGCGTTTATGATTATGTGAAGTGCCTGCTTACAGATGAAGATCTGGAGAAACAAGGGGCGGAGGTAATGATTTCTGATCAGCTTTCTGATACAGAGGAGGAGAGCCAGATCGTAAACCGGTTAATCACGGTGGAATCTACGATACTAGAATCTTACCATTCACTGGAAGGGCATTTGGAATATGCAACAGAGACGAAATCTATTCTGAGTGATCATTTGGAAAGGATTTCTGACTTTTACAGAATCCTTTCCAAATATCAGCGGGAGCATACAGGTAATTTACCTATTGCCGGAGCGGCCTAGTTATTTTCTGTATTAATGAATTTATAAACGATAGCTGCCACTGCCGCACCGGCGATTGGTGCTACAATGAAGAGCCAAACCTGCTCCAGTGCCCAACCGCCTACAAATACAGCCTGACTGATACTACGCGCAGGATTAACAGAGGTATTTGTAACAGGAATACTGATAAGGTGGATGAGCGTAAGTGCCAAACCTATAGCCAATCCTGCAAAGCCAGGTGAACTTTTGCGATCAGTTGCCCCGAGAATGACAATCAGAAATATAAAAGTCATGACAAATTCTGTAATGAGCGCAGCATTCATACTGTACTTACCAGGGGAATGAGCGCCATATCCGTTCGCTGCAAAATCACCTATCGCGCTTCCGTTGCCGGTAACGATCATTTGCAAAACACCCGCTGCAACAAGAGCACCAAGAATCTGAAAGATGATATAAGGAACCAAATCTTTCGCGGAGAACCGGCCTCCTAACCACAAACCCACAGAAACAGCCGGATTGAGATGAGCGCCTGAGATATGTCCCAGAGAGTAAGCAATAGTAACTACGGTGAGACCGAAAGCCAGGGAAACCCCCAGTAAACCAATACCTACTTCGGGAAATGCTGCTGAAAGTGCTGCACTACCACAACCGCCTAAAACAAGCCAAAATGTTCCGATGAACTCTGCTAAATACTTTTTCATATTCCCTATAGTGTTTGTGATTAATTTCAGCCTAGACGCTGAGTCTTGCTGATAGTCACAATTTCTACAAGAAATTTGGAGTAGAATTTTATCTATAATTCATATAGTTCTATGGGCAGATCATCGGGATCGGAGAAGAAAGTAAACTTCCGGCCAGTGAATTCGTCAATTCGGACGGGTTCTGTAATCACACCTTTTTCGTTGAAATAGGCTATGGCCTCGTCAATGTTGTCAACAGCAAAGGCAATATGACGAAGTCCGCAAGCTTCCGGGCGGGAGGGACGAGCAGGAGGATCGGGAAAAGAAAAAAGTTCGATGCAGTACTGACCCTGAAGCGAGAGATCCAGTTTGTAGGAATTTCTCTGTTCACGAAAAACTTCTCTGTCTATGTGAAAGCCAAGAATTTCAGTATAAAACTGTTTTGATTTTTCGTAGTCAGAGCAAATAATAGCTATATGATGTACCGCTTTTAAGAGTTGCATATTCGATGATTGACTGATTGATTTGTCAAATATAGACCTTCCGGAAATCAGATTTTTATAAAAATTTTCTTCCTGTACATGCTGCGTAATATCAGGAACTCAATCAGTAGTACCAGAATTCCCGTAACCAGAGCCTGATAGCTGACCCCGAAAATCTGGTTGTACTGTGCACCAAGATGTATTTCAAGTGAATGAGAGAAAAATCCTGCAAGTGTATCTGCCATGAGATAAGCAGCGATTGAGTTACTTCCAATGATGATTAATGGTGTAAACCATGAAACACGTTGTTTGAGATCGACTACATAATGAAATGCTGCGAGTAACAGAAAACACCAGCCGGCGCTGAAAAGAGTCCATGCGGGAGTCCAGATACGTTTTACGATAGGATTGATTCCTGTAAGATCCAGCAGTATACCAGCCGCGAGAAGAAGGGCAGCAGCAACGATAAAGTTTTTGAGTAAAACGTATCCTGCATTGAGCTGTCTGATCCGGCTGCCTGCAATAAGTCCGAAGATCATGGTGCCCAATGTGGGAATGAAACTAAGCGTGCTATAGCCGCCACCATTATATTTGAACTCAGCCTCCCGTGGGAAAAGATTCATAAACCAGCGGTCAAAAGCCCAGGCCGCATTGGTATTCTTGTTCCAATGAGCGGCAAATCCATGCAGATGGTGCTCCCAGTCGGCAGTAACGCCGGCCTCCGCCCAGTTAAAGTCAGGACCTGGCAGAGGATAAACAGCAAATAATAACCAGTAACCCACCAGTATTCCAACCAGAGAGATAACACGCTGGCGGGTAGTTGCAAATCCCAATGCAAACAGAAAGGGATAGCCGAGGCCAATTTGCGTCAGTGTATCTTCGAATGTGAAATTGGTTTGCTCCTTATGCATAGAGCGAAGAAAAATACCCAATAAAATCAAAATCAAAGAACGTCTCAATGTATGCATCCACATAACACTGCGGCTTTGCATTTGAGACGACCTGCTTGATATGGAGAAGGGAAGAGCCACACCCACCAAAAATGAAAATGAAGGCTGTATCAGATCATGAAGTGAACATCCTACCCAGGGAACATGACTTTGATGGAAATCTAAAAACTGCCAGAATGAGCTGGCAGGCAAAGCTTCAGCAACATCTCCAAATCTTAGTATTTCACCCATCATGAGCAACATGACAAAACCACGGTAGGCGTCAACTGAAGATATGCGCTGGGATAGGGCAGAAGTTTTCACAGGATCTGTATTTTAAAGATATGTTCTGGGTACTACCATCCTTATCTGATGAAAGGCTATACGTACAAAGAAAAAACCTCACCAGTTTTACCTGATGAGGTTTGACAATGATATTGAATTTTATATGAACTACAGGTTCATTTTTTTCAATTCCTTCACGGCGTGATCCGCAGCGCGTGCAGTCATGGCCATATAGGTAAGTGATGGGTTCACACACGAAGCAGATGTCATAAATGCACCATCTGTAATGTATACGTTCTTAGCATCCCAAATCTGGTTGTGCTTGTTCAGTACAGAAGTTTTAGGATCATTACCCATACGTGCAGTACCCATTTCGTGAATACCAATACCAGGATGTTTCGACTCGTCGTTGTAGGCAGTTACGTTGGTAAGACCAGCCGCTTCCAGCATCTCTGCTGCATCGTTCATCATGTCCACACGCATTTTCTTCTCGTTGTCGCCATATGCAGCGTCAAATACCACTACAGGTAATCCCCATTTGTCTTTTTCGGTAGGGTGTAATGTGAAGCGGTTCTTTTCATCCGGAAGCATTTCCCCAAATCCTCCCAAATTCATATTCCATGCACCTGGTTCGGTCAGTTGCTTTTTGAAGTCAGCACCGAATCCATCCATGCCGGCACCACGTCCCCAGCTATCGCGGCTTGCGCCTCCCTGGTAACCGAATCCACGAACGTAGTCACGTTTGTCGGTACCCCAGTTGCGGTAGCGAGGTACATATATACCATTCGCACGGCGTCCGAAATAATATTTGTCTTCATAACCTGGCATCGTACCACGGGCACCCACAGCAAGGTGGTGATCCATGATGTTACGACCCAGCTGATCGCTTTCATTCCCAAGCCCGTTTGCGAAGCGCTTCGATTTTGAATTCATCAGAATTGAAGCAGAAGCGATTGCCGAAGCGTTCAGGAATATGATTTTTGCATAATATTCTCTCGACTCCATGGTGTTCTGATCGATAATACGAACGCCGGTTACTTTACCTGCTTTTTCGTCGTAAATCACTTCAGAAACGATCGCGTCGTTAATTAGTGTAAGATTTCCAGTTTTACGTGCAGCAGGAAGTGTTGCCGATTGTGTACTGAAATAGGCGCCGTATGGACAACCTCTCATACACATGTTACGGAACTGACATGCAGCTCTGCCCAATTCAGTATGGAATCCCTGCGGTTGCGTAAGGTGAGCAGCGCGACCCATGATCACATGGCGACCTGCAAATTTTTTCTCAATCTCGCCTTTTACAGTTTTCTCAACGCAGTTCATCTGCATAGGAGGAAGGAAGTTTCCATCCGGCAATACATCCAGACCGTCCTTTGCTCCGCTGATACCTGCAAACTTTTCTACGTAGTCGTACCATGGAGCAATGTCGCTGTACCGGATTGGCCAGTCAACAGAAATGCCGTCTTTGGCATTTGCTTCGAAATCAGCTGCATTCAGGCGATAGCTTTGGCGTCCCCACAAAAGCGAACGTCCACCTGTATGGTAGGCACGAATCCAGTCGAATCCGCGTGTTTCTTTGTACGGGTTTTCTTTGTCGTTTTCAAACAGGTATCTGTGCTCTTCGTTAGCAGTGTAACCTGTTCTCATTCCTGCCCAATATTCTTCCTTTGCTACAGTAGTAACACGACCTCTATGTTCCAGCTCCCAGGGAGCAAGGGTTGCAGTTTTATAATCTTCGATATGTTTGATATCCCTTCCTCTTTCAAGCATCAGCACTTTGAGACCTTTCTCAGTCAGTTCTTTTGCAGCCCAGCCTCCGCTTATTCCGGAACCCACCACGATTGCATCGTAAGTGGCTTGTTTTGTCGCCTTTATATTTAAATTCATGATGAATGATTTCAGATTTTTTTGAATTGATTAATTAGCGGAACACCCCAACTCTCCGGTCTCTACTCAGGTATTCCATCAATTTTACTAATTACATAGCCCAGTTTTTCTGGCCTGGTTTCAGGTCTATGCAACCGTCGTAGCGACCTGGTACGGCCACGTATTCAAGAGCCTGTGTAGCACCTGGCTCAGAAGTGAAATACCCCAGTAAAGTAAGTTCTTTCATCAAACGGAAGAACGGAACACCACCGTCAGTATATTCTTTACCAGCCTCTGTATATTTCTTTTTCTCCTCACCTGCTTTGGCCGTTTCTTCCTTGGCAGCAGTTTGCATTTCAGTAAGAATTTTTGTTTGCTCTTCCGGCGTAGCTTTCAGGAAATCCTTTTTCTCCAGTTCCTGTAAGCCTTTGTTGAAGCTTGCCTGGTCTTTTTCCGGGTAGCACTCCTTTAACATCATCTCTATGAATTCACCTACTTTGGCATCCTTAGCACCAGGCGTATCCGTTTTAGGGATAATGAGTTCCGCAACTTCTGAAACAAGATTTTTTCTTTCTGCAGGAAAAGGAAAGGTAATTCCGGTAGCAGCATCACCAGCTTGTTTGCAACCTTCCAAAAAAGCCAGCATGGTTGGAGCAGAAAGCGCGCCTCCCATCAAAAGTGCAACACGACCTATTGCATCACGTCTTTTCATTTTAATATCACATGTAAGGTTAATAATCCCAAAGTGTAATAATACATTCGATAAATGCAATTACAACAATTTGGCTAATTTAGGAAATATTCTCGCTGATTGATTTTTAGAACAATTCTATATAGTGCAGTCCGGCGTATCTGGCTCTATATCAGTTTTCTATAATTATTAAAAATAAATTAAAGTTGAGGCCGGAAAGAGCGGTGTCTTTTACAAGGTTGGCATGAACGACCTTAAATCACCATCAGGTTACAACCGCGTATATCTGAATTATCGAAACGCCCCATGATATAAAAGGAATCTTTTTGCTGCCCGAATCTGCCAAGGTCCTGTGTTTCAATAAAAGAGCAGGTATCCAGATTGGCCAGGTCGACAACATTAACACCTCCTGTTTTAGAAGCTGTTATATTGTGATCGTAGACCGAGAAAGGATCGTTTACGTCACGTAGCAACACACGCATGGAATAGCCCGGGTTGAAAATTCCGTGTCCGTTGGAATAAGCCTGAGAAAGTAGTTCGGTCATTCCATATTCTGAGTGGATCACTTTTGTGCCAAAAGCGTTGGTGAGGATATCGTGTACCTCTTCACGGAGTAATTCCTGGCGCCGTCCTTTCATTCCTCCGGTATCCATAATCTGCAGATCCGGAATGTTCACGAGAAAAGAAAGGTCAGTATCGCTTTCCGCGAGATCGAGCAAAGCGAATGTCACACCCATCAGCAAAATCTTCTTCCCGTCAGGATTTGCAGCCAGCATCCGGAGGCGCTCCAGCATGTCGTTGGTATTGTGGAGGTAAAAGCCTGATAATTCTGAGCCTGTTTCCTTAATAAAGTGATCCAGCATATATACCAGAGACGAATTATTTCGTTCAAGGTAGGAAGGAAGTAGTGCCAGAATATGGAAGTTATCCAGTGCACCGTAGTGTTCTTCAAAAATGCGTTTGGAAACGGATTTGTACAGTTCAGCATCGAAGAGCGTGTGGCGACTCGCGACAGGAGGTATTCCTTTGATTTGAGTGGTGCCGCTGCTTTCAAAAGTTACAACCGGATCGGATAACCGGCCACTTGTAACAGGATGGTATTTGAAAAACTGAATAGGGAGAAACGGAATGTCAGTCAGTTGCTGAACACGGGAAATATCGACATTCAGATTGGTCAGGTAGCTGTTGTAGACAGGATTGTTGGCTGCCTGGTACCGAAAAATTTGTAAAGCCAAATCAGAAAAGCCGGAAGGCTGCAGCTCTATGATTTGCTGACGTAAATGGTTACGTTGTTCTGAAAAAGATTTGTTGCTTGACAATTCCAATACTGTTACTTTCGTGTTTGAAGGACAAAGTTAGATGTAGAAAGTCAGAAATGCGAAACAGCGTACAAAGTTTACCACGATCCTTTTCTTTCATGTTAATATAGAAATGTATGAATTTTAAATTACCCGCCTTTTTGTTGTCAGCAGCAGCCCTTAGCGGATGCGTGGATATACCTGACTTTGACAATGCACCAAAGATTTATTACAACGGTGTTAGTCAGTATACCGAGGTTGATACATTGAATCCTGGAACTGGAGCCGAAGTAATTCAAAGACGGGAAGTTGTAGTTGTATCTGTGAGATTTGAAGATGGTGATGGCGATTTAGGTGTAGATCCAATAGATTTACAGGGAGAGAGGGGCGAAGAGCTGCGTAGGGCTTATACAAATGTGCCAGGTTGGGGTATTCCGGCTAATTACGAAGTGACAGTACTTACGCAACGGACGGACGGCTCATGGGAGGAGAGAGTTTTTGCTGAAGATAATGCGAACTTTTTCCCCGTACTTAAACCAGATGGCAAGCCGGGGCCAATAAAAGGAATACTGGACATGAACATTGACAACAACTACTCTAATTCTACTGTTATGCGAAAGAGAAGATATAAGGTACGTATCATAGATCGCGCTTTCAATATAAGTGAACAAGTAGTGATACCAGAGGGAGATGAGGTTACGGTTCCGACTCCAAGAGATTAACTTGATTAATCCTCAATCACCTGAGCTGGGAGTATAATCCTGAAAGTGGTGCCCTTTCCCAGCTCAGAGCTTTTTACAAACAATTTGCCGGAATGGTAATTCTCAATAATCCGTTTCGCCAATGTTAATCCTAATCCCCAGCCCCGTTTTTTCGTGCTGAAACCAGGATTGAAAATCTTGCTCATGTTTACCTTCGTCATACCTTTTCCTGTATCAGAAATATCAATCAGGATTTGATTTGTATTTGGAGGCGACTGCAAGGTGACATTGATATCACCTATTCCCCCCATTGCATCTACTGCATTTTTACAGATATTTTCGACAACCCACTCGAAGAGGTTTTTGTTTAAGGATGTGGTTTGTTCTGGTGCCAATTGATTATCTACTGTGAAATTCACTTTTGACGAAACCCTTTTTTGCAAATAAGTGATGAAGTCAATCACAATTTCTGCAACGGGCTCCTCTTTCATGGTCGGCACAGAACCGATATTAGAAAAACGTGTTGTGATCATTTCCAGCCGGATCACGTCTTTCTCAATTTCTTCCGCAATGTAAGGTTCGATATTCGGATCGCTTCGGAAGTATTCCACCCATGCCATTAAAGAGGATAAGGGCGTACCCAGCTGGTGTGCTGTTTCTTTCGCAAGCCCGACCCAAACTCTATTCTGCTCCGCTTTTCTGGCAGAACTGAAAGCCAGATAAGCCAGGTAACCGATCAAAAGCATTACTGAAAGCTGAATGGCTGGATAGTAGCGCAACTGTGTAAGCAGAAATGAATTACTATAGTATATGTAGCCGGTTTTGCCAGGAGCCAATTCTACAGGGATAGGAGTATGTTCCTGTTTCATGATGGCCAATTGCTCATCAATGATCTTTTCTCTCTGTTGGGGTGTAATGTTCGGAGGGTACTCTCGTTCAATTGTCTGGTTGGCGCGGTTGGTATTATTTTCATCCACATAAATAGTTGGGATTTGATAGAAGTCCACTGCCTCCTGAATCACAGTAAAAATGACATTTACGTTTTCGTTGTTATCTGTGGTGGTAAGTGTACGA
Organism: Dyadobacter luteus; assembly: GCF_003383615.1. Classification (GTDB taxonomy): domain Bacteria; phylum Bacteroidota; class Bacteroidia; order Cytophagales; family Spirosomataceae; genus Dyadobacter; species Dyadobacter luteus. The sequence continues at coordinate 25,501 of NZ_QNUL01000026.1, forward strand.
AGCAGCTCTGCATAAAGTGTAACCTCTCTCTCTTCTCTTTCTTCCAGTTTGTCTACGAGATTGTTAGTGTAGAACAACGAACCTATGCTCAATAACACAAGGATAACCCCAATCATATATTTGAGGAATATCTTTTGGTCATATACATCCGTCATTGATCGCTTCAATCGGTCACTGTTGAGGAGAGCGACAGGTTGTAGCCGGAATTTCGGTTTTTGTTTTGAGGTACCAGAATTCATTAATCTCAGGATCTGATCGTATAGGTGTATAAAAAACAAACGAAGTTACATCACTTCTGTTTTAATCTTGGCTGCTTATCGCAAATAGCGTGTCCCGAACTTACAAGACGCCTTAGGATAAACTGAAAATATCTGTGCCCCGTGTCGGACTATATAGCTCCGGAAGGCCTTTAGGATCAGTTAAAATCATGATAATGGTCATGAAACCAGCGAAGTAAGCTCAGGAAATTTGTAGAGCAAAGTCGGGATTTATTTATATAACTTCTAAATAGACCTCAGGCCTTTCAATCACTTTCCTATTGTAATTTTTGTGCCGTATTTTTGTAATCAGAATTAGAAACAGTGATGTATAATCAGTTCAAATCAATAAGTTTATCACACCGGAAAGCCCCTCTCGCGATAAGGGAACAGCTTGCTCTGAATGAGGACAGCGCTAAGGGTATAATGCTGCGTTTGAAGGATTTTTTTGATATTACAGACGTTCTTACAGTTTCTACCTGCAACCGTACTGAGATTTACTATTCTTCTGCTGAAGACCTCAATGAGGAAATCATCAAGCTTTTACTGATAGAAAAAGGTATTTCTGATGTTCAGCCATTTGTAGATTATTTTGAAACATTTTCTGCCGGCGAAAACGCAGTTCAGCACTTGTTCGAGGTAGCTACAGGATTACATTCCCAGGTTGTGGGAGATATGCAGATTCCAAATCAGATCAAGCATGCCTATCAGTGGACTGCGGATCTGAACCTTGCAGGGCCTTTCCTGCATCGTCTGCTTCACACCATATTTTTTGCCAATAAAAGAGTTGCACAGGAGACATTCTTCCGTGATGGAGCTGCATCGGTTTCTTATGCTGCTGTAGATCTGGTAGAAGGGCTGATGCCGAATCCGAAAATTTTGGTGGTAGGTTTGGGAGAGATAGGAAGTGATGTTTGCCGTAACCTGGCACAAAAACAGGATGCAGATGTTACCATCATCAATAGAACGAGAAGTAAAGCAGATGCCCTGGCAGATGAGCTCGGTTTCCGGGTTGCCGACGTATCAGATATCGAATCAGAAGTTGCAAATGCCGATGTGATCATTTCATCAATAGCACGTGATGAGCCTTTCTTTACCAAAGAAATGATGGTTCGTCTGCGTGGAATGTCCTTTAAGTATTTTGTAGATCTTTCTGTGCCGCGTAGTGTTTCTCCGGAAGTGGAAGAAATTCCGGGAGTTATGCTTTACACGATCGATTCAATCAGAAGCAGAGCTGATGAGGCTTTGAACAAAAGATTGGAGTCTATTCCTCAGGTGCGTGAAATCATCGATGAAGCCGTTCTTGAATTCAATGACTGGTCGAAGGAGATGATTGTCTCACCCACTATTCAGAAATTGAAAGGTGCGTTGGAACAGATCAGAAAAGAGGAGTTAACCCGCTTTACTAAAAACCTGAACGATGCAGAGCTGGAAAAGGTCGAAAGAATCACAACCAGTATGATGCAGAAAATCCTTAAACTGCCGGTACTTCAATTGAAGGCTGCATGTAAGAGAGGAGAAGCGGAAACGCTGATTGACGTATTAAACGATTTGTTCAACCTTGAAAAGGAACAGGTACGTCACTAACAGAGAATAATTACTATGGCTTATATACGCCCCGGAGGACTTGTTTCTTCGGGGTTTTTTATTGGTTGACCGGATGTGCATAAAGGAAAAGAGCGGGACTCTGTCTGAATCCCGCTCTAAGCATTACCTTACCCTCCACAATAATCTAGAATTTCTTTTCATTTTTTCAAATGATCTTCATTCCAAATCTATGCTATTAAATATTGGAAACGTGATTACATTGACCAACACTAATATTCAGACATACGTTGTAAAGGATATTTTGGATCGATGAATCTGAAAAAAAATTATTTTTTTTTCAGATTCATCTTTTGAAGAGATTATTCCAATGGAAGAGATTATTCCAATGAATGATGGCTAATATTGATGCAAATGAGGTATTATTTTAGGAGGTATTATCTATGGTTGTTGCGTAATCTGATTTTTACCTGCTGAGAAACCAGTCCAGAAACCGTCTATCATATCGGCTCCGTGAGCATAAAGGGCAAATCCAACGAAGAAACCTAAGCCAAATTGGCCTGCAAGTCGGAGTCCTTTGCGAAGCTTAACAGAAAGACCGAACGAATTTTTATCAGTTCTGCCAAGAACGATTAAACAAAGGCTTACTAAAAGGACGATGATTAACATAGTTGTATTTTTATAGGTTGGGTTGATTAAAACTAAATGTCGGAGTGCGATATCTTTTTTGTCTTGCTTGTCGAAGCATTCCTGACAGATGTCGAGCTTCCATCAATTATTGAATCGCTTCAAAGATTTGAGGAGCACCAGCCTCCGGACGAGCTGCAGGTGTGTTCTCATAACCGCCACCCGGTGCAATACTTTCCTCAATACTTTGTGGAGCTATCGGATTTACTTCTTCAGACTGGCAGCTGAAAAGAACAGATGATGTAAGCAACAGAGCGAATAATTTGATAGTCGTTTTCATAATTCCGGTTTGTTATATGTTTTGAATAATTGGATTGTCGCTGATGACATGACAAAGGTGGTGGATGAAAACCGGGATGAAAATTTGTTATGACCAACCGGGATTGTTGGATGACGAACCCAAAATGAAGTGGGATAAGTCTGTTTTTAAATGGTATTTTGGGATTTTTGATTTAGTGAGTTAGCTTCGTCATCGACGAGAACAGGTTCGTCACAAAATTTAGTGTATTGGCAGGAGCAAGGATATTTTTAATCCATTAAACCGGCTCAAATTTTCTTACATGGCACAGTTTCTCAGTCGATATGGCAAGGCTGCTTTCTTTTTAGGGGTATTCACTATCCTGATCATTATATCTTCCTGGGACTATCCTGGTTTCTATCCCAAATGGATATTTGTAGGATTACCATTGACAGTCTCAACAAGTCTTGTTTTGTATGCTGTGATTTACTTTTGGCTTTATCCAATATTCAGAATTGGTAAATCCGGCATAAGAAACTGGGCCTTACTGCTGGGAATATTGGTTTTATTTGGTGCCGGTTTTTATTTTGCCGGACGTCTCTCAATATCTGACGAGGAATATAAAGCCTCATTTAAGAGAATTCACAACTCGATGCAGTCTACCTATGTAGAGGCTACTACCGAACGTGTACAATCAGAACTGATTGGAGGTACAACGGTTACCACTTTATACTTTTTCGGGATCAGCTGGTTATTTGTCTACTGGCACCGCAAAAAAAATCTGAAGAAACGTTTCTCCAAATGGTGGAAACAACAATCCCGTAATACTTCCGGAGTCCATATTCTATACCTATCCATGGGTTGGATTTTCTGGCTGTTTTTTACCCTTTCACCCGTACTGGTTAGTGGTAAAACTGTAGTGTGGGAAACGACACTGTTGATGATGGTGCCATCTATTCTCTTCTTTTATATCAACCTCAAGACGAGCTTCGATTTGTTGGCAAACAGCAAAATTCTTCTTGCATTGCTGGTTACGCTTTGCTGGTGGGGTATACTACTTTTTGTAAAAGCATGCTGGTTTTTGCTGATTACGAAGGGGCTTGGCATGCCACCCATATTGGATGGAAAGGATGTGTATAAAGAGGTTGCCAAGGTAGGAGACAAGAATAATGTGTATTATATAATGGGCAAAGCAATCGGTATGATTGTGGCGTCAACGGCTTTTAAAGAGCTTATTATTCTGATGGCCAGCTTTATTTACGGGTATGACCGGACCATAACCAGGTATCGGAAACAGATGGCTGTTATTGCAGAAACGCGTCAGCGCGAACAGCTCAAACAAAAGGAAATGGAGAAAGAGGTAGTGGATGCAAGGCTTCAGTCTTTGAAATACCAGATCAATCCGCATTTTTTATTCAATAGCCTTAATTTCCTGTATTCCCAATCGCTTCCTTTATCAGAAGATTTGGCAAGAGCTACAATGCTTCTATCCAAAATGATGCGCTACGGTTTGCAGGAAAACAGCGAAGAGGCTAAAGTCTCGCTGGCAGGAGAGGTGGAACATTTGCAGAACTTTATAGAGTTTAATCAACTTCGTTTTTCAAACCAGTTGCAAATTGATTTTGCAACAGAAGGGCAGGTAGCTATTCGCAGGATCATGCCGTTGTTGCTGATCACGTTCGTCGAAAATGCTTTTAAATATGGAGAGTTGCATCAGGCGGAACATCCATTGCAGATTCATTTGAAAGTGGATTCACAGAAACTTATATTCTTTGTCAGAAATAAAAAAAGGAAAGGTCCCAAAGAGGACTCAACAGGAATTGGGCTGGAAAACATAAAGCGTAGGCTCGCCCTGGGATATCCCGACCGGCATAAGTTGACGATTTCAGACGAAGAAGATTTTTATACAACTGAACTCACAGTTGAGTTATAATCCGACAGCTATTTTAGATACCTACTTTACAACTATATTATGAATTTACGTTGCCTTATCGTTGATGATGAGCAAGCTGCGCTCAATGTACTGACGAATTATATTTCAAAAACTCCTTTTCTCGAATTGGCAGGAGCCTATACCGACCCGATTGCCGCACTTGATGTGATTAACAGGGAACACATTGATATTGTTTTCCTGGACATTCATATGCCGGAAATATCAGGTTTGGACTGGATTAAATTGCTGAGAGGGAAAGCCAAGGTGATTCTGACAACGGCCTACAGCCAGTATGCACTGGATGGTTACAATCTGGATGTGGTCGATTATTTACTTAAACCCGTTCCGTTTGACCGCTTTCTGCATGCAGTTCGAAAAGTACAGGATTTGGTGGAGCAAAAAACGGCACATGTCAGCAGCTTAGAACCTGCACCTGTTGCGGTGAATTCCTCTCAACCGGTATTTGATCATGTATTTGTAAAGGTCGACAGCAAGATCGTGAAAGTGCGTTTTCAGGATATTCTTTATATTGAAGGGCTTGGAAACTATGTCAGTATTTTCACGGATACGGGTAGGTTGGTCACGCTTTCAACCATGAAAGAGGTGGAGGAATATCTTTCAGACTTGTACTTCATGCGTGTACATCGTTCCTATATTGTGGCTTTCAATAAGGTGGAGTATATTGAAGGGAACCAGATTTTTCTGGGCAAAAATACTAACATTCCGCTCGGAGAAACTTACCGCGAAAAGTTCTTTAAAATGTTGGAAGAGAATATGATGAATAGAAAATAGGTGAGGAATTAAGAATTAAGAATGGACAGTTAAGACCGGGGCGCTGTTATAGGAAGGGTATGTTAGTTGTTAATGCTTAACGCATTAACAACTAACAACTAATCATTTTTTCGGTTTTTGACCTGAACGCTTGATAGGACGGCCGTATTTCATCATTTTTTCTGCGGCATGGTCTCTGCGAACATTAACCTTAAGGTTTTTGGCAATTTTTTCATGGAAGGCCGGACCTGTACTTTCTCTTTTTTGAGGTGTAAGGTCAATGTTTTTCATAAAAATCTTTGGCTCTTCATCAGGTGTCAGAATCTCCGAGATTTTAAGATAATCAGGAAGAGGCAGCACCGGAATTTCGTATTGCATAAGTTCTTCGATCACCTCACGGAATTCTTCTTCTTTTTCGGTAACGAACGAAATGGCTTTTCCTTTCCTGTCCGCACGACCTGTTCTTCCGATCCTATGAATATAGTTTTCAGGAATTTCAGGTATATCAAAATTGATAACGTGTGACACTTCGGCCACATCAAGGCCGCGGGCAATAATATCCGTTGCAATCAGAATCCGGTAGTTACCTTCATGAAACTGATTCACAGAATTGAAACGGTGATTCTGATCTTTGTTCGAATGTATTACGCCGATCTTGTTGAGGTATCCCAGTTCCAGCTGATTAAAAAGCTGATCGGCTAATTTCTTTGTAGCAACAAATATCAGCACTTTACTCATTTCTGAATCTTTTTCAAGAAGCAGGTCCAGTAAATTTACCTTCGTATAAAAGTTGGGAACTTTATAAGATGATTGCTCAATATTATCAAGAGGTGTTCCAACAGGCGCTGCCTCAATCCGCACAGGGTTGTTGAAATACGTATGCATTAGTTGTTCCACTTCCTGTGTAATAGTTGCAGAAAAAAGCAAATTCTGCCGTTTCTGGGGAAGTAAATCCAGGATATTTTTGAGCTGCGTCCGGAAGCCGAGGTTCAGCATTTCATCCACTTCATCAATCACCAGTTTTTTGATCGCCTTTGTTTTGAGCGATCCGTTCATGGCCAGATCTACCAACCTTCCGGGTGTAGCTACAACAATATCTGCGCCTTGTTTCAGCTCGGCCATCTGTACCTTGATATTGCCACCGCCATATACGCCAACAGCTTGCAAGGTCATGTAAGCGCTTAGTTTTCTCACTTCCTCCACCACCTGAACAACCAGCTCGCGGGTAGGGACAATAATAAGTAATTGGGGTAATCTGTCTTTGGAAAAGCTAAGCTGGCGGAGAGACGGGAGCAAATATGCAAATGTTTTTCCAGTACCTGTCTGGGCAATTCCACATACATCCTTCCCCGACATCATGACAGAAAAGACTTTTTCCTGAATGGTTGTCGGTGTTGTATATCCTAAATCAGAGAGTGCGTTTAAGAGGGGTTTGGTTAGATTCAGTTCGTCGAAAGTCATACCTATAGAGTAATTATAAAGTACAAAGGTACTCTAATCTTTCGTAGCAAGGAATTCTAAGTGAGACAGAAGGGCAAAAAGCGAAAGAGGACACCTGAAAGGCGCCCTCCGATTCTATAGTGTATGAAGTGCTTAGTGTGTGAAATATAGTTGTATCTATCTGGTACGTAGCCGCCCGGTATTTTTATTGTAAGTGCCCAAAGGGAAACTCACACCTGCATTGATACCCCAGTTTTGATTGGTCATCCTGTTGTTATCAGCAGATACGTCGAGTAGTCCCAGTCCGTATCGTGCATCCAGGTTCAGCCAGATTTTTTCTACAAGTTTGATGTTTACACCTGCTCCGAAAGTCAGTCCGAGATCGAATGGATTATAAACCCTTGGTCCGGATTCAGGATTCAGACGGTTTTTATCCTTGTCGTGCGCACCCACCAGAAAGTTCAGAGAGGGACCAAGAAATAGTTTCGGGCGAACCGGAGCACCATACTTGCCAAAGAAGAATGTAGCAAACAAAGGAACCTGAATGTAGCTCAGATTAATTTCATTGGTTTTGTTGTAGACCTTAGCGCCCATTTGGGTAAAAAGCAATTGTCCGCTAAAACCAAATCTGCTTTTGGAGCTGTAGTTGTAAAAACCACCAACGGTAAGGCCGGGCTTCCAATCCGTATTTGATCCGATGGCACTTGTGTTACCCCGAAAGTTGGCGATAGATACACCGGCAATAGGGCCGATGGATACATTCTCCTGAGCTTCCGCACGGAAGATGGAGAATGTAACTGTCAGTAAAAGAATAATGCAATTTTTCATGTAGTTCAGGTTAAATATTACATGAAAGAAAATATCAATTCTTATACCAGATCAATAGAAAACAACCAAACAGCGCAAAATGCTATCGTTCAGGTCAATATAAGATCATTGCAATTTTTGAAAGATGATCAATTGCGGTAAACATGTGGCATCTTATCTACAGAATAGAGTAAAATGTAGCAATTCCTGATAAAGTCAGGAACGGTTCCCCAGCTTCTGGAGCAGAAAATACAGCGGAGCGCCACCCAGGAACAATCCCCAGCCTACGATAGCGGAAGATGGGTCGGTTACAATCACATTGATAGCGATTATACACAGGAAAAGCACAAAAAATGCGGGAAGCCATGGGTATCCTTTCATTTTAAAGCCTGTGTGAAGATCAGGATTGCCGGCCTTTCTTCTAAAAACAAACAGGGTAGCGGCAGAGCTGGCCAGTGCGATGCTGTCGACAGACATGACATAGTTGACAATTTGCTCGAAAGTATCGAGCATCAGCAATGACAGCAGCGTAGTCACAATCAGAAATGTCAATGCAAATTCCTGCACCTGTGTTTTGGAGTTCACTTTTTTGAAAACTCCGGGTAATATACGGTCGTCTGCCATGGCATAATAGACCCTCGGAAGTGACAGCATGGTCGCATTGATGAAGCCGAGTACCGACAGAAATATAGCCACTGAAAAGAAGATCTCACCACCTGATCCGAAAAGTGCCTTGGCTGTATCAGCCGCTATCAGGTTTGATGATTTCAGTCCTTCAAACCCCAGTACCTTATAATAGGCATAGTTGATAGACATATACAGAGCGATGATCAGAAACATACCCAGCAGAATGCCCCGGGGCGTACTTTTAACAGGATTTTTAATATCAGCTCCAAAATTCAGCGTTTGCTGATAACCCCCGAATGTGTAGAATACCGCGATCAGGCTTGCCCCAAAAGCAGCTAGCCAGCCACCATTTTGAACCGGTGCTATCACTTCTTCTGACGAATGATTAGTCGCGAAGAATATACCCGTACACAGAACCAGCATCATTACGATTTTCAGAGAGCTCAGGAGATTTTGAATACGTGAGCCGGACTTAATTCCCAGCATGTTCACCATATAGAAAAAGAGGAGCGTAATCACAGCTGTACCCTGTATGCCTATTCTCGAATGTAACGCATCGGGCAGTAGCGGATTGATATACTCTGATCCGATCAGCGCTACGCCGGCCATTCCGGCTCCGTAGGTAAGCACGATCACCCAGTTGATCATAAATGAGTAAACAGGATGAAAGGCGGTCGATATCAACTTATAAAACCCACCGGGAAAATGATGACGCGAACCAATCTCGGCAAATACCAGGGCGCCGATCAGACTTACCAAACCGCCCGCAGCCCAGGCTAAGAAAAACACGTCTTCGCTTCCGGCTTGTCTTGCGACAATAGCCGGAGTCCGGAAAATACCTATTCCAATAACCAGACTAACGACAATCATTCCGAGATCAAAGATTCCAATTTGCGGACGAATATTGTTGGCTGGTTCGGTCATGGTTAAGAGGTTAGGTTTTTATTTTCAATATAAGGAATAATCAGTCTTCATCATCATCTGAATGTACTTCATTCGGAATCTGATAGGTTTTTAGATATGCTTTTAAGACTGACGGTGTTTTCCATTGTTTGTAAACGAGTTTGATATTCTTTATCTCAGACTTCATCTCGTTTACGTTGGAGTTGAATTTAACAACGGCCGTGATGTAGGAATTGATATGCTGATAAGGAAGTCCGCAAAGTGCCGAGATCTCTTTTTGTACTACTTCCTTTTTCGCTTCCAGGTCTGCGATTTGCTGAGAAAGAACCTTGTTGTAATAATTAAGCTGATTTTTGGTCAGTTTTTCAAGATGCTCCTCGCCGATCTGATCGAATTCAATCTGAAGTTTAAGTAGCGTCATCAAATCGTTCTGCTGATAGGCTAGCGTTACACGCTGCATGATTTCAGTTTTTCGCACCTTTTCCGCTTCATCACTTTCTCGATCCGGATGAAATGCTTTCACCAGATCCATATACACTGTTCTTACAGATTTGGTCGTTTTTTGCTGATCAAGTTGCTGTTTCGCTTTTTGAATCCGCGCCTGAATTTTTTCGGCTCTTCTTTCTTCTTTGTATCGTTGCTGCTCAGCATCATCCCATTCGTGAAAGTTTTCAGGAAATTCGGCCACTATAGGATTGTCTTCTTCAAGCAGAAATGCGGGATCTGTTACTTTTTCGGGCTGTTGGCTGGCAAGGAGCAATGCCTTTTCAATATCAATTTCAGAATACTTATTGTATACCGGTTTTAATTCGTCGAAACCATAGTTTGCAATGAGTTCGAAAGCACCTTCTGTTATCAGATAAGACAGCTTGGTAAGGTAGATTTTGCGGTAGAGATCAGCTTCATAAGTCCTGTCCATTAAATGAATAATGTCTACCCTTATCCCCTGATATTCCATCACCAAAGGATTCAGATCAATCGGAATCCGGCGAATGATTTCGTCTCTGGCGTTTTCCAATTCAGGAATTTGTTCGTCCAGCTTTGCGATTTTTTCACAAAGCAGATTGAATTCTTTTTGTCGTTTATTGAGGTCAGAAGTAGATTTTCCTATACGTAATAGTGGAGCTGTATTTGTCATTTCAGGTAATTGATGCTGTATTGGTAACGGGGTAATTACAATCCCAGTTCCTGATAGGAGATGAGCGCTATGGCAGCCACTGCAAGTAATAACCCTATCCTGTTGTAAATATTGAGTCTCTCTTTGTAAAAAATCCATGCAGCAAAAGAGGAAACCAGCATGGTGAGAATATTGTAAACCGGGAAAACGTAGGCAGCACTGTTACCAAACGCTGCCAGTGCTTTCAGAAGAAAATACAAAGACAAAAAGTTGGGTACCCCAAGGAGAAGTCCGCCCAATACACTTCGTGCCATCAGTTTTTCTTTTTGAACCAGTAGCTTATAAATAAGTAAAGCTGTGCCGATCAGGACTGCACCTACGCAGGCAATGATCATGAATACCGTGGATTGCCCTGGAGGGTAATAGGTCGCAGATAAATAATTGATGAGTGTATTATTGGTGCCGCTTCCCAGAAAAGTCAATACCGGTAACAGCCACATCAGATAGCCGGCAGAGTTTTTCGGAGAGGTTGTATTTGTTTGTTTATCCGAAACCTGAACTGCCCCCAGTGCCAAAGCCACCAAGGCTACGAGAAGGCCGGTATAGTTGAGTGCTGTGAATTCTTTATTGTTGTTTTTAAATATAAATAAGCCAAACAGTACCGGGATGACCAGCGACATATTACCGGCAAGAGAGGCGGCAGTCACGCTTACTTTTTGAGCAGTAAGACCGATGAACATAAAGGCAATTACGAACATGGTTCCAAGCGACAAAGTGAGCAGGGTGCCCATAGAGGTAGCAGAAACCTGACTGAAAACGCTTAAATCCGGTGTAAGCAGCAAACCTGTAGCAACACAGGAATAATAGTTAAATACAATGGCGTGAAAAGAGTTGACCTTATACTGAGGATACGCCCTCATGATCAGGTACAACGCCACGGTAAAAAGTACGGCCAGTATGAAATTGATCATATCAGTGCGTTAGCTCAGGCCTGTGAAATAAGTTGATCAATTACCTGTGGAAAATGAGCATGCTCCAGCACATGTATTTTGTTAGCCACATCGTCCGCAGTGTCGGTAGGAAGTACTTCGCAGCTGGTTTGGAATATAATGTTGCCTTCGTCGTAATGCTCGTTTACGAAGTGAATTGTAATACCTGATTCCTTCTCCTTTGCTGCCACAACCGCTTCATGTACAAAACTTCCATACATACCTTTGCCACCATATTTCGGAAGAAGCGCAGGATGAATATTGACCATCTTGTTTTCGAAACCATTGACCAGATAAGTAGGAATCAGCATCATAAAACCAGCCAGAACAATCAGATCAATATTGTTATTCTTAAGAATTTCCAGGATTCGTTCCGATTCGTAGAATGTTTTTCTATCGAATACCAGCACAGGAATGTGAAGTTTGCGGGCACGGGCGATAACTCCGGCCTGCGGATTGTTTGTCAGAATGAGAGAAACCTCCACATCGGTCCGGTCTGAGAAATAAGCTGATATTTTTTCGGCATTGGAGCCGGATCCGGAGGCGAAAATGGCAATACGTTTCATTGATATTGAGCTGATAATTGAAAAACATGCTTCGTAAAATTGAAGCATCCGGCAAAGCTATAAAAAAGAACGGCTCCCGATTCACCGGAAGCCGTTTAGTTACCGGTAATAAGCGATTAGTATATTTTGGTCAAAACAGAAGATGCCATCAGCTTTCCCTTGCGATAAGTCTCTGTTTTTAAATCCCAAAGCACGCCGTCAGCGCGATAGGATATAGTCTGCATGTCAATTTTGATCTTGATTCCCATTTGGGTTTCCATCAGCATATCGGAAGAAACTTTATGTACATCGAACGTTCCGGCAGGTATAGTCAGTTTTTCCTGTTCTCCCACAACACGATTACTGATCAGCATATTCATGGTCATTGTCAACGGACCTGAAGCACCTTCACCTTTGAGCGTTGCATCTTTCAGCTTTTCTCCTGCTTTCAGTTTGGCAGGGTATTCAATATCGTCTGAAGTGAATTTCATCTCAAAGTTTTCAAGAGATTTCATTTGCTCCTGGCTTATCAGTGACTTGGTATCAAGGGCAAGCACATTTCCTTTGCAGCGCATTGTATAGGTATTCTTAAGCTCAGACTTTCCTTTTGTACTCAGTGATTCGAAATCAATTGTATATACAACAAAGCCTCCTTCATTTGCAACATTCGCAATTTTGTAAATGAGTTTGCCCACCGACTTTCCTTTGCCATCAAAATTTTCCATCTCAAACCCGCTGCCGGCCTTCAGATTAAACCCCATGCAGTCTTGTGCGTTCAGGGAGCGGGTCACTGCGACGATTAGCAGTAGTATAACAAGTATATTTTTTTTCATTTTGAAGAGTGATTAAGTTTCGACAGGATAAATATAGGATTTGAAATTTTGTAGAAGACCAATCCTTTCCACTATTGAGCAAACGGAAAAATGGTTAAGCCCAAAGCATGGTCAGCAACCCTAGCAGCATGATGATTTTGCAGAGGTTACTGATCTCTTTAAATTCTTTTTTTGTGTCCGAACGGCTCAATTTAAAGATCATATGAGCGATCGGAATCAGCAACAGCAGAAACAGCCAGATCAGTACAGGATTATCGAGCACCTTCGCCATCAAAAATAATGTGAAGACAAATAGGAATATGACCCCGTAAAGAAAAGTACGGGTTCGTGGAATTCCCCATACGATCGGAAGTGTTCGGCAGCCATGGGCAGCATCTCCTTTGATATCTTCCATATCTTTCACAACTTCTCTGATCAGCGAAATAAAGAAAGAAAAAACTGCATAGATAAAAACCAGGTGCCGATTATCCGGGAAATAGACAGTCAGGATGAGTAAGGACAGGCCCGTCAACAGGGAAACGATAAAGTTTCCTATAAATGCTTTTCGTTTAAACCTTTCGGAATAGAACCAGAGTAGGGTGATTGAAAAAACATTTACAAGGAAGATCCACGGACTTACCAGAAGGCCCAGCAAAGCGCCCAGCACATTAAGCACCTGGTGCGCACCCATCGCCCAGCGTCTTTTGAGATACCGGCCAACAACCACGCGCTCGGGTTTATTGACAATATCGATTTTAATATCGAAGTAATCGTTGATGATGTATCCTGCTGCTGCTATACAAACAGTAGAAAGAGACAGCACAAACATTTTTGGGTCGGAAATGATCTGTTTCCATTCATGCCTCGGACCAATCAAAAGAATTCTTGTGAAATATTGGGTGAGGGCCAATATCACAAGGTTAGTCATACGAACCAGCCGCACGCTTCCTGCAACAAAATCACGTATGGTTACCTTAGAGCGCGCAGACGCATTCATTGTAATTCTTTGTAAAATATGATTGAGACGGTAAAATTATTCATTTTACCGCAGTATTGACAATTATTAGAATGTTTCTCATTCCGTTTGAGATAAATTGGATTTAATTTGTGTTAGTGATTTGTCATCAATGGAAAATCCGAGGAGATTTCTCCATTTTTCCAACATATCACCACGATTAGAAAAAAACTTATGAAAATTGGAATTGTATGTTATCCTACTTTCGGAGGAAGCGGTGTGGTGGCTACCGAACTCGGTAAAGCGCTCGCCAAAGTAGGTCATCAGGTTCATTTTATTACCTATTCTCAGCCTCAGAGGCTGGATTTCTTTAATGAGAACGTATATTATCACGAAGTAAATATACCTACGTACCCACTTTTTCAATACCCGCCTTATGAGTCTGCTTTATCCAGCCATATGGTGAACGTAGTACAGAGTGCCAAGCTTGATTTACTTCATGTACATTATGCTATTCCACATGCTTCGTCGGCTTATCTGGCCAAGCAGATTCTTGCGCAGCAGGGCATAAATATTCCCGTTATTACAACATTACATGGTACTGATATTACTCTGGTAGGAAAAGATGAATCCTATGAGCCCGTTGTTACATTCAGTATTAATCAGTCTGACGGCATCACGGCTGTTTCTGATTCGTTGAAAAAAGATACCTACAAGCATTTCAATGTAACGAAGGACATTGAGGTCATTCCTAATTTTATTGACCTGAGCCGTTTTAACCGTCAGAAGAAGGAGCATTTCAAACTGGCAATTTGTCCCAACAATGAAAAGCTGATTGTACATACATCCAATTTCCGTAAAGTGAAACGGATTGATGATGTGATTATGATTTTCAATAAGCTTAGGAATTTACTGCCAAGTAAGTTATTGCTGGTAGGGGATGGCCCGGACAGAGCGCGTATTGAGCGGCTTTGCAAGGATCTGGATATGCTTTCAGACGTTCGTTTCCTGGGCAAACTGGATGCTATTGAAGAGGTATTATCTGTAGCTGATTTGTTCCTGATGCCTTCTGAATCGGAAAGTTTCGGATTGGCAGCCCTGGAAGCATTGGCTTGTGAAGTGCCATTGATCACCTCCAATGCAGGCGGTTTACCTGAATTGAATTTATCCGGAGTTACCGGATTTTTGAGCGACGTGGGCGATGTAGATGATATGGTGAAGAATGCAGCTTATATTCTGCACGACGACAACCTTCCTACATTCAAAGCTAACGCGCTTGCAAGAGCAAAAGAATTTGATGTTGCTCGTATTTTGCCTCATTATGAGTCTTATTATGAGCGAGTTGTTGAGAGTGCTAAGGCGCTTATATAATTTGGGTATGGTTATTTTAACCACCTGAATGGAAATAACCTATTGATATATGTTACCGAATATTCCAGATACGAATTTTAAAAGAGTGGTGATTGTAGGTGCAGGCTTTGGTGGCCTTGCCCTTGCACGTGAAATCGCCAAGAGAGACGACTTACAGATTGTTCTGATAGATAGAAATAATTTTCATCAGTTCCAGCCACTGTTTTACCAGGTGGCTATGGCTGGCTTGGAGGCGAGTGCAATTTCTTTTCCGCTAAGAAAAGTATTTCAGTCAAAAAAGAATGTGCACATCCGTATTACGGAAGTATTGCAGATTAACCCGGATCGTCAGTCTATTGATACTGAATTGGGAGAGATTACCTACGACTACCTGGTAATAGCTACCGGTGCAAGCACCAATTATTTCGGGATGAAGGAAATTGAGGAGAGAGCTATTCCGATGAAAACGGTTTCTGAGGCAATCGGGTTGAGGAACAGGATTCTTCAAAACTTTGAGGATGCGCTTTGTGCCATTACAGACGATGAACGTGAAGGTTTAATGAGTGTGGTTGTTGTAGGCGGTGGCCCTACTGGTGTGGAGCTATCAGGTACACTCGCTGAAATGCGCTCCTTTATTCTTCCGAAGGATTATCCGGAAATTGATTTTTCAGGAATGCAGATTCACCTTTTGGAAGGTGCTGATAAGTTGCTCGGAGCGATGTCTAAGGAATCTTCTGAAAAGTCTAAAAAGTATCTGGAAGATATGGGCGTAGTCGTTCATACGGGACAGGTTGTTACCGGCTTTGACGGAAAATATGTTACCACTAAACAGGGACTGAAATTACGCGCGGACAATCTTGTTTGGGCGGCAGGTATCAAGGCAAGCCCATTGAATGGTCTCAATCCGGAAGTGATTGCACGAGGAGGAAGGATTAAAGTCGATCGTTACAACCGCGTGGAAGGTTATGAGAATATTTTTGCGATGGGCGATGTGGCCCTGATGACCGAAGGAAAGTGGGAAAACGGGCATCCTCAGCTGGCACAACCTGCGATGCAGCAAGGTAAAGCGCTGGCGAGGAATGTGTGGAGAGTGCTGGATGGTAAAAAGGCAATTCCTTTCGAGTATAAAGACCTTGGATCGATGGCAACAGTGGGAAGAAACCGTGCTGTAGTCGATCTTCCGTTCTGGAAGTTCCAGGGCTTCTTTGCCTGGCTTACGTGGATGTTTGTTCACCTGATGTCTATTGTCGGTGTTAAAAACAGAGTGTTGACCTTGATCAACTGGGTATGGAGCTATGTTACCTACGATCAGTCTTTGCGCTTGATTTTACGACCGAAAGCAATCGCACAGGTGGCAGATAAAGAAGCCAATAATACGGTGGAAGTATAGTTGGAAAGTCGTTGAAACCTGATTTTATCCGTTCAACTTCGAATTGGGTCTTTCAACAGGATTTGCCTATATTCGTGTGCTAATTAGTGCGAGGTTTACGTTATAGAAAGAGCAATAAACCATTGAAAGATGAAAATTATACTTAATATCCTTTTTATATTTATGCTTCTGCTGGCTTTCGTGCCGGTTTTCAGAAGATTTATATTTCACTTATTAGTAGGTCGTAAACTCGTAAAAGAGCAGGAAAGACAATATAAAGCGCAACAGCAACGTGCAAAACAAGCGGGTGTACGTGTAGATAATGTGCCACCTGATATCAACCGCTCCCGTTTTCAGGGAGGTGAGTATGTGGACTACGAGGAAGTGAAGTAGTACGCTCTCAGGAAATATAAGGGCCGGGTTTCATAAGATTCCCGGCCTTTACATTTAAAAATTATTATTTGGTTCTTCCCGCAAGCTTGATATCTACTTCCATATGATATAAGTCGTAGCCTGCATCCCAGTAATCCTTTACAATTTCCTTCACTACAAGCCCGAATTTTTCGTAAAAGGGATAGGCCATTTGGGATGTCCGCACAGAGAACACCTGCACGGTTTCAATTTTCCTGATTTCTTCCAGACGATAAATTGTGAGGGCAGAGCCGATCCCTTTTCCTTGCGCAGAAGGATGCACGAAGTCCCAGGATAATCCTCCGATCCGACCATCCTGGGAAATATTGAATCCGGCGCAGCCCAGAATAACGCCATCTTCCTCAGCAACAAAGTAATTTCCGGCGTGTTCATCCAGATAGTAAATGAGATCCTTTTCTTCATTTGGTGAAAAATATTCCGGCGTATTAAGCTGCATAATCTTCATAATGGCTGGCCTGTCACTTTCCTTATGTTTTCTTATTTCCATGGCATTGTGTTGTATGAGCTGCAATTGTACTAAATCATTTTCATTTACCATTCATGAACCGTAGAATTGTATTTTGAATGCTTTATGTATTAAGCCTAAAATGAATTTTATACTAAACCTGTAAGAATTAAAAATGAAAAAAACGGTAATCAGCCTCCTTTTACTATTGGTTCTGGTGCTTCTTAAATCAGGGGAAGCCAGATCTATGGGAATGAAGGGAGATTCACTCCGACTATTTCTGATTGGAAACAGCTTTTCCCAAAATGCCACAAGATACCTGCCTAAGCTTGCAGAAGAAGGCGGGCATCCTCTTAAAATAGGCCGTGCAGAACTGGGTGGATGTTCGTTGCAACGCCATTGGGAAATTGCCGAAGCCGCAGAGAGGAATCCGGAGGATCCTAAAGGAAAGGCTTACAATGGAAAGTCGCTGAGAGAATTACTATCGGCTGGTAAATGGGATGTCGTAACTATTCAGCAGAATTCAATGAACTCGGGTGATTCTACGACTTACATGCCCTATGCCCGCAAACTTGTTGCTCTTGTGAAATCTATTCAGCCTGATGCTAAAATCATTATGCAGCAAACCTGGGCATATAGGGTTGACGCCAAAAAGTTTACCCAAACTGCCAATGAAGTGTTTGCGGCGGACGCAAAAGAAATGTGGGAAAAGTCGAGAGCGTCTTACCACAAAATTGTAAAGGAACTGGGCATAAAACTCTTTCCGGTCGGTGATGCTTTCTGGCGTATTAACTCCAATCCTAAAACAGCCTATGTGCCGGATTCGAAATTTGATGTAGCGAATGCAGTTTACCCCAATTTACCTGAACAGAAAAATTCCCTGCATGTCGGTTATAAATACAACAACAGTCAAAAGCTTGATTTTGATGCCAACCATGCTAACGAAGCAGGATGTTATCTGGGCGGGTTGGTTTGGTATGCTGTGCTGTTTAAAGAAAGTCCTGTGAAACTACATTTTCATCCGGAGCAGGTTTCGGATGAGTTTGCCAAAGTTTTAAAAAGCACTGCCGATCAGGTTGTGAAAAACAGCAAATAGTCCGATCAGAAAACAGAAAAGGGACTACACGAAGCAATCCCTTTTCTGTTTTTATGTGTTTGTAACAACACTAGTTGTTCTTCTCTTTCTTTTTCTTCTGAGCGTCAACAATCGCACCTGTACCTACGCCAACGCCAGCTCCGATCACACTACCAATAAGTGCACCCTCTGCACGATTTTTATTGATAATGGCTCCGGTGACTGCACCAGTACCAGCACCTACCACAGCTCCTTTGGCTTTATGGTTCCATTTCTTCTTAGCTGGTGCTGCTGCTTGCGCCTGTCTGCTGTTGTTATTTGCTACAACTTGTTTGCTGTTTTCCTCATTTTGTTTCTCTAATTCCTGCTCTTTTTGAGCCATTACATTGTTCATAGAGTCAATAATGGCCTGTTTGGCAATGACCGCCTGCATAGAATCGATGGTTGTTTGCTTGGCTTTCAAAGCAGCTTCCTGCTTCTTTGATTCACTGTTACAGCTTGTTAGGAGGATTGCTGCAACTCCTACTGAAAATAGCGATTTCATGGTTTTCATAATGTTGTTTGAAATAGCTATCTCCAAAAGTGTGCCATTATTTAACCCTCGCCGATCTCATTGCTTTCACTGTTTTAATCTCCTGGTCGTTTTTAAACTTTTCATATTTTTCGGTACCCAAACCATATAATGCCACTTTTCCATCGTGGTCGTGATGAATACCCCAGCCATATTTTTTAGGTAAGGGAGATGCCCTCAGGCAAGCTTGTCCTTTGCTGAAGAATTCCTTTCTGGCTTCTTCCAGCTCGCTTTCGGTAAGGTCTTTTTTCTCTGCAAAAATTTTAAAAAGTACATCATCAGAAGTGAATTGGTAGGGGTTGCGGCTGATAAGATCAAACTGCCTATTAGCAATCGTTTTTTTGTCACCCTTTGCAGGCGGAACCTCACTGCCGGAGACGATGCTGTCTTCAGCCACTTCTATAAAAGTGTCGATATAGTTGGTTGTGTGTACTTTCATGACTGTAATTTAAGGTTTAGAAATCTTCGGTCTCTATTTCTTTCACTCTGCCTACTTCTCCCGTCGTGAGCCGCACTTTGATCCCATGCGTGTGTACAGGAGCCTTAGTTAAAATATCCTTCACAATACCATGCGTAAGTTTTCCCGAGCGCTGGTCTTGTTTGAGTACAATCGCAACAGCCAGTCCGGCTTCTATATTCTTTCTTTCAGTTCCTGATAACATATATTTTTTTGATGTGAAAAGGCATTAGCCTTTCGTAGCTACAATTTTTTGTAAGATTTTAATTTCATCAATCGTGATGGTGCTGATCAGCTCAAAAAGACCATTGATCGTTTTTAATTCTGAAAGCGCCTTTCTTTCCGGTGATTGTGCCGACAATTCAATACCTATTTCTTTGATCTGTTTTTTTCTTGTGTTGAGTAGTTCAATCAGCTTCTGATTCTGAGGAAGTGATTCCCTCGTGATATCCAGATTACCCTGAATAGTTCCACCCAATACATCGGCCGCTGCCTGAAACTGCCGGTCTATTTGTCTGATCATCAATTCAAATTCTACTGCATAACCTGTATGCGCATTATTTTGTGCATAGGTAGACAATGATGCAATATAAGATGTAAGCATGTGGCTGGTCGCAACAAACTGATGGTATTCTTCCATTTTGAGCTGGCGACGCTTCGGTTCAGAAAGCATTTTCTGAAAGTTGTCAGACAAGTTGGCAAGTGCGATAATGGCATCTTTCCGGTTTATCTTCATCTCATTTACATCCAATGCTCTGCCCGCGAATTTGGCTGCCACCGTATCAAAGTACTTTCTGTTCGATTTGATGGCTTCTTTGATATACTGATTGATTTGAGAATGCTCCCAAACCGGCAGTACATAGGAAGAGACAAAGTAAGCAATAACAGAACCTATTACTGTATCTATAACCCGATCCTGAAGCACAGCTGTAATATGAGCCGGATTCAGAATATTAAACCATAAGAGAACGTATAAGGTAATACTGATGGAGGCTACAAAGTAGTTGATTTTAATAAAGGTATAAGCCAGTACCATGGCTACCATCATCAGAATGAACAGAGCTGTTCCGTCATTGATGAAGTAAAGAATAAGGAAACCGGATACTGCGCCTATAATCGTACCCGCGATACGATACAGGTTGCGCTGCTTGGTAATACTGAATGCCGGCTTCATAATTGTAACTACTGTGAGCAAAATCCAGTATCCGTGTCCGAAATCGAAGAAAAGAGAGGCTGTATAGCCAATCAGCAAGGCAAGTGTCACTCTTAAAGCATGTCTGAAATGGCTTGATTTGAGCGATAAATTGTCAATCAGCGTTTGTGGCTGGTATTCCTGTTTTGGAATAAAATTATCGACACCGAAGTCCACATGGTAATCCTTACTCAGGGATGCGTCGTAGGTGGTGGCTCTGTGCAATTTTTTTATACGTTCGGTAATATCCTGGAGGCTGTTCAAAATCTGACGGAGCATGATATAATCCTCCATGTTTTCGTGCGTCATGCGGTCGCGGCGTGTTCGCTCAAAGGCTGACTGGCATTTGTTATAGGCTTCGTCCAGGTCATGTCTGGAGTGTGAAGGAAATCCACTCTGAATAGCCAGGCCAATCTGTTGAATATCACCGGCAAGCCAAGTAATATAGGTTCCGAAAAGGCGAAGCACTTTGGTGTCGTCAAAAGCCCTGTGCAGATTGGCGTAATTCTGTTGTGAGTTGAGAATCCTTTCAAACAGGTCAATACTATCCAGAAACATCAGCATCAGAATCCGGCTTTTGTTAGTCGATTCTGTTACCAGTTCACGGGTTTTGAAAATGATTTCCCGAAGAGTTTCATGGTTTTCGCGCAGAATTACCTGCTGATGAATCATTTGAGTGAACAGATCATCGTATTTCGGTTTAGCAAAATAATACCCGGCTTTGATCGAGAGTAATTTGCCAAGCTCCACAAAGTTTTCTCCTAACAATTGCTGTATAAGCAGATAGGGGCGCAGTGTCTGAATAATCAGAAATAGCAGCAGATACCAGATTCCACCGGCAGAGAAGATGAGTGCGTTGCGTAGTACGGCGTCTCCGCTCAGGTGATCGTCAATATTGAATACGAAAACGAGCATGGCAATGAGCCCTATACTATTGGCTCTGTTGCCATATACGCCGATGAGCGAAAAAAACAAACCGAAAACAATGATTTCGGCAAAGACTATAAAATGAACATGTCTTAGAAAACCTGTAATACAAGCTACTGCGAAACACGCAAGTATCGCAATCATGAGTGCATTGCGCCGCCTGTGAAAAGGACCGGGATTGTCTGTACTTCCAATAAGTAATGTGCCCAGCGGGAAAGCAATCATTTCACTTAATATTCCGAAATGATGGAATATCAAACTTGGAATGACCGCTCCGAAGGTTAATCTCACACCTGTCGAGAGGTAATGGCTGGATAGAAATTTTTTAAATTCGTCTAAGTAATTCATGCTGGTGCTGAAACCGCTTTTTCAATGCTCCCAATATAGATTTTTAACAGACATAAAAGATATACCATCATCTCAATTCTTTCATTTTCTATGTCAGTTTGCACAAATTCTAAATACTCTGATCAGTATTTAACAATTTTTTTATCATCTAAATTTATAATTAAAGAACCATAAACGCACGGGACGGGTTCTCTATTAGGAGTTTGGAAATATAATTATTTTAAGTTTTGAAAAAGCGCTTCAGAAAACACATACGGATAGCCCGCTATGTTGTATATAAAGAGACTTTGATCGACTTCAGAGATCATGTTTGGACTTTCATTGGCTCTTTTTTGGGAATCGGGCTTATAGGGCTTCTCAACAGGGAAAGTTTCAGTGCAACAGATAATGTTTTTCTGATCGGCTCATTCGGCGCCTCTTCGGTTTTGATTTACGGCATTGTGAATAGCCCCCTTGCGCAGCCCCGCAATTTGATTGGCGGCCATGTAATTTGCGCAATCGTGGGAGTTACCGTTCATTACATCATTCCGAACGAAATATGGCTTTCATCTGCTTTTGCTGTTTCGCTCTCCATCGTTTTTATGCAGATTACCAAAACGCTCCATCCTCCTGGTGGTGCTACTGCATTAATTGCGAATATCGGATCTGAAAAAATTACAAGTTTAGGTTATCTATATGTGTTAAGTCCGGTACTGAGTGGAGTGCTTATATTATTGCTTGTCGCAATTATGGTCAATAAATGGGCTGCGCACCGCAATTATCCGGCTAATAAAAACTGGTACAAACTCTGGGAAAGAAGATACCGGTAATCATCAGAAATCATGACAAATCGAATTTACAGAATAAAGAAGGCTGAAAGAGTAGGGGCGGTATTAGTGGCAGCTGCATTCACCGGTGTTTTATCCGCGCTGATCGCAGATACCTTGAAAGTAATGACTGAGCACTATGAGGAAATGTTCTTTCATCAGATGCACCTCAATAAATATCTTGTGTTTGCTTTGCCGTTGATCGGGCTTTCTACGATCCACATATTGCGTAAATACTTATTCAGAAATAAGGCAAACAAGGGAATTAAGGAAGTACTCGATACGATAAACAAGAACGACTCGACGCTACCCGCCTACAAAATTCCATCTCACTATTTTAATGGATTTTTGACTGTCATCTTTGGTGGTTCTACGGGAATAGAGGTGTCTACGGTTGTTGCGACGGCCTCTGTGGGTGCGCTATCCAGCAGAAAAGTAAATTTTCTGCGGAAATACCGGACGGATCTGGTATGTGCAGGATTGGCCGCAGGTGTGACGGCTCTTTTTAATGCGCCTATTGCAGGTTTTTTGTTCGCATTCGAGGTTTTTACAAACCGAAGAAGTAAACTCCATACTGCAAGTGTGATCACCGCTATACTTGCTTCCTATTTACTGACAAGGTTCTTTTTTTTCAAACAGATCTTTAGTTTTCAAGTGAGTGGCTGGCAGCAGCATGCTTTGCCATACTTTATTTTGCTTGGTATTGTGGCTGGCTTTTACTCTGTCTATCTGACGAGAAGTGTGCTGTTCTTTAAAACGTATTTCGGCGGTATTCCGAAGAGCTATATCAAAGTTATTTTAGGAGCACTTATTATTTCATCCCTTATCTTCTTCTTTCCGAGTTTATACGGAGAAGGCTATTCGGGAATAAAGGATCTCACCAAGCTCACCACGCAATCCGCAATGTTGGTGATGGCGTCTCTGTTTATGGTTCTACTTCTAAAGCCTATCATTACATCAGTAACACTGGGAGCTGGCGGAGATGGGGGAGTTTTCGCCCCAAGTTTATTTATGGGGGCGTTTCTGGGACTGATCATGGCCACTCTGCTTAATCACTTTTTCCATCTGAATGTGATTCCTGTGAACTTTATGTTAATTGGTATGGCTGCAGTACTGAGTGGAAGTATACATGCCCCCCTCACAGCTATCTTTCTGGTGTGTGCCATTGCTGATAACTACCTTCTTTTCGTTCCTATCGTAATTGCATGTCTGGTGGCAAAAGTTGTGGCTCACTTTATCTTTCCACACACTGTATATACCTATAAAGCAGTGAAATAATAGTGGGGGATTAAGTGTCTGTTTTCATGCTATACAGATTGTTTTTCGTATAATGGTATGTCAAAAACATCGGGTTCATGCTCAACACTGATTTTAATCCGTTTCCCGTATTGGAAACAGAACGTCTTGTTTTATATCAACTCACGCCTGGAGATATAGCTGGTATTTTTCGGCTCCGAAGCAATCCGTTTGCCATGCGCTATATAGGTAAACCTGTCTTACAAGACCTTTCCGAAGCAGAAGCACTCATTGTGCATTATCAGGATCATCTGCGGTCTGGCAACGGCATTACCTGGGCCATTCGCCTGAAAGACCAGGATTCAGGACTGATAGGAACTATAGGATTTCACAGGTTAGAGAGACAGAACTACCGGGCTGAAATAGGGTATATACTTCAACAGGACTTTTGGGGAAAAGGATTAATGCACGAAGCCATTCAGGTAGTTCTGAAGTACGGTTTTGAATCCATGAAATTGCATAGCGTGGAGGCGCGTATAAATCCGGATAATGTGCAGTCTGCCAGTGTTTTGGTCAAAAATAAGTTTAGAAGAGAAGCTTGTTTTAAAGAGGCATTCTATTTTGATGGAAGCTTTTATGATACTGAAGTCTATTCGATTTTGAATACCGAATAAGAAGTTCTTTTGTGACGTATATGTGTTGGTATAGAATTTATACTATTTAAGATTTTGAAATAGGAAACCTAAATCTACAAACTCTCTCAACAGATATTTGATACAGTGTTTCAGCCCCGGAGAGAAGCGGCTGTGTCAAGGCGATTAATTATGAAAGAAAAGCTTGCCCTGGCAGTATCGTTTCTGATCATTCTGCTTTACGCTTCCTACAACTATTTCTTCTCAGTCAACTTTCCATTTCAGGATGACTTTCTGCTCATTCAGTTTATTCAGACAATTAGTGATGAAAGTTTAGGTGCCTGGGATATACTGCGGGAGCTTTTTAAAACTTTCAATGATCATAAGGCAGTTGTTCCCCGTTTCATTGCATTGGTTGAGTATGTACTTACAGGTACACTTAATTTCCGGTTTTACCTGTTCCTGGTTACGGTCAATATTATTTATATCTTCTACTTTCTGTACCTCCAGTTCAGGAAAACGAAGTTGCCTGTTTATTACTTTTTGCCCGCACTTTTTTTGTATTTTCATCCACTGTACCACGATATTTCGGGTTGGGCTCTGAATGGAATGCAGCATACGTTTCTTACTGCGTTTACAGTTACTGCACTTATTTTCGCCGGAAGGAAATCTAACTTTTCCCTGGTATTGGCAATCATTTGTTGCTTTCTGGCTACGTTTACACATGGCAACGGGATTCTGTCGTATCCGGCACTGGTATTCTATTTTCTGTGTATCAAGGATTTCAGGAAAGCAGGGATAATTGTTCTGGCGATGTTCGTTTCGTTTGGCGTATATATGATGGGTTATGAAAGTGGACAAGCAACGCATTTGCCGGATGATGCAGTCACATTTATTACCTCATTATTTGGTTTTATAGGTTCACAAGTCTCGCTGTGGGGAGATGTTGAGCTTTGGTCTACATTGTTTGGTATAGTTATCTGTATTTCAGGATTGCTGCTTGTATTCCGAATCGTGAAACATTACAAGCGCAACAAATCATCTCTAAAACCAGGCGTACTGGAATTACTCTCTCTGCTCGTATTTATCTTTATCACCAGTCTGGTTATTGCTGTGTTCCGGTCCTGGGCAGGAACTACAATCACAAGTCGTTTTCAGTTGTATACATGCATGTCAACCGTTATTTTTTATATTTTCCTTCTCAATTACCTACCCTTATTCAGAAAACGCTTGGTATTGGTGGGCATGATCGGTATTTCTATGTTCTACTGGTTGTATTCTTTTTATAGCTACACCGGGATAGTTGCTAAGAAAAGGATGGAGTATCAGGCGGATCTTTACAACTGGCTGTATACGCGCACGATGTTTTCGGTTCCGCGTCCCTTGTTGGAAAATGCAGATTTTTACATGGCTCCCGCCTATGAAAATGGTATATTTAGTCCGCCTGCACCTCCGGTGAGTAAGCAGGTTGTAGATTCTCTGATCAAACATTCGCCTGAATCGGTGGAACATTATGAAACCTATCTTGAAGTGATGGAACTGGGTAATAAACCGGGTGAGTATGAACGTTATTATTTCTTGTCGGGCTGCAAACTGCCTTCATTTAAGCCATTTTTTGCGGATCGTTATCTTGTGCTTTGGGACCCTGCCACGGGCGAATCCTACTTGAAAAATGGAACGTCAAAAGTGGAGGCAAGGAAAGTGATTATCACAGAAGGTAAATATTACAAACCAGGATTTAGTGCGTTCTTCAGGCCTGATGATCTGCGTCCGGGAACGTACCGTCTTGCCATTTTGGATATTGATCCAAAAGGAGAAATGGTGTTTCACAAAATCGATCAACATCTTCTCCTGAGAGACGGTGCTTACTATGTTGAGTAGATACTGTTCTTAGCCCTTTCACACTGCTTATGCTTCCGAAATACTTACTTCTATGGTTTAAGTCATTCATTTTCAATGAATCTGTAACGATGAATTTAAAATAGGTTTTATCCTGTTTTCAGGATTCTCGTGCCTCCTTGTTATGCGTGCGGTTCGGGTAGGTAAACGCTAGGTTAAACGACAAAAAAAGTGTATCTTTGCACGTTATAAAATGGCTTAAATACTCTTTTATTCTCGGGTAAAACAAAATATATGTCAAACGAAGCAGTGCTGGAAGCGAATTCATATTCAGCCGAAAATATCCAGGTTCTTGAAGGTTTAGAGGCGGTTCGCAAACGTCCGGCGATGTACATTGGTGACACAGGTTTTAAAGGTGTTCACCATTTGATTTGGGAGGTTGTCGATAACTCCATAGATGAGGCGATGGCTGGGTATTGTGACACCATCAACGTCGTTATTGAGAAAAATAATTCAATCACAGTTACTGATAATGGCCGTGGTATTCCTACCGGGATGCACCCGAAGGAAAAGCGGTCCGCACTTGAAGTTGTTTTAACAGTACTTCACGCCGGTGGTAAATTTGATAAGGACACCTATAAGGTTTCCGGAGGTTTGCACGGTGTAGGGGTTTCTTGTGTGAATGCATTGTCTGTGCATTTGAGAGCAGAAGTGCACCGTGAAGGAAAAATTTTCGAACAGGAATTCAGCGAAGGTAAGCCTTTGTATCCTGCACGCGTTATCGGCGAATCTGAAAAAACAGGGACGATCATTCATTTCCTTCCTGATGCTACCATTTTTACGGTAACAGAATATAAATACGAAACTGTATCTACAAGATTACGTGAGTTATCGTACCTGAATAAGGGTATCAAACTTACACTTGTGGACAAACGTGAAGAAGACGAAGAAGGTAAATTCCGCGGTGAAGAATTTTACTCGGAAATAGGTTTGAACGAGTTTGTTCTGTATCTGGAAGGAACGCGTCAGGCATTGATCCCTGAACCTATATACATGGAAAATACCAAAGGATCCGTTCCTGTGGAAATTGCCATGATGTATAATACATCCTACGCAGAAAATGTGTTCTCGTATGTGAACAACATCAACACTGTGGAAGGTGGTACGCACGTACAGGGTTTCAGAGCGGCATTGACACGTACGTTGAAAAACTACGCGGAGAAATCAGGTATTCTTGCAAAAGAGAAAATTGAGATTAGTGGAGACGATTTCCGTGAAGGTCTTACTGCCGTAATTTCGGTAAAAGTAGCTGAGCCTCAGTTTGAGGGGCAAACCAAAACGAAGTTGGGTAACTCAGAAGTGGTGAGTGTGGTGAGCCAGGTAGTGGCGGAAATGCTCGATACTTATCTCGCCGAACATCCAAAGGAGGCAAGGGTAATCATTGATAAAGTGATTCTTGCCGCGAAAGCACGTATTGCTGCTAAAAAAGCACGGGAAATGGTACAGCGTAAGAACGTGATGACAGGAACCGGCTTGCCTGGTAAGTTGTCTGACTGTTCTGAAACGGATCCTGCTATTTGCGAATTATATCTTGTCGAAGGGGACTCTGCGGGTGGAACTGCCAAGCAGGGACGTAACCGTGCATTCCAGGCGATTTTGCCGCTAAGAGGTAAAATCCTGAACGTCGAGAAAGCGCAGGAATATAAGATCTATGAGAACGAAGAGATCAAGAATATGTTCACCGCAATGGGTGTGCAGATCGGTAAGGATGGGGACGAAAGAGCTTTGAATATAGATAAGCTTCGCTACCACAAAATCGTAATCATGACCGATGCGGATATAGATGGTAGTCACATCAGAACGCTGATCCTGACTTTCTTCTTCCGTTATATGAAGGTTTTGATTGACCATGGATACATATACATTGCTCAGCCACCTCTGTATCTGGTTAAAAAGGGTAAAGAAGAACGTTATTGCTGGACAGAGGCAGACCGTGAAGTTGCAGTGAGAGAGCTGGGTGGTGGAAGAGAAGACCTTGTTGGAATCCAACGTTATAAAGGTCTTGGTGAGATGAATGCTGAGCAGCTTTGGGATACAACTATGAATCCTGATCATAGAAGTCTTAAGCAGGTTTCTATCGAATCAGCTGCAGAGGCGGATCACCTGTTCTCTATGCTGATGGGCGACGAAGTGGGTCCTAGAAGAGACTTCATTGAAAAGAATGCTAAATATGCACGTGTGGACGTGTAGCGATTAGCTCCGGCACAAGATTTGAACGGATGACTGATCAGAACAGTCATCCGTTTTTTTGTGAAACTTAACATAAAGTTCACATCAACAAAAAGAATAGGTTTGTACTTTCGTTGAATTCGTATATTTCATACGCTATAATAGATTTTAAAAAGAATTTTATATGCCAGGCCCATCAGATCCCATATACAGTAATGAGAAGAGAGGTAGACTAAGTAATATCTTTTCCTTTTTCAAAAATCCTAAAGAGCCTGTACCTATGGAAGATACGAAATTTGCAAGTTCTGTAGAGAAGGCCAATACACTCGTACAGCAAAGTGATTTTATAAGCAGAGATCTGAGCTGGTTGAAATTCAACGATCGTGTATTGGATCAGGCTTCTGATGAAGAAAGAAATTTGTTTGACAGACTTAAATTTTTGGCGATTACTTCTTCCAATCTTGATGAATTTTTCAGCATCAGGATAGGAAGCTTATACAACTACCTGGATTTTGGTAAGGAGCGACTTGACTATTCAGGACTTCGGGAAATTCCTTTCCGTAAACTGATGATGAGGGAGTTGCATGATTATATCCGCCGTCAGGATGCATGTTACACCAATCAGCTTGCGCCATTGTTCGCCAGTCATGGGTTCAGAATTATAAAGCTGGAAGAAGTGACGAAGGACGAAATTACAGATGTAGAAGAGTATTTCGAGCGGACGGTATATCCGATGCTCACGCCAATGCTTTTTGACTATACCCACGCTTTCCCGGTATTGCTTGCTAAGGTATTGATTTTGGGTGTGATTACACAGGTGAAAGGAACAGACTCCGAGGAAGATCGTAAGCTTTCGTTCGTCCAGTTGCCTTTGAACCTGCCACGTTTCTATGTGATTGAGCGGGAGGAAGAAGTGTTGTTCCTGCCTATAGAAGCTATAGTTCGTGAGTATATACATAAGCTATACCGTAATGTAGATATTGTCTCTACAAACTTGTTCAGAATCATCCGTAACGGCGATTTTTCTCTGGAGGAAAGTGATGATGTAGAATCAGATTTTATTGACGAGATCAAGCAAAAGATCAAAAACCGTCGTTTAGGCAGGGTAGTGCAGGTTTCTGTAGAGGCGGATATTAATCCTGATTTGCTGAACCTGATCAAAAAACGCTGGGAGATTGATGACCACAATGTGTTCCCTGTTGAAGGATTGATTGATTATACTTCCTTGTGGGGTATTATCAAACATCCTGAATTTAAAGATCAGCTTCCGAGCATACATCCGCCCGTTCCACCGCTTGGGCTGGAGAGGGATCGTATTCCTGATATTTTCGAGGTCATGAAGGAGAGGGATATTCTGCTTCATCATCCTTACAACAACTTTGAACCTGTACTGCAGTTACTGGAACAAGCTGCTGAAGATCCGAAGGTACTTTCTATTAAACTGACCATTTACAGGCTTGCCAAGAATTCCCGCGTAACAGAAGCTTTGCTGCATGCAGCTGAGAACGGAAAGCACGTGGCGGTACTGTTTGAAGTAAAAGCGCGGTTTGACGAGGAAAATAACATTAAAGAGGCGCAGCGTTTACAGAAAGCGGGATGTTTCGTAATCTATGGTATCGGTTTACTCAAAACGCATACCAAATTGCTTTTGATTGTGAGAAATGAAGGAAACCGTGTACTTCGTTATGCGCACCTTTCAAGTGGAAATTACAACGAGGATACATCCAGGTTGTATACAGATACTGGTCTGCTGACCTCTAATGAAGAGTATACGCATGATATTTCGGAGTTCTTCAACGTAATCACCGGGCATTCAATGCCGACGGAATACCAGAACCTGATTACCGCTCCGCGTTATATGCGTTCAACACTGATAGAATTAATCAGGCAGGAAGCGGAAAATGCCAAAGCAGGCTTGCCAAGTGGAATTTGTATTAAGATCAACTCTCTGGAAGACAAAGATATTATCCTGGAGTTGTATCAGGCCTCGCAGGCTGGAGTACCTATTCAGCTGATCGTACGTGGTATCTGTTGTCTGCGACCGGGTCGTGAAGGATTAAGTGAGAATATTACTGTGCGTTCACTTGTTGGCGATTTCCTGGAACATTCCAGAATATTCTATTTCCATCAGAAAGGAGAACCGGTAGTGTATGGCGGAAGTGCAGATGCGATGGTACGTAGTTTTGACAAACGTATTGAGTCACTTTTCAAACTGGTAGATCCAAGAGTGCGTCAGCAGGCCATTCATATTTTGTATTTCAGTTTACAGGACAATGTGAATGCGTACGAAATGCAGGAGGATGGATCTTATCTGCATTGCAAAATGAAAGAAGGTGCTGAGCCGCTTAACATCCATAAGGCATTTTATGATGTGAAACTGGAAGATGTGATGCAAACAAAGCTTTTTGAGAAAGAAGAAATTAAAGCAGAAGAAACTGCTTCTGAAGAAGGGGCTGAGCCTGAGACCGAAGCACCTCTCGTAGAAGAATAAATTATTATCAGATGTAAATAAAACGCCTTCAGAACAGAAAACTGAAGGCGTTTTATTTATTTACTCTTTGTAAAACACTCTTTTGACCCGCTCACCAATTCCGGTCAGAATTTCATAAGGAATGGTGCCAATGCTTTTTGCCAGATCCGTAATCGGTCTTTCTTTGCCAAAAACGATTACTTCGTCACCTTCGCTTACATCAGCTTCGGTAACATCCACCATGGTCATGTCCATACAAATGTTACCAATTGTGGGGCACAACGTTCCGTTTACCCATATTTTACCAACCCCATTTCCAAGACCTCTGTCATAACCGTCAGCATAACCGATCGCAAGCGTGGCAATGGCCGAATTATGCGTGATCTGGCCCTTACGGCTATATCCCACAGTTTCACCCGCTGCCAGGTATTTAATTTGAGAAACGACCGTTTTAAGTGTGCCTACGGTTTGTAACGCATCCTGTTGACGACTCGTTGCTTCCACACCATACAGGCCAATGCCCAACCGTACCATATCCAGTTTGTATTCCGGGAAACGTACAATGCCTGCAGAATTAAGAATATGTCGGGTTACAGGATAGCCCAGAGAGGTCTCTATCAGCGCTGCACCTTTTACAAACCGCTCATATTGTAATCTTGAAAAATCGTTATGCTCCCCTTCATCCGCACCAACCAGGTGTGAGAAAATGGATGAAACTTTAATGGCAGGATTGAGTTGTAGTTGCTCCACAAGCCAATCATAATCATTTTCTGTAAAGCCCAACCGGTGCATGCCGGTATCCAGTTTCAGGTGAACTGCCGGAGCTTCGGATGGATCATTTCGTTTTTGGATATAAGCAATCCACTCAGTTAGAATTGCTCTGCTGTAAATTTCCGGCTCTAATTTATATTGCCAAAGCAGATCAAAAGTGGGAGGAGTAGCGTTCATGACCATCACAGGTAGCGTAATGCCGGATTGTCGCAATGCAACGCCTTCGTCTGTATAGGCCACGCCCAGATAGTCGACACGATGGTATTGTAAAAGTGATGCTACTTCCGAACTTCCGCTACCATAGGCAAATGCCTTCACCATTACCATAATTTTGGTTTCGGATCCGATCTTCGATTTGTAGAAATTGAGGTTGTGCGTGAGTGCGTCCAGATTGATTTCCAGCACTGTTCCATGTACCTTTTGCTGTAACCTGTGTACGATTTTCTCAAATGAAAATGGCCGGGCTCCCTTCACAAGAACCAGATTGTCATGTAAACTGGCATACGCGAAATCTCTCAGGAAGGCATCCGTATCAGCATAAAATTCCTTCTGTTCGATTTGAAATAAATCTGCCTGACTAGTGATTTCAGGGCCGATAGCGATAAGCCGATCTATATTTTTCTCTTTGAGCAACCGGGCTATGACATTGTAAAGTTCAGCAGGAGTTTGTCCGGTTTGCAACACGTCAGAAAGTACAACTGTCTTCAGTTTTCGTTGCTCTTGCTGTCCCAGGAAATTCAGCGCCATCGACAATCCCTGCAGGTCGTTGTTGTAGGCGTCGTCGATGATATAGCAATGATTGATTCCTTCTTTCAGTTCAAGTCTCATGGATACAGGACGCAGCACTTCAATTCTCTGTTGAATGATTGAGGCCGGTATACCGAAATCCAGCATGAATACCAGACAATGTATCAGATTTTCCAGAGATGCTTCGTCCCGGAAAATAGTTTCAAACCGGTGTGAGCCTAACGTGCCCTGTATACTAATGAGTGTGGTCGTTCTCTTGAAAGTATAGCTTACCTGTACATCTGCTCCGCCGTTTACACTCCAGCTTACTGTTTTAAGGAAAGGATTGACAGGCCGGAGTATCAGACTGATTTCTTCATCAATCTCCGTATAGTCTTTTCTGTAAATCAGCTTTTGAACTTTGGTGAAAAGGCGAAGTTTTTCTGTGATCTTTTGCTTTCTGCTTCTGAAACCATCGTCGTGTGCAGAGCCGATATTGGTAAAAATACCAGTTGTAGGTTGTATGATTTGTTGCAGGTACTCCATCTCATGTGCCTGCGAAATACCTGCTTCGAAGATCCCAAGCGTATTTTCCTTACTCATATTCCACACAGAAAGCGGAACTCCAATCTGTGAATTGTAACTCTTCGGACTCGCCACCAGACGCTGCCCAGGAGCAAGCAACTGCGCCAGCCATTCTTTTACAATGGTTTTGCCGTTACTTCCGACAATACCTATGACAGGTATAGAGAACTTACTTCGATGTGCAATTACGGTCTTCTGCAAAGCTTTAATACTCGATGCCACTACCCATATTCTGGCGTCGCTCCACGTACTGGTGAGTGTACGTAGCTCAGGTGTAAACGAACCGATCTCCAATACGAATTCCCTGACGCCCTTCTGGTACAGTTCCGGCAAAAACACATGACCATCATGACGAGGGCCTTTGATGGCGAAAAAGATACTTTGTGCAGGAAACGAAATCTGACGGCTGTCTGTCAGCAGGTAAGTGGCTCCGGTTTCAATGGCTCCGGCGGTATGTTCAATTGTACTCATTCCAATCAATTTATCAGTTTGCAAAGGTATCAATCCTTTAAATATGCAAGGATATAATTGTGGAAAATCGGATAGGAGATTTTGAAATAAGCGAAGCAGGAAAATGAAACATGCGCCATCTTTTCAGGATGACGCATGCGATAGGTTCACTGGCTAACAGATGGTATTTATAAGTATTTGATTTTCTTCAAGGTCTTGGCTGGCAGCTGAATTTTTACATTACTATCCGTCTTCATGGAGAGTGTGCCAAAGCTATCGTCCTCAGATGTGAATTTGCTGGAATCGGAAAGAATTAAAGAGGCTGTCGATAATTTATTTGTATTGAGAATGGTGATTTCAGCTCCTCCGGAGGTTTGGACGGTGAAATCTTCGAATTGATTATTGCTTAGTGAAGTAGCCATCCCTCTTTGCTGCAACGCAAATGTTTGGCTCTTGTGATCTTTAATTCTGGTAAATATGCCGTCTGAATCAAGTCCGTTTAAGGCTGGTACCTTAATAATCACATTGGGAGGAATATTAGTCCATTGCTCAAAGTAAGGTATCTTTTTTGCATTCCAATTGTAGTTAACAAACAGGGTGTCCTGCTTTACAGTCCAGGTCACGACCGGGCTTTTGTCTCCATTTTTAAGTTGGGTAGTGAGTATTTCATTGTCTTTACCATACTCAACCTGGGTTACGCCGTAGTAGTTGCCAGCCAGTTTTATGTAGCTGAATTCCTGTAAGATGTGTCGTTCAAAACCGTGATAAGGATTATGGGGATCTATCTCGTCAAACTGTTTTTTGATTGCCACATTCGAAGCCATCATGGCAACAAATGAAAATGCCAATAAGGCGATGATCAAAATAGTACTTTTTTTCATGAGTGTAATGTTATGGTGTTTCAGGGTATGCTTCTGACACAAAGGCCTCATATTTAGCCTGTAATTCTTCAATATTGATATTGAGCAGATACATCGTTTTGAAAAGCTCAGGAAGTTCATTTTCCATGAACCGCTCCTTACGATAGACGATTACGAGCTGGTCTGCATTCTCAGCAGCAGAATAGCCAATTCCCCGTTTATTGAAGATGATTTCTTTATTCTGCAAAAACTCATATGCCCGCATGACTGTGTTAGGATTTACTTCCATAATAACTGCCAGGTCTCTCACAGAAGCGATTCTTTCGCCTGGCGGCCACTTGCCAAGCAGAATCTGCTCGCAGATGTAATCTGCTATCTGTATGTATATAGGTTGCTTGTCTTTAAAATCCATTGGTGTCCGTGATTAAATCTCTTTTTCTTTCAATCGTACAAATGATATATACCACGTGGTCAGAAGGAATAGAATAGGAAAGGTGTAAAGTAATGCCTGCTCACTTTCTGAGTGCGCGAGATAGTAGTGTTTTCCTGATGGAGAATACCAGAGCTTCCAGGCTGAAAATGGGAAAGATACAACCTGTGCCGGGGAATCGGTGACCTTGTATATGTAAATGATATGTACAGCTGTGAAAGTGATCGCTATGAAAAAGAGCAAAACAGCGGTTTTAACATATGACAATTTGCGGAAGTAAATCGAACCCAGAAATACGCAACCCTGAATAATCATATGCAGGTAAATAAAATAACGCAATACATCATAAGGAATTGAACTGTATCTGGATGAACCTGTTTGGCTGCTGTTGGCAATGCCAATAAACCAGAAATGTAACTTTGAAAATAGAAATGTAACCGGAATGATGAAGATCAGGTTCAGTAACAGAGGAACCAGGAATTTTTCAAGTTGTGAAGCCGGTACCATCAGGGATGCAGTAGCGGTATCTGTAGTTCCGTATTGCGTAAAAACGGTGGAAGTATACAGGCTTCCTCCAAACATCACTACCATAAAAAGGGCAAGTGCATGCAGTAACATCAGTATCTGACTGAAACTGTTGGTAAGAATAATTGGCAGCATGAGCGTCATCATGATGACCAGCAAAAGTCCGCCTGTTAATAAATACTTTCTGCCTTTTTCTGCCCAATCAAGTTTAAGGAAGAGCCAGAATCGCTGTAGATCGAAGGTTTGGTTCATATTGAAGAAATGTGATAACTATTGGTATATGACTTAATATTGAGTAATAAGGAAATCTGGCTTTGCTATGGTCTGAAGATATGTCTAACCCGATCAGGATTTTTAGTGACGGCATTGAAAAGATGTTCCAGATCAACACGGCTTTCTTCGCGGTCAGAGTTTTCAAACACTGCTTTATAGCCACGTAAGGATTGTTCAGCATACAAAACCCGATTATCAAATTCCACGCTTGGAAGCGTTCCGAAATGCAGTCGTTCAGCTACTTCTTCCAGGCTGTGCTGAATCATAATCTGGTTGTTATCAATAATAATAACAGCATCTATCAGATTGTCGAGATCGCGTACCTGGTGTGTTGAAATCAGAATGAGCCGGTCAGGTTCAAGCGCTGAGGAAACTACCTTCCTGAATTGGCTTTTGGACGGAATATCCAAACCGTTGGTGGGCTCATCCATTAACAGGACTCTCGTATTCGTAGCAAGAGCAAACGCCGTGATCAGCTTTTTCTTCTGCCCATAGGACATGTCTGTGAGTTTGTTTTTCCTTGGGATATCAAACTGATGTATGTGTGACATAAACTGCTCGTGATCAAAACGCGGATAAAACGGAGCCAGAACTTTCACATACTGGTCAATGGTCACAGATGGCAGATAAATCTCTTCCGGAATAAAGAATATGTCTTTCAGGAAGTCGGGGAGACGCTTTTGAGGTATGAATCCATTAATATCAATAGTGCCGCTCAAAGGAAAAAGCAACCCCGCCATGTTTCTGATCAGGCTTGATTTCCCGGCTCCGTTTTTACCCAGCAGCCCATAGATATGACCTGGTTCGAGCTGCATGGATAAATTTTCAAACAGTAACTTCTGCTTACTATAACCGAATGATAATCGATCAAGTTTGATCATGGCTTAGTTGTTTAGTGTATTAGTTATATAGTACACTGTAAAAGTAAGCGTGTAATTTCATATTCCAAATGTTTATGGGAAATATTTTGAGTAAAATGATCTTAATACAAATGATGGACAGGGGTGTGCGGAGCTGGCAGAGGAGCCAATGACATTTCTTTTGATAGATACATACGCCTCTGTCGCTCTCTGTGTAACCTAAAAGTGGCAGGGTATCACATGTCATTCAGTTTGCGGTAATCCTCCTGGGTGTCAATATCAATTCCACCCAATGCAAAAGGGACAGAAGCAACGTTTTCCCGAAATTGCTTGATCAGTTTTTTCGCTCCCTCTGCTCCTTTTAATTCCAGCAGGGCATCGAAATATTCTTTCCCGAATAGTACAGGTGTACCAAGAGAATCGTCATAAAAACTGGCTATAATTCCTTTTTCTGATGACTGAGCCTTTTGAACAAGACTTAGGAATAGAGTTGAATCTACAAATGGCTGATCGCTTACAGCCAGGATTATGCCCTGAAGTGAAGAGGTATTATCAAGGGCTGTTATGCCCGTGCGAATGGAGGACGACATCCCTTCCTCCCAATTTTTATTGTGCACAACAATCGTGGAAGAATCATTTATTTCAGCGGAGAGGAGTGCTGCATTGGCACCAGTTACTATAGTGACAGGAGAAAGTCGTGCTTGTGTAGCAGCATCAATCACATTGCGAATCAGTGTTTTGCCATTATACTGAAGTAGTTGTTTGGGTTGTCCAAGTCGGGAGGAGTTACCTGCTGCCAGTATTACTATTCCAAAGTGATGCTCCTTATTCATACCTCAGATCGGATTTTGGATAGCGCAAAGAAATCCTTCTGCAACTGATTTGGAGTAATCCAAATTCTGACCGGCGCGATTGTGAATAGGCTCGGATTTTTCTCTTAAAAAAGTTCCCAGCCGGTTGTTCATCACAGCCTTGATCTCTGAGAGTACGGACAGTGCTATTTCTTCAGATGTTTCAGCGCCTATATCCAGTCCTGTAGGTCCGAAAATTTTACTTTTTTGCTTCTCGGTGACGGTAAGTCCATCCTTTTCAAGATCATCAAACATCCGATCCAGCTTCTTTTTCGGACCCAATGTTCCGATGTATGGACAAATGTCCAGCATGATAAGCTCCTTCAGAAGTGCAATGTCATAATTGTAATTATGGGTCATTAGCACAAAAAATGTCTGCTCATCTGGCGTAATATGTGTGAGCACGTCATTGGCTTTGGAAACCAACACCTGTGTGGCTTTCGGGAATCTTTGGTAAGTTGCATGACCATTCCGGCCATCTACGACAATGATATTCCAGCCCAAAACCGATGCCATGTCCATGAGCGGAATGGTGTCGTTACCTGCACCGGCAATCACAAGTGACGGAGGGGTTTTGAGATATTCTACAAAGCCTGTCAGATTTTGACCGTCAATTACAAAACTCTTAAAAAACGAATCCTGAATTTGTTGAGCATGTTCGATTTCTTTTAAGAAAACATCATTACTTACAATAGAAGCTACACTATACTCGGATATATTTTCTTTTTCAAGGTACAGACAGCATGTTCCTGGCTGAAAATCTTTCCGTCCTGTCAGAGAAAACAATGTGAGCAAAACCGCATTTTGCCTTTTTGCGGATGCACGCTTCAGTAAAGCAATAGGATTGTTAACCTGTTCGGGATCAATAGGTTCGAAAAGAATATGTACTATACCATTACACCCCAGTTGCACCCCCAGCGTATTGTCATCATCATCTGTGGTATCGTACGTTACCAGTTTGTTTTTCTGTTGAGAAATTGCCAAAAGTGCTTTCCTAAGTGCATCACCCTCCAGGCAGCCACCGCTTATAGCACCGGTCAGCTGTCCATCGTCAGTAACAAGCATCCGCGCTCCGGGTCTCCTGTACGACGAACCTTCCACATGAACCACTGTGGCCAGCGCCATGCTTTTTTTTGCCGAAACTGCTGCGTCGAATGCATTAATGATGTCCTTAATTTCTTTCACTGCGATGTGCATTTACAATTTTGGAAATTACCTCTATGGCCAGATCAATGTGTTCAGATGTGGTGAATCTGCCTAAACTGATTCGGAAAGAGTTGCGGATCAGTTCTACCGGAACGCCCATTGCCATTAACACGTGACTTGGTTGAATAGTTGCTGAGGTACACGCTGAGCTTTGGGAAAATGCAATACGTCCGGAAGCTTCCAACATCATCTTTTCTCCATCCACACCGGGGAAGGTAATGTTGGAGCAGTGAGGGAGTCGCGAGGAAGAACCGCTATTTATGATGACATCAAGGTTCCCCAATTCTGATTCCAGCTGGCTACGCAGGCGGCTCAAACGTGCAGCTTCGGATGCTAATTCTGTTTCTGCCAGTTCACATGCTTTTCCCAGGCCGACAATTGCCGGCACATTCAATGTACCGCTTCTGCGGTTTCTCTCATGCCCGCCACCATCAATTTGTGCTGTAAGTGTTGGCCCATTTTTCTTTTTAACGTAAAGAACTCCTATCCCTTTCGGACCGTATAATTTATGCGCACTAAAGGCCAACAGGTCAATATTGTTTTCCTGTACATCCACTGGTATTTTACCAACAGCTTGAGTGGCGTCGGTAAAAAAGTATATGTCATGCTTGGCTGCGATGTTACCAATTTCTTTGATGGGCTGAATAACTCCTGTTTCATTGTTGGCGAACATTACCGCAATGAGCAACGTATCTTTATTTATTGCTGCTTCAAGCTCATCCAAACGAATCAGCCCGTTTTCATCTACAGGCAGGTAGGTAACCCGCCCACCTTTTTTCTCAATAGCGAGGCAAGTATCCAACACTGCTTTGTGTTCCGTTTGGACCGTAATCAGGTGACTGGCTTTTTGACCGTTGCTTTCAAAAACACCTTTTACTGCCAGATTAACAGCTTCAGTGGCACCGGAGGTAAAAACGATTTCTTTTGGAGAAGCGCCGATTAAAGCCGCAATACTTTCTCTTGCATGTTCCACGGCTTCTTCCGCTTCCCAGCCAAATGAATGAGTTTTGCTTGCAGCATTACCGAACTTGTCCAGAAAATAGGGCAGCATTTCTTCCAGCACACGAGGATCCATCGGTGTGGTGGCGTTGTTATCAAGATAAACGGGTAAATGGGAATTCATGGTGGTGAATATACCTTGATTTTGGTTACAGGGCAGTC
This sequence comes from Dyadobacter luteus, assembly GCF_003383615.1. Taxonomy (GTDB): domain Bacteria; phylum Bacteroidota; class Bacteroidia; order Cytophagales; family Spirosomataceae; genus Dyadobacter; species Dyadobacter luteus. Next base: position 65,203 of record NZ_QNUL01000026.1, read on the forward strand.
AGTCAAAGTAAGTAAATTAACTGAAATTTCGAAAACTTGTAAGAATATGAAGCTATTCAGTAGGCTTATTATACCTTTTATTAAATCTTAGATTCTGGCCCGGGTTTTTCTCTATAATGAAACTAATTATTTAAATTTGTGTTAAACTCTATAAGTTTAATAGATTATTGTTTCATTTAAAATCTTAAAATTATGTCACTTCGACTTGGAGATATAGCCCCTGATTTTGAGGCTAACACTACACAGGGGCAGATCCAATTCCACGAATGGCTGGGTAGCAGCTGGGGATTGTTGTTTTCTCACCCTGCTGATTTTACACCGGTTTGCACCACTGAACTTGGAAAAACTGCGCTTTTGAAAGGTGAATTTGAAAAGCGTAATGTGAAAGTACTTGCCGTGAGTGTTGATGATATCGATTCACACAATCGCTGGATTCCGGATATCAATGAAGTCAATAATACGGAGGTTAACTTTCCGATCATCGCTGATGAAGGCCGCAAAGTAGCTGAATTGTATGACATGATCCACCCGAATGCAAGTGAAAAAGCGACAGTTCGCTCTGTATTTGTAATCGGTCCTGACAAGAAAATTAAACTGACACTGACTTATCCTGCTTCTACAGGACGTAATTTCAATGAAATTTTGCGTGTTATTGACTCTTTGCAGTTGACTGCTAATTACTCTGTAGCAACTCCTGCAGACTGGGCGGACGGAGATGATGTGATCGTTGTTCCGGCTGTTAGCACAGAAGATGCTGAAAAGAAATTCACAAAAGGTCTGAATATTGTGAAGCCATACCTGCGCTACACGCCACAACCAAATAAGTAATATCTGTTATTTTGATATAGAAAAAGTCCTTCATTACACAGCGTAGCGAAGGACTTTTTTATTGTTTCGGAGCTCTTTAGTTCTCGGTATAATCCTCACCATAATATTTCATATCTCTGGCTCCCAGGTAATAGTAATAGATGGACATCGCCATCGGAATGTGAGCAATGTCGTTATAATTGAACCAGGGGCCAAAACTGAATTTCAGCGCATGAAAACCGGCTGAAACTGCCCCAAGAAAAGTAGCGATAAAAATGTAGCGGCTTCCCGGGTCACTCTTCTTCCGATATACATAAATTTCTATCAGACATAACATCAGGAAAAGGCCGTAGAATGCATGCACTTCCACAACAATAAAGTTGAGGGTGACAAGAGCCAGTACAAAAAAAATGGAAAGCTCTATGTAATTAAGCCATCCCAGATATTTTCCTATTTTTTGTGAGAGTAAGGGTTTTACATGCCAGATAGCTGCGCGTTCAAAAAGGGCTACCGCAATCATACTTGAAAACCAACCGGGAATTTTTCCAGGCTGCCCGGTTAGATATAGAAAGCCATGTCCGAGTATACCGCCGATTGCTGTTGCCAAACCCATAAATAGGAAAAAGTACTGGGTTTGTTTGTACATCCTATGTGTTCTGCCCAGTTGGTTGAGCTTCACAAATCCGTACACACATACTGCCGTCATCATCAGGCTGGATAAAACAGAAGAAGGTTCCAGAATGGTGATACCAAACAATTGGATCTGGTGTACCTTACTGAAATCAATGGCTAAGACATTCATAAAATTAAAAGTATTGCAATAACGCTGTTATCAGAATTTCCAAAGTAACTACAATTGAGCCGTTATCCCATCATTTGAGACCATGTTATGACTGTTTGACTACATACAAGGAAGCTGCTATGAAAGAGTAGGTGGTGGTATTTGTATATATTTCATGTATTTATTGTACTTTACGTTTGTGTTTTAGCTAATTTTCTATTTATGAAGTGGTCGTTTGTTATTCAGCAAAAATTCAAAACAGCAATTATACTGGGCGGAATGATGTGTATGATCGTTGCTGCTACACTGATATCCCGAATGAATATGCAGGGGATAGATAAATCATTTTCATCCATTTATCAGGATCGGCTTATTCCGGCTACCAACATTATCTACCTTACAGAAAACCTCTACGGCAAAAGGCTCTCACTGGAGAAATTCTTATTATCTGATGAAATGTGTAACTCAGAAGAGATTGCCGCAGGGTTGAGTTCGCATAACAATCACATAGATTCCCTGATCAAAGCATTCGAGAAAACCTATCTGGTAGATCAGGAAGCGAAGAGTTTGGGGGCGTTTAAAAACCGCGTTGCCGAGTATGCGTTGCTGGAAAAGGTGATCATCAACCTCTATGCATCCGGCCATGTGGCTGCTGGCAAAGAGCTTTTTGAAGGTGCGGGTGCCAGAACATTCCAAAGTACCATTCATAATTTGAACGAACTGACGTCAATTCAATCCAGAGTAGGGCAGGAGTTAATGAAGGAAACCAAAAGTGATATGGCAAGTTTCAGTCTGATCTCCTTTCTACAGATTGCACTTGCGATCATCATTGGCCTTATTGTGATTGTCCTTGTACAGAACTCTACGATTATCAGTAAGTCAAAGGCAAGCAAAGACAGCGGGGGCTATTTCAATCTGAACTGACAAAAAAAGGTCCGGTTATGAAAAACCAGACCTTCATTGTTAAATATATATCGGGGAGATTAGTTACCTACTTTTCTGCCTTTAAGCGTTTCACGGGAGTTTTTAACTTGTTTCAAAAGATCCTTCTTCACAAACAGACGTGCTCCGTTGCCTCCCTGAAGATCAAATGTACGTTCTTTATAGTCGAATTTGTTATTAGGCAAAACATCTAAAAAGTAGTTCTGACCACTCAGATTGAACTTCATTCCTTTCTGATCCTGTTGCGTATCATCCCATGAAACGTTGATAGTTCCGTTCCCTGTACCAAGGGCAACTCCCGGAGTAAATGGTAGCACATTGATTGTTTGAATGCTTTTACCATTACTCATCGTAATCTGTCCTTCCGGATTTACCTTGATGTCATTCGGATCTGAAACCTCGCGACGGATATTGATCGCCTTGTCGTTGAAAAACTGAACTTTTTCCAGAGGAATATTTGCAGATTCAAGATCACGTCTCAGGTCTTCGGTAAATACTGTATAATTAGATAGAGGGACGGAGTTCATGGTTGTGCAGGCCGAAACTGCAGAAAACAAAAGAATACCGGCAACAAATTTTTTAACAAGATTCATACGTATTGGATAGTCTAGATATTCAGTTCAGAATAAGATTTGGTGTCGCAAATTAAGAAAAACACTTACAGTTAACAATATACCATTTTAATATTGAGGTAACGGATTTTTATGACAATCTGTCAGCCCCCGACTGATTGATTGCTAATGGAACGCAAATTTTCATCGTGTATTGCAAGAGCTAAATTATTTCTAAAATTTTAAACCAAACTGCGACTAATATGGAGACAGGGATTCAGGAAAAAGGAAATTTAAGTATACACACCGAGAATATTTTCCCGATTATTAAGAAATTCCTTTACTCAGATCATGAAATTTTCCTGAGAGAACTTGTATCGAACGCTGTAGATGCAACTCAGAAACTGAAGAAACTTTCCTCATACGGAGAATTCAACGGAGAGCTGGGTGAATTGAAAGTGGTTGTGAAGTTGGATAAAGATGCCAAAACTATCACGATCAGCGATAATGGTATCGGTATGACTGCCGATGAAATCAAAAAATACATCAATCAAATTGCATTTTCGGGAGCTACTGAGTTCGTTGAAAAATATAAAGATAAAGGAGACGAGGGCAAAATCATCGGAAACTTTGGTCTTGGATTTTATTCAGCCTATATGGTTGCAAAAAATGTAGAGATCATCACGAAATCTTACAAAGATGATTCTGAGGCTGTACGTTGGGAATGTGACGGTTCAACCGAATTTACACTTTCTTCTGCCGAAAAGGCTGATCGGGGATCGGACATCATACTTCATATTGCAGAAGACTCGGAAGAATTCCTGGACGACTACCGTTTGCGTGGAATTCTGGAGAAATACGGAAAATTCCTTCCTATTCAAATCGAATTTGAAGATAAGGTCATCAACAATACAAGCCCGATCTGGACAAAGAATCCTTCAGAGCTGAAAGATGAAGACTACATTGCGTTCTACAAGGAGTTGTACCCGATGAGCGAGGATCCGTTGTTCTGGATTCACCTGAATGTGGATTATCCGTTCAACCTTACCGGGGTTCTTTATTTCCCTAAACTGAAAAATGATTTCCAGGGGCAGCGCGAAAAAATTCAGTTGTACAGCCGTCAGGTGTTTATTACTGACGAAGTAAAGGATATCGTGCCTGATTTCCTTCAGTTACTTCATGGTGTGATCGACTCTCCGGATATTCCTTTGAACGTTTCCAGAAGTTACTTGCAGGCTGATGGTAATGTGAAAAAGATTAACGGCTACATTACACGTAAAGTAGGGGATAAGCTCGCTGAGATATTCAAGAATGATCGCGAAAGTTTCGAGGCGAAGTTTGACGATATTGGTCTTTTCGTGAAATATGGTATCGTAAGCGACGAGAAATTCTATGAAAAAGCCAAGGATTTCTGTTTGGTTAAAAATGTGGATGGTAAGTTCTTTACCTTCTCTGAATACAGCGAGTTGGTTAAAGAAAACCAGACTGACAAAAATGACACGCAGATCTGGCTTTACACGACTGACGAACAGAAACAAGATGCCTTTATCCAGTCAGCTAAAAAACGCAGCTATGATGTGCTGTCTCTGACAAGCGTTATTGATGCACATTTCATTAATGCATTAGAGCAGAAGCTTGAAAAAACTTCGGTGAAGCGTGTGGATGCTGATACTTTGGACAAGCTGATCGAAAAAGATGTGAAGTTAGAAAGCATCTTGTCTGCTGATGATCAGGAAAAGGCGAAAAAGCTTTTCGAGGAAGTCGCTGACTCAAAAAGTGCGCACATTGCAGTAGAAGCTATGCCGGTTGATGAGTTGCCGGTGGTGATTACATTCCCTGAATTTATGCGCCGTATGACAGACATGCAGGCTACATCAGGTCAGCGTTCTATGTTTGGCGATATGCCTTTGATGTATACAGTGTCACTGAATGCGAATCACCCGATTATCGGGAAGGTTTTGCAAACGGAAAACGAGGAGGAACAGAAATCACTTGCCAAGCAGGTTTACGATCTTGCGTTACTTTCGCAAGGCTTGCTTACAGGAAGTGACCTTACTAAGTTCATCCAGAGAACTGTCACTACGCTTTAAGATGCTGAATAAAAACAAAATAGCCGCTTTCTTTATTGAGAGCGGCTATTTTGTTTTTATTATCTTCCTCCAATCAGTTTGTCTTTAAGGGCGTTAAGCTCTTCCCATTTTCCTTCATGGGCCAGGGTCGCCTGTTCCGGCCAAGTCGTAGGATCGTGCATCTGAAACCTGGGGCCTGCTCCTTGTAATATCCTGGCTATACGTACTGCCGGAATTGCAGACAGCTGCGAATAATTCTGTATCCCGTTTTTGTTCAGAATTTCTTCAATCTTGGGTCCGATTCCCTCTATTACTTTTAAGTCCTGACAGATACCCGGATCCGGTTCCTCAATTGGATACACGGTTTTGAAAGCTCCTTTCCTTGGTGTATCTGCTTGTGCAATGGGAATCGGTTGTACAGGACGAGACCGGCATTCATCCAGTTCAAGTTGTTTTTCCGAAATTTCCTCTTCAATTCTGGTGATGGCAGCACGAGCCACCAGGCGAGCAAGAAAGTAACCTACAGCAGCAGCAATCAAAAGTATAATGATGATTTCTGTAAATGCAACCGGTCTTGAAAATGGTGTTATCTCTATTAAAAGCATTGTTGTAGCGAATTTAATTTTGGTGTCAGGATTCGAAACGTCCTTTATTAAGTTCTTTTTGCAGCTCTTCGAGCTCATTCCACATCCCATTTTGAGCTAGTGTCGCCTGCTGGGGCCATGAGCGTGGATCATGCATCTGAAATTTACTGCCGTCCTTTCTTAGTATATCTACTAACTGGTCGGGTGGTGTTTTTCCCAATTGAGAAAAATTGTAAATACCTTCAGAATTGAGAAGTTCTTCCAGTACCGGCCCTATACCTTCAATTATTTTAAGATCATCTTTGACTCGTAAAGTCGCTGCAGTGTGTATAGTATTATGTGCAAACGGCTGTTTTTCAAGAAGGCAACTGTCCAGATCAGTACTTATTCTATGCAGTTTTTTTTGTAGTAATCGCCGTTTATTTTCTGCGGAAATGTATCCGATGATATAGCCGATAACTGCTGCTCCGAAGATCATCAGCAAATGCTGCCATAACGCATCCGGATTATTGAGAGGATTTAAATCAATCATATTCGTTGTGTTTTAATTATTACTTAACGACAATAGATACACGCCGGTTTGCCCGTTTGCCCTGAGCTGTTTCGTTAGATGCCTTGGGTTCCGATTCACCTTTACCATCGGTAATGATACGGTTTTCGGGTAGTCCGAGAGCCACAAACTGCTTCTTTACAAAATTGGCGCGTTTTCTGGAAAGAACCAGATTCCATTCAGCACTGTCTTCATTGTCAGTATGGCCAGTCAGCATCAATTTTTTATCTGCATGGTCCGAAAGGAACTTCTTCGCTTCAGCAATAAATAGTTGGTTTTGATCAGTTTTGATATATTCAGAACTTGCCGTAGGGAAATACAAATCAATTGGCTTAAATATGCTTTCAAACCTTTCTTTGTTTGCCAGATCCGTTTCGGACTGAGGAGCAGTTGTAGCAGGATTAGAAACTACGATGTTTCTAAAACCAAAGTCTATTCCGCCATACAAAGTATCTTGCTGGAAAACCAGGTTCTTTGCTTCCACACTATTCACTACAATGAGTGAATCGGGGAGGCCTTTGGATAAAAACCACTGTCGGATTGCTTGCGCTCTTGCTTCGCCCGGATTAGCAAAAGTGGTATGGTTGACCTCTGAAGGTGAAAAGCTTCCCGTTATTACTATTTGTTTACCGCTTTTGGCCGACAAATACCTGTATACAGAATCCAATTCAGGTAGAACAGATGTGAAGTTTGTAGTAGCTCCGTTTTTGGCAAAAGCAAAGTTTCCATTGGCTCGTAACTGAAGAGACGAACTGTCGCTGATGACCAGAGGTTCGACAACAGGAATGACCGAAGAACTTTGCGGAAGTGCAGGTTGCGCATCGCACAATTGCTTAATGCGACATACATGCCAGTACGAGGAACCGGCGATCCACACGGCGAGTAATACCCACCATATTTTACTGTTTGACATATTCTTTTTAGGGTTGATTCAGACATCTGACTTAAAATTAATTATTTAGTCACACATTGTGAATTTTCCGGGATATTCGTACTTAGCATAAATGAAAAAAGCAGTCTGTTCATAGAACAAACTGCTTTCAAAGTCTATTTCGATATAATTATCGGTTCATCGAAATAAGGAATTCTTCATTATTTCTGGTGCCTTTCATGTGTTCAAGCAAGAAATCCATAGACTCCATTGCATTCATGTCTGACATGTGTTTTCTGAGAATCCACACTTTTTTAAGTGTTTCTTTATCCAGAAGCAAGTCTTCACGACGTGTACCTGAAGCCATAACGTCAATAGCAGGGAACACGCGTTTGTTAGATAACTTGCGGTCAAGCTGAAGTTCCATGTTACCCGTACCTTTGAATTCTTCAAAGATTACTTCGTCCATTTTGGAACCTGTATCAATCAGTGCAGTAGCTATAATAGTCAGAGAGCCACCATTTTCCACATTTCTTGCAGCTCCGAAGAAACGTTTCGGTTTGTGAAGTGCATTGGCATCAACACCACCTGATAGTATTTTACCTGACGACGGTACCACAGTATTATAAGCACGGGCTAATCTTGTGATAGAATCCAGCAGAATCACGACATCATGTCCACATTCCACCATTCGTTTCGCTTTTTCCAAAACAATGCTCGCTACTTTAACGTGGCGATCTGCCTGCTCATCAAATGTAGACGCAATTACCTCAGCACGAACGCTTCTTTGCATATCAGTAACCTCTTCCGGACGCTCATCAATCAGCAGAATCAGAAGGAAAACTTCCGGATGGTTTCTGGTAATGGCATTAGCCACTTCTTTAAGAAGAACTGTTTTACCAGTTTTAGGTTGGGCAACAATCATTCCTCTTTGTCCTTTTCCGATAGGAGCGAACAGGTCAAGAATTCTTGTTGAATATTGATCCGGACGTGAGCTGAGTCTCAGGCACTCGTCAGGAAATAATGGTGTCAGATATTCAAATGGGATACGGTCACGTATTTCTTCTGTTGTTTTTCCATTTACAGTTTCAACACGCAACAGCGCAAAATATTTTTCACCTTCTTTCGGAGGTCTTATCTGGCCACGCACCGTATCTCCGGTTTTAAGACCAAAAAGTTTTATCTGAGAAGGTGATACGTATATATCATCCGGACTAGCCAGATAATTGTAATCTGCAGATCTTAAAAATCCATATCCGCCATCCTGCATAATTTCCAGAACACCTTCATTTACAATAAGTCCGTCAAATTCACGAACATAGTTATTGTAATTCTTTTTGATCTTTGAAGAAGGATCTTCGCGGGATACGTTTGGCTGGTGAGGTCTTTCCTGAGTTTCTGCCGGTTGTTTGAACGCCTTCTCTTCTGTTGCGGCAGTTTCTGTAGCTGCCTCTGCAGGAGCTTCTTCCTGTTTTTCAGGTTCTGTTACAGTTGATTCAGCAATTACAGGTTCTTCTTTTCCAAGATCATTCAATGTGTCATCTTCCGAATCAACTTCCGGTGTGATATCAAGGTTTCTTGTCTTTTCGGCACGATGTGGCTGCGCTGCCGGTTTGCTGCGCTCTTCCGTCTTTTCGGGATTATCAAAAAGAGGAGCAGAAGACGGAAAAGGATTTGTACTCTCTTTTCTCTGTCTTGCAGGGCGATTAGCAGCCGGCTTGGATTCAGCAACTACCGCTTCTGTAGAAGGAGTCAAACGCCGGGCCCTCTTTTTCTTAGGCTCATCATCCTGATTTGCATCAACTTCCGGTTCAGCAGGTACTGCTGTTGCCTCTTGTTGAGCAAGGATACGGTTAACAATTTCCTTCTTTGGTAGTTTGGCATAGTCTGGAATACTGAGGCTTCCGGCAATTTCTTTGAGCTCTGAGAGAAGCTTAAGATTCAGTTCATCAATTGTAAGCATACAGAAAGTAAAAGGCAAAGAAGTGCTTTACCTGTCGGATAATGAGTTTGTGAATGGTAAATGGAATATTTTTTGAGAACGCATACCTTGTGGTCACGTAAGAATTATGGCTGTATCAGAATTAATTCAGGCCAAGTGAATGACTTTACCGGCCGGGAAAAAAATGTTGGATCAACTTGAAAAGTTAGTAAATACACTCAAATGGAGTATTGAAAATAACTGGTAAGAACCTTATAACCTTGGATAACGCTGAAAGCTATCGGGAGACGGGTAACAGAACTTCAATAGTTGAGTTGAGGATTTGTTGGGCGAAGGTAATCAAAATTTTGGTAAATGCAAATTTATAGGGAAAAACAATCTTTTTTCTTCAACATTACTTCTCAATATCATGGAGATAGGTCAGATGTTTTAACATAATTTAAGGCAATATCGGGCATTATAGTTACAGTCTGCGCTAGCTTTTCTCAGAGGAAAAGAGGACTTTTGCACTATTATGAATATTGCGATTGACGCAGGGAATACATACGCAAAAGTCGGATGGTTCGAAAAGGACAATCTGGTACGTTACCAGAACAGACTTTTATGGCCTGATCTTATCTCCGAAATACAGCAGAATGAGCCGGAGAGGATCCTATTTTCTTCCGTAGGCAATAGTGTAGAGGATTTCAGAAGTGCTTTGCAACGAGACATTGAGGTTATTGATTTAACACCTGATACACCGTTGCCCATATCGAAAAATTACGATACACCGCAGACGTTAGGTGCAGACAGAATTGCGGCAGCCGTGGGTGCGCAGTTTCTTTATCCGGGCGATGACCTGCTGGTAATTGATATGGGAACCTGCATCACCTATGACTTTCTTGATAAAGAGGGAAGTTTTCAAGGGGGAGCAATATCTCCGGGTGTGAAAATGCGATTCTCTGCCTTACATACGTTTACTAAACGATTACCTCAGCTGGAGCCGGTTCCTGAGGCGGAATTGATTGGGAAGAGTACTAAGGGAGCAATAGAAAGTGGCGTCATGAATGGAATGCTGGCAGAAATTGAAGGAATAATTGAAAGATATCGCCACATATCTTCTGATTTACGTGTAGTTGTATGTGGGGGAGACGTTCCTTTTTTTGAAAGTAGGTTGAAACCGACCATCTTTGTGGTTCCGGAATTGGTATTAATTGGATTGAACAGAATTTTAAGATATAATGTCGCTTTATAAAAGAATAGCAATACTCGCTGTTGCACTTACCTTAGGTTATAATGTTTTGGCTCCAATTCAGGTTAATGGCCAGGGTCTGGGCAATTCACCTTATTCATCCTTAGGTGTCGGGGAATTATATGGTGACGGCTTTTCTGATAATGTCGGAATGGGGCAGTCGGGTGTCAGCACCGGTAATGGGTTTCAGATCAACAATCTTAACCCGGCACTATGGTCAAGAAATAAATATACCACTCTGGATGTCGGTTTGATTGGCCAGTACAAGGATGTTGTTTCGGGTAATAACAAACAACAGACACTGGGCGGGAACCTTGCCTATGTAGCTCTTGCATTTCCGGTAAGCAGAAGATGGACACTGGGTGGTAGTTTAAAGCCGTATAGTTCTGTCGATTTTGAAAATACTTCCACGCGGGTTATACCGGGAACGCCAGACCAGGCTGTTTACTTCAATACAGGAAAGGGTGGAATTAATAAAGCATCCATTACAAATGGTTATCAGCTAGGTAAATATATCAGCTTGGGTCTGGAAGCCTCTTACTATTTTGGAAATGTGAGAAAGGCGACGGAAGTGTTAATACCTTCCTCTACCAATTATCTGATCGGTATTAACGATAGGATTGCCTATTCAGATTTTGGTGCACGTGCCGGGGTGGCTGTCAGAATACCTGTAAAAAAGGATAATAAACTTAATCTGAATCTTGGTGGAGCTTACAGTTTTAAAACAGATTTGAACGGTACGCAGACAAGAACTTTGGAGCTAAGCCAGGACTCATATGTAATACCAGGCGCAACCGATACACTTAGTAAAAATTTAGCTGGATCCGTTACCGTACCCACACAATATCAGGTTGGAATGAGTTTGGAGTGGCCTTTGAAACTGGTTGTATCTGCGGATTACAATCGTCAGGAATGGTCTCAGTATAAAGCTTTCAGAAACTCTTCGAATGATGGTTTGAGAAACGTTAACCGTTTAAACTTAGGTGTGGAGTACCTCCCGCGCTTCCTTTCTCTTAATTATTTTGACCGTGTTCGTTATCGGGTTGGATTCAGTCATGGTAACAGTCCGTATGTAATCAACGGGAAAGGCGTAAACGATACAAATATCAGTCTTGGTTTTACATTCCCTATGGGATATGGATATCAGAACTTCCTTTCCATTGCTTTTGTAGGCGGTCAGCGGGGCGTAACTGGTACAGGGCTTGTTCGGGAGCGTTATGGTCGTGCGGTATTGGGGATTACCTTGCTTGAAAGATGGTTCCAGAAACAAAAGTTGGACTAAACATCAATAGTATGTTACGGGTATTTCAAAGTGCTTATCACAGGCAAAACATGTTTTGCAGCAGGTTTTTTGCAGTACTCGTAATTACCGGCCTTGTAGGGCTGAGTTCTTGCAGCAATAATGACAAGAAAATCGGCGCTTTGTATGAAGGACCTATTGAAATCGTCAATAATGTGCAGATCAGGTATAGTGAGCAGGGATTGCCAAAAGTTCAAATGGTAACACCTCTGTCTATGACCTACAGCAATCAGAATAAAATATTTCCGGATACGGTCAATATCAACTTTTTTGACCCCACAGGAACGATCATTACCCATCTGCGCGCCGACTCAGGACGCTTCGATCATGCTACGAATGTATATATCGTAAAAGGTCATGTGAAGGTAATTAAATCCCAGACAGAAGAAACGCTTACCACTTCTGAGTTGAGCTGGAGTCCGGTAACCAAAAAGGTTTTTACCGACAAACCTCTCACAGTAAGAAATACAAGAACATCTGAAATCACCAAGGCAGTAGGTATGGATGCAGAGCAGGATTTCACCCGCATCAAGTTCAGAAAGGCGACGGGTATTTATAAATTCTCAGGAGTGCCGTGAGCTAATGATCCTTACAAGCAGCCAGTGATTTCTGAACGAGTTCAATTGAAGTACGGGTGCTGTCCTGTCCCCATTTCATAGTTACGAAAGAGACAATTTCTGCAATTTCCAGTTCTGTTAATTTGGGATTAGCAGGCATAGGGCGGCTAAACTTTTTGCCAGCTACCAGAATCGTGTCACTCATTCCATTTTTGATAATGCAGGCCATCAATTCTTTATTTTTTAGTATTGATGAGCCCTGAAGCGGCGGATACAGATTCGCCATACCCTTTCCATCGTCCTGATGACAGTTTGTACAGTAAGTTTTGTATAGCTGATAACCCTCTACAAAGTATTGTTCTGACTTCAGCTGTTCAGAGCTCTGGCAGGAATAAAGAGTGGCAATGGCGAAAAGAAAAAGGGCCTTCAGCAACTTGCTGATAAGCCCGTTAGAATTGTAGCAGCTCATTTCTTATACTCATCCAATAGTGTCTGAATATCGGCGATAAGCTTTTTAGTACCTTCTTCGGTAGTACCGTCATACATTCCACGAACATGCTTGTCCTTATCAACAAGAATAAATGCTCCGCTGTGTAAAAAACCTCCTTCGGCTGTTTTTTCCTCTTTGGCTACGACCATATAGTTTTTCAGACCAAGCTCATAAGTCTTTTCTTTCGGACCGGTCAGAAACTGCCATTGTGTACCGGTTACATTCAAATCTTTTGCAAAAGTATTTAATACCGAAGGGGTATCGTGCTCAGGATCAATTGTGTGCGATAGGATCATCAGTTCAGGGTTGTCCTTGAACTTCTCATAGACGGTAAGCATTTGTTTTTTCATCACCGGACATATAGTCGGGCAGGTTGTAAAGAAAAAGTCAGCTACGTAAATTTTATCCTTCACGATCTGTTCTGTAATCGTATCACCGTTCTGATTTACAAAGGAAAATGGCGGAATGGTATTGTAGATAGTATCTACGACTTCTTTACCATCCACGGTTTTGGTGGTCCAGTCTCTTTCTCCGAGGATCGGTAATTTCTTGCCGGCGTTATCACAACTGGTGATTACCAGTGCTACAATAGAGGTTAATAGTATTGATTTTAATACAAATGTTACTTTTACTAAATTCATGGTTATTTGTCCAAAAACGATTTTGCTTCGTTTATGCTTTTAAGAGTTACTAGTTTTACTTCTTCAATTTTTGTCTTCTCATTTTCAAAATACAGAATAGCGGCATCCGCACTTAGTTTCTTGGCCGAGTCTCCGCGGTACTCATTCATCCAGCTCATCATGGCTTTATCCGATTCGTTCAGTTTTTGATTCAGATCCGCCGCTTTTGTACGTTCTTCTGCAAGATTATTGCCGGTAATCCCTTCATTCTGGAGGCTATCAAGTTCAACGATCTTCTTAGACAACCGAATTTTTAATGACATAATTTCATCCATTTTCGGCATCACTTCGTCGTGCATTGTAAGCACTTGTCCTTCAAGTTCGTGTACCTTTTCTTTGTCACTGGTACAACCGAATAAAGTACTGGCGATAATTACAGCTGGTATAAGACTTTTCATAATTCCCGGGAGGTTTTTAGAGTTAATGAATATTGAATTAATTTTTTTGGATCATCTCACGGGCATTGTCCAGAACAGATTCACTTGGATTATGCCCGCCAATCATCTGCGCTATTTCCATGATTCTTTCATTCATAGACAGTTTTTTTATTTTACTCACCGTCTTTTCTGATGAATGATCTTTATAAACAAAGTAGTGAGAATTACCACTGCTTGCAATCTGATGAAGGTGTGTGATGGCAATGATCTGATGTTTCTCAGCCATATTATGCATCATTTTAGCCATTTTCTTGGCAATTTCACCCGATACTCCGGTATCTATTTCATCGAAAATAATGGTAGGTAGCTTGCGTTTGTCTGCCAGTATATACTTGATAACCATCATTAAACGGGAAAATTCTCCTCCTGAAGCAACCTGTCTGAGCTCCTGAGGTGCAACTCCTTTGTTACCGCTAAACAGAAAAATGACTGAATCAATTCCATTGGAAGAGGCAGGTATTTCGTTGATGCGTATCGAAAGCGAGGCATTGGGAATACCTAGTTCTATTAGTCTTTCCAGCAGAAGCGATTCGATCTGAGCAGTGACTTTATGCCTTTTGTTCGATAGCTTCTTAGCACTTTCCAGCATCGCTTTTTCGGTTGACTCCGCCTTGCGTTGTGCTGCTGCCAGATCCTCATCCAGGTTCAGTACTGTATTCAGCTTTTTTTGTAAAGTGTCTTCGAGCTTGATCAGTTCATCAATTGTAGTCAGCTGATGTTTTTTCAAAAGCAGATATATCAGGTCTAATCGTTCACGCACAATTTCAGTACGGTTCTGATCCAGATCAACAGAAGCATTAGCACTGTCGATTTCATCTGTGAGATCCCGAAGTTCAATAAGCGCACTTTGTGCCCGTTGGTGCAATGCATTGTAAGTAGGGACGAGCCTGGCAGCCTGGGCTAAAGAGTTTACCGCCATTTTCAGTAATTCCAAAACAGAACCTTCCGGGCTATCCAGATAAGTATATGCTGTCTGTAATCTCTCCCTAATCTCTACAGCATTTTCCAAAATGGCAAGTTCCTGTTCGAGGCTGTCCTGTTCACCTGCTACCAGAGATGCTGCATTGATCTCCTGAAAAAGGAACTGGTCAAAATCAAATTCCCTTCTCAATCGCGATGCTTCATTCCGTAGATGCTCCAGCGCTCTTGCAGCATCCTTGTACTGCTGAAACCGTAGCTGGTAATCTGCAAGCAAATCAGCATTTCCGGCAAATGCATCCACAGCTCTTAACTGAAATTCGTTGGTTCCCAACATCACCGAGTCGTGCTGGGAATGTATATCAAGTAGCTGGCTGCTTATTTTACGAAGTGTTTCCAGGTTGACCGGCGTATCATTAATGAAAGCTCTGGATTTTCCGGAAACAGAAATTTCGCGCCGGATGATACAATCGTCAGAAAAATCAAGATTTTCTTCTTCAAAGTTTGGCGCCATATCGTACCCTGCCAGATTGAAGGTTCCTTCGATGATGCACTTTTCGCTTGAATCAAATAAAGATTTGGCGTCAGCACGATTCCCGAGGAGTAAGCCTATGGCACCAAGCATAATGGATTTTCCAGCTCCTGTTTCTCCGGTGATAATATTCAGGCCGGGGTCGGGTGTCATTTCCAATTGCTTGATTAAAGCATAATTCTTGATCAGTAAATTAGAAAGCATTTCAGGTCAATCAAATGAAGGGCGTGTATATACGCTGGTTGTTTCTGTAAATAAGGATTTCCTTAATTGATTCGAATATAACCACGATATCTTTCAATCAAAAACTGAATACAATCAGGTAACTATTTATTTACGATCTCTTCCAGTTTCGCAGTGGTATCCATTACGATTTCATGTATGGTACCAACAGGCAATGCATGAATGTGTTCCCGCGTGTCGCGGATTATAACTGTGTCCTGGCTAATGGTTTGCAACTTGCCGAAATAAGTGGTGCCGTCTTTCAAAACAACATTGATTTCGGTATTAACCAGTCCGGTAAGTTTGTTAAAGGCATCTGCACCCTGGATTCTTATCAATCTTTTACTCATTGGGGAAGGTTACGCTTACTGGTTAAGTCTTTGATATAGTTGAGTTTTAGAGGGATCCAGACTTACCAGAACGGTATACGCGTCTTTTTTCTGTTCTGCTGTACCTTCAACCATGATCTTACAAAGCTCATCCGATTTTGCATCGAAAAATGAATTGATCACAATACTGCCAGGGCGTGTGAGCGCAACTTCTTTAAGTGTGTTTAACACAGCCAGTACTTTCGCTCTGGTTTGAACAGGGTTTTGTATCGCTACATCCAGTCCCTCCCTGTAGTAGCTGTACATCCCTTCACGGAATGGTATAAATTGCTGGCTCATCAGGTTTTCGATCAGAGAATACCGGCTGTTGGTATTATTGGTGCTGTTATCCCATGCACGTTTATTGCCGGAAGCATTTCTCGCCTGATTTGAAATATTGAATGCTTTTTGCAAGTAAGGACTTCCGCCTAATTTGCTGAAGGAGTCGTAATCAAATATGTGCGCCAAATAGGCATAAAAAGCAAGGGAGTAGGGGAGTTCGTCAGTGAAGCTCGCCTCATTAAAATAGAGCTGATTTCCTGGTAAAAAGTTAAAATTGAAGTTCCTGTCCACGTAAGTGAAAAGCACAGTTTCGTAATTGGAGTTAAACACCGGCCGGGATACGACCAGCTGTGCATTTCCCTCATAACTGCCCAGTGCTACTGATTTGGTCAGGTTGATATTCAGTTTGCACTTGATTCTCTCTTCCTTTGCAAATACGTCGTCCGACCATCTTGTGTTGTTCAGAAAGTCATTGATATAAGTCTGCAGCTGTGTCATGCTCTGCGGATCTGTCTTTTGCTGTGCGAAAAGCTGATCAGAGTTTACAGTTACAGAAAATAAAGCTGACTGCGCCGATAGCACTGCTGAATAAACAAGCCCTATGCATAGAGCGAAAACAAATACTGATTTTTTCATACTTCACTCCATTTATTCAGCACGATATCAAGAATATCCTGTGCCACTTCATCTTTGGATTTCATGGTAAAATGAGTTACTTCTTTATTTGTATCAATAACGGAAATTTTGTTGGTATCGTGTGCAAATCCTGCTCCCGCATCATTCAACGAATTGAGAATAATGTAATCCAGGTTTTTTCGCTGCATTTTATCAATGGCATATTCCAGCTCTTTCTCTGTTTCAAGGGCAAAGCCTATAAGCAATTGACCGGGTTTCTTTTCAGAGCCGAGAGTACCGGCAATGTCTGTTGTCTTTTTCAGGTTAAGAACCATTGCGGAGCCCTGCTTTTTGATCTTTTGACTGGCAACTTGCTCGCTGGTATAGTCTGCTACAGCCGCTGAGAATATCACAAGATCGCTGCCCTCAAAGTGAGATTCGGTTGCTTCAAACATCTGCTGTGCCGTCTGAATATGGATTACGCTGATATCCGTATCTGACACTTTTATTGATGTGGGGCCACTTACCAAAGTGACCTGAGCTCCCGCCATAGCAAAGGCATTTGCGATGGCATAGCCCATTTTGCCGGAAGAACGATTGCTGATGTATCTTACAGGGTCTATAGGTTCGGCTGTAGGCCCGGCTGTGATCAATACGCGTTTACCTTGCGCCACTTGCCTGAAAGCGAAGAATTTTCTCAGTCGATAGACAATGGTTTCCGGCTCTGCAAGTCTGCCGTCACCCACAAGTCCGCTGGCCAGTTCTCCGTGTTCAGGAGCAATCAGATGGTTACCATAAGACAGCAAAGTTTTGATATTGTTGACGGTAGAAGGATGTAAAAACATGTCCACATCCATGGCTGGGGCAAAAAATATAGGGCAGCGTGCGGAAAGGTATATGGTTGTCAGAAGATCGTCGGCATGACCGCTGGCCAGACGCGATAATGTTTTGGCGGTAGCGGGTGCTATGATGATGGCATCGGCCCATAAACCCAGGTCAACATGGTTGTTCCAAAGATGGGTGCTTTCGTTGACAAACGAAGTAAGTACTTGTCTTTTGGATAAAGTAGCCAGTGTGAGAGGTGTTATAAATTCGGTTGCAGCCTGCGTCATCACAACCTGCACATCAGCTCCTTCCTTTACCAACAGACGAATCAGCAAAGCAGATTTGTACGCAGCTATGCTACCTGTCACGCCCAGAATTATTTTTTTACCCTGTAGATTCAATGTCTTATTGCTTTACCGGAATGTACTATAAAAGAAAACCAGCCGTATGAATAAAAAATTATTGATACGGCTGGCTATTAAATACTTCAGAGACTATTCTTCTGAGTTGTCGCGCAGACTGTGGTAAGTTTTTCCTTCGATGAATTCATCAATGGCAATACTTCCTGCTTTTGGCATACGCTCATAAAACTTAGAAATCTCGATTTGCTCACGGTTTTCAAAAACCTCCTCCAGATTGTCAACACCCGACGCGAATTCAGCCAGTTTGTTATTCAATTCCTCTTTCATTTTGCTGGAGATCTGACGAGCTCTTTTTGAGATCACAGATACTGATTCATATAGATTTCCTGTTACATCCGCGATTTTATCGGTATCGCGGGTAATGATGGATGGATTCGTTGCCATACTTACTTAATGGATATAGTTTAAATTTTTAAAACGTAATTGAGCTCACAAAGATCAGTTCTGAATCTTTGTTTCTGCAGTTGCGGGAGCCGTCACCTTCGCAGGTTTAGCACCGCCATTTGTATCCGGTTTGGCTTCCAGTAACTTTCTTTCAGCTTCCGCCTTCATGATTGTAGCAATTTGTTCATTGCTGTTGTCGAACATTCTTTCCGCATCACGTACGTACTTGCCCGAAGGATATTTATCTACCAGTTCTTCATAGAACTTCACAACGTCCTGGTATCTTTCCTTTTGTTTGTCGTAAAAACTATTCGTAGCCAGGTTGTACTGGGAGTCTACTTTCAGGAATGCCAGTTCTTCGTTGTATTTAGAATCCGGAAAATCCTTTTTGAAATTGTCAATAGAAATAACAGCCGACTTCAGCGATGCCATGTTAAAATCACTGATTTTATGGTACAGCTTCGCTTTTTCGTAAGCCTTACGCTCCAGCTTGGATCTCAGCTCCAGAATGTACTTTGTACACTCTTCACGGAAAGGGCTGTCAGGATATGCATTAATAAAGTCCTGTAGTGAGCCAATGGCTGTATGCGTACTTGCCTGGTCAAGGTTGAAAGGAGCAGAGTCCTTGTATAGCGAAAAAGCATGCATGTAAAGTGCTTCCTGAGCGTAATCACTTCTTGCATACGTATCGTAAAACTTTTTGAAAAGAAACTGACTGGTGTTGTACTGCCCCTGCTGATATTGCGTGTAAGCATAATAGAACTGCGCAAGCTCCGATTCTGTACTTCCTTTCAGAAGAGGTATTAGTTCTTCAAAAAGTAAACCCGAACGATAAAAATCGCCCTTTTTATAATAGGTCATTGCGGCATCGTACTTCTGCTGGTCCGTACCCGTCTTCTGTAATTTTGAAAATTTACTACAGGAAGTAATGACTAATACTGTAATAATGAGCAAGAAATAACTTGCCAGACTGTTTTTTCGCATATAACCGCAAAGGTAATAAAAAAGCTACACCATCCATAACGAAAGGGTAGCTGAATAAAGTGTTTTGAAAGTACTATTGCTGATGACGTACAAGCATTTTCTTGGTTGCAACCTTTTTGCCTTCCAGCGAAAGCTGATAGAAATATAATCCGGTAGGCATCACTGTGGTATCCACGGTCAGTTTCCGGTTGCTTTTGGTTAATGCGTACTCGTTCATTTTTGTGCCTAATACGTTATAGAAGATGACTTTGGCATCTCTCAGATCTCCTGTAATGTTATAATCCAGTTCAGCACGTTCGCTGGCGGGATTAGGATAAATATTGGATACTGTAATTACGTCGCTGATATAAAGTTGTTCTTCTGTTTTGATAGCAGTTTCTACAGGGGCAGACTTTCTCTCAATGTTTTTCACCACTAGTTCTGCTTCCTGTACGCCGGTGCTTTCCGAAGCAGCTGCATTAGAAAACAAAAATGTTCTGTAAAACTTATTGAGTGCCTTTGGACTCTGTAAAGACAAAGGCTTATAAGTAAGACCTGACGGTTTGGCAGCAAATGGCAGATTAGGGGTCGAATCGTTTTTCTTCGTAGCGGTCATATTCAGCCTGCTACCGCTGGGAACTGATTGAGCTGCCAGACCCTGCCAGGTCAGCATCGCAATGGTCAGTAAGTAAAGTATAGTTCTTTTCATAGCTTAGGTTCTGTGATAACTTCAAAAAATTAGGAACGTCCCCTCGCTCTGTATTCCTGTCAGAAGTATATTACAAAAATATATAGAAATATATGTATTTTCAAAATATATTGTGCAAGCGGGCATCTTTATTTTTAAAAGGAAAAAATCGTGCCCACAATGGCTCAAAAGCCCTTAAATATTAATTTTTATTCTAACCACATGGTTTTGCCCCTGGTTGGCTTGTCTCCGATCCGCCAGTTGAAACCATCAAGCTGTCTTTCCTGTGGTTTTATCTTTGTTGGTGGAATTAATTGCCCATCCGGTTTCCCGATGAATGCAATCCTCCTTACCTGATTTTCTTCAAACTGCAGGTTCATTTTTCCACAAATTACCCTGTTAAGTCCGATCATTTTCTGTTTATCATCAATGGCGTAATAAACACTTTCGCCATTACCGTCCACTAAAACCTGTTTGAGGGCATTCTTCGCTTCGAAATAGGCATTGATGGTTCGGCCCTTTACCTGATTGTATTGCTTTACGAGCGTATCCTCAGTTATTACGAAGGCCTTGCCTCTTAGTAACATCCTGTTAATCTCATTGTTCACCAAAAAAGCGGTGATCGTGTCGGCTTCCATCTGGTAATAATCATTGCTCCAGAGAATTGGCTTTTGGAAAAACCTGATCACCGAGTCGGCTGTATTGTAGGTGATCGAATCACATTTTCCCTGGAAATCAGATTTATATATGAAAACGTTTTTGTTTCCCACCAGCTTTCGCGTGCTGTCGCGCTGATTTTCATAAGAGTACAGTGTATCAGCCCTGATGAAAAGTGTGTCATTGGAAACTACATTTCTTACATATGCATGTCCGAAAATTTTAGAAAAACCCGCATCTTTCCAGTAGTATCCCTCGTCACCATTGAGCACGGTATTATCTTTTTTTGCCACAATCACCACATTCCCTTTCCCCTGGCCATTGTTGGTTTTGCCATCTACAGCCAGTGAGTCAGCGGTGAGGGTATACGTCTCGTTGTCAACCGTTGTTCTTGTACTGAATGACGACTGGGTCGTTTCTGTATTGTATCTGCCTTTTGTCCCTAACACTGTTCCGTCTTTGTTGACAATTTTAGTTTTTCCAAAGAAGTCAGACCATTTGGTTAGTGAGTTGTAAAGCAGCGTATCAGTGGTTAGCGTATACTTTTTATTAACGAGCTTTACTTTTTTGTAATAAGTGAACTCCTTTGTCGCTGTATTGTAAAATCCTTCCTGGCTTGTGAGTATGTTTTCTTCATCTACAGTGCGACCAGGTTGCCTGTAATTGGCTATGCCGGCGGCCATGTCATACTCAATTTTACGGGTTGTCAGCGTTCTTTTCTGATCTTTAAGTACTGTTTTGCGCCCGCTTACAATCGCCATTCTTGTATTTCCGTAATAAAACAGTGTATCACCCGTCACGGTGACAGTATCGCCCTGGACAATTTTTACGTTTCCATAGGCTTCAATCACATTGGTATTAATATTCTGAATCGCGAGATTGCTATGCAGAAATGCTCCCTTGTGTTTAAAAATACCATTGATAACCCTTCTGCTGTCTACGCCGTTTTCATTGATAATTTCGAGCTCGTCCGATTTGATTATTTCAACCAGATCTTCGCCCGGTGCAGACTGGGCAGGGGCTGAAACCCGCTGTGCAACAGCTGACAATGAACTTAACAGGAAAACAAGGAACGCCAGTTTATACATATTGTCTTTGATAAACATGACGCGTAAAAGTTTAAAAGGGTTGCAAGCGTTGCTATATATTTTTTTATTCATGTTGCTTCTGTTTCCCTTACCTTTGAACCTACATTTTTAACGGTAAGGGCGTTGTTCTGATAATCCGTTCTTCTTTTCTGAGAAGAAGTAATTCTTTAATGAATAGGGCAAAATTACATCAATAAAGTTCCACGGTCATATGTTAGCTTCTTTTTTAACTTTTATTAACCAGCTCGGAGTTGACCTGAACAGCAAACCAACCTTACTTACAGTAAGCGGAGGTGTGGATTCTGTTGTGATGGCCGACCTGTTTCATTCAGCAGGATTAAAGGCTGCTATCGCACATTGTAATTTTGGATTGAGAGGTGAAGATTCAGATGGCGATGAGTTGTTTGTGAAGGATCTGGCGAGCCGCTATCAGTTTCCTTTTTATGTCAGACATTTTGAGACAAAAAGTTACGCAAAGCAAAACGGTGTTTCCACGCAGATGGCTGCCAGGGACTTACGTTATAATTGGTTTGAAGAAATAAGAAAGGACGGTTTCGGGTATATCGCCACTGCGCATCATGCGAACGACGCACTGGAAACGGTGTTGCTCAATCTGGTGAGGGGAACAGGGATTGCCGGACTTTGCGGTATACACCCGGTGAAAGGAAATCTTTTGCGGCCCATGTTATTTGCCGATAAAGATCAGATTATTGCCCATGCTCATGAGCGCGGATTGTCCTGGCGGGAAGATGTATCCAACGACTCTGTAGACTACAAGAGAAATCTTATAAGAAAAGCAGTAGTGCCGGTGTTAAAACAATTGAATCCGTCATTGGAAGATACATTTCAGGTTACAGCTGAGAAGATCAGAGCTGCGGATGGGTTGCTAACTGCTCATTTGACCGATTGGAAAACTGATTTTGAAGAAAAGGAATCGGGAGAACTGGTCATTCCGAAAGTTAAACTGACTGGAATACAGGATGCAGCCTATTTGCTCTGGTCGGTTATTGAGGACCTGGGTTTCTCGTATATTCAGTCCAGACAAATTGTCTCTGTTATGGACGGCGAACCAGGGGCGTTCTTTTTCTCAGCTACGCATCAACTATTGATAGAAAGAGATGCTCTGATTGTAAGAGCGAAGTCTGTTACGGAAGGCAAAATCAGGACGTATATGAATGGCGTTGGAGAGTTTGTGTCCGACGGCGCCAGAATTACCGTCACAGAAGTCAATGGCGAAATAGAACCAGGCAAAGACCGGCATATCATTTATCTTAAATCGGAAGCACTTAAATTTCCTTTGATCGCCAGGAACTGGGAGCACGGAGACGTATTCTGTCCTTTCGGAATGAAAGGGAAAAGGAAAAAAGTCAGTGATGTACTCATTGACGCCAAATATTCCAGGTTTGAAAAAGAGAAAGTAAAAGTGCTCACCGATGCTGATGGACAAATTCTCTGGCTCATAGGAATAAGAACCGACGAACGCCAGCGAATAGGAGAGGGCGTTCAACAGCTTTTCAGGGTGGAGTGGAAGGAAAATGCAATTCGTCTAAACTGAACGCTGAGCTTTCACAAAACTTTTGAAAAGGAGCTATCCACGATAGTTCCTTTTTTTTGTCTCCACCCATTTGTAAAGGTGTACATAGGAAATTTCGTTTCCAAAAACGCTTCAGGTTGGGTACTTAATCGTACCTGTCAGTATAAACTGTCTACAGATCAACTGCGTGGTTGTGTGGTGAAAACTATTTTTCATACTACATTTTTATCGTAAAATCTCTATGAGGTAGAATGTTTAACTACCTGATAACTAGATTTAAATAGGGTGTCCTTCTCCTCTGTTGCGTATTTGTTCGCAGTGTAGCCGCGAACCGGTTACATAAACGGTCAAAGCAAAATTTTTCGACCATAATTGAAAATTTTTTCACCTATCCGAGTCGTCAAAAGTTAATTATTTAGCACCTGTTTATAGACGAATGTTTGCTGTATATGTAAATATGTTCATGCATTTGTTTGTTTTTCCTCACATTATAACTAAACCACTCATACATGCACTAGACATTATCTTCTTCTCATTCCTTCATAGCGCTGCTTGCTATGTGGGAGTACCTTCCCGGAAAACCATACTGAAAATCAGTATTGGTTCTCAACTAGCTTGATTTCGATACACAACTATTCCAATCAACAAATTTTCTATGCTAAACTATTACACAACACAAAACTGCTTAGTCAGAAACGTCAGTCGCATGGTATGTGCGGCTGTCCTATTATTGATGGCAATTACTTTTGCTAACGGGCAGCCTTGTCCAGCAATTCCTGCAACTACAACAAATCTTAACTTTGTTACAGGTACCAACGACACGCACGTATATCCTTCGATCCGCCCATCAGGCAGGCCTGGAGTTAACAACGCGGGCGGAGGTATTTTAGGCACGTCGGCAAGTGCAGGAAGTATTTATCCACTTAAAACTTTCACTGTTCATCCTGAATGGACAGATGGGACGATGGGCTGGACCGTACTTAGATTTGAATATCTGGTAACACGCGGTGCGGCATTCGAAATTAAGGTATACAATGGCGATGGGACTTCCACAACGCCAGTACATACCGTAACACCGGCAAACGCCGCCAGCTACAGGGATCAAGCCACTGACGTGGCTTTCACGCACGCCTACCAGGGACCTGTAACGGTGACGTTTCAAAGTACCTCTCCCGGTACTGCTGATAATTTTGATATCGAAATTAATTACCAAACCGGTGACAAACTCATAACGACTCCGTTGGGGTATCAGACTACTTACTGGGAAAGCTATATTACGCCCAACTCGTATCTTTTTATCGATTCGAAGCCCGGGTCTGCTTCCACGAAAGCAGTTGGTTACTTTGGTGCAAACAAACAATTGGTTTCAAGCGAAGCATCATGGTGCATCGACTACGGAAAGGGATCACCTCGCCGTGGCAATTTTTTCATTGGACAGTACCGGTATTACCCCACTGCACGCCCGGATCTTGATAACGACGGAACTGTCACGAATGATGATAAACTCATGACTGCGCGACTGATTTACATTCTTCAACACGCGCCTACCCCGTTAACTACTTTTGCGAATAGCAACGAGGTGCGGGCGGCTATAGATGACATTACGCATTTTAAAACTGGTGGGCCGGCTTTAGCAGCAGCGGCGATTGCTGCCATCCCAAGTCTGCGTTCCCCGGCGGAACCTACTTTCTCGATCACAGGTCCTGCGGCACCTGTGCCCGCGGGAACTAGTCAGGATTTTGTAGTCAACCTGACCAATGATGGCGGGCACCCGAGGGTTTACAAACTGAAAATCCCGGCTGGTGTAACAGTCAATTCCGTTACCGGTACAGGGGTAACCTACAATAGCGGGGATCAGACCATCACGTTTGGCTCTGCTACTGGCTCAGCCACGGTTAAGGTTACCAGCGTCACTGCCGGAACTGCCACGATTGGTGTAGCTTATGAACAACCAGGTTTCTGGAACGTTGATAATCTCGTTGTATTTGAGCCTTGTGACTCTCATCCTACCCATCAAGGCTTCTTAGGACTGAGCAAATCGGAAAAGCCTTATCCGTTCCGCGAAGCATCAGGTACCTGGAGCGCTGCTTTGGATTACGGTGACTTGCCAAATGGCTATGCTACCGCCAGTGCATCCAACGGACCTTCCCACGCAATTACTGCATACAATGCAACCACACATACATCCAGCCTGATGCTGGGTTCTCAAATTGATGCGGAAGCAGATGGTGTAGCAGGTGCGGTAGCTGATGGTGATAACATTGCAGGCTTAAACGATGAGGATGCCATTACACAGTTTCCTACACTGGCTATCGGTCAAACGACTTACAGCGTTACAGTACCGGTTACAAACACAACTGGAGCGACTGCTACCGTAAAAGGCTGGATTGATTTTAACCGGGATGGTGCTTTTGGTGCCGGTGAAGAAGCGACTCAGACTGTTAATAATGGTGGTACTTCTGTTACACTTAGCTGGTCGGGCTTTACTCCTGCGGCAGCTGCCGGAGCTGTCTATGCACGTTTCCGTATTGCTTCTGTTGCCTCCGAAATTGCTTTGCCAACGGGAGCAGCCAACAGTGGAGAAGTAGAAGATTACAGATTGTTTATCGGCGTTACAGTTTCAGGAACCGTGTTCCACGACATGAACTATAACAGAATCATTGATTCAGGCGAAAATTTCACAAGCCTGCCTGCACCGATGTATGTATACATGGTTAAGGATAACGTCATTGTGGATGCGGCAACAGTAGCTGCCAACGGTACTTATTTACTTACTGCCCCTGCCAACGGGACTTCTGCGATACACCAATCTGCACTTCAGTATCCTATCGGCACAAACACCAGCACCACTCCGATCGACCGCACACCGCCAACCGATTGGAAAAGGACAGGTGAAAATGCCGGTGGTAATAACAATGGTACCAACCCGGACAACACTGCTGACGGTATACTTTCAGTTACCGTGACCAACGTAAACCTGATCAACAGAAACTTTGGTATTATTGGCAACGCCGGTGCAAGTGGTGGTTATGATGTCTGTATATCAGATCAATCCGTCCTACCTCTTGCCGACTTCATTTATGGACAAGATCTCGGGGGAACATGGTCATATGTGTCCGGATCTGGGATAACTTTCAACGCGGCTGCAGGTACTATTCAATTGACAAGTTCGGCAACGACAAGCACCTATCGCTACGACGTTGGTGGAAACTTTAGCATCGCAACTGTTCGTGTCAGACAGCTACCGGTAAAAACCCAAAGTATTACGATTTGCGAGGGGCAGTCCTATTGTGTCACAAACCCTGCCGGAGGAGATGCCAGAGTGATTGCACGTGGGGATACATACTGCCACACGACAGGTGGTGTGTATACGGACACTTTAAGTATGGCTGGTCAATATGGTTGTGACAGTATTGTGGTCACTACGCTGACAGTTATCCCAACACCGAATGCAGGTGCGGATGGTAATACAGCTGTTTGTTCCAACAGCACCACACCAATCAACCTGTTTGACCTGATCACAGGCGAACAAACCGTCGGTGTATGGGCCAGAACATCGGGTACAGGCGGTACTTTCAATGCAGGCGCGGGCACATTCACCCCGGCAGCTGGTGCAACGAACAGCACATTTAGCTATACCGTTACGGGTGCTAATTCATGCGGGAGCGATGTAAGTGTTGCCACTGTCACGCTGAACAATTGTTCTGTACTCATTGCCGGAAGTGTCTGGAATGACGGTAATGGCAATGCTGTAAAAAATGCAGGTGAATCTCCGGTAAGTGGAAATAACACCAACAACGGCGGTGCCTCAGTGCCAACCGGCGGAAATGTTTATGCTAATCTGGTGGATGGAACCGGTGCAGTATTGCAGTCGGTTCAGGTGAATCCGGACGGAACTTTTGCCTTTGCCGGAGTTGCTCAGAACCTTCCTTACAAGGTAGTTCTTACAACAACTTCTCAATCTGCCGGAACCGTTCTTACAGCCGGAAGCGGACCTGCCAACTGGCTACCGACTGGTACCAGCCTGAACGGAGTACCAAGTGCAGGCAATACAGCCTATGTTATAGATCTTGGAACTGTAACGGCGAATGTAAGTAATGCGGATTTTGGAATCCAGAGACCACCGGTAGCAGATGCGAAGACTTTCGTGGTAGCTAATACTGCATTTAGTCCAACACCTTCGTCTCCTTTCCCTGCGGTGACAGGTTACCAGGCTATTCCGGCTTCTTCGTCTTCTTTAACGGGTTACCCAACGGGAGGTTCTCTTTCCGGATCCGATGCAGAGGATTGTGCTGCTGCTGGTACTTGTAACACAGGAACGGGTACGACGTTCACGATAGAGACGATTAATTCGAATACCAAGCTGTATTACAATTTCGGATCAGGACCAGTAGAAATCACCGGAAACACTGTAATACCAAATTTCAACGTAAATAATCTGGTGATTTATGGACAAAATGGTGGCGGAACTACCGGAAACGAATTTGGTTTCGAGTATACCATTACAGACAAAGCAGGAGTTAAAAGTGCTCCGGTGGTCTACGAGATCCAGACACAATCTGCGCTTCCTGTAACGTTGATCAGTTTCGATGTAGTGGCAGAAGGTAAAACTGCAAATCTGAAATGGGCTACATCAAGCGAAGCTAACAGCAAAGGTTTTGAAGTTGAGCGCAGTGTAGAAACCGGCTCATGGACAACAATCGGGTATGTTGCGTCGCAGAACAGTAACAGCAGTTCTCAGCTGACCTACAATTTCAGTGATGCATCGCCAGCGAGAGGCATCAATTACTATCGTCTGAAAATGATAGACCTGGATGGTACTTCTGCTTACAGCCGCATCAGATCGTTGAAAGTTGATAAGGCAGCGATGAGTTTGGTAGCTTATCCAAACCCTGTTGTGAATGGCAAACTTACCATTGATGTATCAGGTTCAGGATCGTATCAGGCAGATGTATACAACCTGAGTGGTGTGCTTGTACTGCAGCACAATCTGGGTGCGAGTCGTGAACTGAATGTGAGTAACCTTACTTCCGGCATGTATTTGCTACGGGTTAAGTCTGCTGACGGAGAAGTGAAGACAAAGACATTTGTTGTGAAATAAAAGTCTGTTGGATTATTGTATACAGAAAAGGCATGAGGTTTTGACCTCATGCCTTTTCTGTTTTATCCTCTTAAATATATTTTAAATTCAAGCTGTTATTAATTCATAAAAAGTAACATTTAAGTGTGATTTTTTATGCGTACAAAAAAATCAGTCTTTAAAGGAAAGAATTTCTACCATTTGTGTCATGTAAAATATTAATATTTATCACTGTGAAAAATTATCATTTTAACTATCTGCTTATAGTGTTTAATTTTTTACGATAAGCATAACAGACCTAATTATAGTTTTCAATTCATTTAAGTGTTATTTGTGTAAATAATTAATTATTGTTTTGGTAATCAGTTGTTTGTGTTTTCTAGTTGATGCATACTGTATTTTTTATTTATAAAATATAGTATGCATTTGTTTTTTAAATATTCGTCATTAATTTATTATTAATGATTTTAAAAGGATAGGTAATATTCCTATTGTATAGATAAAATTTAATTCTAATTGAACCAAAAAAGTAACGTTATGAAAGTTGACATTTACAAAAAGTATTATCTCCTTTTACATTATTTGAACAGGAGGAGGTTTCGGATACGGGAGTTGCTGTTTTTTATTTTATTGCTTTCTCATGGTGTAATTGTCAGGGCGCAGGTCATCACTGATTATGTGATTAGCGGCACCGTCTATCAGGATACCAATGGAGCCATAGGAGGCGTAGGCGGCACCCCCATCAATGGCACAACTATTCCGTTGTTTGTCAATCTGTATCGTCCAAACGGGAGTTTTCTGGCGAGTGGGAGCGTCGCCGTTAACGGTACTTATTCAATTATTGGAGTTACGGCAATGAATGGTTACCGCGCGCAATTGAGTAGAGTTCAAGGAACCAGTAGCAGTACTTTTTCGGCCGGGGCGCCATTACAGAGTGGTCTGGTAAATGTAAGCAGCAGCGAAACACCGAGCGATGCAGATGGAGTAATAACAATTAATGCGCCTGGCAACATCAGTGGTAACAATTTTGGAATCCAGTACGCACCCATTGCAGGAAATGGAGCTAATATAACTGCAAATTTGGGTGGCACTTTGCAGGCAGCTGTACCGGGAAGCACGTTTAATAATCTGACGATCAGTCGTGATCCGGATGGTACGTTAGAGAAAATCCGAATTACTGGTTTTCCTACAAATACCACAAGCATCGTGATCAATGGTACGTCTTACACTTCGGGTTCATGGCCTGCCGGCGGTGTGACAATATCTACTACGGCAACGGGTAGTCCCATTTGGCCTATAAGTGTGGATCCGAACTTTGAAGGAAATAGTAGCACTGTCACCATTAGTTTTGTAAGTATAGATAATGCGGGCAGCCAATCCTCCAATATGGGAACTGCAGTAGTTAGTTTTACCGCACCGCCAGTTAGCGTTACCGGTACAGTGTATGAAGATACAAATGGCAACGCGATCTTGGACGGGACCGAAGCAGGTACCAGGGCCAATGCTACAGCACTGTATGCCTATCTGGTAAACAGCGTTGGTACTGTGGTGTATGCGGGAGAAGTGACTTCGAATGGAACTTACAGTTTGCTTGCCAGTCAGAATCAGAGCTATACCATACAGCTTTCGGCTTTGCAGTATCCAGTAGGTACCAGTGTTTTGATAACACCTGTTAATCATAATTTACCAACGGCTCCCAAATTCTGGATCAACAGCAGCGAGAATGGCAATAACAACAGTGGCCCGGGTGATGGTACTCCTGATGGAATATTGGCAGTTACGGTAGGTACGAGTAACGTTGCCAACCAAAATTTTGGTTTAGCGGACAGGTGTGATCCGGTTGCTTCCGGATTACCGGATTCGGATGGAGACGGAGTAACTGATGTGTGCGATCTGGACGATGACAATGATGGTATTCCTGATACTGATGAAAATGCTTGTGTAAGCCTCAATGCACTGTTGGGTGGCTATCCTGGCAATGTGACAATGATATTGCCGTCTCATTTTGGTGTTCCGAACAGTGGTACGCCTCAAATAGGTCTTTCCCCCATGACTGCTGATCTCAGTCATCTTTTCGGTTACCCCAATAACTCCGGTGCTGTAATTATTACTGTAACCAATGCCAACGTACATCCCACCTCCGATGCATTTTATGTACGTGGAGATTTGCCCGTAACAAAATGGCATATCGGTGGTTCGGTGGCATCAGTCGGTGTTGTAGAGCATGGACGCGAATATTATGGTAACCAACGCAGGACCATCAATCTTAAAACGCATCAGTCAGGATTAACCAATCAAACGGCAACGCAAGCGAATGAATGGATAAGCGGAGTGAATGCCAACGAATTTTACCTGGAGAACACCAACAATAGTTATACTCAGGAAATTTCGAGGACAGACGGGACCTTATTCCTTGCACTGCTGGATTACGAAGAAAAGAATTTTGAACTTCATACCAATGATGTGGGGCTGGCGCACTGGAGCACCTATTTTGTCAGAATTACAACTGAATGTGATAATGATAAAGATGGTATTCCTAACCGCCTGGATTTGGATAGCGACGGTGATCTTTGCTTCGATGCCATTGAGGGGACGGGTAACTTCACTTACGCGGACGTGGACGCTAATGGTCGTCTTACTGCATCCACAAACGCAA
Source organism: Dyadobacter luteus (assembly GCF_003383615.1). Classification (GTDB taxonomy): domain Bacteria; phylum Bacteroidota; class Bacteroidia; order Cytophagales; family Spirosomataceae; genus Dyadobacter; species Dyadobacter luteus. The sequence goes on from NZ_QNUL01000026.1 coordinate 96,229, forward strand.
ACGGACAGCCGGCTGTTACGCCGCAGGGTGTTGGAAGCAGCCTTAACGCAGCAGTGCAAAATTGTAATTTCAGCATAAGCGGTACCATATTCAATGATAACAACGGTACCATCGGAAATGCTGACGGTGTACCAGTTAACGGAACTGGCACCGGAGCCAATCCTCTTGATCTTGTAGTGAATCTGTATGATGCTTTAGGAAATTTCATTACCAGTGCAGCAGTACAAAGCAATGGTACCTACACCATAACCAACGTTCCGACCAATACAGGATATCAGGTGCAGTTGAATACGGCAGCCAATGTAGGCCAGGTTGGAGAAAATATCACTGCTAATCCAGGTACATTGCCAGGCACTTTTGCACATGTGAGTAGCAGCGACAATGTAACTCCGACAGATGGTATCAATATAGTGGATGTAACACAGGTGGTTACCGGCATTAATTTTGGTATTAATGAACCACCCGTCGCTGTAGGAACTTCCCCTTCATCGCAGACCAACCCTGGTGGTACTACAAGTGTGGATGTAAGCAATAGTTTCGTCGGAACTGACCAGAACAGTGGTAATATCACAAGTCTTACAATTACAACTTTCCCAACTGGTGCTACCAGTATTACGGTAGTTACAACAACCTACTATCCGACCCTGGGAGACATTCCCGGAGGGTGCTCAACCTGTGCTGTGTTCCCGCCAACTGGTATTTCTGTATCTACCAGTAATGCTGGTGTTCCCACTGAGCCCATCAGTGTAGATCCGGCTGCGGACGGTGCAACTTCGGTGGGTATTCAGTTTACAGTTACTGACAATGCAGGATTGGTAAGTCCTCTAGCCACACTGAATGTGCCATTTGGAGCTTCCACTGTGCTTACAGTTAGTGGTACGGTTTACAATGATGCGTTTGGTCTGAACGGGACGCCTTCCAATACCGTTGATGGCACGCCGATGCAAACGGCTACGACCTCACCGCTGCACGCTAACTTGTTTACAGCAGGGGGGATTTTTGTTACAACTGTAGCAGTGGATGCATCAGGTAATTACAGCTTCCCGGTAGCAGCCGGTACCGACTATCTTGTAACAATAAGTTCTACGGCAGCTGTAATCGGCAGTAGCCCGGAAGGTTCTGTTGGTTTGCCGGATGGATGGGTCAACACTGGCGAGTTTGTTGGATCGGGAGAAGGAAATGATTTGACCCCCAATGGTATTCTGGCGGTTAGCGTAGGTGCTTCGAGTGTTGCAGATGCCAATTTCGGTCTTAACCAACGGCCATCCAGCAACAATGTGAGCCATGTCCTAAGTTCACAACCTGTGCAGGGTATCGAAATTTTACTGGATGGAACGGATGCCCCCCTGATGAATGGTAGCGACCCTGAGGACGGTACTTATTTGGGAGCAACAGGAACACCAAATAATAATCCGCAGGGAGTTGTGATCACCTCTCTGCCGACCAATGGCCAATTGTGGTACTATGGTTTTGGTGCGCCTGTTGTCGTTGATGCAACGTATGTTACCAATGGTACTTTGTTTGATGATCCAACGTTATTTACTGTCGTGCTTACCGGACCTGGCTACACGAGTACCAGTTTTAATTATGCTTATGTGGACGCAGCAGGTGTTGCAGATCCTACGCCTGCAACCTATGCCATTAGCTGGGTCGATCCACTCACTCCTGCTTTGACGGGTACAGTCTATAATGATGCAAATGGTCTGAATGCGGAACTGGATGAGCATGGAAGCCCTATTACGCCTCTCAACACTGTGGATGGTACGCCGGTTGGATCTGCCGGCACGACGCCACTTCATGCAAACTTATTTACTGATGGAGGCGTCTTTGTGGAATCGGTTCCTGTGGATGCATCCGGAAATTACAGGTTCATTGTCGCCGAGAATACAGATTATATCGTCACGATCAGTACCAGACCATCGACAAGTATAGATACGCCTGCAAGTTCTGTTCTATTACCTGCCAACTGGGTTTATACAGGAGAAAACGTGGGAAGTGGAGAGGGGAGTGATGGTACACCCAATGGTATCCTGTCCGTGAGTGTGGGTACTTCAAATGTAGCCGATGTGAATTTTGGAATTGACCAGCGTCCAAATACAAATAATGTGACACACGTTTTAACCACCCAGCCCGTAGCAAACGTTGATTTCATGCTGGACGGAGTAGGAGCGCCATTCATGACCGGTAGTGACCCGGAAGACGGCACCTATACGGGCAACACAGGTACTGAAAACGATCCACAGGGCGTAGTGCTTACATCATTGCCAACAAATGGAACGTTGTGGTATTATGGTTTTGGTGTGCCTGTTGTCGTTGATGCAACGTATATTAGCAATGGTACTTTGTTTAATGATCCAACGTTATTTTCTATTGTACTGACCGGCTCTGGCTACACGAGTACATCATTCAATTATGCCTATGTAGATTTTGCCGGTGTTGCAGATACTACCCCTGCGACCTATACCATCAGTTGGGCCAGCCCGTTACCAGTTAAGCTTGTTAGTTTTAATGCTTCTCAGGAAGGACAGACTGTTAATCTCAAATGGGTAACATCCAGCGAAGCGAATAGTGAAGGTTTTGAGATTGAGCGAAGTGCTGACGCATCCTCATGGACAAAAATCGGCTACGTGTATTCACAGAACAGTAATAGCGCCAGTCAGCTAAACTATACTTTTCATGATGGAAAGCTGTTGAATGCAATCAGTTATTACCGTCTGAAAATGGTGGATCTGGACGGGAAGTTTGCGTACAGTCAGATCAGGTCTGTAGGTTCTGATAAGGCTCAGAAGACGATGGCCGTGTATCCGAATCCAGTTGCAGGTGGTAAATTGACTATCGGTGGGTTGGGAGCAGATGCAAGTCAGGCGGAGATTTACAACCTTAACGGGATACGGGTACTGCAACAAAACCTGGATGCAGACCGGGAGTTAAATGTAAGCGTACTATCATCGGGTATGTATCTGCTGCGCGTAAAATCAGCGGATAACCAGGTACAGACAAGTACATTTGTAGTTAAATAGCTAAGCGTGTAGAGAGGGTGTCTCAAATCAAATTGAGTCACCCTCTTTCATTTACTTAAACTTCTTTGAGGATTTGGTGTTTAAAAAGC
>NZ_QNUL01000027.1 GCF_003383615.1 Dyadobacter luteus
GTCAGCGGACAATGTAATTTCCTTGACCTGCTTTCCTTACATTAAAAATACGTCAATTTAATTCTGATTTAGTATAAGCACTCGTGGATAATTTATTCATTTTCAATGCTTGTATAGCCCATACACTTATAAAAGACATGATTAATAATACTATTGATATATTGAGAATTGGCATTGACAAAGGCATCATTTTAGAAAATGCATCTAAGCGTGATTCATGGCTGGAGTAATTTTGATATACGAATAGCCAAAGTCCATGGTAATAAATATTTGCCAATAGGGAAAATATGGAAATAATCCATTTAGTATTCATATCAGTTTATGGAGTTTGTTGTTCCCGACATTGCAATAAATTGAGCGAACCACCGCCTCGGTTTAAAGGCAAATCATAACGTTAAAGTAATACACAAATGTATACTCTATTTCGTTATTGATAATCCAAATGAGCTTCTGACTTCTTTGAAATTCAATTATTTACAATTTTCAAACCCGCTTCGTCCATTACTATTCATAAATAAGTTATGTTCCTATCGCTCCTTTTCAATACTCCAAACCTGATATATCACGTTCATCTTCGAACAAGCCACCTGCATTAAAAGTCTGAAAATTAAATACAACAATCCCATTGACAGAATATTTGAAAAGCGTTAGTTATCAAATAAAATTTGCATACCATAGCGTTCTCTGACTTTTTCAGACTGGGTTAATCAAGTCCTTTCCAGATTCCCGGAGTGGCCAGCTCTACAAGGTGATTACCCGGATCGCGGAAATAAATGCTTCGTCCTTCATTGAATTCCACAGTACTTTCGGTTTCGATATGATGGTTGGCAAGCCTGGTAAGCCAGTCGTCATAGGAGTCAGAACTAATGGAAAAGGCAATATGAACCGGACCGGATCCGTCGTGCGGGGGAATAATACCGCCACCAGGCAATGTAATAGGAGACAATGAACTTTCTTTCTTAAACAGAAGAAGCACTTGTTTGTCAGCAATGTTCAAAGCAATGAGTCGTTCGTTTTGAATCAAAGTTTCAAAGTCGAACAAGTTCTTGTAAAAACTGGCTGCCTCTTCAATATCATCAAAGTATAATGCAGATTCGAGGATACCGTTAACTTTCATATTCATTTTGTTAATGATCGTGTTAATTCCATAATTAAAACAGCATACCCTGCCACTAAAAGTTCATTTTGGCAGTAATAAAAAGTGAATGACTGTAGCATTTGTAGTGGTTTTTGTAATCTGACTAAATCTAACGACCTGAAAACATGCTTTATAACTATATCAAAATTGCATTCAGAAATCTCCGCTCCGGCGGATGGTATTCGGCACTCAATATAGGAGGTTTGGCTGTGGTTTTGGCAGTGAGTCTACTGCTATCCTGGTGGGTCAGAGATGAGTTGAGTTTTGACCGTTTTCACCAGGAAGCCAAACGTGTCTATCAGCTCAATACTCATTTTGGAAAAGGAGAGGAAGAAATGACTTTGACTTCATCACCCGGCCCCATTGGCCATTTAGCAGTGCAACGGCTTCCGGAGATAGAAAGTGTAGTACGATTGGGCTACTTCCCTTCCGGAACATTTCTGGTAAACGGACAGACATTCGCAGAAAAAGATAATCTGACTTATGCCGATAGCAGTTTCCTTGATATCTTCAATGGTTTCAGGATGATACATGGGAATGCAGACAACCCGTTTACCTCCCCAAATTCAGTTGTACTTACGGAAAAGCTGGCACTCAAATTTTTTGGAACTACTGATGTCGTAGGCAAATCATTTGTGCAGGTTGAAACCAATGAAAGGTTTTCAGTCAGTGGCGTACTTGCCGAGGCACCTGATAATTCATCCTTCCGCTACAACATGTATGTCAACATGCAAGTCAGGGGGAAAAAGTTTGCAAGCGAAAAGTCTGCCAACGAGAGCTGGGATAACTATGATTTTTCCACTTATATCAAACTTCAGCCAAAAACTGATCCTGAAGCTGTAGGAACAAAGCTGACAGCTATCCAGACTGATCTTTTGAAAAATAAAGAGAATGCACCGGACTATCTGCTGCAGCCACTTGTCGATATACATTTGCAGTCGGTGGAGGGCAACGAAGGTGCTATGCAACAGGTAAAAATTCTGGGAATAGTTGCGCTGCTTTTAATTAGTATCGGTTGTATCAATTATGTGAACCTTACCACAGCCAGAGCCACCAGACGAAACCGCGAAGTCGGCGTCAGAAAGGTAGTGGGAGCTCAAACTACTCAGTTGGCCGGACAACTGCTGGTAGAATCGGCCATGACACTCGGACTGGCCCTGCTGATCGCTCTTTCTCTTGTGTATCTCTTACTTCCTTTTTATTCAGAAATTACCGGTAAGGCAGGCCGGTTTTCTTTGACAGATCCCCATGCCTGGCAGCTCCTGGCGGGAACACTGCTTTTTTGCTTTGTAATGGCTGGAATTTATCCTGCAGTGTTGGTTTCTAAATTCAACCCCATACTAATGCTCCGCGGACAATCCAACCATTCGGGTGGCGCGGGTTTACGTAAAACACTGGTTGTTGTCCAGTTTACCTTGGCTACAATCTTAATCGGCGGAACATTCGTCATCGGTAATCAGCTTCGGTTTATTCGGGAGCGCAATCCGGGTTTTAACAGAGAACATGTATTTACTTTCAATGGAAAGGAGTTTCCCCCTCAATTCAGGCAAGCTCTGGCAGCGGAAACGAGTATCAGCGCAATAAGCACATCCACAGACAGTCCCGTTAACGTATCCAGCGGCACCACCATGGTAGACTGGGACGGAAAGGACAAGAACCGTACACTGATCATGGCACAAATGGGCATTGATAAGGACTTCATTCCCAACTTTGGTATACAACTGGTCGCAGGGAAAAATTTTGATGGAAGTAAAGCGGATGAAACGCATTTCATTCTGAATGAGACTGCTGTGAAACAGGCAGGAATCAAAGATCCCGTCGGAAAGCGGTTCCGGCATGAAGGTGTGGAAGGCGTTATTACAGGAGTCGTTAAGGATTTCAGTATCACTTCTATACGTATGCCGATCTGGCCTTTAGTACTGTTTTCCCGCCCTGAAAATAATCATGTGGTACATATACATACCACCGGCCAATCCGCATCAGGTGCAATTGCTAAGGCAGAAAAGCTATGGAAACAATATATGCCACAGTATCCTTTTGAATATCAGTTTCTTGACGAAGAATACAACCGCCTCTACAAAGCAGAACAACAAACCGGCCAGCTATTTAATTTTTTCGCAGGTGTGGCCATCCTTATTTCATCGCTTGGCCTACTCGGACTTGCTTCTTTTACAGCGGAGCAACGTACCAAAGAAATAGGAATCAGAAAAGTGCTGGGTGCAACCGTACCGGACATTACCGTATTGCTTTCCCGGGATTTCATAAAGCTGGTTTTGATCGCTATTGTGATTGCTACGCCGGTCAACTGGTTTGCTATTCGCCACTGGTTACAGGGATTTGCATATAAAGTAGACGTCGCATGGTGGACCCTGATTTTGTCGGGAATGCTATCAGTCGTTGTCGCGTTGCTCACCATCAGTTTTCAGAGCATAAAGGCGGCCCTTGCCAATCCTGTAAAAAGTTTAAAAGCTGATTAGTTCTTCAGCAAATGGAATCTGTTTCGCAACAAATAATCGGCCAGTAACAGGATGCCCAGAGCACTCAGGGAAGCGGTATATACCGATGGCATAGCTAAAATCCCGGTAGCAACGGATGTGAAAAATCGATCCGTTGCAGTCACAGCTACGGTCGTTTCGAGTGAGCCGGTCTCATGATAAAAAAAGATTCCCGTCAGACAAATGATTGCCGCACAAGCTGCCGAGAGGATATACCATATCCGACTGCTTATGATAGGTTTCGCAACAGATACAGGCGGAAGCACTACTTGTTGGACCTCTGCCTGGGACATTACGCGAAGCAAAAAATCATGACCTGGTTTTTCAATCACACCACTATGCTGCAGCAAAGATTGCAGGGCGGGATTCAAAACCGTTTCTTCCTGATTTGTAGTCCGAACTCCGGACATAACAATCCGGGTAAAGTCTGGTGAAGGTATTTCCGCGCCAGCTTCCTGAATCAATTTTCTGAATTTATCCTCGTTTTCCTGTTCCATTTCTGCTCAGTCAGTTCTTTAACTCTCACAATAAAAACTGTAACTCCTTCTCCAGTATTTTTCTGGCACGAAACAATTTCACTTTAATATTCGACTCGGACATCCCCGTAATTTCCTCAATTTCTTTAACCGTATTCTCATTCAGATAAAACAGGGTGATCAGTAATGACTCCGACTCAGGTAACTTCCCGATTGCTTTTCTTACAAAAACCGACCTTTCGGTATGCTGTAACTGATCAAGTTGCGAGTCAGAATAATCATAAATGTAATCTTCATTCAAGTCTTCATCGATTGAATATGTCAGAATCCTGTTCCGGTTAAGTTTGGATATCGAGGTTCTGTAAACAATTGTATACAACCACGTCGAAAACTTAGCTGCTCCCTGAAATGAATAAAGCTGCTGATAAGCCTTGATGAAACTCTCCTGCGCAGCATCCTCGGCATCTTCAGCACTTTTCAGAATCTTCAGTGCGATCGTATACGCCATGTCTTTATACCGGTTCACCAGAAATGAATAGGAAGACGGGTCTCCGTTTTTGACGTTCTCGATCCAGACCTGTTCTTCCGATTGTTTCATGCTGAGTGGTTAGCCCCGTAAAGCTTGGTTTTACAAAAATGCAAATCAAATCTGTTATCCGACTGCTCAGGTTAGACATCTATTTCAAAAAACAGGTTACAACATTTCTCACATTTTTTATTTTTTCATTTTTTTCAAAAAAACTGTAACCTGATTCCCGAAACGAAGGTCATATGGCTGAAATTAAAATTCAAACCAATGGAACACATCAAACATATCATCATCACAGTTACAGCAATAGGTTCAGTTTTTGGCGTATTATATGTATTGATGATGACCCGCTATCGCGAACGTATGGCTATGATCGAAAGAAATGTAGACGCCTCACTATTCACAAGCAAAGGATCTATCTCCCCCACCCTGAAATTCGGTATGCTGCTTGTTGGCGTTGCTTTGGGAATTCTGATGGGCAATGTGCTGCACGACCATTACAGTCTAAGCAGAGGGACTTCATTTTCTTCCATGACGCTTCTTTTTGGAGGTATAAGCCTCATTATCAATTTTGTAATCGAGCGAAGACTCGACCGTAAGTCAGAAGAATGAAATGGCTCACAGAAACAGTTCATAGTATTTTACCTAAAAAAAATTTAGCATAGTACCTTGCATTACAAAGTACCTTTCTATATATTTGATAAGAAAATTAAAATAGACATTAGCCATGAACTGAAATCGTTAATCACCGGCCGGTAAAACTTTTCTGTTCTTCATTTCCAGCATTGCCCGAAAGAGAGAAAATCCTCTTACAGGTATCGTATTGCCTATTTGCATCTATTAGCCATCGAACCATGAGATTCGTAACCATGAAAAAAAATGAAGACATCTATGCTCCTTGCACAGCTGATGCTGCTCTTGCTGGCGTTGCTTGCATTCCAGAAAAAAGCTATAGGACAAAACCAAAACTACCGGATTTCAGGTAGTGTTTCCGACTCTGTTTCGGGTAAGTACCTTGATTTCATCACAATCAATCTGATGACAGATAGGAATACAGTTATAAAAGCGGATTATACCAAAACCGACGGCAGCTTTCTGTTTTCCGGCCTGAAACCATTGCCATATGAAGTGGTCATTGTCGGTGTAGGTTACAAGAAAAAAGTCGTGAAAGCTGATCTCTCAAAAAGTACTGAACTCGCCCTGGGAAATATTCAGATGACATCCGAGACAGTGGGTTTGAAGGAAGTGACAGTCAGCGGTACAAAACAGGTTATCAAACAGGAAATTGACCGTATTTCCTACGACTTACAGGCAGATCCGGAAAGTAAAGTTTTCAGCGTATTGGATATGATGCGCAAAGTTCCGTATCTGTCATTGGACGCCGACAACAATATCTACCTGAAAGGCAATGCAGATTTCAAAATTCTGATCAATGGCAAACCTTCCAGTATGGTAGAACGCAGTTACAAGGACATTCTGCGCAGTATGCCGGCATCATCCATCGAGCGCATTGAAGTGATTACTACTCCGCCAGCTAAATACGATGCAGAAGGACTGGCAGGAATTATCAATATCATTACAAGTAAAAAAGTGGATAATGGCATCAACGGCTCAGTCAATATCAATGAACGCTTCCCATTTGGCGGCCCTGGTGTAGGTGGGTCTGTTTCGGCAAGACTGGGAAAATGGGGAATGACCGCCATGGCTGGTGGAAGTGTTTACAATATACCCGAGACTTATAATACCGTCACCAGGATTACAAACAGCAGTACGCCCACCAACCTTTGGCAAAATTCCTATAATATTTCAAAAAGCCGGAGCGGATACATAGGCTACGAAGTCAGCTATGAAGTGGATACACTTAATCTTATCTCGGGTCAGATCAATTTCAATGGCAGTAAGTCCAGTGGGACAAATGCACAGTGGTCCGTGCTGAACGGATCCGGCGAAATATTACAACAATACGGACTGGATAACCGCAACTCAGGAAATGGTACGGGTATGGACGCAGCACTGAATTATCAAAAAGGTTTCAAAGCAGATAAAAACCGCCTGCTTACTTTCTCCTACCGGTTTTTCAGATTCGACAATAATCAGGATGCCGACCTGGCTATCTCGGAACGTATCAACTATCCTCTGCCCGACTACCGACAGCTGAACGATCAGAGTTTTTCAGAACAAACGATCCAGGTAGATTATGTATATCCCTACAAAAAACTGAATATAGAGGCAGGTTTAAAAGCCATTATCCGCGATAACAAGAGTGACTTTCAATACCGGCAATTCACTGAAAATTCTTCAGATTTTGAAGTAGTACCCGGCCTGAGTAACAAATTTGCCAACATGCAAAATGTATACGGTGTCTATAATACCTACCAATACAATCTCAAAAGTTGGGGTTTCAAGGCAGGTGCCCGTCTGGAACAAACAACGATGAATGCAGATTTCATTTCTACGGAATCTACCATGAAACAGAACTACCTTAATGTGATTCCTTCGGTTTCGATCAGCAAGAAATTTAAAAAGCATAATAGTGGCATGAACCTTGGCTACTCGCAACGTATCCAGCGACCGGGTATTTATCAGCTTAACCCTTTTGTAGATAGATCCAATCCAAATTTCGAGCGTACCGGAAACCCGAACTTGCGCCCCGCACTCGTGCACGACTTTCAGATAGGCTACAACCGGGCAGCCAAAGGATCACTTAATTTCAGCGGGGGAGGAATCTTTTTTACGGACCTCATTTTTCCCGTATCGGTATATGATCCTGTAACAAATATCAACCGGATCAGTTTTGACAACACCGGAACCGCCCGACTTTTCATGGCCAACCTGAGCTGGAATTATCCTTTCACCAAACGTTGGAATATGAACGTTAATGCAAGAGCCGCTCATGGAAAAGTACATGGAACCGTAAATATGCAACCAGTTACCAATCAGGGTATAATGGTACAAACGAACGTATCCAGCGGGTATCGCTTCGAAAAAAACTGGAGGATTAATGCAAACCTCAATTATACCGGCCCCAGCATCAACTTGCAGGGAAGCTCAAACTCTTACTTATTTAGTTCGTTGAGTGTCAGCAAGGATGTTGTAAAAGATAAACTTTCCTTATCCGCATCAGTCAATAATCCGTTTACCAAATTCCGCCAGAATTACCGCTACACTTCCGGACCTGACTTCGAGCAAACAGATTACCGCAGAGAATATTTCAGATCGTTCAACGTCAGCGCTAATTACAAATTTGGTAAGCTGAAAGACGCCATCAAGAAAAATAAACGGGGAATCAGAAACGATGATGTTCAGAATTAGTAAGTACTAACAAAAACCCATCAATAAATTTACCCGGAGCACCATCTCAGGTAACAGGCAGCTTACAACCGCAAAGCGGATAAGCTGCCTTTGCAATTTTTACTTCACTCACATAAAGAGTACCTTTGCATTTATTAAAGGCTAAATCCCTTTCACAATGCAACAAACACTACAATTTGTTCTGGCGCCTGAGATCGCGCTGGATGAGGAAAATTTCCGCCGTTTTATTATCAAAAAGCTGAACCTGCGCGAAGGTGACAATCCTGTTATCCGTAGAACGAGGCAATCGATTGACGCCCGCAGCAAGCAGGTTAAAGTGAATATACAGGCTGAAGTCTATGTAAATGAAACTCCTCCTTCACTCATTAGTTTATCTACCGACTATCCCGATGTAAGTCAGCGTCCGCAGGCTATTGTGGTAGGTTGTGGCCCTGCCGGAATGTTTGCAGCACTTCGGCTTATTGAGCTGGGTATCAAACCGGTTTTATTCGAAAGAGGAAAAGACGTTCGTACAAGGCGCCGCGATCTGGCAGCTATTAATAAAGAGCATGTTGTCAATCCGGAGTCTAACTACTGCTTCGGGGAAGGCGGAGCCGGTACCTATTCTGACGGAAAGCTATACACAAGATCGAACAAACGCGGCGATATTCGCAGAGTACTTGAAATCTTTGTCGGACATGGCGCGAGCGAGCAGATCCTGATTGATACCCATCCTCACATCGGCACTAATAAACTTCCACTTGTGGTAGCTGCTATGCGTGAAAGCATTCTGAAAGCAGGCGGTGAAATTCATTTTGACACCAAAGTAACGGATCTGATTGTTGAGCAAAATATGCTGAAAGGTGTCGTTACTGATGACAAAACTGAGCATATTGGCATAGGTGCAATCCTGGCAACAGGTCATTCTGCCAGAGATATTTATGAGTTGCTAGACAAGAAAAAAATATTGATCGAGAACAAGTCCTTCGCGATGGGAGTGCGTATAGAACACCCGCAACGCGTCATCGATCAGATACAATACCACTGCGAAACGGATCGCGGCTCCTACCTGCCCGCCGCATCTTATAGTCTGGTAACACAAACAAGATTCAACGGCGTACAGCGTGGCGTTTTCTCATTTTGTATGTGCCCTGGTGGATTCATTGTTCCGGCAGCTACAGCTCCGGGCGAGTTGGTTGTAAACGGTATGTCTCCTTCACGCCGCGATTCTCCTTATGCAAACTCTGGCATTGTCGTAGCTGTTGAAGATGTTGATATTGAACCATATAAAGAGTTTGGAGCATTGGCAGGACTCGAATTTCAGAAAGAAATAGAAAAGAAAGCCTGTGAACTGGCCGGAGCTACACAAACTGCGCCAGCTCAACTGGTCACCGATTTTGTGAGAATGAAAAACTCGGGACAACTAAGAGAAACTTCTTATCAACCCGGTCTGCAGGCTGTGGATCTTTATGAAGTGCTGCCTGACAACATTGCTTTGCCATTAAGGAGTGGACTTTCAGATTTTGGAAGAAAAATGAAAGGTTATCTTTCTGAAGAAGCGCAGCTGATTGGCGTAGAAAGCCGTACTTCTTCCCCTGTTCGTATTCCCCGGGACCGCGAATCGTGTGAACACCCTGTCATTAAAGGACTTTTCCCTTGTGGTGAAGGTGCAGGTTATGCAGGGGGCATTATGTCCGCAGCTATGGATGGAGAAAGGTGTGCAGAGCAACTTGCAAAGTTATATACCAAGGTCTGACAGATAGAGATATCCGTCGGGAATTTCACTGAAAGTATCAACAAAACTTCCAGTTGTGATACCTTTAATATCAGATCAAAAAGTAGTATATTTGCATTTAGCAGTGTAAATTATAACCCGAAGCATAATGAGATGGCGCGGAGAAAAGCGCTATGAGGAAGACAATCTATTGTATCACCTTTAAAGGAACCATTTATGGCGTCAGCAGGAGCATTTTCTTTATTTACCACACAATTGGTTAATAATCTGAAATATCCGCTGCCCGGTGAGTCTGCTCACCAGGTAATGCAGGCGACGTCCAAAATGAGGTTGAGTTTCAAGCCCAATCTGCGTACCCGGAAAAGCGCTGTTTTGATATTGTTTTATCCATATCAGGGAGAAATTTACTTTCCGTTGATACTCCGCCCGGCTTACGATGGTGTACACTCCGGGCAGGTCGCATTTCCCGGAGGCCGGTATGAGCTGACGGACGAAAATCTGATACGCACAGCTTTGCGGGAGGCTCAGGAAGAAGTGGGGCTCAGGCTTACTGACGTGAGTATTCTGGGTTGCCTGACCGAATTGTTTATTCCGCCCAGTAACTTTTATGTACTGCCCGTGATCGCTTCCATTCCTTATCGTCCCGACTACTTTCCGGATCCGAGAGAAGTCGAAGATGTGTTTGAAGTAAAGCTTTCTGAAATTACAGATGAAAGCATTGTAGGAGCCAGCTATCTGCAGATTCGCGGCGAGCAGGTTTACGCTCCTCATTACGACGTGCACGGATACAAAATATGGGGTGCCACCGCGATGATGATCAGTGAACTTCTGGCCGTCATCAACAGTACGGACGAGGGGGCTCAAAAGTAGAAATAACCGCTTTATTTGCTATATTAGCGATATTAATGAATATAATCTTAATGGAGTGCAACCAACAGATCCACCTTTTGCCAATCCGTTGAACCTTCTGCAAAGCCGGCAAGAAACTGAATTATAATTTAAGATTTAAACCCTGTTTGTTCCTTTATTTATGGACGAAAACGGATCTGCACCTGAAGCAGAAGACAGCGAACTTCATGAAAAATTGCCCATTTCGGGTTTGTACGAAAGTTGGTTTCTCGATTATGCATCCTATGTAATTCTGGAACGTGCCGTTCCCGCTATCGAAGACGGATTGAAGCCCGTTCAGAGGCGGATCATGCATGCATTGAATGAAATGGACGACGGTCGCTTCAACAAAGTAGCCAACGTGGTAGGATCTTCTATGCAGTATCACCCGCATGGAGATGCTTCCATCTATGATGCAATTGTCAATATCGGACAAAAGGAATTGCTTTTTGATACCCAGGGAAACTGGGGGGACATCCGTACCGGTGACGGTGCTGCTGCAGGCCGTTATATTGAGGTAAGATTATCCAAATTTTCAAAAGAAATTGTTTTCAATGACAGCACCACCGAATGGCAGCTGTCGTATGATGGACGTAAACGAGAACCGGTTACTCTACCTGTTAAATTCCCGCTTTTACTTTCGCTGGGTGTTGAAGGTATTGCAGTAGGACTTTCTACCAAAATCCTTCCTCATAACTTCTGCGAGCTGATTGAAGCCTCTATCGGAATCCTACAGGGAAAAGAAGTAACGATTTATCCTGATTTCCTCACAGGTGGGCACATCGATATATCCAACTATAATGATGGGCATCGTGGTGGGAAAGTGAGGGTTCGCGCGAAGATTGAAGAAGAGGATAAAAAGATGCTTGTAATCCGGGATATTCCTTTTGGAACCACTACTTCTTCCCTGATCGACTCTATCGTAAAAGCAAACGACGGAGGTAAAATCAAAATCAAAAAAGTGGTGGATAATACCGCTGCTGATGTTGAGATACAGGTTCACCTTGCTCCCGGAGTTTCGCCAGATATTACAATGGACGCGCTTTATGCGTTTACAGAGTGTGAAGTATCTATCTCTCCGAACGCCTGTATCATCATTGCCGACAAACCGCATTTCGTTGGCGTTACAGAAATTCTAAAATACAATACCCAACAAACGGTGGGTTTATTACAGCGTGAGCTTGAAATCAAAAGACTCGCATTGCTGGAAAAAATCCTGTACGGTTCTCTGGAAAAAATATTCATTGAAAACCGTATCTACCGCGATATTGAGGAGTGTGAAACGTTTGAGGCGGTAATACGAACCATAGATAAAGGTCTTGATCCTTACAAACCTCAGTTTTACAGAGAGATCACAGACGACGATATTATTGAGCTGACTGAAATCCGGATCAAGCGTATCTCCAAATATGACGGTTACAAGGCAGATGAACTGATGCGTAAATGGCAGGAAGAGCTTGCTGAAACTGAAGACAATCTTGCCAATATCACTCGCTTCGCCATCGATTATTTCCGCGACCTGCTGAAAAAATATGGCAAAGGGCGTGAAAGAAGAACAGAAATCCGCGCATTTAACCAGATCGCCGCCAATATCGTAGCGGCCAACAACCAGAAGCTATATGTGAATCGTGCGGAAGGTTTTGTCGGATACGGTCTGAAAAAGGATGAATACGTGATGGACTGCTCGGATATTGATGACATTATCGTATTCAAAGCGGACGGAAAATGCGTGGTAGTAAAAGCGCAGGACAAAATCTTCGTAGGGAAGGACATTATTCACTGTGCCGTGTTTGTCAAAAATGATGAACGTAAAGTGTACAACCTGATTTATGTTGATGGAAAAACAGGCGTTTCTTACATCAAACGTTTTCAGATTACAGCTGTTACCCGCGACAGAGAATATGATCTGACGCAGGGCACACCAAAATCCAAGGTTACGTACTTCACTGCCAACGATAACGGAGAAGCTGAGATCATTACGGTCAACCTGCAGGCACAAAGCAAAGCAAAGGTGAAACAATTTGATTTCAATTTTGCTGACCTGCTGATCAAGAACCGTAGCGCGATGGGTAATATTCTAACCAAATATCCTGTTCGGAAACTGACGATGAAACAGGCCGGACGCTCAACGCTGGGAGGTGTGGATATGTGGTTTGATCCAATTCTGGGCAGACTGAACAGGGACGAACGCGGAGAATACCTGGGCAATTTCGGTTCGTCGGACAATATACTGGTCGTATATAAAGACGGAACTTACGAGCTTACCAACTTCGACCTCACTAACCACTACGTCACCAACGATGTGGTACTGGTGAAAAAGTTTGATCCGAAAATGGTAATCACCGCGGTATACTACGATGGCGGACAGAAACAGCACTTTATCAAACGTTTTAATATTGAGACTACATCGCTTGACAAGAAATTTCTGTTTATCAGCGATACGAAAAATACCAAACTCCTATTAGCTAGTTCCGATAAACACCCAAGACTGGAAGTGGTGCCACTCAAACCCACAGATGGAGACAAGGCAGGAAAAGAATACCTGATTAGTGAAATGGTGGATGTGCGTGGCTGGAAAGCAATGGGGACTAAGTTACCACATGATAAATTCAAGGATATTCAATGGCTCGAACCTCTGCCTGAACCGGTAGAAGAAGAAGCTCAGCCTGAAGTTGAAAATCCAACAGATGAATCATCAGAATCTGAAGAAAACGACGCAACAGAACCAATCGAAGAGGAATCTGCACCCGTAGCTGAAGATGAACAGGAGACCACCAATGGTTCACAGGAAGAAGACGCTCCGAAAGATGATGTAGCGGCAGACGCTTCAGAAGAACCAAAGCCTGCCAAAGTAAAAAGGGAATCTAAAAAGAAATCGGATCCTGAAAGTCAGCTCGGATTATTTGAATAAAAAACTAAATGCTTTTTGTTGCCAAGGATATATTATTGTTTATTGGCAACAAAAAGCTCCCTCTGCCGCGTACTGGTACATGAAGATTAATTAAAAACGAACCAGGAGGCGGCGAAAGGTTGTTAGGTTTTAATACTATCCTCAGTTTCAGACGTGAAAAATTTGATCAAGGCTATTATTCTATTAGCATTTATCAGCTTGATTTTCATCCTGCTCTGTAATTTCTGGGTGGTTTATTATACACGTCCCTACAACTTTTTCTCCATTAACAACCTCCCTAGCAACGATGTAGCGCTGGTGTTAGGAACGAGTAAGAAAACGGAAAAAGGCAAAGAGAATCTGTTCTTTAAATACAGAATGGAAGCTACTGCCCGGTTGTTCAAAGAAGGCAAAATCAAATATATTATCCTCAGCGGCAATAACGATTCCCGTTATTACAACGAACCGCTGGATATGAAAAAGGCTTTGCTTAACCTGGGTGTTCCGGAAAATGTCATGACTTTGGATTACGCCGGTTTCCGGACATTCGACTCTGTTGTCAGATGCAAACAGGTTTTCAATCAGGACAATTTCACAGTCATTTCTCAAAACTTCCACAACGCCAGAGCCTTATATATCGCTCGTCATGAGGGAATAAGTGCTATATCATTTGCTGCCCAGGACGTACCGGATGGTTATTCCCTGCGCACACTGGTTCGTGAATACCTTGCCCGGCCTAAGGCTGTGCTGGACGTTCACATTCTGAGACCAAATACAGATGTAACGTCTAATAATGAAATTTTTAAAAGGTAAAACTTCGAAAAATATGTAACTTGATGGTATACATCCACACTTCGTCCTTTAAATGAATAAAGCTATACTTTTCCTGATTTTATTTACAACAGGAAGTTTCACAAGTATTTACGCGCAAAACAGCTTTACCATTAAAGGCAGAGTAACGGATGCTTCTTCAGGTGACCCGATTCCATTCGCCAATATTGCTATCAAAGCATCGCTCTCAGGCACCACTACAAACTTTGATGGATTTTATCAGCTTACGTATTCTCCCCCTGCCGACTCCATACTTGTAACATACGTTGGTTATGAAACGAGAAGTAAAGCAATCAAGTCCGGTATTGCCGAACAAAACATAGACATACAACTAAGCCCCGGATCCCAGCAGCTGAAAGAAGTAAAAATCTTTGCGGGTGAAAATCCGGCTTATGCTGTGATGAGAAAAGTGGTAGCTGCCAAAAAGAATAACAACCCTGAAAGCGTCAATGCTTATCAATACCAGAGCTATAATAAAATTCAGATTGACATGGACAATCTGTCTGAAAAGCTCCGCAAGCGAAAGGCAATCAATAAAATGGCTCACATTGTTGACCAGTACGATGAAATCAAGGGCGATAATGGAGAAACTATTATTCCTTTGTTTATTTCTGAATCGGTATCCAATGTATACTTCCGCAATGATCCAAGACGCAAAAAAGAAGTAATCCTCAAAACCAAGGTCTCAGGTGTCGGGCTTACGGACGGAAGCCTGGTTTCTCAACTTGTTGGCTCGTCATTTCAACAATACAATTTCTATAACAACTGGCTCAATATCCTGGAAAAGGATTTCGCTTCACCGGTTTCGGACAGTTGGAAAATCACTTACGAATATTATCTGGCAGACAGTATTGCCAATGGTACAACTCAGGATTATCATATTGAATTTGAACCTCGCAGAGAGCAGGATCTGGCTTTTACGGGATCATTCTGGGTGGACGGACAGACCTTTGCGATTACACAAATTGATGCCAATGTAGGAAAACGGGCTAATTTGAACTTCATAGAAAAAATTAAAATTCAGCAATCTTATGCATTATCTGATTCTGCACAGCGCTGGGTGCCTGAGAAAACCCGCGTGCTGATAGATGTGGATGAGCCGACCAAAAATGCGGCGGGTATGCTTTTGAAGTTTTATTCATCCAATTCAAAATATAAACTCGGACTTCCCCTAAGCAGTAAGTTCTATGATACCGGGATTGAGCTGCGCGAGGATTACATGAAACACGACTCTGCGTTTTGGAAAAACAGCCGTCCCGAATCTCTCACGCCTGCTGAAATATTGAGTTTCCAACTTGTAGATTCCCTGAAAGCACTTCCCGTTGTAAAAACTTACACCGAGATCCTTAATATTTTTGTAAACGGCTATAAGAAGCTGGACAAATGGAATATTGATCTGGGTCCTTATCTTTTCCTCTATGCCAATAATGCAGTAGAAGGTCACCGTTTCCGACTGGGGTTCAGGACCGATCCCGGATTTAGCCGAAAATGGATTTTCAATGGCTACGGAGCATATGGAACCCGTGACAACGCATTCAAATACGGTGTTGGTATGGATCGCATCATTTCCCGGAAGCCCTGGACTATGACAGGCATTTCCTATTCAAAAGATCTTGAAAGGCTGGGAGTTTCTGCTGAAACGATTGGCCCTAATACGCTATTCGGGGCATTTTCAAGATTCGGAGCTTTCCGAAGAGCCTATTGGCAGGAAGATATTGCTGCCTATTTCAAGCGTGAAATCGTAAAAGGGCTCACAGGAAGTGTACAGCTTAAACATAGAAATTTCCGGCCACTATTTCCTTTCGCTTATAAAACCAATCCGGGTGAAGGTGCTGAATCTCCGCTACGAAGTGCATTTGAGGTCACAGAACTCAATTTCGAAACCAGACTGGCAAGAAAGGAAACGTTTCTGCAAAATGACAACGAGCGTATCAGTATGGGTAACGGAAATTCTCCGGCGTTCACTTTAAGGTATTCATTGGGCATGAAAAACTTTCTGGGAGGAGACTTCAGCTATCAAAAGCTATCTTTCAATGTGAAACATAGTTTCAGAGCAGGCATCATGGGGCGCACCCATTACAATCTTACTCTGGGTTATATACCATCGACTTTGCCGTATCCACTGCTATATACCCCCTTGGGCAATGAATCGCTGTTTTATGTTGATAACGCTTTCAACATGATGAAATACTTCGAGTTTATCAGCGACAAGTATGTGGTACTGCGAATGGAGCATAATTTTGAAGGGCTACTTTTCAACCGGCTTCCCGCCATCAGAAAGCTGAAATGGCGCATGCTGGCAACAGGGAAATTATTTTACGGAAGTGTTAGTGAGTCCAATCTGTCGCTTACACCATCGGTAGACCATGAAGGGAATGCCATACCTACTTTCAACAGGCTGACCAACACCCCCTATATCGAGCTCGGATATGGAATAGACAACATTTTGAAAGCAGGCCGGATAGACTTCGTCCACCGGCTCACTTATCTTCAAAACCCGAACGTGACGCCATTTGCGATTAAAATTTCGTTCTGGTTCAATTTGTGATACTATTCTCCGGCAACCATTACATCCCGTGATGAATAGGTCAGGAATACCTCATCACCTATTTCCAGATCTCTTCTGTTGCGGTAAAACGCCAGGTCACCCTGTTTGTTTGCGCATCGCACTTCCCAGTGATTCCCATGAAAACGAATTGCCTGCACTTTACCCGACCACTTACTTTTTTCCGGATGTTTGGTTCTCTTGATTTTCTCCGGCCTGATAAACGTTTTTTTGCCTGATTCCTGATCGTTTAACCAGTTAATATCACCCGTCAGCTCGGCTACATAGCTATTCACTGGCTTATTATACACCTCCTGAGGCGTTCCAATCTGAATAATTTCGCCGTCCTTCAGTACAGCTATCCTGTCCGACCACGCCAATGCATCTGCTGATTCGTGCGTTACAAACACACAGCTCATTTTTTGCTGTTTGCGTAAACCCTCAATCGCATCCGCAAGTACGCGACGGTTATGATTGTCCAAATGTGCAAATGGCTCATCAAGCAACAATACATCGGGCTGTTCCGCAAGCGACTTTGCAATGGCTGTCCGCTGTTTCTCCCCGCCCGATAACAGTTTTGCTTTCTGATTACGTACCGATCCTAAGGCGGTAATTTCCAGAAGATCCTCAACACGCTCCTTCTTATAGGCAGGATCATAGAAACGAAGAGAATAAGAGATATTCTCCTCTACAGTCTGATTAGGAAAAAGTTCAAACTCCTGATGTATCAGCTTAATAGCATCGTAACCTCGCATCAGTTCACTGCTCACAGGAGGTAATTCATTTCCTTTGAAACTGATAGAACCTGTATCAGCATCCAGAAAGCGTCCCAGAATTTTCAGTAATGTACTTTTCCCGGATCCGCTTTCCCCCAAAATACCCAACCATTCCCCTGCCGGTAAGTCAATGCTAATATCCGATAGCACAGGCACCGAACCATAACTCTTGGATATCGATGATGCCTGAAGCATAATTTTCGTATTCTTCATTTTAAGCCCAGATCACCTTTCCTTCAATGGGAGTACGGCGTGCAGGCGTTGCAGGTGCCTCGTGATAGCCCATGAAGAATAGTCCCAGACATTTCTGATTTTCAGGCAATCCCTGAAATTGGCCTAACAAATCAAGGATTGCAGGACTACTCCAGTAAGATCCGATACCATAAGCCGTAGCTGTAAGCCACATATTCTGTACCGCACAGGCAACGGCTGCCGTTTCTTCCCACTCCGGCACTTTATCCGAATGTACCTCCATATTGATCGCAATTACGCAGTCCGACTTCACTACTTTATCTCCTGCCGCTTCGTACCGTGCCTGAGAAAAAGACTCAGCCGGCGTTACTAACTTATATCTTTCCATGAAAAACTCAGCCAGCTTTTGTTTGGCATCACCTTTAAAAACCGTAAAACGCCATGGCTCTGTCAGCTTATGTGTGGGTGCGTAATTGGCATTCCCCAATATGTTCTCAATGATTTCCTTTGGAATTTCCTTCTGAATGTAGCTTGGAGGAAAAATACTGCGACGATTACGAATCGTTTCGTTAATGATATCTACTGAATTACTCATGAAACTCTTGTGTTATTTAAATACTCTGTTAAAATAGCTGTTATTAATGAGCTGTTAGCGATCAGCCCATTTCTCAGTGGTCTTATGCAAATCTAAGCAATATAGCCAATCTGTAGCTTCCGGAATGTCCCAAAGGCTGGTTTTCGATCATTCACTCATAAGGTTATGAAACCAATGATCGAACGTAAATACCATTGACCACGAAATATTTTATGGGATTTATAAATTATTCTAACTTGCAACATCAAAAAACAGCAACTTAACCAAACTATTCACTCCACGTATATGCTCGTTACCACTACACCTAACATCGAAGGAAAGAAAATTGTTAAATACATAGGTCTTGTCAATGGTGAAGCCATTATAGGAGCCAACGTAATGAAAGACGTTCTCGCAAAAATTACCGATATTGTTGGCGGACGGTCAGGATCTTACGAGCAGGGGCTCAGGGAAGCAAAAAGTATAGCGCTTCGTGAAATGATGGATCAGGCACACCGCCTTGGTGCCAATGCCGTGATTGGTGTAGACCTCGATTTTGAAACTATAGGAAACAACGGCTCCATGCTTATGGTGAGCTCAAACGGAACCGCTGTAGTTGTAGAATAAAATCAGAACACCTGTCTTGCAATCTGAGCGACGTTGTCAGACTTACCCATTGTATAAAAATGCAATACAGGCACGCCGTACGCCAGTAGTTCTTTACATTGCTGTACCCCCCATTCGATTCCAACCTGGCGAACGTCTTTTTCAGAAGCGGCTGTAGCTGCCTTAACAAGATCTTCAGGAAATTCGAGGTGGAAGATATCAGCCAGGACAGTGAGTTGCTTTTTGGTTGCGAGAGGCTTTAGCCCTGGGATAATCGGAACAGTGATTCCTTCTGCACGACACCTGTCCACGAACCTGAAAAATTTCTGGTTATCGAAAAACATTTGGGTCACTATATAATCAGCTCCGAGTTCAACCTTTTTTCGCAGGTATTCAAAATCTGTGTCAAGACTGACAGCATCAATGTGTTTTTCAGGATACCCGGCTACACCAATGCAAAAGTCGGTGGGCGTAGTCTCTGTTTCTGCATTGAGCAAAATACCCTTATTCATATCTGCTACCTGTGTTACCAGTTCAGAAGCATAGGTATGCCCGCCATTTTTAGCATGAAAAACGCCAGCAGACTTTTCAGGATCCCCGCGAAGCACTAGTACATTGTCTATTCCTAAATAATGCAGATCGAACAATACGTCTTCCGTTTCTTCTTTGGTAAACCCACCGCATATCACGTGTGGCACTGCATCAACATGAAAGCGTTCCATGAGTCTTGCGCAGATACCAACAGTTCCTGGTCTCTTACGAACCGGAATTCTCTCAATGAGCCCATTAGGTCCTACCCTGTCAATAAGTTCTTCTCTATGATAAGTCACGTCGACGAAAGGCGGCTTAAACTCCATCAAAGGCGCAATAGAATCAAATAACTCATTGATGTTCTGACCTTTAACAGGAGGTATTATTTCAATTGAAAAGAGTGTTTTGCCGTTTGCCTGACTTATAAATTCGGTAACTTTTGTCATGATTGGATCTATTCGGAACTAAAAAGTTCACAAATGAACGGCATTTCGAAACCCAAACCAATGAGGCGAGCACAAAAAAATGGCTTACCGCATTACAGTAAGCCATTCCACGTAAACCCTCCTCTATCAGTGTTCGTCAAAAAAGTTGATTGGAGTTCTGACGGGCGTCAGTTCCAAAGCAACAATTTGCTTGACTGAATACTAATAACTAAAATTCTGTGCCAAAGTATTAAACTTATTTGGAATACACAAATGAAGACGCGAAAATGTAAATCAAATGTAGTTAAAGTACTACATTTTAATCGTATAATCCTTACATTGTTCAATTTTTCAAGGAATCGGCATTTTTTCGTGTATACTAATTCATCACTATTGGGAAAAGCTTCCACATTTTGTTACATCTCATTTTCTTGTGCTTTTATGGTCATTTCAATATGATCAATTCCATCCTCAGGATACACATCGCTGGTCTGAACAAAGCCAAAAGATTCGTAAAATGCTTTGAGATATAACTGCGCACCAATCCTGATCGGCACCTGTCCGTACACGCCCGTGATTCTGTCAATGGCTACATGCAGTAACTCTTTCCCGAGCTTCTCACCTCTTCCATCCTGAGATACGACAACCCGTCCTATAGAAGCATATTGATACGAAATACCGGGAGGCACGATGCGGGCATAGGCAAACAGTGCCCCGCCTCTCCATCCTGACAAATGCTCACACAACTGATCCTTATTATCCATATCCGGGAAAATACAGTTTTGCTCCACTACAAATACCTCACTCCTAAGCCGCAGTATTTCATATAATTCATGCACATTGAGCTCAGTAAATTTCTGAACCGACCAATTTAGCTTCAAATCCATTTTCAATAAATTATACCTTAAAGATTACTATTTATGCCTGAATTTATCTGTCTTTTATAAATTTGCACCCTAGTTATAAATAACCGTTTAATACAACAAACTGTATTGACCCTCTTAGAATGAGAAAAAGGTTATTATTGACACCTAATCAATAGAAAAACAACATTTTAATCAGAAAGTAGAAATGGGAAGAGCCTATGAATACAGAAAAGCCCGGATGTTTAAGCGTTGGGACAAAATGGCAAAAACCTTTACAAGAATCGGAAAGGATATTGTTCTGGCTGTAAAAAGCGGTACTGCTGATCCCAATACCAATGCAAGACTTCGGGTTCTGCTTCAGAACGCACGGGCAGCCAATATGCCAAAAGATACGGTAGAAAGAGCGATCAAAAGAGCTACCTCTAAAGATCAGGAAGACTACAAAGAAATGGTGTATGAAGGTTATGGGCCATATGGAGTGGCTATTCTGGTTGAAAGTACTACTGATAACCCGACCCGTACAGTTGCCAACGTACGCAGTTACTTCAACAAACTTGGGGGAAGCCTGGGTACGATGGGAATGCTTGATTTCATTTTCGACCGTAAATGTATATTCAAGGTTAAAAACAACGGGAAAGATATTGAGGAACTAGAGTTTGAATTGATCGACCACGGCGGAGAGGAAGTATTTCTTGATGAAGAAACCGATCAGATCAATATCTACGGAGAATTTACAGCATTCGGTAACCTACAGCATTACCTGGAAGAAAACGGTTTTGAGATTATCGAAGCTGATTTCGAAAGAATCCCGAATGACACCAAAAAGCTTTCTGATGAAGAAATTGCGGAAGTTGAAAAGCTGATTGAGAAGATCGAAGACGACGACGATGTTCAACGCGTTTTCCATAATATGGCTTAATAAGGCCGCAGACTATCTCATTTCCAGAATAGTTTGCTCCTTATTCTGAAATCTGAATTTCTCATTCACGGTTTTTCCCAATAGTATTACACCCACCGGAGATGAAGATGAGACTGCTATAACGGTTTCATCTTCATACTTCAATACACCCAAACTCACAGATACGAAGAACCAGCCGGCGGTAGTTTTTATCAATGATCCTACTGCCCCTCTTTCCGGAGCCGTCGTATTTCCAATCCGTTCAAGCACTGTTCTTTCTACTCTCACCTGCTCGTATTGACGGGCATGCATATTCCTGTCGAGTTGCCCCATAGACCGTGACGTTTCGTATTTGTCCCCCATTGAGCTTTTCCCCTGATCGTTAGCTGACTCCTGGGCCGCTTCCATAGCTTCCCATGCCACTTTCATTTTTTCCTCTAACAGCTCTTTCACATAATCAATCAACCCCGACTTATTCATTTTTAAAATCTGATTTTTAATAGCACAACAACATTTCTCCTCCTGTCATAAACGTGGACGAACTTCAAAGATAGCTATGATGAAGTAAATCCTGCTCATCATAAGGATTGCTATTTTAATTCCTTAAATCAGCACAACCCCAAAATACTGCTGAAAAAGTATTTGTGTTAAAACATACCGGTGAACACCGAAACATCCTATTCGCACAGAAAAAGTACAAAGTTTATGAAAGAATAGATTTTTCCTTGGAGAGCCGAAAAATGCATGTTTTGCAAATGTCCTGTTCTACTTTTTTAAAACATTTAAAAATCAATTGATTATCTGCTTCGCAAAACAAAGCATGATTTATATTGATGAATTAAATCCGATTTCAATTTTCTCATTCCCCCTTCCTTAGTATCTTTGCCAAACTTCTTGAAATTTAGCAATGACAAAACTTTCGGTCCGGCACTTACTTGGAATAAAAAACCTGAACGAGAATGATATTCAAACAATTTTAGAGACTGCTACTCAATTTAAGGAAATCATTAATCGACCGATCAAGAAGGTCCCTTCCCTTCGGGATATTACCATTGCCAACGTTTTTTTTGAAAACTCCACGCGTACAAGGCTTTCTTTCGAGCTCGCTGAAAAGCGTCTTTCAGCAGATGTAGTCAATTTTTCTGCTTCAGGAAGTTCTGTAAAAAAAGGAGAAACACTGCTCGATACAGTCAACAATATCCTTGCGATGAAGGTGGATATGATTGTGATGCGCCATAGCAGTCCGGGTGCACCACACTATCTTTCATCACGCATTCCCGCCAATGTGGTCAACGCCGGTGACGGTACACATGAACACCCGACGCAGGCTCTGTTAGATGCTTTCTCTATGAGAGAAAAAATCGGGGATCTTACAGGAAAGAAAATTGCCATCATTGGAGATATAACCCACTCACGCGTAGCACTTTCCAATATTTTTTGTCTTCAGAAACTAGGAGCTGAAGTAATGGTTTGCGGCCCCTCAACCCTGATTCCCAAATACCTGGGTGATCTGGGTGTACGAATAGGGCATGATGTGAGAGAAGCATTACAATGGTGCGACGTGGCCAACGTCCTGCGTATCCAGCTCGAAAGACAACAGATTAAATATTTTCCGTCTCTCCGCGAATATTCTCTTTACTTTGGTATTAACAAGGATATGCTGGACGAGTTGAATAAGGATATCGTTCTGATGCACCCCGGCCCTATTAACCGCGGTGTTGAACTTTCTTCTGACGCAGCTGACTCCAAGCACTCAATCATCCTTGATCAGGTAGAAAACGGAGTGGCAGTTCGTATGGCAGTACTCTATCTTCTTGCTCAGCAATAATTGACACTTCTACCCATTTTGTAATTTTATTGCAAAAAATCCCAGGCGGGATCATATTATTCATACATTTACGATAGTATGCACGCATAACATTATAAATGTATGGACTTATGAAGTATGCCTATAAAACACTTCGGGTAAATACCGAAACTCCATATATCGCTTCCATATCATTCAACAGACCTGAAAAAGCGAATGCTCTCCACATGGAGGCATGGGAAGAATTAAAAGAAATTTTTATTAACCTAAGCGAAGACGATGCTATTCGCGTCGTCATTCTTTCCGGGGAAGGGAAGCATTTCTGCTCGGGAATAGATTTAAGCCTTTTACAGGAACTTACACAGTCATCTTCAATTCAAGGGGGACACCAGAATGAACTTCTCAGAAAAAAGATAGTAGCGCTACAGACTGCTGTTACATCGATAGAAAATTGTAACAAACCGGTTATAGCAGCTATTTCCGGTGGCTGTATCGGCGCCGGATTGGATATCGCAACGGCCTGTGATATGCGTTACGCCAGTGAAGATGCCTACTTTTCCATCAGAGAAATAGATATGGGCATGGTGGCTGATCTCGGCACATTACAAAGACTTCCGAAAATAATTTCTGAGGGATTGGTTCGGGAGCTTGCCTATACAGGGAGGAACGTTCCTGCTGAGGAAGCCGAAAAAACGGGTCTGGTGAATAAGGTTTATTCTGATAAAGACGAACTCACAACGGCTGTCCATTCCATAGCAAAGGCGATCGCGGAGAAATCACCTTTAGCCATTCGTGGAACAAAACATATACTCAATTACAGTCGGGATCATTCTGTTGCAGATGGTTTGAACTACGTGGCTACCTGGAACGCGGCTACATTACTTTCCGCTGATCTGAAAGAGATATTTGTTTCAAAGCAGAAAGGCCGTTCTCCTAAATTCAATTCTTAAATCACCTTAATAGAAGAATTATGCTTCACCAGCAAGGAATGCTTCGAGACGGAGCACTATTGAATAAAACCATCATCGTTACCGGCGGCGGAACCGGACTAGGCAAATCCATGGCCACTTACTTCCTGAAACTGGGCGCCAACGTGGTGATATGCAGCCGGAAGCTGGAGGTTCTTGAAAGCACCGCAGAAGAACTTCAAAAACTGACCGGCGGCAACATTCTGCCTCTGGCTTGTGACGTTCGTAAACCTGAACAAATCGAACAGGTAATCAGCACGACTATTGAAAAATTTGGTCAGGTGGATGGCCTTGTCAATAATTCTGCTGGCAATTTTATCAGTCCGACAGAACGCCTTTCTCACAAAGCAGTAGATGTGGTTGTAGATATCGTATTGAGAGGTACGTACTATTTTACACTTTCTCTAGGCAAATATTGGATCGAAAACAACATTAAAGGAACCGTTCTCAACATTTCCACGACTTATGCATGGACAGGATCCGGCTGGGTTGTACCTTCGGCCATGGCCAAAGCGGGTGTACTGGCTATGACAAAATCGCTCGCATTTGAATGGGCAGACCATGGCATCAGACTCAATGCCATTGCTCCCGGCCCTTTTCCTACCAAGGGAGCCTGGGACAGATTGTTTCCCGAGGAGCTTTCAAAACAATTTGCTTTCGAGAACAGGATTCCGTTACACCGTGTTGGAGATCACCAGGAGCTGACCAATCTGGCGGCCTACCTGATGTCAGATTATTCTGCATACATGACCGGCGAAGTAATCACGCTGGATGGAGGAGAAGTTTTGGCAGCAGGACAGTTTAATTTCCTTAAAGATGTGACTGACGACCAGTGGGATGCAATAGAAGATCAGATCAAAAATGCCAACCGGAACAGTAAGAAATCAGAATAATAATTTTCTTCCGTTTTTATTGGGTAATTTTGCACGTTCGTTCGTTATTTGAGAAAATGATGAAAAGATTTCTATGAAAAATATTTTAGGAGTATATCTGTCTTTTTTTGCGGCTGTTGTGCTTGCAGGCTGTGCATCATCAGGAAAGGTTGCCAAACCTCTGCCCGAGGCTCAGGTATATGCATCTGAACAGGCAGCAACGCCTCCATCCAGTGAAGAACTTTCTCTGGTGTCAATCCAGAGCAAATATCTGATCAAAGACACCACTCAGGTAAAAGTATACTTGTATGTGGATGCCTATCGTGGCAAAAACAGCATCCCGGTCGATGATTTTATAAGAATATATAATCTCAATTATGTCATTTACTCCGACTACGGTGCACGCGACAGGCTGGGATATGGTAATGTGAAACTTACCAACTCTAATGTAAGTAAGGTTGGTAACAGAATCGTCATCAGCTTCGACGTGAAGAGTCCGAATAAGGACTATGGTGTATTGCTAAGTGAGATCAGCCAGACCGGCACTTTGAAAAAAGTATTAAATGACCTTACTATCCGCTTTAAAAAGCAGTCGACCAGTGAGCTATATGGCGTATATACGGCTGCAAGTTCTGAGCCATTGCAACGCCATTACATCAATTCCAACGAACAGTTTACAATCAAAAGAGCCAACGAGAGTGCTGATCAACTGCATGTGTTTTACTACAAGCACAGCTTCGATCCGGCAGGTTCTCCTATGAATACTGCCCCTCCGAAGTCGGCAGCAAAATCACTGCAGGTGGACAGTTCGTTTACAATCAGAACAAACGAACCCATTACGTTTGAAAAGGAGGGTCTTTACAACATATTTTCCGATACTACTCAGTCTGAGGGAATGGGAATCCTGATTGTAAACGAGCGTTTTCCTAAAACTACGCAGCCTGAAATGTTGTTAGGGCCTTTGCTTTACATGAGTACAAATACAGAAATCGCCGATATCAAAAAAGCGGAAGATTTCAAGAAGGCACTCGATAAGTACTGGCTTAATCTGATGAACGGCAACGAAGAGCTTGCGCGTCAATCCATCAAATCTTTCTATACGCGTGTGGAGGAAGCAAATACGCTTTTTACAACGTATAAAGAAGGATGGAAAACCGACAAGGGAATGATTTATATTGTTCTGGGTTCACCGGATAAGGTACAACGCAGCAAAGACCGCGAAGTCTGGACTTATGAGCGCCGCGGTAATGCACAGAACGTCAATTTTACATTTAACAGAAGAAACAATCAATTTGTGGATGATCACTATGAGCTGGTTCGGTATGCCGAATATCAGCCAATTTGGTATCCAATGGTAGAAGCATGGAGAAACGGAACTATACGGTAAGAAAACCCGCCCCAAGACCATCCCAGGCGGATATGGTTTTTGGTACACAGTCGGTACTTGAAACACTTCGCTCAGGAAAGGAGATCGAAAGATTATTTATTCAGAGAGAGCTTGGTATGGCTGAGATTGAAAAACTCGCCAAAGAACTTGGTATTCCCTATCAGCGCGTTCCGGTTGAAAAACTGAACCGCGTGACACGGAAAAACCACCAGGGGGTGATTGCTTTTGTGTCCCCTATCCAATATATGCCTTTGCACAATGTGCTTACGCAAGTTTATGAGGATGGTAAAGTTCCATTTTTCCTATTACTGGATAGAATAACAGATGTAAGAAATTTTGGAGCTATCGCCCGTACTGCTGAGTGTGCAGGTGTACAGGGTATTATCGTGCCAATAAAGGGAGGAGCACAGATTAATGCGGATGCGATGAAAACGTCTTCCGGAGCTTTGAACTTCCTTCCGATTTGCAGAGAACCGAATCTATATGAGACGTTACTTTACCTTCGCAACAGCGGCTTGCAAATTATAGCTTGTACTGAAAAAACAGACAAATCTGTTTATGATATTGACTTTTCAGTTCCGACAGTTATCATTATGGGTTCTGAAGAAGATGGTATTTCCAAAGAATTTATACAACTGGCCGATAGCGGTGCAAGAATTCCTTTGAATGGTAAGGTTGAATCGTTAAACGTTGCAGTTGCCAGCTCAATTATTCTTTATGAAGCTGTGAGGCAGAGGGTTTAAAATGAGGAGTTAAGAAGTTAAAGAATGAAAAGGAGTTAAGAGCACAGAGCTTTTAACTCCTTTTTTATTTGAGTACTTTAAATAAAAAAGGAGTTAAAAACGTAGGACACCTGACGCCTAACTTCCTTAACTCCTTATAACTCTTGTAACTTCTTCCTAAGCCTGCCTAAAGTTCTTCATAATCCAGCCACCGCCAACTACATCGTCTCCTTCATAAAAAACAGCAGCCTGGCCAGGTGCGATGCCATTTACACCGTCATGGAAATGAACTTTCACTTTTCCATCTCCCTCAGGCAGAAGCGTAGCCGGAGTTCCTTCATGTTTGTAACGTACTTTGGTAACGGTTTCTAATGGCTCTGTAATCCCATCATATTTCTGCCAGTTCAATTTACCCACTACCATTCCATCACGGAAAAGGTCAGGCAAATCGCCGAGCACAACTTCATTTGTATCTTTTCTTACTTCTGTCACAAATACCGGACGTCCCAACGCTATCCCAAGCCCCTTACGCTGCCCGACAGTATAGAATGGATATCCTTCATGTTTCCCTACAACGGTGCCGTCTTCGTATACAAAATTCCCTCCTGCCACTTCCGCTTCCAATCCGGGAATACGACGTTTCAGGAATCCGCGGTAATCATTATCCGGAACGAAACAGATTTCATAGCTCTCAGCTTTATTTACAAGATCAATAAAACCGCGCTGCTTCGCCATTTCACGAATTTCAGTTTTATGCAAATGTCCCAGGGGCAACTTCGTACGGCTCAGACTTTCCTGAGATACGCCCCAAAGCACATAACTTTGGTCCTTCCATGCATCAATTCCTTTTGATACATAATGACGTCCGTTATGAATATTCATATTGGCATAGTGCCCCGTAGCGATAAATTCGCAGTCGAGTCTGTCAGCGCGACGTAACAACGCATCCCACTTGATGTGTGTGTTGCACAAAACGCATGGATTAGGCGTACGGCCTTCCAGATATTCTCCTGTGAAGTGATCAATTACATAATCCCCGAACTCATTCCGGATATCAAGAATATAGTGAGGAAAACCCAGCTCTACAGCTATACTACGGGCATCATTAATGGAGTCGAGCGAACAGCAACCGGTTTCTTTTTTGGTGCCACCGCTACTTGCATAGTCCCAGGTTTTCATCGTCATACCGATCACCTCGTAACCTTGCTCATGTAACATTACAGCCGCCAGAGAGCTGTCTATGCCGCCACTCATAGCGACCAGTATTCGTCCGTGTTTACTCATGGTGAGAATCTGCGAAGGTTGAACGCCTTCCGATTTTGTTTAAATTGAAAATTGCTAACGACAAAAATCTGCTGTTAAGTTCCCCAAAGGTAGCGATATTGTACGATAAACCTTAAATCTAAATATCCATCAGGAAATCACCTGTCTGATTACATTCTTGATATTCAGTTCAATAATATCTGTCATACTTTTGCAGTGATTGTAGTGTGAATCCTGATAATGTTTTGCCAAACCAGAGCTCAACTGATGAATATTCTCCGGGGTTGAAATATTGTCTTTGATAGAAACATCACGCAATTCTTTAAGCCGATGCCTTTCACTCCGAGCCTGATACATAATCGATGACTGCTCTTCCTGCTGATACTGAAGTACTGTTTTATCTGTCAGGTATTCCATTGCCAACTCAACGTAAGCCCTGTTTTCTTTGAAAAACTGAGGCATATATACTTTCAGATTTCCTTCATAAAACTGCTGATCAAAATCAATGGCGCGCAGGCGAAATTGAAAATCGTCAAAATCGGGCGTGATCTGCATGACAAAATTGTAAGCCCGCATATCTCCCAGAAGTGTGATTTTACAACGTTCATTGAATTTCACAAACTCTTTGGCTATACGGATCGGATTGTAATCAGTATGTCCTAAACGTGTTTGCGCAAATACATCTCCTGGTATCCCTGCAATATGTTCCTCCACCAGTGTTTCTCCGTCGACCAGGTAATTCACCTGATTGGGCGAAAAAATCTCTTCCAGCTCCAGTCCGTAAATGCGCGACGCATCTGCTTTTTTGATATAGAAATAATCGTAAATATCGTTCAGCCTGTTTACGATCTTAACCCGAAAAGGGTTCGAATTACCAAACTTGCAGTAATCAATCCTGTCTATATACTTATGCTCAACAATACGCAGATTACCTGACGCCTTCAGCATCGCGTAGGCCTTTTTTAAACCGTTATGCAGGCGCTCCATTTCGTGAGGCGGATACATTGGGCTTTCCCAAAGCGTATCGTTCCCAAATTTGTCACTCACGGGAAATGATTCGTGAAAATAAAGCAGATCGTGGTAACTAACCGGAAGTTTGGCATCCCGCTGATAAAACCGCAAATATCTTCTCAGCTCCGCACTAACCGGATAAATCGGCTTCTTTTTAAGAATAGTCACATCTCCCTTTTCCATACCTTTTTATTTAACTGCAACGCGCTGCTTTACTTTATAAGGATTACCAAGCTACAAAAATTAACGTAATCTGATTAGCTACACGACATGGATAACAAACTTAAACCACAAATAAGCTCCATTTAAAGTTTCACCATGCTAACTTCACAGGAAGAACTGAGCTTATGAAAACAGAAAGTCATCTTTATGGTTTAGTGGTTGGCGGAGGAGAAAGTCAGCGTATGGGAAAGGATAAAGCTTTTCTGACCTATTACGAAAAACCACAGTGTTTTCACCTTACTGATCTTTTAAAGAACGAGCCAGCACTCTGCGAACAGGTATTTATTTCCTGTAACGAGAAACAGCAACACCTCATTCCTGCCGCATACCAACCTCTTCCTGATAAAACTGCTTATAAAAGTAATGGCCCGATTGCGTCATTACTGACTGCATTTGAAAAATATCCCGGGAACGACTTTCTGATCGTTGGCTGCGACTATCCCCTACTTTCAATAAGAGAGCTTCGATCATTCCTGAACACAATCAGGAGAGAAAGCATTGCAGCTACTTTTTATAACAACGAGAACAAATATGAGCCATTAATAGGATGGTATTCTGCGCAGTGTGCGCCTTTGCTGATGCAATTTTATCGCGAGGGAAACCGTTCTCTTCAGCATTTTCTAAGGCAAAACAACGCTGAGAAATATGTACCTGAACAGTTAGAAACAATGAAGAGTGCGGATACACCTGAAGATTACGAGCGCATTCTCAGTATTTTACAAAAACGATTTTGACATGAATCCGGATACAGCCGTAGTTACAAGATCTATCCAGAAATCAACAAGCGAAGGTTTGATATGGCAGGATGATTTTCTGGCAGTGGAAGAGCCTTTGGAAATCAGTATTTCTTATTTGTCGGACCATAAAAGGATAAAAAAGAATGTATCGGTTACCATGCGCACGCCTTCCCGTGATGAAGAGCTGGCCCTGGGATTTCTTTTTACCGAAGGAATCATTCGCGATTTCAATCAGATTGAGAAAGTAGTATCAAACGAACTTGATCCTAACAAAGTTACAGTGGTGCTCAGGGAGGGCTATGTTCCGAATCTTAATACTTCGGAGCGGAACTTCTATACAACTTCCAGTTGCGGCGTTTGTGGAAAAGCCAGCATTGACGCGATACATGTTACCTCGTCTTTCCAGCCCTCTTCTCAATTAATGACCGTATCTGATCAGGTATTTCTAAAAATCTTTTCGGAACTGAATAGCAGACAGAATATTTTTGAGAGTACCGGAGGATTACATGCTTCCTCTCTGTACGATATTAAGGGAAATTTTCAAATGATCTTTGAAGATGTGGGCAGGCACAACGCTCTTGACAAACTCATTGGCGCTGCCTTCCGAAGTAATATGTTACCTCTTCAGGGATCGGTTTTATTATTGAGTGGAAGAGCCAGTTTCGAGTTGATACAGAAAGCACACATGGCCGGCATCATGATAGTAGCTGCTATTGGCGCTCCATCGAGCCTTGCAGCAGAACTGGCAGAATCCTCAGGAATAACATTGGTAGGCTTTTTGTCAAAAGAGAAATTCAACATTTATACAGGTTTCGACCGGATCAGCAAATTATGAAAATCAGGATACAGGGAAATTCAGTCCGATTCAGACTTTCCCGGACAGAGGTTGAAAAGCTTTGTTCCACAGGACGAATCGAAGATGCGACTTCGTTTGGTACAACCCAATTTGGATATGCTGTCAAAAGCGATGCTACTATTGAGCAGCTAACCGCCTCTTACACAGAACACCAGATTACGTTATCAGTCCCACAATCCTTCCTGGAAAACTGGCCGGACAATCAGTTGGTTGGATTTGAAGCCAATATGCTATTGGACGGAGAAAATACATTGTACCTTCTTATTGAAAAAGACTTTAAGTGTCTGGATAATACGACGGAAGATCAGTCGGACAACTATGAAAATCCCCTTAAATCCTGCTAATCATGAGCAAGCAAGAGCAACATCCGAATCCGGAAAACCCCGAAACACTTACGGGACTGCGCAGAACGGAAATCGCCAAAGTGGCTGCCGGAATACCTGCTGTAGTATCTGCCCTTAAAATGGTTACAGAAGAGGCAGGTTTTAAACGCGGAATGAAAGCCTTGTTGCAGCTCAATCAGAAAGGTGGTTTTGACTGCCCGAGTTGTGCCTGGCCCGATCCGGACGACGAAAGATCCGGCATTGCAGAATATTGCGAAAATGGCGCTCGTGCCGTTGCAGAAGAAGCGACGGCTAAAAAACTTACGCCTGATTTCTTCGTAAAAAATTCGGTAGCTCAGCTTGCTGCGCTGTCAGATTACGAATTAGGGAAAACCGGACGGATTGCCCAGCCAATGTACCTGCCGGAGGGAGCTTTACATTATAAACCCATTTCCTGGAATTCAGCTTTTGAGAAAATAGGATTTGCATTAGGCAGATTGAATACTCCTGACGAAGCTATTTTTTACACATCCGGGAGGACGAGCAATGAGGCGGCTTTTCTCTACCAGCTATTCGTAAGAGAGTTTGGAACCAACAACCTGCCCGACTGCAGTAATATGTGCCACGAAAGTAGCGGTGTTGCGCTGAATGAATCGCTTGGGATTGGCAAAGGCTCCGTCACGCTGGAAGATTTCTATGAAGCTGAAGCCATCATCATACTCGGTCAGAACCCGGGAACAAATCATCCAAGAATGCTCACTGCTTTACAAAAAGCAAAAGCTAAGGGAGCAACCATCATTTCCATTAATCCGCTTCCCGAAACAGGGCTGATGGCTTTTAACAATCCGCAAACGGTACAAGGTGTATTAGGATTGAAGCCAAACCTGACAGATATTTTTTTACAGGTAAAGATCAATGGCGATATGGCAGCATTACAAGCCATTGAAATGATGCTGTTAAAAATGGAAGAACAAGCGCCCGGCTCCGTTCTTGATCATGCCTTTATCCGGGAACAAACCCATGGTTATGAGAGTTGGAAAGAAAATTTACAACAGAAAAATCTCCAGGATCTGGCGAAAGCCAGCGGAATAGCGCTCGGACAGCTTGAAGAAACGGCCCGCATACTGGCACCTAAGAAGAAAATTATTGCCTGCTGGGCGATGGGACTTACACAGCACAAAAATGCGGTCGATACCATCAAGGAAATTGTGAATCTGCTTCTGATGAAAGGGAGCATTGGCAAGCCCGGCGCGGGCACCTGTCCGGTACGCGGGCACAGCAATGTGCAGGGTGACCGTACAGTAGGTATTTACGAAAAACCATCAAAAAGCTTTTTAGATGCTATAGAAAATAACTTCGGCTTCACGCCGCCTGCCAAACATGGCTATGATGTAGTGGAAGCGATTAAGGCAATGCATGAAGGTAAAGCGCATGTATTTTTCGCCATGGGAGGCAATTTCTTGTCGGCTACACCAGATACATTGCTCACTGCTGAAGCTTTGCAAAAATGCCGTCTGACTGTGCAGGTTTCGACCAAACTTAACCGCAGTCATCTGATCCATGGAAAGGAAGCAATTATTCTTCCATGTTTTGGCCGCAGCGACAGAGACGAAACCGGGGGAGCAGAGCAGTTTGTTTCCTGTGAAAACTCAATGGGTGTCGTGCAGTCTTCACACGGTGTTTTAGATCCGGTATCGGAACATCTACTGAGCGAACCGGCCATTGTGTGCAAGCTGGCAAAGGCGACTTTAGGTAAAAGAAGTAAGATCGACTGGGATCGTTACTTGCGGGATTATGATGTGATCAGGGAGGATATAGAACGAACGATTCCCGGGTTCGACAATTATAATGAGCGCGTGCGCAAACCAGGAGGCTTTTATCTGCCGAACTGCAACAGAGAGGGCAATTTCAATACACCTT
Source organism: Dyadobacter luteus (assembly GCF_003383615.1). Lineage (GTDB taxonomy): Bacteria > Bacteroidota > Bacteroidia > Cytophagales > Spirosomataceae > Dyadobacter > Dyadobacter luteus. The sequence continues at coordinate 33,775 of NZ_QNUL01000027.1, forward strand.
CGCAAAAGGCACATTTTAACATCGCTACAGCTCCGGAAACCGAATTGGAAAAGGATCAGCTTATCATGATGACCATTCGCAGCCATGATCAGTTTAACACAACGGTATATGGCCTGAATGACCGGTACAGAGGTATACACAACGAACGCCGTGTGGTGCTGATGAATGCCGGTGATATCAGAGAAAGAAATCTGAAGGAAGGTGATCTGGTTGATCTGGTTAATGAATTCGGAGGCTCCAAAAGACAAGTCAGTAAGTTCATCGTTCTTGCTTATCCGATCCCTGAAGGTTGCTGTGCGACCTACTTCCCGGAAGCGAATGTATTGGTACCGTTAGAAAGCGTAGCTGAGAAGAGCAATACACCTACATCCAAGTATGTGGTTATCATTGTTAATAAACATGATATTCGGCTGAACCAGCTGAAGTGATGCCGGCTTAACGGAAATTTAATATTTTGTTACCTTATCCGTTCCTTTTCTTTGTACCGGAAAATAGTCCGAAAGAGGCGCTTTTTGTAAATGTATAATTACCTTGATATGTTAAAAACAACCATTCTTTTTTGTGCGGCACTTCTTTGCCTGAATGCTACAGATGTTATGTCTCAAAATAAAAATAAAGTGATTGCACACCGCGGTGCATGGAAAAATACCGGCGCTACCGAAAACTCTATCGGCGCATTGGAACATGCTATCAAACTTGGATGCTACGGTGCGGAATTTGACGTACACATGTCGTCCGACTCGGTGATTTTCGTGCATCACGACCATGCAATCAAAGGAACGCATATTGAAAAAACATCTGCCGCTGAACTCTCGGCAATCAAGCTGAGTAACGGAGAAAGTCTGCCTATGCTGGAAAACTATCTCAAAACCGGTGGGAAGCAAAAGAAGACCAGGTTGATTCTTGAAATCAAGACTTCATCTATCAGCAAAGAACGTTCATTGGCACTGGCTGCCAAATGCGTAGAATTGGTAAAAAAGTATAAAGTTGAAAAAATTACAGACTATATCGCTTTCGATTTTGATGTTTGTCTGAAAGTGAAAGAGTTGGCTCCCAAAGCACATGTGGAATACCTGAACGGAGATAAAACACCTGCTGAAATCAAAGCAGCCGGACTTGATGGTACAGACTATCATTTCAGTGTTTACAAGAAAAACGAAGGCTACCTGAAAGAATTGCAGGATCTGAAATTGTCTACGAACGTATGGACTGTGAACGATGAGGCAACCATGAAATGGTTTCTGGAAAGAAACGTTGATTTTATCACAACCAACGAACCTGAACTGTTATTGAAGATTACTAAATAATCTGAATCAGAAGTTTATCAAAGGAATGGTTTCGGTTAACATCCGGAAGCATTCCTTTTTTCGTCTACACCATGATCACTTTTTACTGTACTTCGCGATCGCTTCCCTGATTTTTTCTTCCCTGTTGGCAGGACTTGGATGCGTACTCATAAACTCCACTCCACCATCTGAAGATTTGGCCAACACTTTCATCACAGCTAACAGCGCTTCCGGTTTATAGCCAGCAGCGACCATGTATTTCACACCAAAATCATCAGATTCGAGCTCATCACTCCTGCCGTAACTCAGGTCGATCAGCCGGGCGACATAACGTGCTGTTTGCGCTGTGGTGTAATCCCCTCCCGCTACTCCCGCAGCTCCTGCGAGTCCCTGCAGCAAATCTCCTTTTGCCATTTGTTCAGCAGAATGCCGTCCGATTACATGGCCTATTTCATGTCCTAATACCCCGGCAATTTCGTCGTCGGTTTGCAGCTGTTTCAGTAATCCGGCTGTGATGAATATTTGCCCGCCCGGTAATGCAAAGGCATTGATTGTTTTTTCGTCTGCCAATACATGAAAGTCAAACTGATACGGCGACTTGTCCGCCTCCGAATGACTAACAAGCTTTTTACCAATCGTCTTGATTTTAGTTTGTAATGACCTGTCATGATGCAAACCGCCAAACTCAGCAGCCATTTGCGGAGCAGATTTCAGACCAAGCTGTATTTCTTCTTCCGGAGTCAGCCCCACACGCTGCTTCTCTCCTGTCACAGGATTCACCTGGGTTTTGCTGAAATAGCTATACAACGTTCCCAAAATAACCATTAGGGCTAGTATCAACCGTGCTCCTATTTTGCGCATGATGAAAAATTTAAGCTGAATAAAATGCAAACAAAAAGTCCTGCACAAAAGTACAGGACCGACAATAATATCATTCATGGAGACTTACTCCAATCTTGCCGACTGAAGCTGCCCGTTGGTTTGCTGCCAAGCTCTGATCACCTGCGCCAACTGTTTGTATTCGATCAGGAAGCCATCGTGACCATATAAGGAATCAATCTCCTGGAAAACGGCATCCGGGATGTGTTTTGCAATGAATTGCTGCTCTGTAAGCGGGAACAGCAAATCAGATTTGATACCTAATACCAGTGTTTTGGCTTTCACCATACCAAGCGCATGCACAATTCCTCCTCTGTTTCTCCCCACATTGTGCGAATCCATGATTTTCGACAAAGTCCAGTACGAATACGCATTGAATCTTTTCATAAACTTATCACCCTGGTATTGCTGATAGGACGATGCCCTGAAATCATCAATCTGGTCAGGATTATCGCGCGCCTGGGTAAAGTTATAAGTATCATAATTGCGGTACGACAACAGCGCCATCGAACGCGCAGCTCTCATACCCAGTTTTCCTCCTTCTTCATGATCTTCCCTGTAAGTAGGATCGGCCTCAATAGCCATACGCTGCGATTCATTGAAAGCAATTCCCCAGGGCGAGTGAAGTGCATTGGAAGCGATCAGAATCAATTCTTCAAAAAGATCGGGAACCTCTACTGCCCATTCCAGCGCCTGCTGCCCGCCCAATGAGCCACCAATGCAAATATTGATTTTTCTGATTTGCAGCTCCTGCCGAAGTATTTCCAAAGTACCCACCACGTCCTTCACGGTAATAATCGGAAAATCACGGTAAAAGGGTTTTTGAGTCAATGGGTTGATCGAAGCAGGTCCGGTAGAACCATAGGCTGATCCCAATACATTGACGCAGACAATGAAGTATTTGGCCGGATCAAAATATTTCCCTTCTCCGACAAGCCCATCCCACCACTCGGCTGCAAAAGCATTTCCTGTAAGCGCGTGACATATCCAGACGATATTATCATCTGCCTCATTTCTGGTTCCGAGCGTTGTGTAAGCGAGTTCAAAGCCAGGCAGTTCACGACCCAGTTCAAGAGAATACGTATAAGGATATCTGAATATTTTTTGTTCCGCTTGCATAAGTGCCAGAGCACAGGTTTAATTATAAATCAGTTAAAAACGTATGTCAGGTGTAACAAAACACAAGCAATACGGAATAACCCACCTAATGAAAAACGGTTTCAGCGTCAGATACGAGATTAAAGCCATCCGGCTTACGGAAATTTCTAACTGTAAGTTCTTTTACGAATTGAGTTTATATCTCCTAAATAACTTAGGTGGGAATTAGCACCTTTCTCCTATTTGGTAGCAGGTTGCCAGAGGTTCGTAGAGCCCATTCTCTCGCCTCTTCTTTATAAATCAATCGCTGAATAGTGAAGCAATTGACTTGATGGCACAATATTAAGGCCGGATGGCTGAAAAAACAAATTCCGCATGGAATTATTTAAGTCGGTATATGTGTACATTTGCATCCTGTCTTCATTAACTATGGCACAACATTATCGTTTCAATAAAGAACAAGCATCACGTCGCCCGGGGGTAACTCCGCTGAAAGATGCTATTGAGCAAATGCTGGACAAGTACAAATTGAAGAATCGGTTTGATCAGTCCTATGTAGTTGCACATTGGGATAAAATCATGGGTGATGCAATTGCTTCCAGAACAAAGAAAGTCTTTATCAAGGATCGTACGCTTTTTCTTCAGATTGAATCTGCACCGTTACGCAATGAGCTGGTACGTGCCAAATACAAAATCATTGAATTAATTAACCGGGAAATGAAGAGTGACCTCGTAGAAGAAGTCGTGTTCATTTAACCTTCATTCGCCCGATGGATCTCTGCCTTTCTGATGTCACAAAACAACCATTCCGTTAATCCGATTGTATTTCCCCCGTTTCTGAAACCTGGTGATAAAGTAGGCGTAGTAGCTCCTGCAAGTGTGGTCAGATATGACGACCTGAAAGAAGGAATTGCTATGTTACGCGACGAATGGGAACTGGAAGTCGTGGAAGGAACAACTTTAAAAAGCAGTTTCAATCAGTTTTCGGCCACCGACGAAGACAGGCTTCAGGATTTGCAACGTATGCTGGATGACCCTGAAATTAAAGCCGTCATTGCTGCGCGTGGCGGATATGGCTGTTCCCGGATTATTGATCAGCTTGATTATAGCACACTTTTGAAATCCCCTAAATGGGTTGTAGGGTTCAGCGACCTGACGGCATTGTTGGCGGGTTTATATCAAAATGGGATTGCGGGTATGCATGCCCCCATGGCCAAGTCTATAACTCAAATCGGCGCAGTTGAAGCGGCTGAGTCCCTCAAAGGTGCTTTATTTGGAAATCTTCCTGTTTACGATATCTCTGCTCATGAGCTCAACCGTATCGGTGAGGCTTCCGGACAGTTGATCGGAGGTAACCTTTGCCTTTTTGCTCATCTTATCGGTTCTCCAACTGATACAGACACAAATGGCAAAATCCTCTTCATTGAAGATGTGAATGAATACATGTATAATCTGGACAGGATGATGATACAGCTGAAACGCGCCGGTAAGCTTGATCATCTGGCCGGACTTATTGTTGGTCAGTTTTCCGATATGCGGGACAATTCGTCACCCTCGTTCGGAAAAGATGCAAATGAAATTATTGCAGAACATACATCGACATACAAATATCCGGTTTGTTACAATTTCCCTGTGGGACATGTGGCCGACAACCGTACCATGATTGTTGGTGCTACTGCACATTTAGCTATTACAAAAGAGGGCGTTCAACTTCGCTTCCAAAACCCGTCAGCGGATCTGGTGTAGGTTATAGCCATAAATAAATTTAAGTTGTTCATTACTGTCATTGGCTCTTAAACATCGATTGCCTGGATAATCGCTAAGTGCCCGCAGCTATTTAAAACAATATGGAAACATTTAAAAATAAGGTAGTATGGATCACCGGCGCATCTTCCGGTATTGGTGAAGCCATTACGCTGGCATTTGCGAAACAAGGTGCAAAACTTGTTCTTACTGCGCGCAGAGAAGAAGAACTGGTACGTGTAAGTAAGCTGACTGGCCTACCTGAATCTTCTGTATTAATCCTGCCTATGGATGTAACAGACTTTGATAAAGCAGTTCCGGCAGCAGAAAGAATCATTCATACCTTCGGTCGGATTGATATCATGATTCACAATGCAGGCGTAAGTCAGCGTTCCTATATCGTTGATACCGATCTGGATGTGTACCGGAAATTGATGGATGTTGATTTCTACAGTACAGTTGCAATCACAAAAGCTGTGTTGCCGTATATGATTAAACAGCAAAGCGGCCATTTCATCGTGATCAGCAGTGTGGCAGGAAAAATCGGTACTATTATGCGTTCGGGTTATAATGCCGCGAAACATGCCTTGCACGGTTTTTACGATTCACTCAGAGCAGAAGGATACAAAGACAATATCAAAGTAACAACGGTGTGCCCCGGATATATCAGAACGAACATCTCTCTCAATGCTCTGAATGAATCAGGAAGTAAGTTTGGTAAAATGGACTCCAACCAGGCCAACGGTATTCCGGCAGATGAATGTGCCCGCCAGATATTGCAGGCTGTCAGCAAAGACAAAAAAGAAATTTATATAGGAGGATTAAAAGAAGTCGCCGCGATCTACCTCAAACGCTTTTTACCCAACGTTCTGTTTGATCAGGTGAGGAAGAATATACCGGAGTAAGGGTCAAGGGTTAATGGTTAATGGTCGAGGGGTAAATCGCCCCTCATTAACCATTAACAACTAATAATTAGTCGCTACAGGCTGAACGGCTTTGCGGAAGACAGCGTCCATTTAAACTAGCCTTGCTCCAATCGTTCAGCCCGCTAAAAAGCGTGCAGACCAGACAAGCTACTTCCAATCGCCCCTCATTAACCATTAACCACTAATAATTAACCCTTATTTCCTCCCTTCCATATAGTCTGTCGCCAACCTGCTCAGTGATCTTACACCTAACACCAGCCCGCTTTCATCAATATAAAAATCAGGAGTGTGATGGGGAGCAGCTTCCAGTGGATTCTTACCTTTTGGCATACCTCCTAAAAAGAAGAAAAAACCGGGTACCTTTTGCTGAAAATAGGAGAAGTCTTCAGCTCCGGTTTTAGCCGACGTAAGAATGACGTTTTCCTTTCCTGCCACACTTTGCAACGTGCCCACCATCTTTTCTGTAAGCGGTACATCGTTGAATGTAACAGGGTATAATACATCAATTTTCACATTGGCGGTCGCTCCTGCGCTCTCAGCAATATTGGTTGATATTTCGGTAATCCGTTTATGAACGTGGCTGTGCATTTCTTCGTCGAATGTCCTGATGGTACCAATCATTTTTACCTCCTCAGGAATGATATTCTGACGAATTCCACCATGAATCGCCCCAACAGTTACAACGGCCGGTGCTTTGGTAATATCCAGATTACGGCTTACTATCGTCTGCAGACCTGTTACAATCTGAGATGAGGTCACAATCGGATCTACTCCCGACCATGGATACGCGCCATGCGTTTGTTTTCCTTTTACATCAATACTGAAAAAATCCACTGCAGCCATGGTAGCCCCGGGCTTGTATGCGATCGTATTAACCTCTGTTTGTGAATTGATATGCAGGCCAAAAATCGCATCTACTTTCGGATTTTCAAGTACCCCTTCCTTCACCATCAGTTTCGCACCTCCCTCTTCACCTTCCGGCGCTCCCTCTTCGGCCGGTTGGAATATAAATTTGACGGTTCCTTTCAGATCCGACTTTACTGACGCCAGCACTTCAGCAACTCCCATCAATATAGCCACGTGCGTATCGTGCCCACATGCATGCATTACACCGGTAGCTTGTCCGTTATATTCCGCTTTCACATTGGACTTGAAAGGCACATCTACTCTTTCCGTTACCGGTAATGCATCCATATCTGCCCTTAATGCTACAACCGGCCCCGGCTTTCCACCCTTCAGCAATCCGACAATACCTGTGTGAGCAACTCCTGTTTGTACTTCAATCCCCAACTGTTTCAGGTGTGCTGCAATTTTTTCAGCAGTCTTAAATTCCCGATTGCCAAGTTCCGGATTCTGGTGAAAATCGCGGCGCCATTCCACCACTTTGGATTCCAGAGATTTTGCCTTTTGGTCAATCTTCGTATTCAGGTTTTGGGCAGAAGCAAAAAAGCCGGAGAGCGCAAGGAAGGAAAATGGTAAAACTGTTTTCAGATTCATAGGTATCAAAATATCAATATTTAAAAATTGGTAAGAGAAGCAAGTATTTTGAGCTTAGCAAAAAGATAGTAAAATAATCCAGTGGCTTACCAGACTAAAGCAAATAAATGTTTTAAAACACAAAAGGCCATCTCTCTCAAGATAGCCTTTTGCTCCGCAGGTCAATTTACTGTTTATCCCAGAAAATCCTTACCTGTTGATTGGTTTTCTGTGCAGGCAGGTTAATTGGATTGGTATCCACTTCAGACTGCGGATAATACAGAGAGCGTGGTACAGCAGGCTCCATCGGATTTGCCGGTAAAGTCAAAGCCGGATAACCTGTTCTTCTGTAATCTGTCCATGGCTCTACAGCTACCCCATAAAGGGCCACATACTTTTCCTCAATAATCTGTTTGATCATTGCTTCACTGGCACCTGCAAGTGTTCCATTCGCTGTCAGGTAAGTAGCAATAGCAGCATCAGCTACCCCAGCACTTTTCATACTCGCTGTAATCCCTTTGCTAAACCATTCCTGAGCAACTCCGTTTGCACCACGAGCCGCAGCTTCAGCACGGATAAAACAGTATTCTGCATAAGTCAGCATCCGGATTGGTGCAGTTCCGTTATAAGTTAAAGCCGTAGCCAAAATCCCACCATCTGCATTGGGTGTAGGCGTACCGGAAACCGTCCCACGCAGATATGTATGCATCCGAGAGTAATTTACAGTACCTGGATCACCTGCCTTCACACCTTTATAATTTGTTGAACCGTAGGGAAATGCAGTAAAATAGCTGGATCTTCTTGGGTCCAGTTTTGAATTCATCAAATCCACAAAGTCAGCACCTGGAAAAAGATAATTAGGCCTGCTTATCTCATAAGCATGAATAGGATTCCGACGATTCGCCTCATCCAAAAATGCCATTTGGAAACTATCCTCGTTACCTTCCATAAACACCGCATTCGATCCCAGCAGCGTATTGATCTGCTGCGTCATAAACGCAGGATCTACTTTACTATAATGAATATAGATTCGCAGCTTCAATGTATTAGCCAGTTTCTCCCACTGCTTTTTAGTTGTGGCAAATGCGCCGGGAAAAATAACAGAATTTGTTCCCGGAGAAAGTGCACTTGTTTCCGCTTTGACCTCAGTGATACCTTCATTCAGGAGAGTGATCAGGTTGGTGTAGATCGCAGAGGCTTCATCATAAGCAGGCTGTGTATTCTGATCAAGCATAAGAGCCTGAGCATAGGGAATATTACCCCACATGTCCACAGCCAACTGATATTGATACGCTTTCATGATTTTGGCAACCCCCGAATAATGAGGACTTCCACTAGCTGTTGCATTTTTAATGATAAGTTCAAGATCGCTCAATGTTGTCGCAAACATACTCGACCACAAATTGTTCTGATCACTACCTGTAATATTAAATCGATTATACTCGAATGTTTGAAAGCCAGGTGACGCTTGTCCTGAAAATTGTTGGGTAAGAATAGACGCATAACGAAACTTATCACTTCCCCCTTCAAAACCAAGGTTTACCTGAGCAGCTGTAAGTAATTGAGGCAAAGGAGCATTGGTAGATACAATATTGTCTGGGTCTGTATTGATATCCAGAAAATCAGAACAGCCTGTGAACAGTACACTCCCCAAAGCGAGCCCTGCTGTAAGTATATATGATATTTTTTTCATAATAGATTCGTAAGTAATTAATCAGTCCTGTGAAAACGGCTTCGATAGCTTTTTCCCTCCGGTTAAATTAGAATGATGCTCTCAGAGATACACCCATGGAACGTGTCTGTGGAAGTGCATTAAATTCCAGCCCTTGTGCGTTAGATACGCCTAAAGCATTTTGTTCAGGATCAAAGTGAGGATAATTAGGTGTGTGCATCCAAAGGTTGCGTCCAAATACACTTGCCTCCACACTACCAAACGGAGTTCTGGTTAATATTTTTGATGGAATTTTATAGCTTAAAGAAGCTTCTCTTAGCCTTACCCATGATGTTTCCAGAATATATCCTTCAGCAGCGGCATACTTACCTGAGTTACCCCAATATTGCTCCACAGTAACAGGAACCGTATTTGCTTCTCCTGCTGCATTCACCCCTTCAAAAAGATACGGTGTAGTTGCCGTTCCGTCAGCATTGAATCTTTCGAACTCCGCAGTTTCAGCTGCGACACCGTTTCTGCGGATATCTGCAATATTACGGCTATACTGGTCACCACCTTTTTTGATGTCAATCAGGAACGAAAGGTTAAATCCTTTTACAGAAAGACTGTTGTTAATCCCCAAAAGGAATTTAGGATTAGGATTACCGATTTTTTCAACTCCCGTTGTAATTAAAGGCAAGCCAGTAGCCCCGATAACCATTGGAGAGCTTCTATCCTGACTTCCGTCTTCCAATTGTCTCTGGCGCAGGTATGCATTACCATAAATCTGACCATATTCGTCACCTTTTACCAATCGGATATTTGGTGTTGTAAATCCACCCAGGAAGATATTAGGCACATTATCGGCCAATTCTTCCACTTTGCTCTTAAACTGAGTATAGTTGAAAGTAAGCCCCCAGTTCACTGATTTCGTTTTTACAGGCACTACAGTCACTCCAAGTTCAACCCCTTTGTTGCTCATTCTACCTGCGTTTTTGGTCACACTGGTAATTCCGGAAGCACCCGAAACAGGGACTGAGAATATAAGATCTCTTGATTTTTGCTGGTAAACAGTTCCCTCGAATGTCAGTCGCGATTTGAACAGAGAAAACTCAGCAGCAATTTCTTTGTTGGTTGTGAACTCAGGCCCAAGTCCTGAATTACCTGCAGTATTACTCAAAGTAAATCCTTGTAAGCCGTTATAAGGAAAACTCACAACCGGACCAAAGCCATCGCTGGAGCTCGCTCCTACAAAGTACGAATCCGTGCTGTAAACGAAATCGGTACCAGCTTTACCTACGGTGGCTATGTTTCCTCTGAGTTTAATATTGTCGATTACATCATTTTTAATTGTCGGGAACAATTCAGTAATGTTCAAAGAAGCAGCTACTGCATTGTACAGGTATGATCTGTTGTCTTTCAGGAATGTAGAAGACCAGTCATTTCTTAAAGTTACGTTTACACTGGCGATACTCTTGTAGCCAAACGTCAGATCCCCGTACAAACCGATTAGTCTCACTTTGCTTGAACCAAAGCTTGGATTGTAAGTGGTCGTATTTTTCATTTGTTCAAAGTCTCTCACAATCACTCCTAAGCCGGTTACAGAACTGGTTCTGTTATAAATCTGAGAAACTTCATTACCAACGATCAAAGCAGATGTAAAATCTCCGAAGTTCTTCGTTGCGGTAAAGAAAAGGTTCGAGTTAAAGTTTCTGTACTGGTTTCTGCGCTCCAACACACCACCTGCACCTCCAGCTGTAGTATTTGCTGCTCCTCTTGCTCCTATCTGATCATATCCATGAATGAAAGTAGAGTACACATCCGTTCCTAATTTGTAGTCAGCATTCAGCCAGTCAGTGATGTTATATTTAAGTGCAACGTTACCTATAACACGGTTGATCTCGTCGTTGTAGCGGTTGTGTTTGATAGTCCAGTAAGGATTGTCTTCTCCACCAAAATACGTTTGATTTCCGGCTGCATCTTCAAACGGCAGGCCGGTAAGGTCATAACTACGCGGCATAAACCATGCACGGAATAGCGGGCTACTCAACTGGTTACCCTGCTGCGTTCTTTTTGAATGGTTATTCACATAATTTGCAGAGACACTCACATTCAGCTTTTTGTTGACCTGATATGCAGTATTCAAAGAGAAGTTATGTCTTTCCAGTTTATTGATATCGATAACGCTGGTGTTACTCAGATATCCATAAGAAAAGCGGAAAGAACTTTTGTCGTTACCACCGCTGAATCCCAGATTACCCTGGAAGTTCTTACCTTTTTGAAATATGTCCTTTACGTTATTAGGATAAGCCTGTAGCTGCTCTTCTTCTCTGAAAAAGTTGGTTACCGTTTGCCCTGCAATTTTAGGTCCCCATGAAGAAGCAGATGTGTTGATGTAACGCCCACCTGTCCCCTGTCCATATTCATTCTGATAATCCGGAAGGCGATTCACTTCTTCTATAGCATAAGAAGTCGAGAAGGTAACTGAATTTTTCTGATTCAGACCACCCTTTTTAGTAGTGATCAGGATTACACCGTTAGATGCTCTCGAACCATACAATGCAGCAGCTGATGGCCCTTTAAGAACTGTCATCGTTTCAATATCATCCTGATTAATATCAATGGCGCGGTTGGATGGAGGTACACCCGTCTGAAGTGCCGTACCGCCTCCACCATTGTCAATAGGGACACCATCTATTACAAACAATGGCTGATTACTTCCTGTAAAAGTAGTGTTACCTCTGATTACGATACTGGATCCGGTGAAGGCTCCACCACTACCACTTACTCTCACACCCGGAACTTTACCTGCCAGTGCATTCGTCACGTTGGTAGTACGTGCCTGGGTGAGCTCTTCGGTATTAAGCTGGGTTACACCGTATCCGAGGGTTTTCTTATCTCTCTTAATACCAAACGCTGTAACAACTACTTCCGAAAGATTCTGAATATCGTTGTCCAGAGTGATATTCAGAACCGATTTTCCTGCAACGTCAACTTCCTTAGTTACAAAACCAATAAAGCTAACTACCAACGTGGCATTCGAGCTCGTAGAAATAGAATATGCACCTTCTGCATTAGTGGTGGTTCCGGCGGTAGTTCCCTTCACTAAAATTGAAACACCTGGTAGCAACGAGCCATCTTCGCCCGAAGTAACCGTGCCCGTGATCACCTTATTTTGCGCCAGTACCACACCAGAGCAAAACAAGCACAAAAACAATAAATACTTCCTCATACTTAATAAGTTAGGTTTAGAGATAAATAAAACAAGAAATGAAAAATGAAATACAAAACAGAATGAGTCATCTACATCTGTTTACCAAGCCAGTATATGGCGGAAACTGATATAGATAAGCGTGATCTAAGTCTCTTTGTAAAGTGGTTTCAAGTGACTGTTAGCTACCGCAAAACCAGGTACCAGCGAACTCAAATAACCTTTTCTTATTGCTTAGAAATAAAAACTCAGACGTTGAAATTGTCGGTGAACAAGCGGAGAATGTAGAATACGAATCATATTATTGAAGTTAGGTTTGTTATATTTTCATAAGTTACAAAAAATAAACAATCACCAAACACTATGACCTGCATTTTGAATTATTTTCAAATTATTATTCTGAATAATATACAAAAATGACAATTTTTATTCTTAAAATGATCAATTACTCAGCATTATCAAATGGTCCGCATAATATCCCGCAAACCATTACAGAATTATTTTTAACAATATCATAAATCGGGTGTTGCACTTCTAAATTGAATCTGCACAACATTATAACTGATATTGCAAACAACCCCGATTCCTTTCTTCAATTTTCGAAATCACAATAGTTGAACAATGACCTCGTATAACGCAAAAGGCCACCCCTTTTGGAATGGCCTTTTGAACTAATAATCTAAAACACTTATTAGTAATTTGGATTCTGCTTAATTACAGGATTCTGAGTAACCTCAGTTTCCGGAATAGCCCAGATAAATCTGAAATCTGCGTAAGGAATAGCAGGCTGGCCCGGAGTGTATGCAGTTGCACATACAAAGTTAGTTAAGCCAGCTGTTCCGTTCACCGCTTTCGCAGGAATTCCACCGGTTGAGTAATCGGCATCCATTACCAATCTTGAAATATCATTCCAACGCTTACCTTCAGCTATAAACTCAATTCTTCTTTCTTTAAGGATAGATTTTACCAACGCTACTTTGTTACCAAACTTAGCTGCAGTATAACCTTCAGTTTCAGGCGCTGCAAGAGATCTGTTACGAACTGTGTTCAACAAATCCAGAGCACGAGTACTTACTCCTGTTGCCACACGCGCTTCCGCTTCAGCCAAAGTCAAAAGAACTTCTGCATATCTGATTTGCGGAGCATAATCTCCCCAGGTATTGTAATCTCTGTATTTAGTTGAGAAAATACTCTGAGTACCCGCTGAGTTAGTTCCAGCAACAGTCAGAAGTGTTCTTCTTTTATCAGTGCAAAGCCATTCTGCATCGTTGTAGATAATAGGAGACAAAGACAACAACCCACGTCCGTTCAGGTTAGCCGCTCCGTACATACGGGACAAGCCTGCGTTTGTACTTGGTGCATCTACTGCGTCATTCTTTACAGAGAAAATACTCTCAGTAGAATTGTTGTTTGCAAACGGACCATCAGGAGAAGCTGTCAAAGCCCATGCACCGATAGGACTTACTACACTTGTTGGAGCCAAAGGATTAACTGTTGCAGGAACCAGTTTATTTCCCTCTGCAACTACACCTGTCCAGTCACCCTTGTGCGTTTTAATTCTCATTTTCAAGGCAATAGCAGCAGCCTTAGTAGCGCGATATGTAAATATCTTCGCAGGAAGGTTAGCTTCTGCAAAATCAAGATCTGCCAGTATTTTGCTATAAACACTATCAACACGCATTCTTGGTGTATTCAAGATGTTTGTCACCGCAGTACTGGAAGTAATAGGCTCCTCTCTGTATGGTACACCTACCTGTGTTCCGTTTCCATCCAAATAAGGACGTGACCAGTGAAGCAATGCTTCGTGGTGCGACAATGCTCTCAGGAAACGGCTTTCTGCTTCGTATTGAGTCGCCACTTCCGCAGTCAGAATTCCCGTTTGGCTAGCCTGACGGAAACCTGCGATGGCTACGTTTGCTTTGTTGATCAGGGCATAAATACCTTTCCAGTGTGCAACACAGTTTGCGGAGTTAGAGTTGTAAGTTCCCTGATAAGTGATCTGGTAGAACGCCTGAACGTTCACAACATCTTCCCCACGGGCATCACCTTGCTGAATATTTGCAGAACCGAAAGGATACCCTCTGTTTTCTGTTGTATTTGAAGTATAATAGGAACCCTGTGCTGCATCATATACTCCGTTCAAAGTCAAAAGACATCTGTCTGCAGTTGAGAACGCACTTGCATCTGTTACCGAGTTATATGGAGATGTATCCAGTACACTTTCACAACCAGCCAGGAAGACTCCCAAACCAACCACCAATAATATTTTTTTCATAGTTATAATACTTTAAGAAATTAGAAACCTACAGACAAACCGAATGAAATCGTTCTTACCTGCGGAGATACAGCCGCATCTACACCCAACGAACTGATATTATCTGGATCAGCTCCTTTGTATTTCGTCCACACATGTAGGTTTTGTCCTTGTGCATATACTTTCAGATTGTTCACATAACCTCTTGTCCATTTAGACAAATTGTTTCCATTGAAAGAATAGCTCAACACAATATTTTGTAGTCTCAGGTAATCTCCGCTTTCAACCCAACGTGAAGATGCATTACCCGTTGTGTTCATGTTAGCAGCCAAACCATTATAAAGTCTTGGCACATCTGTAACCTGACCTGGTGTTGTCCATCTGTCAAGAATCTCTTTTCCGTTGTTTTGGAAGCTTTGGTTAAACAGAATTTCCTGACGGGTAAAGTTCATGATTTTGTTACCTCCCGAATATCTCAACATTACTTCCAGACCAAATCCTTTGTAAGCAAAGTTGTTGGTCAAAGCACCGAACCAAGTAGGAACACCTTGTCCTAAATTCACCTTATCAGCCGATGAAAGAGAAGTTGCATCTCCCAGAGTACCGTCAGAAGCGCTGTTAGCTGTATAGAATACACCACGACTTTTTTCGCTGGTAGTATTAAACTGAATAAGTGTTCCGTCCGCTTTCAGGAACATTGCATTACCATTGGCAGAGTTCACTCCTGCACTGCGGTATCCGTACAAAATATTGATAGGATCACCTACACGAATGATGTTGTATACACCATTTTCAATAAACTGAACAGGAGCACCACCGCTTTGGTACAACGAAACAATCTTATTCTTCACTTTGCTATAGTTGAAGTTAGCATCCCACGTAAAGTCTTTTCCTCTCAGGATACTACCACCGATAGAAAGCTCGATACCTTTGTTCTGAAGCTTACCGATGTTTTGAGAAATCGTTCCGCCACTTGCAGTCTGCGATCCCGGAATACCTGCACTCATAGGAGTAGGTACATCCAAAACCATATTATCAACATTGTTCAGGAACCAGTCAGCACTTACGTGGAATCTGTTATTGAAAATTCCAGCATCAATACCTACGTCATATTTGGCACTGGTCTCCCATTTCAACTCAGGGTTACCTACACCTGTTGGTCCGATACCTGGCAAGTTACCGTAAGGGGTACTTCCGTATCTGCTCAGATAAGGATAGCTTGTCAATGTGTTTCCTACTTTGGCATAAGAAGCTTTCAATTTCAGATCACTCACTACTCTGCTCAATCCATCAGAACCTTTCCAGAAACCTTCTTCTGAAACTCTCCAACCTGCAGAAAAACCTGGGAATACCCCATACTTACTGCCTGGGGACAATGCGCTTTGTCCGTCACGACGGATAGTAGCCTGGACGAAATAACGACCTGCAAAATCATAGTTTAAACGACCAAATATCGACGTAAAACCTCTTTCATCGTAGTTACCGCCAACTACCTGCGTACTTGCTGAGTTTGAGATAACGTTTTTGCCAATGAAGAACGCATCTGACAACGCTTTACCATCAGCACTGAACCACTTGTAAGTTTCTTTCTGAATTTCATTACCCCCTGTAAGGAAGAAGTTATGCTTATCAAGAGAGAAATTATAGTTAAAGTAGTTAGACCAAACCAATCTCAATTGGTTCTGTGTAGCATTATAGTTCTGTCCTGTTCCATATCCATCACCGTGGAAAAGATTCAATCCCTGGTAGCTGTAGTCAGTAAATAAATCCACACCCACCTGGCTTCTTATTTTCAAACCCTCAATAGGAGAAACTTCCACGAATGAGTTATTGATGATACGGTATTTATCAGAAGAATATTTGTTTGCACGAGAAGTGAATGCAACGTTATTGAAATTATCATCCACAGTCTGAGAGTTAGGACCAGGAGTCATTGATCCCGAAGTAGGATAATTGATGTTGTATCCCGTTACATTGCTTTCCAGGTATGGAGAAACGTTTGGCAACAACCTCAAAGAAGCGGCGATAGCACCACCCAAAGAGCTTGATCCGTTGTTTCCATCAGTATCTACCTGACGGCTCAATGTTATGTTGTTACCCACTTTCACAAACTTATTCACTTCGTAATCAAGATTCATACGAGCTCTGTAAGATTTGTTGCTGTTATTAATAATAATACCTTTCTGATCAGTATAACCAAGTGACAAATAGTAGTTCAATTTGTCACTACCACCAGACACACTCAGGTTATGGTTGTGAGCAGCAGCATTATTGATCATCACTTCATTCTGCCAGTTAGTATCATAAGAAGGTGCTGAAGTATTCACGCCCGCTCTTGCAGCCAAACCTGCATTAGCAAGCTTTTCATTAGCAATTGTTACAAACTCATTGGCATTCAGAAGGTCAAATTTCTTTAAAGCAGAGCTGAAACCAACGAAACCATCATAAGTTACTTTTGCTTTTCCTTTCGCTCCTCTTTTAGTGGTAATAAGAATTACCCCTGCAGCAGCTCTTGAACCGTAAATAGCAGTTGCAGAACCATCTTTAAGGATTTCCATGCTCTCGATATCGCTTGGGTTAATATCACCCAATGCGTTAGAGTTACCTACAGATGCAAGGTTACCAGAGATAATGGGGATACCATCCACAACGATCAAAGGATCATTGTTCTGGTTGATTGAGTTCACACCTCTCACGCGTATACGTGCAGGAGTGTTCACACCACCACCACTATTTGTAACCTGTACCCCTGTCGCACGACCAGCAAGCTGCTTGTCAATAGAAGGAGTTACAAGGTTCGTAAATTGCTTGGTATCGATACTTGAAGCGGAACCAGTGAAAGCTTTCTTCTGCTGCACACCATAACCAACAACAACTACCTCGCCCAGTGCTTTTACATCGGAGGTCAGTGAAATATTAAGAACACTTTGAGATCCTACCGAAACTTCTTTGAATAAGAAACCTACGTAGCTAAAAGTTAACGCGGTTCCTGTGGATGGCACATCTATCGAAAAGTTACCAGTGGCATCAGTACTTGTACCAACAGTTGTACCTTTTATCAAAATATTCACCCCTGGCAAGACACTCCCGTCCTCCTCAGCAGTCACTTTTCCTGTTACGGTGCGGTTTTGCCCATATGCAACACCTGCAAGCAACAGGTACAAGAAAACTTGTAATCTTTTCCTCATACTTGAATTAATTAACTAGTTAGGTTTATAAAAAAAATGTAAAACAAAAATTCATGGATTAAAACTTACCACAGCATATAACATATCCATATAGATCATCCTACCGGTTAAGCGCTAAGCTTACGGCATACCAGATATATTACAAGAGAGCACTAATGCAACACTGCTTACAATAAAATTCAGATTAGAATAACTGTGATGGCATAAAGACCTGACATCGAAGAAGAGTAGATAGAGGATTAATCATATTTTTTTAAAGTTAGGTTTGTTATGTAATACTACTGTTGCAAAAGTAACTATTGTTTTGACCACCACAATAAAATTTTGAAGATTTATCAAAATATACTTTGGTTTACGCTTACTAAATGGCAAATTTTCTATTTAAAAAGGCATTTATTGCCAATTTTTCAACTGATCAATTTTCTGTATTACTGGGATATTTCTTTCTTTTTTATAAAAATCAGGCACTGGTGTTACATTATTATCACTAAAAGTCACATTTTTTAACAATAATTTAATTCCACCCTATTTCTGATCGTATAGCCATTTTCTCTTCAAAAAAATTTAAGCTAGCCTGGCATCTGAAATACACAACTCCTTCACGATCATAAGAATAATACAATTATAGCCTACTAAAATCGGGTAGCTTATTTACCTTCCCTGCCATAAAGGATTCATTCAACTTCAGTGATTGCCTGGACCTTTCCGTACGGATACTTAGTACTTATGTATCTCAGTCCCAATGCAACAGATTACATTTTTTTTCGGTTGGCACATAATTTATAATCAGTAAAAACAACGCTTTCTACACATCCGAATATCCTTACGGATTTCTACAAAAATTGTGTAACAATCGGTTAATAAATCATTTCAAAACAAAATAAAAATTCAAAAAAATGGGCTTACACCACACAACTCTGATTTGTCAAAAATTGAAATATTTTCAATAAATAGACTATACTACAGAAATTAGTTACATCAAATAGTACTATAACATCTACATTATTGACAAAATCATAATTCAATTATTAAGATTGTGTTAATGATATATTATTTTTGCATTGTTTACATTAACCAACTTTAACCAAATCAAATCGTATGAGGAAGATTATATTATTCTGCTTTACGATGACTGTGCTATTCAGCATGCATGTCTCGGGGCAAAATCTTGCGGTTACCGGCGTGGTGTCCGCAGAAGACGGGTCGATTTTACCCGGTGTGAGTATTACTGTGAAAGGTACTACCCGCGGTACTACCACAGATGAAAATGGAAAATATTCCATAGATGTACCTGGGAATGTGTCATTGAGTTTCAGCTTCATTGGATTTCAAACCCAGGAAATCGCTGTTAGCGGTCAGTCGGTAATTAACATTACACTTAAAAATGACATCAGCCAACTGAATGAAGTGGTGGTTACGGCTCAGGGTATTCAGCGTGAAAAGCGCTCACTGGGTTATGCCGTTTCTGAAATCAAAGGTGACGTTGTCAACAAGGTTCCTGAGCAAAACTTTGTCAATTCCTTGAATGGTAAAGTATCAGGTGTACAGGTGACTTCAGGTGGTGCTCCGGGCCAGGCAGCCAGGATTACGATCAGAGGTGGTGCCAAATCTATCTCTGGTGATAACCAGCCTCTGTTTGTTATTGATGGAATCCCTGTTAGTAATGACAACGATGGAAGTGGAGCTGCTAACGAGGTAAGCGGTGCAGCAACGCCTAACAGAGTGGGAGATATCAACCCGAATGATATCGAATCAATCAGCGTACTGAAAGGTAGTGCAGCTTCTGTACTATATGGTAACAGAGGATCTAACGGGGTCGTTTTGATCACAACCAAATCCGGTAAAGGAACAAAGGGCAAACCTGTCATCACGGTTAATTCGAATATCGGTATTGATAATGCATTGAGACTGCCATCTTACCAGACCAAATTTGCACAAGGTAACAGAGGTGCTTATCTTGAAGGTACATCCTTATCATGGGGGCCAGAAATTACTGGTCAGCAGGTAACGAGCGCAGCTGCAGGCGGAACTACCAACCTGACGGTTCACGATCCCCGTGCCGATTTCCTTAAAACAGGTGTTACGATCAACAACAACGTAAGTATTTCTCAAACACTTGAAAAAACTACTTTTTACGTATCTGTTGGTCAGAACAAGCAAACTGCAATTGTCCCTAACCAGGGTTACAGCAAAGCAAACTTCAGAACGAACGTAACTACTAATCTTTCTGACAAGATTACAGCTGGGATTAATGTAGGTTACACAAAAAGTAACGGTGATGTACCCTATTTGGGACAGGATGGAAACAACCCATTCTTCTCACTATTTCACGTTCCTGTAAGCTGGGATCTTAATGGCTATGGTTATCAGAATCCAACTACAGGCAGACAAATCAACTTCCGTGGAGGAGCGTTTGACAACCCACTTTGGACAGTAAACAAAACCTACTTCAATACTAAAAATGATCACTTCATCGGAGGTTTGAACTTTGCTTATACGCCAACTTCCTGGTTGAACTTTACGTACAGACTGGGTATGGATCAGTACACTGATAACCGCCAGTCTTTCAGAGATATCTACACAGGAGGTAATCCAAATGGATATCTGAGCAATGACATCGTGAGCAGACAACAGATTACTTCAACTTTCGTTGCGAATCTGAGCCACAGCTTCAACGATGATTTCTCAGGAACACTTTCAATCGGACACGATTACAACCAGAGAAAATATGACCGTAACGCGCAAACTGCTACCATGCTTGCATTGCCGGGAATTGCTCACATGAACAATGCTACGGCTTTCGATCCTGATTACGAATATCATTCCAAAAGAAATCTGATCGGAACATTTGCTGATTTGCGTTTGGACTACCGCAATTACCTGTTCCTTGGCGTAACTGTAAGAAACGAGTGGTCTTCTACTTTGCCACAAGCTAACAGAAGCTTCCTGTATCCGGGTGTGAACGCTTCGTTTGTATTTACAGAAGCGTTTAACATTAATCCTGATGTTCTTAATTTCGGAAAGGTGAGATTGAGCTGGGCCAAAACTGCCAGAGATACGGATCCTTACAGATTACAAAGTACATATATATTGGCAAGCGCGACTGACGGGTTCACAGACGGTGTAACTTTCCCATACATTGGTCTGCCAGGTTACATGGTTAACTCTACAGTGAACAATCCAAATCTGAAACCTGAGTTTACAAGAGAAGTTGAAGCAGGTGTTGAATTGAAATTCTTCAAGAACAGACTTGGTGTGGATTTCACCTATTTCAATAACCGGAATACAGACGGTATCATTTCATTGGACGTAGCTCCAAGTACAGGAGCTTCTTCTCTGATCGTTAACTCTGGAAGAACTACGAACAAGGGTATCGAAGTAGGATTGGATTTCCAGGCAATTAAAACAAAGGATTTTAACTGGAATGTTGGTGTAGTATACAGCCGCATTCGCACAGAAGTCAATGAACTTTACGGAGATCTTGACAAATTATATCTGGGTGGATTTAGTGGTAACCCGGCTATCTACGCAGTTAAAGGTGAAAGGTATGGTAGTATAATAGGTGCAGGTTATAAAAGAACTAACATCAATGGCGTTCCTAATCCAAATGGCGCAATATCAACAGATGCGGATGGATATCCCCTTCTTGAAGACGGCTT
The DNA here is from genome assembly GCF_003383615.1 of Dyadobacter luteus. Taxonomy (GTDB): domain Bacteria; phylum Bacteroidota; class Bacteroidia; order Cytophagales; family Spirosomataceae; genus Dyadobacter; species Dyadobacter luteus. Next base: position 55,146 of record NZ_QNUL01000027.1, read on the forward strand.
GATTCTGGGACATATAGAACCAAACTGGACTGGTGGAATCACAAATACATTTACCTATAAAGGTATCAGACTTTCAGCATTGTTTGACACCCGCCAAGGTGGCCATATATTCAGCGGAACATCACAACTGTTAGATAACTATGGGGTTTCAGACAGAACCCTGGACCGCGGAACTAACATCGTTTTTGACGGAGTTGACGAAGAAACCGGTGTTAAAAACGATGTTTCAGCCGTGAAGGACCAGGATTGGTATGGATACGTAAGCGGATCGAACGCGGAAGCTCACGTTTACAAAAACAACTGGGTTAAACTTCGTGAAGCTAATCTTTCTTACACATTCAATATCAAGAGAAGCATTCTGCAGTCAATCGACTTGGGTGTTTATGGTCGTAACCTGGCACTTTGGACCAAGGTTCCGGATATTGATCCTGAATCCAGCTCATTCGGTTCTGGTAACGGACAAGGAGCAAGCCGTATGGCCTATCCTTCTACACGTTCACTTGGTGTAAATGTTAAGTTGACTTTCTAAAAGAAACAGATATGAAATTTTTCAATAAAAAATATATCTATCCTGCCGTGATGGCTTCGTTCCTGATGGTAACCGGAACCGCCTGTGAGGATAGTCTGAACATCAATACAGACCCAAACTCATTTACTGATGTTCCGTTACGTACTATTTTGCCAGCCGCTCAGGTAAATCTTGCTTACGCCCTTGGGGGTGATGCCAGCCGATATACCGGTTCCATCGTTCAATATTATGGCGGTCACCGCGGTCAGCCTCTGGAATACAGCCAATTTACATTCAACCCATCTACAACGGATACGTTTTGGGATAGAATGTATACTTCTGTTCTCACTCAAATGAAGGCCGTAATGGCTAAAGCTGATGAAAATGATGATAAGATATATACCGGTATTGCTCAGATCACTACCGCTCAGACAATTTCTATCTTAACTGATATTTTCGGAGATATTCCCTACAGTGAAGCACTTCTCAGCACTGAGAATATTACTCCTTCTTATGATAAGCAGGAAGCGATTTATACAGCTTTGATTGATTTGCTGAATCAGGGTATAGCGAATGTAAAATCAGGGCAGGGAACCAAACCAGGTACTGATGATCTGGTGTATGGAGGCGATGTTGCCAAATGGGAAAAGTTTGCAAACTCTCTTAAACTGAGACTTTACAATCACCTGAGCAAAGTACAGCCCAATGCGGCTGCGGAATTTCTTGCAACCAATCCTGCTCTGATTACTGCCAATGCAGACAATGCGAAAGTCACTTTTGGTGCAAATGCTTCTAATGCCAACCCTATTTACCAATTCGACGTATTGTCGGGTAGAAAAGATATGGCGGTATCAAGCACAATCGTGAATAAACTAAAAGCGCTGTCCGATCCGAGAATTCCTGTGTATTTCCATGGAATTGCGAATGGAGCGAACGCAGGACAGTATGTTGGTAACGGTCCTGGTGTGAACGATGACGATTCAGGCGAGACTAAGTTTTCAAGAGTGGGAAGTTTTTATGCATCAAGCACTTCTCCGGTTGTTTTCCTGAGTGCTGCAGAGGTACAGTTTATCATTGCTGAGGTACAGTTCCGCAAAGGAGACCAGGCTGCTGCTACAACTGCTTACAATGCTGCTGTAAAAAATGACTTTGCTGCCTTGGGACTTTCCGCTGCATCTGATGCGTACCTGGCAACGACTGCTGTCAAATATGACAATACTTTAAACAGGATTCTGGAGCAGAAATGGATTACCATGTATCAGGCTCCTTATGAAGCATGGGTTGACTGGCGTCGTACCGGCTTCCCTCAGCTTGCTATACCGGTAACAAACTTTAATGGTGGTGTTACGCCAAGAAGATTACCATATCCGCAATTGGAATTGAACCTGAACCGTCAGTCCATTGAGGCAGGCCCTGGTTTCCTTACTTCTGTTGAAGCGATGAAATCAAGAGTATGGTGGGATAAAGAATAATCCCTGTTGGAAAAGAATATGAGAAAAACCGCTACAAATCATTGTGGCGGTTTTTCTCGTTTAAAGTATATAATTATTCCTGTATAAGCTGCCATTTCAATTTTTCATTAACTTTGAAAATCAATAGCATTACAATCAGCTCATGGAATTTTTAAAAAGCCAACGCCTCAACAATCTTAAGTATGAGATCAGAGGTGCTACGTATCAGAAAGCACTGGAACTCGAAAGCCAGGGTTTTAAAATCCACAATCTGAATATTGGTAATCCGGCACCTTTCGGGTTCGATTCTCCGGATGAAATCGTACATGATATCATCATGAACTTACGAAATGCTCAGGGTTATTCAGATTCAAGAGGTCTGTTTGCCGCGCGCAAAGCCGTAATGCACTACACCCAAACCATCGGTATTCAGGATGTAGAAATCAATGATATTTTTATAGGGAACGGCGTAAGTGAGCTCATTTTGCTCTCAATGCAGGCACTGCTCAATCCCGGAGACGAAGTACTCGTCCCAAGTCCTGACTATCCGCTTTGGACGGCTTCTATTGCCCTGAGTGGCGGAACACCGGTACATTATATATGTGACGAGCAGGCCGACTGGAATCCGGATCTGGAGGATATGGAGAAAAAAATCACTTCCCGTACTAAAGGTATTGTACTCATCAACCCGAACAATCCAACTGGTGCAGTATATGAAAAAGACGTCTTGTTGCGTATAGCCAAAATGGCTGAAGAACACGGCCTGATCATTTTCTCAGATGAGATTTATGACAAAATCCTGTACGACGGAGCTGTACACTATCCGATGGGTTCTCTCGTGACGGATACATTATGCGTCTCTTATGGAGGTCTGTCCAAAAACTACCGTTCTGCCGGTTTCCGTGGAGGGTGGATGATATTGAGCGGAGCCAAACAAAAAGCCAGGTCCTATATGGAAGGACTTTTGTTGCTGGCGAGCCTTCGTCTATGTGCGAACGTTCCTACGCAATATGCCATCCAGACTGCCCTGGGAGGGTACCAAAGTATCAATGAACTGATTACTCCGAATGGAAGACTTTATAAACAGATCAATCTGGTGTATGACCGGCTGGTTTCTATACCGGGCATCACTTGCGTAAAACCCAAAGGATCTCTGTACGTTTTTCCTAAAATTGATCTCAAAAAGTTCGGCCTCAAAAATGACGAGCAGTTTGTTTATGATTTACTGAGCGAACAAAAAGTACTTGTCGTGGCAGGAACAGGCTTCAATTATAAAAGCGATGACCATTTCCGAATCGTTATTTTGCCAACACTTGATGAACTGAACCAGGCGATGGATAAACTGGAATTTTTCCTTGAAAACCGTCGTGTACTCTCGTCAAGAACCGTGGAAGATGTTATCGCCTGATTTTCAGTTTAACTCGAACCTAATTTTATTGATCATCAATGATACTGCAAGACCCATCACTACAGGAAGCCAAAAGACAACGACTTTTTCTGGTTTTATGCGGTATCTTTCTTACAAATGCACTGATAGCTGAAATTATCGGTGGTAAAATTTTCTCGGTGGAGGCGCTTCTGGGCATTCCGCCAGCCCAGTTGCTGATCGGTGGTCAGCGACTGGACTTTAACATGACAGCCGGTGTAGTGAACTGGCCTGTCGTTTTTATTACTTCAGATATTATCAATGAGTATTTTGGTAAAAAAGGTGTAAAACGCATCTCTTATCTTACTGCCGGTTTCATTGTATATACTTTTATTACAGTATTGGTAGCTACCAAACTTCCTCCCGCACAATTCTGGCTGGATCTGAATGGTAAAGACAATGCCGGAAATGTATTCAATATCAACGATGCTTTCACCCGGATTTTCAATCAGGGGTTGGGTATTATGGTAGGATCTATCGTGGCTTTTTTACTCGGACAATTACTGGATATTTCCGTTTTCTCATGGCTTCGTAAAAAAACAGGAGGTAAGTATATCTGGCTTCGGGCAACAGGTTCTACCATGTTTTCTCAATTGATTGACAGTTTCCTTGTAATCGGTATCGCCTTTTACGTATTCGGAAACTGGGATCTGAAACAGGTGTTTTCAGTAGGAAGTATTAATTATCTGTACAAAGGGATGATCGCCATTTGCCTTACGCCACTCCTTTACATAGCACATTATTTTATAGACGGATACCTGGGCAGGGAATACGCAGAAGCACTCACGCACAAAGCTTCGGAAGAGTAAGGGGCAAATGGAAAAGGGCATGGGAAAAGGAACATGCCCAAAACCCACTACCCTATGCCCATTGCCCCAAGCCCGGAACCCTATGCTCCTAAACTCCGTCTCAAATTATCCAGAATTACCGCAGTTGCGATACCTACATTGAGCGATTCGGCTTCACCGAAACGGGGGATGGTTACTTTTTCTCTTACATAAGTTTCAACATCCTCTCCTACTCCATTGGCTTCATTACCCATGATGATGTATCCACCCTTTGGAGAAAACTGAAAATCATACAAGGAATGCCCACCGAGAAAAGCACCTATTACTGTTTTATTTCCGGCATGTTTTCCCAAATATTCAGCCAGATCCGTGTAATACAGTTTCACTCTGGTAAAAGATCCTTTACTTGCAGCAATCACTTTGGGATTATACAGATCCGTAGTAGAATTGGAGCAAACGATTTTATTGATCCCATACCAATCTGCAATTCTGATAATCGTGCCCAGATTACCCGGATCATTGATATCATCCAATACAATCACATATTCTGATTCACTGGCATCCAGAAAAATATTTTCTTTAATCTTCGCAACAGCCAGGCATGAATCATTCGTTTGAAATGAACCCAACCCTTCAAGTTCAGTTAATGTGACGGTTTCGATCACAGTTTTATGCTGACTTAAAATACTTGAGTATTTTTGCTGAAATTCCTGTGTAGCCAATACAAACTCAACGTCGAAATCAGAACGGATCAATTCCAGTACACTTTTGGCACCTTCAATAATAAACGACTGATTAAGCTGACGATACTTTTTGATTTTCAGCGAGTTAATGTACTTAATACGATTTTTGGAAAGCATTGAATAGCGAATATAATTTCAAATACTGTATATATCTTTTCCTGTTTCTTCTGGGATTGTCGTCCTGTGCCCGAAAGCAGCAAACACAGCTAAACGGTTACTATCTGGGTAATTCATACATCAAAGGTAATCGCGCCATCAGTAATACAGAGCTTGATGCCCTCATTCCTCAGAAGCCAAACCGACGTTTACTCGGCCTGCCCGTGTTTCCTTATGTAGGGCTTTATCGTTTTGGTCAGCTCTTCTATGTAAAAGAAGAAAAACAGCGAAAAGTAATAGAGGTAACGCAAAATTACCAGAAAGAATCACGTTTGCACCAGGAGAATCCGGCTAAACTGGAAAAAATCCAGCGCAGATACGGCAAAAAGCTGGAGCGGGCGCAAACAAGAGTGGATAAGGGAAACTTCTGGATGCGCGTTTTGGGAGAAGAACCCGTTTATTATATCCATGGTGAAGTAGAGAAAAATGCAGAGAAGATGCAGAAATATCTTTACAACAATGGCTTCTTTCAGTCAACAGTGACATTTGCGCCGGATACCATTTTCAACCGGATCAAAGTAACGTACCATATTGCCGAGAACCGCCCCACTATGATACGGAATGTGGAGTATCATATCACAAATGCATTTGCGGACAGTCTTCTTACCGCTAATCATAAAGATGCTGCACTGCTTTCCGGAAAGCGATATGACGGGGATGCTTTTGAAGAAGAGCGCGTACGGATCGAAACTTTATTTCGCAACGAGGGCTATATGGGCTTTTCCAGACAGAATGTAACGTACCTGGTTAACGACACCCTCACTAATTCCCAGACTGACAGTGCGTTCAAACAGGTTGATGTGGATGTAAAAGTGGACATGGAAACTTCAGGAGACAAGCGGCTCGACCGGTATACCTTTTCATCAGTCAATTTTGAAGTCTCTCCGCCAACGGGTTTGCCTGATTCGCTGTTCAGAAAAACTGCATCTACTTTCAGAGAGATTAATTACTCTTTCTCAGATAAAAAGTTCTCTACCAGTATTCTTGATAGCAAAATTCAGATCAGGCCTGGTGACTTTTACAGTCAGCAGAAAGAAAGAGACACGCAACGCCTGTTGTCGCTCACAGATCAGTTTCGCTTTATCAACTATGGCTATAAACTTGACTCAACCGGAAAAGGTATACAGGCGACTTACAAAGCTATTCCACTGGACAAATATCAGTTTTCCACAGACCTTGGGTTGAATGTGATCCAATTGCAGGGAGCTCCCGGACCATTTGCCAACTTTTCTTACAAAATCAGAAACGTATTCAACGGGCTGGAAAACTTTGAAGCCAACCTTCGGGGTGGTATCGAGCTCGTACCGGGCTTTCTGAGCGACAATGATATCTACAGAAGTGAAGAAATCGGGCTTAACACTTCAATTCTGTTTCCGAAACTACTTATACCCGGCAACTACTTCGGACGAAAAGTGGCAGCTTACAATCCACGTACACAGGTTGGTGTCGGTTTCAATTTTGTAAACAGGCCGGAGTATTCGAGGACCAATTTCAAAACGGCAGTGACGTATTCGTGGCAGCCTAACAACTTCACACTGTACAACCTATCGCTGGTCGATCTTAACATACTTAATACATCCAGACTAAGCCCGGGATTCAGTAATTTGCTGGATACACTACAGGCGCAGGGGAATAATCTGAGATATAGCTTCCTGAAAGCCTTCGTTTCTGACGTGAATTTTACCTATGTTTTCAATAATAATCCCATTGCAGGTCCTCAGAAAAATGCCCGCTATTTCAGGTTTTCTTTCGAGTCCGGTGGAACATCTCAAAACCTTTTCCCAGGGCAGAAGAAGCTGATTAATAACATTTTTAAGGATAACGACGGGAACCTGCAGTTCTATAAATATATTCGCTGGAATGTCGATTTCCGACGTTACTGGCCTGTAGGACGTCAGTCGGCTTTTGTAGCCAGAGTCAACAGCGGAGCCGTGCATAGCTATGGAGACAACAAAGTACCGCCGTATGAAAAATATTTCTTTGCCGGTGGATCCAATAGTGTGAGAGCATGGCTTCCCCGCCGTTTAGGGCCCGGTTCTGCCCCACCGCAGCTAACCACATCTAACCTGTTGATTGAAGCGCCCGGGCAGTTTTTGCTTGAAGGAAACCTGGAATGGAGAGGACACCTGGCTGATTTTTTTGGAGCGATCAACTACGCCTTCTTTATTGATGCCGGAAATGTATGGAGTTTCAGTAGCCCCAATGAAAGACAAAATATAAAAGCTGAAACTTTTCTGAAAGACATCGCTGTGGGATCCGGCTTCGGTATAAGGTACGATCTGTCATTCTTTGTGCTACGTTTCGACTTCGGTATTAAAGTATATGATCCTGCTATTGTGACTGTCCAGGGAAGTGATGATGATACCATCACCAGAAGACGAGGTTTTGTGCTGGACGATTTTGATATCAGAAAACCTTTCCGCCGTTCTCAACCCAATTTTTTGAATATCAATCTGGGAGTTGGTTATCCTTTCTGATTTCATTGATCCCGGCTTTGTTCCTTTCATAAAAATGAAGAACCACACCTGCCGGACGTATAATAACTTTATCGGGTGACTTATGACAGTTTGTCAGTTTTCGCCAATTTATTTTACCTTTGTAGTTCTTAGGAAACTACCAAGAATACCTTTGTCAGATGGAGAACAGAATTGCAGCGAGTTTAAAAATATTAACAGAATCGGATAAAGAGGCCTGTGAAATTGTGAAGGTTTCCGAAAACGAGCCCGCATTCGGGAAGAAAACCCTTTTTATAGAAAGTTATGGTTGCCAGATGAATTTCGCTGACAGCGAGATTGTCGCTTCCGTAATGCGCAATGCCGGCTTTGCCACTACATCCGATGCAGAAAACGCTGATCTCGTTTTCCTGAATACCTGCGCCATCCGGGATAACGCGGAGCAGCGTGTAAGAACAAGACTAAAGCAACTGAACGTATATAAAAGAAAAAGACCTGGTATGCTGATCGGCGTATTGGGTTGTATGGCGGAACGACTGAAATCCAAACTTCTTGAAGAGGAGAAAATGGTGGATATCGTTACGGGTCCGGATGCTTACCGCGACCTTCCCCGCCTGGTGGAAGAAGCTGAAACAGGACAAAAAGGCGTAAATGTTTTTCTTTCGAGGGAGGAAACGTATGCTGATATTTCACCGGTAAGGTTGAACTCCAATGGTATTACTGCGCTGATCTCCATCATGCGTGGTTGTGACAATATGTGCAGCTTCTGCGTGGTACCCTACACCCGTGGACGGGAACGAAGCAGGGATCCTTATTCTATTGTAAAGGAAGCGCGCGAGTTGTTTGATATGGGGTATAAAGAAGTTACCCTGCTCGGACAAAATGTAGATAGCTACAAGTGGGACAGTGCCAAAGTGAAAGGCGAAGAATCTTCCGGACAAGTTCTGGTCAACTTTGCAAGTTTGCTCGAAATGGTAGCATTGATCAGCCCCGAACTTCGTGTACGCTTCAGCACTTCACATCCAAAGGATATCACAGATCAGGTGTTGTATACGATGAAAAAGTATGACAACATCTGTAAATATATTCACCTTCCCGCTCAGCACGGAAACAGCCGGATGTTATCCGTAATGAACCGTACCTATGACAGGGAATGGTATCTGGAAAGAGTGGATAGCATACGCAGAATACTAGGTGAAGAATGCGGCATTTCTCATGACATGATCGCAGGATTTTGCACCGAAACAGAAGAAGAACATCTTGACTCCCTTTCTTTGCTTGAACATGTCCGTTTTGATTTCGGATTTATGTTCTCGTATTCGGAGCGCCCGGGAACACCTGCAGCCAAGAAATTCGCTGACGACATTCCGGCTGATGTGAAGCAGCGCAGACTTTCTGAAATCATAGCAATCCAGCAACGTATATCTGCCGAGCGCAATCAGAAATTGATTGGAACGGTGCAAAGGGTACTTGCTGAAGGGTTTTCAAAACGCTCAGATGATGATTTGTCGGGACGCAGTGATCAGAATAAAGTAGTCATCTTCCCGAAAGAGAATTTCAAAAAAGGTGATTATGTCAATGTAATCATCACAGACACGACATCGGCAACGCTTAGAGGGAAAGCTATCGTTGAGGAATATGCAGTCTTATCCTGACTATAGATGTCTCTTAGGTTTTTAATTATTGATAGCTAATCGCTATCAGCTAAAGACTAATCGCTATTTAATGAATTCATCAGAAATACAATCTGTAAAGAATAGATTCAGCATCATTGGCTCCTCTCCTTCCCTGAACCACGCGATCAACGTGGCGATTCAGGTGGCGGCTACGGATCTTACCGTACTGATTACAGGCGAAAGCGGGAGTGGTAAAGAATCATTTTCTAAAATTATACACAGTATCAGCTCTCGTAAACACGGAGCTTTTATAGCCATCAACTGCGGTGCAATACCCGAGGGCACTATAGACTCCGAACTTTTCGGGCACGAAAAAGGTGCTTTCACAGGTGCCCTGGATTCAAGAAAGGGTTATTTCGAGACCACAAACGGGGGAACCATTTTTCTGGATGAAGTGGGTGAAATGCCACTCGGAACACAGGCGCGCTTGTTACGTGTACTTGAAAACGGTGAATATATCCGCGTGGGCTCATCAAAGGTGATGAAAACAAACGTACGTGTTGTAGCTGCTACCAATGTCAACTTACTGGAAGCGGTTAACAATGGAAAATTCAGAGAGGATTTATATTATCGTCTGAATACTGTCCCTATTTACGTACCTCCCTTACGTGACAGAGGCGAGGATGTACTGCTTCTTTTCAGAAAGTTCACCAACGATTTTTCTGAGAGATACAGAACGAAAGCCGTACGCCTTGATGCTGAAGCCAGGGATTTGCTGATGGAATATCCATTTCCGGGTAATATTCGTCAGCTTAAAAATATTGCTGAACAAATCACGATTCTTGAAACGGATAAAGAATTACCCATCAGTGCTGTGGCGCTGAATGGTTATCTGAACCCCGTACAGCCGTCAAGCCGGAAAGCGCTTGTCCCCATCCGGAATTCGGAGGAATCAGCGAACTCTTTCTCGGAACGGGAGCTATTGTACAAAGTTCTGTTCGATATGCGCCGGGATGTAACCGAGCTCAAAAAACTGGTGAGAGGGGTACTCGAAAATGAAAAATATGGTGGTGAAATTCTGAAAGACCATCAGGAATTATTCAGTTCGCTCAATACGCCTGAACCTGTCATATCCCAACCGGCACTGGAACCTGCACGCTTGCTCACTCAGCATCCAAGACAGGTTGACCTGGATCGTTATTCAGACGAAAGAAGTGAAATTGAAGACGTGATTCACGTAACAGCCGAGGAAGAGTCTTTGTCATTGGAAGACAAAGAAAAAGAAATGATCATCAAGGCGCTCAGAAAGAATAATAACAAGAGGAAATATGCCGCCAGTGCATTAGGAATATCTGAACGTACGTTATACCGCAAGATTAAACAATACGATATCGAAGAATAAAAAATGAATACTGATTTGTTCAAAATAGTTTTTAACAGAATGAAAGGCAGTTTTTCTTCATTAGCCATGAAGATGACGCTCTTACTTTTCATTCTTAACGCTACATTCCTTTTATCCGGCTGCGGCATTTATTCTTTTAGCGGAACCAACCTTTCCCCTGATCTGAAAACGTTTTCGGTAGCTAACTTTACCATGGGAACTGCCGGTGGCCCAGCCAACCTGCCACAACGACTGACGGAGCAATTGAAAGAATATTTTCAAAAAAATACCAGCCTTACAATTCTCCCAAGTGGTGGAGATCTGGTACTGGAAGGTTCTATCACAGGCTATGATGTAACACCTGCCGCAACGACAGCAAGTGATCAGGCAGGACTTAACCGCCTGAATGTTACAGTTCAGGTGCGGTTTACGAATGCAAAGGACGAAACTAAAAACTTCGATCAGTCTTTCACTTATTTTGCCGACTTTCCTCAGGCACAAACACTTGACCAGAACGAAGCAAGACTATTGCCCACTATTCAGGAAAACTTAATACAACAGATATTCAATAAATCGGCTGCCGACTGGTAGTAGATTTCGAATTTCACTACTTTCATCTTTTAGTATAATTTAAAGCCATCGCGGTATATGACAATTGTTGATAAAAACACATTTAATCACCTGGTAAAAAATCCAAATAAGCTGGGGACGGATGTGATTCCGCAACTTGAAGCCACGATAAAGGCATTTCCCTATTGCCAGATCAATTATTCCCTGCTGGCAAAAGCATCAAGTTTTTCAGGGCCTGACGAGCTTGAAAAAACCAAACCGCTTGCTGCAGCTTATGCGCTAAGTCGCATAGCGTTACAAAATTTGGTTGAAAGCCAGGATCGATATGATGATTCGGTTAACATTGAAGAAATTGTTGCCAGCACCGAGCTTCTCATACCGGAAGTAGCTGTAGATGTTTTAGGAAAACTAAGCCAGGAAGAAGTACCGGATTTATTGGCGCAAAGATCTGAGGAACAGAAGAGACAGCAACAGATTATCCAGGGTTTCATGAAGAAAAACCCCCGAATTATTCGTCAGGAGAGCAATGTTGAGCCTGTATCTCTTGATCTGTCGGGAAGGGTTGCACAGTCTGGAACAGGGATGATTGAAACAGAAGCATTTGCAAAAATTCTGCTTCGCCAGGGTAAAACAGACAAAGCAATTGATGTCTATCAAAAATTGATTTTGAGAAATCCGGAAAAAAGGAATTACTTTGCGAAAAAATTAAGTGAACTTTATCATTCAGAAGCTTAGCTCTGTTTGTTTTAAATTGATTATTTACGCATTCATTCATTCTATATTATTTTTTAAGGCATGTACTTGGGTTTAATTATTTTGGTTGCGATCATCGCAGTTTTGTTAATTCTGGTAGTTTTGGTTCAGAACTCCAAAGGTGGTGGATTATCCAGTGAGTTCAGCGGAGCAGGAACAACACAAATGTTCGGAGTTAAGAAGACTACTGATTTACTTGAACAAATTACATGGGGACTTGCCAGCGCGGTTATCCTGATCTCACTTGCTTCTTACATTATTGTTGGTGGCAATACAGAAGGAGGCGGCATCAGAAGTGTAAACATCGAAAAAGCGCAAAATACTGTAGTTCCTGGTGGTAACATCGCTCCTGCTCCTGCGGCGGGTGGTGAAGCGGCTCCTGCAACAGCAACACCTGAAGCAGCTCCAGCTGACACTACAAAATAAAAAATCTTTTAAGGCTTTAAACAGCTAATTTTGACAACTTCATGTCAGGATTAGCTGTTTTTTTATTCCATAATTTTAACTGATTATGAAAAGTATTACTGTATTCTGTGGTTCCAGCTTCGGAACCGAAAACATTTACCAGGCTCAGGCAACGCAACTTGGCAAAACACTCGCCAGGCGGAAAATTGAACTCATTTATGGCGGAGCCAATGTGGGATTGATGGGTGCAGTAGCGGATGGAGCTTTAAGCGAAGGCGGAGCTGTAAAAGGTGTATTACCTCATTTTCTCCAAACCAAGGAAATAGCCCATACCGGGCTGACTGAACTTATTCTGGTGGAAAGCATGCACGAGCGCAAAACCAAAATGAATGAAATAAGTGAGGGTGTTATCGCTTTGCCGGGTGGCTTCGGAACCCTGGAAGAACTCTTCGAAATGCTCACCTGGGGACAACTCGGATTACACAGGAAACCGATAGGAATTCTGAATATAGATGGTTTTTATGATTCGCTCAGCGCTTTGCTGGAAGTGATGGTAAATAAAGGTTTTTTGAAGCAGATCAATAAAGAGATGCTGCTCATCAGCGATGATGTAGAACAACTCATCACAATGATGGAAAACTATACTGCTCCGGAAGTAGGAAAATGGATTAGTAAAAAGACTGCGTGATTTTTTTCAATCCCATTCTCAGGCAGCCATGAGCTGTTTGAGAATGAGTTTTTTTGCAACCGGCAAAAGTGTTTCTTCCATCGGGTACGCATACTTCGACTCCACCATGTAAGTTGCAGGATTAGGAAGCGATTGATTACTCCTCATAAGGTTGACTTTGATCTGCGATACAGTGTTTGCATACCCAAGCCTGACAGCATCTATAAAAACAGTTTTCAGATATCTTTCCCGCTGCTCATTGTAAAGCGCAAGCTGATATTGAAAGATACTGATACAATTCTCAGTAGTGTGGGACAGAAACAGATAACCCTCTTCCTTCCTCAGCGGAACGATCCCGACAGGTGATATACTGATATTTTCTCCTATTGCCGACAGAATTTCCTGACCGTCCGAGTTTTTCTGTGCCAGATTCGGAATTGCAAAATCAAGAATACTGTCTAATTCTTCAGGATAAGTATTATCAGTCACGGCATCCTCGTAGACAAAACGTAAGGATTTCAGGTCAACACCTTTCAGATTTTTCGGGAAAGCACTCTTAAGCATTTCCTTACTTTCTCTGATTTTGACACAGGTATCGAAATGGAGCTGTAATTCCGTCAGATGCGGATAAAGTTTATTGGCATAAAACTGCCCTTCTATATGTTTGAGGTATGCCAGAAGCACATACTTCTTGTATTCAAAATCAATAATACCTTTTGTGAGCCAGTCCGATTCCAGTTTTGTCATGATGGTCGACTTTTAGATACGGACAGAAATTAATCAATTGTCGGAGTAAAATCAAATCTTTGTAATCTTTGACATAGTACCCACCTGAATAGTTATAACAAAACACGGCAACATACAAATTTGTCACAACTGTGCTGAAAAAATGTCAGCATTGGCGGACTGGCACAGATTGTGCTAAGTAAGCAGGAGTCATTCAAATTACTGACAAATCAAAAAAAATAAATAAACGTTTAATATCTATGTCAACTTTAGCAGAAATACAAGTGAACGTACAACCTCTGGCTGATCGTGTTCTTGTAGAACCAGCCCCAGCCGAAGAAAAAACTGCATTTGGTATCATCATTCCTGATACTGCAAAAGAAAAACCTCAACGTGGTACTGTTGTGGCAGTAGGTCCTGGCAAAAAAGATGAGCCATTGACAGTTAAAGTTGGTGACACAGTATTGTATGGCAAATACTCTGGTACAGAGCTGGCGTACGAAGGAAAAGATATCCTTATTATGCGTGAATCAGATATCTACGCCATCATTGGTTAATATCTGGAAACTATCCCATTTAAATCTTAAAAGTTAATTCAAATTACTTATTGGTATGTCTAAGAAAATATTTTTTGATACCGAAGCCCGCGATAAAATAAAGAAGGGTGTAGATACATTGGCGGATGCCGTTAAAGTTACATTGGGACCTCGTGGCCGCAACGTTGTAATTGACAAGAAATTCGGTTCTCCAAGCATCACAAAAGATGGTGTATCTGTTGCAAAAGAAATCGACCTGAAAGATCCTATCGAAAACATGGGAGCTCAGCTGGTGAAAGAAGTTGCTTCTAAAACTGCTGATTCTGCTGGTGATGGTACTACTACTGCGACCGTTCTTGCTCAGGCTATCTACTCAATCGGTGTTAAAAACGTAGCAGCTGGTGCTAACCCAATGGATTTGAAACGTGGTATCGACAAAGCTGTTGCTGCCATCACTAAAAATCTTGAAGGACAGAAAAAAGATATTTCTACTTCAAAAGAAATCGCTCAGGTTGCAACTATCTCTGCTAACCACGACGAAGAAATCGGTAACATGATTGCTGAGGCGATGGAAAAAGTAGGAAAAGAAGGTGTAATCACTGTGGAAGAAGCACGTGGTACTGAAACAGAAGTTAAAACTGTTGAAGGTATGCAGTTCGACCGTGGGTACCTTTCTCCATACTTCGTAACAAATACAGAGAAAATGGAAGCTGATCTGGAGCGTCCATATATTCTTATCTCTGAGAAGAAAGTTTCTTCAATGAAAGAACTTCTTCCTGTATTGGAAGCAGTTGCTCAAACTGGCCGTCCATTGGTTATTTTGGCAGAAGATGTTGACGGAGAAGCGTTGGCTACTTTGGTAGTTAACAAAATCCGTGGTGCCTTGAAAGTAGCTGCTGTTAAAGCTCCGGGCTTCGGTGATCGTCGTAAAGCAATGCTTGAAGATATCGCTAAAGTTACAGGCGGAACTGTAATCAGCGAAGAGCAAGGATACAAATTGGAAAATGCTACTTTGGAGTACCTTGGTACTGCAGAGAAAGTGATTATCGACAAGGACAACACGACTATCGTTAACGGAAGTGGTTCTCCTGAAGAAATCGCAGGACGTGTTAACCAAATCAAATCTCAGATCGAAAATACTACATCTGATTACGATCGTGAGAAACTTCAGGAACGCCTTGCTAAATTGTCAGGTGGTGTAGCTATCCTTTACATCGGAGCTGCAACTGAGGTTGAAATGAAAGAGAAAAAAGACCGCGTTGACGATGCATTGCATGCAACACGTGCTGCTGTTGAAGAAGGTATTGTAGCTGGTGGTGGTGTTGCATACATCCGTGCAGCTGCTGCGCTTGATGGCTTGGTTGGAAACAACGAAGACGAAACAACAGGTATCAACATCATCCGTGTAGCTTTGGAAGCTCCATTGAGAACAATCGTATCTAACTCTGGCCAGGAGCCATCTGTAGTTGTTGCGAAAGTGAAAGAAGGAACTGGTGCTTACGGTTACAACGCGAAAGACAATGTTTACTCTGATTTGTTAGAAGCAGGTATCATTGACCCTAAGAAAGTTTCCCGTCTTGCTTTGGAAAACGCAGCTTCTATCGCTGGTCTGTTGTTGACAACAGAGTGCGTAATTGCTGACGAACCAGAAGAAGCTCCTGCAGGTGGTGGCCATGGTCACCCAGGCGGAATGGGCGGAATGATGTAATTCATTCGCTGATATAGCTTGCGCAAAGGCAGTCCTTAACCGGGCTGCCTTTGTTGTTTTATGACGATTTAAAATTGATAGTATTCTTCCTAACTTCTCTAAAATTGGATAATTTTGATATATTCTGAGTTACAAATTGTAATTTCGTTATCAATCATCTGACTTCTTGCCCTATGCAAAAGACACTTACCCATACGCTCAAATTAACAGCACTTCTTCTTACGCTATTTTTTACAAATTTTTCGTGCAAGGAAAAGGAAGTTCCGCAGGTACTGCCGGTAATAGAAGCATTGCCTATTACTCAGATCATGGTAGGCCCGCCTTCGGGACCAAGAAACAGTTTCACTAGTAATTACAGAGTATTGGTTAAGGAAAAAGGTAATGTCAAGGTCATTGAATATGGAATTCTTTTTTCTACATATTACAGTAGTGAGATATTGAACAATTCACCGTATTTGTGGAAAGTACCAACTCTACAGACTCATGGACCACATATCATAACCGAAGAATTTGAAGTTGGAGAAAGGGTAATGAGCCGTGATAACAATTATCCTTTACGCACTCATGCATATCAGCGCGCCTATGCGAAACTGGAAGATGGTCGTATCATTTACAGTGATGTTATTTTTACAACACACGAAAAAGTTGCCACTCCCTACTAGATTGATGGCACTTGACAATTTCACTGTAGCAAATGAACATATCATAATACCACAAAAAATAGCCGCCCGGAAAACTCCAGGCGGCTATTCACTTTACTCAACGTTATGAAAAACTTCGCCATTATGACGGGGTTCATAATCGCTGGTCACATAAAGTTTAAAAATATTTTAAATTATTTTTCTGATTAAGAAAGCATTCTGCCATCCTGCATCACAAGCCTCCTGTCGGCCATTTCGGCCAGCTCCTCATTGTGTGTCACAATCACAAAGGTTTGTCCGAACTCGTCTCTCAATTTAAAAAACAACTGATGTAAATCGAGTGCATTATGAGAATCCAGATTTCCGCTTGGTTCATCAGCCAGTACAATGGAAGGTTTATTGAGTAAAGCACGGGCAACAGCCACCCGCTGCTGCTCACCACCGGACAATTGCGAAGGCAAATGATTCATCCGGTCGGCTAATCCCAGCATATCCAATAATTCCTTACCCCTGTTGATGATTTCCTGATCCTTCATTACGCCACCAATGTAAGCAGGCATACAAGCGTTTTCCAGCGCTGTAAATTCCGCCATCAGGTTATGAAACTGAAAAATAAAACCGATTTTTTCGTTCCTGAATCGGGCAAGTTCCTTGTCTTTTTGCGTAAAAACATTCACATCTCCGATATACACCTCCCCCTCTTCCGGCCGATCAAGCGTTCCAAGTATATGTAAAAAAGTGCTCTTGCCAGCTCCTGATGCACCTACTATCGCAACCACCTCGCCACTGGCTACTTCCAGGTCAATTCCCTTCAAAACCTGAAGTGAGCCATAAGTACGTTTTATTCCTCTTGCCCTAAGTAAATTCATTTTACAAAAAGATAATTAGGGAAAAACTTACCCCCGTTTTGATTAATTCCTTAATTTGCCGTGAAAATACCAATTTACTTTTATACTCATGAATATTCACGAATATCAAGGCAAAAGCGTTCTGAAAAAATACGGTGTGCGTATTCAGGAAGGGCTTGTAGCCGACACGCCCGACAAGGCGGTAGAAGTTGCACGTGAACTTAGCCAGCAGACAGGTACCAAGTGGTATGTGGTTAAATCGCAGATTCATGCCGGTGGGCGTGGTAAAGGCAGAATAGTTGGTACAGAACAACGCGGAGTTGCTCTTGCTAAATCTGTTGAAGATGTACGTACGATATCCAACAACATTCTTGGTAAAGTACTTGTTACGCATCAGACAGGCGAAGCTGGAAAACGTGTAAATAAAGTTCTTATTGCAGAAGACGTTTACTATCCAGGCCCAAGTGAGCCAAAAGAATATTATCTGTCCATCCTTTTGGATCGTGGCAGAAACTGCAACGTAATCATGGCCAGCACCGAAGGTGGTATGGACATTGAAGAAGTAGCAGAACATACACCAGAAAAAATCATGAAGGAGTGGATCGATCCTAAAGTTGGATTGCAGCCATTCCAGGCACGTAAAGTTGCTTTTGCTCTTGGGCTTGAAGGTGACGCTTTCAAAGAAATGGTGAAATTCATCACTGCACTTTACAAAGCATACGTGGAGAGTGATTCGGCCATGTTCGAGATCAATCCGGTTTTGAAAACATCTGACAACAAGATTCTTGCTGTTGATGCAAAAGTGGATCTGGACGACAACGCATTGTATCGTCATCCTGAGCTGGCAGAAATGCGCGATACCAACGAAGAAGATCCTTTGGAAGTAGAAGCTGGTGCTAACAACCTGAACTATGTGAAACTTGACGGAAACGTGGGTTGTATGGTAAACGGTGCAGGACTTGCTATGGCAACAATGGACCTTATCAAACTTTCGGGTGGAGATCCTGCTAACTTCCTTGATGTTGGAGGTGGTGCTAATGCCCGTACCGTTGAAGCGGGTTTCCGTATCATCCTGAAAGATCCAAACGTAAAAGCTATTCTTATCAACATTTTTGGTGGTATCGTTCGTTGCGACCGCGTTGCTGCCGGTGTTGTAGAGGCTTACAAAGCAATTGGTGAAATTCCTGTTCCCATCATCGTTCGTCTGCAAGGTACCAATGCCGAAGAAGGTGCTCGTATCATCAACGAATCAGGATTGAAAGTTTCTTCTGCAATTGAATTCAAAGAAGCAGCTGCAAAAGTGAAAGAAGTACTTGCCGGACTTGGTCTGCAATAATTTCTGATATACAATATCATGAAGCCCGTTCCGGAATCCGGAACGGGCTTTTTTGTAATCTTTCGGTTTTCTCAACAGACGAATCAGACCAGGATAAAATAGAGAATAACCGTCACTATAAAGCTGGCGATACCTTGCAAGCCTGTAAGAATAGTATGACTGCGGTAAGTATCCGTCGCCGACATGCCTGTGAACTGCGATACCACCCAGAACCAGGCATCATTTGCGTGCGACACGATCATGGCGCCACTACCCACGGCCATCACGACAAGCGTTATCTGAACCGGATCTGTGAATCCCAGTGATGGTAGTAAAGGAGCCAGAATACTGGTCGTCAGCACCATGGATGAAGTTGTGGATCCTTGTGCGGTTTTGAAAAACAACGCAATCAGAAAGGCTATAAATAATAAGTACACACCGCTCATTTCGTTCCGGGTTAACCATTCACTCACCAGATGCTTCAATTCTGTTTCTTTTAATATAGCCCCAAAAGCGCCTCCTGCCCCAACCAGGACCAGTGTTGTTCCGCAGTGTTCAATACCATTTTTGAAACAGGCATTCATACTCGCAGCAGCATTTTTTGGAAATAACGAGTAACTGAAAAAGATCGCCAACAGAAACGAAACCAGCGGACTACCAAAGAAACCCAGCCATTTTGTCCAAACAGGAGAAAAATGAAATATCTGTGCGGACGACGCCAAACTAATCAGGAAAATCGGGAGTAGAATAGGCATGAACGCTTTCCATGCAGGCGGTAACGTCAGATCCTCGACAGGCGCATCAGTATTATCAACGGTTACCTGAATATTTCTGGTGTAACGATCAGCAAACCAGGTTGAAACAAACAAGCTGGGAACAGAAACAACGAGACCGATCAGAATCACTAGCCCTATGGAATCAGGAATACCCAAATTACCTGCTGCAGAGAGCGGTCCAGGTGTAGGCGGAACCAGTGTATGAGTTGCAAATAATCCACCAGACAACGACAAAGAAATGGTAGCCAGCGGAATACCCGTTCGTTGTGCCACGATACGGTTCAACTTATGTAAAATGATAAATCCTGAGTCACAAAAAACCGGAATACCTACAATGGCACCAATCACCGACATTGCAAATGCAGGTCTTTTCGTACCAAAAAGATTCAAAATCACATCAGCAACTTTTATTGCCGCACCCGATTTATCCAGAATAGCACCAATTATACAACCTAAGATCACCATCAGTCCAATCTTCGACATCAACTCACCGAATCCCTTCCCGATCGTTTCCGCCAATTTTTCAATTGGTAATCCAGCGAAAATACCTACTCCCAAGGCAGCAATAAGTAAACCTGCCAACGGGTGCAGCTTAAAAACAGTAGAGCTTAAAACGATGAAAACAATAGAGAGAAGTACAACCCAGATGATCATAAATACCAAAGCTAAATCCTACAACAACTCCATTATTTTCGCGTCACCCATGACGGCATTGCCTGGTCTTGGATGTTGCGCATTAAAAACTTCAAGTTCTTTCTGATCGAGTAACCTGGAAGCAGTTTCATCCACTTTTCCTGAGGCATTTATTACAGATTTCAAATCCAGTTTCAGCTGCTTTGCCAGAAATGCGTACATCGCCTGTCTTTTTGAAGGCCCATAATCGTGCTTTTCGTCGGGCAAATGTACATTCTGAACCTGATCAGCTTTTCCATAGAGCTTATAGATAGACGTGATATGCGGGAATTCTACTTCCGGCGTATGCTTGGTCCAGTCGTCCCCGTCAGAGATCAGCAGCATGGGCCGTGGAACAGCCAAAGCAGCGATTTCTACATTATTTGTTTGATGAGCCCCGTTTTTATGAATCGGCATACCACTTTCACATACACATCCCCCGAAAAAATAAGAAGAAACCATCACGGTTGGGACAGATACTTTTACCCGATCGTCCAAAGCGGTGAGCAGGAAAGTCTGTGTTCCTCCACCCGACTCGCCTGTAACTGCAATTCGCTGCTTGTCAACTTCAGGCAGTGAAGAGATGAAGTCAAGTGCTCTGATCGCATTAATTGTCTGTAATTTAAGCGCCTTCGGCATTTTATGTTCGCATTGTCGGGAATCGCCCTGGCCTACCATATCCCAAACAAACACAATAGCACCCATTCTGGCTAAGGTAGCGCAACGTTTCTGGGTTTGCTCACGGAAACGACCATGAGGATTTTCTCCGTGTCCGTGAGGACACAGCACGGCTGCGTAAGATTTCTGTTTTTTTAGTGGTCTGTATAAATTTCCTGTTACATAAATCCCCTCTACACTCTGAAAAGCCACATTCTCAATAGTATAGCCGTCCATTGCTCGTTTGCTATGGATAATGGGAGCCGATGCCGGCTGTGCGGGCAGATTTTCCAGCTGCATTCCTTTCACAATCTGATTCTTTATTGCTACCGACCTTGCCTCCCATGCAGCTTTTGTTGTCGCAGGATGACTTTCCAGAAAAGCTTTGCCCTGTTCCTCTGTAAAGTATTTGCCCTGGCATAATTCCGGTGTTTGTGCCCAGGCACTACCCACTATAAACGCTTGAAGAATAACCGTCGCAACTGATTTCATAGAAGTAAAAATAGGAATTGAGATTGACCGGAAAAGGCATACCGGTGGGATGTACTACTGATGGAGTACCGGATATTATCTCGAATGGACTAGTTAACTGGTTTCACCGTTCAGCCTGACTGCGTCATGCAGACCGGGTCGCGCAGACCGGTGAAACCAGTTGCGGCTAAATCCGTTCAGTCCGGCTGCGCCGTACAGACCGGGTTGCGTAAACCGGGGCGCGCAGACCGGATCAGGGTACAGCCACAGTAATATAATCCTTCAGAATATGTGTTTCCAGTTTTTTAACCTGCCCTTTGTATTCTCCGTCAATCTGAAAATACACTTCCTTATCCAGACACTCAATCACCGCATTTTCTACGGAAATAATCTTCATAATTTCAGGATTAAGATCTGTATTTCCGGTCAGTATCTTGGCCGTTTCTATAAAATCAAGTCTTTTAGCTATTACCAGTTCATAAAATCCGTCAGACATATTGCCCTGCGGATTGATATTTACTCCGGTACCATACTTTTGGGCATTGGCAATAATGACGATCAGTGCTTCCGTTTCAAACGATTCGTCATTGGTAGTAATTCTGACATTGAAATTTTCATGTTCACTAAGTGTTTTCAGCATTTCACGGGCATAACCCATTTTCCCTCTTGTTTCGCCATTTTCATAATTTTTAACAAGAAGTGCATTCAATCCGATATCGCTCAAATGCAAACTGATTTCCCCATTAATACTCACCGCATCTATTCCGATCTTATTTTCTCCAAAGGCTATATCCACCGCCTCCTCCAGACTGGCAGGTATGCCAAAGTCAACCGAGAGACCATTTGCCGAACCAGCAGGAATAATGCCCAAAATTACGTCCAGATCATGCACCGCCTGAGCCACCAGTGAAATAGTCCCGTCGCCGCCAGCGGCAATCACCCGCTGTGGTCTCAGGTTCTCTACCATCTCCCTGATTATCTGCCCGTCATGATTTCCCGTAGTAGTATAAATCCTCAGATCTATGCCTTCTTCATTAGTTCTGTTGATGACTGCGTCAAAAATTTCATTCTTATCTAAATCGCCCGATATAGGGTTAACAACCAACAAAACCTTTCGTTCTGAAAACATAATGTCTAAATTAGTGACTTGTAAATGCGTAAAATGGGGTGTATGAAACGATGTGATATTAAATTATACCGGGGGTATGCAAATAAAAAAGAACTGGTTGTTTATGGACATGTTGTAAAAAAGTATCCTTCCGGAGATCATAAATATACACGAAAAGGCTTTCGCTATGCAAGAACAATCATTCAGCTGTTTTCAATAAAAACTATTCCAAATGTAAGCGTTGTACTGCACGCAGGCTCGGTAACGGCTGAAACTGTCACCGAAGAGGATGGTTATTTCAGATTTCAGGTTCCGCTTCCTGAAGAACTTGACGGGGGATGGCATCAATATTCTGTTTCTGTTGACGTCAACGTGGATGGTAAACACTACGAGGCGACGAGTGACGAAGAATTTTTTATACCGTATCAAAGCTCTTACGGCATTATATCCGACATAGACGATACTTTCTTAATATCACACAGTAGAAGGTCATTCAGAAAGCTTTTTGTACTGCTTGCAAGAAACGTACAGGCCCGAAAGCCCTTCGATGATGTAGTGAGGCATTACCAGCTACTGTCCTATGCAAGTAGAGTGCATCCGCATAAAGAAAATAATATCTTCTTTTATGTTTCAAGCAGTGAGTGGAACCTTTATGACATGATTGTAAGATTTGCGGAACTTAATGGTTTGCCCAAAGCGATATTAAAGTTAAAGAAAATAAAATCAGGCCTGGACGATTTCGTCATGACCGGAGCAGGATCTCACGACCATAAACTGCGCAAAATTCAGAATATTGTAGGTTTTTACCCCGAACTGCAATTTATTTTGCTCGGTGACGATTCACAGAAAGACCCTGAAATTTATGATAAAATATGTAATCAATTTCCTCAAAATATCAGAGCCGTATACATCCGGCAAACAAGAACAAGAAGTAAGCCAGAAACCTCACAACATATTAAAAATATAGCCAGCCATGGGATCGACACCTGTTATTTCGCCCATAGCAATAAGGCAATTATACATTCACTCGACACAGGAATCGTTTTTCAAGCACCCATAGATACACTCTCGCCTGATCAGGCAGACTCTAAACAACCTTAACTTATTCCATGGAAATATCTCATATACTGAATGAACTGGGCGAAGACCGAAGCCTTTATTTTAATGCCGTAGCTCCGCCCATCGTGCAATCCAGTAATTTTGTTTTCGATTCATTTGACGAAATACGAAAAGCATTTGAAGACGAAAATTCAACTTACCTCTATTCCCGTGGGAAAAACCCGACCATTGAAATACTGAGAAAAAAGCTGGCTGCGCTGGATGGAGCCGAAGATGCGCTGGTTTTCAACAGCGGCGCTTCCGCTATTTTCTGCTCGGTAATGGCTAATATCAAAACCGGCGATCATATCATCTCCGTGGAAAGACCTTACAGCTGGGCTTCCCGGATGTTTGATAATCTCCTTCCCCGCTTCGGTGTAACCACAACTTATATTAACGGAACAGACATCAGCAATTTTGAAGCAGCCATCCGTCCCGAAACGCGGATTATCTACCTTGAATCACCGAACTCGCTTACTTTCGAACTTCAGGACCTGGAAGCCGTGGCCAAACTGGCAAAACTTCACAATATTATTACCATATTAGACAATAGCTATTGTACCCCACTTTACCAACAGCCACTAGCATTGGGTATTGACCTGAGCCTTCAGTCGGCAACCAAATATCTGGGTGGGCATAGCGATACCGTTGCCGGTGTATTGACCGGAAAAGAAGATATGCTTCAGAGAATTTTCTTTGAACAGCTACTCAATAACGGTTCGGGTATTTCTCCATTTAATGCATGGCTCATCCTGCGGGGGTTACGTACTTTGCCTATGCGACTGGCACATATCACGCAAACAACCAACAAAGTAATCGGTTTCCTGAAAGCCCATCCAAAGATCGACAAGGTTCTCTTTCCATTCAGCGATGATTTTCCTCAATTGGAACTGGCAAAGAAACAAATGACGGGAGCATGCGGACTCTTTACTATTGTCCTGAAATCGGACTCCTATTCACAAATCGAAAAATTCACGTATGCATTGAAACATTTCCTTGTAGCTGTATCCTGGGGTGGCCACGAATCGCTTATTTTACCA
This sequence comes from Dyadobacter luteus, assembly GCF_003383615.1. Lineage (GTDB taxonomy): Bacteria > Bacteroidota > Bacteroidia > Cytophagales > Spirosomataceae > Dyadobacter > Dyadobacter luteus. The sequence continues at coordinate 79,659 of NZ_QNUL01000027.1, forward strand.
CAGGCCGCCGGAATAGGCCCCGAAAATTTTGATCCTGCAAATGAAAGACATCGTATGGCGCGAATGTACGTAGGATTTGAAGATGCTGATTTCCTGATTGCCGACCTTGAACAGGCGCTCGAAGTGCTATAACCAACTTATTTGTCAACCCGATTTACCACCAGATGAGAAAAATACTGATCATTGAGGACGACAAGCGCATTGCACAAAATATCTACCGCGGTTTGGTTTCAGAACATTTCGAGGCGGAGATAGCTCAGGATGGTATCACCGGAAAGCAACTTGCGCTTGACAAAAAATTCGACCTGATATTGCTTGATGTAAATCTTCCTGGGATGCGCGGGTTTGAGGTTTGTCAGCAAATACGACTGTACAAGCCTGCTATCCCGATCATCATGCTCACTGCATACGGGGAGATTGAAGATAAAGTAGAAGGATTGGGACGTGGCGCGGATGACTACATTGTAAAGCCATTCGATTTCAGAGAGCTGCTTGCACGCATCCATGCCGCACTGAGACTTTCAGAAATCAGGAATCCGGAGACTGTCAACAAAACATTAAAAATGGCGGATCTCGTTATGAACCTCACTACCAAAGAAGTAGTAAGAGCAGGAAAATCCATTGAACTTACAGCAAAAGAATTTGCTTTGCTGGAATATTTCCTTGTCAATCGGGGCCGGGTTATTTCGAAAATGGATCTTGCCGAGCACGTCTGGCATCTCAATTTTGATCCCGGAACAAATGTAGTAGAAGTATATATCAACTACCTGCGGAAGAAGGTGGATAAGGATTTCAGTCCGAAACTCATTCACACACGCCCGGGCCTTGGCTATATACTGAAAGAAGAATAGCGGACACTCATAAACCACTCCTCGTGAAGATAAAAGAAAGAATCGCCATACAGTTTACCATTCTGGTTGCTGCGCTGCTATTTGTATTCTCGGTGGTGGTTTACACCGTTTCTTCCACTTTCCGCCAGGAAGAGTTTTTCGACCGTCTGAGGAGTAAAGCCCGTACTACCTGTCGTTTGCTGGTGAAAGTACATGGTATTGACAAAGATCTGCTCAAAGTGATTGATGAGAACACGCTCACCGAAATGCTGGATGAGAAGGTTCTTATTTTCAATTCTAAAAACGATTTGGTTTATTCCAGCGTAGACGATAAGCTACTTACCTACCATGCCAATTTGCTGGAAGAAGTGCGTGAAAAGAATAGTATAGAGTTTGTGCAAGGTGAAAGCGAAGTAATCGGATTACTCTATACAGAAGGAACTGAACCTCTTGTTGTACTTGCTTCTGCCTTTGATAAATTCGGAAAGAGCAAACAGGACAACCTTATCAAAACACTCACCTGGGGACTCATAGTCGGTATTGTCATTACCGTTGGTTTGGGTTTCTATTTTGCGGGCAATTCGCTTCGACCTATCAGCCACATCAATGATCAGATTTCTCTCATAACAGCTCAGAACCTCTCCCAAAAACTTGACGAAGGAAACCGAAAAGATGAAATCGCACAACTTGCTATCAACTTCAACACGGTACTCTATCGACTCAATCAGGCTTTTGAGCAACAAAAAAGCTTCGTTTCGCACGCTTCACATGAGCTCAGGACACCGCTTGCCGCTTTAAAATCCGAGATTCAGTTGGGACAACGTTTTTTGAAAAATGATCCTGATCTGGAAGAGGTTTTCGACAATCTGTTTTCTGATACGGAAAGGTTAATCAGCATTACAAACAACCTGCTTTTCCTTGCCCGTTCCATGGAGAATATCGAGCGGCTGAAAATGTCGCAGGTTCGCGTTGAAGATCTTGTATTCCTTGCCAAAGAAGAAATACTGACTACCTCGCCCGATTACAAAGTCAGTATTGATTATACCTCCATTCCTGAAAATGAGAGAGAAACCGTCATTGAGGGAAATGAAGAATTACTGAAAAGGGTATTTCTGAACCTGATAGACAATGCCTGCAAATACTCAGAAAACCACGAAGCCCGGATTCTCATTGATACAAATGAAACCTATTGTGGTGTAACCGTAAAGGATGAAGGTTACGGTATCAGCGCAGACGACCTCCCTCACATCTTTAATCCATTCTACCGATCAGCGCTGACCAGCGATCTGCCGGGCTTCGGTATAGGTCTTTCGATTTGTCAGCGTATTGTAGAGCTGCACAAAGGGCATCTTTCCGTAGAAAGCGAACCTGGCAAAGGAAGCTCTTTTAAAGTACAGCTGTTCCACATCTGACTTTCTAATGTTTTTCTAAAGTTAATTTAAGGTTGCTGTAATACTGATGTCGGAATATCGCAGATTCTAAAACAGAAAATATGCGAATTCACCTCATTGGATTTTTCACCCTGTTGTACGGTACCGTGCATGCGCAGGACACACTAAGGCTTTCTATTCATCAGGCCGACAGCCTTTTCCTCCGAAACAACCTTGAATTATTAGCGGAAAAATATCAGATTGATATTGCCAAATCCATTGAAATTCAGGACAAATTATGGGACAACCCCTCATTAAGCCTTGAGATAAGCGCCTATAATCCATCACGCGGCTTTCTGGACGTAGGACGCAACGGTCAGAAAGCAATCAGTATTCAGCAAATGATTACCCGTGCCGGCAAGCGAAACAAGCAGGTGGCACTGGATGTAGAATCGACACGTAAAAGTGAATTTCAGTTTTATAATCTGATCAGAACATTAAAATTTGACCTGAGACAATTGTTCTTCGAAACCTATTTTCTGGAGCAAACCATCGCAAGGCTCGATAAGCAGATCTCCACATTACGTACTACCATCACAGCCTTCGACAAGGAGTATAGCAGAAATAATATTTCACTGAAAGAGGTAGTCCGGCTGAAAGCACTCATGTTTCAGCTTACAAATGACCGCGCCGACATTCTCTTTGAATTATCCGAAAATCAGCGTGATCTCCGTACCTATCTGAATACAGAGCTTCCCATTAAAGCATTAGTCAGCGAGCAGGATATTAATCGTTATCAAATTCGTAATTATGATACATCAACCCTGAAAGACAAAGCCATTCAAAGCAGGGCTGATCTGAAAGTAGCGCAATCCTCTTCCAAACAGGCGGAACTCAACTATACCCTGCAAAAAGCGCTGGCAAAGCCAAACCTCCAGCTCGGTGCCGTATATGATCAGGCGAGTAATTACACTAATAATTATTTCGGCGTTTCGGCAACAATGGACTTACCTGTCTTCAACCGTAATCAGGGAAATATCAGGGCAGCCAAAAGTAATATCAGCTATTTTAAGACAGCAGAAAAAGCAAAGGAAATCAGTATCAACAACGAAGTAGATGCCGCTTTACAAAAAGTAAATATTGCTGAAACAGCCTATCAGAGCGTGGAAAGCCGATTTACAGAACAGTTTGAATTACTGAACAAAGGCATATATGACAATTTTCAAAAGCAAAATATTACCCTGCTCGAATTCATTGACTTCATCGAAACTTATAACGAGAGTATCCGTGAATTCAACCGCCTTCAGGCCGACCGGATCAAGGTATATGAGGAGCTCAATTTTGTGGTAGGCGAAGAGCTGTTCAACTAATATTTCACCCCGTTTTAACAAAGATATTTCTCTTAAAGACGATACAATGAAAAAGTTAATTTCTGTAACCTTACTTACCTCTATCGTAATCTGGAATGTCGCCTGTAGTAAAAAGCAGGAAGCTCCGGAAGAAGCAAAGGCTTTTATGCTTTCCGATACAATGATGAGCCGCATTACACTGGATACCGTAAAAACGGAGACCGTGCGGAACGAACTTACTCTCGTGGGGAAAGTGGTTCCTGATGAAAACAAAGTAATAAAAATCTTCCCGCTGGTAGGGGGAAATGTGGAGGATGTAAGTGTAGAGCTGGGCGACAATGTGGTAAAAGGCCAAAAACTCGCTACTATCCGTTCAGGTGAAGTGGCAGATTTTGAGCGTCAGATGATACAGGCGCAATCCGACTTGCTGATTGCTCAAAAAAATCTTTCCTCAACAGAAGACCTCTACGAAAGCAAACTGGTTCCTGAAAGGGATGCAATCACCGCCCGCCAAATGGTAGATAAAGCGCAGGCTGAACTGAACCGTGTGAAGGAGATATTTTCGATTTATGGCATTGGAAAATCGACCAACTATACCATCAAATCCCCGATCAGCGGATTTATTATTAACAAGAATGTCAACCGCGGAATGCAGCTGCGTTCCGATAACTCCGAAAGTTTGTTTACAGTAGGACAAATCGCGGATGTGTGGGTATTGGCAAACGTTAACGAAAGTGATATTCCGAGAGTACAATTGGGCATGGCAGCCGATGTAAAAACCATTTCCTTCCCTGACCAGATTTTCAAAGGGAAAGTGGACAAGATCTATAATGTACTTGATCCTGAAACCAAGACGATGAAAATCAGGATTCAGCTGCAAAATGTCGGTTTCAAACTAAAACCTGAAATGCATGCAACGGTATATCTGAACTTTGAAGAAAGTAATCAAATGCAGGCAATTCCGTCGCAGGCTGTCATTTTTGACCGCAGTAAAAATTGGGTAATGGTATTTCATGGTCGTTCCAAAATTGAAACTAGGGCTGTGGAAGTATATCGCTCACTGGCCAACAGGACTTACATCAGCAGCGGTTTAAAGGATGGCGATGTGATCATTTCCAAAAATCAGTTGCTGGTGTACGACGCGCTGAATGACTAATAAGTGAATTCTGAATGAGAGAATGAGTGACCACACCAACGCGCAAAATCACTAGTATCGAAATTTTCGGTATTCTATCATTCTCTGATTCAATCATTCTATCATTCGCCCTTTTACTCATTCACTCATTCTATCATTATTTCGATGAATAAATTCATTCGGGGAATTGTAGGTTTCTCTCTTAAGAACCGTTTCTTCATTTTTTTCATGACAGGCCTGCTCATCGTTGCAGGAATTGCCAGCTACCGCGATACACCTCTGGAAGCATTTCCGGACGTTACCAATACACAGATCATCATTGTAACGCAATGGAATGGCCGGAGTGCTGAGGAAATAGAGCGTTTTGTGACGGTACCTATAGAGGTTGCCATGAACTCAGTGCAGCAGAAAACCAATGTCCGGAGCACGACCATGTTCGGGCTTAGTATTATCAAGATCATTTTTGACGACAATGTAGAAGACTTTTTCGCGCGGCAGCAGGTCAACAACCAGCTAAGAAATATTTCCTTGCCCGAGGGAGTCGAACCCGACGTGCAACCTCCTTACGGTCCCACGGGTGAGATTTTCAGATATACACTAAAGAGCAAAGATCGGGATAGCAGGGAATTGCTCACACTACAAAGCTGGGTAATTGACCGCCAGCTGAGAAGTATTCCCGGCGTTGCTGATGTGGTGGCATTCGGAGGGCGCGAGAAGATTTATGAAGTGCAGGTAAATCCTACCAATCTGGTTAAATACAATATTACACCACTGGAAGTGTATCAGGCGGTAACGAAGAGTAACATTAACGTGGGCGGTGATGTGATTGAAAAAAACGGGCAGGCCTACGTTGTTCGCGGTATAGGGCTGTTGACTTCCATTCCCGATATCGAAAACATTATCGTGGAATATGTGAATGAAAACCCAATTCTGGTGCGCGATGTGGCAGTAGTGAAAGAATCAGATATGCCACGTGTTGGTCAGGTAGGATTGGACGAAAACGACGACGTGGTGGAAGGAATTGTCGTGCAGCGTAAAGGCGAAAACCCAAGTGCAGTTCTGGCTTTGATCAAAGATAAGGTCGAAGAGCTGAACACTAAAATTTTACCGCCGGATGTAAAAATGGTAACGTTTTATGACCGCGATAATCTGATTGAATTCTGCGCACATACGGTAAAACACAACCTGATCGAAGGGATCGTACTTGTAACGGTAATTGTATTCCTTTTCATGGCCGACTGGCGCACAACCATCATCGTATCCATCATCATTCCGTTAGCGCTGCTTTTTGCCTTTATGTGTCTTAAAATGAAAGGCATGTCGGCCAACCTGCTTTCGATGGGGGCGATCGACTTCGGGATCATCATTGACGGTGCCGTGGTAATGGTGGAAGGGATTTTTGTGGCGCTGGATCATCTCGCACACAAGAATGGCATGCAGCGTTTCAACAGACTTTCCAAACTGGGATTGATCAAAAAAACGGGTGGAGAACTCGGTAAAGCTATATTCTTCTCGAAGCTGATCATTATTACCGCACTTATACCCATCTTCAGTTTCCAGAAAGTGGAAGGCAAGATGTTTACACCATTGGCCTATACACTTGGGTTTGCATTACTTGGTGCATTGCTTTACACCCTCACACTTGTGCCGGTGCTTTGCTCTTATCTGCTGAATAAAAACGTGCGTGAAAAAAGTAACCCTATCGTCCGTTTCTTCGACAATGCTGTAACCAAAGGTTTTGAGTGGTGTTACGGACATAAAAAAGTGAGTGTGCTTTTTGCTTCTGTATTTATGGGTCTAAGCCTCTTCTCCTCTACCCTGTTGGGAACGGAGTTCCTTCCGACATTGAATGAAGGTGCGCTTTGGGTAGAAGCCAAAATGCCTATGAGCAGCTCGCTAAACGAGACCATTAAAATGGTAACAGTACTTCGTGCCAAACTCAACGAATTCCCTGAGGTGAATGGCGTGTTATCGCAAACGGGCCGCTCCAATGACGGAACGGATCCTTCAGGATTTTACTATGTACAGATGCAGGTAAACCTGAAACCAAAAGAGGAATGGACACGGAAAATTACCCAGGATGAACTGATTGAAGAAATGGATACGAAGTTGAAGGAATTCCAAGGTATTAACTACAATTATTCCCAGCCCATTATTGACAACGTAGCAGAGGCTGTAGCGGGTATGAACGCCAGCAATGCTGTCAAAATATACGGAGATGATCTGGAAACGCTGAACACCAAAGCCAATGAAGTACTGGAAGCCATTAAAGATGTTCCGGGGATTAAAGATGTTGGTATTCTCAGGAATATAGGTCAGCCTGAAGTGAGCGTGATTTTGCACGACCATAAAATGGCGCAGTATGGCGTAAGTACCGCCGACGTACAAGCGGTGATCGAAATGGCCATTGGAGGAAAGACGGCTTCGATTCTCTATGAAGGAGAACGTAAATTCGATATCAGACTACGTTATGAAGAGCAATACAGAAAAAGCGTTGATGATATTCAGCAGCTGATGGTACCAACGATGACGGGTGGCAAAATTCCGTTGAAGGAGATTTCAACCATCAGAACCATTACCGGACCCGCATTTGTGTACCGAGATAACAACAAAAGGTTTATTGGTGTAAAATTCTCCGTGCGTGAACGGGATCTTGGAAGCACCATTGCCGATGCACAACAACGTGTAAAACCACTTCTGAAATCATTGCCCAAAGGATATGCTGTGAACTGGTCTGGAGAATTTGAAAATCAGGTACGTGCTACGGCAAGATTGGGGCAGGTTGTTCCGATCAGCCTTATCGGGATTTTTATTCTCCTGTTTATCATGTTCAATAATGCCAAAGATGCCGGACTGGTGTTGGTAAATGTTCCTTTCGCACTGATAGGCGGGATTCTTGCCTTGCATGTAACCCATATGAACTTCGGGATTTCGGCAGGGGTTGGCTTCATTGCGCTCTTTGGCTTATGTGTACAAAACGGAGTTATTCTGATTTCAGTCTTTAATAAAAACTTGGCCGATAGAATGTCACTCGATCAGGCCATTCGTGAAGGTGTCAAATCCAGGATCAGACCAGTCATTATGACCGCACTGATGGCTGCTATTGGCTTATTACCCGCCGCTACTTCAACCGGTATTGGTTCCGAAACTCAAAAGCCACTGGCCATTGTCGTAATCGGCGGGTTGATTACGGCAACGGTATTAACCTTACTTATTTTCCCGATTGTTTATGGTTTCTTCAACAGAAAGAAACGGCTTGCTGTGTAAAGCGTAATTTGATTGGAGTATTAAAAAGAGAAACTGCCTCAGCTTATTGGGGGCAGTTTCTTTATTTACATACCAAACGAGAATCACAGATTCGTTTCCTTTTGAGAAGAACTATTCATCCTCCCGAAATCATACCCTAAGTGCATATTATAACGCAATGAGACACCGAAGGCCAACCCTGTTCCATTACCAGTAATGCTGGCTGACTGGTTCTCAGTGCCGTTGACATAATATACCAGCTCCGTCCTGACAGAATTTCCCGCCCCCCACTGGTAACGCGAAAAGAAACTGATATCGATCTTTTTAGAAACCTTCAGTATGTATTCTGCAGAAGCTTCAAGTGCCGCCGTGGGGTGTGAACTAACACGGGTATCACTGGTGATAAACAATGTATCATATCCCATTCTTCGACCTGCACTCCTGTAACCTATAAATTCTCTATATTTCGTTTGTCTTCCTGAGTTAGGAACAATTCCGGCTCCTGCACCCACCCATAATGCAGACCGACGAATACTGGGTTTACCAAACAGGATACGCCGTTTTACCCGAAATAAAATACTGTTCTTATCATTCTCCATTTTATAGATCTGAGGATAATCGCCATGTAGCACCAGTGTATTATGTATCGGTGAGCGTGCATATTCCAGTTCCATGGTCCACTGCTCCCTGCTCACCCAACCCACACTGGCACCGAAACCATAATCAGTGGCCGACTGTGTGCCTATCAGATCATTAAAATTGTTGTTGAGCTTTGCCTGATCGTTCCTGACAAAACCATTAAACCCCGCATACCAGCGATTCCTGATCCGCACTTCACCAAACCGTTTCAGATATGATTCAGTATTGTGATGTTCAAACCCCGGCTCTTTCTTCACCGGAAGAGTGTAATAATCAGCACTACTCTGCGCAAGCAAAGAACCTGAAAAAAGTAAAAGTAATAAGGAGGTAAAGCCTGGTTTCATAGACATATTGATTGGTAATCCAATCGACTATACGCCACTGAAATTGTGACTGTTGCAGAGACTTATTCGTAATTTATCTCCTAGTTCCCCTCTTTGAATGCAGTATGAGTATAGATATATGCGCTTTACTCACAAAAACAACATAAAACATCTATCCCTGATCTGTACTTTGGTAAATCTACATCACTATGAAAGGAATATGTAAGTTGTATGAAGTCGAGGCAGAATTAATGGAAAGTCATATAATTCCAAAATTTGTAATCGAACACATGAAGAAAACAGGTTCTCGTTTTCTTAGAGCCTTTGCCAATCCAAATAAACGCATGCAGGATGGTTGTATGCGTCCGATAAAACCATATTTTAACAGATCCTTATAGTCCGTAATCTTGTTTCATGAAAACTGAGACGAAAAAAATGCGTGAGCTGTACGATCAATGGCAAACGCAAGGTATAAGCAAACAGGCTTTTTGCAATCGGAATGGTATTGGCTACCATAAATTCAATTACTGGGTTAAAAAATTCCGCGGCAAGAATGTCGCTCCCGTCGAACCAACCCGCGGGTTCAGCCAGATACCGGTTCAACAACCGGATTTAATTGAGCAAAATCAACAGGTGCTGGCCGCCATTACTTTTCCATCGGGAGCGCGTATAGAGCTGTTCGGATCTCTTGACGCTTCTTTTATCAAGAAGCTCATCCTTTAATATGCTAGCTTTATCTCACAGCTGCCGGTACTTTTTGTACCGGAGTCCTGCTGACATGCGGCTGGGAATCTACAGCTTAGCCGGTCT
>NZ_QNUL01000028.1 GCF_003383615.1 Dyadobacter luteus
GGTTACCTAGAAACAGGTACCTTTACTGGCTCGATCTAGTTTTTGGTGATCGTCTTACATTAAATAGGTAGTTCTAATTGCTTAGAAATGATTTTATTATCCTTGATACTAACTGAAGGTTTTATATTCTCGTAGCAGATTTCATACAGAATGCGGGTATAACCGTATTATGTTTTGAGAACTGGTTAGAGTAATTGTTGAAGGTAGATATACTCTGCTAAGCGGAGAGGGTTTTAGAAAGTGTTCCGGTATTTTCTATTGCTTTTACAGGCGATCAGTTATTACCTTCAAAAGCCAGTGAGTTATCAGTTTAGCCTGACCAAAGATATGTCGTAATTACCTCAATATAAGCTAATTGCTTGGTTTATTCAGATCCCTGCATCTCACAGTGCGGAAACACTCCACGAAAATGGTAGTGCAGAACTTCCTTAAGAAAGCCTGCATTTGGATATTAGTAATCACGTTGTTACTTTAGAGGTGGATTGATACCTGCTGATGTCGGTAATGATTAAGGTATTTATTGGGGAATTTTGATTAGCGGGAGAATCGTGGGAGATTTAAACCAAGAGTTGCAATGCGTTGATTATTAATTTTTTACGTTTTGGGCTCGAATCTCTTCCTCTCTGCAAAATGCCGTTTGAAGAAATTCAAGCGGCATTTTCCGTATAGCGGACAATACGCGGGACAAAATTAGATACGTTTGGTATGGAAACAAGCCCATAATAAGAAGCACTCAGCCATCAAGCTAAGTGCTTCTTATTCATATTATAAATCCAGGGAACTACTTTTAGCCTTCTTGTTGCGCCTGCTTCAAAACCTCATAGCTATGAATACGCGCCTGCGGATCGTAGATGTGACTGGTCACCATGAGCTCATCAAGTTGCGTACGCTGTTGAAAATACGTCAGATCTTTACTGATTTTATCTTTGTCGCCGATAAAAGTGTATTTCATCATTTGCATCACCGCAGCTTCCTCATAGTCGCTCCATAGTCCATCCATACTATCCACCGGTTGCTGCAAAGCACGTCTTTTACCTGTAATAATTCCGGTAGCCAATTGCAGAAATGAAGTAGCGAGCCGCTCGGCTTCACTGTTTGTATCTGCCGCAATCACATTCACACATGCCATCACATAAGGTTGAGCAAGGTGTTTTGATGGCCTGAAATTGTTACGGTAAAGTTGAATTGCGGTAAGAAAATGATTAGGCGCAAAGTGGCTTGCAAATGCATAAGGCAATCCCAGGTGGGCAGCCAAATGCGCACTATCAGGACTCGAACCTAATATCCAGATCGGAACATCCAACCCCTCTCCGGGAATCGCCCGCACCTTTGCATTGCTATTGTCCTTTGAAAAATAGGTTTGCAATGCCATTATATCGTCAGGAAAATCTTGCACCGATTCCATATAGTTTCGCCTGAGCGCTCGTGCTGTAACCTGGTCTGTTCCTGGTGCACGACCAAGTCCCAGATCAATCCGGTCGGGGTATAGCGACGCAAGCGTACCAAATTGCTCGGCTACGATCAACGGTGCATGATTCGGTAACATAATACCTCCGCTCCCAACTCTGATTGTTTTCGTGCCTCCGGCAATATAGCCAATCAATACTGAGGTCGCTGAGCTGGCAACACTTTCCATGTTGTGGTGCTCGGCAAGCCAATAGCGGTTGTAGCCAAGCTCTTCCACGCGCTGTGCGAGCCTCAGACTATTTTTGAACGTTACACCTGCATCATTTCCCTCTGTTATTGGGGCAAGATCCAGAATGGAAAAAGGTATATTTTGAATTAGTTTGTCTGCCATATCGAATTATAAACTGCAAGAATACTTCTATTAAAAAGCATTTATTCAGTTTATGAGTTCCTGAACGCGGCTATCCCCTGACATAGTAACTTACCGCAACAAGCAAAACTATTACCCTGCCATTCTTTTATACTCATCGAAATATTGATTCAAAAACAGCACCACACACCCCGCCGCATCGCTCCAGTACTCAAAATTGTGCGCACCAGGCTGTTCAAGATAACTATGGTCTACTGTGAGTTGGCTGAGCTGTTGGTGTAATGCTCTGTTGTAGGACAAAAAAGGATCCGACTCGCCGCAAGTTAAGATCAGGTGCTGTTACGTGAACTGATATTGCGCACAGTTCGACAAAATATCATAACTCTTCCAGTCTGCCACATCAATCAATTGATCTATCCCAAAACCTTTCATATATGGCTCAATGGAAACAGCTCCGCACATACTTCCTATAGCACCAAATTTTGATGAGTATTTACCACCCACGCGTAACGAGCCGTAACCACCCATGCTCCATCCCATTATCGCCCTGGCAAAACGGCTTTTAATAGTTGGATAATTCAGGTCAATATAAGCAGGCAGCTCCTCTCCCAGAAAACTTTCATACTGCACGTTCTTTTGTTTGTTACTATTCAGATACCATTTATCATAGCCGCCATCGGGAATAACAAAAACAATTTGGTACAGATCTGCCAATTTTCTTAACGAGGGAATATCCACCTGAATGGTTCTGATCGGATTGCCGCTATAGCCATGTAACACATAGACAGAAGGGTAGCTCCCCCCCTTTTCCGGTTTGATGACCAGCGTAAAAATCTGTTTGTTTATCGATGTAGAGTGTACTTGAAGGGTATCCACCTTCGAAGCATCAGCTTCTAACCTAATCAATAGCATCGATAACAGAACCAACCTGATCCCAAGTCTGTGCGGCGATGTGATTTTCACAATGTTTGAAAATACACTTTTGTTTACAGTCTCAAAAATCTCTTTTGTCAATGTTTTCATATCCTGTGGTTTGTTCAGGATGCAAACTTAAACGTGAGAAATCTGAGAATACTTAACATATGTTGAGGGGAAACTTCTTCTCTTTCTAATTCCCCTTCACAAACTGATACAAATAAGGTGCTTTGTGCGCCCCTCCGCTATACTGCTTTTCTAACCTCTCCAGTATGCCAAGCCCCAGTACCTTTCGCTGAAAACCGGAGCGTCTCAACTTTTGGCCCAGAATCGTTTCATATAATTTCTGAAGTTCGCGCATAGTAAACGACTCAGGAAGCAAAGGTGCAGCCCAGCTATCATTCCCACCCAGTTTTCTGTCAAGATCTGCCCTAAGCGTATCCAGCGCTTTCTGAATAATTGCCTGGTGATCCAGCATCAGCTGGGGCAGATTTTCCAATGTATACCAAACGCAGGTATCTGAAAGTGTATCGGGAACCGGAGCGGCTTTGCTGAAATCGATAAGCGCATAATAACCTACTGAAACGAAACGGCGTAAAAGCCAGTGATCATCAGCCGGATTCATCCCTTTAGCCTGCATAATGGTTCGTAGGGGAACCTTGTCGTAACGGGCCAAATCTCCGAAAGTATAAAACTGATCAAGGTAGATATCCGCAAGTCCTGTTCGCTCATGCAGCACGCGTCGGGCTGCATCGTTCAAATTTTCACTTTCTCTGATGAACCCTCCTGGCAGTGCACAAAGCGTAGTGTTACGGTATTCAAGCAAAAGAATTTTGAGCTGATCCTGATCAAATCCAAAAATCACAAAATCCATAGCCAATCCGGGTAAGTAGCCAATTCCCCGTGAATTCTGATGTAGTTGGTTTTCTTTATGTTCACTCATTATAGTAAAATAAGATGTGCAAGTTAGAAAAAAGAAAGATTGTCAAAAGATTTATTTATTATTGTCCCACAATGAGACAATATTGATTTAGTGATCCGATTGTCGTAATTAAATAGCACCTATTCTTCATAAGACTTAAATGAAAACTATTTTTATTACTATGTTGCTCGCTATGCAAATGTTGCATACAGCCACTGCCCAATCCGTTAAAACGGCATCCGCGCCACAAGCCAAAACTGCTAACGGTCTGGTTGAAGGCGTCACTGAATCATCCGGAGTCCGCTCATTTAAGGGGATTCCATTCGCAGCGCCACCTGTAGGTTCGTTAAGATGGCGTGAACCACAACCGGTTAAAAACTGGCAGGGAATCCGAAAAACGAACAAATTTGGTCCACGTGCCATGCAAAATGCAGTATTTGGAGACATGGGTTTCCGCTCAGATGGCATGAGTGAAGACTGTCTGTACCTAAATGTATGGACACCTGCGAAATCGGCCACCGAGAAACTGCCTGTACTTGTGTATTTCTACGGCGGAGGATTTATAGCAGGTGATGGCTCAGAGGGTCGTTACGACGGAGAGAGTATGGCAACCAAAGGTATTGTGAGCCTCACTGTCAACTACCGCCTGGGTGTGTTCGGCTTTTATGCTTCTGAAGCGCTGACCAAGGAATCGCCTCACAACGCTTCCGGCAATTATGGATATCTGGATCAGGCAGCAGCTCTGGCCTGGGTGAAACAGAATATTGCAGCTTTTGGCGGTGATCCAAACCGTGTTACGATTGCAGGAGAATCAGCTGGTTCGCTTTCTGTGAGTGCATTGATGGCCTCTCCGCTGTCTAAAAACCTTTTCTCGGCAGCCATCGGCGAAAGCGGCTCAGTCTTGGGTACACTACCACCGGTGCAATTGACTCAGGCAGAGCAGGCAGGAGCCAAATTCAACGAGCAGCTGGGTAAGAAAACACTTGCAGAAATGCGTGCTATACCTGCTGAAGAATTATTGAAGGCTACTGCAGGATCAGGCGTCCCCCGATTCTCTTCTGCTGTGGACGGATACTTTTTCCCTGAAGCCCCTTTGAAAATATTCCAAGAAGGAAAACAGTCTCAGGTACCTTTACTTGCAGGTTGGAACACGGAGGAAATGAATTTCAGAATGGTTTTAGGCAAAGAGGAACCTAATTTGGAAAACTACAAAAAGGCGGTTCAGAAACTATATGGTGAGCAAGCCGACAAGATTCTAAAGGAATACTCAGCCAGCTCCGACGCTGAAGTGGAGCAGGTGGCGACCGATCTTGCAGGTGATCGTTTTATTGGGTTCGGGACCTGGAAATGGATAGATCTCCAAAGCAAAACAGGTGGCGACAAACCGGTATACCGCTATCTTTATGGCCGCCCACGTCCTGCTATGAGTGCTGAGATAGGAAATGTAACAGCAAACCTTGCAGGTGGGGTTTCCAAAAGTACGGAAGCCAGCAAAGCGCCATTGCCAAAAGGGGCAGTACACTCTGCGGAAATCGAATATGCCATGGGAAATCTTTCACACAATAAGGTCTATGCCTGGACGCCGGACGACCATAAAGTGTCGGCAACGATGCAGGATTACTTTGTCAACTTTATCAAAAAAGGAGATCCAAACGGAAAAGGTTTGCCGCAATGGACAGCCGTCAAAAAAGACGCAAACGCGGCCTACATGTATCTGGATGTGAACAGCAGCTTAAAAACGGAAAAGCATAGAGGGCGTTACATTTTATTGGAGGAAATAGCTGGTAAAAATTAACCGCTTCTTCATTGCAAACTTCTCTGAAAAACAACAATGCAGTGGCTGGCGCAATCTTGCCACTGCATTATATTAACAGTAATTACCTAACTGAATATACTCGTTAAGGCTAAGTATTTTACGTTATTTTTAATCGGTTCGCTGCCAGAATATTACCTGACTTTTTATTCTGAACCAGTCCTAATACTTCCCAGTCTTCTGCCGAAAACCCCTCCGGTAACCCGACAATAACCTCTCCTCTTCCGGAGTTATCCAGTGCAAAAGAGCGCAACACTCTTACAATCTGCGCGTGGCGTAATGTTCTGCCCATGTTCCCACCTCATTTGATATGCCGTTCTGCCTGTTTCTGTACCACCGCAATCACCAATTCCGAACTCTCGATTTTTCCAGAAACCTGATAGGTAATAGCCATTTTCCCTTCGTGTCGCTCACCATTCAATTTCAGAGAATTGCCTGGCGTATTCTGAAAACTACTAATCAGAGCTTTGGCTACTGCCACCTGATCTGATCCAACAAATTCCGCTTTCCCATTAACAACAACCTGTGGCGTATAAACCTGACTTTGCAACCGTCAGGCTTGTCGAAGCCCGGGAGTGAAGACATCAGAATTCCGCTCGAATATACAGTAAAAACTGGCACGCGAACACATAAAACATCCTATTTCTAAAAATTTCACATTTTATTTTAATGTATTTAATTTACTCAAAATCAAATATTTAAATCATCATTATTAGTTAACAAAAATGAACCTTATCTAAAATTACCAATATTTTTCTCCCTCGACCTTCGGGATAAAAGTGCCTGCGCTACTTCCATAGAGTAAGTAATATAAAACTTTATGGATTTAAAATTACGCAGTAAGTCTACCCGATTCATTTTTACCTCTATCCTACTGCTGTACTCATTGCAGAGTATGGCTCAGCTCTACGTTCACGGAACCATCAAAGGGATTTCGGGAGAAGGAATTCCCGGTGTTGCGGTTCAGATCAAAAATTCATCACGGGGCGAACATACCGACGCTGACGGTAAGTTTCGTATTAATGGTCTTAAATCCGGAACCTATCAACTTTTGTTTTCGGCAGTAGGATATAAGAATCACCAACGGGACGTGACGCTGAAAAGCGGACAAAATCAGGAAGTGCTGATCGTGATGGAAGAAAACTCACAGCATCTGAATGAAGTCCGCGTTGTTGGGAAAACAGAAAGCAGAGCACTTAAGGAAGGAGCCTATAACGTCAATGCACTTGATACGAAGGCATTTGCGAATACATCTTCCGACATTAACCAGGTGCTTAACCGTATGAGTGGTGTCAGGATACAGGAAAGTGGTGGTTTGGGTTCCGACTTTCGGTTTTCATTGAACGGCCTCTCCGGAAACCATATTAAGTTTTTCATCGATGGAATACCCATGGAGTCATTCGGAGGAGGTTTGTCGTTGAATAACATACCCGTCAATCTTGCCGAAAGAATAGAAGTGTATAAAGGTGTTGTTCCAGCTTACCTGGGGTCGGATGCACTGGGTGGTGCTGTCAATATAGTTACCAAAGGCAAAGGTAACAACAAGCTGGACGCAAGCTATTCCATCGGTTCGTTTAACACCCACCGTGCAGCCCTTTCAGGAAGTTACACTGCTCCTAAATCCGGAATTACGGTCAACATCAGCTCTTACTACAATTTTTCTGACAACAACTACTGGATGCGGAATAATCCTGAGGCGAATGTAAAATTACAGGTAATTGAAGATGGTAAATTCGTTGTAAAAGATCGTCTCAGACGTTTTCACGATGGTTTTGAATCCTATATGGGACAAATTGAAGTGGGGATATCCAACAAAAAATGGGCGGATGTATTTGTTCTGGGTTTGACACATACGAATACCTACAAAGAGCGCCAGACGGGCGCTACCCAGGATAAAGTTATCGGAGAGATGACCAACAAAAGCCATAACACGGTACCCTCCCTGCGTTACCGCAAAGACGATTTATTTGTTAAAGGACTTGCATTAAGGGCTTTTGCTAATATTTCGAATGACAAATCGGTGGTTACCGATACAAGTTCGAGAACCTGGTATCAGTGGAACGGAATTCCTGATCGTGTAAATCAAACCAGCGGAGAATTAAACGTAAACAAGTCTATCACGCATCTTACGGGAGGAAATGCACTTGCCCAGCTCAACCTGAACTATGCGCTGACACCAGACCACATGTTCAACCTGAACTATAACTACAATGCTTCATTCAGGGAAAGTTACAATGAGATTGACCCCTATAATCACTCTTACGACCGGTCAAACCGCCTGAACAAGAAGATTCTGGGTTTTACCTACCAACAGGATTTCTTTGATTCAAGGCTATCTAATAGCTTCTTTGTTAAACATTTCGGATTTTCAGGTAAGGTAATCGGTACCGACAGTTCAGTATCCAAAGAGCACTCCAGCTACTGGGGATATGGCGGGGCTTCCCGATTCAAACTGACAGAAGGAACGGGTATTAAAGCTTCGTATGAATATGCGCTTCGGTTGCCAGGACTGATCGAACTGTACGGAAATGCGGAAGAGGTGATTGGAAATGCCAATCTCCAACCAGAAAACAGCAACAACTACAACCTTGGCGTGTTTTTCACGAAACGTGTAAATAATCACACGTTCTTCGCAGAAGCCTCAGCATTTTACCGTAACACCAAAAACTATATCTATTCGATGCCTGCATTAAGCTCCGTAGGTGGTGATTTCTCTATGTACTACAACGCAGGAGGTATCAAAATCAATGGGTTTGAAGCAGATTTGAGATATGAGTACTTCCGCTTACTCAGCTTTTCTGTGAATATGAGTTACATGAACGCGGTGGACCGGGAACGCTACGTGCGGGGAACCAACCGCGAAAAGATCACCTACCTGAGCCGCATTCCGAACCAGCCGTGGCTTTACGGTAGCACGGATTTTAATATCGGAAAAAGTGATCTGTTCGGGAAAGGCACCCGCCTGCAGTTCAACTGGTTTACACAATTCATCAACAGCTACTCGCTCAGCTGGTCGAAACTGGGTAATAAGTCCACCAAGGATTATATACCAGTTCAATTCATTCAGAATGTTGGAATTACCTACTCTTTGAAATCGGGCAGATACAACATAACTCTTGAAAGCCGCAACCTGACAGATCAGATTGCTTATGACAATTTCAAACTACAAAAACCAGGCCGCTCTTTCTCTCTGAAACTGAGGTACGTGCTCTCTTCTTACAATCTTTTTAATTATTAATCAATTTCTAAATATATGTACAATTCACTTAAACAATGGGTTTCGATCCTGAGCGTATGCTCGTCACTGTTCTTATTCTCCTGTAACGACAAGGAAGGAAACGAAACAGTGACACCATCTACTCCTGGAGAATATGCAGTAATTTTTACCGCAGATAATGGCAACTCATACATGCTTAACGCATCGTCTTTGACAGAGGGTAGCATTTCGGCCGTAGGTAAAGGGACAGATGTAACGAGCATATTTACCTGGGAAGAAAATATTATTCAGAAAGGGCGTGATTTCTATCATCTGGACCCTAACGCAGGAAAATTCGGCAAATACCGTTTTGAAAATGATGTATTATCTACAGTATCAGAAATTGTATTTACAGCTTTTCCGAGTCCATATCTTGGATGGCACGTATGGTTGGACGACAACCAGGTGATGTTCGGACCAAGAAGCTCTAACTTGTACGCGATCGTAAATACATCTACAATGACGCTTGTAAAAACGGGAGAGTTTGAAAAAACAGGTATTCCGGCTGACCATAGCAGGAGAATTTTCTCTGCCATTCCAAAAGGCAACAAGCTGCTGATCGGATATGGTTTGTATAATGAAGTGACTAAGGTTCACTACGACTCTTCTTACATGGCGGTGATGGATTTCCCAACACTTACTAACCTTACTGTTACAAGTAAAGATGGTCGCTCGGCGCCTATTGGTGCACTGCGTAACGGGTACTTCAGCCAGTTCAGCGAAGGTGGAAACACTTACGTATTGACACACCCTATCGCACTGGGTGCCAATAAGCCGGCCATGCCAACAGGTTTTTATCGCGTGAAGGACGGCAGCTACGAAATCGATCCGGGTTACTTCTTCAATGTTTCAGCAATTCGCAACGGAGACAAGCAGCTGGGTGTTGGTTACCTTGGCAATGGCAAAGCACTTCTCATCAGTGCACATGATGCAGAAACAAACGTAAAAGAATGGAACGACTGGTGGTATGCTTCTATGTGGGAATACCTGGTTGTAGATGTGAATACGCAACAGGTAGTTAAAAAACTTGATCTTCCTTATGTACTCAATTCACGTTCGGCAGTAGTCCATGAGGGAAGTGCCTATATCGCGGTTAATGACCCTAATGCAGATGCCATTTACGTGTGGGAATACAATAGTGAAAAAGATACTTTCACCAAAGGGTTGAAAATTGAAGGAGGTAGTGACAACACACCTACTCTGTTCAAACTGAATTGATTTTTTTTCAGTCGGCAGCGCCACTTACCAAAGTTGGTGTGGAGCTGCCGATGTTGTACCTGAGCAAAATTATGTTTACTAAAATAAATGCATGGAT
Organism: Dyadobacter luteus; assembly: GCF_003383615.1. Classification (GTDB taxonomy): domain Bacteria; phylum Bacteroidota; class Bacteroidia; order Cytophagales; family Spirosomataceae; genus Dyadobacter; species Dyadobacter luteus. The sequence goes on from NZ_QNUL01000028.1 coordinate 9,999, forward strand.
ACACCTGTGGCTCGGATTATTTTCCGGCATAGTGGTGATCATTCTCAGCGTGACAGGATGTTTGCTGGTGTTTCAACAGGAAATATCCGATATTATCTATCCGTGGCGATCTGTAGAGGCGCGTACCAGTGAAGAACAACTACCTCCCTCAGAGATATTTAAGGCAGTTAAGGCTTACGTTCCGGACAAAGAAATACAAAGCATCTGGTATTACGGTCTTGATAAATCCGTAAAAGTTAATCTCAAATCAGATTCTATTCTTTATGTAAATCCCTATACGGCCGAAATGCTCGCCTTTAAGGATCATGAAGATTTCTTCCACGAAATAGATGAGGGACATCGTCACCTGTGGCTTCCTCCCAAATACGGCGACCCGATTGTGGGCTGGGGTACGTTCATTTTCTTTATTTTAACCCTAAGCGGGCTCATACTTTGGTTTCCAAAGAAATGGAGCAAAGCAAATATCAATAAAAGTTTCAAGATCAAGTGGAAGGCCAGTTTTAAAAGGGTTAACTATGACTTGCATAATGTATTGGGTTTTTACAGCTTGCTTCTGGCGTTGATTATTGCCATTTCTGGTCTTGTGATGAGCTTTCAATGGGCGCGTAAAAGTGTATACTGGCTTAGTGGCGGAGTGAACAAACCTCGCAAGGAACGCCGGAATGAGCCAAAGGAAGAAAAACCAGTTATCACGATGAAAGAGGCTTTGTTGATGCAAAAGACCGACCAGATATGGAACAAGGTCCGTAAGGAGTATGCTATCTACAATAAGGAAGAAGTTATTATTGGTTATCCGAAAGATGCAAGTGAACCCTTGTACACCTGTACAGATATGATTTACGGTTCGTGGCGCTATATCTATTTTGACTTACAAACCATGCTGCCAACCAAAGGTACCCAGACGCCTTTAAGCGAAGAGAAGGCTGCCGACTGGATTATGCGGGCGAACTATGGAATCCACACCGGTCTCATTCTGGGAACAACAAGTAAAATACTCTATTTCCTTGCAAGTCTGGTCTGTGCCAGCTTACCGATCACCGGATTCTACATTTGGTGGGGAAGACGAAAAAAGGATAAATCCAAAAAGATCAGAACCAGCAAGACAGGGATTGCTACCGTCGATCCGGGATTAGCAGCCAGATAGTTTACGTTGGCCTTCATCGTCTACCTTTGTGCATGGTTTAAACGCCGGCATCACTAACAAAACATATGAACAAATACTACCGAATTTATACTGTTTTCTCACTGCTGTTTTGCAGTCATATTCTGGTTGGACAGGCATCCAAAACGCCTTATCTTGTGAAAGGTAACGTCTCCGACTCAACCACAAAAAAGACGATTGAGTTTGCCACCATCAGTATTCTTGATGCTGAACAAAAAGTGATAGCACTCACCTACTCTGATGAAAATGGCAATTTCAAATCGTCCGATATTTCGGAAGGAAGCTATTTCATTAACCTTTCATTTGTGGGATATGGACAGAAGAATCTTCTTTTCAAAATCAGCAGCCAGAAACCAGTTTTTGATTTTGGTAACATATTACTTAATTCCCGGGTAAACCAGCTACAGACCGTTACGGTCACAGGTAGTAAACAACTTGTAGAGCAGCAGCCTGGTATGTTAATCTATAATGCTGAAAAAGACATCAGCAACAATGGTGGTACTGCTGCAGACGTACTGCGCAAGGCTCCTATCCTTAATGTGGATGCGGCTGGCAATGTATCCATGCGGGGTAATTCCAATCTCAGGATACTTATTAATGGCAAGTATTCCGGTCAGATGGCAAGAAGCCCGGGAGATGCATTGAATATGATGCCGGCCGGATCTATCAAGTCGGTGGAAGTAATCACAAGCCCCTCTGCCCGTTACGATGCTGAAGGTGCTGCCGGGGTGATCAACATTATTACTAAAAAAGGACAACAGAGTGTAAGCGGAACTGTAGAAGTTGTAGGTGGAAATCTGGAGCAGGCAATTAATCCAAGACTTTCTGTTAACCGGGATAAATGGAATATCAATTCCACTTTGCACTTGCACCGTTTCCGTAACAAAGAATTAACCGAACTTGACCGCACTACACTTGAAAATGGCCGCCCAACAGGACGCCTTTACCAGGAAATCACAAAAGACAATACCAATCCGCACAGCTCGGGTGATATACAGATTGAATATACCCCCGACTCTCTAAACCTCTTCAATTTTTCTGTGAATGGCTGGTTGGGCAGATGGCCTGACAACAGTACACAACGTAACCGCCGATTCTCTGCAGATGACGCGTTACTCGAAGAATATCAGCAATCGGCCACAACACAAGCTCCCAGCAAAGGGTTCGATTTGAACCTGGGTTATACCCATAAGTTCAGAAAACCGGGAGAAGAACTTTACCTGATGGCACAGCACAACCGCTCAACCGATGATTTCAATTATATTTCCTCTCAAACAGGACTTGAAAGAAATCTTCTTTTCAGGGAAACAAACGACAACCGTACTAACAATAATGAGTGGACTTTCCAGACTGATTACATTTTACCGCTGGACAAATCAGGACAACATGCCCTTGAAACGGGATTGAAAGCAATACTTAGAAATGGTGGAACGAACTACAATGTACAGGAGAGCAGCGACAGCAATCCGGATGTATTGGTTCCGATTGGTTCACGATCGGATCAGTTCGACTACAGGCAGGATGTAGTGGCTGCTTATGGGCAACTCAAACTCAAATGGAAAAATGGTTGGGCTTTACATGCAGGAGCAAGAATGGAAGGCACCTTTCTGGAAGGCAAACAACGCATACAGAATACTTCTTTCAATAATGAATTCTGGAATTTTGTACCAAGCGCAACACTATTCCGAAAACTCAATGCAAACAACAACCTTACGTTGAGTTATACCAAAAGAATATCAAGACCATCGCTATGGGATTTGAATCCGAATGCAAATAGCCAGGATCAGAATAATATCACTGTCGGTAATCCACGCCTCAGACCTGAGGAAGTTAATCAGACTGAATTTACTTATGCATTACAGACTGACAATGATGTTTTTCTCAACTTCTCTTTATTTACCCGCAAGACCAATAATTCAATAGAAAGTGTGGTTTCAATAGGAGATAATGGTGTTGCCACAACTTCGAAGCAAAATCTTGCATCCAATGCGCAGCATGGGCTTAACTTTTCAACCTCCTTCCCTATTTTACCAGGGTGGAAGTTCAATAGCAATGCCAATGTGAGATATGCCAAATTCCAAAGTGGTGCGCTAAATATCAGTAATGATGGTATTGCCTGGGGAATTAACCTGAATAGCAGCTGGAAACTTCCGAAAAACTTCAGCGTTCAGGTATATGGTGATTACGATGCCAAGAGCGTGACCCTGCAAGGATATGAGTCGTCCTGGTTGTACTACAGTTTCTCTGCAAAAAAGGAAATTCCCTCTAAAAAGCTGACTGTTACGCTGACAACAGTAAGTCCGTTTGGTCAATACATTTCACGAACAGATGTGGTACGGGCTTCAGATTTCAATTCGACGCTCAACAATCGCTACATGATGCGCTCAGTGAGACTGTCTCTGAACTGGGAATTCGGAGGTTTGATTAAAGGTACGCAATCAAGAAAAATCAGTAACGATGATCAGAAAAATGTGAAATCGGGAGGATAACCAAATCCTCAGCAGGAAGACAAAAGGACGTGCAAAGCAATCTTTCACGTCCTTTTCCTATATCTCTTCTCCAAACTATTTATCCAGGTATTTACCAATCAGCATAATACTTTCATGCTGATTATGAGAGCCGCTTTTTACTAATTTCTCATTTAGTTCTTTTAATGCCTTTTTAGAATCTACTGAGCCAATCTCTCCGATTCTCTGAATAGCAAAAGGCAACATTTTAGGAAACACGGATTTCTCTGCAATAGCAAGTGTACGGCTGGCATCCAGTGCCGCCAGAGGTTCAAGTCCGTACCAAACCATTAATGGAAGATTATGATCATCCTTATCCTCCACTTTGGAAGCCAGTGCCTCCATTACTTCCCAGCGAGATGCGATGTCGATACGCTGCATGGAAGCAACTAGATACAGTCTCACTAGGGCAGATTCTTCATTCTTTGCCATTTCAGCAAACTTTTTAAGTGCATTTACTGAAACAATTTTATCCTCTACGATCAGCTGAACAGCCCAGCTTCGGATATATTCATCCTTATCATTTAGTAATGCTTCTAATTCTTTATCATTAATCCCACCTGTAACATGGAGTGTCCATAACGCACGAAGTTTGCGGGTTACGTCCGGATTGCTATTCAGTATTTCCCAAAGCGCTTTATGTACTTTCTTGTTGGCTCCGCGTTGTTGTAGTATTGTGCGCGCCAGCCTTACATACCATTCATTGGCATGAAGCTGATATGCAACCAATTCTTTGTCCGTCGCTTTGGACAAATCCACTTTCACCCACTTGTCATTGTCATGAGTAATTTTAAAAATCCGGCCCATGGTTTTATCATGTACATCCGGATTGGGGCTATGGCACTGGTTTTTATCGTACCAGTCAATCGCATAAACCGAGCCGGAAGGATCATACTTCATATTCAGCCACTGTGACCAGCTGTCGTTCATCGCAAGAAAATCGGGCTGGTGAGTGGCTATATAACCCGACCCTTTTCTTGTCAATTGGTCAATATTAAGCCTGGCCCCATTGATGTTATTCATAAAAATCTGGTTTCGATATACCTCGGGCCAGCTGTTGCCACCCAGGTATATCATCGCCCCTGCATGCGCATGGCCACCACCGGCTGAAGCTGACCTGAAATTACCCGCATGTGGTCCTCGCTCTCCCACCCAGTGTACATGGTCAGCTATGGTTTTGATGTCATCAAAAGTATAAGGATTGAAATGATTGCCGGCCTGACGCTGGTAGCGTGCTCCTTGTATGACATGATACATATGCGGAATCACACAAACCGTAATGAACGGATGACCGTAATCATTGAAATCGATACCCCATGGATTGCTGCTTCCTTCCGCAAAAACTTCAAACGTATGTTTCGAAGGATGATACCGCCATACACCCGCGTTAATTTTGACTCTGTCTTTATCAGCAGCACCGGGCTTTCCAACATTTGAATGCGTAAATACACCATGTGTTCCATACAGCCAGCCGTCGGGTCCCCACCTGAGGTTGTTGAGCACTTCATGCGTATCCTGGGTTCCCCATCCGTCGAGAAGTTTCTGAACCGGACCAGCTGGTTTATCATTTTTTTCATCAATAGGTATAAAGAGCAGATACGGTGCTGCACCAAGCCAGACACCTCCCATACCTACCTCTATCCCGCTTACGAGGTTGAGTCCTTCTGCAAAAACTTTTCTGCTATCCAGTGTACCATCGCCATTGGTATCTTCAAATATTAAGATGCGATCCCTTCCCTGTCCCTCTGGTGCCGGCACAGGATAGGTATGTCCTTCCACCACCCACAGTCTGCCCCTCGAATCTATCGTAAAACTGATTGGGCGTACAATATCAGGCTCTGCAACTGCTAATGTTACTTTGAAACCCGGTGGAGGCGTCATCGCTTTGGCCGCATCTTTTCCTGAGAGGCCGGCATTCAAAACGAGATCCAGCGGTGGGAGTATGATAATATCCTGTTGCTTTAATTCATTGGGAAATTCAGGACGTGTGTAGTAGAACCTGAAATCGTCAAAATTGATATGTGCCCATTTATCATGCGGGATATAAGGAATTTGAGATATACCGGTCTCGTTATCAATTATTCTGATAAAAATCTGTTTCCCTTGATAGTTTGCCAGATCCACAACCACAGGTTGCAAAGTAGCTCTTCCCTGCCCCGTGATATGAAACAGAACTTCTTGCTTCTCCGCACCTACGAGTTCAACACGGGTATCCTGCAAGGCTCCACCTGATACCCGGAAAGCGGCAAACGGATGAGTTACTGTAAAGGGAGCAGATTGAATCTGACCAGTTAGTTTGGCGTTAGTCGTACCTCCACTGCTCAGAAAATGTTGCCCCTGAAATCCAATGTGCATGTCCTTTTCATGCACAGAAGATGGGTCGGTCGAATAAATTGCATCTTTAAAAGCTTCGCCGGTAGCTGTCCAGTCGGCAGTATTGCCCTTTTCCAAATCCAGATTGAGTACTTTTCCATTTTGTACAGGAAGATATCCCGTCACCATAGTCTCTGAAATCGAACCTTTCACTACCTCGAAACTCCCTACCATACCTGCAATACGATGTCCGGGAACAGAACAGTAATAGGTGTCAGTCTGGTCAGCTGTAAAAACAAGACTCGTACTTGTGCCCTTTTCCAGTATAACCTTACTCTTGACTCCCATTTTTTCCATAGCGATATCATGGGTCATCAGCTCTCCATTTGTGATCGTGATACGAACACGGTCACCCTTATTGGCTTTAAGCGTCGGATTGCGTGCACCATCCTTAGCAAAAAAACCAAGCATAGTGGCTTCCAAAGCATAGTCGCGGTCGAATTTGGCAGTATCCGCTTTGGCCGTTTTACTCTTTTGGGCATGAGCAATACTGAATGTCAGACACGCCAAAACTGACAGAAAAGATTTAAATCTAGAATTAAGGGGCATAGGAGATATAACTTTAATAGAAATATTTGATGTAAAACTATGAAAAAACCAAATATTCCTATTAATCAACTATACCTACTTTTTAGTTCCCGCTCTGCCGGCCTCCAGATAAGGCAGAGTACTTCGCAAAGCGGCGTTATCCAGCAAATTGCTCAAACGAACGGGATCAGGATATGGAATTTGCCCCTGTACCAGGCAACGTTGGTCTCCAGAGGTAAGATACGCCTCTACTCGTTGCTGCTGAATCATTCTATCTTCATGGGATTTGCGCATTGAGTTTAACCCTGACCTGAAACGCTGTCTGTAGCTTCCAAAGAGAGCCGCAAAAAACAGAATCAACAAAAAACCTGGAACATACCTGAATTTTCTATGTGTATAGAAATTCTCCTTCCACCTTATTACAAACCAGGCATTCCCGGCTATCCCCAATGTCAGAAGATCTGTATACCTGGATATGACTTCACCCAACTCGCCACCTCGACCGTAAGCCATTGCCGCAGCTTGTAAGGTGGACCAAACGAAACAACCAGCCATCAATATGTCGGTTTTAGTCAATTTTCTCTTGACAAGACATGAAGTAATAATGATTGCAGCTGGTATCCAGATGACACAGATAATAAGTTTACGCGCCGTTAGTGGCCAGCCGATGTGCCGAACAAAAGATGCAAGAAACTGGCCTACATTTTGCGCGTGGAGTCCAGAGTGCCCGGCAACATACGGCATTAATTTATAGGCTATAAAAGCCATCATCAGAAGTATACTGATGATCAACAAAGCCTGACTTCTCTTGACGGGTAACATCCATTGGTGCATCAGATACACACAGGCAACTGCAATGGGTGTCAATAATCCTGAGGCCATTGTAAAAATGCTTAATACACTCAGTACCAATACGCCCATAACAGCCAAAGGTACGTACGGATATTGCGAGGACAACAACAGAGCTGTTACTGCAAAAAAGCATAAGAAATAGAACTGACTCTGGAATCCAAAAAGGATATTCTCCCATGCAAATGGCAGTGCCACACCTGCAATAAGAACCGGTATAAGTAAGAGTCGCCATCCGATCAAGGCATTGCGATTATACAAATGCCAGATCATGATTAATGGAGCCAGAACACCTAGAAAGATATTTATTCTCGCTTCTATTATATTGCTCCAGGAGCCACTCAATTCGTAGCAAAGCAGGATTAAAATATGACTTGGAATAAGCCAATGTTCGTTTTGAGGATGCCATAAGTCAGATAGCTGGAATGTTCCTTCCAACCATGGGCGTAACAGCCAGTCACCTTCGGCATCCCACTGATCCCAAAAAGGTAATGCCACAGCAAACGATTCTACATAATACCATCTTGGTAAAAGCATGCTCAATGCAATTACCAGATAAAAAAGTGGCCACAAGCTGGACACTCTTATATTGATTTTTTTAAAAGGGTCGAGGATCAAAGGATTTTACTATTATTTGTAAACTTTATTTTAAAGACGCTCCATGGTCATTGTGAAAATCTTCGCCGCTCCATATTTTTTGAGAGCTCCACTTTTCAGCAGCATCAGCCCAGAAAGGATCCGTTTTCGGCAGGCCTAAGGGGAGGAAAATACTGGTTGCCAGATACGGGCTTCCCTGATTGTTATATACATCAGCCAGATCGGGCTGCGAACCGTATAACCCTAACGTCAGCCAGCCATTGGCATAGGTTGTCGGGCTTTCAAGAGTCTTGCGAATAACCGCAGTAAGCGCCCCCCTCACCTGAGCAGGTTTGAGTTCCTGTGGCAACTTACCTGTTACTGCCATATTCGCTAAATGATGAAATGCAGCACCACGATAAATAATAGAGCGACCAGTGGCGGGGAATGTTCCATCACCATTGATCAGACGCTCCTGAATAACCGCGTACCGTTCGTTCCGCTTTCTTATCTTACCAAACATGTTATTATACGCATTGGTTTTCTGACCGATAACATCTGCAATTGCTGTCAGATAGGGATGGATCACATAACTGTTATAATAGTCAAACGCATACGACGTCCCGTCCATGTACATCCCATCTCCTACATACCACTGTTCCAACTGCTGCAAGGCATAATCAACCCGCATCGGGTCCCACTCGTATCCGTATTTGCTGAAAAAGGCTTCGGTCATTGCTGAAAAAAGCAGCCAGTTGGAAAACACCGGCTTGTAGCGGCGCGTACTTCTCAACGCAGTCACCATGCGTTGCTGATCCACAGCTCTGAGGTTTTCCCATAACCACGGAGCTCTCACAAATGCCGCGGCCAGGAAAGACGCATCTACCAACTGTTGCCCCCCCAGGTCAAACCGCATATAGTCTTTTTTCGTGGAGTCCAGAGCGTTGGCTATTCCTTCCAGAGCCCATCTTCTGTATTGATTTCTCAATGCCACCTCATCTGCCGCTCCGCCTTCCAATTGCAACCAAGGCGCTATTCCGCTTAAAACTCTGCCAAGAACCTCCAGGTATTGAACCTGTATCCGCTGCTCCTTATTATCTACTCTGATTGAGGTAACCTGTGGCATAGCGATGCGAAGACTATCATGTGCCAGTGCAGAAAGTACCGGGCGGCACATTTTGTCCATCTCAGCCAGCCAAAAACTACGATCCGAAAGCACCGTCACTGGCTTCTTCTGAATCTTTTTCTTCTGAGCACGGGTTTGCAGGTTCAGATTGAGAAGAAGGACAAAAATAAGGGTCAGACGTAAGAGGTTTGAATTCATGTATTTCATAAGAGAATATGGGATCCGGCACATCGGATTAACTACTGCCGGCGTGAATTGATGTTGCAGATAGGTACAGATGCGGTTACTACTAACTCATATTAAGCGCTCTTTTCATAAATCCACCTAAAAAACTGGCAACGAAGGTGAGAATGAGTGAACCATACAGACTGAAGTTTTCTATTTCGGTTTGCCCGGTTGTTTCTGGTTGGGTAGTAAAAAGGAAATAACCTGCAAGTACAAGTACAACCTGCAATGCTGCCAGAATCCAACCCTTTTGTGGTTCAGCGAAACCCAATGCTATAGCACAGATAACAGCTACAATATATGGTAAATGAACACTCTCCGCATTTTTAATCACCAAAATGACCAAGGCACTTGTAAACAGCACCAATACCATACTAACCAGTAGTTTTTTATCAACGAAGGGTTCAGCGCTTTTAACTATTCCACCTGTCCGCGACAATTGAAGAATCTGCTCTGCCTTATCTGTATCGTTCTTTGCAGCCTTATGATGACCCAACTTCTCATTAACCTGAGCACGAAAAAGATAGGGATCCGGACTTGTCTCTTCCGCCTTACTCACAGCTCTATTTGCAGCAGCCAGCGCATCTTCGTTCTGTCCGTTCTCAAATTGTAATTTACCCAGTTCGAGATGAGCCAGCCAAACATCTTCGTCTATACTCAACGCTGATCTGATATCAGACTCCGCCTGAGCAAACCGGCCCTGGGATTTGTAGCAAAGTCCGCGATACAGGAGTGCGATACAGGAGTTGGGTCGACGGGACAGAACGTCATTAAAATAGATAAAAGCCTGCTCATACTCTCCGTTACAATAATACGAGATTCCTGCAGAAAAATCTGCTTCTTCTTTTTCTGATTTAGTTCTCAGATCAGCGTAGTTGCGCAGATAATAAATATAACCGCAGAAAGTGAGGACAGCCAGTAATTCGAGCATTTCCGGAAGACATTTTTAACAGATGTATTATGAGGCTAAGATAGTACAAAACGAATCTGCAAAAAAGTAAACTTCTGCCACACGGGCAACGAATCTACCATCATATCTACTAATCTGCTGATTTATGAGCAACCGGAAGATAGACTTCAAACGTCGCACCTTCTCCTTTTACTCCTTTCGCCACGATCACTCCAGCATGATTATCCACTATTCTCTTGCAAATCGAAAGACCTATTCCAGTACCTTCAAAATTCTGCACGGTATGCAGTCTTTGAAATATAGTAAATATCCTGTCTGCAAATTGCTGATCAAATCCGATTCCATAGTCCCTGAACACAAGACATACGTACTGCTCGTCCGGCTGTAGTTCAATTGGCAACGAAGACTCTACCTTATCGACATATCTTGCGCCGATCTCTACACGAGTATTGTCAGAAGAGAATTTGAGTGCATTACCCAGTAAATTATAAAATAACTGATTCATTTGTAAAGGAACTGCTTCAATCACAGGCAGCTCCCCCACCTCAATAACGGCGCCCTTTTGTTCAATCAAAAACTCAAAGTCTTCCAGTACTTGTTTTAATACAATGTTCAGATCGGTTGGCTCAAAATTACCATCAGAACTGGCTACCCTTGCAAAACTGAGTAAATCTCTGATCAAATGAGACATACGCTCCGACGAAGTTCCTATCCTTCTCAAATAATCGTGAGCGACTGTGTCTCCGCCTGGAATGTTCTGTTCCACAAGTTGAGAAAAAATCTGAATTTTCCGGAGAGGCTCCTGCAGATCATGACTGGTGACATGCGCAAACTGCTCCAGTTCCCTGTTGCTGTTCAGCAGTTGTTCATTTATTTTTTTCAACTCTGCAGTACGTTGGGAAACATGTTTTTCAAGAGTTTCTTCAAGCATTTTCTTGTCATGGATATCCGTACTAGCTCCAAGCCAGTTTTCAATTGTACCGGAAGGACCGCGTTGTGCCACACCCCGGCTCAGATGCCAGCGATATTCTCCGTCATACCTTCTGTATCGGTGTTCGTAAATAAAGTCCTCGCCCGTTGTCAGAGACTTTTGCCAGTGTACAAGATTGTCTTCGCGATCATCAGGATGCACCATGGCAATCATACCATTCTGCTGCAACATTTCTTCACTAAGCCCCGAATACTTAAGTATGTAGTCGTTATAGAAATTTTTACCGCCCGTTTTATCAATCCTCCAAACAAGTTGAGGGGTACTATTGGCCAGAAGCTTAAAACGCTGCTCACTTTCACGTGCCAGTTCCAGAGCCGTAATCAGTTCAGTAACATCGTTGGCAACAACCATTACTCCGGTTGTAACACCTGTAATATCGTGCAACGGTTCAAAAACAAGGTTTACAAATAATGTTGCCGGCCTCCCGTGCCGCAGAATAGCAAGAGGCCATTCATAAAGCACCTTTCGCTCACCGGAGTCAAATACTTCCTTGGCCAGTTTCTCGAACCCATCTGAAGGCGCCTCTTCGAATGCTCTTGCAAAAGTAGCTCCCAGCACCTGCTCACTTGTTTTTCCCCAATACCGTAACATCATGTTATTGGCAAGTTCAATGATTAGTCCGGGTCCCCGGAAAACACCAATTGCCACCGGTGCGCGCAGGAAAAAGTTTCTCAACTCGGCCTCAGTCTTCTGAGTTATGCTGTTAATCCGTACCACAGAACTTACCTTAGAGATCAGCTCTCGCGCCATAAATGGCTTCACCAGATAGTCGTCAGCTCCCCATCCAAGTCCTTCTACCCTGGCTTCCTCGCCTGCTCTGGCCGACAGCAAAATAACAGGAACCCTGATACCCGGCCTTTGACGTAATTCAATCAGCAGCTGCTTCCCATCCATAACGGGCATCATCACGTCACTGATAATAACATCCGGACGATCAAGTGCTATTTTATCCAGAGCATCCTGCCCGTTTACGGCAAAATCTATTGTAAAATAAGGAGATAACAGTCTTCCGATATACGCACGCATATCGGCATTGTCGTCAACAACCAACACCTTCACCTCTTTTTGAACAGAGAACTCCTGTTCGGAAATCTGTTGTTCGGAAGAGGACTTTTCTTCCATCTCTATATTCTCCGCATCGAGCAAACTCATCGCTTCACGGATGAAAGTCTGTCTTTCCAGAGAAACCTTTTTGTGCGCCTTGCCTTCAATAATCTGATCCTGAGAAAGGTGCTTACTGCCAGTGGGGATCTTTACCGTGAAGGTGCTCCCTTCACCAAAAACACTATCCACACTAATCATTCCATGGTGCAGATTTACAAGTTCCGAAACGAGTGATAGTCCGATTCCTGTACCTTCATGGGTTCTGCCCAACGCATTTTCAACTCTGTGGAAGCGTTCGAACATATGCGGAAGCTCATGCTCCGGAATGCCGACACCCGTATCACGTACGCTTAGAATCGCCTGATCGCCAGCTTCCATCACCTGCACAGTAATACTACCGGCCAATGTATATTTAAATGCATTGGAAATAAGGTTCAGTACGATCTTTTCCCACATATCCGTATCCACATACACCGGTGCTTCAATATGCTGAACCTCAATGATCAATTCCATCCCGGCACTTTCAACAACAGACCTGAAATTAGATGCGAGGTCTTCCGTAAGCTCTCCGAGACTTACCTGTTCAAAGGAAGCTTTTACTCTGCCTGCTTCCATCCTGCTAAAATCCAGCAGATTATTTACCAGCTTTAAAAGACGCTGTGCATTGCGGTATATGGGCTCATAATCTTTCCGGGCTAACCCGGTTTCGGGATGATCTATTGCCTGCTGCAAAGGTCCCAGAATCAACGTCAGCGGCGTACGAAACTCATGACTCACATTGCTGAAGAAGGCAGTTTTTGCACGGTCAATCTCTGCAAGTTGCTGAGCACGTTTTTGCTGTTGCTGGTAAGCATCTACATTAGAAAATGCGGTGGAAACGGTATTGGCAAACAGTGCAAAAAAGTTTTGATATTCCTGATCCAGAGAACGCCCCGAACTCACACCGGCGACGACGTAACCGTACGGACTTTCCTGTCCGGCAATTGATATCGGGAAAACAAGCGCCGTTTGGGGAGAGAGTTCAAAAGGACCGCTCTTGGTTTCGGGAAAAAGTTCGGTAAGTTGGGTAAGCTGAGTCGGCCAGCTATTTGTTTGGGTAAGTTCCTGCACTGTAAATGAAACATCACTCCCCGACAGACCTGCAGACACCTGCAAATGGGTCTGACCGGAATAATGATCCAGCTCGTAAATTTGTAAAAACGGCACATCAAAAACAAAGTCTCCCTGAACCTGAGCAATAATATCGCAGATTTCCTGATTTGATTTTGCATCAGCGGTACGAATAGCCAGATCCCGTAGTACTTGGGTTCTTCTGGCACTTAGAATCTGATCCGTAGTCTCGGTAATCGGGTGAAAAATACCTCCTACATTCCCTGATTCATCCCTGATCGGAGCAAATGAAAATGTCATAAAAGCTTCTTCTATATAGCCATATCTATCCAGCAGCATCTGCTGATCCTTGATATAGGTACCCTCACCTGCAAGGCCCCGGTCAAAAGCAGCACCTACAACCGGAAGAGCCGTTTCCCAACATATTTTGAAATTCTGACCCATTGACTCCGGATGTTTAGCTCCGCAGATAGGACGGTAGCTGTCATTATAAATCTGAATCAACTCCGGTCCCCAGGCGATCAGTATAGGGAAAGTAGATGAGAGACAAAGACTGACACTGGTTCTTAAGCTCTGAGGCCATCCACTAACCGGCCCCAATGCAGTAGTTGACCAGTCCATTGAACGAATGAGCTCGCCCATCTGGCCCCCACCAGATAAAAATTGTTCATCATTTTCAAAACGCTGCATTATGGCTTTCAGTGGTAATTTGAAGTTTTTGTATATCCTATAAAGATAAGAGGTTGTTTCTACTTAGCATCACTTCTGATTGGTTGTCAAAAAAGGATATTCTTCCATAAACCTTGCAAAAAGAATACCAATGGCACTAAAAAGATGATGCAACTGCAATTTGCGAAATCATTTATCAATTTTTAAAATCGAACATTAACTAGTTGTACGAAAAATAACCACCTTTGCAATCGAAGAAATTCTAAATTCTGCTCTCTCCGGAAAAATATTGGCTTATTTAACTATCAGTAAGATTGTTTATGAACTTCCCATTTTCAACTAACTCTATGGTTAGTGCCAAAATTCAATCCCTTATCATTTCATTCCTCCTATTCTGTATCGTTCTATCCCTTACGTTCCCCAAATACCTGGAAATTTTAAAACATCCTTCACCGTCAGATGTTTACGGACATTTCTTCTATAAAATACAGCATCCATTCACTCCAGGCACACAGGTATCCACTGCCAGCCATGAGTCCAAAATAGCATTCAGGCTCACAGCACCTTTAATCGCAAAACTTATCGGAGTTCAACCGGGAGCCTCCGGCAGAAGTGTCGTATGGCTATATGTACTGCAGTCAGTTTTATTGATTCCTTTTCTTTACATGCTGCAAAACCTTCTCAAAAGATATACCTCTCTTAATAATTCACTTCTTTTTGTGGTGGCCTGCTGTGCGACCTATCTGGCCAAATCATTTTTTTGGGACTACGATTTCTGGTTCGATGGCTTCGCCTTTTTCTTTATTCTGGCGAGCATGTATTTCAGGCATATAATTCCCGTCGTTGTTTTTTCTCAGCTTGCCTGCTGGACCGACGAAAGAGCAGTAGCTGCAATGGCAGGTGTGTATCTTTTTCACCTGCTTCGTGAGGTAAATTTCGAAGCAGCCGTAAAACTGAATAAGCAACTGTTTATCAATTCTTTTTACAAAGGACCAACCAGCTACATCTTTTTATCCTGCATGCTGTATGTAGGCCTGCGTTTAATGTTACTGCAAATTTTTGGCCTTTCTACACCAAGAGGGGAAGCTGCAGGCGTGAGTCTTTCACTGATTCCTTTTCAGTTCCAACACAGGCTTGTCGGTATATTCCTGACGTTTGAGGGACTTTGGATCATTTTTACGCTGACTATGCTTCATATCTACAAAACAGGTGACAGGCTTTGGTTTTACCTGATCGGCCTGATCCTGCTCATGCAATTACTGATTGCCTACAGCGTTTTCGATATTACAAGAAGCATTACTTACGCGTTTCCCCTGTTCATTATCACGTTCATCATTTTTAGCAGGATTAAATCTGAAACGTCATTCAGCACAATCGTCATCAGCACATTAATCTGCATTGCGATTCCAACACAGTTTCTGATTTTCTTTCCTCGTCAGATACCCTGGACTATATTGTCTATGCAGGAGCTGAAACCTATCATCAAAACGCTATTGTAACAACCCGGGCATTTTAGAAATCAGTACAGACTCGTTTTCTAAAATACTAAGAAGACAGGTTTTCCAATTGTAAAAATATCGGCACCATTGTTCTTCCTTTTTCGGACAAAATATATTCTATGTGAAGTGGTTTAAGTTTAATGACTGTTCTATCAAGCAGCCCCTGCTCCTCCAGCTCTTTCAAAGCTGTAGCTATGGACTGTTTGTTGGAACCTTCCAGTTGTCTGAGCAAAGTATTGAAACGAACTGGTTCTGACAGGGCTAGTCTGAAAATTTGTGGTTTCCACTTACCAGAAAGCTGTTTCAGAAGCAACTCTGCCGGACATTTTAATTCACTGGACTCCATTCCGAATAATTTTAATAAAATTTCACTGTACTTTACCGCATACCTAACGGTCAACAACAAACTTAACAGCTAAGTTGCTGTTGGAAATGATATAGTCACAAAAATTTGACTAATTGACTCGCTTGAAATTTAAAAAGAACTTTGTAGTGATAAATGAGCTGGTAAAACTTATTGAAATACCATCAGCAGTTAATCAGGGTATTCCTGACAAGTCACTTGATTTTATAAATGTATGCAAACACAAGACATTAATCCACTTCTTTGCGATATTGAAACCGGTATGTGCGAAATGCCGGAAGTTAGTATTGAAAACCAAAATGATATCGTATACTCTTCTGAGAAAACTGTTAAAATCATCTATTTTACAGACCCAATTTGCTCCTCCTGCTGGGGCATCGAACCGCAATTGCGTAAACTCAAACTGGAATACGGTCAGAATTTTGAGATTGAATACCGTATGGGCGGTCTTCTTCCTGATTGGAGCTACAACAGCGGCGGCATCAGTAAACCTTCTGACGTGGCGCATCACTGGGATGAAGTGAGTATTTACTATGACATGCCCATTGATGGCGATGTGTGGTTGGAAGACCCTCTGGATTCTTCCTATCCGCCTTCTATTGCATTTAAGGCAGCGCAATTACAGGATGAGCAAAAGGCTGTAGCGTTGCTGCGCGAACTTCGTCACATGGTCTTTTTGCAGAAGAATAATATTGCCAAATGGGAACATTTACTGGAAGCAGCAAAAATCACCGGATTGAACACCGAACAATTTACTGCGGACTACAAAGGAAAGGCGAAGGATCTTTTTGAGCAGGATTTGCTATTGGCCAAACAATTGGGTGTGCGAGGTTTTCCAACCATGTTTTTTGTTGACCAGGACGGAAATCAGGAAAAAGTGTATGGTACGAAACCCTACGAGGTGTATGAAAATGCATTGCTGAAACAATTCCCGAATGCAGGTAAGAAACCTGTGGATACGAATTGGGAAAATCTGTTTTCAAAATTCAATACGTTAACATCAAAAGAATTTTCTGAGTTAGCCAATTTTGACCGGCAAAAAACAGAGGTTTATCTTCAAAATCTGGCAGATTCAGGTTTAATAGACAAGTTGAACACTAAAAACGGGAATCTCTGGATTAAAAAATAGGTCGTCAGAAAACGCATCACCTCACACCTTACAGCTCCTAAAATAAAGAATGCTGGATTAACTTTCGAAGTAATCAGAAGTAAATCCAGCATTACACTATCACCACTATTTCCAGATTGATCTGGTTTTAAAAAGCTCCAGATGCTTTATTTCTATACGGTTACCCCAGAATTCAAGGATGGATTTATAATCTGCAGCCGGCTTTCTCTGAAGCGAATAGGAATAAGCACCGTTATCAATAAATACCTCTACAGAGGTCTTATCGACATAAATGTCAGCTGTGATTTCCATACTTGTCATTCCGGAGAATAGAATACTCCATTGACCAAATTAGAATTCATGTCGTAATCCAGTATGCGTTGTCCAAATAAAGACAAGCCTGCGCTGGTAGCATGGGATAACTGAATAGTTGTACTGATACGGAACTGATCTGTCGTTTCTATTGATTTCAGTTTTTCGTTCGCCGACTGAGATGACAAAGACGACCACCGACCGGCAGACTGAAACAATTTCTCCACTTCTTTAACAGGACTACTCACCAGACGTACGCCATTTTTGGTATTGCGTAACTTCAGTTCCGTAGGCATCAGCATCATACCATTGAACGGCATTCCCTGATGTGAAATTCTGCCCCAACCGATTTGTATTCTCCGCGGATCGCTGGCTGGCATATTGGCAAATGTCTGAGCCGCGTAAATACTTCCCGTTGTATAGTAGTGCTTCCCTGATTCAGGCGTAAATTTTTTACCATCAAAAGAGCCTATCATGTATGATGCCGAGGCACCATACATCACCCATTTGGATTTAGTTTTATCGCCATCCACAGGTAATTCAAACAAATCAGGACATTCCCAAAAACCGGTGATATGGCTCTCATATTGCCATTCCTTCAGGTTTTTGGATGTATAAACAGAATGACCATCACGCTCATTGAGCACCATTACCCAGTGTTTGGAAGGTTCGTACCACATCACTCTCGGATTCCTGGTATCTTGGCTATTCCATTTTGCTTTCGAATCAATGAGCGGATTTTCACTGTATTTCGTCCACGTTCGCCCCTTATCCAGACTGTAAGCCATACTTTGTACCTGCTTCTGAGGATTGTCGACAGTATAAAAAGCGATCATCGCAGGAATACTTCCTTTATTGAAGCCTGCGGTATTGTTGTAATCGATGATCGTAGAACCTGAGAACATCGTACCGGTACTGTCAGGTGACAAGGCTGTTGGCAACTCTTTCCAGTGAACCATGTCAGCACTTACAGCATGTCCCCACGACATATTCTCCCACTCCCGCTCGTAAGGATTATGCTGGTAAAAAAGATGGTACTCACCATCATAGAAAACCATCCCGTTGGGATCATTAATCCAGCCCCGTTTAGTTGTAAAATGAAATTGTGGCCGGTTCTTTTCATTGTAAAGAGAATCCTGACCCGTAATCACGTCGTCCTGATAAATTTTGCCGAGCCCCTCTTTTTTGCCATCGTAGCTGATAGATATGGTTTGTCCTTTGAGCGCAGACACATCGCAGAATACCCAATAATCAGGCTTACCGGAAGCCAGCCTGATTTTGAAAGAACGCTCCTGTCTGTCTTTCACTTTGAATTGCATGATCCCATGTGCCTCGCTTTGAGAAACCGGCAAATTCAGATAACGTTTGGTGATCGTGATTGGAACAGACTGTGCATGAGCGAACTGAACAGCAACCAAAAACATTGAAATAGACAACAGACTGAAAAATCTGACACCCATAAAGTATGGATTGTTAAGGAAGTTTAGGGCTGTTTAATGATTACCATTCCGCTGCACTGCCATCTTCATGTTCCCAGAGAGGATTCTTCCAGTTATGTCCTACCTCAGCCAGATGACGGACTTGCTCTTCATTGATTTCGATGCCTAAACCAGGCCCATCGGGTATATTGACAAACCCGTTTTCATACTGAAATACAGATGGGTCTGAAAGATAATCCAGCAAATCACTACCCTGGTTATAATGTATCCCAAGACTTTGCTCCTGAATAAATGCGTTGTGGCAAGTTGCATCCACCTGCAAACACGCTGCCAATGCGATAGGCCCTAAGGGACAATGAGGTGCAGCCGCTACATCATAAGCTTCCGCCATCGATATAATTTTTTTACATTCGGTGATACCTCCGGCATGCGACAAATCGGGCTGAATGATATCCGCATAACCATCGGAAAGCAACTGTTTGAAGTGCCATCTGCTGAACATCCGCTCGCCGGTAGCGATTGGAATGCAGGTATGGTTGGCTATTTCGCGCAAAGCTTCATTATTTTCAGGCAAAACAGGCTCTTCAATAAACATCGGTCTGTATTGTTCCAGCTCCTTTGCCAGCACTTTTGCCATCGGTTTATGAAGACGCCCGTGAAAGTCAACACCTATGTCCAGATCATAGCCAACTGCCTCGCGGATTGAAGACACGCGCTCTAAAACCAGATCAATTTTTTTATACGAGTCGATATACTGCATTTCATCAGTCGCATTCATTTTGATTGCTCTGAAACCCGATTCAAGTGATTTTTTAGCAGTATTGGCTACATCTGCAGGACGATCTCCACCGATCCAGGAGTATACCTTTATTTTGTCGCGACACTTCCCGCCCAAAAGCTGGTACACCGGAGCATTGTAAAATTTGCCTTTAATGTCCCAAAGCGCCTGGTCAATACCAGAGATAGCGC
Source organism: Dyadobacter luteus (assembly GCF_003383615.1). Classification (GTDB taxonomy): domain Bacteria; phylum Bacteroidota; class Bacteroidia; order Cytophagales; family Spirosomataceae; genus Dyadobacter; species Dyadobacter luteus. Next base: position 29,820 of record NZ_QNUL01000028.1, read on the forward strand.
TCATCAGAATAGGCCCACCGCGATAAAACCCGCTACGGTACATCGTGTTCCAGTGTCCTTCAATATCCATCGGATCCTTCCCGATCAGACCTTCCATTAATTCGATTACGGCCGCTTTTACAGTAGCCGCCTTTCCTTCAATCACCGGCTCTCCCCAACCTACAATACCCTCGTCTGTTTCAATCTTCAAAAACAACCACCTTGGTGGCACCTGGAACAACTCGTAACTTCTGATTTTCATTTTATAAATCCGGATTCAATGTGAAACAGCGAAGCTATTTATTTCTTCGCTAATGGCAAAAGCAGCAAGCGGAGGATTTATATCTGTGTGAAGAGAATATTTGACGAGGCTGATAGATACATTTAAAGAGGATTGATATCCACCTCAGCAAACGAGCCTGTAGCCAAAGCCCCGATGATTAATGATTTTTACGGAAGGGTCCTTCCTCAGGTGGGATCTCAATTTGGAAATGTACACGTCGAGACTGCGCGAACTGAAAAAATCATCATTCTTCCATACTTTTAGCAAAAGTGACTTTCTGGGAAGCATCTGAAGCTGGTGTTCGAATAAGGTGGCCAGTACCTCGCCTTCTCTCGCGCTCAACTGTATCACCCTTTCTCCAAGAGTAAGTTTGTTTCTTTTCATGTCATATTCAAAAAGGCCAATAGATACGAGTTCTGTTTCTGCAACACCTATTTTTTGTACCAGATTCCTGTTCAGCAGCGCTTCAATACGTACTATAAGCTCATCGAAATCAAACGGTTTTTTAATATAGTCGTTACCACCTGCCCGAAATCCTGCCAAAAGATCTTCTGTGGTTGACTTGGCTGTGAGGAACAATATCGGAATGTAAATATCCTTCGTTCGAATAGCGTGAGCTATCTGCAAACCATTTAGAAGAGGCAGCATTACATCCAATATAACCAGGTCTGGTTTTACTTCTATGTAAGTTTCGTAGGCCATCAAACCATCAGAAATATGAATTACTTCGAAATTCTGGGTTTCCAAAGTATCTCTGATAATTTCGCCTAAGGCAAGCTCATCCTCTACAAGCAAAATGCGCGCAGCTTTCATAACGATTCCGGTAGTGTAAAAATAAATTCAGTACCCGACTCCCCGCACCTACCCAGACCAATTGAACCGCCGTGTTTTTCAATGATCGCTTTCACGTAGCTCAGCCCAAGTCCATATCCTTTGATGCGATGCCCGTTAAGATCAGGGACTCTGAAAAATTTATCAAATATAAATCCTCTGAATTCTGCAGGAATCCCAATGCCATTATCCATGACCGACACCTGAATTCCATTAGCCACGTTACGGCAATTTATAGCAATACTGACTGCATCTGCCGAATACTTAATTGCGTTGTCGATCAGGTTAACCACTACATTCTGCATATGTAATTTGTCAGCAAACACATCAGTCTCAGCCTCGTACCGGACTGACACACTGATCTGCTTCTCTTTTCGTAACTGCTGGGAATCTGCAATAGAATTCAGCATTGTTTTGAAGTCAAAACCTTCCGGGTTCAACTGAAATCCCCCGTTTTCGTACAAGGATACATTCAGAATCTGATCCACCATCAAAGAGAGCCTTTGTATTTCAGAAGTGGCCGTCCGAAGATATATGGATGTTTTACCAGGATTCTGATTTAAATCAACAAATTTCAAACCCTGAACCGCAGCCTGCGCCGTTGTTATAGGTGTTTTCAGCTCATGGGATATGTTACTGATGAAATCATCCTTTATTTCAGCAAGTTGCTTTTGCTTTACAATGGTATTGTACATTACCCACATGCACATCCCGACAAACAGCAAGGCGATTACAGAACCCAATATCCCAGTGAGCATTTGCCGTCCTATAGCCGTGTAAGGTGTTTTTACAGATAGCAGAACCGTCGGTACTTCTCCTCTTAAAACATCATTTATATCATTCAGAATAGGTTTGGATACGAAAACTGAATCCTTCGAAACGTTTAAACTGTCAATATAGCTTTGCAACAAATCCAGCTTATAACCCAGTGACTGCTTATCGTCCGAACCCGGAATTACACCAAAAACCTCCCTCGATGCGGCGGATTTCTTCTTTATTGGTGGTGGTTGCACCACTTTCTTTGTATAAATGTCGCTTAAGTCCTTGTACCACCTAACTTTACCTATAAAGGACTGGCCGGCATCAGCAAAGGTTCTAATGACCGCGTTTGCCAAATAGGTTGTATCCTGAATCGAATGAAAAAAGTAGGTCAACTTCATCTGTGCAGCTTTCTCAGGAGAGCCATCTGGATAAGAATTGATCCCTATTGTAGCAGAATAAAGCGGTTTGAGCTCACTAAACGTCAGATCAGACATTTTCCTTACAAAAAAAACATGAGGGTCTTTGTGAATTGCAAGTGTATCGCGGCTGGTTGCATCGTACATGGCATAACTATTATCTATACCGTTATTAAAGCCAATTTGGATTCCCTTGGTGAAGTCAAAAATTCTGAATCCAAAGTCATTCTTGTTCCGCACTACTTTCTGCATAAGTATCCTTACTGTATCAGCAAGTTGCCTGTCTCGTTCAATCAGGGCGACATCCAGTAATTTTTTAATATCAGCCTGCTTCTTTTCCTTGCTGACCGCGTAGCTGTCCATCAGCCAGATTCCCTGCAGTATCACAACCGCAGTTATCGACAAGCACATCAGCACCAGAATCCATTTCATCGGGTATTTTCTCATCATCAAAGCTGATTAAATTGATAATATTTTCCCGATCTCCTCTACTCTCTTTACATGGCTTCCCACTACATAACCCTCGCTATTCACCACGAAATGGGATGGATAGGAATGAAATTTAAAAACGTTATTTAATATCGCTGCTTCGTCGTTTGTCAAATTGATAAAGTCTCCGTTGATCTTGTATTTTTCCTTCACACGTTGTACGCCTTGTTCTTTAGTTTTGACAGAAAAAAATACAAATTTGATAGGTTTGCCTTCAAAGGCTGAGATCAATTTGGGGTAGCCGGGCATTTCCATCATACAAGGCGCACACCAATCTCCCCAAAAGTCGATAAAGACACTAGTACCCTGTAATTTTTCAAATATCCGGATCAAATTAACCTTCAGACTATCACTTGCTTTAGACTCCCGGATCTGGCTGATGATATGAAAGCTTGGAAAACCCTTATTGATGGATGCTGACAATTTCTCAAATTTGTTTTGGAGGACCGGATTATCAATCACCGCAGAAAACACTGCCCCCGCCACTACGTTCGCCCTGGCTCGTGCATCAAACTGACTGGCATACACGTTATAATACATCAGTTGCTTGACCAGTCCGTCGGATACTTTATCAATCAGTGGCAGACTGCCCGTAACAGGGCTATTCCCATTCTCCTCTTTGAGAACAGCATACTCCGGATTGATCGCCAACATAATGAGGTATCCATACGAAAGCCTGTTCAGGAATTCATAGTACGCAGAGTTATTGAAGGCTTCAGCATTTTCAATGGGTATTGATCCAATCAGACTTTGTAGCGTCTCATGAGAAATCGTCTCGTTTACTTTCCCAAAGAAGGGATGTAAGAGAATCTCCCTTGCTGCCATATAAGTCAATTGATTCTTCTGCCATTTACCGAAATCCTCATTTTGAACCTTGCTGTTACCAATAAATGTATCCAGTAATGCCAATTGTTCTTTCAAAAGTTTCAACCTTAAAGAAGCAAAATCGCTGTCCGATAAACGTTTGTCTCCCGGATTAGCCTGCGTTGCAAAATCTTTTCGGCGCAATTCATTTTGGAATTGAAGAAACAAATGATTGAATCCGGCAAATTCCCCCTTACATACAAAGGCATCGGTATAGGAGCGTTCTTTTCCCAGCTTTTGCGTGTCTATTTCGAGCTGAAGGTGCCCACCCGGCTTTGCTACAGCACTTACATATCCATCTCCATAATTAAGCTCAATATCACCAGCGAAGGGTTGAAAAACCAAGCCCTCGAAGGATCCGTCAGAAGCCACCTGAAATGCATGGTTGTCACGGTTTCCCGATACGTCAAATGTGATGATCTTCACAAAACTTTCGTGCTCGCCTCTTTTGAATCCCAGGATTTTACCCGTTACAAGAATACTGTCTTTATCAGTTAAATTGGCTGGTAATTTTTGCCCGAAACCGGAGTATGCAACAGTTGTAAGAATCAGAATAAAAAGGAGTCGCTTCATGTTCTAAAGATTTAGTCTGAACCAAATATAGATGGAGTTACAATCTCATAAAACCTATTTAGGGAACGTTAACATTGATCAAAAAGAGAAAACCACAATTCTAGTATCTGCCAACAACCTTGTAGCACACTGAAAGTTTAAATACGCCATCTTATTGACAATGAGCAGCAATAACCCGTATCTTTGCGGCTCAATATCAAAAATATGGTTGCTAAAATTTTAACCTCTATCGGGCTGGCCAGCTCCAATATCCTGCTCTACTACTTTTTAATGCAATTAGAAGTGATTCCAGGTTACAAATTACTCTTTATTCTGGTGAGAGCAGTATTCATTACAAGCATTCTCATGCAAAGTCTGGTGGCTTGCGGATTCTTCAAAGGACAGAAGCTCTGGACCTGGAAATAAGCCGGTGTTTTGTTCTAATGGATGTAACAATAAAAAAGTCCGGACATGCGAACATACCGGACTCTGATTTACTTTATTATCAATTTTTGTTTTCTGATTGCTGAAGGATTGCTGCTAAGGCAAGTATGTTCATCTCATTTGCATGTGATGAGACCTTTTTTAGTAAGTCAGACTTTTCAGATAGGATATCGTCTGCGGCACCTGAGTCTTATAGCTTGGGCTTTCGTCTTCGATATAATAATGTTCAATTCCTGATTTCCTGGCAGCTTTCAGAATAGCAGGAATATTCAATTGCCCTGTTCCCAAAGCCACATCATTTTCTACCGGCGTACCTCCTGAAAGGTTACCTTCCACACCTTTTTTAAGATCCTTAAGGTGCATCAGTTTATAACGTTTCGGATACTTGGTCAGTAATTCAGCCGGATCGCCGCCAGGGAAAAACGCCCACAGAATATCAAGCTCGAAGCTTACGTACTTTGGATCTGTTTTCTGAATGATATAATCCATCAAAGTTCCGTTTTCGTACTTTTCCCATTCATAACCGTGATTGTGATAGCAGAAAGTCAGATCGTGTTCATCTTTCAATTTTTTACCGATCTGGTTAAAGTCAGCAATGGCTTTATCAGCCATCTCTTTTGTAAAGGCTCCGCTATGAGGAATCCAAGCCACACGAACAAATTTAGCACCCAGGGTTTTGGCATTATTGGCTACCTCGTCTGTTTTGTTAAGCGCGTCGGGATACTGTACACCAAAGGAAGAGCATTTAATACCACGCTCGTCGAGCATTTTGCGAAGTTCTGCAGCCGTTTTTCCAAACAAACTTGAAAACTCCATATCCTTAATACCGAGTTTCTGCAAAGTGTCAAGCGTTGCAGCCGGATCTTTGGCCAGACTTTTCCGGTAGGTGTACGATACCATTCCCGGTGTTCCGGGAAAAAGAGGCTTGCCCTTTTGAGCAACTACTGCACTCGTAACAAGGCAGATAAGGGTAAAAGCTAAAACAATACTTCTGGTTTTCATGTTAAGGATTTTTGGGTACAATAGCAGGACGAGTTTGGTATGTTCCGACCCCGATAAACAGTGATTCAATTCAAAAGTGCGCAAAATTGACTATTTGAGCAAATATCAAGAAGTCTATAAAACTTCGAAGCACTGGAATCATAAAATATACAAATACCATTAACCAGTATTTGGTACAAACAAACAGAATCAGGAGAACAAACAGCTATCTATCTTTATGATTAAGAGAATCATTGCTTCCTTTAATCGCAACTAAACTCAGCAACTTATAAAACCCATGGCTATCAACTTTTCCAATGGCTATTCTCTGGTGAATGGGATCAGTATGTACTATGAACTGTATGGCGAGGGACAACCGCTCGTGTTACTGCACGGAGGCGGTTCTACAATACAAACCACTTTTGGGCGCATCATTCCGGAACTGGCCCAATTCCGCAGGTTGATTTGTGTAGAACTTCAGGCGCATGGTCGCACCGGTGACAGGGATACCCCTATCAGCTTTGCGCAGGATGCAGATGATGTGGCAGGTTTGCTGAAAAATCTAAATGTTGAGAAAGCAGATATTTTCGGATTCAGTAATGGAGCCACCACAGCGCTTCAGATGGCAATCAGCCATTCGACCATATGTGGGAAAGTAATGGCAGGCTCAACCCTGCTCAAACGCAACGGAGCACCTGCCGGCTTCTGGGAATTTATGAAGCATGGTACGTTTGATCACATGCCTGACCTGTATAAAGATGCGTTCTTGTCTGTAACTCCCGACCAGGTAAAGCTGCTGAATATGTATCAAAAATGCGCAGACAGAATGAATCAGTTTAAAGATTTTACTGACGAAGAGATCAGATCCGTTCAAGCGCCTGTATTGCTTATTAACGGTGATACAGATGTAGCCAGCTCAGAACACATTGTCGCCGTATCCCGCCTGATCCCCGATTGCCGGCTTGCTATTCTGCCGGGAGGGCACGGTGCCTATTTGGGTGAGATCACAACGATTTCAGATCATTTCGATAGCCGCCTCATTCTTTCCTTACTGCAACAATTCCTTTCATCATGATACATTACTGATCCGAATCCCACTGGCATCACCTATTTAAGACTCCTTATCATTGTAACCGCACCTTCATTATCTGAATGAACTTTGCTAGCTTTGAGTCGATTCCTCAAAAAACAGAAATTGTTGTGGAATGACACAGATTGGCATAATATATATGTGTATCTGCATCGGGATTTTCAGTGAGTTTATATGAATCAAAAAAGGATCAAAAAGCAGATCAGTAATTTTCTTAACGGAGAGTATTTTACCGATGCCCTTCGTATTACGCTCAGCATTATTGTTCCTGCCGGTGTGCTTTTCGCTCTCGATTTGCCACAACCTGCCATCGGCGTTGCACATGGCGCGCTGCTGATCGCACTAACCGATATCAGGGGTACAATCGAAGACAAACGTACCACCTCCATTGTGAGTATCCTGCTATTTTTCGTCGTATCGCTCCTATCCATTGTCGCACTTCCCTACCCATGGCTGATGGGCGTAATTCTCTTTTTTGTAACCTTTGCCTGCTCCATGCTAACTGTCTATGGGAGCCGGTTTTCGATCTCAGGTACCGCAGCCATTGTACTGATGATTTTTATATGGGGACTGAAACCATCCGGACTTTCATTTTGTATTTATCTCCTGACAGGCAGCATTTTATATCATTCTATTAGTTTGCTTCACTTGTGGATTTGGCCTGAAAGATACTTGCGTTATGCAATCTCGGAGTGCCTTTTAACTACACACGATTATCTTAAAGTAAAAGCGCTTTTTTACGATCCGAATATTCCGCTGGAAGAATGTTACAAGAAAGCCATTTTAACTCATAACCGGGTGAGTGGGGCGCAGCAACAATTAAGAAGCATTCTCCTGCGTGACAAAGCGGCAATGCATAACAGTAACCTTAAAGGACAAGCACTGCTACGTGCAGCCGAAAAGACCATCGACCTCTACGAACAGATTACGGCAATTCATTATTACTATGATTTCATCAGAGAGCAATTTGCCATTACCGGAGCGCTGGACCTGATCCGCCAAATGGTGGAACATCTTACCGCCGACATGCTTCATATAAGCGAAATGAAGCCTTTTTCTCAGCAACAGCAAAGCCTCGAAACAAGCCGCCAACTCAGCCACCTTACGGCCAGATTTGAGTACGTAATCAGTAAAGAAAGCCACTCAAATGCTGAAATTCTTTCGAAATTACTGGTCAATCTAAAAAGCATACATGCAGATATTCAAGGTATTCACCGCATACTCAGCAATGCGAACGCCACCAGTATTACCAACGAACCTAAACCGGAATACCACCATTTCGCTCCGTTCGAAAATATGGAATGGAAACAGCTCTTGGCACATTTCAAGATCAGTTCGCCTATCTTTCGGTTTTCCCTCAGACTCGCACTGACATGTCTTTTCTGCTACATTTTAGCCCAGTTTTTTGAGCTTGGGAGATACAGCTATTGGATATTGATCACCGTTGTTGTTATTATCAAACCTGCATTTAGTCTTACGCGAGAGCGAAATATACAACGTCTTACAGGAACGATTATCGGTATCGCCATTGCACTCATCTTATTGTTTTTTGTCAAAAATACGATCGTTTTACTCGCTTTTGGAACGGTGTTTCTGCTTACGTTCTTTACCTTCAACAGAACCCATCATCTGCTGAGTGTGATTGGACTTACACCTATGATTATTCTGGTTCTTTACATCTATGGAGACAGTGGATGGGGTTTTGTGCTGGAAAGGATTTATGATACGCTGATAGGCTGTGCAATCGCTTTTGCAGCGACGTATTTATTTCCGTCGTGGGAATCGAGCAGGGTACCGTTTTTATGTAGAGAGCTACTGAAAGCCAATATCCATTATCTCGAAAAACTACAGGATGTTATCTCGGAAACGCCGCTCACTCCTACCGGTTATAAACTGGCAAGAAAGAATGTTTATATCGAACAGGCCAATCTGTCATCAGCTTTTCAACGTATGCTTGGCGAGCCCAAACACAAAACAATAGCATCTGAAAACATTTACCATTTCCAGATGCTAAACCATATTCTGAGCTCTAATATCTCATCTCTGTTTATGTCTGCTGCCAATCGTCAATCGACGGATTTCTCCTTTATTCAATCCGTCATCACCTCACTCACACAAAGCGAATTACTTCTGAATAAACACCTTCCGCAATCTGTCTCTATTGACGCCAGTGATACCCATTCTTATGTTCAGGACTATTCTGTAGAAAAGCATCAGGATCCCTTGTTCGTACTGAAAGATATTGCCAAAGAAATCAGGATTTGTTGTTCGGAGATCAGAGCAAATCTGATTTGACAGAACCCGCTACCTGGCTGGAAATGACTTTAATAATTCTACATTCCCCCGCAAATCTATGTAGAAACAATGTGCACCCAATTGGTACTTCGTTTTCTTTATCGCCTTGATTGAGTCAAAATCTCAGCTTCGCCTTAACCGTTTCAGCCAGTTTAAACGGAGTTCAGAAATAACCATTGCAGCTATTATAAATCCTCCACCAAAAATAATCCTTTCTGTTAATGCTTCATGCAGAAAGATTACTCCCGCAACAGTGGCAAACACCGGCTCGCAAAGATACACCAGCGCTATTTTCTCTTCAGGCAGATAACGCTGAGCAGCATTCTGAACCGAGTACATAAATGCAGTAGCCGGCAATGCAGCAAATAAAACCGCCTGCCAGAAATCACGATCGGCAGGAACCCAGTTGACATCGCCGTCAAACAAAGCCATGAGTCCACACCCTACTGCACAAACCAGCATCAGCACAATTACAGCCGGAATCGGATGCTCTTCGTTTGATACATGCGCAACCTGCAACACATACAGAGCAAATCCGAAGGAACATGCTAGTGCCAGCAAATCCCCGTAACTGATTCTGAGTTGATCAGCGGCACTGATAATGAAAAGCCCGGTGACGGCAAGCAGACAAGCAATCCAATTATTCAGTTTCACTGGTTTTTTATAAATGAAGAATTTCAAAACCGGTACGAGCACCACTTCAAATCCTGTAATAAAAGCTGCATTTCCGATAGGTGTGTAACGCAGACTAATCGTTTGCAAAATCGTCGCTGCCAGTAAAGGTATACTGATCAATGTACCTATACGTATTGTATTAAAGGTGATTAGCCTAATCTGCCGATAAAACCATAGCGCTACAGCAACAGCCGCAGTCAGGAATTTATAGAAAAGAAAAATGAATGGAGAAGTAACGGAAATACCCGTTTTCACAAATGTAAATGAGATACCCCAGAAAGCAGTACCCAAAATTAACAACAGAAGAAACAGATTCTTTTTGCTCATTGTAAACCAAATGTTAGTGTTAAACAATTGGTCAGAGCATGTGCAGTGTAAGCACAAAAGAACCAAACACATCCCCAATTTCTTCTCTAACGCTGGGACACGTTTGCTGATAATGAAGTTCTAATCTGCCACAAAAGTAGTGCCGGAGAGATTGCCTTGCAAATATTCAAGAAAAATCCGGTGAGAATGAACTCAGAAATGCAAGGTGCCCCTACTTAGAAGTTGACTAGAAGAAGCGCTCAAAGACTATCCCGTAAGTAAGAATAAAATTCTCCTTTTCCGTCCTGCTGATCAGGTTGTAGTTCAAAGCTGTGTTAAGTGTGACCCAGCGCCAAACCTTAAAACCTACATTTAAATTCGTAGTTACGATATGGTCATTCCGGTAGGTGAGTGAAGGTTGCCAGAAGCCAGAGCCCGTTAAAGTGATAAAATCTTTGTGTTTCCAGTTGAGTTGTAACCTGAGGGAATTTCTGACTGTCTGATACCCGAACTCCGCGCTGTCAGGCTGGATGATATTGCTCCGCTCATACAAAATTCCATCGCTGACACTGAACATCAGATTTTCCTTATTCACAATACGATATGCCAAGCCCAGACCAGATTGTACTTGCTCATTGATTTTCAAAGAAAAACTGGAAGTAAAATTAACAAGTCCCCAGTAGTAAAAATCAGGCACTTTTTTGTTGTAGACATTAAAATCAACGGAGGCGTTGACATCATTATTGGTCATTGTTTCCAATGTTCCGCCATACAGCCATGCCGCGTTGGTATTCATTACAAACCGTTTCTTTTTGACGCTAAAGTTGCCGCTATTGTTTAACAGATAGGTCATCCCTTCGGATGTTTTGTTGAATGTCCCAGACGTCGACAAACGTACTCTATGTGTAAGCGAGTCACTGAATTGGCCATAAACAAAACCTATATTCAAAAAGAAAAACAGAGAAAAAAGAATGAATTTCATACAAACAGCATTGATAAGATGTAACTTTTCTGATACACCTTTTTGAAAAACTGAACTATTGCCGCCTACCGGCAAAAGAACAATGCCACTTATCACACATCGGTCACATACGGACTGCAACAAGGAATGGAAAGGATTATGATAGAATAAAAACTACATTTCGGGTATTGTGCCTACAATTGCAATCAGACAGGCTACAACCTTACAGACTATCCAAAACCTCTATTACCGCATTGATCAACCCTGAATCCAACGTTTTTCCATCTACCGGCGTTTCTATCAAAGCTCTATACTGTTGACTGTCATCTTTCTCAAATACTACCTCTGTCTCGCCGATCGTCAGGTACAATTTATAGGTATATCCAAAACTAACCAGCCTTCCGTCTATTGTTAACTCCTCTCCTTTATACTCAACGGGAATCTGAATCGGTTGTTCATTTTGCATAACTCTCTTTTAAAATTTCTCAAAGATAGCTGACCACCTTCGGGTAAGAAAATCAGGAGGGGCGATTTTGCCAGATAGAGGGAAGGTTTGCAACACAAATTTCTTTCCTTTAAAAAAGTAAGGAAGACCTGTCCGGAATCCTCTATGCCCAACACACCCTTTTCCCTATTCCCAATGCCCTTCTAATTGCTTTTTATCAACCAATGTCTGGACGATTCTAAGAGAAATTGGCATTTGTTATCAATATTCAAGTAACTTAGAGGTAGCTACTAATTTTTCACAAGGATTGAATCAAAAGTAGTTTGGTTAGAGAATTAGAAAGGGTGGTCATTTTATGGTCACCCTTTTTCCTTAAATAGCTCCCATATTCAAGATTTTTTACGATGAAGGGGAAATATAGACTTGCATTTCGTCGAATTTTTCAGCGGGTTGAGGAGGTTATGGTTGTTGTTGGTCAAAAATAGCCTTCAACGCCTCAACAAACTCCATCTCTGTAAGCGTTATGGTAACGGGCATTCTTTTTGCCTGTTATCCATTTTCACACGTCACAAGAAATCATCACATCTAACCATCTGACTTAATTTATGAGAAAATTAGCGCTTATCACATTGGCAACCGCGGTAATATCGGTTGCTGCCTGCAAGGACAACGTGACAGATGGCCCTGAAAATCCTGTTGAATCGGATACTACAACCTCTGTTGAAACCAATCCTGCCAATACCAATTACCGACCTGCTTTTGCCGGACAAACCCGCATTACCGCTGTAAAGACCTCTACGAACTGGTCGAGCCAGGTTTTAACAGAATCCCTTCGCAGCCCCTGGGGAATCACAACTTTACCCGACGGACGTTTGCTGATAACAGAAAAAGCAGGAACCATGCGCATAGTGACCAGCTCAGGTGAGGTCTCAGAAGCTATCTCAGGCATACCAACTGTAAATGCGGGTGGGCAAGGAGGTTTGCTGGGCGTAAGGGTTGATCCTGAATTTACAACCAACAGGATGGTCTACTGGGTATATTCTGAAGCTGCAACAGGGGGGAATCTGACAGCAGTTGCAAAAGGCAAGTTGTCGGCAGATGAAAGACGAATTGAAACACCAACGGTGATTTTCCGTGCCACGCCAGCTTATGGCGGCACACTGCATTATGGAGGAAGAATTCTTTTCGATCAGTCAGGGAATCTTCTGATCAGTACCGGTGAGCGATCAGACGCTGCAGTGAGAACGCAGGCACAATCTCTCAATGCTGCACCAGGGAAAATCCTCAGAATAACGAAAGACGGAGCTCCGGTACAAGGTAATCCGTTTGCAGGCCAAGCCAACGCCCGGGCAGAAATCTATGCCTATGGCTTCCGTAATCCGCAGGGACTTGCTATCCATCCGGTGACAGGCGACCTATGGGAAAGTGAGCATGGTCCTCGCGGTGGCGATGAAATTAACCGGATAGCAGCCGGCTCCAATTACGGCTGGCCGATTATCACTTACGGAGTAGAATACAGCGGTGCTACGATTGGCGCAGGTATCCAGCAACAGGATGGTATGCAGCAACCTGCCTATTACTGGGATCCTGTGATTTCTCCAAGCGGAATGACCTTCTATGCCGGGAATCGTGTTCCGGAGTGGACTAATAATCTATTTGTAGGTGCGTTGAGCGGACAGCATATTGCCAGACTTGTAATTCAGGATAACAAAATTGTAGGCGAAGAAAGGCTTCTTGCAGATCAGTCTCAGCGTTTCCGGGACATTACCCAGGGAAGTGACGGAGCACTATATGCCATCACCGATCAGGGAAGACTGTATAAAATTGACCGGCAATAAACGGAAACATACCTGAGTGATGATAAACCACTCAGGTATGTTTGGATATCACTTTCTGGTTTGCTCTGCCTGAACACCCGTGTATCTCGCCCCGACTATCTCAATCTTTGACAGATCCTCATTCAGCTTTTGTAGTTCCCCGGGCTGGAAAGCGTAATTAGCTGCCCACATATTTTCCTGCAAGTGAGCCAATTTCGTAGTACCGGGTATTGGAACAATGAAAGGCTTTTTCGCCAGCAACCATGCCAAAGCCACCTGCGCTACTGTTAATCCTCTTTGATCGCCAAATTCTTTGAGTAGCTGTATCAATGGCCAGTTTGCTACAATAGCATCGGGCTGGTAGCGCGGCAATGATTGTCGGTTATCATTGGAATTGACGTATTTAGTGCGTTCATTAATATACCCGGAAATAAGTCCTCGACTAATCGGACTGTAAGGAACAAATCCTATTCCCAGCTCCTGACAAACCTCTATGACATCCTTTTCAGGCTCCCGCGTCATGAGTGAGTATTCACTTTGCAAAGCCGTTACTGGCTGTATAGCATGTGCTTTTCGAACTACTTCTGCACTGGCTTCACTCAACCCGAAGTTCCTTACTTTTCCTTCTTTGATCAAATCTTTTACTGTTCCCGCCACATCCTCTATCGGAACGTTGGGATCTACACGATGCTGGTAAAACAAATCAATATAGTCTGTTTTCAAACTTTTAAGTGAGTGTTCCGCTACCTGCCTTATTCGCTCAGGCCTACTGTCCAAACCATTCGCCGGCTTCCCATCTTTAAAACCGAATTTGGTAGCAACTATTACCTTTTTACGTATGGGTATCAGCGCCTCTCCTACCAGCTCTTCATTCACCATAGGACCATATGCCTCGGCTGTATCAAAAAATGTAACTCCCAGATCATAGGCATTGCGAATCAGATTGATCATCGCTTTTTTATCCGGCACAAAACTTCTGTGATAACTCATACCCATGCAACCCAAGCCGAGTGCAGAGACTTCAAGCTTGTGTTTTCCCGAGCCCAATATTCTTTTATCCGGAGCTGACGATTTTGTCTCTGAATCTGATGGAGAAAACGATGATGCAGATGCAACTGAACTCACAGCTGCCATAGTCGCACCCAATGCCATCCCCGATTTTAAAAACGATCTTCTATTCTCACTTTTCATGATGCTGATCAAATTTGTTTTGAAAACTGCCCCGCAAAGGGGTTATACAAAACTGAGAATTTGAAGAATGGATTGCAGTATACAGATTACGGAGATTAGTACCATTATTACTGGTATTAATTCCAACTGCCGCAATTTCACTTTTAACTTACTTCACCGGATACAAAGCCCGGAGCGCGTTAAATACAGCCTGATGGGTAATGGTGGCGTGATCTTCTCCGGGCAAATAATCAAAATGGACTTGCAACAAAGGAGATTTAATTTGCTGTAATTTTTCAAAAAGCAGATTGGCATCTACCTCCATAACATGAGGTTGGGCACTCGGCGCCAACCCTTCCTTGCCCACTGCGATATATACATCCGTTTTCTTGTGTAATGCCGCAGGTTTCAGATTAAACAGTGAACCATTGTCCCACCACATACTCGGACTTATGATAATATACTTATCAAACAGTGCAGGCTTCTTTAAGAGTACTTCCGTTGCCAATAATGCTGCTAATGACTGGCCTATAAGTGTTTTTGAACTCTTTGTTTTAAACTTCTTCTCAATAAAAGGCTGGAGTTCCTGTTCTAGAAACCGAATGAATTTTTCTGAATGACCACTGGTGGGTAGCTTTTTCTTTTCCGACTCAATTGTAGTTTCAAAAGTAAAATCCCGCTTTCTATCTACGTTAGCAATCCCGACAATGATAGACTTTGGAACGCGGTCAATCCAGGCGAAATTATTGAACTGAAAGATACCCGTAACATGTATAAAGTCTTCATCCGCCGACCCGTCAAGCAGATATACAACAGGATAACGGATCGTATCTTTTGGATTATAGCCCTCGGGAAGGTATATATTCAAAACCCTGTCTTCCGACAATACAGTAGATTTGATCCTCTCTATCCTGCCCAAAACAAACGGTGTGCTGTTATCATCAGTAGTTTGACTGAATGCAAAATGGGCTAAAAAGGTCATAAAAATGACCGGCAACAATACTCTCATCCGGTTAGTTAAATAGTTACTCCGGCAAAAATAGGAAATTTAGTTTGAGGAAAATCCGGCGTACAGAGATGCATGTTCTATTTTCCCCTCCGCCTAAAAGTTGGATTACATGATGAATACCTATTTGCTGATCGCCAACTGATAAGTCCTCACAACATTGCCGTTTAGCGTATAACTTTCCAATGAGTTATACGAATCATTACACATAAATCCAGTGTTGCATTCCTGTTTAGTCACAACAAAATCGGATATAGCATACCGTTCGCCGGTGCTGATAAGCTTTACCACATAATTTTGCTCAACTGTCAACCTGGTTGGTAAGAGAATGAGCTGATAAGTTCCGGGTGAAAAATTGCTGGTAACGACGGTAACACTGTCGACAGGATTAGTAGCATTTGCACCCTTATTAAATCGCTGAATAACAATCGTGTCAAGATCACTATTAGCGAAATTGTTAAAAGCAATCTGATCCATATTGTCTGCACCAATGCACAGTTTCTTGGTACAGCATCCTGCTGTACCAATTACCAGCGGAGCTACAATGAACAGGACTAAAGGATTGAGTGAAAGGTTTTTCATATTATTTCATTGAGTAAGTAATATTCTGAATATCTGAAGCGGAATAGTTCTCCAATATCCGAATTATTCTCCGGCTCTTTCCACTCAGAAAGTAAAATATCCTCTCTTATCTCAATAGCTTTCAGGTTACGAAATGCCCCCGTCTCCTTAATCAAAAAAATCAATCTGTCAGTTTACGGTAGACTCGCGATAAACCAGGAACAAATCCCTAAGACAAACAATATCAACCAGATCAGAAAATATTTTTTAGCAGCCATGTTCTTCAAACAAGGTTGTGACAAATGAATTAAACTTTCAGGTATTTCTGAATTTTACCGGATTTGTATGAAGATGTTTTTTAAAGAAGTTGTTAAAATACGTAACTTCTGAAAAGCCAAGCGCATAAGCAATCTCTGAAACCGACCATGTGGTTTGTCTCAATAACAATTTTGCCTCGTTGAGTAAGCGGTCCGCAATATGATGGGTTGTCGTTTTACTGCTTACCTCCTTCACTACTCTATTTAAATGATTTACATGCACATTCAGATGTTCGGCAAAATCGGAGGCGAAACGAAATTGAATGCTACCACCCTTTTCTTTAACAGGAAACTGACCGGCCAGCTCCGTAAAAAATAAATGTGTAATTCTTTGAGCGGCAACATTAGTACTTTTGGGAAACTGATCCGGTGTAAGTCTTAACGAAAAATCGGTAAGCTCCAACAAATTTTCCCGTGTCAGTTCACGCAGTTCACTTTTGTCGGCTTGCCGCAGCCACAGCATTCTTTCAAAAGTGTTATACAAAAAATCATATTCTCTGTGCGTCAGATTGTACTCCCGGATCGTCTTGGCAAGCAATACCGGTTGTAATAAATCGAGGCAGGTTTGATAAAGTGCATGATCGAAAATGCAGATAAAACCAGACTCGGATTCTCTACCCGTTTTCAAACTTTGAAGCTGGTGGAAACTGTAAAAACCAAGACTTTGCCTGCTTATTTCTGCTCCGATTTTACGTCTGACAAGCTTTATAGCGAAATAGTCATCACATCTTTTTACAAAAGCCTCTTCCGCTTCATGATCTTCTATTCTATATAATCTCAAACCTTCCTCAGCATGCGCCCTGGGAAGAGATATCGTACGTCCTGGGTTGAAATTGTCTGTTAATATATCTCTGGTTATGATCATGGCTCAATACTTTACTCTGAAAAAAATCTAAAAATGACAGATATCACTGTCGACTTTAAGTTGGATCAACGGGCAGAATATGCTGTAAAATCCTGTCGAGGTTAGTTTTGTAACTCCGCCCGATTGGGATTTCTTCGTTATTGACACGGATATAGGTAGACGTGACCGCCTGCATATGATCAAGCGAAACTATAAATGACTTATGGATGCGTATAAACCGATCCGGAGGAAGCTTTTCTTCCAGATAACTGATCCTCAGATACGTAACCAGTGGGCCGGTTATTGTATGTATTCTCACGTAATCTTTAAGACTTTCGATCCACAAAATATCATCAAGAAACAGCTTTACCATTTCCTTATCAACCTTGAAATATTGATAAGCCCTTGTCGCTTTGGCAGGCGAAACAGGTTCTGGCAGAGCCCCACCAGACTGGGCAAAACGATGCACTTTGCCCACAGACATCAAAAACCGATCGAATGCTATTGGTTTCACCAGGAAATCAATGGCGTCAAACTCATAGCTATCCAGCGCATATTCACGAAATGCAGTTGTAAAAATAACCTTCGGCCTGTAGCCAAGCGGACGCAGTAAATCGAAGCCGGTTAAGCCGGGCATTTGTATATCAAGAAAGATCAGGTCAACCTGATTCTTCTGCAGAAAACCTAAACCTTGTCTCGGACTATTGGCCGTTCCTACAAGTTCAAGATCCGGCAGCCGGCCGATATAATCTTTCAGTAAATCAGTCGCTAAAGGCTCGTCATCGAGCACAAAACATTGAATTGCCATCAGACTAAATTAAATTTTAAAACCGCCAGAAATTGTCCGTTCTCCGCCAAAGTCACCAGTTCGTGCCCGTCAGGAAAAAGAAACTCCATTCTTTTTCTCAGATTACTCAATCCTAAACCAGAGCTAAATGCCAGCGGCAGATCCTGTGTCACCGAATTTTCTACTGAAAAAACCAGCAGATTATTGTGTACGGATAAGTGCATCTGTATCCAGCAATTCCCCTCCGTTTGTGCCGCACCATGCTTAAAAGCATTCTCCACAAAGGGAAGAAGCAGCATCGGCGGTATAAGTAATCGATGCAGGCTTGCCAGCGAATCAAAGTTGGTTTGCACATCAAGCCGGTCGCCATACCGGATCTGTTCAAGTGAAATATAATCCCGGATGTACTCCATTTCCTTCGCAAGTGGCACGCTATCCCGATGGCTTTCATGCAACTGATAGTTGAGCAGACCCGCCAGCCGATGCAGCAGATTAGGCATTTGTAAGGGCTGATGCAACGACACGGAAATGAGGTTGTTCAGTGTATTAAACAGGAAATGCGGCTGTACCTGCGATTGCAGCAAACGATATTCTGCAGACATTTTCTCTCTGCGGTAAGTTTCATTTTCCTGCTGTTGTTTGAGCATGTGACGTACCAGATCTACGGTCACGAAAAGTGCCACCACTAAATGCAGCTGGATAGACTCGGCAAAGATCTTAGGCCAATAAATCAAAACCTTGTTCAAGCCTTCAGGGTGATAGGCAGGGTAAAACAAATAGTAGTTGACGCACCTCCGCATCAAACCGAACAAGAGTAATCCACCAACAAGACTTATTAAAAATCCTCCGAGACGATTTCGAAGAAGAAAGTGCCTGACCGTTACAATCAAATGCCAGTAACCGGCCAGGATCAGAATAGGAATATTGATACTGATAAAACAGAAACTCCTCTGAAAGTTGTCCGAGTAAGCTCCAGTATTTAACCATTCAAACAGAAAGTAGGCAAGCCAGAAAACACTTTGCGTCCAGGCCTGTCTGTAATAAGGTTTTAATGAAGAAACTCCGATCATCAGCTGCGAATCAAATACCAAAATCAAATCTATAAGATTTCAGATTAATAATCCGGGCTATTCGACTAACGGCAAAAACACCACGACCAACTACATGGTTTGATCGCTTAATCAATTATTCAAGATAAGTAAAAACGACTCCGGTTATGTAAAACATAACGCGTGCGGCTATACGGAAGCAGGTATAGACGATGTGCTACCCGGATGAGTTTCTGTGCAGAATTCAGTACTGCTCTCTTCTTCCCGGACTCCTATTTGATTAAAATCCTTACAATGTATGGCGCTCCATTGCCGTCATCGCCGCTTTCAGAATAAACATCGACAACCCCTATCTCGTAAGAACCATAGCTCTTAATTCCCTGATATGATTTTTCGAGCACCTCCCAAGACTTGCCTGTTCTTTTTTGATCGCTTCTGACTGTGATGTCAGTTCTGAATACCAGATCTGTATCGCCAATACTAATAAAAACATCATAAACTCTGTGCATGGTAAAGACTCCATCCTGAGTTCCTACACCTTCACTAAAAATTGGCGTTACAGAAGCCAAAGTTACTTCCAAAGTCTCTTTCCCGATCGTAACCGGCTCAGAAACACCTTCCCTGAGTTCAATACCCTCACTCTGAGGATCAGGTGTATCCTTTTTACCGCAAGATAAAAGTGAAAGAATGAAAATGATACAGATATATTTCAGCATAAATCAATTGTGTTAGATCGGAGATGAATTTATAATACATCTGACACGACTAAATCCGGATCGGTTGGAAAACAAAAGAAAAATATACAAAAAAAGCTATCTTACCTGACTGCACATTAAATCAGTAAAAAATCACTTGTGAAAAGTAATACCGATGGCAAGATCTCCGGATGTTGTATCCTTTATCGGCTGATATTGGATAAATAATGAATCACCAGCCATATCTCTGACAATCTGCTTAATACTCTGATGCACAGGAATAGCAAAACCACCATTTTGAGAAAAAGAGTTGTTTGTTGAAAATCGGATAATAGCCATATCGGATAACGTCCCCTGATAACTTATTGAAAATGAAGAGGCCCTGTTTCTATTTTCCAGCACCATAACAGTATCCCGGCCAGGATTATTGATAGGAAGAAAGTGAGTAACAATCGGATCAGGAGCTCTATAATTATTACAGCTTAATAATCCAAACAACAGCAAAGCTCCCATAAATACACTGAGAACCAAAGTAGTAAATACTTTATCAATAACCATTTTAATAGGTAAGGATAGATAATTTAACATTCTTGACATATCTGAGTATTTTGCTGAAATAGAGAAAAAAAACAGACATTGATACTACAGCCTACTGCATGGATTTGAAAATATACTTATGATTGCCATCCTTTGAAATGACTTCCCCGTCCTGAGTAACTCTGGAAACCTGATCCCAACCGTTACACTTTTGGTTATTTGTATAGGTTTCCAATTTTATTTTAGCAAGAATCCTTTGATCGACTTCTAAATAAAGCTCAGGATCATTGGCAGACCTCGAATCTGATATAATTGTTGAACCCTGAAAGTACTTATCTTGAATCAGCGGACTTAATATATATCTTTTCTGCTCCCCATCTCTATAATACACTTTAACAGAGGCGTTTGCAGCTAAATCTTCCGGATAGTTTTTATCAGCGTCTGCAATCTGAAAAGAAAAATCTGGTGGCGGACTCATACATTCCTTTTTCGCGCAGCCGTAGGTAACGACAGTCAATACCAAAAATATAGTCTGAAACCTGAAAAATTGTCTAAAATGCATATATCCTCTCATTTCGGAAGTTCATTTATTGTTTTGCAAATTACCCATTTTGTCGAATTCAACAAGTCAAATAAGGTATACAATAAAATACCTACACCACCTTCACAACAATTACCATGCTGATCATCCTTTAATACGAAAGACAATTTCACTATTAAAGTTTACTACTTTATGAATAAAATGACAGTTAATCAGCTATGACTGTCCGATACATTTCCCTCCAATTGCACTTTCTTCATCCACTTATTTTATAAAAAAATATCTGAATCAATTTTTCAATTTCAATCTGACAGTCTCCAATTCAACTATTCTCTATTTTCGGAGATTTGATTATCTGATTTTAGTCCAACCATCGTAATATATCCCTTCGTACCATCGATCAATTCAACTCTATAACCTTTCGCCCATTGTCCGATAATACGTACTGTTTCGTTTTTTGCAACAACACGTATTTTCTCAGAATCTGAAAATGCAGGGGAGGAAAATAAGTTAACTTTCGATTGAATACGCACGGTATCGCCCAACCACTTTGAAGATACCGGCAAGCCAGGTACCTTTTCTTTCTTGTCGTTAATGAACGGAAAAGGATCCACAGCACCGGCACCACGCGCGTAAATTCCAAAATGCAGATGCGGCGAAGTTGTAATGGCGTTTCCCGTATTTCCCACTAAACCCAATGTATCACCTCGAATTACCCGCTTTCCTACAGACACCAGCTGACTATCCAGATGGGCGTAATACAGCGAATAAGGGCTGCCGGAAGCAGAAAGAAAAACAATTTTTCCGCCAAGGTTATTGGTACCTGTCTGGGTCACCCAGCCGTCTTCGGAAGCTACGACGGGAGTACCACGTGGTGCTTTAATGTCAATCCCCTCATGAGAACGGCTTCCACCGTCCCTTTGTGCGCCCCAGAAACTCATCAGGCTTTGAATACCGTGACCGGCAACGGGAAAAACCAGAGTAGGTAATGTCATGACAGTCACCGCAACTTTGAGTCTTTCATTCAGGCCGGTCTGGAGTCTCAGCACCAACGTATCTTCCTGATGATCAGAAATCGTCAACGTGTTGTTGTTTGTTTTTAAATATTCAATCCGTTGTGGTTTTCCATTTGCTTTGCTACGGTAGACTTCAACAAATAACTGTGACGAAGAATCTTCTTCACTTTTGGAGGAAGTGATCAGCAGTTTTCTTCCTTGTGGAACTTTGAAACGAATGGATTGTGCAGGTAGTGAATCACCGAGAAAAAATCTCTCCTGCAAGGGAACGGATGAAAAAAGAGTATCCGTTAAAACCTCCTTCCCGACCCGAAACCACGTTTGTCCGGCAGCTGTTTTCTCTGCTTTTGACTTATATAAGTCCTGTTCATAATGCTCTTGCGGCGTAACGGGAAACCAGCGGGAAACAGGAACCGGTTTGCAGGAAACCATGTAGACGAAAGCCAAAGCTGCCGATATACACCTGAGAATTAATTTTGTGACCTGATTTGCTGTTATCATATTTGGCTGTGATAACAAATTCATGCCATCAAAAGTATGCGACGTTAATCGGAGCGTTCATGCATATTCGCAAGACCATTTGCTACGTGGGGGCTCAACACTTTTCATCGGCACCAGTCCACTTGGGTAATTTCTATATCTGCAGGATTTGAGTTATACAATACCTGTAAAAAGCATAGAATAAAATCCCACTGGTCATTACGCCAGCAATAAAAACCAGGCAAAACGAAAAACGGGGGGAAGCGTGAGAGCCAAAATGTAAAATAGTCAGTAATTACTCCATTTCAGATAGTTAGATTAACACACAATAATCCTTTGAATTTCAATAGGTTATTTAAACTAATCCCATAGAGTATTTTATTCTTAATCCTTAAATCAATCTAACCAGCGTTTGAAAATGAGAAAGCTATTCTTAACACTATCCATTGCTGTATTCGCTCTCCTCTGTCAGCATTGTACAAAAGACCACGTACAACCTATTCCCGAACCAACCGCGTTTCAATCCGCGCCATTTGCCAGTAATCTGAAGGCCCCTATCGGAATCGAAGCGGATGACAAGGGTAACATTTGGGTTACTGAAGCAGGAACGGGAAGTAACAACAAAGACGCGAGCGTATCCATGATTACACCATCGGGTCAAAAAACAGTTTTTGTAACCGGACTGCTCTCAGAAACAAATCAGGGGTCGATTGAAGGGATCAGTAAATTACTCTATCGGGATGGAAAATTATATTTCCTGCACGGTATCAGCGGGCTTTTATATATCGCTGATGTGTCAGGATTCAAGTCAGGTGATGCTCCGGTGAGCCTGGCAAGTATCCCCTCTTACGACCTGAAGACCTTTGTGGAAAGCAAACGGTTGACTGATCCGGTTAACTCTAATGGGTTTGAGCTTGCCTTCGGTCCTGATAATAATTTATACATTGTGGACGCAGGTGGCAATGCGATTATTAAAAGAGATCAGACAAATGGTAATCTGAGTGTATTTGCCACCTTTCCCAAAACTGAAGCAGGCGATGAGGCCGTGCCAACCGGCATTGTTTACGATGGAAGCAAATTTCTCGTAAGTACTCTGACTGGCTTTCCTTTTATACCCGGCGCAGCGAAAATTTTTCAGGTAACAACTTCCGGCGTAGTGAGTATGTACAAAGGCAAATTCACGACGTTGGCAGGTATTGCGTTATCGGCAAATAACAAACCTATCGTTGTCCAGCATGGTGCTTTTGGGATGGGTTTCACTGCCGGAACAGGCAAAGTGGTGGATGAAAACGGCAATACGCTATTTGATAACCTGTCTCAACCGACCGACATCATACGCATTGGTGAAAAAACTTACTATGTGCTGAGCTATAAAGATGGAACGATCAGTAAACTTTCTTACTAAGAAGTTCGCATCAACCAACCGGCGTGTAAAACAATTGAGCCCTTCTACGATTTGTGAAGGGCTCAATTGTTATCTAAATGCGCCTGAGCAATCTGTTATTCGGCTTTACTTCAGTTCAAATAAAAGCTGGCATTGCCCTTTGTTTGCTGGGTGTGGATTACGTAATCGTAGTCTTCCAGCAAGTTGCCTTTAAAAAATTGGTTTTCAGTTGCTCCAAATACCAGCAACCTATATGTCTCGGGCAAAGTACCACCTTTTAGACCTGGAATTACTTTTGCAGTTTCGAATAGAAAAACAGGAATATCAATTTCTGAAAGGTATTTTTCAAATGTATCATCGCCTCCAGCCAAAACAGGGTTTTTATCAATTACCCTGCCAGCAGCTGGATTTGTCGCAGTATAAAAACCAGAAGCCGTAGTTTGCCCTATCACCTTGTAATCCTTCCCTAATTTTTTATTCAGGTAATATCCCATGCTATTCGAGAAAACGTTGGATGTCTTCTGAACATGCCCGTTGTGCGCCAAAATTATAATTTTGTTACCAGGCTTAGTTTCACTTAACACATTAACAGCCATGAGTGAGTCACGAACTGTCGATTGAAGAACAGGGTCCGCTGCTATTACCGGATCGTTCAAAGCAAGAAATTGCTTATAGTTTGTTACACTTTTGACAAATAAGCTGTTCCTTTTGCAATCTGAATTGCTTGTGTCGATCCTTTCAAACACAAAGTCACTGACATTTTTCAGATCCGCAAAATCCTGCTCACTAAACGAATGGTTGTACACTTCGTTGTTGAGTAGTCCGTAATAATAACTCAACTGTTTCAGAGAGTCGCTCACAGCATTTTTACTAGGGAAACACATATCACTGATATTCTGTAGTGCCTGAAACGGAGACTGCATATCAAAACCAAAAAACCTGATATTCTGCTTTCCTGATTGATTCAGACTTTTAATTGATTCAACCATTTCTACAAACTCAGTACATTCATAGTTATAGAGACGAAATGATTTCAGGATGGCTTTTAAATCACCTTCATTCTTAAAAATATACTCATTCAGTTTGTCGACTTCTGCCATGGGTGCTTCGAGACCAATTTTGTTGATCGATTTATCTGCGACAAGCGATCGGATCAACGCCATTCTCACCTTGAAAAACTCCGACGTACCATGGGATTGCTCACCAATCCCCAGCACCTGAAAATCTTTGCTGATCAAGTTAACAGCCGCCCCGATTCCCTCGCCACTTAAAACTTCCCCGGCTGGTAATTTTACTACATGCGTCTTTAGCGCCTTAACCAATTCTGCATGCTGCGCATTTGAAAATTTAAAAATTACGAATTGAAGCAGACAAATAATTATCAGAATAGATTTCATATATTAAATATATAATTTACTTCTATATAAAGCAAACAAAAGTTACACTTTACTTTCATATCCATAAATATTGTATTCTCTTTAAGATGTCAATCGGCCGTCCATTTCTCCCCATGTGCCACTTATCCTTTCCGGGAGCACCAAAGCCGTAACATTTTTGTACATTCAAAGGTATGCAACTTACTGCTATGGATACTTTACTCACCTTTTTGATCATTTTTATACCAGCCGGACTTTGTTTCTGGCAATTGATGCGTTTTACAAGAGATACTGTAGGTACACGCTCACCTTTAAAAATATCCCGTGTTTACAAGACCACCGCGCTGTCTTTCTTTTTTCGCCTTGACAGCACCATTCCTCTATATTGCTTTTTTGTAAGCGGTTTATTATTTAAGGTATGTTTTCTTAAACCTGCGCCAGTCTCCGTTTTTCTGGAAAATGCCGCTTTAAAATCTCTGACCTTGACTGTAATGATTGCCCTTTTCCTGCTTATTGGAATTCTGTCATTGGCTATTGACCTCAATCACTGGCAATATGCAAAAAATGTAGTGATCACCACACTGCCTGAACAGCACACTATTGAACTGAAAATGGGTGATACCGAACTTATTCTGAACGAAGGGGATATTCAGGCTATACACCATTATCACAATGATGCAAAACTTCGCAAGGCCTATGGGGAGTACCAGCTGACCAACGGCGATTTCTTTTTTCTTCCTGATACAGTAGAAGGCGTATGGGTAATCAAAGAGTATTTCAAAAATATACCCGAAGATTCAACAGTTAAAACGCTTCCTTTCATAAAACAGCATTCCGGCACCGAGTCAGCCGGTGGCTAACGATTACCTGAGAGGGTCAAACCGATACTTAACTGAAACAACTCCCTGAATATAACCAATGTAGGAATCTCTTTGTGGAGTACCGGCACCAGGTTGGTAATTATTGAATTCTTTACCGATGAAGTCCTTTCTTCCGGTTACAAACGATTTCTGAATTCCCCAATCAAGCATGAGTTGCCGGCTAATTTTGCTTGAAAAGCCGATTGTCGCTGCAGGAAATACAATAATTCCACGTGCTGATACAGGAATATGATCAAAGTCGGGATTAGCAGGATCTCTATAAGAACTATAGCTTATATCCCGTATCGCGTTTTGTTTGTATTGCGAAAGCACTGCAAACCCACCCACATACAAGCTGGCCTTCTGAGATTTTCCCTTAAAACCGAATGGATAAATTTTGCCTCCGGCTTTGACAAAGGCTCCGGAGGTTTCCAGATCGGATATCCCATCGTATAGTCTCCTGTCTAATACACCTGCATGTCTGCTGTTAAAAGTATACCCCAATGCGAGATTCAGGGAATAGGCGGTATTTTCCCGGATTTCAGAATTAACTTCCAGAGACTTACCAATGGCCGGTATCACATTAACTCCAATTTGTTTTTCCCACTGAGCATAAGTCCATCCTGGTAAAAACAATATAAACAAACAGATATAGATAGATTTCATAGATGCAGGCTTTAATTACATTTTTCGAATTGTAAATATTTCCCATTCACTCGGAGTACTTACAGGAACCGAAAAATATTCGAAAGGTTGGAAAGTGGTTACATATATATGTAAAACAAAGGAACCAGCTACCGGCCTAAATGCCGATAACTGGTTCTTTAAGAGTAACAGATATTTTTCGTCTTATTTCTTAAAAATACGATACAATCTTCCCTGATCGGTTACTGCATATAGCGCTCCGTCTTTTCCTTCTGTAATGTCGCGGAAACGTTGTCCTTCACCGGATAGCAGGCGTTCTTCACCTACCACTTTATTGTTTTCTATTACAATTCTGGCAATGTGCATGCTGCTCAATCCGCCAATAAAAAGATTGTTTTTCCACTCAGGAATGCTGTCACTGCTGTAGAAAGTGATTCCGCTTGGTGACAAAACCGGATCCCAATAGTACACTGGCTGCTCCAACCCTTCTTTCACCTGAATAGAATCCCCGATCTTTCTACCATCGTACTCTATGCCATAGGTGATAGTTGGCCATCCGTAGTTTTTACCAGGCTCAATACGATTGAGCTCATCACCCCCTCTTGGGCCAAACTCTACCTCCCACAAATCACCTGTTACAGGATGAAACGCAAGTCCCTGAACGTTACGGTGTCCGTAAGAATAAATCTCAGGTCGTGCACCTGCTTTTCCTTCAAACGGATTTCCGGCTACTGCTTTACCATCTTTGGTGATGCGGATCACCTTACCCAAAGCTGAATTCAGATTCTGGGCCTGAGGCCTTGTCTTGATATCGGAACGCTCTCCCGTACTGATAATCAGATTACCTTCTTTATCAAACAAAATACGTCCTCCGTAATGCAAGTTACCTGCAAATTCGGGTGTTGCTCTGTAAATGACGGTTGCTCCTTCGATTTTCTTTTCATCAGCGGAAAGCTTACCTTTTGCAACGGCGGTCAGGTTTCCTCCCGGACGCGGCTCAGAAAACAACCAGTACACCATTCTGTTTTTTTCAAATTCAGGATCAACACGAATTCCGAGTAACCCTCCTTGTCCGTCAGCATCTACTTTAGGAATACCAGTGATCGGCTCGCTAAGCTTTCCCTCAGTGGTGGCAATACGCATTGTACCCGCCTTTTGCGTGATGATCAATCTTCCATCAGGAAGCGTGGTAATACCCCACGGATTCACCAGCTCACTGGTCAGCACTTTGCCTTCAATTTCTGTTGCAGACTTAACACCGCCGATACGGGTTTGCCCTTCAAACGAAGGCTTGTAATCTGAATTTGCCTTTTGAGTTTCAACCGGCGAAAGCGTACTATCCGCCGTTTTGGCATCGGAGGTATCAGAAGTTTTTTGCTGACAAGCACCTATTGTAAGTGCCGTCCCGGCCAGCATGAGCAAAACACGATTTGTCATTGTTTTTGATTAAAGGTTAACATAACTACTGGTTATGAGCCAAAAGGTAAGCACTGATTTTGTATTATTCAAGGTTAGGGATTCAGATTTAATTATTCTACGCTTGTGCCCTAAGACGGAAATTCATTTCAGAATACCACATCAGACTCTCATATTACCTACTGGCAATATAACTTCCCGCATGGCATACTTCTTTCGACCTCTCTCTTTAAACAAATTGAGTGCATCATGAAAGATATCAATGACCAGATAGAAGCGTTTTTTGAGCAATATGAAAAACGCTTCGAATCGGGTCTGGCAGGAGAATCTGTCGGACAAGAGACTACAGAAGCATTTGCAGATTATTTCGTTGAGGCGAGTCCAATGGGCGTGATGGGAAGTAAAAATGACGAATCATTTCTCAATGCGGTGCCAAAAGGATACGATTTTTATAAATCCATCGGTATCACAGAAATGAAAATCAAGCAGATCGACATCACCGAACTAGACCCTCTGCATTATATGGTGGATGTACGTTGGGAATCAGTTTATCAAAAAGACGAGAGTGAAGGTTCTATTGAATTCAGCGTTATATACTTTCTACAACACCTGAAAGAAACACTCAAAATTTTCGCCTACATTACCGGTGACGAGCAAAAGGCGCTCAAAGAACACGGACTCGTTTGATAATTAGCATCAAACAAAAACACACCCGCCAATCATTCCGAAATATTGAAATGACTGACGGGTGTCCTTTATATAGCATCAGACCTAAAACTCAGCCTTGTAAGCTTCACCCTTTTTAATGGTCAAATCCAGCTCCTTAAACTGTCGTGCTGCCGGAACCGATGCTGCGATTGACGGATTAACAACGGGTTGTTTGATCTCCGAAATCTGGTAGAATGGATTTGTGTTTGCAGCGGTGATATCTAACATTTCCAGCTTCAGGGGCTTATGTTTTTCATCAACCCTTATTCGGCAATTGCCACCTGCAGTTGAACGAATCGCCAGATATGTGATCCGGCTATTTTCCCATTTCATATCCAATTCAAATCCTCCGCGCGCCCTCAGTCCTTTCACCTCACCCTTTGTCCAGTTATCCGGAAGTGCGGGAAGCAGATGCAACGCACCATCATGTGACTGTAACAACATCTCGGCTACACCGGCAGTACAACCGAAGTTACCGTCAATCTGAAATGGTGGATGCGCATCGAGCAAATTGGGGTATGTTCCACCATTTTGCCCCTGTTGTTCCGTGGCCGGACTTAACTGATCCGAGATCAGTTTATAAGCCTGGTTACCGTTCAATAGTCTGGCCCACCAGTTCACTTTCCATCCCATTGACCAGCCGGTAGATTTATCGCCACGAAAAACGAGTGATTTCTCTGCAGCCTGAAATAAGGCCGGATTGCGGATCGGTGAGATTTGAGCCGATGGATAGAGGCCATACAAATGAGATATATGACGGTGTTTGTCGTCTTCCCGATCCCAGTCCTTCATCCATTCCTGCACCTGGCCCAACTTGCCCACTTGCATAGGCGCAAGTCTCCTTTTTAGGACAGACACTGAATCTCTGAAAGCAGCGTCTGTACCGAGCAGCATTGATGCTTTTTCGAAATTGTCGAACACATCAAATACAAGCTGGTTATCCATGGTTGTCCCGGCAGAAATACCAGCGCCACCCGGGTGTGTATTCTCAGGAGACATAGAAGGTACGACGACCATCCATTTGTTATCGGGTTCTTCACGCAGCATATCGACATAAAACAGTGTAACCCCTTTGAGAACCGGATAATATTCTTTAAGAAATGCTTTGTCGGCGCTGTAAAGATAATGTTGCCAGATATGCTGGGTGAGCCAGGCTCCGCCCATAGGCCACAAACCATAAAAACCTCCGTCCACATTTCCTGTAATTCTCCAAAGGTCCGTGTTATGGTGCATGTTCCAGCCACGAGCTCTGTAGTAGTTCTGAGCACTTTCCTTTCCTGTTTCCGACAAATCTTTAAGCATACTGAATAGCGGCTGATGCATTTCCGTCAGGTTAGTAACTTCCGCCGGCCAGTAATTCATTTCGGTATTGATGTTAACCGTATACTTGCTGCTCCAGGGTGGAGATAGTTTGTCGTTCCAGATACCCTGAAGGTTGGCAGGCTGTCCTCCCGGCCTCGACGAAGAGATCAGCAGATATCTCCCGAATTGAAAATACAGCGACACCAGCTGCGGATCGTCACCTTTCTGAAAATCGACCACACGCTGGTCAGTAGGTTTGCCAGCTGATGCAGTTTCTCCCAAATTCAGAAAAACCCTATTAAAATATTTCTGATAATCGCCGGTATGCCGTGAAAGAAGTTGCTGATAACTTTGCTTTACACCAGCCGCCAGATACTGATCTGCTCGTTTCAGTGGATTTGCACTGATGTCCTTATAATTGACAAAGTTGGTACCTACCGAAATAAAGACAGTTAATTCAGAAGTCCCTTTCACAGAAAGCCCCTCTCCTTTTTTAACCACTGTTCCTCCTTTGATCACCGGCTGCACTACCATTACAAACTGGATCTGTCCTTTTTTGTTGGCTACATCTCCCGACCTGCCTGTCAGATAGATTTTCTGATCCCGCACTTCGATCAGCTTCTCCAACTGTGCAGTCACTAACCCCAGATTACAGCTGATACTTCCCGGTTTGTCGGCCGTGATTTTCATCACAATTACCTGATCGGGGAAAGATGCAAAATACTCTCTTTTATATTTGACACCGTTTACTGTGTAACTCACCGAGCTAACGGCCTTTTGTATATCCAGCTCCCGACGGTAATCTGTAGCCTTGTAGTGCCCCGGAAAATCTACCAGCAGATCGCCTGCAAGCTGGTAAGGCATTCCGTAATTATTGTTTTCTGCTGCCCTACGCGGCATGGCTTCGTTGGCAAGATCCTGTGCTTTCTTATATTCCCCTTTAAAAACCAGGTCCCTGAGCTTTTCCATAGTAGGGAACAAGTCCTGATGCGCATTATTGCCGGGTCCTCCCGCCCAAATTGTCTCCTCATTAACCTGAATACGCTCTTGTTGTGATCCGCCAAAAACCATAGCTCCGAGACGCCCATTCCCGATAGGCAACGCCTGGTTCCAGTTTTCTGCAGGCTTTTGATACCAAAGCTTATAAAACCCCTCGGTCACCTGGGCAACTGCTGCATGGCTTGCCACAGTCAGAATCAGAAAATACCTAAAAAATAGGCTGTTGAAAAACTTTACTCCTGATACATTCATTTTTAAATGATTGAATTGAAAATTTATTACTTCTGCTGCAAATTCATATTGTTTACTGAGACTGACATATGAAGTTTCCGGCAGCCGCCTGGTCACTAAATCCTCAGACAATAACCGGAAACTCTCAAAATTCAAACGGACTTAATTCCATAACGGGCTTTGTTCCAAACCAGAATCTTTATTGATCTCTGTGCGGGGAATTGGTATCCAATAGAACTGATCATTCCATACCGGCCGCTCGATCAGCACTTTATTTTCAAAAACCAGTTTACCATCAGGTAGCTTGTAAATCTCTACTCCCCTGATATGTTTGGCTTCTGAAACCGGAGCTATTTTCCACCTGCGAACATCGAAAAAGCGGTGACCTTCACCAACAAGTTCAATTTGTCGTTCGTGGCGGATTCTATCGCGAAGCGCCGCACCGGTGATTGTTGCCGCAAGGTCAGGTAAACCCGCGCGTTTACGAATCAGGTTCACATAGGTACGTGCTTCGGTCTCATTACCGAGCTCAAATAAGGCCTCTGCATAATTGAGATAAATTTCACCCAAACGGAAGAAAATCCAGGGCTGAGGATAGCCTCCGTTGGACCGGCTGATCGGCAGACTGCGGTCAATGAATTTCTTCCAGCTGTAGCCTGTCAGTGAGTTATCACCGTTAATCCGAGGATTGTCGATTCCGTTTACGTTGTTCAGTATTGGTTTTCCTGCTGCATCAAACCCTGATACGCCAAGGGTTACATCGTATTTGGCCGGAGCTGATCCGCGTGCTTCCGGTCGGAAAGTGTCTCCATTGTAGATGACGGTCTGGTAAAAACGCGGATCGCGGTTCACAAACGGATTCTGAGGATCGTAGCCCGAAGCAGCATTGACCGTTCCATCCGCATTTAATGGCAACATACCATTAGCCATTTCATACTGCTCGATAAAATTCTGAGAAGGTACATTTCTTCCTCCGAAACCGCCCCAACCTCCATAGGTACCATTCACATTGGTGAAAGTATACAAATGACCATTGATGGCATTAAAAGTACGTGCATAGATGATCTCTTCATTGACAGCCAGAAAGGCATTTTCATAACGATCTACCAACTTGTAGGCTGCTCCCAGGTCGATTACCGCCTTCGCAGCATCTGCCGCAAGTTGCCATTTGGCTTTATCGTTAGTCGTATTGTTCAAAGCACTTGCCGAATATAAATACAACCTGGATTTAAGTGCGAGCGCCGCATGTTTGGTAGCACGCCCGAAGCTGATATTACCCGGCGCATATTTTTCAGGAAGCGCAGGAATAGCTTCATCCAGATTTTTGACAATATAATCCAGCACCTGCTGATAGGAATTGCGGCTTATCTTCTCCCGATCCTGCAGATCATAAATATGTTCCACAATGGGCATACCGCCATAGCGCCAAAGCAGATTTGCGTAAATAAAGGCCCGGTTAAATTTCACCTGAGCCGTCAGTGCTGACCTGTTTGCTTCAGGCACAGAGGATGTCCCGATTTCTTCCAGAAAAATATTGCACCTGCGGATATACTGATAAGCACGTTTGTAATAGTCTATATAGTTAGCATCGGCTGCATAGCCAGTGATATTGTCCGGATTCCATGCGCCCATAAGCCAGGTATTATCCCCGTATGCTTCATCAGTATATTTCGACCAGCTGTTGGTGGTAAATCCATGTGGAACGCCGTCATACAAGCCATTCACATACAGTGTTACCAGATTTTCATCCTGCCATACCTGCTCATCGACAATACGATCCAGAGGGGTGATGTCAAGGAAATTGTCATTGCAGCCGGCCATACTCATCGCCAGCGTTATCATTAATATTATTCTCTTCTTCATGATCGTAGATTAAAAAGATAGGTTAACACCAGCATTAAAAACTCTGAGTTGCGGATAGTAGTTGGCATCCGTTCGTGTAGAGTTCGGATCATTTCCATCAGCCCTTCCTTCAGGATCCATGAAACTTACCTTACTAAAAGTGAGCAGGTTAAACGCATTGGTATAAACGCGCACATTCGTCAGTCCGATTTTAGAAAATAATCCTTTTGGCAGTGTATAACCCAGCTCCAGATTTTTCAGTCTTACAAACGAAGCACTGTACATGTTAAACTCGCTCATCTGAGGAAAATCCGCGCCTGCTCTTGGCATACTTCCATTCGGATTCTCAGGAGTCCAGCGATCTTCAGCTCTGAACTGTGCACTGTTGCTGGCACCACCCAGTCCTGTAATACCAGGAAAATAGACAGCATTACCTTGCCCCTGGAAGAAAAGGGTCAGGTCGAAGTTTTTATAACCCGCATTCAGGTCCAGACCAAATACGATCTCAGGCGTTTCGGATTTATTTAGGCGATACTGGTCATTGGCATTGATCACACCATCCCCATTGTAATCCAGATAAATCACATCGCCTACGCGTGCTTCAGGTTTATGAACTGAATTGTTGATTTCTTCCTGACTGCGGTATATACCGCCGGTAGGCCACACCAACTGCGCACCTATTGGTTTGCCGGTTTGGTTCTGATAAGCAGCTGCTTTAGGCACCTCGTCAAAATAGATATATTTATTTCGTGCAAAAGAGAAGTTACCTTTCGCAGAGAAATTTACATTACGGAAGTTGTTGTTATGAGAAAGCACTAACTCAAAACCGCGGTTGGATACCTTTCCGATATTCTCAGGCGGGAGTCCGGCGAAACCATACGAATCAGAAATACTTAGCTGCCGTGCAGCCAGTATGCTGGAACGTTTTTGTGTAAATACATCAAACTCAACTCCTAATTTCGATTTCCATAACGAAGCATCCAATCCGAAGTTAAAAGTTCTCAACACCTCCCAGGTATAGTTCAAGTTAGGAAGTACACCGGGATTCAGTCCCAATACATCAACTCCTCCGAAATTATAGGACCGTCCGATTGAATAAGTCCGCAAATAGGCATATGCATCGCTTACGTTGTCATTACCCAGCTCACCATACGACGCACGTAGCTTTAATCTGTCAACCGCATGTACATTACTCATAAATGTCTCACGCGATACCTGCCAGCCCAGAGAAGCACCCGGGAAGAAGCCATAGCGTTTGTCTTCCGGGAAAATGGGCGAACCATCGTAGCGGAACAAAAATTCAGCCATGTATTTTTCCTTAAAGTTATAACCGGCACGTCCGAAGTAGTTGTCGCGGCGGGTCAAAAAGGATGATCCTCCGCTATTGATATCACCCAGACTGGAACCTCCGAAATTAAGGTCCAATAATGCTGTAGTAGGGAAGTTTCTTCTTGAACCGGAGAAATTGTTTCCTTTATTCTGCGCTCTTTCAGCTCCCAGCATGGCGTCAATATTATGATCACCAAATGTTCTGGAATAGCCAAGGCGAATGTTATATGTCTGAACAAAAACACGGTTAAAATAGTCCTGAACGTAAGGATTCGCATAGAATGTGGACTTTACATTGATATACTCCTTCGTTGCAGGTACATACTGCCAGTAACTGTAAGGCTTCTGGAAAGTCTTGTTAAAATCATGGGTAAAGTCAAAACTATAGGATCCGTCGACTGTCATCCCTTTAATAAAAGGAACTTTGTAACGGGCTGAAAGTGTGGTTTGGATCGGCAGACTTTCCTGACGCAGAAAACCAACCTGATCACGCAGCAGAGGATTTTCTCCAAGGCGACCGGCTGTAATCAGTCCATTAGGATAACGTGCCGGAATGGTTGGTAAGGCAGAAAGAATATTCACAAAATTCACCCAGGTTCCCGTTGAAGGATACATGCGCTTTTCCAACCGGCCGGCAATATTAAGAGACACACGCAGATTGTCGCTGATGTTCGCATCGATATTGGAGCGTAGTTCGAACTGCTTATAGCTGGTCGGATTATTTTTGAAATGGCCATCCTGATTCACCATCCCAAAGTTAAAAAAGTAAAGTACCCGCTGACTTCCCCCATTGATCGTCAGATTCATCTTATTCTGAGGTGTCCAGGGCTTCACTGTTTCTTTCACCCAGTCGGTATTAGGGTACAAAATCGGGTCAGAACCGTTTCGGAACAACTCAATTTCTGCATCCGTAAATGGCATAGTTGTCATTCCGTTACGCACAGCAGCCTCATTACGGGCAAGTGCATGGGTCACAGCATCGGTAGTTTTCAATATTCTGGTTGGCTGACTGAAACCCTGATTATACGAGAAATCAAAACGAGGCTTACCTTCAACACCACGTTTGGTCTCTACCAGAATAACACCATTGGCCGCTCTTGCTCCGTAAATGGCTGCAGATCCATCTTTCAGAACCGTTATACTTTCAATGGACTGAGGATCAATACGCCCCAAGCCTTCTGTCGGACGGGGAACGCCATCAATCACAAGTAATGGTTGATTATTACCAAATGTACTACGCCCACGAATCAAAATCTGTGCATCATCGCGGCCCGGTTCTCCGGTACGGTTAGATGCAATTACACCCGGTAATCTTCCCTGCAGTGAGTTCGTTACGTTTACAGCCGGGCTCTTGACAATCTCCTGTCCCGATACTGTTACCACAGATCCCGTTACTGTACTTTTCTTTTTTGTTCCGTAACCTACAACAACTACTTCCTCCAGAGATTTCTGATCAACTTTGAGCCCAATATTAACCAGAGTCTGGTCACCGGAAACCGCTACCTCCTCAGACAAATAACCCACAAATGAAAAGGTCAGGACATGACTACCATCCGGAACAATCAGGTTGTAGGAACCATCTGCATCGGAAATCGTTCCTAATTGGCTACCCTTCACCACGATACTCACACCGGGTAGACCTTCACCTTTTTCGTCAGTAACCTTTCCACCCAATGAGCGGTCAATATTTTTAGTTCCGGTTTTTGAGACAGGGCGTGTCTCAATGGCCTCCACCTGCAATGCAGCCGAAACCTGCTGGCGCAATACCACCTGGTTACTTACCTGCTTGAAACTGATATTCAAAGGTGTCAGCAGCTCATCCAAAACCACCGAAAGCGGTTTGTCCTTCACCTTCATGCTTACTTCCGATTTGAGGGGAAGCAGTCTGGAATTATAGGAGAATTTAATACTTGTTTCACGTTCAATCTGCCGAAGGACTTCATGGAGTCTGGTGTGATTCACCGACAAACTCACGGGCCGCTCCAGCAGACTCTGGCCTGAAATCGGGGCGGCGATTACCAGATTGGCCACTAGTAAAGCAAGGAAGACTTGTTGTAATGATTTCATCACGATCTGGTACAATAACCGCTTGGTGGTCAAAGTTTTTTTCATAGATTTGACTGTTTATTGTTTCAACTGATTTAGAAAAATTGGGCAATAACACGCTCATACCCCGTTTGTGTGGAAATGGATCGGGTAGCGAGTCTGAATCAAACCGGACATGTTAGCGCATGTCTGGTTTGCTGTTTAAGAGGGATAGAATCGTAGTTTATCAGGTCATATCTGGCTGCATCCGTTAGAGTTAATAATAATTTTATCCTTTCTGATTTCAAAGGAGGTATCGGCCCCCAGACTTTCACATATAATTTTCATTTTTTCCAAAAGAGGTTGATCCGATAGCGAGGTTGACAAATAGCATTTATCAAGCAGTGCTTTTGGATACTCTACCGTAAGGCCATAGCTGTTTTCTATAGCCTTGAAAATCTCTGCCACAGATGTGTCCTCAAATTCAAAAGTGAGATAGTCTATCGGTTTTTCCGACGGAGTGACCGAGGCGATTTTTTTGAAAGTTTTCTTCTCTTTTACAAAACTCACCGACTGGTTAGGAAGAAGGGAAACATTTTTCGGAGAATGCGCACCGGAATCAGTCAGCTCGCTCACCAGCACCTTACCCGTTTTTACCAACACCTCTACATCCGGATTTTCATCTCCTGCTTTGATACGAAAACTCGTACCTACTACTCTGGTGACAACATCACGGGTATACACCAGAAATGGCCTTTTTGCATCCTTACTGATCTCAAAAAATGCCTCCCCGGAAAGATGGACTTTTCGCTCAGCTTTTTCAAAATGATCCGGATAGCTGAGTTTGCTTCCGGGCTGCAAAATGACTGAGCTGCCATCTTCCAGATTAACCACCAATTCCTTTTGAGTTTGGTTTATTTGCTCCTGCTGCTGCTCTGAGAAAAGGGCTGAAATTGTTTGCATAGAAATACTCCCCTGTGAAGAAAGCAGGTAAACGCAAAAACCAATTCCTGTCAGCAATATGGCCGCTGCCGCTCTCCACCATAATTTCATAGAACGTCTTATAGATGGTTCCTCAAGATGGCGGATACGCTCCCAGGTCTGAGATAAAGCAAGTTCGGTCTGATCCTCGTCGGGCGGAGGCATTTGCCCAATTGCCAGCAGCATATTCTTTGCCTGTCTGACAAGCTGCTTTTGGTCGGGATTATTTAGAAGCCACTGCTCCCAACCATCATGATCCTGCCCTGTCCTGATCCAAAGACGGAAAGAAGGATTGTCGAGTAGTTCAGTAGCTGTATTATAGCGTTTGGATTGCATAGAAATCTGGTTCTCTTCAAACGGGAGAGGGCAAGAATTTTACGCGATACTCACTTTTTTGAATTTTTTTATAAAAAAATTAACATAAGAAAGAAAACAATATCAGCAGGCTTGGAAGCTCTCCTACCCAAATTTCTCTCAGATGCTTGATACCACGGTGGAGTAGATTGGATACAGACTGTGAGTTGACCTGTAATAGTTGTGCGATTTCCTCAATATCAAGCTCCTGATGATACCTCAGATACAATGCTTCGCGCTGACGGCGTGGCAATTGGTTGATAAAGTGGTTAAGTGTGTACACCTGATTCCTGGTTTCCTCGTCGGAGATCATTTCGTCAAGGACCGTGAAACTGACCTCGCAACTAACATCTGCAAGCTCGTCCGAATGCCGAAATATATGATCCCGTTCCAGTTTCCTTGCAATTCTTTTTCTCACACCAGACAAAAGATAGGCCTTCACAGATGATGGTATGACCAGATTGTTTCTGTACATCCAGATTTCTATAAAAACCTCCTGCACGCAATCCTGAACCAGTATATGGTGTGAGGTGAGAGACTTGCCATAACTGACCAAGGAAGCGTAGTGCCTGCGAAAAAGTTGAGAGTACGCTTCCTCATCACCCGCTTTCAGCAGGCACCAAAGGTCTTGGTCATGATCGATAGAAGAAGCCATTTTGCAAAATTTAGCACTATAAGCACAAAAATAAGTATTATACTTATCTGTTTACTAAAATCTGTAGAAGGAATCTTCCCGCCCGTATTTACAAAAATAACTACCACAACTTCTGATGGAACATAAGTGAGGTTCGATACAAATTAGCCGGAAGGGAGATCATTCCTATTAATTCTCTATTTTGCCACCCAATAACTCAAAGTAGTGACCTTTCGGAAATTCATTGCAAAATGATCACCATATCCCTCAAAAAAATAAAAGAGTGCAAAACCTTCAGGATAGAACAGACATTTCTATATGTTTTACTTCTTGGGTTAAGTCTCACTTTCCATCCTTCTTTCGGAACGAAACTGTCACCTTCCGCCAAAGTCAGTCTGATTACCTATGGCCCTGGCGACGATGATATATCCTCAGCCTTCGGACATACCGAAATCCGGTTCGTTGATACTGAACTTGGCATAGACCGAAATTACAGTTATGGTGGGTTCAATCATCATGCGAAAGGATTTATCCTAAAATTTCTTCAAGGCACGCTACCCTATTACCTTGCCGTTCACAGCCTGGCCGATGCTTTACCCTACTATCAGCAAAGTAACCGTAGTATTACGGAACAAATCCTGAATCTTTCCCATGCTCAGAGTCAACAGCTATTCGACGCTTTGGAAAAAAACTATCTACTTCAGAACAGATACTACCAGTACAAATTTTACTACGACAACTGTGCTACCAGACCACGGGATATGATTGCTGCGGTGTGTGGAGATAGTTTAGAAATTCCCACCAAATCCGAAATGACAGGTAAGTCGTACCGGGATTGGATGAACGAGTACCTGGAGGACAAACCGTGGTATCAATTAGGAATGAATATGGCAATTGGGCATCCTTCTGATCAACAATTGAATGGATGGAATGCGATGTATCTGCCTGATCAACTATCCGCTCAGCTTGAAAATGCTACGGTCACGCAATCAAACGGCCGCAAAATTCCCTTTGTAAAAAGTAAGCAGGCCCTGTTTTCTTCTGTAAAAGCCAATACTGAATACAGATCCTGGATATCAGCGCCGGACGGCGTTTTCACTATTTTGGCCATACTGCTGATCGTTTTTAGTATTGCACGATATGTGTATAACAAAAAAGCAGATCGCTGGTTAGACCTGACATTGTTCGGTGTCTCGGGATTAGCAGGTTGGCTTTTGCTATTCCCTTGGGTCATCCGGGATGATGATGTTACCTCCTGGAATCCGGTATTACTCTATTTAATGCCGTTTCATATACCCTTTATTTTTGTGATAAGTATGAATAGTGCCTCTCCAACTTTAAGGAGGTTATACTTTGCTGTAACAGCAGGATTAATTCTTGGCGGTATGATATTTTCTAAAATCCCGGGCGTATTCGACTTTATCTTTCCTGCCGTTCTGTTGAGCCGCTGCCTGCTAAATTGGTTACATACTCATAAAAACTAACTACTTTTACCTGCCTTCATTCCATCTGTAACAAATCTATGAAACACGCATTTTTTTTACTTTTGACTGCATCAATATTGTCTGGCTGTAAAGAACTGGGTCTTAAAGACGAAAATTTTACGCATCAGGTAAAA
Organism: Dyadobacter luteus; assembly: GCF_003383615.1. Lineage (GTDB taxonomy): Bacteria > Bacteroidota > Bacteroidia > Cytophagales > Spirosomataceae > Dyadobacter > Dyadobacter luteus. Next base: position 69,717 of record NZ_QNUL01000028.1, read on the forward strand.
GACGTGAACGCTAACGACGTATTCGTAATCCAAAGTAAAGGAATCGCCAACACGTCTGTCCACTTCACAGTAGAAGGAAGTCTCAGTCATGATGCAAGGATAATCTGGTCGGATCAGGAGATTACTGCAGATACAGTAGTTGCCTCCTATCCCACCGAAATTCTGCTGCCAAAAGGCCAAGTGAATGTAACCACCTACGGAGACTTCTACTCCAAAAAGCTGTATGTCAGATATGAGTCATTAAATGACTCCACTTCCGGTAACCTGGAAATCAAGATTAAGCTATAAAAAAAGAGATCAGGCCAGAACTTCCGGTCACGATTCACATCCAAACGTCACTACAAAGAATTGATTGGTGTTATTCCGCTGTACCTTTTTTAATTTCTATTTAACTTTTACCGGATCGGTGGAAGCAGGCTAAAATAGTTTGCTACCCGTTTACTACCTTTACAGCAAAAGGGGCTTAAATGCCTCTGAAAGTACATTTTCAATAAAAAATTATAAAACTCCCACAACAATATTAAACTATGGCCTCAGGTTTTTTTGCAATTTTAGATGATATAGGTGCCCTTATGGATGACATAGCTGTTACCAGCAAGATGGCAACGCAAAAGACTGCAGGTATTTTGGGCGACGACCTGGCCGTAAATGCGGAAAAAGCCACCGGATTTCTGTCTTCCAGGGAAGTTCCGGTTCTGATGAAAATCATGAAGGGGTCTTTTATTAATAAACTGATTATTGTACCTGCGGTATTCCTCCTGGAATGGCTCTATTCGCCTGCAATTGAAGTAATTTTGGTGATAGGCGGAATTTATCTAGCTTACGAAGGTGCCGAAAAAATTATTGAGTTTCTGTTTCATCGAGCTAAAAAAGGCCACGAAGTAATCGAAGAATCAGACGATATTATTGAGGATGGGGAAACAGCGGAAAAGACAAAAGTAAAGTCTGCCATTACCACAGATTTTATTTTATCACTGGAAATTGTAATCATTGCACTTGCGGCAGCAAAAGATGGCTACGAATCGCTAAAGTCTGAATTCAATCCGTTTCTTGTAGAAATAGTAACTGTTTCGGTAGTGGCGAGTATTGCCACCATCGGCGTTTATGGAATAGTTGCACTTATAGTACGTATGGACGACGCGGGATTCAATCTGATAAAACGATCCAACGACAAAGGTTTACTTGCAACGCTGGGCCACGGTCTTATTAAGGCACTGCCTATCGTTATTAAAGTTCTGGGAGCTGTGGGAACGGTAGCATTGATACTCGTTTCAGGTGGAATTTTTGCGCATCATGTACCCTTTTTACATGATGTAGCAGCTCAATGGCCTGCCATGTTAAGAGAAGCTACCTTTGGTTTGGTGGTGGGAGTGATTGCTTGTGGCGTGGTTACAGTCTTCAAAAAAGTATTCTCCGGAAAAAAAAGTAAAGTATAAAAGCCGAGACCTTAAATGTGAGTTAAACATTTAACTTGGCTCACCAGAAGGACAGTATATCGGCAACAATTACCTCTTTGCATTGTTACCGAATGATCACTTGTGCTGGTCTCTCCAGTGATTGGTGCAGTGATGGTGAGGTAAAATTGAATTGATTGTAGTACAGAAAAGGGCTGACCGGTTAGGTCTGCCCTTTTTTTTCTATTCCAGCTACGCCTTTTCTAATTCAAAGTAAAATACACTCCCCATTCCTATCTCACTGTCAACACCAATTGTACCACCCTGCGCCTGAATAAACTCTTTACTAATTGCAAGGCCAAGTCCTGTTCCGGTTTTTGAACTTCCGGGCACCTGAAAATAACGCTCAAATATCTTGCTGTTGTAGCGGCTGTCGATTCCTGTCCCCTCGTCTTTCACAAAAAAACGAACCATGCGATCCGCCTCAATGATACCGATCTGAATTTTGCTGCCATATCCGGAATATCTTACCGCATTCGTCAGGAAGTTAATCAACACCCAGGCGGTCTTCTCCATGTCCGCTTTTACATCCGCCACAGTTTTATCAACATCCACAATCAATTCGATGTCCTTCTGTTCAACTGGTAGTTTCACAGCCTCTAATGCATAGCTTACAATCGCACCAGGACTACTTCTTTGTATGTTGAGCTGAATATTGCCGGTTTCAACCTGCGACATATTCAACAGCTCTCCGGTAATTTTGAGAAGCCTGTTGCTATCATCCTTAATCCCGGAAATCAGTTGCTGCTGATCCTGATTCAGGATGCCGGTATTTTGATTTTCAAGCAACTGAATACTCATTTTAATTGAAGATATCGGCGTTTTCAACTCATGTGATACAGTGGCAATAAAATTGGTCTTAGCAAAGTCGAGTTCTTTAAAGGGGGTTATATTTTTCAAAAGAATCACCTGCCCGATGTGCTGAGGAATCTTTTCTGCGGTTGGAAAAATCGTTATATCAACAACCTCTTTCTCGAAATAACTCTCTTTGTTATCAGCGTATATTTTAAGCGGTTCTCCGGAAACAGTAGCTGTACCTGGTTTCTCCAAAATCAGAGTCCTGAGCAAATCATTGTACCTAGCCAATTCAGTAGCAGATTTACCGATCATATCGGCGGCTTCCATGCCTGTTATCCGGACTGCCTGGTCGTTGGCAAACAATACAATTTTGTTTTCGTCCAGCCCGATAACCGGCTCATGCATATTGTTTATTAATGTATCAATACGTTTTTTCTCAGTCAGGATCCGGGCCAGATTACTGCTGTCGTATTCTTCCAGCTTTTCAGCCATTGTATTAAAAGATCTGGCTAATTCCCCAAACTCGTTGTTTCCTGAAAAGTGAAGCCTCTCCGTATATCTTTTGTCGGCAATTGCTCTTATACTGTCGGTAAGTTCGCGGATGGGGTTACCTACATTTCCCGGCAGATTCACAAGCAATGTAAATGCAATCACAAAGCAGATCGTTCCACCCAATGCAATCCACATGAATGCAGACTGTACAGTACCCAGCGCACGATCACTTTTGGCCTGAATCGCCTCCATGTTTATCCTTGTAAGTTCAGCAAGATCATTCCGGATCAGTACCGGCAGCTGTTGATTACGGACGTCTTTCTTTAATTGAGCGTAATGACTCGCGATTTTCTCAGTCGCCTCTCTTTCTCCGGGCTCCGTTTCATTCTGCTTCTGACTTTGAAGATTTTGTTCAAAACTGCGTTCAGCTTCGGAAGCAGAGTTCAGCTGATCCAGGGCCAAAGCCATATTTCTGGCGTAATCCAGGGTTTTGTAATTGTTCTGAAGGATATTTTCAGTCTGCTTTTCAAGCACATAAATATGCCTCGCAGCGATTAATGATAACGCCAGGATCATCAAAAACAGCAATCCCAGACCCAGCCGTAGTTTTGTTTTTATTTTCATAATGCAAGAGCCGAAGTTAGGATTTGATCAGGATAAAATCACAAGGTCAATATCTGAGCTCGACAATTTTTTCAACAGGTTATTGAAAATATTCGTTGCCAATATCACTCTTAGCAAAGTAATATGCGGTTTTCCCAGGCAAATCGTAGTAATCTGCTGTTGTTCAGCCACCTCAATAATTGCTTCAGAGACATTCCGGTTCTGCACACGAACAATCTCAGCTCCCATTTCAGTGGCCAACTTAAAGTTATTGATCAGATGCCGCTGCTTATCGAGCGCAATCTTATCTTTACTTTCCGAGGGCGTCTGCACGTAAAGTACAAACCATTTGCTATTGTAATAACTCGCCAGACGGGCAGTTTTGCGGATGACATGTTTTGCAGTAACCTGGTTACTACTAATACAGGCGAGGATCTTCTCTCTTCTTGCAGCTGCCGGTCTGGGGACTTCCGCTTCCACTTTTCGCTCCACCTGACCTGCCACCTCTTTCAATGCCAGTTCGCGCAATTGCAGGATATGATCTGCTTTGAAAAAATTAGTCAGCGCAGTTTCTATCTTATCTTTGGAATAAATCTTCCCCTCTTTCAGTCTTGTAATTAACTCATCAGCCGTCAGGTCTATGTTTACCACCTCATCTGCAAGCGATAACACACGATCCGGTATCCGCTCGGTAACATCAATACCAGTAATTCTTTTGACCTCCTGATGTAAACTTTCAATATGTTGGATGTTGACTGCACTGATAACACTGATCCCTGCTTCCAGGATTTCAATCACATCCTGCCAACGTTTCTCGTTTTTGCTGCCTTCAATGTTCGTATGTGCCAGTTCATCCACAATAACGACTTCAGGTCTTTGGCTGATGATACGCTGCAAATCCATTTCATCCAGTTGCTTTCCTTTATAAAAAAGTTTTCTGCGGTCTATGACGGGAAGGCCATGAAGCAACTGATGTGTCTGGCTACGGTTATGCGTTTCGATATAACCAATCCTGACATCAACGCCACTAGCAAGCAAGCTGTGCGCCTCCTGAAGCATCCTATACGTTTTCCCTACTCCGGCACTCATGCCGATATAGATCTTGAATTTCCCGCGTCTGGATTTTTTGATCATTTCCAGAAAATGCTGCGCATGAAGATTAATCTCAGACATAGCTATTAGAATGCTTTTTACAACTTATAATCAGACGCTCCCGGCGCACAGCTCAGATGATTTTAGAATACAATGGATAAACTGGTAGTCGCAAACAGGTTGTTCCTGCCAAAACCTTCGTTCGTTTTTTTAGCAAACAGGGCATCGTTACTACTTAACCTTCTCACTTCCAATCGCCATAGTACTTTATCAAACAGCGCATAATCCATATTGACGGAAACGCCTGTAGTCCTGAATCCGTTATTGCTACCCGTTGTAATAATGACCTCTTTTTCATCACTGAAATATTCCCCTCTCGCAGCGAAACTCAACTTTGGCGAGGCGGTATACCTCACGATCATGACAGGAACAAACCAATTATTGTACTGCCTGCTGCCTTTGGCTTTTTGTTCCATTCCGTAATCAAATCCGGCTGTTAATCCCCATTTTTCTGAAAGCTGCATGATGCCATAAAAGTTGTGATAGATACGCGTTTGTCTTACACTATCCGGCTTGTCATTACCTATGAAAGTGCTGTAGTTCAAAGTCACTGATTCTGAAGGCTTATATGTAAACTGAGTTCCAAAGGCAGGAGAACTGTTTCCATCAACCCTTTGAATTCTTTGCCATCCGTTCAGGTACATTGCAGCCAGGTATAACTTTCCGTCTTCGGTAGTGTAGCCCAGCTTTACCCCCGACTCAAAATAAGGCGTATTTTCAGCAACAAGACTTCTCGTCAATGCCCAGTTGTCCCTGCCAACAGCACTTTCAAAACCAATGTGTGAAGGCATAATTCCGGCATCAAGCCAAAGATTAGCGTTTTTTGCGAGCTTCACACCAACATTAGCTTCGAATACATTTTTAAGAATACCGGCTTCCGCAGCATAATTGGCATTCATGTAACTTCCCGCAGCAAGTGCCAGATTTGCCCTTACCCGTTCATTCTTATAATTCGCTTTGATATAACCCAGATTCAAATTAACCTCCCCTGTCCTGTTAAAATTATATAAAAAGCCCGGTGCTGTATTATTAACAGGACGGTTAAAATCATAGTTGTAATAGACCTCGACATAACCGCTGATCGTTAACGGATTGGGTGTCTTTTCCTCCTCCTGAGCTATAAGGCTATTGAAACTAATGGATGCTGCTAGTGTAAAAAGTAAAGTTTTCATTGAAAGAAATAATTGAGTGATTGTGTTGCAGCAGCGGAGTATCTGCTGCGTGAAGTGTATTTATAATTTTTCCAAAGCCACATTCAATCTGAGCACGTTCACGTTTTCAGGTCCGAACAAACCTAAAAATGGCTTTTGAATATGCCCAGAGACGAGCTGGCGAAGTTGCTGCTCAGGTATCCTGCGGGCAGCGGCAATCCTTTTAACTTGTACCAAAGCGGCCTTCGGAGAAAGGTCAGGATCCAGACCGCTACCACTCGCAGTGACAAGTTCAACGGGTATTTCACTTTTCTTTACAGCAGGATTATGAATGAGAAAAGTATCAATTCTGGCCTGCACCGTGGTCAGATATTCACCATTCGACATGGCATTGTTACTGCCCGCGCTGGATGCCGAATTGTACTCTACCGCAGAAGGACGGCCATTGAAATACTTATCCTGAGTAAAATTCTGCCCGACGTTGGCGTAATACCTTTTGTTTTCAACTGTCAGCGATTCTCCTTTTCCTCCACTTGGTGTAAACTGTGCCAGCGCCCAGATAATTGCAGGATAAATACCGCAGAACAATACAATGGTTGCCACCGTTAATTTGATTGCCGGAATGATATTCGATTTCATATTTTTAATGTTTTAAGTTGATGTTACTAAGTAGTAGCTGAAAATTATTTTATAGTGTTTACTTACAATCCTAATCGCTTACAGCTAATTGCCAACAGCTGTTTATATCCAGATACTGACGATCAGGTCGATGACTTTGATCCCGGCAAACGGAATCAGAATACCTCCCAGACCGTATATAAGCAGGTTTCTCCTCAATAGAGCACTCGCACCGATTGGTTTGTAGGCTACACCTTTCAGCGCCAGCGGAATCAAAAACGGGATGATGATTGCATTAAAGATTACTGCTGACAAAATCGCACTTTCGGGGCTACTCAGATGCATGATATTCAGACCTTCCAGCGCCGGAATACTGGTAATAAACAATGCAGGGATAATGGCAAAATATTTGGCAACATCATTGGCGATGGAGAAGGTCGTAAGTGTGCCTCGTGTCATCAAAAGCTGCTTTCCAATCTCCACAATCTCAATGAGTTTTGTCGGATCATTATCCAGGTCCACCATGTTCCCGGCTTCCTTGGCTGCCTGCGTACCGCTGTTCATCGCTACACCTACGTCGGCTTGTGCAAGGGCCGGTGCATCATTGGTGCCATCCCCCATCATGGCCACAAGCTTACCACTTTCCTGCTCGTTTTTGATGTAGTTCATTTTATCCTCCGGTTTTGCTTCGGCAATAAAATCATCTACACCTGCTTTCTGAGCTATAAATTGAGCTGTTAATGGATTATCGCCAGTCACCATCACTGTTTTTACACCCATTTTCCGAAGTCGTTCGAAGCGCTCGGTAATACCTGGTTTGATAATATCCTGCAGTTCAACCACACCCAGTACCTGTTCATTTTCTGTTACAACAAGCGGTGTACCTCCGTTGCCGGAGATCGACCTCACCTTGTTTTCTATTTGTGTCGGGAAAACATGGCCTGCCTGAATAACGATGTTTCTGATCGCATCAAAGGCTCCTTTACGTATGCGCGTATTTTGAAAATCAACCCCTGAACTTCGCGTTTCCGCAGTAAAACTGATAAAGGTGGGATTGGCTAACTCATAAGTGTCTTCCGTGGCTCCGGCCAGTTCGAGTATTGATTTTCCCTCCGGTGTCTGATCGGCTATAGAGCTAAGTACTGCTGCCTTGATGAAACGGTTCTGATCAATTCCATCAGCCGCGTAAAAATGAGTCGCTTTTCTGTTTCCGATCGTGATCGTTCCCGTTTTATCCAGCAGCAACACATCAATATCACCCGCAGTTTCCACCGCTTTCCCCGATTTCGTGACCACATTCGCTCTCAGGGCACGATCCATACCGGCAATTCCAATCGCTGATAAGAGCCCTCCGATGGTGGTTGGGATCAGACAAACAAAAAGTGAAATAAAAGCGGCGATCGTGATGGGTGTGTTTGCATAATCTGCGAAGGGTTTCAGCGTAACACATACAATAATGAACACGAGTGTAAATCCAGCCAAAAGTATAGTCAGTGCAATCTCATTAGGCGTTTTCTTTCTGCTGGCACCTTCCACCAGCGCTATCATTTTATCCAGAAAGCTTTCACCAGGCGCGGCTGTTACCACTACCTTTATCCGATCTGACAGCACCTTGGTACCCCCCGTCACACTGGTTTTATCCCCACCTGCCTCGCGGATTACAGGAGCAGACTCACCTGTGATAGCACTTTCATCAATACTTGCCATGCCTTCGATGATCTCTCCATCCGTAGCAATATGATCACCTGCCTCACAGATAAAGATGTCCCCTTTTTTCATTTGTGCCGACATCACCTCCTGCGTGGCAATTGAGAAGCCTTTTTTGTTTTCAACAACCAGTTTGGCGGGCGTTTGTTGGCGGGTTTTCCGCAGACTTTCCGCCTGCGCTTTACCTCTGGCTTCTGCAATAGCCTCTGCAAAATTGGCAAAAAGTAAAGTAAGGAGAAGGATAAGAAAAATAGTAAAATTATAGGCAAAACTGCCTTGTGAGTCGTGCCCGGATAAGATCCAGAGACAAACTGCCAGCATAATAAATGTTCCTATCTGCACGGTAAACATGACCGGATTGCGAAACATGATTCTCGGATTCAGCTTGATCAGCGATTGTTTTAATGCTTCGTTGACTAAATCCTTCTGAAATAAGGAAGTATTTTGATTTTTCATTGTACATGACAGCCCCGTCGGCATGAGCCGTTGGTTATCTGTTTAAGTTTAAAATCTGAGTGTTAAATATTAAAGGCTGAAATACTCAGCAATAGGCCCGAGCGTTAGTGCAGGAAAGAATGAGAGTGCTGTTATGATAACGATTACCGCAAAAATCATCATACCAAATGTGGCTGAGTCTGTAGGTAGCGTACCAGCGCTTTGGGGCACAGACCTCTTGTTCGCGAGTAGTCCGGCAATGGCCACCGGACCGATAATCGGGAGAAAACGGGAAAGAAGCAACACAATCCCAGTAGTGATATTCCACCACGGCGTATTGTCGCCCAGCCCCTCAAAACCACTTCCGTTGTTCGCTGCTGAAGAAGTGAATTCATATAAGATCTGGCTGAAGCCATGGAAACCGGGATTAGATGTTGTGGCTGATGTAATGGCAGGGAATGATGCCGTAAGGGCGGTGCCTGCCAGAATCAGAAATGGGTGTAATAAGGCCACGATCATAGCAATTTTCATTTCCCGCGCCTCAATTTTCTTACCTAAAAACTCCGGTGTGCGCCCCACCATCAGCCCGCTGATGAATACAGCAAGTATGATGTAAATGAAGAAATTCAAAATTCCGACGCCACAACCACCATAGAATGCATTGGTCATCATGGCCAATAGCTGCGTCATTCCCGACAACGGCATACCGCTATCGTGCATCGAATTCACTGAACCTGTTGAAATAACGGTGGTGGCTATACTCCAAAAACCAGAGGCCACACTTCCGAACCTGATCTCTTTCCCTTCCATGGCTCCGGAGCTCATATCTATCCCCAATTTTGCTATCGCAGGATTACCCTGACTTTCCCAGATGATCGTCGGTACACACAGGATAAGAAAGCCTGCTGTCATTACCCCGAAAATCATCCGGGCCATTTTCTTTCTCTTCAGGAAAAAACCGAGAGCAAAAATCATAGCAAACGGAATGATCATTTGTGCTGACATTTCTATCATATTCGTCAGGTAATTCGGGTTTTCCAGAGGATGTGCCGAGTTGGTACCATAGTATCCTCCCCCGTTGGTACCCAAATGTTTGATAGCCACAAAAGCTGCCACAGGACCCGTTGAGACACCTACAGTATCGCCCTGCATAGTAACGATATGATCCTTACCTTCGAAGGTCATGGGCGTACCATTGAAAGCCAAAAGGGTAGCCACCACAATGCATGCCGGCAGCAAAATGCGGGTACACGAGACCAGCAGCAGATTGTAAAAATTCCCAAGTTGACCGGATGTTTTCTCTTTTAATGCCTTAAAAAGTACTACCGCTGCAGCCATACCTGTTCCGGCGCTGACAAACTGTAAAAACATTAAAAACAGCTGCGAAAGATAACTTACGCCAGTTTCGCCGGAGTAATGTTGCAGGTTACAATTCACCATAAAGGAGATACTTGTATTGAATGCCAGGTCAGCAGACTGCCCCGGATTCCCGTCAGGATTTAGTGGTAACCATCCCTGGTTCATCAGCATAAACATGCAAAGCAGAAACCATACAAAATTAATCGTGAGCATACTGATCAAATGCTGTTGCCAGTTCATTTGTGATTTTCTGTCAATTCCACTAAAACGAAAAATCACATTTTCTAACGGATTGATAACGGGATCCAACAGTGTCTTTTCTCCACCGTATACTCTAGCAATGTATTTACCTAGTGGAATCGCCAAAAGGATCGTGACAACGTACGTGGCGGTGACGCCAAAAATTTCTGTGTTCATTTTGAAAATATATTTCAGTCTTAAAGCGGCTGACGGATCCGCGTCCGTCTCTGCCATGAAAGAGGAATTAGAATTTTTCGGGTTTAATCAATACATAACACATGTAGACAAACACTGAAATGGATATAATAAGTAGAGCGCCCATATTTTCAGATCTTTTCAAAAAATGATACAGATTGATAAAGGACAGCAAAGCACAGGCAACCTGCACCGAGGAGAAGAAGCGTTAACATGATGGATGTTGTTTAAATTGTCTGATAAATAAGATTTGGTAGTTTTCATTTTTCTACTTTTTGAAGCAGATACTACCAAGTATGTACCAGACAAACCAAACAATACACAATCAACTGAATATCAACATTATAATTAAAATTAAATTAAAACATACCATTTTAAAACCCTATCATTTTGATAAATCATCTATCAAAATAGAAGGGAAAGAAGCCTATTGTTTACCGGACTTGCCCAAACCGAACTCGTCTATTTTCCTGTACAATGTGGCAATTCCTATTTCCAGCAGCCGCGCAGCTTCTGCCCTATTTCCCTGACTGTGGTTCAAAACCTTTTGAATATGCTGTTTTTCGACACTTTCCATCGAAAATGAAGACAAACTCTCACTGGCTGTAGAAACAGTATCCCGAAAATCGGAGGGTAAAACTGATATATCCAACTTACCATCACTGATGATCACAGCCCTCTCAATTACATTTTTCAATTCACGGATATTACCATTCCATGCGTAACGTTCAAGTGCTTTTGCAAAGTCCGCAGTGTATCCCGGGTTCGGCTTGTTGGTCTGCTTGGTGTAATAATCCAGAAAAAAATCCAGGAGCAACGGAATATCTTTAATTCTTTGTCTGAGGGGCGGTAGGGTAATCTGAAACACGTTAAGCCTGAAGTAAAGATCAGCTCTAAATCTGTGCTGTTCGGATTCCGTTTTCAGATCTCTGTTAGTCGCCGCAATCAGACGAAAGTTTGACTTGCTCGGTTTTGTATCACCCAATTTGATAAATTCATGTGTTTCCAACACCCTGAGCAACTTCGCCTGCAGGTCGAGTGGTAGTTCCCCTATTTCATCGAGAAACAAAGTCCCGTTATGTGCTTCCTCCAAAAGTCCGCGTTTGTCTTTCAGCGCACCTGTGAAAGCTCCCTGTTTGTATCCAAATAATTCGCTTTCAATCATTTCCCTTCCAAAAGCGCTGCAATTAAGCGCTACAAAATTCTTATCTGCCCGGTGACTACTGTAATGAATTGCCTGTGCAAAAACTTCCTTACCTGTACCTGTTTCTCCCGTTAAAAGTACCGCAGCTTCCGTAGGAGCCACTTTTTTGGCCAGATTAATCGCTTCCTGAATAGGTTGAGAATTTCCGATTACGGCATCAAACGAAAACTTACTGGAGACGATGGCTTCAAGCTTTTTGACTTTCTTCTGAAGTTGTGACTTTTCGACTGCCTTGTCCAGTATTGGCAATATTTTATCATTGTCATCGCCTTTCACTATATAGTCCATCGCACCGTTTTTCATTGCCTGAACCCCGTCCGGGATATTCCCGTTTGCAGTAAGAAGAATGATCTCCGCATTGGGATTGCGAGACTTCAGCATTGGTACAAGTTCTACTCCGTTTCCATCCGGAAGCCGAACGTCGCACAAAACAGCATCAATCACAGGATTTTCTATTGCTTTCAGGCCCGATTTACAATCACCTGCCTCGATTACCTCAAACCCCTCTGCCTTGATTACCCTTGCTAATAGCGAGCGAAGTTTTTCTTCGTCGTCAATGATTAATACTGTTTTCACTGTTGCCGCGTCTGGAATTTTAGTAATGTATATACCCGTTGGGTGAAATAGAATGGCAAGAAATTTGAAAGTGCATATTGGGTTAATATGCTGAAATTCAGTATATTAAAGTCGCCAAACAAACCCCAATATGCATGTCAAAATTAGTAAAAAATTATAATAGAATTCTTAAAACTATCGAGTCATTGAACATTCTGGTAGACAGCAGAAAAGTAGGAAGAAGACCAAAAATGACTGATTTTCAAGTCATTGCATTGGGTTTGACCGCTGAGTATATGTCACTAGACAGTGAAAATCTATTGTTCCAAATGATTCCGG
>NZ_QNUL01000029.1 GCF_003383615.1 Dyadobacter luteus
TAAATCGAAGACTAGTACTCTTCATTATTAACTCATCATTCTTAACTCAAAGATCTTGTTGGTGACTATTGGTCCGGTGTTCACCTCTTCCCATCCCGAACAGAGAAGTTAAGCCCGGAACCGCCGATGATACTTGGATCAAACCTGGTAAAGTAGGTAGTCGCCACAATACTACAACAGAAAGCCTCACAGAAATGTGAGGCTTTTTCGCGTTAAAGTAGAGGGCATACAGTTTATAGTTCGCTATAACACTATGCAATCGGGGAGTGGCGCAGCCCGGTAGCGCATCTGGTTTGGGACCAGAGGGTCGCAGGTTCGAATCCTGTCTCCCCGACAATAAAAAAGAGTCAGAATGTAGTTTATCTACGCTCTGACTCTTTTCTGCTTTGAGGCAGTCTGTGCCTTTGTTATTTATTATAAGATTGCTGTCACTTCAGCAACCATCTCTTCATGTACTGTATCAATAATACCCTTAACATCAAGGCGGCACTCACGATATAAATCTGAAGGCTCACCATGTTCAACGATGCCATCAGGGATTCCAAGTCTTTTAACCCGGGCTCTATAATTATGATCAACCATAAATTCGATCACAGCGCTTCCAAATCCTCCCTGCAGGCATCCATCTTCAACAGTAATTACTTTGTCGAATCTGGCGAATATTTCGTGCAGTAACGCTTCATCCAACGGTTTCACAAAGCGCATATCATAAAGCGCAGCGTGAATTCCTTGTCTTTCCAAAGCATCACAGGCCTGGCTGGCAAAATTACCAACAGGACCCAAAGTTAAAATAGCGATGTCTGAGCCGTCTTTAATCTTCCGGCCACTTCCTATGCGTATTTCCTGGAAAGGAGAGCGCCAGTTAGGCATAACACCGTTTCCGCGGGGATATCTTATTGTGAATGCGTTTCCGCTTTTCTGAAATTTTTCTCCTTGCGCTGTAAACATCAGGTTGCGGAGCTCTTCTTCGTTCATCGGAGATGCCACTACCATGTTGGGAATACAACGCATATAGGCTACATCATACGCTCCGTGATGTGTTGGTCCGTCAGCTCCTACCAAACCAGCTCTATCCAGACAGAAAACAACCGGAAGGTTTTGAATGCACACATCATGTATTACCTGGTCATACGCCCTTTGCATGAACGTAGAGTAGATGTTACAAAACACTACCTTACCCTGTGTAGCCATACCGGCTGAGAAGGTAACAGCGTGCTGCTCTGCGATACCTACATCAAAAGCTCGCTCGGGCATTGCCTCCATCATAATGTTGAGCGACGATCCGGAAGGCATTGCAGGCGTTACACCGATGATTTCTTTATTGGCTGTTGCAAGTTCAACAATCGTATGTCCGAATACGTCCTGATATTTGGGAGGTTGCGGACTATCAAATATTTTCTTTTGAATCTCTCCTGAGATTTTATCAAAAATACCTGGAGCGTGCCATTTGGTCTGATCCTTTTCTGCAGGACCATAGCCTTTACCTTTAACGGTGAGGCAATGCAGCAGCTTAGGACCAGGGATATTCTTAAGGTCATTGAGTACTTCGGTAAGGTGGCCGATATCATTGCCATCAATAGGTCCGAAATATCGTAAACCTAACGATTCGAATAAATTACTCTGGCGAAGTATTGCGGTTTTCATAACCGTTTCTACTTTCGAAACCACTTCCTGAGCACTTTTCCCAAAGTTGCTCATCTTGCCCAGGATGTTCCATACTTCATCCCTGAATTTATTGTAGGTTTTTGAAGTCGTAATATCCGTCAGATATTCTTTCAATGCACCTACATTAGGATCAATTGCCATGCAATTGTCATTCAGGATAATCAGCAAATTGGAGTCTGTAGCGCCTGCATGGTTCATGCCTTCGAAGGCAAGGCCGGCAGTCATGGCACCGTCACCTATTACAGCAATGTGCTGACGTTGATAATGCTTGTCCAGTGCAGATGCAACCGCCATTCCTAATGCTGATGAAATCGAAGTAGATGAATGGCCTACTCCAAAGGCATCATATATACTTTCTTTCCGATTGGGAAAGCCCGAAATACCTCCGTAAGTCCGGTTTGTATGAAATTCATTCTTTCTCCCGGTAAGAATCTTGTGTCCGTAGGCCTGATGACCCACATCCCAGACAAGTTGATCATCGGGAGTATTAAAAACATAATGAAGCGCAACGCTTAATTCTACAACACCCAGACTAGCTCCGAAATGGCCCCCGTAAACAGATACATTATCAATAATGAATTGGCGCAATTCTGCACAAACCTGCGGCAATTGAGAACGATCCAGTTTTCTTAAATCCTCTGGTGTTTCAATTTGCGCAAGTAGTTTTCCTGGTGTTATAAGCATGTTGAAGGAAATTAGTATCAGATTGGTGAATCAGAATAAACGTGAAACACGCACAAAATTAAACAAATAGGTAATCAATCTCCGTTTTATTTTTGTTGACTTGCTTTGAAAAGCTTTTGCTTTTCTTCCTTCGTAAGACTTTCATAGCCGGATTTGGATATTTTGTCCAAAATAGAATCTATTTCAGTTTGATCCGGAGTCTCTATCGTAGCCGACGATGCCGTGCTGGTGTAGACACTGGTACTTCTGTAAACTTGTTTTTCGCGATAGGTGACCTGCATGGAAGGTTTCTTTCTGAAGAGCCCCGACCATAAATTCACCAGTGCGTAGATTGGTTTTCCCATATCTGTACCATTCTGTAACAGCTTTATGAAGAAGTAGCCTACAAAAGCCCCACCCAAATGCGCCAGGTTACCACCTGCATTTGGGCCAACAGTTTGTGCCAATGACAGAATGATATAAAACAACGCGATAAACTTGATTCGTATTGGTCCTAAAAAGATCAGGTTAAATGTATAATTAGGCAAAAGAGTAGATGCCCCAACAGCCACTGCAAAAGCAGCAGCAGAAGCGCCCAACATTCTGGATTGTTCAAGATGTGGCTGGAAGTAGGGAAGAATGTTATAAATGACCATATAAATCACTCCTCCGAAAATACCACCCAGTAAATAAAGCGCTACTACCCTTTTAGCGCCCAGATATTCGTCAATTAAGCGCCCGAACCAATAAAGGAAGAGCATATTGAAAAGAATATGGAAAATGTCGTCGTGGGTGAAGAAATAGGTAATGAGCGTCCAGGGGCGGTATAAAAATTCCGTAGTTGACGCCGGCAACTGCAGATTATTCATAATCCAGGCATAAATACCGGATGACTGGGAAAGGGTAAAAATAATCTTAGAAATCAAAAGCACGAGGAAAACCGCGGTATTGATCAGTATAATTTTAACCAGTGAGTTTTCCGATTTTGAAAACTCACGTTTTATATCATCTATAATATTGCTCATTGGTCAATAGAAGTTTGTTTTCTTGGTCCGCCAGTATCTCAACAATATGTATGCAAATAGCATTCCTCCCACGTGGGCGAAGTGTGCAACGTTGTCTGACTGAGCGTTTTTTATACCTGAATATAACTCAAATAATCCGTAAAATGTTACGAAGTATTTGGCTTTTATTGGAAAAGGAACGAATAACATAAACAGCTCAGTATTTGGGAATAACAAGCCGAAAGCCATCAAAATGCCAAACACTGCACCCGAAGCCCCTACCATAGGGATGTTGATTTCCCGTTGCAACCACCCTTTTACAAAACCTACACTATCATTGATATATGACACGTTTGTTGGGTCGGCTTCAAATTTATTCAGGAAACCCAGATTTGATTCGTACAGCGCCTTTGCATGTTTACTGAAAAAGTCAGCAAGCGCATCCGGACCGGGTTGCTGAAGGTAGAATTCTACCGCATTCCTAAGCTGTATGTTTTCATAATAGCTAATTCCTGAAAACAACAGCCCTGCACCTATTCCGGTAAAAAAGTAGAAAAATAAAAATTTCTTAGATCCCCACATTCGCTCCAGAAGCGGGCCAAACATGAATAATCCAAACATGTTACTGAAAAGATGGCCCAGATTCGCATGTAAAAACATATACGTTACGAACTGGTAAGGCATGAATGAGGGAGATAGCAGGGGCATAAGTGCAAATCCGTTAGAGATTTTGAGCACAAATGAATCTACTATGTAAAACAGAATATTCAGAATAAGTAAATTTCTTACCGTTGGGGTTATGGCTAACATATTTGACTAAAATCAGTTAAAGGTCTTTTATTCTTTTTCTGAAGAAATGTTGTTTATACTTTAAAAATACTGCTGAGCTTATCCATGGTTAACAGCACAATAATTGCCTCTCCATTGGGTGTACGGTTTGGATCTGTTGATGCAAACAGCTGGTCAATAAGGGTATGTATTTCCACAAGAGACAGCTTCACAGCATAACGAATGGAAAAACGGCGCGCCAATGATCTTGAAAGGCTTTCAGGCTTATTCAGTTTCAGATCTGAATAGCTCTGCTTCAGCTGCTCAACGAGTTCTTCGAACAAATCCTGTTCGCTTTCTTCAGGAAGGTCTGCAGGAATACCGCGTATTATTAATTCATTGGCTCCGAATTCATCAAATTCAAAACCAAGACTGCGTATCTCCTTTCTGGTTTCCTGCACAAGCTGCATATCAGAGTGTGTAAGTCTGATCGTTTTCGGAAACAGAAGTTGCTGACATGCACCATTACGATTCGTAAGCATTTTGCGGTATCGCTCATAGAGAATACGCTCATAAGCAGCCTTTTGATCGATGAGCATAATGCCGTCTTTGACTTGCGACAGGATATACCTATTGTGTAACTGGAATATGACAGCATCGCTTTCCGGAGCGGCAATAGCCTCGGATGCCATTCGGTTTACCTTGCTGGCAACAGTCATAGCCGGCTCAGAATAAGGTTTTCTGACAGCAGGAGCAGTTCCGGCGGTTTCAAAGGCCACAATTTCCCTTGTGCGGTCTTCGGTATTCTGCAATCCCTCAAACAGCTTATTCCAATTGGTCAGATTGGAGCGGGACTGCGCCGAATCAGATTTTTTGGATTGAGCAGCCCAGTCAGGCATTACAGTTCTCGGAACCAGATTATGACTTGCTTCTGATGGAGAAGGGCTGAGAAAGTTGATATTTTCTTCGAAATCTATAGACTGAGACAGATTGTAAACACCTACAGCTTTCTTTACTGCAGCCATAATAATGGCATACACCGATTTCTCATCGTCGAATTTGATCTCTGTCTTGGTAGGATGTATGTTTATGTCTATGTGAGACGGATCTATCTCAATAAACAAGACATAAAAAGGATGGCTACCCTCAGCAATGCTACCATCGAAAGCGCTGATCACCGCATGATGCATGTAACTGTGCTTGATAAAACGATTGTTGACAAAGAAAAACTGCTCTCCTCTCGTTTTACGCGCAAATTCAGGTTTACCGATATAACCACGCACGCTTATGTAGGAGGTATCCTCCTGGCAGAATGCGAGTTGCTCACGATAACTCTTTCCGTATATATCTATGATACGCCTTACAAGTTTGCCGCCACCCAGATTAAAAACTTCGGTATCATTATGATGCAGACTTAGAGAAACTTCGGGATTAGCCAGTGCGATGCGTTGAAATTCGTCCAGCACATGCCGCATTTCTACAGCATTGGACTTTAAAAAATTACGACGAGCCGGTACATTAAAAAAAAGATTTTTAACAGAAAGGCTGGTTCCTGTCACGCAGGCAACTGCTTCATGCGTTTTGATTTCAGAAGCTTCAATTTTTATCTGGATACCTGTTTCATCTTCCTCTCTTCTGGTACGCAGCTCAACCTGAGCAACAGCAGCGATGGAAGCTAAAGCTTCTCCACGAAATCCCATTGTTCTTATACTGAATAAATCTTCAGACTTACGGATCTTGGAAGTCGCGTGGCGTTCGAAACACATTCTGGCGTCTGTTTCTGACATACCAGAGCCATTATCAATGACTTGAATTAATGTTCTGCCTGCTTCTTTCAGGATAACCTGAATCTGTGTCGCTCCAGCATCAATAGCATTTTCCAGCAATTCTTTCACTACCGAAGCTGGCCGTTGCACTACCTCTCCTGCGGCTATCTGATTAGCAATTGAATCTGGCAATAATTGAATGATGTCGGAAGACGCCATATATAAATCTAAGTTTTACTATATATACAAACTTAGCAAATTTTTTGTTTAGGGGGAAGGTGCTTTTGTGTGTAGGCCGAAAGACTACCTTGAAGGCCAAAAATTCGATTTGAGAAAAAAATCACATTTTTTATTGAAATTTTCTATAATAATTAATCTGTTTTTTAATCGTATTTCGTTAATATTACAGAATTATAACTATTTCTAGCACTCCATAACAGTAACCCATTATCATGAAAGCACCAATTCTGAAAAAATTCAATGCAACGATGGCTTTACAATGGCTGATCTTTTTGCCGGTTATACTACCATTATGCGTCGTGTTCGGTGCTTTTCAGGGTATAGTGGGTATGGTTGAAAAAATGGTTCATAGAATGTGGGTTGATCTGGAGTTGTAGACGCCTCGAATAGTTATGGATAGTTCATTTTAAAAAATAGCTCCAAAGAATGCAGATGCATTCAAAATACGTGTTGGAACATTTAAGAGAGCGACTGAGATGGTCGCTCTCTTATTTTAAACTCATGTTGGTACAGTGTTTGATAGCAACAGACCAACATTATCAAAACAATCGTAAGTTATGGAATCATCAATCGACCTTATTAAAGAAAAGATAACTGACGCAGGTACAGCCATCAGTGAAGTACAGAATGTTAATAATATCGAAAGGATTGTCTCCCTCTTGGCAGGAGCTGTTGCAACTTATTATGGTTTGCAGAAGAAGGAGACGATTTTAGGCAAGGGGCTTACATTTGTAGGCGGACTTCTGATTACAAGAGGAACTACAGGCTATTGTCCGGTAAATAGGGCCTTAGAAAGGAACTGATATTCTTTCAGCATGTATACAAAAGCGCCCGGCGATTATCGAAATCGCCGGGCGCTTTTGTATGGTTTCTGTTTATTGAGGACTATTCCCTCCGGGTCTGCCCGATGTTGGTGAATTGCCGCCTGGTCTTGCGCTGGCCGGGGTACTGGTTCCGGGTATGGTAGAAGGCTGCGTTGTTGCAGGTCTTGTAGAAGTTCCTGGTACAGTTGTGCCAGGCCTTACAGGGTTTGTTCCTGTTGCAGGAACAGTGCTACCCGAATTGGGGGTTACAGCGCCTGGTAATGTTCCGGGTTGTGTA
Source organism: Dyadobacter luteus (assembly GCF_003383615.1). Classification (GTDB taxonomy): domain Bacteria; phylum Bacteroidota; class Bacteroidia; order Cytophagales; family Spirosomataceae; genus Dyadobacter; species Dyadobacter luteus. Next base: position 7,208 of record NZ_QNUL01000029.1, read on the forward strand.
ATGCTCCCCGGAACAGTTCCACCTGGCGTTACTGCGCCGGGGGCTGTAGATTGTGGCCTTGTTACACTACCGGGAACTGTGGTGGTTGTACCTGGCAAGTTGGTTGATGGTTGTGTTGTTGCCGGTGCTGTTTGTGGATATGTTCCGATAGGTGACGTTGTCGGTTGCGTCGTGGCAGGTAGTACAGACCCAGGCTGGGTAGTATTAACACTCCCCGGAGTGGTTGACTGTGTGCTGCCTGCAGGTGCGGCAGGTCTTGTCGTACTTCCGGGTGCCGTCGAGGTTGGCATTACCTGACCAAACGAAGCGAACGAAGCGAATAATGCTATTGCGGTTATATTCAATGTTATCTTTTTCATGATTTCCAGAAATTTGATGAATAATGAATTGACGATATGTTAAAAACAATCGTACCACTAACTACTTGATAATGTTACGTATATGAATAAAATGTGGTTTTTTATAAATTATTTTTTCGACCTGACGACGGCTTTTGCTGTATCTGGGATGGTTTAAGATGCATAGTCAAATGCCGGATTATAATTAATGGCATTACTTTTTCATATTTGTTTGTAAGTGCTTGAAAATAAATAGAATAATTCCCTTTTGCGATTCATTATGAAAGCTTCAAAAGATTTACCGGATCAGGAATTTAGCCTTAATATGACCCCAATGCTTGCTACACTCACCGATAAACCCTTCGATAACGATGGATGGGAATATGAGATTAAGTGGGACGGTTACAGAGCGCTGGCATTCATGAAGGATGGGGAGGTTCATCTACGGTCGAGAAATCGAAAGTCGTTTAATGAAAAATTCTATCCTGTAACAGACGCATTGGCAAAGTGGAAGATCAACGCCATTTTAGATGGGGAAATCGTTGTGGTGAATGAAGAGGGAATTTCAAAATTCGGCTTGTTGCAAAACTGGCAGGAAAAAAAAGATGGGCAGTTACTGTTTTATGTTTTTGATGTACTTTGGCTTGATGGAAAGAATTTGACGGGACAGCCTTTGCTGGAACGAAAAAAGATTTTGGCTGACCTGATACCATCAGAACACGAAGTCATAAGAAGCGGATACAGCGTTGCTGCACAGGGAACTGCATTTTTTGATGCGGCCAGCAAGATGGGTTTGGAAGGGATTATTGCCAAAAGGTCTGATAGTTTGTATAGTCCAGGGGCCCGCTCAAAGGATTGGCTCAAAATTAAAACAGAAAAAAGGCAGGAGGTAATTATTGCAGGTTATACAAATAAGCAGGGCTCTCCCAAAGTGTTCAGTTCTCTGTTGCTGGGGGTGTATGAAAAAAACAAACTTCAATACGTAGGCAAAGTAGGAACCGGATTTTCCAATAAGCAGCAGAAGGAAATGCTCGCAATATTCAAGCCACTAATAAGAAAGAAAAGCCCATTCGAAGCTACTCCCGATTATAACAAGAGAAATCGCTTCCGCCCCGTTACCACAGATATGACAGTGACTTGGCTGAAGCCAACTTTAGTATGTGAGGTAAATTACGCTGAGATCACACAGGATGGCCTCTTCCGGCACCCTTCCTTTGCAGGGCTCAGGATGGATAAAAATCCGAAAGATATTGCATTGGAAAAACCAATGACTTCGTCCGGAGATTGATGATTTTGAAAGCTACTTTTGTTCGAAAACTAATTTTTAATAAAAAAATTGGAGTATCCGAAGGGTTAAATTTTACGTTATCAGCAAGAATTTGAGCTAAATAAGGTGATCAAGAGCTAAATACAATTATAAATTGCTTGTAAATTTTGACTTACTGAAAAAATTAGTCTACCTTTGCAAGCCCAAATTACGGGTAGGAGAGATTTTACAGAGCAATAAATACATAAAGAAATGAAACGTACCTTTCAACCATCGAATCGCAAGAGGAGAAATAAGCACGGATTCCGTGAAAGAATGTCTACGGCTAACGGACGCAAGGTTGTTGCGGGTCGTCGCAAAAAAGGCCGTTGGAAACTGACTGTTTCTGACGAAAAACGTCATAAGCAATAGTTAAGGTTTTAAAGTTTAGGTAAAGGAGCAACAGCAGGTTATACCGGCTGTACTTTTTAATCTTTACAGTCTTACACCGTCTGATTCGCTGAAGTAATCTCCAGCGAATCAGACGATTTTGTCTGCAATAGACTTGAAACAAAAATTTGGAAAAAATGAGCGTCTTTGTGATCCTCGTTTAATCGGCAAGCTTTTCAAAAGAGGTAGTTCGGATGTTCAGACGTTCTACCTCTTTCCTTTTCGTGTGCTTTATATTTATGATAAGGAAAGCACTCAAAAATATCCTCAGGTATTATTTTCGGTATCTAAAAAACAGTTTAAAAAGGCTGTTGACCGAAACCTTGTCAGGCGCAGGTGCCGCGAAGCATATCGGCTTCATAAAGAACTATTAATTGCCAGCTCCGCCGGGGCTCCCCCATCTTATATTGCTTTTTTGTATCTTGCAAAAGAAATAACAACTTACGACGTTATTGAACAGGCCATGAAGCAAACCCTGAAAAAAATGGGTAAGACGCCTCCTGCTCCCTGATTTTTGCAAACTGATAATTCCTGACTCAGATGAGAAAGTATTTTCGCTCCAAATGGCTGGCGGTTCCCGTTGTTGCCGGACTGACGGTTTTTTCCTTTCGCCAAGACGACCGTTTATTTGAAATTGCCCGTAATCTGGATATATATGCTACGCTCTTTAAAGAGCTGAATGCCTATTACGTAGATGAAATCAATCCGAATCAGCTGATCAAAACCAGCATAGACAATATGCTGAGGACGCTGGATCCGTACACGGTTTACTATGCGGAAGATGATATCGAAGATTACATGACAATGACCACCGGAAAATACAATGGTATTGGTGCGATGGTCAGTTCTGCTGAAGGAAAACATACTGTGATGATGGTGTACGAGGATACGCCCGCACAGAAAGCCGGACTTCAGATTGGAGATGAGATCATCAGAATCAATGGAGTTGACGTTGCTGCCAGAGAAGATTTTGATACAGGAAAATTATTGAAAGGCCAGACACAGACGAGCGTTACCTTATCGATTAAAAGATATGGGATTGTGAAGCCTCTGGAAATTAAACTGAACCGTGATATCGTAAAGGTCACCAACGTACCTTATTATGGTATGATCAGTGAGAACGTAGGCTATATTGACCTGAAAGATTTTACGGCTACAGCTTCCCGCGAAGTAAGAAATGCTTTTCAGGAGCTGAAAGGTAAAGGTATGAAGTCGGTTGTGCTGGACTTGCGTGATAATCCGGGAGGACTGCTTAATATGGCAATTGAAATTTCCAACATCTTTGTTCCGCAGGGCTCAGAAGTAGTTTCCACAAAGGGGAAGGTGACAGAATGGAATAAAACCTATACCGCCTATAATCCGGCTATGGATATTGATATTCCTGTGGTCGTCCTAACCAATAACCGTAGTGCTTCGGCAGCCGAGATTGTTTCTGGTGTCATTCAGGACTATGACCGTGGTGTTCTGATCGGGCAGCGGACTTATGGTAAGGGTTTGGTGCAGACAACCAGAGATTTGTCGTACAATACAAAAATGAAGATTACGACTGCCAAGTATTACATACCGAGTGGCAGATGTATTCAGGCTATCAATTACAGTCAGAGAAATGAAGACGGCAGCGTAGGTAAAATTGCAGATTCTTTAATGACTGCTTTTAAAACCAAAAACGGAAGAGTTGTTTATGATGGTGGAGGTATCCTGCCGGATATTGTTACTGAAAGAGAGACTTACTCGCCATTGGCCTCAGCCTTAGGTCGTAATAGGCTTTTCTTTGAATATGCAGTGAAATATCACTTCGAACATCCGACGATTAAGCCGGCAAAGGAGTTTCATTTGACTGATCCCGAGTACAGCACTTTTGTAAAGTGGTTGTCTGACAAAGAATATGATTACACGACTCAGGTAGAGCGTGATTTGAATGATCTGGAAGCAGCTGCGAAAAAGGAAAAATCAATAGACCTGATCGATGAGCAATTGAAAGCACTTCGCTCGAAATTATCCCATACAAAGGATAACGATCTGCAAATCGGAAAAGCGGAAATAAAAAAGATATTGGAAGAGGAAATCATCAAACACTATTACCTGGAAAAAGGAATGCGTGAAGCTTCTTTTGAAGAGGATAAAGAAGTGAAAGAAGCGCTTGCTCTTTTAAAGGATTCAAATCGATATAATGAAATTCTGAAAGGGAAGAAAAAGTAGTTTGGGAACAGATTGCATTTTCTTCTTCATTTTCCTATGAAGATATTAAGTATTGACACCTCAACAAGAGGTTGTTCTGTTGCAGTTCACGATAGCGGAGCTCTGCTTGCAAGCTATGATTTGTTTGCTGATAAGTCGTCTTCTGCTATGCTGACTTCTCTCATGGAAAGCGCTGTGAAACATGCCGGCGCTACTTTAGCCGATCTGGATGCGATTGCTGTTGCCAAGGGACCGGGATCGTACACGGGGTTAAGAGTAGGAGTTTCTACAGCCAAAGGTCTGTGCTACGCCTTGGATAAACCACTTCTGGTCATTAATACGCTGGAGGCGATGGCATGGCAGGTAATCCCTTTCCATTCGTCAGACCTACTCTTTTGTCCGATGATTGATGCGCGCAGAATGGAAGTATACGCTTCCATTTTTGATGCCGAAGGGAAAGTGGTGAGTCCGACTGAAGCTGTAATTGTGGATGAAAATTCATTTCATAGTTTTTTAGCGAATGGCAAGGTTGTATTCTTTGGTGATGGCGCTTCGAAGTGTATTAAGGTTTTAGGGCAGAATAAAAATGCGGTGTTTCTAAAAGCTGACATTCGCCCTTCTGCGATGACTGTAGGTGCTTTAGCAAAAGATGCTTACGCGGCAGGTAACTTTGTAAATGTTGCCTCTTTTGAACCTTATTACCTGAAAGATTTTATGTCGCCGCCGGCGAAAAAGCAACCTGTTTCAGCCTCATAAAATGTAATAAGCCTTTATTGCCGTAAACAAATTCTGATTTTTTGATGTTCTCCATCAGAATAGAAAATACCAAGTATGGAAACAGAAGAAATTGTTAACCGCGTTGCAACCAGTGGCATTATTTCCCTTGATCTGGAAGAATTATATCATCCTGGTGAAAGGGTTTTGTATGACATCAAAGATAACCTCTGGCAGGGAATGATCCTGAAAGAGAAAGATTTCCGGGACTTTTTGAAATCTCATGATTGGGCAGCCTATTCGGGTAAAAATGTGGCCGTCACTTGTTCAGAAGACGCAATCGTGCCTACATGGGCGTATATGCTGCTCGCAAGTCATCTGGAGCCTTATGCACATCAGGTTGTATTTGGTGACCTGGAAGTTTTGGAAGCCAAACTTTTCAGTGATGCTATTGCCGGAATTAATGCATATGAATACGAGGCAAAACGTGTTGTTGTGAAGGGCTGTAGCAAATATCCGGTTCCGGTATCTGCCTACATGGAAATCACTAAACTACTGAAACCTGTGGTTCAGAGTCTGATGTTTGGAGAACCATGCAGTACAGTACCTCTCTATAAAAAGCCAAAAGCCTGATTACAATTTTAGTAATTTGAAGCTCATCCGGTGATAGGAGCATGTTCCGTGTTCCAGAATTGCACGCCGATGATGAATAGTGGGGTAGCCTACATTGCTATCCCAACCATAATGCGGAAACTGAGTCCCCAAATCTGCCATCAATTGATCACGATAATTTTTGGCTAGTACAGATGCTGCGGCAATGGAAAGATAATGGGTATCTCCTTTGATAATGCACGTATGCGGAATCATTGGGTAAGGGGTAAACCGGTTCCCATCCACCAGCAAATGTTCAGGTCGGGTATGGAGTTTATCCACGGCTCTGTGCATGGCAAGAAAGCTGGCTTTCAGAATATTGATTTTATCGATTTCTATATTATCTACTTCTGCCACGGCCCACGCAACAGATTCCCTGATAATCTCTTTTTCGAGAATATCTCTTTGTAATTTAGAAAGCTGTTTTGAGTCGTTAAGGAAAACATGTGTATAGTCCTTGGGCAAAATTACAGCTGCTGCAACCACCGGACCGGCAAGGCAACCTCTGCCGACTTCGTCCAGACCCGCTTCAATTGCTTCAAAATTATAGTAAGACTTAAGCATTAATCTTCAAGTATATTGGCCATAAACGTACTTTTGGTTGCAATTGCAATCAGAAGCAGCGTAACAGCCCAGTAAAGGTAAATTCTGTAATAATCACTAACGTCACGGGAGGTGACGTCTATATATTTTACTTTTTCTATCTGGTTTATTTGTTTGAAAACCTCTCCCAATCCCTTATTATCCGTTGCTCTGAAGTATTTTCCGCTACCCAATGCTGCAATGTTACGAAGTCCGCCCTCATCTACCAGCGCGTTGGATGTTGTGAGAGAATCTCTTTTAACCTGCCTGATCACGTTGCCTACAGATATTGTATACACTTTAACTCCGAAAGCTTTTGCCAGCTGAGCAGCTGTAGTGGGATCAAGGTTGCCGGATGTGTTGTCGCCATCACTGATCAGGATGGCGACTTTTCCATCCCCTTTTGTTTCCCGCATACGGTTCACAGCAACTGCCAACGCGCTGCCAATGGCTGTTCCGGCCGTAGGGATCATGTCTGGTTTGATTTCATCCAGGTAGCCGTACAACAGCTCATAATCCGTAGTAAGCGGACATAACGATACTGCTTCCCCGGCAAATATGATCAGACCGATCCGATCCTGTAAACGGCCTTTGATGAACTGACGCGCCACTTGCTTAGCAGCTTCCAGTCGGTTGGGGCTCAGATCTTTTTCCAACATGGAATCGGAGATATCCATAAGCAACATAATATCAATTCCTTCGGAGAAGCGGTCTTTACGTTCAGAAACTACCTGAGGACGTGCCAGAGCGATGAGTACAAGGCATAGTGCAAGTCCAACACAAACAGGTTGTATAAAACGGAGCAGTGTGAGCCAATCTCTTCCCTCTTTTTCGGAATGATAAGTAATTACCAGTCGTTGCTTATGCTTGCGGTGAAAAGCGTTGCGTAACCAGAAAAGGAGTGGGACAAATGGGAGCCCGTACAGGAAATACGGATGCACCCATTCATAAGAACGGAACATCTCATACCCAAACCATTTTAATGAAAACCACTGCTCCATATTATTTTATCAGGATACAGGGTTATCTAATATTTGCCGTCTTTTGCTCCGGTACAATTTGGTAGCACCTGTTTTGAGGACTTCCAGAAACGTATCCATATTATTGGACTTGACTTGTCCATAAATAATTCCATCCATTTTTTTTAAAGCCTGGGCGAGTGCATCGTCGGGCATGTTGTCGATAATTTCCCGGGTTGTGTAAGTAGCAAATGGTTTTTTTTCAAGCCGCTCCAGGTAGTTTTTCCAGACGATAATCGCATTCTCAGCGTCTTTGATATTATTCTTTTCTCTGGCATTCCGAAGTAACCTGTTGAAAGAGCGAAGATATTCCAAATGTCTTCTTTGCAATTTGATTAGTCGCCACTGCTTGTAAATATCTTTTCCAAAAACCCAATAGATGATAATGGCTATACCCAGAGCTATCGCCAGTGTGCCGATCAATCTTGAAAAATTGAAATTGCTGCTCAAAGGAGCGAGTACCACAGAGGGTTGTAATTTTTCCTTTTTCAGTATTGGATTCAGATTACTTTTCTTCAGAAATATGGAATCTTTCCTGCCGAAAACTGGAGTAGAATCTCCTCTGGCAAAAGTATAAATGGGAACCTGTAGTGTCTGAACGGGAGCGACATCAAAAGTTACAAGTTGATAGACTGCACTGTCAATGGTGATGGTTCCTGCGGCATTGGTTACAGAAGGAAAGCTCTTTTTTGAAATGATTTCAAATGGTGTGTAGCTGAACGTGGTATCAGGAAAGAAAACTTCCCTGTTAGGAGCATGAGAATAACTGAGGGCATAAAAAAATGGTTTTCCTACCTCTATACTATCAGTGAGGAAAGTGCCTTTGGGTTTGCTCTGTTGTCCGAAAGTTGCATTGCCCCACAAAATGAAAAGCATACATAAACCAACTCCGATCAGATTTAATTTTAAATCCGTGCAGGTATGTTTCAGGCTGATCCTGTAAATGCTTTTAAAAAGATAAATCATTCTTTACGATGAGGATTGAGCGCTTTTGCTATACTGACGAATTTTAAATAAATGGATCAGGCCGGGAACATAATCTTCCTGGGTGTTGATCGCAATATAGTCAGCACGGTTTTGTCTGCATATTTTTTCCAGTTCAGCGCTCCTCTTTTTGAAACGATCAGCCATATTTTCCTGGTACTGCCTCGAAGAAGTATTTACCCAAACGATGCGTTGCTTTTCAGCATCAAAAAGAGGGATGATGCCCAGGCTCGGCAGACTCGTTTCGCGGGCATCGTACAAATGGATTACGATCACATCATGCTTGCGACAAAGGGCTTTCAGGTTGTGCGAATAATTTTCGTCAATAAAATCAGAAATAAGAAACACAAGGCTACGGCGTCGCAATAAATTAAGCGCTACCAAAATTGCATCGGCAATATTGGTCTGTATAGATTCCGGAACCAGCTTATATAACTCCGAAACGACACTGTACCCGTGCTTCATGCCGTCAGATGGTCTGATATAACGTTCGGTTTTATCAGAGAAACAGAGCAGTCCGACCCGGCTTGCTTCTTGTATCGCGGAGAGAGTGAGTACACCACAAATCTCTTTAGCAATGTCTATTTTGAGCTTTTTAACTTCGCCTACCTGTTGCGAGGCGCTCACATCCAGCATAAAAAATGCTGTTTGCTCTTTGTCTTCTTTGAATATTTTTACAAATGTACCATGTCCTTTAGCAGAAGTGTTCCAGTCTATGGCGCGCACATCGTCCCCATACTGATACAGCCGAAGATCATCGAATTCAAGACCGGAACCTTTAAACACAGAATGGAAATTGCCATGTCGTTCGCTGGTTACGGCTTTTCGCATGCGAATTTCATACTTTCTTAGCTTGCTTAAAAACTGCTGGAACATACGATTTGCAAAAAAAATTACCACCTTTGCACTCAAATGGTGCCAAACAAAGATAGGTATTTGAGGGTTATGGTAGAACGTACAGTGAATTTCTCATTCGTTTCTCTACTTTTCATACTTGGCTTGCTAGCTGCTTCTGGTTGTTCGGATAGTAACAAACCGCCCAAAGAAGTACTGACGCAGGAGGAAATGGCATCTATTCTCTCGGATATTCACATTGCGGAGGCTCGAATTACAAAGCTTCAGCTCAGATCATCAGATTCTTCTCTGATGGTTTTTGATACACTGAAAAAGCAAATCTGGAAGAAACATAAGGTGGATACACTGGCTTACCGGAATAGTTATGACTATTATATGACTAACCCCAAACAGATGTCCCAGATTTATGAAAAGGTGAATAAAAAAATCGAAGCCCGGGAAAAGAATAATAATATCAAACCCTGAACACGTAGTCTACGTTTGTCGGATCAGAACTTAACATTATAAGCTGTGAACAATAGTATTGTTGTTATTCCAACATACAACGAAATCGAAAATATTGAAGCGATTATTCGCAAAGTATTTAGCCTGGGACATCCTTTCGACGTACTTATTATTGATGATGGTTCTCCTGACGGGACTGCCCTGGAGGTGAAAAAACTGATGCAGGAATTTCCTTCATCTCTTCATATGGTGGAGCGGAAAGGCAAACTGGGTTTGGGAACAGCTTATATTCATGGTTTTAAGTGGGCACTTGAAAGAGGATATGATTATATCTTTGAAATGGATGCCGATTTTTCTCATCCTCCTGAAGATCTTATCCGCCTTTACAACGCCTGTGCGGTAGATAAACATGATGTGGCGATCGGATCGCGGTATATTACAGGTGTTAATGTAGTAAACTGGCCCATTAACCGAGTACTAATGTCTTATTTCGCCGGTTATTATGTGAGAATGATTACAGGTATGACGATTATGGACCCGACAGCCGGTTTCATCTGCTACACCCGCCGCGTGTTGGAAACGATTAATCTGGACAGTATTCGTTTCATTGGCTATGCATTCCAGATTGAAATGAAATTCAACTCATGGAAGTACGGTTTCAGTATTACTGAGGTGCCTATCATTTTTACAGACCGAACTAAGGGAGCCTCAAAAATGTCAAGAGGTATATTTAAAGAAGCTATTTTGGGCGTGATCAGCCTGAAAGTAAATAGCTTCTTCAAAAGATATATCCCTAAGAACCAAGTTCAGAAATAGCGAGCCAGCTCATTAACCCGGTGGAAATTTCTAGTGCCGACTCATCAATGTCGAATGTTGGTGTATGTACTCCGGATATGATTCCGCGTGCTTCATTACGTGTTCCGAGACGATAAAAGCAGGAGTCTACTACCTGTGAGTAAAAGGCGAAATCTTCACCGGCCATCCACAGGTCGAGGTCAACGATATTTTCTTCACCCACGTACTGTGTAGCGGCGGTACGTGTGCGTCTTGTCAGTTCGGGATGATTTTTCAGGAAGGGATATCCTTTTACAACATCAAACTGGCAAGAGCCTCCCATCGATTCTGCAATACCTTCGGCTAGTTTCTTCATTCTTTTGAGTCCATCTTCACGCCATTCTTCGTCCATACATCTCCATGTTCCCTGAATAGTCACTTCGTTGGGGATTACGTTGGTCACGCCATCAGCAATAAACCTTCCGAAAGACAAAACGGCAGGATTGGCCGGATTTCTGTTACGGCTGATGATTTGCTGTAAAGCCACTATAATATGTGATGCCATCAGAACAGGATCTACCAACTGATGAGGAGCCGCAGCATGTCCTCCCTTTCCTTTTACGGTAAGGTATAGCTCGTCCGTACTGGCCATATACATACCTTCACGGAAACCGATCTTGCCTACAGGTACATTTGGTGCAACGTGCTGACCTATCATACTGGCAGGCCGTGGATTTTCCAGAACACCTTCCTTAATCATAATAGATGCTCCACCCGGGGCTTTTTCTTCTGCCGGTTGAAAAACAAGCTTGATACTTCCGTCAAATTCATCTTTAAGTTGTTGCAAAATAGCTGCTGTACCTAATAGGCTGGAAGTGTGCACATCATGTCCACAGGCATGCATCACACCAGGGACTGTTGATTTATAAGGAACATCATTTGCCTCAAGAATAGGCAAGGCATCCATATCAGCACGGAGTCCGACTATCCTCGATTCAGGATTTTTCCCTTCGATAAGTGCAACTACCCCTGTTCCGGCAAAGCCTTCCTGTGGATTTAGTCCTATTGCCCTCAACTGTGCAGCTACATATTCAGCAGTTTTGAATTCTTCAAATGAGAGTTCCGGATTGCTGTGCAGATGATGACGATGAGCAATGACGCGTTCAGCCTGTTGACGGGCCAGTTGTTTTATTTTTTCCTGAAGCTGTGACATAAGTACAAAAACGGTGTAACATAGCGGTAGGAACCGACTTGGGCAAAGGTACAAATAATTAGGATCGGGCAGGGTGCTGCGGGCATAACGACTTTGAATTATACCATTTGTGAAGAAGGCACGTTTCTTTGAATGTTCTTCCAATAAAAAAGGTAATTTTGAACCGATGTATCATTAAGACAACAGAAAATGGATCATAAGGAGTTTTTAAAATCGCTGGTTTGTCCACTTACCGGCGGCACACTAACGATAGCAGAAGATGGTAAAACACTCACCAGCGAGGATGGTGTTGTTTACGATGTAAATGAAAATGGAATTGTTAATATGCTGTATCCCAAGGAGCTACTTCCCGGAGATGCAAGAGAGCAGTACCTTTACGATCAGGCTTTTCTACGTTACGATAAAGGTGTTTCCTGGGTTTTTGAAACACTGAATCACTCCGACGAAGCAGCGACACGGGAGTTTATGATAGATTTGATGGAGTTAAAACCAGGTATGAAGGCACTTGAAGTAGGTGCCGGAACTGGTAAAGATTCTGCGCTGATCCTGAACAGAGTAAGACCTGGCGGAACAGCGGTTTTGTCTGACTTGTCGCCCAATATGTTGAAGCTGGCTCAGGATAAACTTTCTGCAGACGATGTGAATGTTCATTATTTCCTTGGCAACGGATCTTACCTTCCTTTTGCTGATGATACATTCGATGCTGTATTCCACTTTGGCGGAATTAATACTTTTTCGGAAAGAAAGAGAGCATTTGATGAATTGACCCGCGTTGTGAAGCCAGGCGGAAAGGTGGTTGTTGGAGATGAGAGTGTTGCTCCATGGTTGAGAAACACGCCAACTTACGCTACTTTATTAAAGGCTAATCCACTTTTCCGTGCCGAGGTACCTATAGAAGATGTACCTGCGAATGTGGAAGATCTGAAGCTACACTACATTTTTGGTAATGCTTTTTATGTACTTGAATACCGTGTAACGGCAAAAGCTCCTGAGGTAGATATTGATCTGCCGATTCCCGGGAAAGACTTTGTTGATAACTGGAGACTGCGCGCTGAAAAAGCAGTTGACTAAGCGACAGCTGACAGTGTTACGGGTTAAGTACGAAATAAAAGGACAATTACAATGTGGGTAAAAAAAGGAGTTATATATAAACCGGACGGAAGTCTGCCGCATAGCCTTTCGCATGCTCAGGTGCCGTTTGCATACAAGCATAAAGATTTTTTACGAATCTATTTCTCATCCCGTGATGCGAGTGGTCAGTCGAGGCCAACCTTCCTGGATGTAGATTATGACAATCCGAAAAAGATAATCAACATACATGACAAACCCATTCTTGAATTGGGTGGACCTGGCGAATACGATGAAACCGGTGCCATGCCGTCGTGGTTTGTCGATATGCCGAATGGTGATATCTGGCTTTATTACACAGGCTGGAACAGAACCTGGAATTCGTACAGACTTTCTATGGGTCTTGCGGTAAGTCACGATGGTGGTATATCTTTCAAAAAAATGTTCACAGGACCGATTATGGATCGCAGTATCCAAAATCCGCTTTGGGCTGCACAACCTTCTGTAATCCGTGAAGATGACGGTACCTGGAGAATGTGGTATATCTCAGGTCATAAATGTGAGTATATTCACGACTATCCCGAGCCTTACTACCGGGGACAGTCAGCTATTTCAAAAGATGGAATTCACTGGGAAATCAGCGATGTTCCTACACTTGATTTTGATGATTTCCTTCATGCAGTGGGGCGTCCGAGTGTGTTCAAGGAAGATGGTATCTATAAAATGTACTATTCGTACCGTCACACAAGAGATTACCGTACCGACCGTAACCAAAGTTACCGCCTTGGCTACGCTGAGTCTGTAGACGGAACAAATTGGGAGCGGAAGGATCATCTGGTTGGTATTTCAAAATCGGACAATCCTGAAGATTTTGATTACCAAATGATCGATTATGCCAATTACTACGAGCATAACGGTAAGAAATATCTTTTATATAATGGAAATGGTTTCGGGGCAGCTGGCTTTGCTTATGCTGTTTGGGAAGACTAAAAAAATATCACCATACGTACTGACTCACGTCATACCATGAACTTTTACCTGATGATAGTTTTGAATGTAAATATCTTGCAAAAAAATTGATCATAAAATGAGTACACTTCGCGAACAGTTCAATGAAGACGGATATGTAATTCTCAGAAATTTTCTGGAGAAAGATCAGGTTAATTCCATTTATACAGAGGCTCGGAAAATATTCGCAGCTCAGATAAAAAGAGTTACCGGGAAATCGGTTGATATAGATGACAAGGATGCTTTTGAAAATGCAATGTTCGAGTTCTTCGAAAAGGATTTTGAAGCATTTGTAGGTACCGGGAAAACTGTACAGCATAGTTTTTCACTTCATCGTCTTGGACTTGATCCTAAAATCGAGAACCTGCTGAAAGAGGTTGGTTTGGCAAATCCGGTAATCGGAGCACGCGCTGCTATGCAGTTCAACAGCCGTTTCTTGTCAAAAGACGGGAGCAAACACTGGAAACTGGATGCACATCAGGATTGGCGTACAGGACAGGGTTCTCTGGACAGTGCTGTAATCTGGTTTCCGATGGTGGATGCCGGTGCTGAAATTGGCGCTTTGCAAGTGATTCCGGGAAGCCACAAGTTTGGTCTTCAGGCGTCAAGTGCATCGGGTTATCAGGGAGGTATTACTTCTTCACTCAAAGAAGAAGATTTTATTCAGACGGAATTTAAAGTAGGAGATATTCTGATCTTCTCTTCGTTCCTGATACATCAGTCGGGTAATAATGTCACTAACAACATCCGCTGGTCGGTGCAGTTGAGATATAATAATCTGGATGAGCCTACTTTCATAGAAAGGGGATATCCGATGGCCTATATTTACAAACCTGAAACGGAGCTTGTCACGCCCGACTTTCCCACGAAAGAGCAGCTGTTGGAAGTTTACAGTTAAACAAATACGAATTAATACAAGCATCAGTCATCAGGCTGGTGCTTTTTCTCTTTTATGAAAGTCTCAGTTTGTGTTCCCGCTTATAATCACGAAAAGTATATTGGTCAGATGCTTGATGGGGCACTGATGCAGCAAACCAATTTTGATTTCGAAATTGTGATTGGTGATGATGCGTCTAAAGACGGCACACAGGATATTATCAGGCAATATATAGCAGCAAATCCGGGCCGTATCCGTGCTTTTCTCCATGCTGAAAATCAGGGACCTGCGGAACCAAGAGAGTTTGCCGGAAGAAACAATGTGCTAGGTCTGCTGAAAGCCTGTAAAGGAGAATATGTCGCCATGTGTGAAGGGGACGATTATTGGACTGATCCATTGAAATTGCAGAAGCAGGTGGATTTTCTGGATGCCAATCCCGATTATGCGATATGTCATCATAATGCAGAGGTGATTTATGAAGATGGATCGCCAAGTCATTCTTTCAATGATACTGATCAGAAACTTACTTCCACAATTGTAGACATTTTGGAAGATAAATGGTTTATGGCCACAGCAAGCTGGTTGTACAGGAATCATTTCTTAGAAAATGATTTTGCTGACTGGCACGCGGGCGCTGCAGCAGGTGATTGGGCCATTATGATTCAGTTGGCGGCTCAGGGTAAAATAGGGTACCTTCCGGAGACGATGAGTATCTATCGTAAACATAGCGCAGGATTAAGTAATGTTCATGCCAATACAAACAGAAAATTCTGGCAAAACAGGAAGGAGATGTTTGAGGCTGTGAATGTATGGCTTGATTATCGGTATAATGACACCATCGAAAAAACAGTTGCTTCTTATGATGCTCGCCTTTCAGAACTTGACAAAATTGGACATTAGAATTAATAATCTTTAATTTGTACTGTTTTCACTGATTAACCTATATGAAGCTAAGCGTTGTAATACCGGCATATAATGAAGAAGAGTCTATATCGGACACGTTAAGGGCGCTTTACGGCACCTTAAATAAGTACAATATACCTCACGAAATATGTGTTACCAACGATAATTCCAAAGATGGGACTTTACGGGTATTGGATGAATTGTCACTTACCATCCCTACTCTGACCTATTACACTAATCCCGGGCCGAATGGCTTTGGTTATGCGGTACGTTATGGGCTGGAAAGATTCAAAGGTGACTGTGTTGCTGTTTTTATGGCAGATATGTCCGATGATCCTGAAGATCTGGTGAAATTCTACAATAAAATGCTGGAAGGAAACTACGACTGCATTTTTGGATCCCGCTGGGAAAAGGGAGGCAAAGTTATTGATTACCCGGGTTTGAAAAAGGTGATAAACCGTGTTGCCAATATGATTGTGAAGATGGTAATGGGGATCAAATACAATGATACTACCAACGCTTTTAAACTGTATAAGCGTGAAACCATTGAAGGGTTAAAGCCATTTCTTGCACCACATTTTAACCTTACTTTAGAATTGCCTCTCAAAGCCATGGTTCGTGGCTATAATTATGCGGTTGTTCCTAATAGCTGGACAAACCGCAAATACGGAGAATCAAAGCTCAAAATCAAAGAAATGGGCAGCCGCTATTTCTTTATTCTTATGTACTGTTTTATTGAAAAATACTTTTCAAGAGGAGATTTTAAGAAAAAATCAGAAGCACCTAGGAAGGAGGTAAGCAGGTAGTTTTTGATTAAGAATTAGGAATTAGGAATTAGGAATTAAGAATTAAGACCGGGCCGTCGCTGCGGTTAAGAATTAAGATCGAGCCGCCGCTGCGGTTAAATTAACTCTTCATTTTTAACTTTTCATTCTTAACCCCCACCTCACTTAATCCATTCCTGGATAAACGTCATTTTGTGGGCAATGTAAGATATCGCCAAACCCCAGACTATAGCGCTGATCGTCATCCAGATAAATATGGATGAGCGTGGAACACGGAACGCAACCGCCAGCAATGGTCCAAAAAGTGGTGTGAATAAGGGTGGAGTCAAAAATGCGATTCCTATGATTCCGAATTTCTTCCAGATTTTGATGGCTAGCCTATTCGTTTTGCTAAATTTTTTAGGTGGCGTCTTTCTGTATTGACTTATAAGAGATTGTACTGCTTTTCCGGCATAGGTAAGTACCACCACGCTGAACATCATTCCTATAGCAGAAAATAGCGCAGTTTCAAGCCAGTTTAGTTGTAGCAATACACCTGTTATTGGTCCTCCGAAAAATTTAAGAGTACTTGCCAGTGCTACTGATATATATTTAAACAAAAGGGATTTCATTAGATTTTCACTTGGATCATTTCCGAAGCGTAGCGCCTTGCTGCCTCATTGGTCTGAACGTAATCGTCGTAACCGGGGTTTGGGATAAAATCGACTTTTTCAAGGGTCTCCAGAATTACATCAGAGATCTCTAAAAATCCGACTCTGTCGTGTAAAAATGCATCTACTGCAATCTCATTGGCAGCATTGATAATGCATGCTGCATTGCCACCTTTTTCCAGAACATGATAAGCTATGGCGAGGTTACGGAATGTCTCCATATCAGGCTTCTCGAAAGTGAGTGAGGGGTAATCCATGAAACTAAACCGTGGAAAATCACTTTTCAGGCGCTGCGGATAGTGTAACGCATATTGTATCGGCAATTTCATATCCGGCAGGCCGAGTTGTGCTTTGATACTGCCATCTTCAAACTGAACCAAAGAATGGACGATACTCTGTGGATGTACGATGACCTCAATCTGGCTGGCTGTAAGATTAAAAAGCCATTTAGCTTCAATAACTTCCAGACCTTTGTTCATTAATGTGGCAGAATCAATGGTAATTTTAGCCCCCATTGACCAGTTGGGATGCTTTAAAGCTTGCTCTTTTTTGACAGAAGCCAGCAATGAACGATCCTTTCCACGGAATGGTCCTCCCGATGCGGTCAGAATAATTTTCTCAATCGGATTATGCTCTTCTCCTGCAAGGCATTGGAATATTGCAGAATGCTCTGAATCAACCGGATAAATATTGACGTCGTGTGCTTTGGCAAGTCCCATGATCAGCTCTCCTGCCACCACAAGCGTTTCTTTGTTTGCCAGGGCAATGTCTTTTCCAGCCTTAATAGCGTGAATTGTGGGTAGCAGTCCTGCATAGCCAACCATTGCTGTTAACACTACATCTACAGAATCGGATTCTACGACTGAAACAAGTGCAGAGGAGCCCGTGTAGACCTTGATTGGCAGGTCAGACAGCGCCGCTTTCACCTGATCATAGAAATCCTTGTTTCCGATAACTACTTCTTTGGGGAGGAATTTCCGGGCCTGCGCTATCAGTAACGTGGCACTTGTTTGTGCGGTAATGACTTCTAAGGAAAATGTATCCAGATTTGCCTCAATTACATCTAGTGCCTGAGTTCCTATTGATCCGGTAGACCCGAGAATGGCTATACGTTTTTTACTCATCATATATTTCTTGTCCCTCAGGAGCGGTTTATCTTAATCAGTTCGTCAGCGATTTTACGATCATTGGAGAGTCTGGGTACCTTATTCTGACCACCCAGTTTGCCATTTGCCCTCATGTAATCAATAAACGTATTCTTGCGGAGTGGCACCAGTACCAGTTGGCGGAGAATACTTCCTTTGATAAGATCGTCGTAATATACGTTGAGCTCTGTTAGTCGTCTGTCTACATCGGCAACAAAATCTGCCATGTTCACCGGTTCTTTGGCAAATTCCACCAACCATTCGTGATAAGGCAGGCTGCCGCCAGATGCCGTTACCATGGGTGCTACTGTAAATTCCACCACTTCCACTTCGGGATGGCGCTCCATACCATAGCGCAACGCTTTCTCTATCTCTTCGCCAATTACGTGTTCACCAAAAGCTGAGATAAAATGTTTAATACGTCCTGAAACAACCACACGGTATGGATTGGTAGATACAAAGCGTACCGTATCTCCCAGTGAATAACCCCATAGACCGGCGTTGTTATTGACTATCATCGCATAGTTCTTACCTACTTCTACTTCTCCGATGGAAAGCCTTTTCGGGTTTTCGTCAAAGAAATTTTCTGAGGGGATAAATTCATAAAAAATGCCTGTGTTGAGCAATAGTAACAAACCTTCTTCCTCCTGAGAATCCTGATACGCAAAGAATCCTTCTGAAGCCGGATAAAGCTCAATAGAGTCAATACGTTTACCGATAGATTCGAAAAGTTTGGCGCGATAGGGTTCAAAATTCACACCTCCATAGATGAAGAGTGAAAACTCCGGGAATACATCTTTAATTTTTTTGCCGGTTCGGGCTATAATCCTGTCAAAGTACATTTGTACCCATGGAGGAATGCCGGAAATAAGAGACATTGGCTCATCGATTGTCTCATCTATGATTTTGTCCAGCTTGGTTTCCCAGTCTTCGATACAGTTGGTTTCGTAGCTTGGCAACTGATTAGAACGCAGGTATGCAGGAACATGATGGTTTGAAATTCCTGATAAACGGCCTGTCAGAACCCCACCTGTGTCAGTAAGTACCGGGCTTCCGGAAAGGAAAATAAGTTTATGATCTAAAAATTGAGATTTGCCCGTTTCTGCAATATATGTCAGAATGGCATTTTTGGCAGAGTTGATATGGTTGGATATGGAATCCTTAGAGATTGGTATATACTTTGTGCCCGAAGTTGTACCCGATGTTTTTGCAAAATAGAGCGGTTTTCCCGGCCATAGGATATCTTGCTCTCCTTCCTTAATACGGGCAATATAGCTTTTAAGATCTTCGTAATCACTTACGGGAACTGCTTCTTTAAAGTCGGAGTAGGATTGTATATCCTTAAAATGGTGATCCCTTCCGAATTGAGTGTCGCGTGCTTTTTTTATCAACGCGCTGAGCCATTCGTCCTGCACTTGTACGCTGCGCGCAATCCACTCATGTTGTTGTGATACGATATAGCGAGCCAACGGCTCACTCAAAAGTGATTTGATTCCCATAGTAAAAACAAATGTACGCAGGATTTGTAAATTCCGTTATAAATCGGGTAGCATGAAGAGATGCTTTTAATGGTGATTTTGGGATGTACGAGATAGTCATTACATACTAGTTCTACAAGGGACAATGTGTTGAAATAACTGCATTTAGAGTGGTTTTCGAAAGATGAAATGGTCTGTATGTGAATTTTGTCAAATGACTTTGTTTGTGGGTAATAATCTGTAATTTTGCAACCTTGAATTCAGAGATAAAGAAATTTTAAATATATATATGGGATTGTTTGATTTTTTAACAAGCGACATTGCGATAGATTTGGGTACTGCCAATACCCTTATCATCCACAAGGATACTGTAGTTGTCGATGAGCCGTCGATTATTGCCATGGATAAAACCACTGGTAAAGTACTCGCGATTGGCCACACAGCTATGCAAATGCATGAGAAGACCAACGAGAATATAAAGACAATCCGTCCTCTCAAAGACGGTGTTATCGCAGATTTTACCGCTGCGGAGATGATGATCAGAGGGTTAATCAAGATGATTGATACAGGCAACCGGTTCTTTTCTGCTTCTCACAGAATGGTGGTTTGTATCCCTTCAGGCATTACAGAAGTTGAAAAGCGTGCAGTAAAAGATTCCTGTGAGCATGCAGGCGCGAAAGAAGTGTATATGGTACATGAGCCGATTGCTGCTGCAATAGGTATCGGGATAGATATTACACAACCTAATGGGGTGATGATCGTGGACATTGGTGGTGGTACTACCGAAATCGCCGTTATTGCTCTTTCCGGTATTGTTTGTGAGCAGTCGGTACGTATTGCCGGGGATGTGTTTACACGTGATATTGTTGATTACATGCGCCGCGAGCACAACCTGCTGATCGGTGAGCGTTCTGCTGAGTTGATCAAAATGGCGATAGGTTCTGCATCTCCTGAGCTGGAAATCGCTCTGGAAGACTATCAGGTACGCGGTCGTGATTTGATGACAGGTATTCCAAAAGAAATTAAGGTAACGTATAGTGAAATTGCTTATTCTCTCGATAAATCAATATCTAAAATAGAAGAAGGAGTGATGAAAGCGCTGGAAATTTCTCCGCCTGAGCTTTCTGCCGATATTTTCAAGAATGGTATCTGGCTCACTGGTGGTGGTGCATTGATTCATGGTCTTGACCGCCGGATTTCACAAAAGACAAAGTTACCGGTACATATTGCTGAGGATCCGTTAAAGGCTGTAGTGAAAGGTACAGGTGAGGTTTTGAAGAATCTGGAACTTTATAAGCCTGTATTGATTTCCTGATTCGGATTATCAACGTTTTTTATAGCTCCCATGTCACTGGATATGGGAGCATTTTTTGCCTATGCTCCAGCTCGTTGATTTTGTTATCCGGAATCGTTTCTTCCTGGTGTTTGTTTTGCTGGAAGTACTCAGTGTATGGCTTATTGTGCGCAATAATTCTTATTGGGGTGCTACGTACTTCAATACATCCAATTATTATGTAGCCAAAACGCTTGCATTGTCGAATGCTGCGCAGGAGTATGCCAAGCTGGGAGAAATTAATGCGGATCTGGCACATGAGAATGCTAGGTTACATGCTATGCTTGCGGATGTGACGCAACGTAACCCGTCCGATGCCCCGGTAGGATATGTACCGGACTCAGCTTTTGCTTCTCGTTTTTCTTACACAGTAGCCAAAGTGGTAGACAATGAAACAACAAAAGCGAACAATGTAATCACGATAGATAAAGGGCTGGCAGACGGGATACAACCTGGAATGGGTGTGATATCCGCTACCGGTGTCGTTGGTAAAGTACGTTTCTGTTCTGAAAACTATTCGGTGATTACATCCATTCTGCATTCGCAGTTTATGGTTTCTTCGAGGCTTGTCAGAAGCAACGAAATAGGTTATGCAAAATGGCCGGGTAAAGATCCGTCAGTGATTGATCTGGTGGATGTTTCGAAATATACTAAAGTTTTCAAAGGAGATTCCGCTGTAACTTCAAACCAGAATTCTGTTTTCCCTCCAGGTATTATGGTGGGGAAAGTGGAGCATGTGGAAGTACACCCGGATCAGACATTTTATAATATTGCTTTAAGACTGGCTACCGACTTCAGGAATCTGTCTTACGTCTATGTGGTACAAAATCACCAGCTTGGGGAGCAAGAGAAACTTAAATCACGTACAGTAGATCAAAAATGAGTTTACGGGAAGCTATTCAATACTCCTTAATGATATTGCTGTATATGATACTGCAGATTTTGTTTTTGCGTAATGTTGTACTCTTCAATTATGCATTCTGCTTTGTCTATATCGGAGGCGTGTTACTGTTACCAGCTGATACCGATAGGTTGTATTTGTTGCTCATAGGTTTCGCAACGGGATTCACTGTCGATGTTTTTTCCAATACCTTCGGAATGCATGCATTTGCCACCGTTCTGATTGCCTACCTCAAACCCTATCTGGTGAATTATCAAATGGAAGCTAAGGGAACGGAACGAATGGAGCTTGGCATCCGGTCGCAAGGGCTCGGATCATTTTTGGCATATATCGTACCTCTTATTTTCATACATCACGCTGTACTTTTCCTGATGGAAATGAACAGCTTTGGCATGATCCTGTATACTTTCATTCGCATTTGTGCCAGCGTAGTGTTAAGTACTATTGTGTTGATTCTCCTGGAACTTTTCTCAAAAAGGTAGTATGACAATTTGTCGCAGCTGGTGACCCTGGCTCATTATTTGATGTATATACATATAATAATGGTTGGAGTAAGATTCTGAAATAACAGGTTGTCAGTTGCGTCACACTTCCTTTCAACTAGTGAACGGGTTTTCGGTGCTTCAAAAAGCCGTTCATCAAATTTTAATTTGTACCGTTTGGAGCTGTTGTTAATCTTTGTAAATTCAGCATTCCTATGTTAGTCGCCATGTCAGAAACACTCACGAACAATGGATATACGGATGACCTTCGCTATGAGGTTTTTAACCGTGAATTCATGCCTCATATTGACTCCATGTACAATTTCGCCTTTCGTCTTACCATGGACGAAGACGATGCTAATGACCTGGTTCAGGATACCTATTTAAAAGCTTTCAGGTTTATTTCTTCTTTTGAGCAAGGTACCAATGCAAAAGCCTGGCTTTTCAGAATTTTAAAAAACAGCTTCATCAATGATTACCGTAAGAAGAGCAAAGAACCTTCCAAGGTAGATTATCAGGAGGTTGAGACTACCTATAATTCAGAAGAAGCTTCGGATACTACTTACACGGTAGATTTGCGGGCTGATGCAGTTCAGGAGCTGATTGGGGACGAAGTGGCCAATGCTTTAAATGCGTTACCGGTCGACTTCCGTACCGTGATCATCCTTTGCGATATAGAAGGATTCACTTACGAGGAAATGGCTAAAATTCTGGATATACCTATCGGTACTGTAAGATCTAGATTGCACCGTGCTCGTAACCTTTTGAAAGAGAAACTGAAAAGTTATGCGAGCTCAATGGGATATGATTCATAACGTTTGAAACTTTTTTTGTAACCTAAGTGGTTATAAGGTACAACTGTACATATTCCATAATTCTTTTTTATCATTACCGGTAATGAATGCATCTTTGAAGACGCCTTCTGTGACAGAAGAAGCGCAAAAGCAAACCATGAAGCATACCTGCGAGCATCATGCTGAATGTATGAAAGTCATTCAGGCAATACTTGACGACGAAGCAACCGAGGCGGAGAAGGATCACTTCAGAGAAAACATGGATAAATGCATCCCTTGTATAGAAGCTTATCGCCTCGAAAAGTGTATTAAAGATTCTTTGAGCAGCAAAGTTCAGAAAAAGCCTTGTCCTCAGAACATTTTGAATACTATTATTTCAAAAATTAACGGTTAGTAGTATTCGCGTGAAAGGTAAGCTTATCATATTTTCTGCCCCCTCAGGTTCCGGTAAAACCACTATCGTTCGCCATTTATTACAAAAGTATCCGTCTTTGCTGGCGTTTTCGGTATCGGCTGCTACACGCGAGCAGCGTGAGCACGAGGTAAACGGAAAAGATTACTACTTCATCCCCAAAAAAGAGTTTCGTCAGAAAATTGCAGACAATGAATTTGCAGAGTGGGAAGAGGTGTATGCAGGCAATTACTATGGCACTTTCAAAACCGAGATTGAGCGTCTGTGGGCAGAAGGAAAACATGTTCTTTTTGATGTAGATGTAAAGGGTGGGCTTAAGCTTAAAGAAATATACAGAGAAGATGCACTGGCTGTTTTCGTAAAAGTATCTTCGGAAGACGAAATCATCCGCCGTTTGAGTGGAAGAGGAACTGAATCGGAAAAATCGCTGGAAACACGACTTGGAAAGGTGCGTTATGAACTTAGCTTTGAGGATAAGTTTGATATTACACTGATCAATGACAATTTGTCGGATGCGCTGGAAAAAGCGGAAAACCTTGCGCTCGATTTTATTGCTTCGTAAGTTTAGCCTTCCATCAAATCCTCAGCAATGAAAATAGGCCTCTTTTTCGGATCATTTAATCCTATCCACATTGGCCACCTGATCATCGCCAATACCATGGCATCTGCTACCGATCTTGAACAAGTTTGGTTTGTAGTAAGTCCCCAAAATCCATTTAAGAAGAATAACAGCTTATTGCACGAGTTTGACCGGTATGATATGGTGCAACGTGCAGTATCCGAGAACCCGCTTCTTAAGGTGACTGATATTGAATTCCATATGCCAAAGCCAAGCTATACGATTGATACTTTGGTCAGAATTCAGGAGAAGTTTCCTCAGCACGAGTTCCGGCTTATTATGGGAGAAGACAATCTGGCACAATTTCCTAAATGGAAAAACTATGAGCAAATCCTGGAGTATACAGGACTCTACGTCTATTCCAGACCACAATCCGCTCCGCATAACTTTAAAGATCATCCTGCAGTCAAATTTGTAGAAGCCCCTCTGCTGGACATTTCTGCCACCTACATCCGTTCTTGTTTGAAAAATGGTTCTTCTATCCGTTACATGGTGCCGGAGCCGGTGGAGCAGATGATTCGTATTAAGAAGTTTTATGTTAATTGAAATATTCACTACCTCACCTTCTTTAGCTCATCGTGCATGGCAGGGCGCCTCGGATATTTAGCACGCAAAATCTGAGCTGTTTCCAAAATTTTATTTTTGCTTTCAGGCATTAGTTTGATGATGTTTTGCATATGAGATGCAATTTGCGAGTAGCTTGAGCGGGAATCGGCCTTGTCGCCGGCAAGCACCAGCGCGGGACATATTAATTCGGTCAACTGAACCTGATAATCTTTTGCCAGATATTTCATGTAGCTGAGCAGTACGTCTAGACTTGGGTAGGACTCGACAAGTTGATAAAGCTTATTCCACTGTTTTTCCTGTACATAAACAGGAGCAAGCTGGTTAAGTATTGTTCTGTTTTTGGACCACCAATGATTGTTCAGATTCTTTTCCGCCTGCTGTTCAACCTCGGCAATGATACTCCCGACTAATAATCTGAATTCTGTTTCCCATTCAGCCTGTGTAAACGTTTTTTTCCAGCCTTCATAGTATTCGATGTTGAAACCACGGTCGAATGCGAAATGTAGATTGAGCTGTCTTTGCATTGGAATATCGCCCTCCAAACAAGCAATATCAAGAAGTGTTTTCTGCCAGTTAAAAACGGTACCTGGATGTTGCCTTTTGTCTGCTAAGTCAATGCCTTCACGGATCAATTCCTTGGCTTCTTCATACGATTGTCTGTTTATGGCATTATCTACAACATTCTGCCGGATTTCTACAATGTGCATGTTCTGTCGGATCAGTTTCTCTGCTTCCTGCACATTACCTGTTTCCTGAAAGAATAGAAGGGTTTGTAAGATGAAAAATTCTGTTTTGTAATCTTCGGATGTTTCCTCTCCAGGATCCCGGACAGCAAGATTGCTGAAGGCCAGAAACATTTCTGGTCTGTTGAGTTGAACGGCTAAATTTCTGAATATCTCAAAGCAACTTTCACCAAAATCTCCATAATCGAAATAGGTGTCATCGACCAGCGCTTTGGCAAAAAAATCATACAAATCTTCTTTCAACTCTCTGTTACAGCTCCCGGATTCGGCCACGGATGCTAATAGCTGGACGGCATTGAAAATGGTGTCGCCTATATTTCCGTTAGAATCATCAGCACTTGGAATTACCTCTTCAACTAACTGTTTCAGGACAACCCGTGCAATGATAGATGCCTCTTTGAAATTGTGATTTCCGAAAGCTTCCTGAGCCTTGTTGAGAAAACTGTCGGCCTTCATTGACAGCTCTCCTGCAGAGTAGTAATCTACATAACCCTGGCTCATTGAAGAACGGATTGCCTTCTTCAGGAGATCCGAATATTTCTTTTCAATATCAAAATGTTCGTCCTTGTGAGCAAAATATAGCTCAAACTGATTTTTGAGGTTTTTGTCGTTTTGCGCGTGTTGCGATACAAATTGCTTTAATTCGGCGAAGGAAATAGTTTCCAGCAATTCATTGAACGACAGGGCCTGCTTCTTTCCTTTCTTCTCAGGTTTCAGTTTGATAATTTTAACCTTGTCCTTCAGTTCATAAAACACCGCCACAATGTGTTTGCATACATCAGCTTCGTGGGGACAGTCACAGGTATAACTATCTATTTCGCAGCCAGCAGACAGCTCAACTTCCACGGAGTAAACCTCAGAACCTTCCACTTCCGCACACCAGACACCATCCTCCTCCTCTTCTAAAACATTCACAGCACCATTATAGTAATATTCTTTTCCCCTATTGAGAATTGTGGAAGAGATATGGTTTTGGAAATTTTTCAGGTTCATTCTGGGATGGTGAATGTTCGGAAAGATAATAACAACTTAAACGATCATGAGTAGCTGTTGGTTTTAGCTGTCATTTCCGTAAGTAAATGATTAATAGTATATTATGAAACAAAATAATATAAACTAATTTTAGCTGCTATTTAAGCCGTTCAAGTTTGTTCTACAACGGCCGCTCCTGATACGTAATCTCTGACAGCAAGCCAATTGCATTGAATTTAAGAATCACCTTATTGGATTTGGAAGGAGCTTTGATGTCATCGCAATGGGTACCTTTTTCAAGAAAGTATACGTAAAACTTCTGATTACGTTCTCCTAACTGATGGATATCAGGTCTTCCGAGGATTTCGCCTACTTCATCGGCATATTTACCCATTAGTTGATTTTGTTCTGCTTTGAAGTCGTTTATAAGCGTGGTGCGTACACCGTTGCAACTGCCTCTGTCACTACGCCATTTCTTCAGGTCCAACTTACCCAGTGTTTCAGGTTGAGAAGAGCAGGACATTATCCCTGTCAGAAGTAGTGCGAAAGTAATATATCTCATCATTTGGTATGCCATTACTGCAAAATACGAAACTAACGATATAATAATTCGTTATGAAATCTTTTGTATAGTTTGGTATAAATATTGGCATGGCGGTTGTAATCACTTTATACGGCCGGTAAGAACTAAAAGAATCACCAATGAAAATGCTAAGGAAGCTAATCTTATTAATAGTGTTGTCTGGCTGTACACTCGTAGCCAGAAGTCAATCGGTTCAGCCAATGGATGCTAATGACTGTGCACTTATTCTCTTTAAAGCGCTGCAGGATAAAGACAGTGGGACTTTACAAACTATTATGTCCCCGGATTTTTCTGTTACCAATTTTGATGGTCAGCCTTTGGAGAGGAATTTTTTGATCAGAGCACTGGAAGAGGGGGTTCTCAAAATTGAGAGTGGTATGCTTTCAGGTATGAGAACCAGAAACTATGGGGATGTGGGCCTGGTGCAGGGCAACTGGAGTGCGCGCGGGCAAATTCAGAACATCAGTTTTAATAATGATCTGGCTTATATGTTAGTAGCTGTAAAGGCAGGAGGTAGCTGGAAGGTCACCGCACTGCAGTTTACACCATTGAGGTAGTTAAAAAAAGAAGAGTGAGCCATTCGACATGACTCACTCCGCGTTCTTTTGGTATAGGTTATTTCTAAACGTTCATCAAAGATTCACGACGACGCATTTTACCAGCAGGAATACCAAACATCATTTTAAAACGACGGCAGAAGTAAGCGGTGTCTTTGTAACCAACATCTGAACCGATCGCGCGGATGCTCTTCTTAGAAGTACGCAGCAAATCAACTGCTTTTTCCATTCTTTGGTATTCAATGTAATCCTGTGGATTAATACCTGTCAGCATTTTGAAGTACTGTCCTACGTAATCCTCAGAAACATTAGCTACGTTAGCCAATACTTTGTTAGACAGGTCACCACCCAAATTATCTTTGATATAGGCGAAAATGTCGATCAAACGAGGATCTTTGAAATACGTACTGTTTGTAACTAATTGCTCAACGAACAGTTTGTTTTTCAGGATGTAACGAATAATTTCAATAACAACCTCTTCTGTTTTGATCTTGATGATACGGCCTTTACCAGGCGTATCCAGCATATCTTCTGTCAGGATCTGGTTGATCGTTGCCGCAATCTGATCATCACGTTTGATCAGGAATGGAGGAACGTCCAGAGAAGTGAAGAAGTTAACGGTATCGAAAACTTTTGCTTCGAAAGAAATAAGACCAAATGAGTTAGGCAATTTGCCGATGAGTGCCGGATCGTGACCTGCTTCTATGTAATTGTCGCGGTTGGTCATGAACTCCTCATTGGATACCGTTTTCGCAGAAGTTGCACTGCCGTAAGTAACAGTAGCGTGCTTGCCGCCCGGAATGAAGAGCATATCACCTTCTTCTACTTTCTGAGATTCCTCACCTCCGAAAGATACCTCTCCGTCATACAGAATTGTTAACGAATTTTGTACATCGTAGAAGTTTTTGATCGTGATAGGTTGCAAAATCCGTATATGACGAGCCTTTACGAACTTTACCCCCAATGACTCAATAATCTTATTATAGTCTTCCATGCTTGTATATATTTATGGGCTGAAGTGCCTTACTTTCTTATTTTGTACAAATCTAATAAATTGTACAAAACTAATACAAGTGTTTTTCGACAAAAAAATGAAAAAAAGTGATATTTTGGTATGAATTTAATCCAAGATTTAGAATAAAATAGTCGTGAGGCCTTGTTTCGGGTTATTTTAAAAGTTCACGGGCAATTACAAGTTTTTGGATTTCTGAGGTACCCTCATAAATTTGAGTGATTTTGGCATCTCTCATGAGCCTTTCGACGTGATATTCCCTCACATAGCCGTAACCCCCATGAATCTGAACGGCTTCCGTTGTAACCCACATGGCAACATCAGACGCATATAATTTGGCCATGGCTGCTGCTTTTATATAATCTTTGCCCTGGTCTTTGAGTCGGGCAGCTTTGTAAACGAGTAGTCTTGCCGCTTCGATTCGTGTATCCATTTCGGAAAGTTTGAATTGAATGGCCTGGTGTTCGCTGATTGGCTTGCCAAACGTCTTTCTTTCCTGAGCATATTTCAGCGAGAGCTCAAATGCCCCGGAGGCAATTCCCAATGCCTGCGCTGCAATACCGATCCGGCCGCCGTTCAGGGTACTCATGGCAAATTTAAACCCGAACCCATCTTCTCCAATTCTGTTTTCTTTGGGTACTTTCACGTCAGTAAACATCAGTGTATGGGTATCCGACGCCCTGATGCCCATTTTATCCTCTTTTTTACCTACCGAAAATCCTTCCCACCCCTTTTCTACAATAAAAACATTGATTCCCTTATGCCCTTTTTCGCGATGCGTATGTGCAATCACAAGGCAAACAGAGGATGAGTTTCCATTGGTGATCCAGTTTTTAGTGCCATTCAATAGGTAATGGTCACCTTCTTCTTTTGCAGTAGTATGTTGCGAGGTGGCATCTGAGCCGGCCTGAGGCTCCGAGAGGCAAAAAGCACCGATGTATTTGCCGGCAGCTA
Source organism: Dyadobacter luteus (assembly GCF_003383615.1). Taxonomy (GTDB): domain Bacteria; phylum Bacteroidota; class Bacteroidia; order Cytophagales; family Spirosomataceae; genus Dyadobacter; species Dyadobacter luteus. The sequence goes on from NZ_QNUL01000029.1 coordinate 36,499, forward strand.
ATTGCGTAAGGTATTTTTCTTTCTGAGCGTCTGTTCCGTAGGTTTCCATCCCCCAGCAAACCAATGAATTATTCACCGACATGATTACGGATGCGGATGCATCTACTTTGGATAGTTCTTCCATCGCAATCACGTAGGAGAGCGTATCCATACCGCCACCGCCATACTCAGGTGAAACCATCATGCCTAAAAATCCCAATTCACCCATTTTTCGGAGAAGTACGGGATCAAATTTTTGTTCATTATCCCTTTCAATCACACCAGGGAGTAGTTCATTTTGAGCGAAATCTTTTGCAGCTTCCTGTACGGCAAGGTGTTCCTCGCTCAGCTCAAAATCCATACAGTTTATCTCATTAGTATGTGCCATGGGCTATTTGATGTTTGGGAATGAAGTAATCAAAAATAAGACTTCAGACAATAGTATGCAAGCATACGAATTTCTAACGTGTTAAAACTTTGTGTATTGCTGCCTGTTTTGAAAAAAAGAAGTCTTAAGTTTGCGGTCTGAACGGAACATACGCACGCTTCAAGAATCTTTCATTACTGCTATTTATTCACATGCCTATTCTTACAGTCTTTTATTTAAAGCTGATCATCAATCTGGGTTTGACACTGGGAATCATCTGGACTATAAGCCGCTCAGAACTTTTCGCCAAATGGCAGCTGGAAAAAGATAAACAGATATTTTTACTGGCCTTTGTAATCTTTCGCTTAATTCCCTGGATCGGAATTTTCCTTGTCATCAATGAGGATCCGAGAGGAGATATTCCATTCTTTTTTTATAAAGCTGAAGCTGCAAAAAAAGGTGGGTTTGTGTACCGGGATTTCTGGTCCTATCACGCGCCGTTGTATGCTTATATTATCAGCTTGCCAGTATGGATATGGCACAATGCACGCGCTATTGTCCTTTTTATGGTGTTGATGGAAACCGGCATTTTATGGCTTACCTATCAAACGTACAAAGAGAGAAGCGTGAAAGCATTGCAACTTGCAGTGATTTACCTGATGCTTCCGGCTGCATTTATGTATATTCTTGTCGACGGGCAGGAAGAAGTTTGGTTTTGGGGAGCTGCTTTACTGATTTGGAGATATACACTGAAAAATAAGGAAAATTACGAAGTAGGAATTGGGCTGCTCTATGCGCTTACGTTGCTTACAATCAAGGTTACATTTATATTTCTGTTGCCGGCATTGCTTGTGGTTGTAAAGCGACCTGTCAAAATGTTACTGGTGATGGCAGCTGTAGGTATTCCTGCTGTCGGGTTTCTCTATTGGCAGATCGGGGATTTGTTCCTGATGCCTATTCAGCATACGGAGCAATTGATGACGCCTAATTTGTTTTCTGTGACACGTCCCTGGGTAGAGCTGGTATTACATATCAATGAGAAAAAGTCGACCATGATCAATTGGTTCGGACTTTTGTTCACTGTTTTTGTACCGGTATATATGGCCTATAAAGCTCGCCACAAACATATCAATGAAGTTTTACCGGGGATATTTATTGCCTGCTTCGTATGTATGATGATTTTTCAGGCCAGTGCCATGGGCGCGTATGTGATTGCTTATCTGATGGCGGCTTTGTTCGAAATTATAGATATCAGGAAAACCGGGCACATTGCTGTGCTCATTGCTCTTAACTGGCTTACTGTGGTTCAGCCATTTGTATGGGTATATATTGGTCAACCTGCCTACACCTCACCGGCGATGTTTGCAAATCCATTGTTTTTATTCGAGTATTTGCTGCAAATCATGAATGTGCTCTGCTTCTTCTGGATTCTGCGTGAAACATACAGGAAAGTGGTTTTATCACCTAAACTTTCCGTAGCATGAGTATCGTTTGGGCGAAGCTGGGAATCAGTGTTATCAGTGTATTATTACTGATGCTGATGCTTTTTAGAAAAAGCGTATTGACTAAATGGCTGGAAAATCAGGGCGTGCGCGTAACGCTTTTGTCGGGCTGGGTGCTCTTTCGCTTGTTGCCTTTCATAGCGATTTATCTGATAGCCGGTCTTGCGACAACGTCCGATGTGAATGGTTTTTGGGATGAGGGCAGCAAAGCCTCTCAGGGAATGATTGTGTACCGCGACTTCTGGTCGCCGTATTCTCCGTTGTATGCTTACTTCCTGGGTATATGGCTGAAAATCTGGTACGATTCTAAAATGATTGTGCTGACGATGGCCGTTATGGATGGAGTTGCCCTGTTTGTATCATGGCATTTTTTCAGGCCATTTCAGTCACGCGGAGTTTTCCTGTTTAATGCATTGGTTTACTATATTCTGCCGGGCGCGCTGGTATTATGTATTGTAGGAGCTCAGGAGGATGTTTGGATGTGGCTTTTTGTAGCGCTTGCGTATCTGGTTCGCGAGCGGAAGGTGGGTGTCGCATGGTATTCGTTCATTCTGGCTATTGGCTTACTGATGACCAAAGCCATTTTTGTATTGATTCTGGTTCCACTTTTTCTGATTGAGAAAGAGAAAATCAGGTTTATGATACCGATGATTATTGTAGGTATTATATCTCTGGGGATTTTGTACCCGCTCGTAGGCTGGGAATTCACGCAACCTATGGACGAAGCACAAACGCTTAGGGCTCCTAATATTCCCGCTATTCTGAACCCCTGGTTTAATAATCATATAGGGGTAGGAGAGAAGTTCTGGAACTGGATCGGATTGGTGGCATCGGTTGGGCTGGGTTGTCTGGCGGCCTGGAGATTACGAAAGGCTGATTTTCGCATCATGCTATCCCGAGTTTGGGTTGTACTTTATGCCACCATGATGGTTGTACAGCAAAGTGCATACAGTAACTATATCTTTCTTTTTCTGATTCCATTGGTCTTTTATGTGATCAATTGGAAAAGCCCTGTTCAGGTCATTTTGCTACTGATTTTTAACATTCTCTGCGTTGTGCATCCGTCGTATTGGTGGAGATTGGGAATGCCGTGTTATATGTCTCCCCAGGATATGGTCTCTTCTACGGAGCTGCTTACGGATTATCTGATGCAAGTGGCTATTGTTTTGATGACCGGATATTTTGTCTGGCTTGCATTCCCTAAAAAAAGTCAGCGGATATAGCCCATCAGCTTCATATCTTTTACCGGATCTTTCAGAAGAATACACCGGCCAACGGGTGCGAGCAGATACACAGCGTCACTCAGATTTGTTACATATTGATGCATATGGTCCGACACCAAAATTCCCTTATTCTGCTTTTCAAGGTGAATGATCTTTACTAACGTTTCTATGCTACGCGGAGATAAATGTGTAAATGGCTCATCCAGCAACACGAACTTCACAGGGGAGAACAGTATAAGCAGCGTTTCTATCAGTCTTTTGTAGCCACCTGAGAGCTTTGCGGCAGAAGTATAACGAGATGTCTGCAATTCAGGAAAAAAGTCGATCATACGATCATATTCAACCTGATACATCCGGCATATCTGATTAATCCTCATGTTTGGCGGTATAAAATTAAACTGAGGAAGGTACCGTACCAGGCCCGGCTCCTGATATGGATGAGCTATATAATCTCCGTTCCACCTGACAGATTGACTCTGGCCTCGCAAACTTCCTAATATCATCCTGAGCAGACTTGATTTCCCTGTTCCGTTTCGTCCCAGCAAGCCTGTGACTTTTCCAGTCTCTAACTGGATATAAATGTTCTGCAGGATTTTTCGATTGTTATATTCCAGCCACATGCTGTCCGCTTCAAGCTTGTGCGTAATCATAGCTGGGTATACATTTTAACTACGGCTACTAACAAAAAGAAGATCAGTATATCTAATCCAAATGCGGTCAGATATAACCTTGTTTCTGATATACCAAGATTGTGATAAAAATAGCGCTGAGAAGCCATCCGGTATTTTCTCATATAGCGCAATATGATGTAGTCAGTAATAAGCTTGATGATCAGATATCTTGGGAGGAACACATGAAAATTCTTGTCTAAAGGAAGATCTGCCAAAGCCCATAATGCAAGCGAGATTATGCCTGTAAAAAGACCAATGGAGCGGTAGAAGTATAGGATTGCTGTCATTCATTTACCTGTTTCAATTTTTGAGGCAATGTAGAGAAATGGCTTTGAGTTAATAAGTGCATTAAGCTTTTTTAACAGGCAAATCATCACAAGGAAATAGCCCTTTAACTTATTTTAACATAGGAGGATAGGTGGCGGAAGTATCTTTGAGGGTATCACATATATTCTATGCTACCAGTTGGATTACATACTTTATACGAACTTCAGATTATCTCGGAAAAAGTACATGAGGAGTCGATTCTCTCTTTTTTTGACAGGACCGTTTCTTACGGTGGAAGGGATTTGCTGAAAAAGATGATCCGGGAACCGAAGGAGTCGGTGGAGGATATCATTGAAGAGCAAGAGTTGCTGAGATCTGTTATTACCAATTACTCCTGGTGGGAAGTGAATGTTTCCCATGCTTATATCGCTGCGACCGAGTATTACTATGAAAGTAATATAGGGCATACGATGGCTCAGGATATTGTTCAGCACTGGTTTCAGACGATGATGTTTGCCTATAAAAATGAGGCGGAATTTTATCTGATTCAGAGCGGGGTTACAGCAACGATCAGGGTTTTCAGAGCTTTGAAAAGAACAGTTTGGCAGCTCTCTTATATGGATGTGCCGGATTCCTTTAAAAAGGATTTTGAGTTTATAGTGGCTTTCCTCGACTCGCTGATGTTACGTCCCTATATGCAGGAAGAGGATAGGGGTATAAGTAAAATGAGTGTTTTTCATCTGGATTACTTCTTGCGAAAGCAATGTAAAGATGAGTTCAGACGGATGCTTGATATACTGTACAAGCTGGATGCCATGTTGTCTATTGCTATGACGGCCCGTGATCATGCGTTGTATTTTCCGGAATTTGTCTCTGATGACGGAGTTCTTGAAGTATCTGATTTGTGGCATCCCTTGCTTCAGAATCCCGTCAAAAATGGTTGTACACTCACAAGAGAGTCAGGTATTTGTATACTTACAGGAGCCAATACCAGCGGAAAAACGACCTTTTTAAAAGCGTTGGGCATTTCTGTTTATCTGGCACATCTGGGCTGGCCGGTTCCGGCGGCTAAGCTGCAACTTTCTTTTTCGGATCGGCTGTTTACTTCCATACATCTCTCTGATGATCTTACCCTCGGATACAGTCATTTTTACAATGAAATCATGAGAATTAAAGAGATTGCTCAGGCGCTGGCTAACGGAAAAAGGTGTTTGGTGTTAATAGATGAGCTGTTCAGAGGTACAAATCAGGAAGATGCGCTGCACTGTTCGGGTACCGTTGTGAATGGCTTTCTCAATTATTCAACGTCAGTTTTTGTGATCTCTACACACCTCATGGAGCTTTTGAAGAATTACGAAAAGAACCCTTACATCAGGTTCAATTGTTTCAAGACGATGATTACCCGGGATGGATTTGAAAATACTTACAAGCTGGAAGATGGCGTAGCAACCGAAAAGGTAGGTAAACTGATCATGGAAAATGTTGGGATTCCTGAGTTGCTGGAAGGTAATAAAAGCATAAAGCCCTCACAAAGGTGAAGGCTTTACATAAGTTTTTGGCGCGGATTCGATTACTCGACCACATCAAAACCGCAATAAGGAACCAATACAGCCGGCACACGGATGGTACCATCTTCCTGCTGATTATTCTCTAAAAGAGCTGCAACAATACGCGGAAGTGCAAGTGCTGAGCCATTCAGGGTATGAAGAAGCTGCGTTTTCTTATCCGCATTTTTGTAACGCAATTTAAGGCGGTTTGCCTGGTAGGTTTCAAAGTTGGATACAGAGCTACATTCAAGCCAGCGTTCCTGTCCCGCAGACCATACCTCAAAATCATATGTTAACGCAGAAGTAAAGCCCATATCTCCACCGCACAAACGGAGTATGCGATAAGGTAATTCCAGCTTTTCAAGAAGGCTTTTTACATGCTCAACCATCTCGTCCAGTGCTTTGTACGATTCTTCAGGTTTGTTGATCTGTACAATCTCAATTTTGTCGAACTGATGCAGACGGTTCAACCCTCTCACGTGCGCTCCCCAACTTCCTGCTTCACGACGGAAACACGGTGTATAGGCAGCATGCTTGACAGGAAGCTCAGATTCCGGTACGATTACATCGCGGTATAAGTTCGTAACAGGTACTTCAGCTGTAGGGATTAAATAAAGATCATCCTGTGCATCGTGGTACATTTGTCCCTCTTTATCAGGGAGTTGTCCTGTTCCGAAGCCTGAATCAGCATTTACTAAAATAGGAGTCTGCACTTCTATATAGCCTGCTTTTGTTGCTTCGTCCAGGAAGAAAGAAATCATCGCACGTTGTAAACGCGCCGCTTTTCCTTTGTAAACAGGAAAACCTGCACCGGTAATTTTATTACCCAATTCAAAGTCAATGATCGGAGCCTGCGATTTTCCCAACTTGCGGATCAATTCCCAGTGGGGCAACGCACCGGCGTGTAAAGCAGGTTTTTCGCCCTTTTCAAGCACGTTTACATTGTCTTCCGCAGTGCGGCCTTCCGGAACGCTTTCATGCGGCAGGTTAGGAAGTTTTACAAGTTCTTCCAATAAAGCCTGTTCTATCTCCTTGTGTTTGTCGTCAAGCGTTTTGGAGCGTTCCTTAAGAACGGCAGTTTCTGCTTTGGCAGCCTCTGCAGCCTCTTTTTGCCCTGATTTCATCAAAGCACCGATCTCTTTCGCCTTGTTGTTGGATTCGGCCAGAACGGTATCCAGTTCCTGCTGCACCTCCCGGCGACTCTGGTCAAGTGTAATGATCTGATCTACGGCCTTCTCAGCATCCTTAAAATGCTTTTTCTGTAATCCTGCGATTGTCAGTTCTCTGTTTTCGCGGATGAAAATGGGTTGTAACATATGGCTGTCAGCTGTCGGCGGTGAGCAGGCAGCTTTTTAAAGTTTTAATCAATTTTCCCGAATCTCTTACTGAGCCGAGAATATATTTTTCATAGCATCTTCATAATAGAAAAGACGCTCGTTTAGTACGTTCAACGCTTCTGACTTGTATTTTGAATGAATCAGAAGAGAAAGGTTATGCTCGGATGCACCATAAGAAATCATTCTGATAGGAATGTTTTTCATCGCGTCGAGCACTTTAAGGGCGATGCCTTCTTTGTCCGCACTGAAATTACCTACAATACAAATGATGTTCTGATCGCGGTCGTGCTCTTCCAGGTCTGCGAATTCTCTCAGTTCTGCTGTAATTGCTTCCAGGTGTTCAGAGTTATCAATCGTTACCGACACGGACACTTCCGAAGTAGTGATCATGTCTACAGGTGTTTTGTATTTTTCAAAAATCTCAAATACTCTTCGCAGGAATCCGTAAGCATTCAGCATACGTGTCGAATGGATATAGATTGCTGTGATGTTATCCTTCGCTGCAATGGCTTTAATTTCACGGTCTGAACTCTGGTTTGCGATCAGCGTACCAGGCGCTTCCGGTTGCATCGTATTTTTCAGACGAACAGGAACTCCTCTCAGTTTGGCAGGAGTGATCGTACTTGGATGCAGGATTTTGGCACCGAAATAGGCCAGTTCAGCGGCTTCTTCAAATGTAAGTTCTCTGATCGGGAATGTTCTTTTTACGATGCGGGGATCGTTGTTGTGCATTCCGTCAATATCTGTCCATATCTGAATTTCGTCTGCACGAATCGCTCCACCGATCAGTGACGCAGTATAGTCTGATCCGCCACGTTTCAGGTTATCCACTTCTTCACGTGGGTTACGGCAAATGAACCCCTGTGTTACCACAATTTTAGCATCTGTATGCTGGTTCAATATACCAACAAGTTTCTCTTCAATTGTTGCCATTTCAGGCTCTCCATCTGCGTCTATACGCATAAAATCAAGCGCTGACAACAGTACCGCGCTGTCACCTTTTTCTTCCAGATAAGCCTGGAACATTTTAGTGCTTAAAATCTCTCCTTCCGCAACCAGCTCTTTATCCTGCTTAATAGTGAAAGGTTTGATACCTACCAGAGATCTGATAAAACCAAATTCACTTTCAATAATTTCTTTGCCTTTTGCGAGCCCCTCTTCCGTAGCATACAGTTCGGTAATAAACTGGTCGTAGTGCGCTTTTAATTCGTCTGTTTTTGCAATGGCTTGCTCTTCGTCGTAGGCTTTTGCCGACTCTCCAATGGAAAGAAGAGCGTTTGTCGTGCCGGACAAAGCTGAAAGAACCACAATTTTACGATTGGAATCATTTTCAAGAAGTTCGCGGATCGAATGCATGCGTTCGGGTTTTCCTACCGACGTGCCACCAAATTTCCAGACTTGCATAAATTTATAGTGATTGATTTTTGATTACTTATTTTTTTGAACTGTCACTTATGGTCAGGTATTGTCAAGGATAGTCAGGAAATGGTCATTGATGGTCAGGAAGTTGTCATTGATTGTCAGAGCCGATCCTTGACTACGCATGACCATCTCTTGACTACAACTGACCACTCTTGACAATAAACGACCATCTCCTGACTACAACTGACCACTCTTGACAATGAACGACCATCTCCTGACTACGCATGACCCCTCTTGTCAATACCAGACAATTGTTTACCTGACGAATATTTTGTCTTTAAGCCCTACCATTTTGATGGCCGTCATCGCAGCTTCGTCTCCTTTATTACCGTGGACGCCACCTGCTCTGTCGATAGCCTGTTCCATGTTATTGGGAGTCAATACACCAAATATCACAGGTTTGTTATTTTGAATGCTGATATTTGTAATGCCCTGAGCAACAGCATGGTTGATATAATCATTATGCTTGGTTTCTCCCTGAATCACAACTCCGATCGCAATAACAGCATCAATATCTTCACGTTGTGCATACCAATGTGCACCCAATGTGAGCTCAAAACTACCCGGTACATTTCCTCTTTCAATATTTTGAGCCAGTGCACCGTATTGCAATAAGGTTTGATAAGCACCTTCAAAAAGCTTTTCAGTTATTTCGTCGTTCCATTCTGCCACAACGATTGCAAACTTTTTATTACTGATATCGGGAAGGTCATTGGTAGAAAATACACTTAAATTTTTATCAGCGCTTGACATAGCTTTTTAACTGTTTTGTAAATTTTATTATTAACAGAACCTGAATCAGCTCAGGTAGTCATTTAAAACAATATATATCCGGAACAAAAAAAAGGATAAAACCGTTATCGGCTTTATCCTTTTAAGAACAGAAATAATGAAACATTATTTGCCGGCCTGTCCTTCCAATAATCCGATGTATTTCTTAGCGTTCACAACTTCCGAGGAAAGTGGAAACTCATCGATAACACGTTTATACGTAGAAACAGCATCAGCCGCCTGATTTCCCTTCTCTTGTGCAAGAGCAAGTTTCATCAGATAAACTGGTGTAAAGAATTCATTTTTTTCATATTCAGAAGCTTTCTTGTAATAAGAAATAGCTTCTGCAGCTTGATTTTTTTCAAGATAAGCATCTCCTATCAGAGATTGAGCACGAGCATGTAGCAACAGATCAGATGAGCTGAATGCCTGCAGACGAGTAATCGCTTCGTCATATTTCCCTTCTTTCAACAAAGCAACACCTGCGTAGAAAGTAGCAAGGTTACTTGCATCTGTTCCTTTGTAGCTATCTGCGATAGACAAAAGACCTTCGTTTCCACCACTACCGTTCAAAGCTTTTTGAAGAGAATCAGCCTCAAAATCGTAAACGACATTAGCAAGCGCAGTCTGTGCAGTTCCTTCCTGGCTATCGATATAGAAACGATAACCTGCAAAAGCTACAACAGCAAGCAAAATAACGCCGCCGATACCGAAAACCACACTACGGTTTTTCAGGAAGAAAACTTCTGCTTTACTGATTTGTCCGGCCAGAGCCTCGGGTGTTTCAATAATTTCAAAACCGGACTCGTCCGTGTTTTTCTTGCTCATATCAATTAGAATTCAATTTTGGAGTGCAAAGTTATGAAAACTTTATTAAGTCAAAACATCTTAGCACACAATTCTTTAAGTTCTTAATATTACTATACTTTCCGTTGTCAGACTTGTGTCATTTATATCCTGCATTTTGATAGAAATGAATGTCGTATCAAAATAGATTTAGCACGATAAAAAATAAACGGCATAGTAAACAATATTGAATACCATGCCGTTTATTTTCTATACCGGGATTGTATTAGCTATACAATGGGAAATCTTTCATCCAGGTATTAACCTCCTGTTTCACAGCTGCTATTTTGCTGTCGTTGTCGTGATTTACCAATACAGTGTCAATCATATCAACGATACGAGCCATGTCTGTTTCTACCAATCCACGGGTGGTCATAGCAGCAGTTCCTACACGCATACCAGAAGTTACCATCGGCGATTTCTCGTCAAAAGGAACCATGTTTTTGTTGATAGTAATATCTGCTTTTATCAAAGTATTCTCAGCAAGTTTACCAGTCATTGCAGTTTCAACTCCGTTTTTAGAACGAAGATCAATCAGCATTAAATGGTTTTCTGTTCCGCCAGAGATAATTCTGTAACCTTTTTCAGTAAATGCTTTCGCCATTGCCTGTGCATTTTTAGCAACCTGCGTAGCGTAGTTGTAGTATCCTTCTCCTAACGCTTCTCCAAATGCGATCGCTTTTGCAGCAATAATGTGTTCCAATGGTCCACCTTGTGTTCCAGGGAAAACGCCTGAATCCAACAAAGATGACATCGTACGAAGTTGTCCTTTCGGAGTAGTGATTCCGAATGGGTTCTCAAAATCGTTACGCATCATAATCACACCACCACGAGGTCCGCGTAATGTCTTATGAGTTGTAGTTGTTACAACATGGCAGTGATCAAATGGATCCTTAAGTAAACCTTTAGCAATAAGACCTGCAGGGTGAGCGATGTCAGCCATCAGCAAAGCACCTACCTGGTCAGCGATGGCACGCAGACGCTCGTAATCCCAATCACGGCTATATGCAGAAGCACCACAGATCAACAATTTCGGTTTCTCTTTTACGGCAGTTTCCTCTACTTTATCCCAGTTGATAAGACCAGTTTCAGCCTCTACACCATAAAATACAGGTTGAAAATATTTACCCGAAATATTAACAGGAGAACCATGAGAAAGGTGTCCGCCATGTGCCAGGTTGAAGCCCATAATTTTGTCGCCAGGATTAAGGCAGGCCAAAAATACAGCTGTATTCGCCTGTGCACCTGAGTGAGGCTGCACATTGGCCCAAGTTGCTCCGAAAAGTTCCTTAAGTCTGTCGATTGCGATTTGCTCGATTTCATCTACAACCTCACATCCTCCGTAATATCTTTTTCCAGGAAGTCCTTCGGCGTATTTATTAGTTAGCACACTTCCGGCAGCTTCCATTACCTGTTTTGAGGTAAAGTTCTCGGAAGCAATCAGTTCGATACCTTCTTCCTGACGATTTTTTTCTTTATTGATCAGGTCGAAAATGGCAGTGTCACGTACAACGCTTGTGAGTGTAGACATGGGATTTAACAGAAAAATGATGTTGAATGTAGATTAAGCCGCAAAAATACAAGCAATTATCGTGGAAAGAAAAAATACACAACACTTTCTCCTTAATGGTAGTCACTTCATGCTTTAAATACAGTATAAACCGGTAGCCTTTTAGTGTTTTCAAAGAGTATATTCAGGGAAAAGTTATTTTTAAATTTTTTTAATAATATTGACTTTCGAATCGTATTTTTGTAAATCGATGCGTAAGCAGGGACTTCGAAACCTGCTTACTTCCTATTCTTAAAATCCCGTCAAACAACCACAAATGGACATTAAGACTGTGAATCCGGAAACAATGCTGATGCAAACAGCGGATACCAACGCTACAAACGGAACTGTTGGCCAACCGATTACCTACGAAAAAATTCCAACCCAGATTTTTGCTGACTCAAAAGAGGCCTCTACTGCCGTTGCGCTGGAGATTGCGGAGTTAATCCGTAAAAAGCAAAAAGAAGGTAAAATGTGTGTATTAGGTTTGGCAACCGGCTCTTCGCCCAAAACCGTATATGCCAAGCTTGTCAAAATGCATAGAGAAGAAGGGTTGAGCTTTAAAAATGTGATTTCATTCAATCTGGATGAATATTACCAGATGGAGCCGGATTCTATTTATAGCTACCACCGGTTCATGAAGGAGCAGCTGTTCAATCATGTGGATATTCCAAAAGAGAATTACTTTATTCCCGATGGTACAATTCCTCCGGCTATGCTGAGAGAATATTGTATTTCTTATGAGAATAAGATCAATGCTGTGGGTGGCCTGGATTTTCAGTTGCTGGGAATCGGAGGAAACGGACACGTCGGTTTCAACGAACCGGGTTCTCTGATCAATTCTCACACAAGACTTATCACACTTGACCATTCGACCAGAGCAGCAGCAGCTATGGAATTTGGTGGATTACATAAAGTGCCTCGTAAAGCGATTACATTGGGTGTTGCTCCGATTTTGAGTGCGCGCCGTATTGTTTTGCTTGCCTGGGGAGAAAGGAAAGCGTCTGTAATTCGCAGCGCTGTAGAAGGGCCGGTAACAGAACGTAATCCAGCTTCTTACCTGCAGGCACATACGAATGTATCTTTCGTAGTGGATGAAAGTGCTGCCACTGAACTTACGCGTGTGAAAACACCATGGGCAGTAGATTCGGTAGTATGGGATAATAAAATGATCAAAAAGGCAGTGACGCACTTGTCACAGAGCCTTAGAAAGCCTATTCTGAAACTAACGGATAAAGATTATAATGACAATGGTATGAGTGATTTGCTTGCTCAATACGGAGCAGGTTATGAAATCAACATCAATGTATTTAATCAGTTACAACATACAATTACCGGTTGGCCGGGAGGTAAGCCGAATGCGGATGATACCAATCGTCCGGAACGTGCTCAGCCAGCTAAAAAACGTGTTTTGATTTTTAGTCCGCATCCGGATGACGACATCATTTCTATGGGAGGAACCTTCCAGCGTCTGGTGGATCAGGGACATGAGGTACACGTTGCGTATCAGACATCAGGTAACATTGCTGTTGCTGATGACGAGGCGTTGAGATTTATAGATTTCGTTGTTGATTTTAACAACGGTTTCGGTATTGACAGTCCGGCAGCTAATAAGTTGTTCCTGGATGCAAAAGAATTCCTGAAGCATACTAAAGACAGTGAGATTGATACACCTGAGATTCGTCAGGTGAAAGGTCTTTTGAGACAAGGTGAGGCGAAGGCGACATGCCGTTTCGTAGGTATTCCTACCAAGCAGGCTCACTTCCTGAACATGCCTTTCTACGAAACAGGTACAGTACAGAAAAACCCGATCGGTGAAGAGGATATCAAAATCATTGAAAACCTGATCGAAGAAATAAAACCACATCAGATATATGCTGCAGGTGACTTTGCTGATCCGCATGGTACGCACAAGGTATGCTGGGATGCGATAGAGGCGGCATTGGAACGTTGCAAGCATAAAAATTACATGAAGGATTGCTGGGTATGGTTGTACCGTGGCGCATGGGCTGAGTGGGATATTCATGAGATCGAAATGGCTGTGCCGATGAGTCCGGATCAGGTATTGAAAAAACGTCGTGGTATTTTCAAGCACCAGTCTCAAAAGGATGGTGTTGTATTCCAGGGTGAAGATGCAAGGGAATTCTGGCAGAGAGCTGAAGAAAGAAACAGCGCAACTGCGTTATTGTACGATGAACTGGGTCTTGCAGAGTACGAAGCGATGGAAGCCTTTGTGAGGTGGAGATTCTAGAATTTTGAAATATAGAGAGTACTAAAAATAGCCGGCTGGATTCATTTCTTGCTGGTTATTTTTTGTCCCGCCCACTACGTTCTAATAGCAAAAATGCCACCCCTGTGAACAGGAGCGGCATTTGGTGCCGAAGGCGGGACTCGAACCCGCATGGGGCAACCCCCACACGCCTCTGAAACGTGCGTGTCTACCAGTTTCACCACTTCGGCATTTGGGTGTGCAAAAGTAGCAAGAGTTAACAGGTTTCCAAATACGCTTCAAAAAAATCTTAACTAAATTTCTACGTTCTCGTATAATGCCGGAATATGGATGTTTTTATATCCTTTGGCCTGCAGTTTTAACTTGAATGCAACCTGGGTTTCATATTCTCCATGAACAAGAAAAACTTTCTTAACCCGTTCCGGGGTTTGGCAGGAAAGGAAATCAATCATTTCGTTGTAATCCCCGTGTCCCGAGAATGAATCCATAGTGGCGACCCGGCATTTCACATCCAGGGTTTCTCCGAATATATTGACCTGCTTATCACCCCGTTTGAGAGCACCGGCAAGTGTATTGGCTGAAGCATATCCTACGAGTAGTATGGTGCAGTTTTCTTTCTCAACATTATTCCTGATATGGTGTTTAATCCTGCCAGCTTCTGCCATGCCGGAGGATGAAATGATGATACAAGGCTCTTTGCGGTCGTTGATAGCCTTAGATTCGTTTACGTCAGATACATAATGAAGATAGGGGAATGCGAAGGCATCACCGTCTTTTTCAATATAATCCAGAATTTCAGGGTTGAAAAAATCCTCATGATCTTTCATGATTTTAGTCGCGTTGATAGCCAGCGGGCTGTCAATGTAAACAGGTATCCGGGGTAATTTGCCCGAGCTTGACAGCTGATCAAGGGCGTAGATCAGTTCTTGCGTACGGTCGACTGCGAATGCCGGAATAATCAGTTTACCACGTTTCTCGACACATGTTTCATGAACAATCTGTAACAAATGTCCATGCATATCAATCTCCTTTTCATGCAGTCGATCGCCATAAGTCGATTCACAAATGATGATGTCAGCCTGAGGGAAAACATCGGGTTTACGAAGTATCCTGTCTTCCGGACGGCCTATATCACCTGTAAAAGTAATTTGTTTAAAAGTGCCTTTATCCGGTACGCTCAAATGTACCGCAGCGCTTCCAAGCAAGTGGGCTGCATCTGTAAGAAATACCGCTACTTCGTCGTTCGGCCCCAGGTGGAAAGTTTGTCCGTATTTCACTGTTTTGAAAAGACTCAGCGCCTTCTGCGCATCTTCAGCATCGTAGAGTTCTTCCAATAAGGGCCTGCCTTGTTTTTTTCTGCGCTCATTGATTCTCTCCAAATCTTTCTCCTGAATATGTGCGCTGTCCATCAGCATAATTTTACACAGATCCGCCGTTGGTGCTGTACAATAAATAGGTCCGGAAAACCCTTGCCGTACCAGTCGGGGAATCAAACCCGAATGATCTATATGTGCATGTGAAAGGATCAGGTAGTCAACATCAGAAGCTTTAAATCCCAGGTTGCGATTAAATTCATCGGTTTGAATACCCTGGAACAATCCACAGTCCAGTAGTATTTTTGTTCCCTGTTCGGTTGTGATGAGGTGCTTGCTTCCGGTAACTGTTCTTGCGGCTCCAAAAAACTGTATGTGCATATTCGAGTGGATTTTTGAGAAATAAATTTAAATCAGGCAATTACGTATAGTGCATCCAGATTGCGGCCCAGCCCGTTGTAATCCAGACCGTAACCTACTACGAAGCGATTAGCAATTTCAAATCCGATATAACGCATTTCAACTGGTTTTTTCAATGCATCCGGTTTGTGTAGTAAAGTGGCAATTTCTACTGATGCGGGACTAAAAGCCGATATTTGTTCAATCAGATGATTCATCGTGAGGCCTGTGTCTACGATGTCTTCGATTACAATTACGTCGCGGTCTTTTATACTTTCTTCCAGACCGATAATTTGTCTTACCTGTCCGGTTGAACCTGTATTTTCATAGGATGCAAGCTTTACAAAAGTGATTTCACAAGTGATGGGAATTCTTTTTAAAAGCTCGGTTGCAAACAAAAAAGCACCATTAAGTACTACAATAAACAACGGACAGCGATCTTTGTAGTCAGCGCTCACTTGAGAAGCCAGATGTGATATCCGGTTTTCTAGCGTTGGCTGGTCAATGAATGGAACAAAGGTTTTGTCTAATATGGTTATCATAAGGAAGTTAATATCTAAAAATCACCTTCGCAGGGATCTTATAATTGGTTCAGTTTATCAATATTAACTCTTTTTTTAAAAACCCACCTCCCTGCAAACGTAAAATAACTTTCCGTCGTTAATAGGACAGATTACCCCTGATATGAAACGAATACAACATATTACTACATATTGCCTCCTGGCGCTGCTTTCCTCAACCAACGTTTTTGCCCAATTATATTCTTCGGCTGATCTCGACAAAAATTATGACATGATCCTGAAGAATCCGAGTGTACAGATTGAATCTACTGAGGCGATCAATATGCTCTACAATTACAAGTTTGCAGAGGCTGATGCAGAGTTTCGCTGGTTGAAATATCGCTATCCGAAGCACCCGATGCCTCATTTTTTGATGGGATTGGCGGAATGGTGGAAAATTGTGCCTAATACGGATAATGAAGAGCATGACAGGGCATTTTTGGCTCAGATGGATTCAACCATTACGCTCGCGGAGAAATTGTATGATAATGAAAAGAATAAAGTAGAACCAGCTTTTTTCCTGGCTGCTGCCTACGCATTTAAAGGAAGGCTTTATGCAGAGCGGGAAAGCTGGACAAAGGCTGCATTTGCCGGGAGGAAGTCACTCAAGTATTTTGAGGTTTGTAAGGGAAACGGTGACCTTTCTCCTGAGCTGCTGTTTGGTGATGGTCTTTATAATTATTACGCAGAATGGGTTCCTAAGGAGTATCCTTTGCTGAAGCCGATATTGGCTTTATTTCCAAAGGGTAATAAGAAACTGGGACAGCAACAGTTGGAGAAAGTGGGTAACAACGCATTTTACACGCGTGTTGAAGCGAGGTATTTCCTGTTGCAGATATATAGCATGGAAAATGAGTATGGCAAGGCCTATGAGCTGGCCAAGTATATGTGGCAGACTTATCCGAATAATCCGTATTTCGAGCGCTATTTCTGCCGGACAGCTTTTGTTACCGGAAGAGCAGCGGAAGCGGAAAAGGCAGCTGAGAATATTCTTACGAAGATAGATCAGTATATGCCTGGATATGAAGGAGTGAGTGGGCGAAACGCTGCCTATGTTCTGGCTTATTATAATATGCAATACCATCGTAATTACGAGCTGGCCGCTAAATATTATCAGCGGGCGATCGACTTTTCAGTGCAGACCAAATCGCTGAATGCCGGATACTACGTGTCCTCGTTGCTGGGACTTGGTAAAATAGCAGAGATGAAAAAGAATTATGATGAGGCACTACGCTATTATAAACTGGCCGATGACAAGGCTGACAAAAAATCCAGTCAGGATAAGGAAGCGAAGAAGGCTATTGAAAATCTAAAAAAAATGAAACGGGAAGAAAGAAGAAGGAGGTAGGTGCAAATCAGCGGATAAATTGAAAGGGTTAAAACTGAACATGATCTTCAGTTTTAACCCTTTTTTATTACTTTTTCAACCTTGCATAATGCTTGAAGAAAAGCGGAATAGTCTCTATTCCTTTGTAGTAATTGAAAAGTCCGTAGCTCTCATTAGGAGAATGCAGTGCGTCGATATCCAGTCCGAAGCCCATCAGGATACTTTTCTGACCCAGTTCCTGCTCGAATAATGCTACAATAGGAATACTTCCTCCACCACGTGTTGGGATCGGTTTTTTACCGAAAGATTCTTCCATGGCAAGTGAAGCTGCCTCGTATTCAACAGAATCTGTCGGCGTAACATAAGGTAACCCACCATGGTGCGGTGTCACCTTTACTTTCACTGATGCTGGTGCAATAGATTCAAAATGTTTGGTGAACAAAGCGCATATTTCTTGGTCCGTCTGATTAGGGACAAGGCGCATGGAAATTTTAGCATTTGCTTTGGACGGCAAAACAGTTTTTGCTCCTTCACCTATATAACCTCCCCAAATTCCGTTGACGTCAAGTGTAGGGCGGATGGATGTTCTTTCAATGGTTGTATAGCCTTTTTCACCAGCTACATCGTCAATGACCAGATCCTTTTTATATTCATCCAGATCAAACGGAGCCGCATTCAACGCATCTCTTTCCGCCTGACTAAGCTCCTGAACCTGATCGTAGAATCCGGGAATGGTAATATGTCCGTTTTCATCTTTAAGCGAAGCGATCATTTCACACAACACATTGATAGGGTTCGCTACGCCGCCGCCGTATACACCAGAATGTAAATCGCGGTTTGCACCTACTACTTCCACTTCCATGTATGTAAGTCCACGCAGGCCGGTTTCAATGGAAGGCACATCATTGGCAATGATACTGGTATCAGAAATAAGGATGGTGTCACATTTCAACAAATCGCGGTGCTCTTTCACAAATGTTTCCAGGTGTGATGAGCCAATTTCTTCTTCACCCTCAATCATCATTTTGATGTTGCAGGTCAGCGAATCTGTCGCAAGCATCGTTTCCAACGCTTTAATATGCATGTAAAACTGACCCTTATCATCGCATGCTCCACGAGCATAAATACGATCATTTTTGATTACCGGCTCAAATGGCGGTGAGTTCCAAAGTTCATAAGGATCAGCAGGCTGTACATCATAATGACCGTATACCAATACTGTTGGAAGCGCCGGATCTATTATTTTTTCTCCATAGACTACCGGATGTCCGGGTGTTTCAAATATCTCCACACGGTCTGCACCGGCTTCACTGATCCGATCACGCACGTATTCTGCAGCTTTGATCATATCAGGTTTGAACTTTGAATCAGCGCTTACAGATGGAATCCGAAGCAGATCAAGTAGTTCATTCAGGAATCTGTCACGATTTTTATCAATGTAATTATTCATAATCTGGTTTGTTCATTAGTTTTGCTACGGAAAGCAGCATTTGAAAAAGATCGGCAAATTTAAAAAAAATAACCCCTAAGGTTTTGTCCTTAGGGGTGCTTATTCTGATATATTTCTTGTTAGTGGCGAATCGCTTTCGATTTGCCGAATAGCTTCACCCTATTCTCGTTGCCGTTCATCAATCTGACAATATTCTTCTGATGTGTTAAGACCACCAACACAAACATTACGAAACCAAATACGATCAGCAGTGGCTCAGGATGACCAAATACACCAATCCAGGAAAGTACAGGAAAGGAAAGTGTAGCCAGTATCGAGCTCAGGGATACATATTGAGACGCCAAAAGGGTAAGTATGAATATAGTAATGCTAAGCAAAGCAAGCTCGGGGTGAATAGCCAGTACCATACCCAGGAGTGTTGCAATTCCCTTACCGCCTTTAAACTTTACAAAAACAGGAAAGATATGACCAACGATTGCGATTATTCCAAAAAGGATTTTGTACATCAGGAGCTCGGTTTCTCCAATAGTACCCATATAAAACAGCATAGAAGCCATACAAGTGGCGGTCCATCCTTTAATCACATCAATCAGCATCACGATAGTACCAGCACGTTTTCCCAGCACTCTGAAAGTGTTGGTTGCACCAGCATTACCACTACCATGTTTTCTGACATCAATTCCAAAATAACCAATCCCATACCATACAGAACTCGGAATTGAACCCAGAAGATAAGCTGCAAGAATCGTAATTATAAATAGGGTAACACTCATTTTGTACTATTTCTTGTTTATTTTGAATTAGATTGAGTTTTTGTCAAAAATACGATAGAATATGGTTTTTTGCAAATAATGCGTAACTGCAAAATTAATGTTTTTGCCACGAATGATCAAATAAATTCTACGCAGCGCAAATCAGAAGCCTTCTGCCTGTTCTTCTTTCTTTTTCTTTTCGGCTGCCGGTGTTACTTTTTTCTTAACTGTAGCTTTCATCTGCTTTGCTTTTTTTACTGCCGGCTGGTAAAAATCATCGAAACGGTTGACGAACATATCCTTCTCTTCCGTACCCAATGAGATCAGAGTCATTTTGGATTTTACGTTTTTAGACTTTGCCGTAAGCTGGTCATTAAAATCAAGCTGAGAAGATACTACACCCAGTTCATTTTGGCGATAGTCAAAATAATACCAGATGTCCGGAGATGCCTGTAGGAATAAGCTAAACTCGTCACCATCCGCCGTTCTCCTTATTTCAAGTACGCCTTCCATTTGCGCATTAATATTGTTTCTGCCAAAGTGAGACACGCCTATCGGACCTTGTGAATAGTAAGCCCCATGTACGGCAGACCAGTTCAGGTTAACATTGGACAGCGCAATCGGAGCGTCCATGACGGGCGAAGCTTCGAACAAAGGTTTGTAGGCTGCCGCAGATAATTTGACAAATGCATCGGTTGGTTTGGCTCCAATCATTGCTGCCAGTTTTCGGTTCTGTAGCTCGAAATCATCCTCTGCAGCCGTGCTGTTTTGTTCTTCCAGGTTCGTTTCTACAATTTTGGCAGCAATGGGCTGTAACACTGGTTCAAGAGCGGCCATTTTAAGCAATAGCATCGTGTTGAAACTAAATCGCGAACTGTCTACCTGTGCTTCCACAATGCCGGACGCCTGCATCCAGTCTGCCGACGTAAGTTTCAGCGGGCCGGAAAAATTGGCGATTCCCGTTTTGTCATCAAACTTCAGAACATTGGATTCGTCTATGAGCCCGTCGGCACCCGCCGGAGGTGTCACTTTGAAAGCTTTGTTGTCTTCGTCATAATTCATGGCGCCTTGTGCGAGGTATATGTCTTCATCACCGTCGGAGTCTTTGGCCGACAAAAAGCTCATATATAACCCTCTTGCCTCATTAAAATGAAGCCCTACAGATAGCGGCAACTCGTGCTCGTTCTTCAGGTTTTTGTCAATTTTGATAGATATATTCTCTCCCGGAGCCTCATTGTATACAATCCAGGAGCTCTGAAAATCTTTCCTGAATTTGATCATTGGCTTCACAAATCCTTCCAGTTTCAATGAAGGTTCATAAGCTACCAGGTTAATAGCACCCTTGTACTGAATCCGTGGAGAGAGAATCAGATTATCTGCCTCTTTTATATCTGCATGCGCGGTGGTATAATATTTCAGAGCCTGATTTGCAGCAGCACTGCCCTTTTTTTGTTTTCCTTCAATTTCTGCGCCTAGTTCGCGGAGCTCGAAGTTTTGCATTTTAATATTGAATGTATCTTTTCTGGCCGTGATGTACTGGTAAGTTGCGGATCCTTCGAAGTGATTCCGTGAGTTTATTTTGATATCAGCATCGCGCAATCTGTGTGAAGTATTGAGCGTATCAATTTCAATTCTCGCTTTTTTCAAAGGATTAATTCTTCCTTTTGAATCAATGCTGATCAAGCCTCCGTCGGGGATAATTTTCACATCGGCGGTTTGTACGTAAGGCACGCCTTTTACGTTTAATGTCACTTTACCCACATCATAAATTGCCTCGGATCCCTGGAACGTTAACCCTTCCTGTTCAGGATTGGTAGAGGTATAGGACGAGGTTTCTCCAAAGCCTTTCATGACAATGGTTTTTTTATTCATGTCCCACTTGGCAGAGCCAATTAGCGTTTGGTAAGAAGCAGTAGGAATTTGCATACCGGATGAGTCGGAGCTGAAGCCTGTTTCATCGGTCAGGAAAGTTGCAATACCGGTTTTGAAATTAAAATCAATATTTACATTATTTCCTGTAAGTAGTTTTTGGGTGGCTTTATCCTGCCCACTGTTGATGGAAAAGACAGATTTATTCGAAAGAAATCCTTCCTTATTGAATTTGATATCAGCTGATGTAATTTCTGAATCTGCCCGTTTCAGCTTTCCATTACCATACAATCCGCTTGATCTGAGCAGAAGTCCTCCTTCAAGATTGGTTGTGCCCTGGTGGAAAGTGAACGACTTACCTCTTGTATTGATAAACATACTGTCGGTATGAGGATACCAGCGTAATGTATAGTCTTTCAGATCTACAGCGGGGAAATAACCTTTTCCGATAGATGCTTCCTTAATGCTGGCAACATCACCCGAAGCCATAAGAGAATCAGAAGCAAGCAATACTTCCTTGGCTGTCATCGATGCAGAAAGGTACTTGATTACAGCTTTGGAATGCAAACCTGAATTATCCATGACCAGCGTATCGGTGAATTTGGCCAAAGCCTTGCCTCCGTAAATTTTCATATCGGTTACAGGAGGCTTGTATTCAAACCCGAGTGAGTTATCAGGCATACTTTTCAGGATTGTCTTGATATCAGGAATAATGCCATTCCCGTAAAAAGTCCCGTCAAAAATCACATCACGCTGATCCAGTCCGTCCATATCTATCTTCGGTATTTTAAAATATACCTCTCTTGGATAGAGAACCGGATCACGTTCGGGCTGATCGAAATAAACCATCATACCGTCCGGAACAACGAGTCGGGGTGACTTCTTACCTTTCTGTATACCTGATTTATTGGTAGGATCACTCAGATAAAACGTTCCTCCTTTTTCGTATTTCACGTGACCGCCGACTTCTCCTTTTTGTCCCTTGGCAAATTTTTCCTTTGGCGTAAAAGTGATGGAGTCGTTTGGACTTACATTTACAAAGAACTGCTTATAATCGAATTTCAGATTTTGTCCTCTGAACTGATAGTTGGATGCGACCAGCTGACCGTTCATGCCGAAATTCCGGTTGCGTCCGATTACTACCTTTTTGTCTCCGGGTACGCCATAAATTTTCAGAGAATCACTCACAACAAACCTGGATACGCCAAGGACTGTGAGCAAGGTATCTCCCAATGTGATGGTTGCATTTGCGGTTTCATCATTGGCAGAAAATTGGGATACAACCTGAAAATTGTCATAATCAGCTTTGTCCAGATTAGCCAATACATATAGAATCCCCTTCTTGCTCAGGGCAAATTCATCTGTAGGTTGGTTATAGATGAAATAACCATCCAGAGCAAGTCGCTCTAATGTGCGCCGTAATATTTTAGGGTTTTGCTTGAAGTGCCTCGCCAGATCATCAGAAAGAAAACTGGTTTTCTTTTGCGTCTGTGTGTAGTTGGTAGCTAATAACAAAGGCTGAAATCCAAATTCCTGGCTTATTCCTCTGAAACGCTCCTTTTTGAAATAATCAAAAGACTCCAGTTTTACGGGTACTACCGATTTTCCATCTATCCTGAGGAATTCTACTTTATCATTAGGGAATTTCCAGCGCATAGCTTGTGCCCAGATGTTCATTTTGTGATAGGAATCCTGATAGGGTAGTGGAGCGTAGTCCGTTTTTTCCGCACGGCCTAGTTTAACCAGCCCTTCGTCATCATTATACGAGAATGTAACACCGGGATGATATAGCGAATCAGTGCCGATTGGCATCGAAAAGCTGACAAAAGACGAAGAAATGACCGAATCTTTCAGGGCAAATTTGTTACTCTGTACTTTAAACGCTGTTTTGTCTTTATAAGCAACTTTAACTGTTGATGGCTGCTCACTCAGAGACGAACTGTACATCGTTGTCCCGATAAGCGCATAGCCTCCTTTGTAGTCAATATTTTTTCGGGAGGGTTTTAGCCGCGCATCAATTCCGTTAGATACAAAACGAGGATAGGCTACGGGTTGACCTTTTATTTTTTTTGTGCCACGGTATTCCATTGTCCCTTTTACCGGACTTGCGAGCAGCCTCTCATCATGAATGGTGACGTTCTCTGCTACGATTTTGGGTTGGGAAATATTAAACGAATACGCATCCAGATCAACATAAATTGAAGAATCGCCCGCAGCTGACCAGCTGAATCGCCCGCTCTTTCCGACAAAAATACCATCCTGCAAAGAAACAGCCCCGTTTGTTGGTCCGAATACCACGGAGTCGCCCGCAGCTACCATTCCGAACATTGCATTCTGAAGTTCCAACACTGCACCAGAAATAACCGGTAATGGGTTAGACTTAGGAGCAATAACATAATTTGAATCTACCGGTGTATCCCAGCTGTCATTTGCAGCAGCTGCTGCCGCCTCTTTATTCGCTGCAACGGCATTTGTAGTATCAAATTTCAACCGATAACTTCCTTTCAGCAAATACAATGAATTGTAATTGGTAGCGTAAAGTTTATTGGTTTCGGTGATAGTTCTTATCGTTTCAAGGACTTTTTGAAAAGCTTTTGCATCATACTTTGCTCCTGCCTGATTGGCCACATCAAGAAAACCGTCCAGCTCATTAGGGGATTTTTTAGCGAAGGTATGTGTGTTTCGTATCAACAGGAACATCACAGGGCCTGCCTTTTGTCCTTTGGAGAGCTGGGTCTTCACTGCCTGCATGAACTTTGCCTGTTGAGCACTGCCCAAAGAAGAAGTCCAGATACTATCCAACTGTGCCGTAGCTCTGATGAACTGTGGATTGCGGCTGCCCTCCATCATCTTTTTGAGCTGAACCATAAACTGGCCTGGTTCTTCTGCGATTTTCACATTTTGAGCCATTGCGGCGGTCACTGTCGCAAAAAACAGGCAAAGAAGGAGACTGTATCTAAAAATTTTCATGTGTATGATGATGCTGTTCAACAGAAAACCCTCCCTGACTTTATGGATGAGAGAGGGATTTTCTCAGATCTTTTGGAATACAACGGTTGCCCACTGGTTACGCGTATTTGACCTGACTTTTTTTAGTCCGTTTTCTTCTGCACAACGTTCAATATCAGCCTGATCAGTTTCGTAAAACCCGCTTGTGACGAGCCATCCGCCAGGTTTCAGATGTGCGTTGTATTTGGAAATTTCTGCAAGGAGAATGTTGCGGTTGATGTTGGCCAGAATTCCGCCAAACATGAGTTCAGTAGCCACACCGTCGATAGTTCCCTGAAACACTTTGGCTTCTTCCGGTAAACCATTCATCGCGAAGTTTTCCAGCGTGTTTTCAACGGCCCATTCGTCTATGTCAAATCCAAGGATATCTGTTGCTCCCAGTTTGTGCGCAAGTATTGCAAGAATACCAGTACCGCATCCCACATCCATAACCGATAAGCCTTCGTGTGGAAGACTGAGTTGTTCGTTCATTACCAGCCATGTAGTTTCATGATGACCGGTTCCAAACGACATTTTAGGCTGAATGAGAAGATCATATCGAAAATCGGGATTAGGCTCATGGAATGTAGCTCTCACTCTTACCTGATTATTCACTTCGATGGGGTCGTAGCTTTTTTCCCACTCTTCGTTCCAGTTTTTTCTTTCCAAAGATTTCCATGAAGATACAATGGGGGTAATCTCCTGGTATCTGCCTATAATTTCTGTGATTTTGGTTTCTTCGAAGTCAGTTTCAGGAATATAGGCAAGCAGTCTCTCGTCAGTCTCAACAAAAGATTCAAATCCGGCTTCTCCTAATTCAGCCATCAGTATTTCCGAAAAATCCGAGTCTGCCTGTATTTCTAATTCGATGTAATTCATGTGAAATTGTTAATAAAATAAATCTGCGTGAAGGTGTTGAAAATTTTTAGCAATCCAAGGTCTTTTACAACACAAACGCCCACAAATACCGTTCGATGGATGTTTGCGGGCGTGAAATATTCGTAAGAATATGATCAGGGCTTTCTTCTTTTGGCCGCCAGATCGTGTGCTGTATCGTAGTAAGATCTCAGGTTCATCCAGTCGAAAACGTCAGAGATATTCTCCACTCTGTTACGCTGCATGATACGGTCGCGGCGCTGCATCTTCACAAATTTGAAGAGAATGTCCGCCATCTGATCTGCCGCCTGATTGTAGTTCTGCGATTTGCGGTTGATCACATAAATGCCTCTGTTTTCATAATCCCGCATGATCTGCATGATATAATCCCCGAAACCGGAAAGATCGCTGGTGACCGTAGGAACGCCACGAACAACACATTCCAGAGGTGTATATCCCCAAGGTTCGTAGTAACTCGGGAAAACACCAAGGTGGCATCCGCGAACGAATTGACCGTAATCCAGACCAAAAAGCGGGTTTGTTGAAGATATAAAGTCGGGGTGGTAGACGATCTTCACACGATCCCTCTCATTGTTGACCAGATTAGCCTTCCGACAGAACTCAGTAATTCCATCTTCCTGTTTGAGGTCGTGGGTTACAAATGCCGGTAAATTCTCGGTTTTCCAGGTCTGGATCGTTCTGCGGAGACGTAATCTCCAGTACTCGTCCACGAAATTGTTCAGATCCGGCATTTTATGATCCGTCCCCGACGCAGCTGCAAGAAAAAGTTTTTCTCCGACCTCTTTCTCTATCGCTGTACAGGTTTCCTGCAACTCATTCAGAACGGCTCTCGACTGTAATACATCCGGATTGATTGAGTGATACGGCTGTTTTGTTACAATAAACATTACAACCGTCGTATCCATATTGGCCTGAACCATCTTCCAGTTTAACCTGGCTAACGCTTCAAGTGTAAGATCATATCCTTTATTACTAAACTCATATCTGCCTGAGGTGAAGAAATAAAGTGTTTTATCAAGATCAAAAGAATAACTCGGGAAGAAGTGGCCCAGCACAAAATCATGAATTCGCTCTTTGTATTTTAAATGGAGGTTCTGAAATTCATGAACCGCCTGAAAACGAACAACGTTCAGCCCGTTCGGTGTTACCAGATCCGGCATTCTTCCAAGGAAAACCTCACATTCCCGTGCTGTTACATCACTCACCGTTGTGAGTACGTGTGCACTTTGGGCAGCATAGCGCTCTATAGCACACTGAGCTACAATGCCATAATTACGCGCCTCCTGTTCCCAGTCAAAGAAGGGGAGTTTGCTGTAAAATCCTTCCACATTCTGCGCCAGATAACGGCCCAGCATTGTAGCATGTGTAGTGAATGTTGTAGCAATTTTGACGTTTTCCCTTTTTAGTTCGGGTAATCCGCTACTGGCCATCCATTCGTGAAACTGGGCATATAATTCTTCACGTTTGGCATTGTCTTCCGCATATTCTTTAAGGAAAATGCGGACCATTTCGCCAAAACAAAGCGTTTGATTCACCAGATGTTCGACATTGATAGTCGGAATTCTATTGTGCTCCCATAGTTGAAACTTGATGGCATCCAGCTGATGTGCAATGCTTTCTATATCGAACAACACGACGCGGGGCTTTCCGGTAACAAGCCAGTAACCGTAGTGAACTACGAATCCCATCTCACGCATACGCTTCACGGTACGACCAGCAGGAGAGCTATCCAGATCAGTGATTTCCTCGAATTCTGATGATGCTTTTTTCTCAAAATAAGGACCCAGCAAGAAGTAGTTTTCATCCCACTTTTCGACCATTGCAGGTACCTTAGTCCTTATTACAGTATATATCCCTCCTACCTGATTACAAACCTCCCATGCAACTTCGAAGAGGACGTTATTCTTAGTGGTTTTGACAAATGGTTCCAATATAGGATGTAGTTTTTAGCGTTATGCGGTGAATTAAAATCATTACGGAGGTTTCGTTATGTCACAAAAATCCTAGTAATTACACAATAAATATCAAAAAAAAATATTCATAATAGCAACATTTGAGTCCGCGATTATTTTGGTTTTCACACTTCATCAGTTGTCTAACTATTAAGTAAATATAACTAAGTCAAGAATGCAACTTTTGATTTGTTTAGAGTTACATAGAACTAAACCCTGAACATATAGATGAATTTAAAGCAGTTCTCGGCTAACTTTGCTCCAAATTACGTTACTTTGATCAGATTAACATTTTGCATACGTTTTATAGTGAAGAAAATTAGGGTAATAACACTTTTCCTACTGCTTGACTTCTTTTTGCTGACGGGTTGTGTTGCTCAAAGCACTGAAACGGAAATCCCATTGCCCCCCAAAAGAGAATTCAGAGCTGTATGGATAGCTACTGTTGATAACATTGATTGGCCTAGTAGCAAAACTATGCCACCATCTGAGCAACGTTCTGAATTTTCGACTCTTCTTGATTTTCACAAAAGAGTCGGGATGAATGCTGTGTTTGTTCAGGTGAGGGCAGCAGGAGATGCATTCTACGCAAAAAGCTCTGAACCATGGTCGGAATGGCTGACAGGAAAACAAGGCAGGCGACCTGAACCATTCTGGGATCCGCTGGATTTTATGATAAAAGAAGCGCATCAGCGGGGTCTTGAATTTCATGCCTGGCTGAACCTGAACCGCCTTGTACATAAGTCTTCAACAAGCGTGTCTACGGATAATCTCAGCTACACGCATCCGGAATGGATTATCAATTATGATGGCTATAAGTTATTTGATTTTGGAATACCGGAAGTGCGTGATTTTATCACACAGGTGACCGTCAATGTTGCTAAAAATTATGATGTAGATGGTATTCATTTTGATGACTATTTTTATCCATACGTAGTTCCCGGGCAGGTTGTTCAGGATGATGCCACTTTCAGGAAATACGGTAAAGAATTTGCAAGTAAGGCAGATTGGAGAAGGAATAACATCAATCTTTTGGTGAAGCAGATTCATGATGCGCTGCAAGAAGTAAATCCAAGGCTAAAATTTGGTATTAGTCCCTGCGGTGTCTGGAGAAATAAGGGTACTGATCCTGAAGGTTCTAAAACTTACGGCGCTTTGGCATCGTATGATGATCTTTTTGCAGACAGCCGAAAGTGGATCAAGGAGGGTTGGGTAGATTATATAGCTCCTCAGGTATATTTTTCCTCGGGATTTAACAGAGTGCCGTATAAAAATCTTGTAGATTGGTGGACCGATAACAGCTTCGGACGTCATCTTTATGTAGGAATGGGTGCTTACCGGGTAGGTTATAAAGAGCGGGATACGAACTGGGCCAATCCGAAGGAAATTCCCAATCAGGTAAGGTATTTCAGAGGAAACGAAACGGACGGAGCCATTTTCTTCAGCTCACGTTCTCTTAAAAATAATAGTCTGGGTTTTGTAGATTCGCTCCGTCAGGATCTGTTCAGATACCCGGCATTGGTACCCACAATGCCCTGGAAGGATAATATTCCGCCTCTTTCTCCGAAGAGTTTGAAAGCTACGTTATTACTTAACAATGCCCTGGAGTTATTCTGGGAGAAGCCCGATCCGGCTTCCGATGGTGATGGAGCTACTTATTATGTCATTTATCGTTTTGAGCCTGATGAAAAGGCTTCAGCATACGATCCGCGTCGCATCATCGGAATGTGCCACGAAGGAGAAAAGTTTGTAGACAAAACTGTGCAGCCTGGAAAACGCTATGTGTATTACATTACGTCTGTGGATCGGCTCCATAACGAAAGCCGGCCAATAGGTCCCTTGCGTGTGGAAGTACAGGAGCAAAAGCTTGTCAGATTTTAATTACCCGTTTCAGCATCCCATAGTTATGAGTAACGCCATTCAATACGAGTATAAGAAGGAATACCTCACCGTATCTGCACCTACTAAGTATAATGCCGAAAGCCTTCGTACAGAAGAAATGGTGCTCAACATGGGGCCACAGCACCCTTCAACCCACGGTGTGTTGAGGCTGGAGGTGGTAACTGACGGAGAAGTAGTGGTTGATGTGGTGCCACATTTAGGGTATTTGCACAGATGCTTCGAAAAGCATGCAGAATCGCTACCTTTCAATCAGATCATCCCTTATGTTGACAGGCTGGATTACGTAGCAGCAATGAATTCTGAACATGCTTATGTGATGGGCGTTGAGAGGATGTTGGGTATTGAAAATGACATTCCGAAACGAGTAGAATATATCAGAGTACTGGTTGCTGAGCTGAACAGGTTGGCGTCTCATTTTGTGGCAATCGGAACCTATGCCATGGATATTGGTGCTTATACGCCATTTCTTTGGATGATGCGGGATCGTGAACAGATACTCAAATTGCTTGAATGGGTTTGCGGAGCGAGAATGCTTTATAATTATGTCTGGATCGGGGGGCTGTTTTATGACCTTCCGGTAGGGTTTGAAGAGAGGTGTGCAGAATTTATCAAGTATTTGAAACCAAAGCTGGAAGAGCTTCAGCATCTTGTGATTGATAATAAAATATTTGTGGAACGTACGATTAATGTTGGCGTACTTCCGTTGCCGGTTGCCATTAATTACGGATGTACCGGTCCCATGCTCAGAGCGTCGGGCTTGCGCTATGATCTTAGAAAAGTGGATGGATATTCTGTATACCCTGAGCTCGATTTTGACGTGCCGATCGGAGAAGGGAAGCTGGGGACTGTCGGCGATAGCTGGGACAGAACCTGGGTTCGTGTTCTGGAGTGCCGGGAGTCGATACGAATTATTGAACAAAGTCTTGAAAAGCTAACCAAGGAGCACAAAAGGACATCTGATTTTGATCCTCAGGCGCTGGTTCCTAAGAAGATAAGGCCGAAAGCCATGGACTTTTATACCAGAGCAGAAAATCCGAAAGGGGAACTGGGCTTTTTCTTCAGAACAGACGGACGGTCCGATATTCCTGTGCGGTGCAAGGCGAGGGCTTGCTCGTTCAACAATCTTTCGGTGATCGGGGAGATGTCGAAAGGAGCATTACTTGCCGACCTTGTGGCCATTATAGGATCTATTGATGTGGTAATGGGTGAGGTGGATCGGTAGGGGGCATAGGGAGAAGGGCATTGGGCAGTTCCGGTCTGAACTACGCAGTAGGTCTGAACTGTTGCAGAGGTTAGGGCAGTGGGTAGAGGGGGCAGTTCCGGTCTGAATGACGCAGTCAGTCTGAACGGATGCAGGGGTTAGGGCAAAGGGCATTGGGCAGAGGCAACGTTCCGGTCTGAAACTACGCAGTAGGTCTGAACGGTTACAGAGGTTAGGGCAAGGGGGATTGGGCAGAGGGACGTTCCGGTCTGAATGACGCAGTCAGTCTGAACGGCTACAGGGGTTAGGGCAAAGGGCAGTGGGTAGAGGGGGCAGTTCCGGTCTGAATGACGCAGTCAGTCTGAATGGCTGCAGAGGTTAGCAGATAGGGACGAAACATGATGTAAAGCATATAAAAAGAGCTTCCTTTTGAGAAGCTCTTTTTGCGTTATTCAGATATGAAATTATAATTGCTGAGTAGCTTAAACAAGCTCATTTTTCAACAGGAATTCAGCGATTTGTACTGTGTTGGTAGCTGCACCCTTGCGTAGGTTATCAGCAACGATCCACAAGTTCAGCGTATTGGGTTGAGATTCGTCACGACGGATACGACCTACAAATGTTTCATCCTTACCGTGTGCTGTCAATGGCATCGGGTAAACAGCATTTTTAGGATCATCCTGAAGAATTACACCATCAGCTGCGCTAAGAATAGCTCTTACTTCTTCCAGATCGAAATCATTTTCGAACTCAATATTAACTGCCTCTGAGTGACCGCCAATCGTTGGAATACGGACAGTAGTTGCTGTTACTGCAATGCTGTCGTCACCCATGATTTTTTTGGTTTCATTGGTCATTTTCATTTCTTCCTTCGTGTAGCCGTTATCAAGGAATACGTCAATATGCGGCAGTACATTCAGGTCAATCTGGTGCGGGTACACTTTACCTTTACTATGATCGCCAGCTCTTTCAGAAAAC
Organism: Dyadobacter luteus; assembly: GCF_003383615.1. Lineage (GTDB taxonomy): Bacteria > Bacteroidota > Bacteroidia > Cytophagales > Spirosomataceae > Dyadobacter > Dyadobacter luteus. The sequence continues at coordinate 67,798 of NZ_QNUL01000029.1, forward strand.
AACTGATCTACCGCAGCTTTACCAGTACCTGTAACAGATTGGTAAGTTGATACAACTACACGTTTGATTTTATATTTTTCATGCAAAGGATTCAGAACAACTACCATCTGGATGGTCGAGCAGTTCGGGTTTGCAATGATCTTATCTTCCTTCGTCAGCTCTTTCGCGTTGATTTCTGGAACTACGAGTTTTTTCGTAGGATCCATTCTCCAGGCAGAAGAGTTGTCGATAACAGTAATGCCTGCTTCCGCAAAACGAGGAGCGAGTTCAAGTGATGTACCACCACCAGCAGAAAAAATCGCTATTTCAGGTTTGGCTACAATGGCATCTTCGAACCCGATCACCTTTATCTGTTTACCCTTGAATGTAATTTCCTTACCAACAGATCTTTCTGAAGCCACTGCTAACAGTTCAGTTACCGGAAAATTACGCTCTTCGAGCACTTTAAGGATTTCGCCGCCTACCAAGCCGGTAGCGCCTACCACTGCGATTTTCATTCTTGCATTAAGATTAAAATGAATTATTAATTAAAACTTGAAATTTTCTCTTTGTCAGAGGCCCTGAAAAGAGCCGCAAATTTACGTGTAAATTTAGAAAAAATGGTGTTTTGTTCTGATTTCTCAAAATACGGGTACTGAATAAGTATATCGTATTCAATTATTTCAGTACAAATATCGGGTGTTATGCGAGTACAGCTGTAAATTCTATCTCCACAAGATAATCAGGAGATACCAGCGCGCTGATTTCATATATACCAGTTGTAGGCTTTATATCCCCGAAAAATGCACCATGAGCCCGTGCGATCTCATCGAAATGGGCGATTTTAGTAGTGAAAATACGCGTGCGTACAACATCCGATAAGCTAGCTCCTGCATCTTCCAGCACTTTTGCAATTCTTTCAATGATATTGTGGGTTTGAGCATAAGCATCGTCGGCTTTTACCTTATCACCATCAACGATAGCAACAGTGCCTGCCACTTCCACAATATTTCCAATGCGTACTGCACGGCAGTAGCCCATTTTATCTTCCCATGGAGATCCGGAAAGGATATTTTGTCTTGACATTTCAGATTGAGCGTTAAAGTTTTTGTAAAGATATTGACGCTTTTTTAAGAATTCTACCTTACAACTGTTTATTTGTTGAAAAAATGATATTTAAAACTTTGCCTAATATGAAGGATATTCCTCTTCCATAATAGCCAATGCCAGCTTAATCTGGCCATAATCATATTGTTCATTCAGGAGCTCGAACAATGGCTTTAGTGCGCTGTCTTTACGAATACTCATTTCCTGAGCGGCATTTGCTATGGTTTGATAACTCTTCTGATCTATCAGCGCTTTGAGATCAATGTCGTGACCATCTTCTTTCAGTTTTACCAAATGAGATAAAATAGTGACAGGATTAAGATTCCTTTTCTCACCCATGACCTTTACAGAATAGCCTGCCTTATATAATTCCAGTGTTTCGGTATACGTAGTTCCTTTGACAATACGAGTTCCCGGCTCTGGATTCTCTTTCTCAAAAGTTACAATTTCGTTGATAAACGTTTGTCCGAAGCGCCGGTACTTTTCCGCACCAATCCCCGATATTGCTTTCATTTGGGCCTCAGAAACAGGTCTTTTCTGAGCCATTTCTGATAATGTAGCATCAGTAAAAACGACGTAGGGCGGAAGACCGAGTGCATCTGCCAACTGTTTTCGTAGTGAACGTAGTTTTTCAAACAACGCATCACGGATAATCTCCTGTTTCGGTTTCTGAACTTCAATCAATTCTTCTTCTCTTGCTTTTCGCTCCGCCAGAGGAATGAATTTAACCAGTTCTATCTTACGCTCACCTCTCAGTATTTGTTTACTGAAAGGATTAAGTTTGAAAGCATGCCCTTCGTCGTAGGCGATATCCATAGCTCCGGAGTTCAGGAGTTGCCCGATGTACTCAGCCCACTCGTCTGTACGAAGATCACGTCCAACACCAAATGTTGGGAGTCTGTCATAACCATGTTGTAATATGCTGCGGTTCTGGCTTCCTCTCAGAATATCAATCAGCATACTCATTGCAATTTTCTCGTTGGTCCTGGTAATTGCAGAGAGTGCTTTCTGGGCAATAACGGTTGCATCAAAGCGTGTTCTGGGATTTTGGCAAACATCACAATTACCGCAATCCTGTTCAACCGCTTCATTGAAATAGCTTAACAGTATGCGCCTGCGGCAAATATCCGCTTCAGCATATTGTTTCATGCGATTTAGTTTGGCATGTAACAGCTCTTTCTGCTCATCCGACTGTTCTGAATTATTAATCATCTCCTGTCGGGTGATGATGTCCATATAGCTGTAGAAAAGAACTGTATCGGATGGAGTTCCGTCGCGTCCCGCACGCCCTATTTCCTGATAAAAACTTTCGACATTGGACGGAAGGTTATAGTGAATCACCCAGCGTACGTTGGATTTATCTATCCCCATTCCGAAGGCGACAGTCGCCACGATGATTTGTACATCATCACGTAAAAATTCCTCCTGAACACGGGAACGGGTTTCCGCTGGCAGACCAGCATGGTAATGCGCTGCAGAAAGACCAGCTTTATTGAGGCTATTGGCTACAGTTTCAGTATTTTTTCTGCTCAGGCAATATATAATTCCTGACTGCCCTTCGCGCTTTTTGATGAAACGCTGTATCTGAGGAAGTCGTTGACGTCCGGGAAGTACACTCAGACTAAGGTTGGGCCGGTTAAAACTTGCCACAAATGTCTCTGCGTGCTCTATTCCGAGTTGCTTCAATATATCCCGCCGTGTTACACGATCGGCAGTGGCAGTCAGTGCTATCACCGGTACTTTTGGAAAACGCTGTTTGATAAGGTTCAGCTGCCGGTATTCAGGTCGGAAATCATGGCCCCAGGATGAAATACAGTGAGATTCATCTACGGCAAACAGATTTACATTCCATTCTCTCAGGAAGTCAAAAGTATTTCCTGAGAAAAGTCGTTCAGGTGCGATGTAAAGTAATTTCAGTTCCCCAATCTTCGCACGCCACATGATGTGATCTTGCTCAGAGAATGAAAGTGTTGAATTAAGATAAGCAGCTTCAATCCCATTTCCTTTCAATGTTTCAACCTGATCTTTCATCAGTGCGATGAGAGGGGATATGACAACCGTAAGGCCAGGGCGGAGTAGGGCAGGGATCTGAAAGCAAACAGATTTTCCTCCACCTGTAGGCATTAATACAAGGCAATCTTCATTACGCATAACGGTATCAATGATCTCTGCCTGCTGAGGACGGAAAGAATCGTAACCGAAATATTTCTTTAATATGTCTTCTTTTGTGATACTCATGAAGGAAATTTTTTGCAAAAATACGGATTCAAAACTGGTACATCACCTGCATTTTCAATTCGCTCCTTTTACTCCCGTTAATCTCATTGAGCCCTGAGCTGATCTTTTCAAGGTCTTTATATCTTGTTTGAGCCCATCTTAGCCATATCTTCATATGTTTTGTAACAGTAAAACGGGTCATCAGGTAATGGCGGGTGCCCGTATCATAATAGGCGGGCAATGAGAACGCATAGAGCATGTCTTTTTCATATACATACTGCCGGCTATCGTAATTATCGGTGGCGAAATAGGCAAGTCGTGCACTGAATTCGAAGCGTTTGTACTTCCATGTAACATCCTGTGCCATTGCGAGTCCTTTTGAGGCATCGCTGTCTTTGTATCGAAATTCGCCTCCCTGTAACCGCGTTCTGATCGAAAAACGAAGAGGGACATCATACTCAATATTGATCACAGCGCTCTTCCGAACAGACTCTACCACCGGGTATATCTGTGGTTTTCCGGTGGTGAGATTATGTGGTTTGTTCTTTTCATGAAAGAGTGCATAGGCATTAAAACGTTTATTCGGTTTCCACAAAATATGAAAGTACAGGTCATATCCTGAAGAGGGAGCGTTAATCTGATACTTCAGCCATGGAAAACGAAAGCTGTCGTAGTAGGTGCTGAACTGCCAGCGGCGATTGGGGGAGTATCGTAATCCCCAATAGGTACCTGATTCATTAATGGGTCGCGTTGACTCACTTACGGCGTTCCCATAGAAAGTATGAAAGTCTTCGTCGTAGTGTCTCAATAGCAGGGTGAAGTCGAATGCTTTGCCCAAACCAGCAATGAGTCCGGCGATTCCGCCCAACCCGCCACTTTGCGATCTGGCGCCTTCACCGAAAAAATGAAAATTCTGCCATTGGTAATCAGCATGTACTCCAATTACCAGATTATGTTTGCCACGAAACTCAAATCTATTGTACGCTACATCTTTTTTCAACAGAAAAGCACTGTAATGGGTATTAAGCATAGTTATACCTACTTGCCCCCGTTGTGACGGTAGTTTGTAAAGTCCGTGCAGACCAACATTTTTCTCGGAAATAATATTGTGCTTGTCTCTCTCGGCAGGAGTACGATGGTATCCCGAAATCAAAAGAGAGGAAATTGTTGAAAGGTTTCCTTCTGCGGAAGTGTCATCCGGACTGGCATCTCTTCGCGTTCCGGAATAAAAACCGGTTACCTGAATATTTTTGGAAACGGAGTAGGTTGCGGCTATTCCCCTGAAAAAATTAGCCTCAAGTACAGATGTATAGGGGCGAAGCCCCAGTGTGCTGCGATAGGTAGTTCGTATAACTTCGGAACCTTTACCTAACGAAAACCCGGCAGCCATTACCAATCCCTGACCCGCCTGCATTTGAAAATCGCCAATGATCAGATTCTTTAGTTTTCCGCGATTCTGGATTTGGGCATGAAAAGATGTAAAGTCAGGTCCGAATATTTGTTTGCGAGGTTGCCAGTTCCACAATTGCTCCCCCGCATCTTTTTCAATACTTAATCCAAAGCTATATACACCTGTACGTGCATTGCGGTAGCGCAGGTAGCCATTGAGTGGTTTGCCGGCATAACGGGTGGAAGAAGACGAGCTGGTGTCGGTGCTTGAAAACCCTTTCTGCGTTTCAAGAATTTTACCGGATCGGAACATTAGAAAGTGCTGTGTGGGATTTTTCAGACTTTCTTTCAATGTCATTTGTGTGGGTTCGATGGTTACAAATGGAAGCAGCCGATAAATGGTTGGGAGATCAAAATCCGGTACTGATTGCAATTGGTATAGAGAAATAAATGAACCCATCTGTTGTCGGTAAGCAAGCAGAGATTCTATTTGGTTATTTGTAAGGATAAACATGGAAGCAAGTTCATCCTTTGTAACCCTGTTCAGATCTACAGGATTGGCATACAGCTGAAATAGGGATTCATATAAATCCTCATAGTTGGAATCCTCTGTAGGTATGGGAAAGAGATCCTGAATAAACCGGCTGATGTCTATTTCAGGGCGCGGAGGATTTTGGGCAGATAGCCGATAAAAGAGAAAAGATGCCAGCAACGTAAGTTTCAGGCATCTTTTCCAGAGGGTGGCTCCGTATGCCGCTCGATGTTTTGTCAGCATACGTTATCCCATTTTTTTGAAAGTTAAAAGGCTTTTAAGCTTAAATCCAGACTCCTTGCCTGGTGTGTAAGTGCACCGCTGGATACACCGTCAACACCGGTTTCAGCCACAGCACGTAATGTTTTTTCTGTAATGTTTCCTGATGCTTCAGTTTCGAACCGTCCGTTAATCAGCTTCACGGCTTCTCTCATATCTTCCAGAGAAAAATTATCAAGCATGATAATATCAACTTGTCCCACGCTCAGCACTTCTTTTACTTCTTTGAGATTGCGGGTCTCAATTTCAATTTTCAGATTTCTTCCGGTTTGCTTTATATAGTTGTTAGCACTTTCAATAGCTTTCGTGATACCACCGGCATAGTCGACATGGTTATCTTTCAGCATGATCATATCGTAAAGCCCCATTCTGTGATTAACAGCTCCTCCGATGGTGACGGCCATTTTTTCAAAAATCCGGAAATTGGGCGTAGTTTTTCTTGTGTCGAGTAGTTTAACCGGCAGATCGCTGATCAGATCTGTCATCTGCCTTGCGTATGTGGCAATACCGCTCATTCTTTGCATGATATTCAGCACAAGCCTCTCCGATTTCAGTATCAGTCTGGCATTTCCTTCTACATTCAGAACGATATCGCCTTTTTTGACTGCACTTCCGTCTTTTAGTAACACCTCAATTTTTAGAACCGGATCTCCATAGAACAAAGCAGTTTCTTCAAAAATGATAAGTGCTATATCTACACCTGCGAGTATCCCATCTTGTTTCACGAGCAGATGTGCCCGTTTAATGGCGTCCGCAGGTACAGCAGACAACGAAGAATGATCGCCATCGCCAATGTCTTCGAGCAGAGCCAGGCGAATTAAATCCCGAAGTTGATGTGGATCTGTTTCCATAATATTCAAGAGAGTGGGGTAGAACAATTGGATTTTTTAATGCATCTGAAGCTTCCCGCATCAGAATGCCTGCTGACGATAAGCCATGTTGTATCGTACCGCTATGGTGAAAATGTTAGATTTTTGAGCATAAGCTGCATCATCAGACTTCATGTTTCTGATAAGGTAGCGGCCGTCTAAAAACAGATTGTGTGCAAGAGAGTAAGAAAGCCGTATATCTGTAGATATATTTTGGGTAAATACTCCTTGTGCAATTCTGTGTCCCAAACCCGGTGCATAGCCGGCTATATTGGTTCTTGTTTCGTAGCTTTTCTCAATGTCTCCTCCGTAGTTTGCATTGTGAGGGTCTCTGCCTTTATCCGCGAGCATAAATGTGCCATAAACTGACAGGCGGGAAGCAGGTTTATAACGAACAATTCCGACAAACTCTTTGAAATTCGCTCCAAGTGGGTGTGCCAGTGACTGGCCATAATGGGCATAATTTCTGCCTCCATCTTTATGCGAATACGTATACGGCCGTACGAGGTTGTATTCTGCTTGTAAATCTAGATCTTTAATTCCGAAGGCATCAACATATTTACCACCAAGCTGAAAGCTGTATTTATTAGTCCAGGATTTGCTTCCGTTGAACAGATATTTTGTGAGAAACTCATCCAGTACAAACTGACTGTATATGGATGCCTTTTTGCCAACGAGCCATCTGAAATCAAAACCCAGCAAAGCATTATCCTCGCTGCCGATATAGGATTCTACATATCTGTAGAAAATGATAGGATTAAGGTAATTAAGATCATATCCGCCACCTACTGAATCCCTGCTGAATACCTCTGCCTCAAATATCCCTACGTTGATTTTCTCAGTCAGGTTAACACTCAGATGGTGTATGGCCGCAAATTTCTTACCCCTGAGTCCTTCTGTCCAGGCATGGTTGTCATTATTCAACATGCTGGTCCATAGGTTGGTATACTTAAAACGACCAATCTGTGTGTCGAGTCGAAGAAAAAGATAAGGGCTGCTGTTATCAGAAAGTATCAGAGAACGAAAACCGCTTCCGAAAACATTATGATCATGACCGAATTTTACATTGATCGCTTTGATTGGTCTGAAAGTGATGTACCCTCTCGCTGTGAGAAAATCAATGGTGCCCTTGCTGGCACTTGTTTTCGCCAAACCCTCTCCAGGAAATGTGAATTCCGGAGCAAAGTCCATTGCATATTTGGGGAAAAGTCCCTGATTATCTGCTACAAAAGTATAAAACCCAAGCTTTTCACCGATCATACCGCGCAATTCAACTCCACGGCCGGTATACCACAGCGCAGAGCCTGTCTGGCTATCTTTTCCGAAAGAGTTGGTAGTAACGAAGTTAAAGTGAAGGTCAAATTCTTTGTTGTTGATGCTGAAAAGGTCGGCAGGATGCTTCCAGAATTTCTTGTTTCTATTTTGTTGTGATGCTTTGAACCACCCAAGTCTTGCCAGTTTGTAATAGTGCGCCGAATCTGTTGCCGCCATCTGCGGAGCCCATTCCCAGCTATCCTCACGTAGATAATCAATGGTTTCCCAATCGCGGTCGGTTAGGGATACGTCACCTTCTTTGAGAATAGAATCCGTAAGTGCTACGACTGCCTTACGTTCAAACGGTTTTACAGCGCTGTGAAACCCTTCCGTTAATTTTCCCCTTTTGATTTCAAGGCGATCTATCAGGTGGTAGTAGTCATCGTTAAGCGGAATAAAGGAACTCTGTGCCTGTGCGTATGATACTGATATGAGAAGAATAAATAGGAATCTATATAATCCGGTAAATGGTTGATTCATAATGGCTAAAATTCTTTTATTCGCATAGCTCTCGAAGTTGATGCCAAGTTTTTGAAACACAGGTTCAAATTACGTCAATGAATTTGTATTATCTTGCATCAACCAGTCTAAAAAACTATCAAAGTTATGTTTTTACTCTCTCAAAAACCTTCTATTGCCGATCATTATCTGGCCGAACTTCGCGATGTTGATATCCAAAAAGACAGGATGAAATTCCGGCGAAACATAGAACGGGTTGGAGAATTACTGGCTTATGAGATATCAAAAACGCTTACATACAGAACTGTTTCGGTAAAAACGCCTTTGGGCGATGCTCCGTCAAGATCACTGTTGCAGCCCGTAGTACTTGCCACTATTCTACGTGCAGGCTTACCTCTACATCAGGGATTTTTAAATGTTTTTGATCAGGCTGATAATGCATTTATAGGGGCCTATCGTGGACATAACATTGGCAGTGACGAGGAGTTTCAGGTAGAAATGGATTATATAACAAGTCCGGACCTGACGGGAAAAACGCTGATCCTGATTGACCCGATGCTTGCAACAGGCAGTTCTCTTGAAAAGACTTATCATGCGCTGCTTCGGTTCGGAATACCTGCGCAGACGCATATTGCAGCCGTAATAGGATGTCCAGAGGGAGTGAATTATCTCCAAAAAAGAATCCCGCAATGCAGGCTATGGCTTGGTGCTATTGATCAGAAACTGAATGAGCAATTCTATATTGTTCCGGGGCTGGGAGATGCCGGAGATCTTTCCTACGGTCCGAAATAGGGTGTTCTGAATATTTGAAAATCCGGTAGCGGCATCACTACCGGATTTTCTTTTTTATCAGTTCAATAATTCATCAAAGGTGATAGATACATAGTAGGTAGAACCTATCCTTGGGCTACCGTAAGCCTGGATATATGATTTTCCAAACAGATTAGTACCACCTAATTTAATGATGGATTTAATAGCAGGCACTTTCATACTGACCTGTGCATCCAGATTGCTGATAGCAGGAACTTGTGTGTCAGAGAACAAAGGTGCTGTATTGCTGCTTGGCAGAAGGAAACTGGATTCCCATAGAAATGCCTGCTGATAGCGGTAAGCAAGGTTGAATCCGAAAGTACTTGTGCTGGTAATTCGTTTTCCAAAGCTGAGGTTATAACGATATTTAGGTGTATTGAACTGTGCATACTGTACTTCCGGAGATGGGGTAAAGTTTGTCAGTTCATTATTAGCCACATTTCCACCAATGTTAAATCCTTTTGGTAAAGCGTAATTAAGGCCGAGTGCAAATCCTCTCACATTAATGGTTTCATCTGTATTTACTGTTCTTGAGTAGCCATTGAAATTCCCAACTCCTATACCTGACTCTATTGGTAAGCCCGGGCCTGCAGGCGCATTAGGCACAACAATGGTAGTGCTGCCAATCAGATTTTTATATTGACTAACATAAAAGTAGGCGTCAATAAACAGTTTTTTAGCAATTACAGATTTATAGCCGATTTCATAAGTAGCAATGCGTTCAGGTTTTAGTTTTCTGGGTTGATATTTAGGAAGTTTGGCTAAGGCAAATGCTGGTGTGAGCTGAGCCAGCAGTCCTGGAAGTTGTGTTTGTATTGCTCCGGGAAGTGCTCCTTGTACACTTGATGTAATTGCTGCCTGTATAGCTGCGGGGTTATTGGGAATTTGCCCGGCGGCTACAGCTGCATTTACCTGTTGTGTAACAGCGGCCGTTACTGCCTGAGTAATTGCTGCCCTGGCATAAGCGTCTGCACTTTGGCCAATTGATTGATCACCGGCGATTGTTGCAGCAATATTTTCAGCAGATAAATTCTGTCTCAGAATACCATTAGACAGGCCATATCTGGAATCGAATTCAGGCAATCCGCCAATAAGCGTTCCTGAAGGCGTTCTCAGATCTATGTATTGATTTTGGGTTGTGGGTATGCGGAAACCTGTTTGATAAGAAAGACGAATATTGTGTTCTCCGAAAGTGGTTACGGCAGATACTCTCGGAGTGAATTGGCCATCAAAATTTTGATTTTTATCGTAGCGAATAGAGCCTGACAGTTTCAGGTGATTGCTAAGCAGGCTTTTCCCGGCCTGTACAAAAGCACCAAATTCATTGATGTTAATGGTGCCCTTGCGTCCATCCTTGGTATCGGCAAATAAAGTCCCTGCCGAACGAAGTTCATACATGCGATAATTTGCTCCCGCCAGCAGCTCAATAAACTTAATCTGATTTTTGAAGTTGTAGAACCCTTCAATATGGTAGAGATTGGTTTTGTCTGTGAACCCGCCACCACCATCTACAATAGGCATATTTCTATACTTGTCGAGCAGTGCGTTATAGCTGCTGCTGCCCGGAGCAGGCATTCCCTGATCAGCCACACCTCTTGCGGCCAGGTGAGCGTTTTCTTCACTCGCTCCCTGTGAACGTGCCTGCACAAATGCTCCTGTATATTGTCCGAACCAGGTCGCATGTGGTTTGAAATCATTGAGCATCGATACAGCCGCCAGACCCGCAAGGTATGATTGGCCGGAACGCTCCTGGGTTGTATAAGCGCGAACTGTAAAGTTGTCTCCGCGTAATTCTAACTTACCCTGAGTAAGGTTAAAGTTTCGAAGTGAATAGCGTCCTGTTGCGGTGTAGGCCGTGGTACCGTAACCATAATTGATTTGGGCGATGGCTTCAACCTTTTCACTCAGGCGATAATGTACAGCTGCGTTGGCTTTTAAACTTTTGGTATTATAGTCTATAAGATCTTTTTCCATATAACCCGTCCGGCTGACGAACGTACTGGGGACGAGTCCTACAGCCTGTGCCGGAATAAGTCCGTTGGCCGCAAGTGTCTGTGCTACAGAGTTAATGTTTGTCTGAACCTCGTCACCGTAACTATTCACGCCGTCATAATCAGGTTTAGTGCCGGCGCCGCGAAGTGGATCTGCATTACCTCCCTGATTTAGGTTGCTGTAATTGTTTGCTTCCCAGTCTTTTGCTGTGATATACGAAAGGTTCACCTTAAAGGCCACCTTATTATTAAAGGCTTTGGCGTAGCGAATTGTGCCATCAATAAAAGGAGTAGTTGCTTTGGAACGACTTGATTCATGCATCACACCTGTTTTCACATTTGCACTTAATCCCTGATACAGAAAAGGACTTTTGCTGTTCATCAGAATGAGACCATTAATGGCATTTGGGCCATACAAAGCGGAAGCGGCACCCGGCAGAATTTCAACGCTTTCAACATCCAGCTCTGACATCCCGATAATGTTATCCAACGGGAAGTTGAGACCCGGTGCCTGGTTATCCATTCCATCAATCATTTGAACAGTACGCGGATTTCCGGTGCTGCCAAATCCACGCATGTTAATGGATTTGAATAAAACACCCTGCGTGGCCATATCAATTCCTTTCAGATTGGCCAGAGCATCATAGAAGTTGGTTGACGGAGTTTCCCGAATCCCACGGATATCCATTTTTTCAACCGCTACCGGTGATTTGAGCACATTTTCTTCTACCCGCGAAGCAGAAACGACAATTTCATTTCCTAAAACTACCTGCTCGGATAACTGAATGTCAAAATGAGATTTTCCGCCTGTCACTTCTACTTCCTGAGTAAGAAAACCTACAGAAGAGACTACAATAGTAAAAGGCGGCTGTGCATTGACATTGAAGCTGAAAGCTCCTTTGGCATCCGTAATGGTACCGACTACTTTACCTTTTACTTGTACACTTACACCGATGAGAGGGTCCTTACTCGTAGATTCAGTAACTACCCCTTCGATTTTTATTTGTGCGAATGTTAGGTTCGAAAACAGGAGTATAAGCAGTATACCACCTGGTACTGTGCGCAGAAGTGAGTTCATGGTTTCTATTTACTGATGATTTCTATACAGGCAAATTAAGTAAATAAACTTCTACAAATAATATGATTATACTAATTTCAAAATAAAAAGTCGTATATTTACGTATGAAATATGCTGACATTATTAAGGAAAGCATTGCTGATCTCGTTCTACTGGAAAAGCGAGAAAAGAATGCAATG
>NZ_QNUL01000003.1 GCF_003383615.1 Dyadobacter luteus
TTAAGTCGAAAATGGGCACCAATAGGGCATAGACCCATTGCACCAGTTAAAATCGGTTATGAGAACACGTACTTATATTTAACGGTTTGCCCTTTTACTGGAGAAGGTTTTGCAACATTTCTTCCTAAGCTTGACAGTAAATCCTTCCGCTGGTTTATTCAAAAAGTAGAAGAGAGTATCAGTAAAAAATCCCTTTTCATAGCTGACGGAGCGAAAGCCCACAAGGAGGAACTTTTCGATGCCAACAAATTGGTATTTAAGAAACTGCCGCCTGCTTGTCCTGAACTAAATCCTGTTGAAAGGTTTTTCAAGGAAGTACGGAAATATCTAAAAAACAAAGTTTTTGAAAGCCTTGAACTTCCTCAGCAAAAAATCCAAAAAGTGGTAGAGACCATTTCTTCATCAGTTGACAACATAATTTCACTTACCTGTTTTCCATATATTAAGAATACGTCCATTTAAATTGTAATTAGTATAATTAGATAAAAATATTTCTACAAAACTTCCGTAATATGGCTAATGGTTTAATTTTAAACCCATCTATATTTGTATCAAAAGCAGCACTTTCTAAAGAAGAAACTACATTGTTGCTTCCTGCATACAGAAACAATATTCTATCGCTATACACACATTATTAAATAATTCGGATCGCCAATAACTATACACACACCTGTCATCAATCGTTTAATCGGATAACAGATATCCGATTAAACGATATCCTCGAAGTAGATAAATTTGTCTTTACTCCGTTATCGAAATACAACGTGTTCACCATGGCATGTACCCAAAAGGTAAACGCCATGGTGAACACGTTCCTGAATCTCCGGACTTATTGATCGGATGTTTTCAATTCATTGGTGTATTCTTCTACTTTCTTATAAAGTTCTACCGTATTTTCAGCTCCCATCTTTTCCAGAATACGAGCTTTGTGCGTACTCACTGTCGAGAATTTCAAATTGAGCAGCTCAGCAATTTCTTTTGTCCATTTCCCCATGATCAAAAGATCCAAAACCTCTCTTTCCCGCGGCGTCAGCGACTCCATCGGATTGGGCAGTAAGGTTCTGTTATGGAGAAAATTGTCCAGTATCTGGGCCTGTACATGCGGTCTCAGATACTTTTTATTCTGTAACACTGTTCGAATTGCAGTTTCCGTTTCTTCGTCAGAGGCATTTTTCGGAAGATATCCATTCGCCCCCATAGAAATACAGTGAGGGGCATTGTGCAGCTCATCACGGCCACTACATACCAGAACCGGAGCTCCTGAAGACTGCTTGTGTAACACTTGTATCATTCCCGCGCCAGTACCACCCGGAATACTCAAATCAAGAATGATCATATCAAATCGATAATTCTCAGCCTGAGTCATTGCTTCCTTCAAAGTGCCTGCGTGGACTACAATGCACTCTCCGACAACTTTTCGAACAGTACCTTCCAAAGCTTTCCGGATAATCGGATGATCATCTAACAGTAATATGTTTTTCATGAGGGGAAAATTATTGAGGCTCAAAACTACTAGAGAAAGCAATGGTATCATCTCCAAATATTTCGATTTTATTTTCGATATGTCCCTTTGATTACCACGTAAAATTTCATGTCAAGCTCTTCGATTCTTCTCCATTTCTCCGAGAAGCCACATTTTCATTTTTTAAGTTTCTTTCCAAAGCTAGTAAGTCTGGGCACATTAATATACATATCAAAGTACTCGTTAACAAAATATTACCAAATCATATACCAGAAAAATAAGGCATTACTTGTTGTCTTCATCTGCTACTCGGACACCTCAATAACAAAAGTAGATACAGTTCTACAACTTCGCATATTCATCAATTTCACATCGTATTCTTTACACTATAAACAAATCATTACCTGGACTGGTACACACCATGAGTTGTATCATTTCAAACATTTAGTCATTGGATTCCTTACGAAATGCATTATCGTAATATTTCTGTTTTTAGTAAGCTATATGGCTAATAGTAGGAGTTTTCAGAAAAATACATTTGTACTGTAAACACACAAATCACTATAGCACTATGATACAATTTTCCTTCACTTCACCTCATTGTAACCGTCACCCGCAAGTAACATGTCTGCAACATTGCCGATCCGAAATGTTTCGTAGTCACCCTTAACTTTGCTCATCGGACAAGTTATAATTTCCCACAACCACTCATAACGCACAACAATATACGAAGATAATATCCTCATACCTTTTAAGTTGCGAGGTGGCATTCCCATAGCTACTTTTCCCGGTGTATCCTTTATTTCAGAGGGTGCATTTGGACAGAAAAACTACAGACCAATTTCAAGCTGTTGGTTCTGGCTACTTTATCGCATTACGTATACCAAATACCGTTACAAACAGTAAGATTCGCAATACATCTATAAACATAAACAGCAACAATGAACAAATTAAATCAGCTTTTAAGCGCAGGATTATTAGTATTTGCAGTATCAACTGCCCAGGCTCAGGTTAAGGTGGGTGACAATCCAGCTACAATCAATGCCAACTCTGCCCTGGAAATTGAAAGTGCAAACAAAGGGTTATTGTTTCCACGTCTGGAGCTGGTAGCACCCACAAACCCCTCGCCTCTGGCAGGACATGTAAAAGGTATGGTCATCTATAACACCAAAGCAGTGGCAGGACTCGAAGAAGGATTGTATGCCAATGATGGTACAAGATGGTCCCTATTGAATAATGAAAAAGTGTTTGCAAGCAACGTATTGGGAAGTAATGCACCTTCCGGTTCTTGTGCTGTAGGCACCCTATATACTGATACGTTATCTACCAGCAGTACAGTGGGTAGGCAATGGACGTGTAGTGGAGGAGCCTGGGTGAGCTACACTCCTGCTACCAGTACTCCTTTTTTTCTGGATGGCACAACCAATGATGCCGGAGGAAATAAATGGACTTCCATAACACGTTCGGGACCGGTACAGGTGAAATGGACAAACGGATCGCAATCTAACTCAACGAGTCTGGGAGGAGGTAACCTTATTCTCACCAGAGAAACCGATTGGGCAGGCGGATTTATTGATTTCAAAAGATCTCACGCAGATGCCACGCCTCGTGTCAGACTGGTGTATAATACACCTTGGGAAGCTTTTGCAATCAATCCCCAAGCCTCTTCAGATGAAGCCAATACTTTCTTTTTTAAAGATAATGGAAGGATGGGAATAGGTGTTGGTAATCCTGGTCATAAACTGGATATAAACGGAAACATCAGAGCTGTGCATGCTATATTTAGTGGAAATATTTCTGGTAACCATATTACTGCTACTGGAAACATCGGTGCGGCACATGCTTCTTTCAGTGGTAACCTTGTGGTGGAAGGTACTGCTTCTAAACCTGGTGGAGGAGCGTGGGCAGCTACCTCGGATAGAAGGGCTAAAGAGAACATCCATCCTTACAATAAGGGAATTAGTGAGCTGATGAAAATAAATACCGTGACTTTCCAGTACCAACCTCAGTTTGCACTTGGGAATAAAACGCACGTCGGAGTAATAGCTCAGGAAATAGAGGAAGTTTTACCGTCAGTAATTGTAGCAGCAAGTGATGCCAAACTTAAAGATTTTAAGCATGTGGATCCAAGCGAACTTACTTACCTATTGATCAATTCTGTAAAAGAACAGCAAAAAGAACTGGATCTTCATAAAGCGGAAATTGCTTCTCTTAAAACACTTTTGAATGAGAAACTGGCTAAACTAGAGAAACGTGCCAGCAAAAAAGAGAACAGGTTGGCTCGCAAGAACAATGCTAAATTGAATAACAAGTCACGCATTGCAATGAATCCCTGATTGAAATCAACTTCTGGTATTCTCAAATAAAAGAACAACTTTTGAAACCCCTTCTATCAGTCTGTCGGTATTATTGCCGGCAGACTTTTTTATTAACCAATTCAAGGAGTAAAGTAAAAACATTTTCCTACACAACTGGTAAGTAGAATTGAGCAATAACATTTCACTGTGCCGGGCTTATCCCCAACGTAAGATATTGATCATCAATACGCTCAACAGTAGAAACATTTCTATAACGCATAGCATATATAACGTACTTTTATCATCATACTAACTTTATTTTTATTGCGAAAATACAGTTCTAAACAAACTCAATAGTATTATGAAGCACATCGTCCTTGTAGAAAGTTACCCTATTGTCAGAGCTGGCATAGCCATGTTAATTACAGAAAGCATGTCGGAAACGTACCAGATACACACAGCAGACAGCATTGAAAAACCCTTCCCAAAAGATCCGGATATCATCATCTTGTCCGTAAATGCAGACGCCATAGCAGAGTTGGGAAAGAAAATAACTTTGTCAAAAATTAGATGCTCCAAAAGTAAACTAATTGTTTTCTGTGAAAATATGACATATACCGATATTTCTAATCTGATAGCATCAGGTGTATCCGGATTTGTATCAAAACGAAGTGAATTTGAACAACTGACCACATGTATTCGGGAAATCGAAATCAGAGAGTACTTCTTTTGTACTGAACTTATAGGCCTGATCATCTCCCGTTTTGTATCTCCTCAAAACGCAATCCTACCAGAAAAAAGGCACAAATTATCCTCACGTGAAATAGAAATAGCCAGCTATCTGGTTAAAGGCATGAAAACTTCTGACATAGCTGTGCAGCTGGACAGAAAGCCTACAACAGTGAGCACTATCAAAAACAATATTTTCAAAAAAATGAATGTAAATAATGTGATGGCACTCAATGAAGTGATGACAAAACTGCATCTGTAATAAAATGCTGAAGCAAAGTATCTTAATTTGAGTAGATTATGTAAGTGAAAATATACTCGACAAGTATTTTACTGAATCGAGTATATTTATTTTCTGTACGAGAGAACCTGAGTCGCGTGCCCATGTAAATTCTTCAAACAATAAATCTATTCCATGTAATCACTGAAAATAAGGTGAACATGTGCTCCGTTATTATTCTCTGCATACAACCCGACATGCAAAATTTCTGAAATCTCTTTGATTATCAACAGCCCTAATCCACTATATTCCTGCGGCACATTCTGGGATACATGTGGTGGTTGGTTGAGCCACTGAATAACGCTATCGGGAAATCCCTGTCCCGGATTAGAGAAAATAAGGTGTATCCCCCCCTCACCCAATTCAGTTTTTACACGCACATCATAATGTTCATAGGAATGCTTTAGGGCATTATCGATCAAATTATGAACCATAATCCCCAACAGCTGTGGGGAGGTGGCTATTTCCAGTTCCACAGGCACCTCGTTATGAAAAGAAATACCCCGTTGGGAAAGAACATTTTTAAAAATCCGGACTTTATCTTCAATCAGTTTGTGTACCAGAACAGGTCGGGCGTTTGTATGTAATCCATAAATTTGACTTTTACTAAAGGTCACAAGGTTTTCAACAAAAGTGTAAATCTGCCGCGCTGAGCTACTCACTTCCTTAAGAAATTTCCGTGCCCCTTCATTGTCTTCACCTCGTATCATGTCGCCTGCCATGTCGGAAGCTTTTGCAAAATAGTGAATAGGCGTGCTTACATCATGGCTAATGGATGCCACCAAACGGGATTGCAACTGCATCTGCCGACTGAGTTCTTTTTCGGAAGTCTGAAGAGAATCCAGCGCTTCCTGCAAATTCCGTGTGCGTTCGGCAACATGCCTTTCCAATTGCTCGTTTCTTGCAAGAAGTCTGCGCGTGCGTATGTAAAACAGGGCATACACCAACCCAAGAACAAAAACTGCCAGCGCTATCCGAAACCAAAGCATTTCATACCAGTGCAGCGGTACCGACACAGCCAGCTTTTGTATACTATACTTGTTAAAGCCAAAACCATCCGTTTTCCTAACCCAAAGGGTGTACTCTCCCGAAGCAATTTCCGTAAACCTGGCAATAGGTTTCCCTTCTTCTACCGGCAACCATTCGCTATCAGCAGGTTTTTCAGTTCCAACTTTCAACACATATGAAATATGCAAATTCTCAGGATTCCCAAAGTAAGCTGTATTGAGATGAAAGCTGATATTCCGCGGATTTAACGACAATTTTACACGGTCACCGGTGATTTGCCTGAGGACATTGTGCTCTTCAACAAAATCTATCACCAATGGACGGTCGGGAAGAACCGGCGTGACATACTCGGGCTCGAATAGCACCAAACCCATCAGTGAAGGCAGTGAAACAAAACCGTTCTTCAGCCGCACTGCACAGGGAGAGCATCCACCATTGAACTCATTCGTGTTAAATCCTTCTTCTTTTGTATGATACAGATAAAACAAGTCAGTTGATTTTCCACGCTGTACACGCTTTACATAGTTGTACAGATCCTCCACTTTCGCCTGAAAAAGACCCCGGTTTGTCGTGATCCAAAAATAGCCGTTGCGATCTTCCACGATACAATGCGCTGCAGCAAGGTATCTGTTCGCATCAAGAGGAAATTGGGTCAACCTTTTGCCATCATAGTAAAAGAAGCCATGATGGAAGGTTGTGAAAAAGAGCTCGTCTCCTTTTCCTCTCAAGTAAAGACTTCTGACAAAAAGATTTTCTGTACCTGGCACTAACTCCCTTACTCGGGTAAGTAAATTAAAACGATAAAGTCCCTTCTCTGTACCCAATACTAAATGAGAGGAATCCGTTTGCTGTATACACACCACGTCCTTCATATCGGCAGGATTATAGAATGACCTTACTTCTTTTGAATTGAGTGAAAGACTGAAGAGCCCCCTTCCTTTAGACCCTACCAGAATCTCGCCATTCCAACTTTCAAAGAGTGTTGTTATATTATCTACGGCAATTTTATGTAGGACCTTATTGCCATCGGAGGAGTAAATGACTACAAAGCGCTCCTCAGCAATCCACATCCTGCCTAACTTATCGCGCAAAGCGTAGCGTGCTGATGTAGCATTGACATCGTGCACAACTCCTGCGGTTTGCCTTTCCTCCAGAAGATTTCCACCTGATTTACGAATGCCAACTACTCTTCCACCAGGCAACAAAACCGTATTACTGTCCATAGAGATCTGGCTATAAGTAACATTTTTATCATCATCCTTGCTTAGGACCAGACTTAAAAAATTTTGCTTTTTTATTACCGTAAGACCCCTTGTTCTACTTCCCACCAACAAATTTCCCGACCTCTCTTCGTAGTAAACACTTGTAATACCGTTTGTCTTAAACGAAAAGCTCTCCAACAATAGCTCTGTATTCCATGTTCCCTCTTTGCCAATTTTCAAATAATAGAATCTGTCCTCTATTAGTAAAAAAGCCTGTTGATTTAACGTATTTGCAAAAAGTTCATGTTTGTAATTACCTTTTTCCCATTCTTTATCATACAGCACATCCCCAAAAATCTTCATAGGCTCAAAAGCTCTCTGCGCGCATTCAGCTACAGTCCCGTCTTCGGTCAAATAATAAAGTTGTCCATCTAATACGAAAAAGTTTTTAAAATTCGGAAAGTTATGACTCTTGACCCACTGCAACTTAAAATCAGAATAAAACTTAATATGGTTGGCTGTGACTATATATGCGCAACCCTTACAACCCGAAACGGAATAATGAAGTGTCTCTAAAAAATTTATACGTTTAAGCATCCCTTCAGAAATATCCTGGGCTAAGTCTATTGTTAGCACATTGAATCCCATCAGAGCCATCATCTCCTGTACTTTGTAAGCCTGGTCGAGCACTGCTCTTCCATTCTCAATACGAACAGACGCATTATCTGGGTGGTAAGTATTTATTTTATTACTATTTCCTAATAAATCTGGCAGGAATTTTTGTCCACGATCCATCCCATCCTTGAAAAATTGACTCATACTAACAATTCTCTGCCCGTCAAATCTGGCAAGCCCACTTTCAGTCTGTAGCCAGATAAAACCAAGATTATCAGCCACCATACTTTTTACACTATTTTGAGGAAGCCCATTTTCATCAGTAAAATTCCGTATTGTGTATTTGTTTTTGACAGGTTGTCCGGAAGCTGTAACAGAGGTAATAAACATGACCATGATTATGTGGAGCCATGTTCTGGGGATATGCAACAAAAGCAATTTTAGTGTGGGTTTGGGTAAATATATATACAATAGGGCTATTATTAGCTATACCGTTGAATAATAAAAATACTACAAAATGCCGGGTTTGACTATTGAACAAAAGAAAACTTATTCGCTTTCAATGAATAGCTATCTATAAAATACTGAACTACAAAATATTGGCAACAACTACTATAATTCGAATATCCGCTACAGCATTGTATGCTAAAAGGGTGAATATTGGCAATTGGTTTTTACAGAACGATGAATATGCAAAAAAGTCCTTCAGAGACCTGTGGTAAGGTGCTGTTACTATCCCCTAAAATCGGGCATAGTAACACCTGTTTCAAATAGCCTCCGTATTTACACGGGCATTGCGTGTTGAAGTAAACAACAACCTCCACAAAACTTACCTCCCGCAGATACCCGTAAAATCACAAAACGCGCATGTATTAAGCTCGTTGGTTTTAGCGAAAGGAATATCCGGATCCAGCATATCATTGAGAATGTCGGTTAATATCCTTTCAGATTCTTCCAAAAACTGTGCAGGGTTCACTCCATCTGTCAATTCTAGCGGGTTGACAATGGCATTTTTTGGGTCCCGGAAAGAATAGAATCCTGATTTTACCAGATGTTGACCGAAGTCATAAACGGTGTCCTGGAGTTTCAGCCCCTGTTCTTCCCGCATTTTGCGGTACATCAGATACTCATAAAGCCATAGCTGACGCACATAACCCATTTTTTTGTCGCCATCCGTTTTCATCATTTCATCTCTCAGCAGCGGATCGGCCAGTTTGGTTTTGGCTGAAAGCTCAACGCTGCCGGTTTTGTAATCCATGACAAACAAGGTTCCTGCATCATCGCGCTCAATCCTGTCAATTTTTCCTCCGATGTTCACAGGCGTGTATTGCCCTTGTAGGACAAGATTGATACTGGTGCGAAGAGCTTGTTCCGCTGCCAGAATTTTCCGCCTTGGCTTCTGTTCCATCTGATGTTTGAGAAAGGTCAGGATTTGCTGTTCCCCGATCTGGAAATAAATTCTGTTTAGCCCCATATCTGTCACGTAGCCGCTGTATAGCCGGTTGAATTCTTCCCGGAGAATAGCTTTAATCTGCTCTTCCGAAGGATCATTTCCAGAGAGAAAAAATTCGTTATCCATCCGCTCCAGACAGCTATGCAGCCAAATCCCTATTTTATCCATTCCCAGCTCTTCTTCCACCTCTTCCTTTTCCTGAACACCCACGATATGTTTCAGATAAAACTGCATTGAGCAGCGGATGAACTCGTTCAGGTGTGTAGGATAAATGCCTTTCCCGGACAGATACCCCCGGATCGCAGCCAGCATTTCATCGTTTTTGACGACTACTTCTTCAGGTTCAGTGTAGTTGCCGGATTCAAAAACAACTGTCTTATTTTCGATCCTGATCAGCGGGTTGTACCCGGTCAGTTCATATTCCAGCTGCCGGATGAACCTGCTTTTTTCCCCTCCACCGGGGGCATCATTGGTGCTGGTATAAAGCATGTGAACCTCAGACGCACGTTGTATCAGATGGTAAAAATGGTAGGACATCACAGCCTCTTGGTGCTGGTAGGTGGGCAGTCCCACTGCCTGAGCAGCATCAAAAGGGATGAGCGAATTTTGTTTTTTTGCCTGCGGAGTAATCCCCTCGTTTACAGACAGAACAATAACTCGCTCAAAATCCAGAGCACGGGTCTCTAGCATTCCCAGAATTTGTAAATCGCTGATCGGCTCCCCGCTGAAAGGTATGCGGGTTTGTCTGATCAGCTCGAACATAAACGAACGAAGCGTTTTCAGATTGATCAGCTCACTGCGTTCTGCCAGGGTTTGCTCGAACTGTTTGAGCAAAGTATAAAACAGATACAGATACTCGGTTTCCAGTGCATTTTTGTAATCTTTATATACATCCCTTAGCAGATTGATCAGCTGATAAAATGCGTCCAGTATGGCTATAGGATTGTTTTTATCCCAACGGGTAAACAGTATCTTAAACAAAGGGTGATGATCGCCAAGTGCTATGAGTTCATCTGCGCTCAGGTAGACGATATTTTTATCTGTAATCTCGTTGAGTGTCCTTTGAATTATGGTTTGACCGTCGCTCTCAGGTTTGAGCATTACGTATTCAAAATGCCGGATGAAGGGGTGGTTCAATACCTTTCCAACAGACTTATGCCCGAATTTGGGAATCCTTACAATCTGACCACTTCGGTTTTTGAACTCCACAACATTCTGCTGCAGTTCAAACAGACTGTCAATCAACGTATACAAGAGGGAACTTCTCAATGATAGTCCCATGGTAATGTTCAGATCCGTTACCTGCTCATCCAGCGAATACAACATGGGCAAAAGCAGGTTCTCATCTGCCAATACGATCGCTGTGAGCACCGGTCTCTCAGGATCTTCATTCTGGCGCATGGTTTGATACAACTGTCCGGCTACCTTGGCCTGAAGGGTTGCATTAGGAACGCCATACAGGGTAATATTTTTGGCAGAAGTTAAAAGATGGTCGGTCATCTGGTTCCATTCTTTTCCAAACCGTTTGTCTTTCTGGTATTCCCGGAGACTTTTTCCAGCCTCTACGCCTGTATTCTCCTGCATGTAATAGCGGTCGGTATCCCAGATGGCCTCTGCCTTTTCCGCTTTCACGAGTGCTGTTACAATTCGTTTCTCTGCCTCTGTGAATGCATTAAAACCTGCGAAATAGATGCGTTCGTGGGTAGAGTCTGCCACCAATAACGTATCCACATGCTCAGCAAGATGCCGGTAGGCCATGCCACGGTAAGCCTTATTTCTGTTGGAAAGCCGTGCTCTGAACGATGCATATATTTTTTTGATATTTTCAAACAGCGAAAAATACTGCCCCGTACCACTGGTTTCCGGTAATGTTCTACCAGAAGGCAGGTTTTGTTGCCATCGGTCTATCGCTCTTGCTTCAGACAAATAATCGAAGAGATAGTCTGTGTTTACCAGATACTGATCCACCTTATCAAGATCAGAAAGCAGCACGGATGCCCAACCCATGAACCTGTCAAAGTCAATGGTCGGATCTATTTCCTTAAAGGTTTCGTAAAGCTCGAAAAGAAGGTGTACTGAATCCTCAATCCGAAGCGTACAGATACTTTCAACGAAATCATCCACTGCTAAAACCGTAGGGCTCATTACAGGTTCTTTGGCTGCATTGGCCAACTCCTGCATCACAAAGAAGGCCGCTCTTCTCGTAGGCAAAACAATGGTTACACCGGAGAGATCAGCCGGATGATTTTTGTAAATATGTGCCGCTACGTGTTGAAGAAAAGTTTGCATTACAGCTCGCTGTTGGTAAATGATCAGGCGAAATTAAGGGAATGAGAGCTATGAAAATAATCAGTGCATACGATCTGCCCGCGGCCCCAGTGTCTTCATAATTTCTGCTTCCTGAAAAAGAAGTTCCTTCCAGCGGGTTCTTACCATATCTTGAGGGATATATTGTTCTGCCAGTTCAATAAAAGTACGGTAATGCCCCGCTTCGGAAATCATGAGCTCACGGTAGAATTTTTGCAGGTGCTCGTCGTCCAGCGATTCGGATAGTAATTTAAAACGTTCACAGCTGCGGGCTTCTATCAGTGCGCAGATCAATAGTTTATCAAGTAATGCTTCTTCATAATCACCTTTATTGCGTACCAGTTTCATTAGCTGACCTACGTACTCGTCTTTTCGCTGTCTTCCGAGAGGGATATTTCGTTTTTTCAGTTCCTTTAAAACCCTTTGGAAATGTCCCCATTCTTCCGCTACAATGGGTGTGAGCGTTTCAACAATACTGGTTTTCTCCGGATAATGAACGATTAGTGAAATGCAGCTCGATGCCGCCTTCTGTTCGCAATAAGCATGATCAATCAAAATATCGCCGATCTGCATCGCAGCTATATCAACCCATCTGGGGTCAGTCGGGAGTTCGAGACCGAGTGTGGTTAAAGACATTATTCAGTAAGGATTTATTTGAATCCATGGCATGCGTGAACCATGAAAGTTGTGGTTTAATCAAACAACGGCCACAACACACCGAAGGAGAATGCTCTGCCTTGCCCCATATAAGTAGGCGTGATGTAATAGCCTGCCGGCGCAGCACCCCAAAGATTCATATTTACGTACGACATCTGGAAGAATAATCTCACGCGGCTGATACGGATGTTTGCAAATGCGTCAGTAATAACCCGGCCTTGTACCTGTGTTGTATTCTGCCTGTGAAATTGCTGCGTAACCGGCATATAAGCATCTGCGAAATAGGTAGAGCGGTACCGTGCAGCAAGTCCAAGTTGGATATGAAGTACCTTGGCGTACACAAAATCGTAGGTAACCTCTCCACTTGCAAATAGGTTTGGCACCTTGAAAATGTCGCTGTTATCAGTTCCTGAGAAATAGGCCATACCTGCAAAGTTCCATCGTTTGAAATGACTTGCAGTGGTAGCACCTATCCGATAAAGACCAAATCGGCCATTGTATTGTGTCGGCAAGGCCAATGTATCGTAGTAGATATAGTCCACGATCTGGTGTATATAGGCATCAGCAGTAAAGTCGATTTTTTTTGATTTGACAGGTGCTGAGCCATAGAAGGTCAGTACCTTTTGACCGTTAAAATTATTTCTCCAGTCAAAATGGTTGCCCAGATAGCGTTGCGTAAGAAGGTCGGGTGCCGTCTGGATAATCTGAACTCCGGCTTTGCCCCATTTGGTACTAAGTTCTCCTTTAAGATTGTACTCAAAATTGACAGACAAATTCAATTCTGCTTCAGCCGTCAGATGTTGAGCAGAATCCTTAAGATAGTAAGCCAGCCAGGCACCAACGATATTGTCAAAACGAAGACCGGTACGGTAGGTGGCATATGGGCGTCCACTTGTGTTGAAATCCTGTCCCTTTGCGTTCATTCCATACAAACGAGGACGGTAATACGCCCTGTAGTTAAAACCCGAAAGGTAACCTTTGAAGCCTAACTTGGTATCCAGAAGCTTGTAATAAATGTCCTGTCTGGTGGTGGTTGTATCAAATTTAACCGTTTTGTAAATGCCATTGGTGATGCCCTGCGCTATATCCCGATCCGTATAACGGTTGATGACGCTTGAATACTCTCCCTGCTGGAAAAGCTGAAAACCATTGGCAAGCTTGTATTGCTGGTACACGTGAAAGACATGACGTCGTTCCCATGAATTGGCGTTATCGCTTATTCTTGCAGGGCCATCGTAGGGGTAAGGATCAATCTGCCCGGTGACCGCATCAGTAGTGAGCATAACACCTCCCTGTTCCCGCACTTTCTGATTCAAATGGCGGTAATGGGCCAGCAAAAGGTATTTTTTGTCTTTGGAGAAAAAGCTGGTATGCATCAGCATAGTCCAGTTCTGGCCCAAAAATGCGCCGGAACTGATGGTATTATAACTTCCGTATTGCTTGTTAGATGTAAATCTTTCAAAATTCAGACCGAAGTTGAACCGGGAGTGGGCATTTTGCGAATAACCGAACTTTCCAAGTGAGGTTTGCTTGCCGCCATTGATATAGGATAGATACGTATGTTGAGACTTGGTATCAATATATTGTACCTCTTCCGCTTTGATTGCATAGGTATCATAAGCACGCATTCCGAGTTGCGTACCGATATCTTGCCGTGGCTGGAAAAATATACTTCTCGAAGCTGTCAGTGCATTGCCCAGGTCAACAAGTTTTCCCCAGGACTTATCAATGGGAGACCAGCGGTGAAAGTTGGTAAGCGAAGTGTCGACCAGATAACGCACTGAATCCCGGTTGTTCAGGATATCATTTTCAAAGTAATGCAGCGTGGTTTTCGGGCCATAAATGTTCTTGGTACTATCATCCAGAACTGCTCCTCCGCCACCTCCACTGCCAAGGCCACCTCCTCCGCTACCGCCGGGCATTTTGATACCGGCCGGCAAATTTACCTGAGCCGATGCTTGTTGCTGCCAAAAAACGATGCTGATAAGGAATAGTGTAATACTAAAAGCAATTCTCATAAACGAAACTATAATACGCCGTTTTTAAAGGATATTCTGGATTTTTTGCCGTATCCAGAGATCAAAGTTGCTGGTTTCATTTTTAAAATCTACGACAATGGGTATATAAACAAATTGAGCTGTAACACCTGCTTCTTCCACTAATGGTTTTAGCTTGACCATATCCTTTTCGGTTGTAACTACAAAAGTATCGTTTTTTAAGTACTTAATCAGTCCTTTCAGATCGTCGGTGCTGTAATTATGGTGATCAGGATAAATAATTTCCTCTATAACGTTACAATGCTGCCCGACATGTGCGGTAAACGTAGCTGGATTTGCGATGCCGGCCACCAGTTTAACATTATTTAACTTAACCCGACTTCCGTCATAACAAACAGCCTCGCCATACCGGATGAAAGAGAAAAAGACAGGCGTTCCGTTTTTGCCGTAGCGACGGATTTTTGTGATAATCTGTATTTTTTCTTCTTCTGTCAGAGTGGACGGACATTTGGTAACAATAATGGCATCAGCTCTCTTGGCTCCGCTTCTTGTTTCGCGAAGGCGTCCGGCAGGGAAGGGAAGATCTTTGTAGAATGGCCGGGCATAGTCTGTCAATACCAGTTTCAGATCTTGAATAATGGCCCGGTGCTGGAAGGCGTCATCGAGCAACAGCAGTTTTACATCAGGCTTCAGGGAAGCAATTTCTCTTGCTCCAATCACCCGTTTCTCACAGACTGCCACTGTGACAGAATCTCCGAATTTTTCAAAATACTGTAAGGGCTCATCACCAATATCTTCGGCGGTCAGCTTCGGTTGAGCCAGTACAAAACCCTTTGTTTTTCTCCCATATCCTCTGCTCAGGATAGCTGTAGCATATTTTGCTGACAGCAACCGTACAAGATACTCTGTCATAGGGGTTTTGCCTGTTCCTCCAACAGTGATGTTACCGACAGAAAGAGTGAATTGGGAAGGCCTTTCAGAACGCAGCACCTGTGTGTCGTATAGCAGATTTCGGATACTGGTAATCAAACCGTATAGCCAGGAAAGAGGTGTCAATATGACTTTAATCCAATTGCGTTCTATCATCTTATCTGCATAATTACGTATTTTTTGGCTAATATTGCAGCCCTGAAAAAACTGACACCAGAAATCATGCCGTTAAAAATCGTCTTTACACCTCATACGCTGCGCTTTAAAAAGCAGGCAGGAACATCGCGTGGGGTGATGACGGAGCGGAAATCATGGCTTGTACGTGTTACGGATACAGAACGGCCTGGCGTTGAAGGTTACGGGGAGTGCGGGCCGTTGCCGGGATTAAGTGTCGACGATCTGCCTGATTTTGAGAATCAGCTGGCTGATGTCTGCTCTCTTTTCAACGAGCTGGATTTAGAAGTATTTCCTTTCAATCTTTCTATCATCCTTCAGCAGGTTATCCCTGAACATCTGCCTTCTGTCAGATTTGGAATAGAAACTGCCTTGCTGGATTATATGAATGGTGGCAACAGAATCATTTATCACAGCCCATTCATCAGTGATCAGAAAGGCATTCTGATGAACGGGTTGATCTGGATGGGGGATTATGATTCTATGCAACAGCAGGTGCAGCAAAAACTGGAACAAGGGTTTGCCACTTTAAAAATGAAGGTAGGCGCTATAGATTTCCAACAGGAGCTGCAGGTACTTGCTTCGGTGAGAAAGCAGTTTTCGGCTTCGGAAATCACATTGCGTGTAGATGCTAACGGTGCATTTAATGCAGAAAACGTGGATACTAAACTGGAAGCACTTGCCCGGTTTGACCTGCATTCAATTGAACAACCTGTGAAAGCAGGGCAACATGAACTTATGGCACAGATTTGTGCAAGCTCGCCAGTGCCGGTTGCGTTGGACGAGGAGTTGATTGGAATATTTGACTACAGAGAGAAATTCGCACTGTTAAAGAAAATTCAACCTACCTATATCATTTTGAAACCCGGATTATTGGGCGGTTTTCGGCAAACGAAAGAATGGATTGAGATTGCAGACAGGCTGAAGATCGGATGGTGGATTACCTCTGCGCTGGAATCCAATATTGGTCT
Organism: Dyadobacter luteus; assembly: GCF_003383615.1. Taxonomy (GTDB): domain Bacteria; phylum Bacteroidota; class Bacteroidia; order Cytophagales; family Spirosomataceae; genus Dyadobacter; species Dyadobacter luteus. The sequence continues at coordinate 16,083 of NZ_QNUL01000003.1, forward strand.
GAACGCGATTGCACAGTTCACTTCGCAGTTTCACAATGAGCTGCCCCAGGGGCTAGGCACGGGGCAGCTGTATCATAATAATTTTGAATCTCCGCTTTATATCAGGGACGGTCATTTGTTTTATGATCTGAACAAGGAATGGGAGTTGCCCTCGTTTTGAGTCGGATGTTAGCACCTCGTTACCGGTCTGAATGCATTTTTGCAGCCTGAACGGGTAATCAACTTACGACCGTCTGTCACCGTTCAGACCGCCGAAATGGCGTTCAGACCGGAGCCCACTCCACACCTTTGCGTAGCCATTCGATAGTAGCCGCTTCCTTAGATCCTTCTTCCAGGATCAGATTATACTCCCAGTTGGCCTGCGGAGGCAGACTCATCAGTATGGATTCGGTGCGACCATTTGTTTCCAGTCCGAATTTGGTGCCTCTGTCCCAGACCAGATTGAACTCGACATAACGTCCTCTTCGCAGATATTGCCAGTCTTTTTCCAGTTGTGTAAAAGGGATGTCGCGATATCTGTCCATGAGTGTTGTGTATATGGGCGCAAAGCTTTCACCTACTTCCTTCACAAAAGCAAAAAGCTGTTCTTTTGATAAACCCTGCCCATTTCCCTGCTGATCTGGTTTCAGATAATCAAAGAAAATTCCTCCCACACCACGCGTTTCGTTGCGGTGTTGTATGAAAAAGTAATCGTCGGCCCAGGTTTTGAAAGTTGGGTAGAAGGCAGCATGGTGTTTGTCACAAACGGTTTTCAGATGCTGGTGAAATGCCCTTGCATCATCTTCAACTACGTAATGAGGAGTAAGGTCAATTCCTCCGCCAAACCAGCACGTTCCGTTACTCAGCTCAAAATACCGCACGTTCATATGAATGATGGGTACGTGGGGATTGCCAGGATGCATCACAATCGAAATACCGGTTGCAGTAAACTGAAAGTCATCGTTTTCTCCCAGGTTCATTTGCTGGCGAAGGCGCGGATGTACTTCTCCACGTACACTTGAAAAGTTGACACCTCCTTTTTCCAACACACTACCGTGCTGTATCAAACGGGTTCTGCCGCCTCCGCCTGAATGATGCTCCCAGGCATCTTCTTTAAATTTGCCCCCCCCGTCGGTTTCTTCAATCGCTGCACAAATGTTGTCCTGTAAACCCTTAAAAAATGACTCTATATCTTCAATATTCATATGCTGGTTCTTATGTTACCGGGCAAAAATACGAGGATAAACAGGAAACAGTAGTCAAATTAGGGACAGAATGATGTTTTTGAACAGAATAATTGTTTTATGGGGCTTTGGGAAGCCATGTACGTGAGATGATTACTCGGTTTAAGACCCGCTCTTCGTACGTTTTGTCAAAATGATCATTGGTCAGTAAATTGAGCTGATACTTATAAATCCGGCCTTTCAGTGCTGCCCCGTACAATTTGCTTAAGTCATATTCTGCTATGTCTGAATATTTATATTTGTCCAGTTCGGAATTGGGCACCTGCTTGTCGTTGATCCATATACCGAATACAGTAGGTCTTTTCCAGTTCTCGAACATTTCGGGAGTAGGGGCTTTTTTAACGGGGATGTCCATCTGCATTATGATTAGCCCTTGATCAAACTGTTGCTGCTGCTGTTCCTTATCCATGCGTGTGTAGCGCTCATACATTTGATCCTTCAGAGCCGGTGGCATGCGAACGATACGATCCGTTCTTCCCTTTTTATTCGTTGTATAGTTCGTATGTTTTTCGAGTATATCTTCAAATTCCCGGATCTGATCCAGAGAAAGTCCCGAACCTGATTTTTGTGCATAAAGTGCTCTCGGGTATTTTGGATTGGCAGAGTCAACAGGAGTCTTTCCCTCTTCCGGTTTTACAATTGGCTGAACCTTACTTACGGTTGTTTTTGGCGTGTTCTGCGAATAAATCTTTTCACAGAAAATCAATGCAAGACCAAACGAAAGTAAGGGGACGATACCTTTCTTTAAGACTGTAAGCGTCCGGTTGGAATTTTTAGTCATCATGATTAATCGGTTTTTTGTGATAGAATAGTTAAAGCTGCTGGTAAGATTCGCCTGTTTTGCATGAAGTACATTGTCAAGCAGAAGCAATTGGTAGTTCTGTACGTTTTCAAACTGGTTCAGTACAGCGCCGTCTGCCAGAAATTCGTGATTCAGCGTGATGGCTTTTTTGTAGAAATGCAGCAAAGGATTAATCCAGAAAACAGCGCTGACGAGTTCTGTGAAAAGTAAATCCAATGTATGTTTCTGCTGTACGTGAGCGAGTTCGTGTGTGAGTATTTCAGGCTTTATGTGTCCTTCCCGAAATAATTTCTCATTGACGAAAATGTAATTCAGGAAACTGAAAGTGGTCACCTCTTCTGTGAGTAACACTAGTTTGGATTGGTGGTAATCGATCAGCGTTTTTCCTTTCTTTTTATTCAGCAAAGTATTGAAATTCAATATCAAACGTAGGGTCAACAGGAACGTCACCACCGCATACATTCCGGGAATGATGTATTCAAGGTTATTTGCTGCACTACTGGTTGGAGATGCAGCAATGATAGAAGATGATTCCGGATTGATAACAGGATAGGTATTTAGCTTCTGTACTACAGAAGCATATTCTACCGGGCCGGGGTTGGTTAGCTCTATACTCACCAGAGGAATTGTTAGTGAAAACAGAATACTCGCCAGTAGGTAAAACCGGTTGAAGTGGTGCATTTTTTCTTTTTCAAGAAAAAGGCGGTAGAAAAGCAGCAAGGCGAAAGAACAGAGGATGAACTTAATGAAGTAGGTGATCATTTTCGCTTGGATTAAGAGGTGAAGTCTATTTCAGTCGTTCTTTTTACGCTTTATTTCATCTTCAATAATTTGCTTTAATTCTTCCAGTTCCCGGGTGCTCAGGTTGGTGTCTTTCGCGAAGAATGAGCCAAACTGGGAAACAGAATCGTTAAAGAATGTTTTGATGATGCCGCCCACTTGTTTTGAGAAATAGTCGGTTTTCTGAACCATTGGATAATATTCCCGCGAATTTCCATAAAGTGTATACCCTACAAAACCTTTATCCTGCATGCGTTTCAAAAGCGTAGCAATGGTAGTTGTTGCTGGTTTAGGCTCTGGAAATGCCTCTATCAGATCTTTCATGAATGCCTTTTCTGCCTTCCACAAATAATCCATAAGCTGTTCTTCCGCTTTACTAAGTTGCATCATTTTGTTTATTCTATGTTTGTATATTGTATTCTACAAATGTAGAGCAATTAAAATCTATGTCAATAAATGTGGTTAAATTTTTTAATTTAATTTTTTGAACCCACTAAAACAGACAAGGACGAAGCGTTTGCCTCGTCCTTGTCTGTTGTTGAAGAAGTGTAAGTACTATCGTTGTTCTTAATTATCAATTCTCAAAAAACCTCCGCTCAGATTAAATTTCAGTTCAACGCGATTGGAAAGTTTTACCTCCTGATCAGTTTTGTCTTTTTCCCATTCGACTATAAAGTGATCAGGATAGTTGGCCTGCACATATTCCAGCACTTTAAGAGGAATTACAGAATCAGGTAACTTTAAGCTGGCAGGACTTTCTGCGTCATAGCAGTTGCCACTTTTATCAAATGTTAGTTTTACCTGGTTATCCAAAATAACATCATAAGTTACCTCCAGGTCGTCACGCTCTTTCACTACCTGTTGTACTTTGGCAGAGGGGAAGTGCGCCTCCACGAATTCGCGGGCGCCACTTGGCAAATCGTTTTCGTTCACTACTTTTTCTTTGTCGCAGCCTGTAAGTAAGAGTAAGCTAAATACAAGACTGGTTAGTGCGATTCTCATAAGATGTCAGTTAGATTATTTGTTACGTTTAGCCTGAGACAATCCATTCAGGGTTTACCCCTATGGCACTCTGAATAAATTTAAGTTTGTGATCGCCTGCTAACGCATTATTTTTGTGCCAGTGTTCCATATACCTTTTCTCAGATGCTTAGAATTCTCCTCATTGTATTGTTTACGACTTCTTTCTGTTTAGCTCAAAATTATACTTCAACCATACGGGGAACTGTCCGGGATGCAGACACAGGTCTGCCTTTATCTGGTGCAACGGTGACTCTCGATAAAAATTCAGACGGCACAAGCACTGATGAAAATGGCAGTTTCCGTTTTCAGGAAATTGCAGTGGGCAGATATGTTCTGAAGATTTCTTATTTGGGTTATGAATCAGTAGTAATTCCAGAAATTCTGTTGGAATCCGGGAGAGAAAATGTGCAGGAGGTACGGCTGCATGCTTCCGGTCAGCAATTACGGGAGGCAACGGTTACTACCAACCGACCAGGCGCCTTCAACAGCGTTCAGGAAATTACGATTGAACAAACAATGCGGTACGCTGCTACTTATCTGGATCCGGCACGGGTAGCCACTTCTTTTCCCGGAGTAGCGGCGGCCAACGATCAGGCAAACGGGCTTGTAATCCGGGGAAATTCCCCCAATGGAATGCAATGGAGACTGGAAGGTGTGGAGATTGTAAATCCCAATCATCTATCCAACGCAGGTACTTTCAGCGACCGTGCCACAACAACCGGTGGAGGTGTAAATATTCTCAGTACGCAGCTACTTTCAAATTCTTTTTTTCTGTCTGGAGCTTTTCCTGCACAATATGGCAACGCGCTTTCCGGCATACTAGATATGAACCTTCGCAAAGGAAATGATGAGAAGACAGAATTTGTAGCGCAGGTAGGGCTGATCGGTATCGATGTTGCAGCAGAAGGTCCATTTTCAAAGAAATCGAAAGCGTCGTACGTGGCCAACTACCGTTACTCTTTTACTGGTTTGCTAAGTTCTATCGGTATTGATTTTGGCGGAGAGGCCAATAAGTTTCAGGATTTTTCTTTCAATGTAAATCTGCCTACAAAAAAGGCAGGAACCTTCAGTATTTTTGGATTAGGTGGAATCAGTGAAAACGTGTTTACTGCCGAGAGGGACAGTACTCTTTGGGAAGTACAAAAAGATGGGAGAGATATTATTTTTAAGAATAAAATGGGTGCAGGAGGTATAACCCATAACGTTTCGTTAGGTAATCGCACCTCATGGAATACAGTTCTTGTGGCTTCAGGATTGACAACAATTCGGCAGAGTTACGATGTGAAAATTGCTGCAAATAACAGGGTTCTCACCGACAGCGATGAATTGAGTAAGGTCAGGTTTTCAGCAAACACCTATATCACACATAGGGTTAATGATAAAAACAGAATCAAGGCAGGCTTATATGCAACAAAGCAATATGATAACATTGGCTTAACCAGGTATTGGGGTGGATCAGAACAGCAATTAACAGGTTGGTTGATTCAGCCATTTATCAATTGGACCTATAAAATTGCTGACAATATTACCTCAGAGCTTGGGTTGCATTCGATGATAAGCACCTTAAAAACGCATATTCTTAAAGGTAACTCTTCAACCCTGGAGCCAAGAGCGGCAGTAAAATGGCAACTGAATCCTAGTCAGCAGGTGAGTTTCTCGTATGGACTACATAGCCAGTTGCAGCTTCCTCAGGTATATTTAGCTCAGTATAGTACAACGCAGTTCGCGGGTAACCTGCATTTGAAACCTACCCGATCACATCATCTTGTATTAGGCTATCAAAAGAATTTTGTCAAAAACAGTAGTCTGAAACTGGAAGCATACTGGCAACAAATGATAGATGTTCCTGTGACTGATGGGATACGTAACTCTTTTTCAGCTCTCAACGTAATTGAAAATGAAGTGAATCGTCGTCTTGAGAATTCTGGAACCGGACGCAATTATGGAATTGAGGCTACCTATCAGAAGCTACTAACAGATCAATATTATATTCTTTTGTCAGGATCATTGTATGATGCCACTTATGTAGGAAGCGATGGTGTAAGGCGTGACAGCCGTTTCAACGGACGGCACACTTTCAGTTTTACAGGGGGAAAAGAATTTAAGAAGGGAACTCAAAGTACGTGGGGCATAAATGCAAAAATTCTTTGGGTAGGCGGCTTCCGGGATACACCCATAGATATTGATGCTTCGACGGCCAGCAATACAACAGTGTACCTGCAAGATCAGGCGTTCTCAGTAAAAATGAAAGACTACTTCCGCCCGGATGTCCGGATCTACTGGAAGAAAAGTAAAACCCGTTACAGCCGGACTCTGGCTTTGGATCTGCAAAATATTTCAGGTACAAAAAACGAAGCATACAGCTATTACGACACTTTTAAAAAGAAAGTTGTAGCACAATATCAGCTGGGCCTGATTCCGGTTTTGAGCTACAGATGGGAGTTCTGAGATCCGGTCGGAACCGCAAAGCGGGTCTTAGCGGAGAAGTCGGTTAATTTTATCGATAAATCTGTGAATGTAAAACTTGCCGGTTACTAAGCATTTGGTAATCAGTGTTGAAGAAAATTTTTATAATTACTTTGAACTATTATTCAACCGCATTTGTCTTCTGATAGCAACAATACTTTGCTTCAAGTAAAGTACCTGTGCCAACAAAAATGGGGGTGACTGGTATTGACAGCGGGCTGAGGTTCTGTGTGTAAGCATGTCGGGAGTTGAGAGTACCTCCCGGAAATAATATTCTCGAACAATAACTGGCGAAAATAACTACGCCATGGCTGCTTAATCCGGAGGATTAACCAAATGCCATCATCCCTCCAACCTACGTGCTGACGGTTGGGCTCCGGGGTGTCGCAAATCAGCGCTGGTTGAAATAGTGATACGGAAATTCAACGAGACACCAGTATCTAAGGCCATGACGCGGGTCCGCCGTGTACCTTGTCAGGTTCGAAAATCCAATCACGGATAAGCATGTAGAAGGCGCAGGGTTTCCCTGTTCTGGACCAGGGTTCGAATCCCTGCATCTCCACTGAATAACTTTTACTGGAAGTAGTTTAACCAGTGAGCGATTCGTGTTGTAGTGAAAAAATTGAATTTACAACTTGTTGATTATTAATAAGTTAAATGCTAATTTCAAGTTTCTCCGTCTCCACGAAAAGTAATTTTAAAACATCTAAAAGCCTATTTACCCCGCGTAAATGGGCTTTTTTTATTGTGCGTATAATGTCAAAATTTATAAAAATGCACAAAACTCTAGTGAGCCATTCGTGTAGTACTTCGGATAGAAAAAAAGTACTCACTGAAAGCGATGTAATGTTTTGACATTTAACATGTTAACCTGATTTACATCTTGTCTTTTTGCTGAGGTCTGAACTATCTGTCGGTGTAGACAGGAAACAATGTATTATGTCTGAAAGAGAAAAAACACAAACTCCACACGTATCTCACTGCTGTCGAGAGCCTTGGAGAACGTATTTAGGCTATATTGCAAACGAAAACAACAGCGAGTCAGATAATTTTGGCTACGCTCTTATCGGAATTATTGTGACAAAGGACGCAACCGATCTAAACCAAATTCATTAAGCCATCAAATACTTAAACCCACGGATCGAGCGGTAGCTGTCTGTATTCAAAGCTTTGCCATTTTTTCGATAACTCCCACAAACAAACCGAGTGGTTTGTCTCCTCGTCATCACAATATGCGGAGCTGCACCCTGCTGATTAAGTGTTCGGTCCTAAACTATCCCTGAAACCACCTTCGGTTGCCCGTACCCGGATCGAGTACGGCAATACCGGTTTTGCCAAAGAGGAATAAGATGGGCGACAGGTTTATTGCAACTGCTTTTTCCAAAAACCAAAGTGAAAAATGTCAAAAAATCTATTAAAGGCACGCAGGGCAGCTTATCGATTGACCATCAAGTGACCATCAAGGATCTACTGACGAACTCATAGAGCATTTCACTAAAATTCCTGCCTTAAAATATGAGATTGCTGAGCTCGAAGAAGGAAAGGTCAAAATAGCCATGCAGAAATCATTCTAAACCATCCAAATAATCGAAAAACACCAAATATGAAAAATCTATCTACTTCAGTGGCCCGTACATGTATAATTGTCCTGTCAATTATATTTTTATATGCTTGTAAAAAAAAGAAGGGGAAATAGTACGCATTCAATCGATTGTGTCGCAAGCTGTTATTGACAAGCTAAGAACACAGGGCATGTCCATTAACGAAAGGAATGAACCTCCCAGGATAGATATGGCTATCAGGGTAAGCCCCTACGAATTAGTTGAGCCGTACGGTCCGTCCGATGCCTAGAAAAAAGGGTTTGTGATTTCTGACAACTTCTATAAATTTTATGGACAAACTGATGCTCAGGAAATTTCCCATGATTATCACAACAGAGGTAGTGACAAAGGAGTAGGCCAGGGTGCATTTATCGTGGGTAGTGGTAACAGATTTACAATTTTTGCAAAAAACGAGGCTGTGTCTAGTGGAATTCCAACTAAACCACTATGGACTTAAAGTCCATAGGTTAAAGGAAAGAATGAAATTCTTTATTCAAGTATAATATTATCAGTATCAATATTTCCAGGCTTTCTATGATGCTCCAGATATTCATTAACCATTTCATCCGTAATATTACCGGTGCTCCAAGCCCCATAGCCTATTGCCCAGAAATGGCGACCCCAGTATCGTTTACTCAATTCTGGATATTCTTCCTGCAAGCGACGAGATGTACGATCTTTCAATCTTTTTACAAGATCACTAATCGCAAGAGAAGGTCGATACTCAATATGAATGTGAACATGATCCTTGCTTACAACACCTTTCAGAATACGTACGTCCTCTGCATCACATATTTGCTTAACAAGTTCCCTGCAACGAATTTGGATATCGCCGGTCAGAACTTTATATCTGTATTTTGTAACCCAAACAATATGGACCGTCAACCAAGTTACCGTATGGCTCCCAATTCGTTGCTCTTTACTCATTCAGTAAATTTAACAAAATGTGTAGCAACTGAAAGTCTTGCGCTGAAAGCGCATAGTTTTAACTAGCGATTGAGACCAATAAACTGGTGACTGTCATGTCCGGACAGCTCGAAGGAAATTCGATCAAAGATTTTCAATATTCACTAGTGATGATAGAGAAAACTGGAGATGATAATAACAGCGTTTTAATACCAGTAAACGCAGGTCGGATTTGGAAAGATGGTGATGGAATTTCAGAATCAATCGACAATTTCAGATTACAAAGACAGGGATTATAAGTCAACGGCGACTCAGTGAATATCCTGAATATCCGGCTTGGTCTGATTCTAATTACGTTGAACTATAGCCTGATCCACTATGCGAATCTTCGGAATAGGCAGGTATGATTCTTCCTCCACCCTTAGTCTATCATGATCAAAAAACCTTTTTTGATGTGCTGGGTAATCACATGTGGGAGCCTGACAACGAACGAAATCAGCTCATGGAGCAAAGCGCCGGATATAATCGTGGCGTGATGAAATGCCCGTAATCTCACGTCTGTCAGTTTTTTTCTTCCATGAGTTTAAACAGTGTACGGCGAAGGAAAATTGTGATTTTTGTTCTCAACAGCACTACCAACGCTATAATAATAAAACAAGCCCCGAGAAGAACCACATAACCCAGATAATCGCTGTCAACCCATTGGTTCAGAAGTCGCCCGACGATTAATGTACCTACAATCAAAGTCATAAAAAACATCACGAAACCTACCGCGTAGAACAGCACAGGCGAAGTCAGTCTGGATATGGTAGTATTTATCACCGCCCGTACAGCGTTCAGTTTGTCATCCACGAACGAAGTCACGCTGTCGATTAATTTGCTCTTGACAGCTTCCGGTTTTAACACAGCCACAATTTTCGCAACGCCCTCCTTAGCCTTCTGCTGAACAGGCTCGTTCTGCTCTGCTTCTCTGCGAACAATCAGAACGGCATGATCATTAGGTTCAATCGAAGTACCATCAGATCTTGCATATACCTTTGTAAACTCAGCTCCGAAATAAAGGATTATGGATGAATAGTATATCCACGTTAGCAGTATCACTATTGATGCTGAAGCTCCGTAGGTAGCCCCCAAATCCGACTGCCCCAAATAAAAACTGATGGCAAACTTTCCCACTGCAAACAATACAGCTGTAAATCCTGCACCTACCAGGCATTCTTTCCAACGTACCTTACCATCCGGTAAAATTTTAAAAATAACTGTAAAAAGGGCAGTAATGATCGCCAGGACAAGAGCCACATTCACGATCGAGAACAATATTACCGAACCTTCAGAAAAGTAGCGTTCCAATCTGCTGCTAAGTACGTCCACCATTGCGTTTACTCCCAGCGATACAATCATCAGAAAACCCAGGGTTATAATCACCGAGAAGGAAAGTAATCTGTTTTTAAGGTACTGAAGCCAGCTTTTCTTAGGTTTTGATTTGATCGACCAGATGTAATTGATCGAATCCTGGATCTCTGCGAATACCGCCGTAGCACCAATCGCCAAAGTAACCGCACCTATCACAGCCGCAGTCGATGACTTATTGGTCAAAGCCGCATTCTTTACAATTTCCTGAACTTGCAATGAAGCCTGACTTCCCACCAAACCACTGATCTGAGTATACAGTTCGCCTTCAAAGGCTTCCTTCCCAAAAAATATGCTCACAATTGAAATCACGAGCAGCAACAGCGGAGCCAGCGAAAATATCGTATAATAAGACAGCGCCGCAGCGAGTTTCATACAGTTATCGTCTAAAAACTCTGAGAAACTGTCTTTAAGTAGCGCAATAATAAATTTGACCTTAACCATTTGTGTGCTGTTTTACCCGTGTAACCTTGTGTAGATATTTCGATCGTTCAGCCTGCTGATGGTAAAAATTGTGCCAGAATGGGAATATGTCTTGCATTTACAATAGGTAACAACACAAAACAGGCACACCGAGATGCATCCTAGATTTGCGAGGGTTCCGCCTGGAACCGCTGGTCCGGACACAAAAAATCACCGGCAATTGCTACCGGTGATCCTTCGACTAATAAGCCGGAACAAAATATCTTTACTGGAACGATTCCAAAATATGTGAAAGCTCAGGAAATGAAATAGGCTTATTTAAAAAGCCTTTAAGCTCGGTAAATGATTTGGCTCTGATATAGTCTTTGTCATCCAGAGATGAACTCGACAAATAAATAACAGGATTATAATCTTTAATCGACAATGTTCTTAATGCTTCCAGAAACTGCCATCCATTCATTTCCGGCATGTTTATGTCCAGAAAGATCAGTTCAGGCAACACATTCACACTTTCAGAAAACTCCTCAATGAATTCCGCCGCGATACGACCGTTGGTATACTGCTGTACAACGTTATCAGAGGGTATTTTCTGAATCAGTTTATTCAGTAAAATCTGGAAAATGGGATCGTCGTCGATTATAGCTATTTTCATACAAAATGAGATGAATGTTCCGAAGGTATTAAATCTTAGAATCACATAAAACCATTTGCAAAAGAATCAGACCAGACTATAAAATTATTACTATAAAACACCTTCAAGTTGTACAAATAGTACTATAATTATAAATTTACTTCTAATGTACAAGTAATAAAAATTATTTAAATAATACCAAAACAAATTCACTGCGACTTTTTCCAGCAGATGAAATTGTACACGAAAATTAATCAGGATTGTTTGTCGGGTAGAATCAGCCAGAAGCTTGCTCCTTTCCCCGGTGCAGATTCTGTAATTAAAGCCCCGCCATGGTTTAAGACTATTCTTCTGCATAAAGCAAGTCCGATACCCGATCCGGGATAACTCTTGCGGCCGTGAAGCCTTTTAAAGATTTCGAAAATCTGGTCTGCATACTGATTTTCAAATCCTATACCGTTGTCCTGTACATGAATCCGGTAATATACTGCGAAGGGATGCGGAAGTTTGATATAATCTTTTAACAAATCAACCGGACATATATCACACGATATGGAGATAACCGGTGGCTGATCAGGTTTGGTAAATTTCAGGCTATTACTGATCAGGTTATAAAACAATTGGTTCATCTGGAGGCTGACAGCTTCCAGAGACGGGAGTTTATCCAGCCTGAATATAGCACCCTTCTCCTGTGCAACAAGCTCAAAATCCCGGAATACATCTCTTACAATCTCATTGAGATCAATCAGATGAAAAGGAGATTCGGATTTGGCCAGTTGAGAGAAATCCAACAAATTGATAATCAACATCCTCATTCTTTCCGCTGACGAGAATATCTTGGACGCCAATTCTCTTCCGTATGCTGACAACATGCTATCCGATGACAGCATATCGGTAAAGACCTGTATCTTTCGCAAAGGTTCCTGCAAATCATGACTGGCCACGTAGGCGTATTGAGCCAGTTCTTCATTAGAGCGTACCAAAAGTTCATTAGTCCCGGCCAGTTCATAATTGGCAAGTTGCAATTCCTCTGTTCGTACACGCACCTGTGCCTCCAGAGCGGATTTCAAATCCTGCTGAACTGTGATATCTTGAGCCGTGCCGACCAGCATGATGGCGTTTCCATCACCATCAAAATGCACTCTTCCGCTGGAATGTATAATACGTGTTGTTCCATCAGAATTGCAGGCAAGCTTATAGATCTGGTCAAACCGTCCGTTACCTTCAATGGCCTTTGAAAGTGCCTGCCCTACCCTTTCCTTATCATCCGGATGCACATGTGACAGTGCCCCCGGGTCTAGATCCATTGCGCTATTTCCCAGCCAGTTTTGCAACCTTTCGGAATATGTCACTATGCCAGTAGGCACATCCAAACTCCAGGTTCCAAGCTCAGCAAGCTCAATGGCGTTTCTGAGCGCAGCTTCTTTTTGCTCCAGTTCATATTGATGTAGCCGTTCTGAGGTAATGTCCCGTGCCGTTCCTTCAATTTTATAAGGTTTGCCGTATTTGTCAAAAAATGATCTTCCAATCGCACTGATGATCCTTCTCTGGCCTGTTTGCTGGCTCACTACCGTATATTCCTCCCTGAACCAGCCGTCCGACTCCGGGTCAAGTGTATAAAAAAGAGCATTGCGAACACGTCTGCGGTCCTCCTCCTGAATCGACTGCATAAAAACACTGATATCTGCCTCAGCCAGCGGAACGTCAAACCATTCAGCCATTCTGGGCGCCAGTGTTGTTCTTCCTTCGGGTAAGTACACTGTCCAGTTCCCTAACTCAGCAAGCTCTATGGCATTTTGAAGTATGATCTCTTTTTCTTCCAGAATTTGATGTGCGATCACCTGTTCGGTTACATCAACAGCCATATCTATGATCCCGTACACCTGACCATTATTATCAAAAAGAGGTTTATAACTAAAATTAAAATAGTAGGTCGACAGCACTTCATCCACTACCAGCTCAGCCGGAGCAGCTGTAGCAGAATAGGCGCTACCTGTTGTATATACCCATTCAAGAATATCAAGAAAAGGTTGTCCGACCAGCTCTGGTACTGCCTCACTCAAAGGCTTACCAATGACCGAACCATCTTTACCCCACACACCAATCATCTTGTCATTGGCCACCTCAATTTTCATATCCTTTCCGATAAACAAACAAGTGGCTACCGGAGCCTGTTCGATCAATGAACGGAATCTGGCTTCACTATGCGCTATAGCCTGATTGGCTATTTCACGGTTGGTCACTTCGGTAGCCAGGGTCATAACCCCTGTCACACGTCCGTCGTCTGCCCTTACAGGCGTATATACAAAATCAAAATAAGCATCTTCCAGCACTCCTTTCCTTTTAAGCCTTGCCAATGTTCCGGCTCCGAAATACGGAATACCAGTATCGTACACCTGCTGCATCAGTTGCATGAATGGCTGGCCTTCAAGTTCAGGGAGTATTGCCATCATGGGCAGCCCAGTCATTTCAGAGCTCTTTCCCCAAATCTCGAAGATGCGGTCGTTTCCCAATGTAACAACCATATCCCTTCCTTCTGCCAATGCAATCCCCATTGGAGCCTGCTCGAATATAGAACGAAATTTTGCTTCACTTTCCCTGAGCGCGATTTCGGTGCGTTTACTGTTGGTGGCATCTGTAGCATGTATCACAATACCCGCCACGGTGCCGTCGTCCTGAATGTCTGGCGTATAAATTATACTTAGCCAGCGGTCCTTTCCGATCCGGCCTGGAGCAGGCATTTCGAAACTTACCTGTTCTCCGGCGTAGGCTCTTATTAATCTGGGATAGATTCTTGCGTAGGCCTCTTCACCAATAAAATCCCGTACGTGAACACCAAGCGCCTCGGTTTCTCCCACATTATACCATTGCATGAAGGTACTGTTATAGGATTTATAGCGTTGGTGAGCATCCAGATAGAAAATCATGGCTGGTACCGAATTGCTGAGAAATTCGATAAACTCTTCACTTTCACTCGCCTTTTGCTGTGCCTGATGACGCATACTCACATCGCGCGCCACTCCTCCGAAACGTTGGACCTGACTGTCGTGGTCCATATAGGCAGAACCTGAAAAATGCACCCATCTTATCAGATTGTCAGCACCTACGGTTCTGTAGGTTGCTTCGTAGGCGCCTCCATTTTCCCCCTGTAGGGCAGCATTGAGTAACTTTGTCACAAGGGGCAGGTCATCGGGGTAAATGTATTTGTAAGACTGATCAAAGGGTATGGCATGTTGTTTTTCCAATCCTATGAGCTCACAGCAGCGATCATCCCAATAAACCATGTTATTGGCTAAATCGACCTCCCAAATACCTATACCGGCTGCCCCCAAAGCAGCTTTGAGCCGGATTATATCCTGCGAAAAACCATGTATGTTCGCCTCTGACATAAAATTAAAAAGTGACTATGGGTATAATCGCATCACGATTATATCATAAAGCTATTGGCTTTTAAGCATAATTCAATGCGTGATAACGAGTTTACTTTTTTGGGTAAGGAAACAGGCAAAATCATTTGAGATGCATCTGCTTATGTTGTTAATAATAGTTTAGGCTGGCGCGACCCGATTGAAAATATCAGTACAGGAATCATGAAATTCCGGCAACAGAGCTGTTTGCAGCTATCCGTCATTCAGATGAAAAACAAATTCGTCGCATCACTGTTAACGCGGCTACGAATTTCAATTCACAAAACGGTTGGTTGATTTGATTATCCCTACAACTGAGAGTCAAAATGTGCAGGAAAAAGGTTTATTCTCTTTCCGGTTGCCCCTTCCTTAACGTTTCTTACCGTTAAGCATTACCAATACTCCAAGCCATATCTCCCAGGATCTGACAGAGTCTACGCTATCCGCATTGAAAAGCATCAGGACAACAAACCAACTTGTTCAGAAAATATGAATCTGAACGGCTCTGCCCACTCCGTGAATAGTGGCACAAACAGGAACTTTGCCAAATAATACTTCTATAAGAAAGCGAATAAATTAATTTACATATAAACTTTTTTCATCTGGCATGAAATTTACCGAAAGACCGATCAGTAAAATTTTGAACTATATTCAGAATATTTAGAAATCATATAATATAAATACTAAGAATTATATTTACTTTATACTTAGAGACACAAAATCTGGAATTTATAGAAATAGTTTTACATATTTCAAGCTGGCCTTCGCCTGAAAAAAACCATCCCGGAATTCACTGAGTTAACAGACACTGTAATCATGCAACCCGAAAACGAAAAAGGACGTCTTGAAGCTTTAGAAAATTACCAGATATTAGACTCTTTGAATGAAGAAGAATTTGATCGCATCACAGAATTGGCATCTATCATTTGCGATACGCCTATTGCACTTGTCACACTTCTGGATGAGAAACGGCAGTGGTTTAAGTCCAAAGTAGGTTTGCAGCTGGGTGAAACCCCCAGAACGATTGCTTTTTGCCAGCATACAATTATGCAAGACACCTTGTTCGAAGTGCAGGATACTGAAAATGATGCACGTTTCAGCAACAATCCACTTGTTACGGGAGAACCACATATACGATTTTATGCCGGATACCCACTTACTGACCCATCCGGGTTCAATCTCGGAACACTTTGTGTAATTGACCGTGTACCAAGGTATTTGACCGAAAAACAAAAAAAAGCATTGTTACTGTTATCGCAGGAGGTGATAGGACTTATTGTAGAACGCAGAAAAAAAGAGGAGTTAAAAAACTTCGAGAATCTCTTCAAACTGTCACCAGACCTGATCTGTATTTCGGGAACAGACGGCTATTTCAAAAAGATAAACCCTGCACTTCAACAACTGACAGGTATTGACGCCAGTCAGTTGACGACAACCTCCTTTTATGATCTGGTGCATACCGACGATCTCAGCGCAACAGTGGATAAAATCAAACTTATCCGCCAGGGCATTCAGCTTCAGAACTTTGTTGCCAGAATACGCGCTTCCACCGGAGCATACAGGAGTATAGAATGGACTGCGTCCCCGGAAAAAAGTACGGGGAATTTGTTTGCTGTCGGCAGAGATTTTACAGAGGATCTTATTAAAGAATCCAAACTTTCTGACAGCGAATCCAGATTACGCGCTTTCTTCGAAAATTCACTGGGGCTGATGAGTACCCATGATCTCGAAGGCAAATTTTTGTCTGTCAACCCGGCGGGTGCAGAAATGCTTGGATACACCTCCGAGGAATTGATTGGTAAAACACTCTATGACCTCATTCCCAAAGGCAGACATTTCGCTTTAAGCGCCTATCTGCAGCAGGTACAGTCAGAAGGATCTGCAAAAGGACAGGTGACTATGGTTCATAAAGAAGGATTCCGCCAGACCTGGATGTTCAGCAATGCGCTGGAAACTTCAGCGGATGGGGAAATGTACGTGATCGCCAATGGTGTGGATATCACAGAACGGTTTGAGATGGAAACAAATCTGTATCAGACGAAGAAGATGCTTGAAGAAACCAATCAGGTGGCCAGGATTGGCGGCTGGCAGATTGATCTGGAGAACCAAAAGCTGTATTGGACCTCTGTTACCAAAGAGATTCATAGGGTCAGTCCGGATTTTGAACCGGATATTAATACGGCCATTAACTTTTACAAAGAAGGCGAAAGCCGGGATTTGATTACCATCGCCGTTGATAACGCATTACAACATGGTATTCCCTGGAATCATGAGCTGCAGATTGTGGACGCAGAGGGCAATGAGTTGTGGGTGAGAGCAATCGGAAAAACGGAATGGAAAGACGGTATTTGCCACCGGCTATACGGAACATTTCAGGATATAGATGATAAGAAAAAGACGCAGATAGAAGTACTCAAATCAAAAGCAATTCTGTCTGCTTTTGTTCAGCACGCCCCTGCATCAGTAGCCATGTTTGATACTGAGATGCGGTATATTGCGACGAGCAACAACTGGCTCGAAGATTATCAACTGCACGATAAGCCAGTGATTGGTGTATCGCATTACGATCTTTTTCCCAATATTACTGCTGAAGGCAAGCAAAGACATCAGCGCATCCTTGCCGGAGCCGTTGAACGCAACGATCAGGATTCATTTATTTTGCTCGGTGAAGAAAACCGACACTATGTTGCATGGGAAATGCGGCCCTGGTATCAGCTGGATGGAAGTATTGGCGGGATAATGATTTTTACCCAGGACGTTACCGAAGCAATACAGCAGCGCGAGCAGCTCACGGCGGCGAAAAATCTCGCTGAAGAAGCCAGCATGGCGAAATCCGAATTTCTTGCCAATATGAGTCATGAAATCAGAACACCCCTGAATGGGGTAATCGGTTTTACAGATCTTGTTCTGGAAACAGATTTGAGTGACACGCAGCAACAATACCTGACGATAGTGAATCAGTCCGCGAATGCTTTGCTCAGTATTATTAATGATATCCTGGATTTTTCTAAAATCGAAGCGGGCAAACTGGAACTGGACATTGAGCGGATTAACCTCTACGAACTCAGCACACAAACCACCGATATCGTCTCTTATCAGGTTCAAAATAAAGGACTGGAAATGCTGCTGCACCTTCCGGATGGGCTGCCGGATTTTATATGGGTAGACGTAGTCAGGTTAAAGCAGATTCTTACAAATTTACTGACTAACGCCGCCAAGTTTACTGAAAAAGGTGAAATAGAACTCAGCATCACAACAATTAGCCGCAACGACAGTTACGCCACCTTACGTTTCTGTGTCAGGGATACCGGAATAGGGATCAAACCTGATAAACAGAGTAAAATTTTTGAGGCCTTTTCACAGGAAGATGGCTCCACTACTAAAAAATATGGTGGTACAGGACTCGGACTGACTATATCGAATCAATTGCTTTCGCTAATGGACAGTCAGTTGCAACTTGAAAGTGTCCCTGATAAAGGCAGCGACTTCTTTTTTGAAATAACAGTGCAAGCCGCAAATGCTGAGCCGGTTGAATATGAAAATCTGGATAAAATTAAAAATGTCATGATCGTCGATGACAATCAGAGCAATCGCAGGATTATCTCTGACATACTGTCGTTGAAAGGTATCGCGTCAGTACAAGCAAAAAATGGCTACGAAGCCATACAGCAACTCGCCTCAGGAAAACAGTTTGATGCAGCGCTGATAGACTATCATATGCCCTACTGGGATGGTCTGGAAACGATAACAAAAATGAGGCAATTACTAGGTCGTAGCAGCGATCGGCTACCGATCATTCTATTGTGGACGTCTTCTGATAAGGAAACTGTTAAATCTGAAAGTGAAGCGTTGGCCGTATCCCAGAGATTGCTGAAACCAATAAAAGCGCATGACCTGTATACTGCATTGTCGCAGCTTTATGCAATAAAATCTGAGCCTGTCCTTCCAGTAAAAACCTTTGCGACTCCGCCTGCTAATTCTAATCAATATACGATTCTGATCGTTGAAGATAATCCTGTGAACATGCTGCTCACGCAAACGATTGTAAAAAGGATTTTACCCAATGCCACCCTGCTGAAAGCACTTAATGGCCTGCAAGCTGTTGATACCTGTAAAGAAGTTTGGCCAGATCTGGTATTAATGGATATGCAAATGCCGGAAATGAACGGGTTGGAAGCTACAAGACAGATCAGATTAATGAACAAAGGAACTCTTCCTATTGTAGCCCTGACTGCCGGAACACTTAAAGAGGAGAGAGAAAAATGCCTTGCAGCCGGAATGGATGACTTTATTGCAAAACCAATCATTGAAAAAGTACTTCGCGCTACACTGAGTAACTGGCTGGGATACGAAAGCCCGGAAATCCCTTCAGATGTGACATCTACGGATGACGCAACTATTCATTTTGATCGTGACCAGCTCATCAAATATGCTGGTAATGATCACGGAATTGTTGCGGAAGTTATTCATCTTACCAAATCAGAGCTTACAGACTCATTAGACAATCTGAAAATGGCCATTGACAAAGAAGATCTTGCCATGATTAAGGGAGTGGGTCACAAGCTTTACGGCACATCTGCTACCGCCGGACTACCAGTTATAGCCCGAGTGGCTATCCAACTGGAGCATTCCGTCAGCTATGATACACTAATTATGCAGGAAATTTATGAGCGGTTAACGCAGGAAACAAGGCACGTAATTACGCTTCTGGATGCTGAAAAACAGAACGGATAAACCTGACTGTAAACCGGTAACGTACTAGGTCGGCAGAACAACGGTCTGAAACCAGTAGCTTCTCAAATTATTAGCCATTACCTGTAAGTCAGTATATTTCCTGGGTTTCACAATGTAGCTGCTCGCGCCCAGATCATATGAGCGGTTCACCTGATCCTTGTCAGAAGAAGTTGTCAGGATAACAACCGGAGTACGGGAAGAAAGATTGCGTAACTGCAATTGGCTCAGAACTTCAAACCCATTCATCACTGGCATATTCAGATCCAATAATATCAGATCAGGTGCGTAAGCCGCTTTGGAAAGCATATCCAGCGCCTGGCGTCCGTCTGTAGCAAAATCCAGATGCACAGGTAAATCCGAATCCTGAAACGCTTCTTCTATCAACTGCTGGTCATCGATATCATCTTCGACTAGCAGTACATGAAAATCCTTTTTTGGTTTCATTATTTCGGTTCGTTAATGGAGTTTAGTTTATATCGCAAATACAAGTACGTTTAGATTCTATAAAAAGTTCAAGAAGTGTCAAATTTCTACGACAGCTCTTTTTAGCGCTCTGCCAATATTAAAACACCACTATATCAGGTTAAAATATAAATATTTCGTCAGTAACAGTAAGATTGCTTTACATTTGCTTTGATATCGAAGCAGGTTCGTGAAAATTTCTAAGGTCAACCACTTTACGAAGAGTATGATACACAAAGCTCCGCCATGTAATGAAGATGTCCTGCGGCAGGTTGCCGCGGGGGATCAGCGTGCATTTCGGCAGCTGTTTAATCTTTATCACCATAAGTTGGGTAGCTACATTTACAACATTACAAAGTCACGTGAACTGGCTGAAGAAGTGGTTCAGGATGTGTTTTTAAAGATCTGGAATAATAAGGCTACACTCCCTGAGATAATCAATTTTGATAGTTATCTTTTTGTCATTTCAAAAAATCATGCGCTGAACTCTCTGAAAACGATAGCCGCCCGACAAACAGCCACTACCTATCTGGAGCAGGTAACCGAGGAAATGTTACCAGCAGATTATCAGGAAGAAAATGAGAGATACTTACTTGTCGACGAGGCTATTGACCGTCTTCCGCAACAGCAAAAACTGGTTTATCTGATGAGCCGGCATGAAAGGTTGCAATATGCGGAAATTGCCGACCGCATGAGTCTTTCAAAGGAAACTGTAAAAAAATATCTGCAGATCTCTACCGAATCCATTTCGAGCTACATTCGTAAAAGACTGACAATCAGTATTATTTTATTTATATCCAATTTATTTTAAAAAAAGTCATATTTAAATACCCCCTTTTTTAACATTTTTTCTGTCCTAAGTATAAATAACATTATTTAGACCGAACCGGATTAAATGTTAGCATTATGCATGAATTTTCTACCAGGCTGACTTACCTCTTTCAAAAGTACTATTCGGGTGATGCATCTGCTGAAGAAACAGATGAACTGATGCTACTGGTTAGAAGGGCTCAGGGCGATCAGCAACTCACTGATATATTAAAATATGCCTGGGAAAATGCAGCTGAAAATCATGGATTTTTTTCCGGAAATGAAAGCGAAACCATTTTCGGAAATATCATTGAACACACCTCTGAGCAAGAAACAATTTCTCCTTTGAGAAAATGGTACTGGTGGAGATATGCAGCTGCGGCTATTCTGATTTTGTTTGGTCTGGGAGCTCTTTATAAATTCAACGATAAAGACATTATTCAACAGAAGACAGCTGCTGCCAAAGAGATACCTAACGATGTGGAACCGGGAGGTAACAGGGCTACACTTACCCTGGCTGACGGCTCAACAATTCTGCTCGACAGTGCCTCCAACGGGTTACTGGCAACTCAGGGAAGCGCTAAGATCAGCAAAAACAGTGATGGTCAGCTTACGTACGATGCACAGGTTAGTGGAGCTTCAGCGGATCCGAATCAGATCAATATGCTCTCTACGCCCAAAGGAGGGCAATATCAGATTACGCTTCCTGATGGCAGTAAGGTATGGCTCAACTCTTATTCCTCAATCCGCTTTCCTGCTTCATTTGCTCAAAATGAAAGAAGTGTTGCCATTACCGGTGAAGTCTATTTTGAGGTAAAAAAAGATAAACGCAGGCCTTTCAAGGTACAATTTCACGACAGCGAAATTGAAGTACTCGGCACCAGTTTTAATGTTACGGCCTATCAGGATGAGCCCTCTTCAAAAACTACATTGATCGAAGGCTCGGTCTCACTGGGAAGTAAAAGCAACAGAAAAAAACTTGTTCCCGGTCAGCAGGCGGCCATAAGCAACGATGGAAATATCAGAACTGCCGATGTGGATGTGGACGAAGTGATTGCCTGGAAAAAGGGACTTTTCTATTTCAGGGATGAAAGTATTGAGCAGGTGATGAAGAAAGCATCCCGCTGGTACGACATACAGGTGGAGTACCAGGGCAGCATACCGCTCCGTCAGTTCACCGGGAAGGTTTCCATGGATGTGAACATATCAGAATTGCTCAACATGCTCAGCTACGCGGGTGTAAACTGTAAAATTGAAAACAAAAAAGTAATCATTACAAATTAACAAATACGTATATACTATATAGTTAAACTTTTATCCAAATCTGACCCAAATCACATGATACGGTATGCAAACCCTCCACCCTGATCAAGGGGAAGGTCTGAAACTAAAAAAGGGAAAATGCTGCGAACATTTCCCCCGGATCAACTCAGGCTAAACAATCTTTTCTTGTCGGAAAAGCGACTATTTTTTACCTAAATCTTTCAAAGATATGAAAATAAACCTTTTACAATGGCGTGGAAAACCCTACCGGCTGACCACAGCTGCTAATTTGATAAAGACTATGAAACTCGTAACGCTACTGCTGATAGCAACGTTGTCGCAGGTCGCCGCCAGAGGATACAGCCAGAAAATTACGCTGGAACGGCGTAACATTTCTATAGAGGCTGCATTCAAGGCCATAGAGAGCCGAACCGAATATTTGTTTCTTTACGATAAACTGGATTTACCATCATCCAGACTAGTGTCGGTCAATGTCAAAAATGGTACGATAGACCAGACCCTGAATCAGCTATTGGAAAATCTGCCTTTGTCCTACAAGATTTTCAACAAGAATATTGTCATCAGAAAGGAGCAGAAAACTAAAGAAGAAGCTGTTGTAGCTCCTCAGAAAAGCTTACCAGCCGTACAGCAGCTCACCGGAAAGGTTACGGATGAGAAAGGTGAAGCGCTCCCTGGTGTAAACATCATTGTAAAAGGAACTTCCAAGGGCGCGACAACCGACATATCCGGAATTTACCAACTGGATCTGACCGAAACAGATCCTATACTTGTATTTTCATATGTAGGCTATATTTCGCAGGAAGTTCAGCCAGGGAATAAAACGACGCTGGACATCATACTGAAAACAGACGACAAGGCACTCGAAGAAGTAGTGGTAGTCGGATACGGTACGCAAAAGAAGAGCGACCTGACCGGTTCTATCTCTTCTATCAAATCCGAGGATCTGAAAAAATTACCTACCACATCATTTGACCAGGCTATCCAGGGAAGGGCTGCCGGAGTGCAGGTTACGCAGGCATCCTCCGCACCAGGTGGCCGTGTATCTATCCGTATTCGTGGTGGAAACTCTCTGAGTAGCGGTAATGAGCCACTTTATGTAGTGGATGGGTATCCTATCACGGCAGGTGGCACAGCGAGCGATAATGGATCCGGATCAAACGGCGCAGGTCAGAATCCACTGGCCTCTATTGCACCGGGTGATATCGAGTCCATGGAGATTCTGAAGGATGCTTCCGCTACAGCCATTTATGGTTCTCGTGGAGCCAACGGCGTTGTATTAATCACGACAAAACGCGGCAAATCGGGAAAAACCACGGTAAGCTATGATGGTTACTACGGAGTACAGAAGGTTATTAAAAAGTTAGATATGATGAATGCGCGGGAATTTGCTGCGCTTGTCAATGAAGCACGCGTCAATGACGGAGTCGCAACCCCGGTCTACCCCAATCCAAATGACCTTTACAATTTCCCGGATCCTGCAACAATGGGCGAAGGAGTTGATTACCAGGATGAAGTATTTCGCTCGGCTGCGATTCAAAACCATTCAATCAATATTTCCGGTGGGAATGATATCACAAAAATCGCTGTATCAGGAAGTTATTTCGACCAGAAAGGGGTATTGATAGGCTCTGATTTTAAGAGGGTTTCACTCAGAGCAAATATTGATACGAAGCTGGCGAAAAACCTGATGTTCACCACAAACCTGACAACCAGCAAAGTGTGGGGGAATAATGGCCGTTCTGAAGGAGATGGTGGTGGCAATGCCAATACGGTGAATGCAGCCTTGATTATGCCTCCGACAGTACCAATTTTTCAGCAGGACGGCTCTTACACCAGGCTTAATCCTACCCCGGGTGGTTCAACCGTACACAACCCTGTGCCGATCGTCAAGTTCAATAAAGATTTCCAGAATATAGACAGGATCATGGGAACAATGGCATTAAACTGGAACATCATCAGCGATCTGTCTCTTAGAGTTTCTTTCGGAACGGACATGTCGAATGCCAACCGCGAAATGTATGAGCCCCGCCAGACTGTGAATGGTTACAATGCCAACGGGCGGGCTACACAGGCAAACCGCCGGTCTAACTCCTACCTGAACGAAAACATTCTGACCTACAACAAACTGATCAATAAACATTCGATCAATGTGGTGGCAGGTTATACCTGGCAAATGGATCGTGATCAATCTTTCAGCACATCTTCGAGCAATTTCCTGACAGATATGTATGAGTCGGATAATCTTGGCGCGGGGGCCGTTTTTGCACCGCCTACATCGCGAAAAAATCAAAGTCAGCTGGTTTCTTATCTGGGGAGAATCAACTATACCTTCGATAACAAATATCTGATCTCTCTGACCGGCCGCTCGGATGGAAGCTCCAAATTCGGAGCGAATAACAAGTGGGCATTCTTTCCATCGGTGGCAGTGGGTTACAAAATTTCTGAAGAATCATTTATTCAGAACATAGACGCAATCAGTAATCTGAAAATCCGCGCCAGCTATGGTAAAACCGGGAATCAGAATATTGACAACTACCGCTCTCTGGCTCGTTTAAGTGTCTACAATTATGATTTGAACGGATCATTGGTATCTGGTTTGGCGCCAAACAACATTGCCAATCCCGATTTACGCTGGGAAACAACTGCCACAACTGACTTTGGTATCGATCTTGACCTGTTCGGCAATCGCCTGAACTTCGTTGCGGATTACTACTACAAGAAAACAACCGATTTGCTATGGAACATCAGTGTTCCACTTACATCCGGTTTCGGCTCTATTTTCAGAAATGTGGGAAGTCTGCAGAACAAAGGGCTTGAATTGAGTTTGGGTGGAGCCGTTTTCGATAAAGATTTCAAATGGAATACCCAGGTTAACTGGTCGATGAACCGTAACAAGGTTTTGGCTATTCCGGGGTATACGCCTACGACACAAAGCGAGATTTCCGGCCACTTGAAAATCAACGGAAGCTGGCTTGCACCCGGGTTGCCTGTGGGTGTCTGGAACTTGCTTCAATATGACGGCGTATTCCAGAATCAGCAGCAACTTGATCAGGGGCCTCGTTCGAGCAGCAGTACCAGACTTGGTGACGCACGTTTCGTGGACCGCAATGGAAATGGTTCTATCAACCTGGCAGAGGACCGTATGATCGTGGGTGATCCCAACCCTGACTTTATTTTCGGCTGGTCAAACAACTTCTCTTACAAAGGGTTTGATCTGTCTGTTTACATGCAGGGAACTTATGGCAACGACATTTTGAACGTGCAAAGAGCTGAAAGTAATGTATCGGGTCCATGGGGAAATCAGCGCAGGGAAATACTAGACCGCTGGACACCAACGAATACCAACACCGACATTCCCCGCGCCCGCACTACAGTGGATCCTTTGCTTTTGCAATCATCCTGGCTGATTGAAGACGGCTCATTCCTACGTGTAAAAACAGCTTCACTGGGTTACACTTTCACGCCAACAAAGGGCATCAAGTCCTGCCGCGTGTATGTGTCCGGTTTGAACCTGCTGACTTTCACCAAATACTCAGGATTTGACCCGGAAGTAAACTCTCCCGGAAACAGCAACCTGCAGCTTGGTGTAGACTACAACGCCTATCCTGCTGCTCGCACCTTCATGGTGGGGGTGAATGTTGGTTTTTGATCTGATGTAAATGACATTAAACTGGAAGAAGATGAAAAAGAATTTCAAAATATGGATTAGCTCAGCACTCTTTGTTACGAGCTTATTGGGATGTCATGAAAGTTTTCTTGAAGAGAAAGTATTCGATTCACTGACTCCGATTAACTTTTATAAATCTGAAGCTGATATACAGGCCGGGCTAACAGCTGTCTATAATGCCATGCACAGCGGCGATTGCTGGGGAAGACAAGTTTGGCTTGCTGCCGAATATCCGGGCGAATCGTCCTGGCCAAACAGCTCCGGAGAGGCATGGCGTACAGAACTGGATCAGTATACTTGGACACCCAGCTCAACCGGATTCAAAACGATATGGAGTGGCCTGTTCAGAATGGTGAACCGGGCGAATACTGTGCTGCAATATGCCGACGGTATAACCTATAGCAGTCCTGCAAAAAAAGATCAGATCCTGGCAGAAACCCGTTTTCTACGAGGTCTGGCTTACTTGACACTTGTACGCTTCTTTGATCACGTACCTTATGTAACAGAGCAGAATACAAACGAGCTTTATCCGACCAATGAAGGTACCGACGACCAGGTTTGGAGTCTGATCATTGATGACTTCAAATTTGCACTTTCGGTTTTGCCACCCAAAAATACAGGAGCCAATATCGGAAGAGCAACAGCGGGTGCAGCGCAGACCATGCTCGCCAAGGCGTATCTGACACAGGCAGGAAAACCATGGAACAAGACCGAAAGCTGGGCACTGGCTGCCGAAGAAGCCAACAAGATCATCAATAATACAGCTTATGGTTATGGTTTGCATGCGAGCTACGACAATGTGTTCACACTTGCCAATGAACATGCGCAGGAATATGTTTTCAGCCTGGAACTTGAAAGTGGAATGGGCCTTGGGAAGGACTTTCCTACTTTTACCGGAATCCGTAGTGGAAATCAATTGAGGCTAGATGGCTGGTCTTCACTTGTGGCAGAGAAAAAGTTTATTGACTCAATGGACCCGACCGACCAACGTCGTAGCAAAACGTTTGTACTCACCTACCCCGACATCCGTGGTAATGGAACGGTATACACCTATCCTCAGACCATTACGCTGCCTCATTTCAATAAGCTGATCAATGCAGATGACAACAAGGCAACCGGCACCGGAGATTACGCTACCAACCTGCCAATCACACGGTACTCTGATGTATTGCTAATGCATTCAGAGGCAGAAAATGAAGCGAAAGGGCCAAGTGCGGAAGCGGTGAAAGGAATCAATATTGTTCGACAGCGCGCAGGGCTTGCTTTGCTTACGCCGGGCTCTATGACTAAGGCAACGCTTCGTGATGCTATCATACAGGAACGTTCATGGGAACTTTGTGAGGAAGGGCATGCATTCTTTGACCTGAAACGTCAGGATGCCATTACGAAAAGAATCACTTCTTTCCCTACCACGGCAAAAAGTTATGTATTTCCGGTACCTCAGGATGAACTGGACGTCAATCCAAATCTGAAACAGCATCCGTTGTACAGGTAATCAGGAAGAAATGAAAATACCCATGTGCTCATGAATATCATGGCAGATGGGTACTTTTATGTTCCAAGGCACCTCATCGGTGCAGCTTGCTCTCCTTTAAATATTTCAGAATCTTTTCAGGCTCATCAGTCTGGATAACATTGGCACCATTAGTGATTAACGCATCTACCGCCTGCTTTACGTTTCCTTGCTGAATTAATTCGTCAGGTTTGCCTAAGGCATTGATCCAGATTCTTGCATGGTTGTTTTTGATCAACTTGCATACTTCCGGTGTATTGAAGGAGTCGTCGATATGAATCACTTCCGGTTTAAACAACTTAATAGCGGAATCAGCCATAGCTATGTTGTGTGCTCTGGGCATAAGCATAAATTGCTTTGAGACAGCATCTACCTTTGACAAAATCTGATAATCGCTGTCAAAAAAGAAAACGATATCTTCGGTTTTGGTACTTTCCACTACTTCGATCACTTCATCAATTCTGTCGGTTTTCAAGTCCAGATCCACCATTATTTTTCCTTTCGCAACTTCCAGCGCTTCGCGTAATGTCGGAATTACCTTCCCTGTTTTCTTTCCATCCTGAACCAAATGAAGTTTTCTTAACTCCTTATAAGTCTGCTCTTCCAAATCACCTTTCCCGTTGGTTGTCCTGTCTACCTTGCCATCGTGCATCAGCATGGGAATACCATCTTTGCTGACCTTTACGTCGATTTCAATGATATCCACGCCCAGTCTGATCGCCTCCTTAATAGCCGCAATTGAATTTTCAGGGTGTTTTTTGTGGGCTGCTCTATGGGCCGCTACCAATATTTTCCCTGAAGCGGGATTTAGAAAATCAGACTGAATGTGTGAAACCGGTGTCTGGGCAACAGCCGGCATGG
This sequence comes from Dyadobacter luteus, assembly GCF_003383615.1. Taxonomy (GTDB): domain Bacteria; phylum Bacteroidota; class Bacteroidia; order Cytophagales; family Spirosomataceae; genus Dyadobacter; species Dyadobacter luteus. Next base: position 44,086 of record NZ_QNUL01000003.1, read on the forward strand.
TCAGTAATAATGAAAGATACAGGATCAAATTTCTCATACAATTTTTATTAAATGAATCCCGCTGTGATGTTGGACGGGGAATACCAATTCTACTTTCTGTCCGGAGAAACAGACTATTATTCCCTTCTCTTTCACGAAATGATAACAATCTCCAACCAATTTACGCCGTCAGGAACGATTTTATCGTAGCCACCGGGGACGTCAGAACTTTTCTCAACTAACTAAAACAGCATGGACATCAACACAGACAACTATCAACCCATTGAAAATTACGGTGTAATCGGGAACATGAAAACCGCAGCCCTTGTCGGGATGGATGGCTCTATTGACTTTTTGTGCTTTCCGGCATTTGACTCACCAAGCATTTTTGCCAAAATCCTTGATCATCAGAAAGGCGGCTATTTTTCCATAGAACCACAAATGGAGAATGTTCAGATCAAACAGCTCTACCTACCTGAAACGGCCGTTCTGATCACACGCTATTTCTCTGAGGAAGGTATTGCCGAAATAGCCGATTATATGCCCGTCAGAGATGAAACCTGCAACAGCTACAACGCTGTTGTAAGGAAAGTGAAGGCGGTGAGGGGAACAATCAGATTCATCCTGAAAATGCAGCCCAGGTTCGACTACGGGCGACAATCTCATAGCACGAAAAATAATGATAATGCGCTTCTTTTCAGCTCCGATGAAAACAACAAAACCCTGCTTCGTTTACAGGCTGAATTTCCTCTGGAAATCCGAGATCAGGATGCTTACGCTGAATTTGAATTGCAGGAATCTGAAAAAACTGTGGTCGTTCTTGAGTGCGTTGACGAAGGTTATGAAAAACACTTTAAGGAGCTTTCCTTTTATGAAGAGCATACTTATTTTGAAACAATTGAATACTGGCGAAGGTGGAGCAATCAGTGTACCTACAAAGGACGTTGGAAAGAAATTGTGCTCCGGTCAGCGATTACATTAAAACTCCTCACCTCCTCTCAATATGGCTCCGTAGTAGCGGCTGCCACTTTCGGACTTCCCGAGGAGCTGGGCGGTGACCGTAACTGGGATTATCGTTATACCTGGATTCGCGACGCCGCATTTACCATGTATGCATTTCTGAAGCTGGGTTTTACTCAGGAATCGGAAGACTTCCTGAAATGGATTATTGAACAGGATCAAAACAGAGATCTTCACCTCTTGTACAAGGTCGACGGCAGCTCGGACATGGAAGAGCAAATCCTGGAGCATTTTGAGGGCTATAAGAAATCTGCTCCCGTACGAATCGGTAACGAAGCCAACAACCAACTCCAACTTGATATTTACGGTGAACTTCTCGACACGATTTACATCTTTAACAAATACCACAAGCCGATTACTTACGACTTATGGCAAATCATCTGTAAGGAGGTCAAAATTGTGATGGAAAAATGGCAGGAGCCCGACCACGGCATCTGGGAGATCCGCAACCAGGAACAGGAATTTCTCCATTCACGGCTCATGTGCTGGGTCGCGATGGACAGAGCCATCAAGATCGGACAGGACCGCTCGTTTCCTTTTCCTCAAACAGAATGGATAAAGGTGAGAGATGAAATCTATCATGATATTTACCACAATTTCTGGAATGAAGAACTCAGCAGCTGGGTACAATTCAAAAACGGCGACAAGGTTTCGGATACCATTGATGCCAGCGTGTTATTGATGCCACTTGTTCATTTTATAGTTCCAAATGAACCTCGGTGGGAAGCCACGCTGGAAGCTGTAAATAAGCATCTCAGACTCGATGTATTGGTTTACAGATACGACAATGACGAATCAGGAATAGACGGCCTGCAAGGGGAAGAAGGAACATTTACCATGTGCTCATTCTGGTATATCGAATGCCTGGCAAAAGCCGGACGCATTGAGGAAGCAGTTGAAAACTTCGCTAAAATGATCGGTTATAGCAACCACCTTGGTCTTTTTGCTGAACAAATCAGTAAGAAAGGTGAACACCTGGGTAATTTTCCGCAGGCATTTACGCATCTGGGACTGATCAGCGCGGCGCTTGAACTGGATAAGCAATTAACCAGAAAGGTAAACAGGTAATAGCAGGCAGTTCCCTGCATTGTTAATGTGCAGGGAACTGCCCCATTGAACATAGCCCCGTGAGAAACCAAACCAAGTTCGCCGGGCAAATAACGTTTATTAATAAGCGTTCAAAAAAACCGCATTATTGCTGCGCAAAAGCACAATTGTACTATTTCCAGTATTCTACAAGAATAGTTACAAGGTACCCTCTGCGACTAGTATTCTATATTGCAAATATCGGTTACAAGCTCATTTTTCCCGGTTTTGTTACCTCAGGATACCTTTACGATACATTTAGAGACTTTAATAGAAAAAAGACATTAAAATTCTGTTAAAAAAATATTTGAAAAAAATAAGAAATATGTTTGATTTAATTCCGGTACTTTTTCGATATTTATGGCGTCTATGACATAACAACAATTTATCCCTAACAAAACATAACAGATGTCCTCTATTCGTATCACTTTCTTTGGTTTACCGCCATCCCAAAAGCGGTCAGTCCCGTCCGGGTTTTATTCTGTTCATCACAAAATTTTATTGGCCTGATCACGTGTTTTCCCGATGCAGTACCGCTGGTTTCTGAATAAGTTATAGTGCTCTCCATATTAACTTCTCCTGCTTTGTCGTCAGAGTTTTCTGATTACTGATGCTGGTGAGTTATATCCGATCATTACACCTGTCTCTCTTAACTGACGTCTGTGTTGGAAACATCATCATCAGATAACTGATTAATCCGATGAATTTTGTACCGGCAACAGCCCTTATTATTGCCACCTACAACTGGCCCGAGGCTTTGCATTGTTGTCTTTTGAGCGTAGCAAGGCAGACTCTGCTACCGACAGAAGTGATTATTGCAGATGATGGCTCAGACGTGCGTACATGGACTGTGATAAACAAGATGCGCAAATTTCTTCCCATACAGGTATTGCATGTATGGCAGGAAGACGATGGTTTTCGCAAAACGCAGATTCTCAACAAAGCGGTCAGTCAGTGCTCTGCAGATTATGTGGTTCAGGTGGATGGAGATGTGATACTCCACCCCTCTTTTATTGCCGATCATCTATCTGCAGCAGAGAGTGGTGTGTTCGTTCGCGGGAGCCGCGCCAGGCTTACGCCAACCAAAACACTGGATACACTTCGAAGCCAGAACACCAAAATCGGATTTTATTCCAATGGAGTTCACAACCGGCTGAATGCGGTCAGAATGCCGTTTTTTCAGCAACTGGGGCAACGAAAAGAAATGAAAAGCAGGAGTGTTCGGGGAAGTAATCTGGCGTTCTGGAAAGCCGATTTCATCAGAGTCAATGGTTATAACAACGAACTCAATGGATGGGGACACGAAGATGAGGAGCTCGCAGCAAGGTTTATCAATAATGGTATTTGTAAAAAAATTGTAAAGCTCGGCGCTGTTCAGTTTCATCTGCACCACCAGGAATTACCCAAACCGAACGAAGGTCTTCACCGGGAAGTGATTGACCAGACGCTTACCTCCAAAATCAAAAACTGCATAGACGGATATGAAAAACTTTACTAAAATTTCCCTTATCATTTCAACATATAACTGGCCTGAGGCGCTGCGCCTTTGTTTGCTGAGCGTACAACAACAGTCGTTACTGCCTTATGAGGTAATTATCGCAGACGACGGCTCAACCTCTCAGACATTCCAGGTTATCGAATCGATGCGTGCGATGCTACCTGTTCCGCTGGTTCATATCTGGCATGAGGATGATGGTTTCCAGCTTTCTAAAATTCGTAACAAAGCTATTGCTGCAAGCACAGGCGATTACGTCATTCAGATTGACGGCGACCTTGTTTTGCATCAGCACTTCATTAAAGATCATCTCGAAATAAGCAGACGAGGAAGTTTTGTTGCCGGAAGCCGGGTGATGATGAATGCCGAACTTTCTCAAAAAATGCTTCTGAAGCAGTGCCCTAAAATAGCCACATTTCAGTCCGGACTGGGAAATTTCTGCAACCGTGTGAATATTAACTGGCTGAGCCGCTATATGGCCGACCGTTACAAGCCTGGCAATATTTATGCGCTGCGCGGATGTAATATGGCATTCTGGCGTGAAGACCTGATTCGCGTAAACGGATACAATGAACACTTTCAGGGATGGGGACGTGAGGACAACGAAATTGCTGTACGCCTGATGAACTCGGGCATAAGCAAACGTGCTATTAAATTCGGAGGAATTGTGTTTCATATCCACCATAAAGAAGCCGACAGGTCGGGATGCAAAGAAAATGAGCAGTATCTACTGCAGGCATTGGAACAAAAGTCCGTGTACTGTCAGCATGGTGTAAGCCAGTATGTGGAAACTTTCACTTATGCTGCTGAAAACAGAATTGAACTGGCAGTTGCATAGCGCTAAATGAATAACCAAAGTCTGATATCGGTTGTAATAGTTAGCTATAATGCTGAAGCGCTCCTGCAAAGGTGCCTGGAAAGTATATACGCACAACAATATACGCAGATCGAAATTATACTAATTGATGGTGACAGCAAAGATAGAACTGTTACTATTATACAGAAAAATGCTGCCCGGATTGCATTCTGGATAAGTGAAAAAGACAATGGGATATACGATGCGATGAACAAAGCCCTGAATTATGTAAAAGGGCAATGGGTCTATTTTATTGGAGTTGATGATGTGTTAACCCCGGAATTTTCTGCGTTAGCGCAGCAATTAAACGACCCGGCAACAATTTACTACGGAAGCGTCTGGAAATCAGGCAAAAAGTATCTCGGTAAGCTGTCACCCTATCACCAGGCTAAGACTGGAATCAATCACCAGGCGATGATTTACCCTGCACAAGTATTTGCAAAAAAACGTTACGACACGCAATACACCATTTCCGCAGACCATGTACTTAATATGGAATTGCACAAAGATCCTCTATACCATTTTGAATTTCAGAATTTTACGATCGCTGTCTTTAATGATACCGGCGTATCCTCACTTAAGAAAGATCAGCTTTTCGAAAAGAGGAAAGCAAACCTTATTCTGCAAAACTACGGATGGGGCATCTATTTCAGATTTTTATTCAAAACACTGAAAGCTAAACTCTTGAAACATTAAGAAGGATTATAACTAAGCATTAATACATTGGTTCTATCAAACACGATTTTAGGTGGAAGAGCCAGTAAACCAGCTGAAAGTCTATCCTGCCATTTTCGTTTAGGCAAAAGCCGAAAACAATTCAGCAAAAGTTTATATACAAACACGTATCTGATGCCATCGGCTCTTCTCCTTTCCTCTTCCAGCAATTGTTGAACCTGATCCAAATACTCATCCCGTTGCGTATAACTCTTCTGATTTTCAGAACGTAAACGAAATCCGGCTAACATGTAGGAAGTAGAATACAGCTTTGCATACCTGGAAAACCGGAGCCACAGTTCCAGATCAGCTGCAAGGGAAAAAGATTCGCTGAGCTGACCTCCCGCCTGCGACCAAAGTTCCCTCCGCCAGAATACCGATTCCTGCTGAACAAAATAACCATCTCCCAACAGCAATCGCTTTCTGGACCACCTTTGCGCATAAGGTTGCGCTTCGAATACAAATGGAAAACCAGACTCATCAAAATAGGTATTACTACCCATAATCCACTTTATATCAGCATACTTTGCAAATATATTGGCTACTTGAAAAAGACTTTTCCGATGCAAGAGGTCGTCTGCATTCAGCCACGCCATGATATCGCCCGTAGACCGTTTAAAGCCTTTCTGAATAGCATAATATAAGCCATTATCTGATTCACTTACCCAATAAGAAAGCTGGTGCTCGTACTTTTTGATAATATGTACCGATTCATCCGTACTGCCTCCGTCAATGATGATGTATTCAAGGTTAGGATATCCCTGACTCAAAACTGACAATATCGTATCCTCCAGATATTTACCCTGGTTAAAAGAAGCAGTAACGATAGTTATTTTAGGATAATCTGCACGCATCACACTCCAAAACAATTTAAATAGCGACCCGCAATGAAGCTTCCGGCAGAAAAGCTATGGTAGTTGGGTACGGTTCGTAGATATAATCCGCCTCATCAAAATATTCAGAAGCGAGTACCATCAGAATGGCGTCAGGAGTGAATTCAAGCATTTGATGCCAGTCTTCGGGATTCAATACCAGACACTGATCTGCCGAGTCCAGGATAAACTCCTGCTGCTCTAACCCATTGTCATTGACGATTTTACAGCTGCCTGTCAGACAAATCGCCGCCTGCACTGTCTTATGGTGTCTGTGCCCACCCCGTACAGAATCATCGACGCCGTAGATGTAAAATATCCTTTTGATATCAAAAGGGATAATACGCTCTATCACAGTGAGGTTACCTCTGATATCTGTGAAGGTTTTCAGGTTGATTACGTGAGCCAATTGGTGTACTATTTATAGTAAATAACTTTTTTTAGCGTAATTTTTATGCGCTCCACTCACCATAAAACGAATTCTACGCGACAGGCTCACATATATCCATTTCATTGGTAGCAGTCGTTCATGATATACAGCTTTCGGATCGAACTGTGTGACTTGTTGCTCAGCCTGTTTCAAGCCTTTCGCATAGGGTTGGTATACATTTCGGACAACATCTCCATTCAGCAGGTATTGTTCCGCCGTCAACCTGAAATTGCCGTTTTCACAATATCTGAAATCATGAAAATGGTAAAAAACAAGTTCTGTTTTTTGCTCTCTTTCACTTTGAATTATGACACGACCACCCGCATCCTGAAACTTATAATCTTTTGAATTCCAGGGAGCTACTCCTCCTCCATAATTCTCCAACACATGAACCCCTTCAAATCTTTCCGTCCAGTCGTCCAGGTATTTCTGATCTCCGAACTTACCATCTTCAAATCGGCTGTAACACCAGTCAAGACAAACCTTACACCACCAGTCAAGTGCTTTCAGGCCACGAACAGTGTTTTTAAAAGTCAAAAACTGAACGCAGTAAATTCCGCTAAGCTCAGACTGATCATATTCCTTACTATAGTTATGGCGGGTGATCAGCACATCGTTTTCGCCCATTTCATCTGTCAATACTTTCGGGTCAGAAAAGAAGAGTAAATCCGCATCCAGATACGTACAATGATCCAAATTGTAGTGATGAATACAATGCCAGATCGTAAACGATGTACAAGTCCAGCAGTACTCCCCGACAGTGCGGCTATCTTTTACCGAAAGTAATTCTTCTGTTTCAAATTCCTGCAGAGAAATAATCGTCGCAGACGGCAAATCCATCCCTTTGAGCAGCTCACAGGAAGGCTGATCAAAGGCAAAAATAAACAAATGAAAGTCAGACGTTTGTCTAACTAAAGAATTGTACATCGCCAACCCACGCGAAAGGTAGAATGAGTTGAACAGCGTGCAAAAATACTGCATGAAAAACGATTACACTTATTAGGGGCTTGTAACTTTAACACAAATATCAGTCAATAATCAGTCATTTGATTCTTTCCTTCGAAAAAAATTTTAAACACAAAAAGAGTAGATTTTTTAGCCATGCTTTTCCATTCAATTTGTGCCATTTTCCACATCCCGAGCACCAGACCAGAAAACTACATTTTCGATTGAATTGCAGATAATTTCTCAAATCATATAACCGAAAACGGATGGCGATTTGGAAAAATAAAGCACTAAATTGCAACGTATTTTTATCATGCGTTATGTCTTTGTTTGGATTCAAGAAGGAGAGAAAAAATAAGTTTGGCTGGTTTGGTGACTATAAAAACTGGGATGAGCTCAAAGCGCTGACCGGAGGTTATGAAGAGCAGTCTATACTTGACATAACAAAGCACGCATTGTTAAAAGTGAGAAATGGCGAAGCTGTTTACGAGCGTGACTCCGTTCTTTTTGATAAAAAGCTTTACCCCTACTCTGTGATTACCGCCCTGCTTTACGCAGCAGCAGAATGTGGAGGCTCTTTGAATGTCATCGATTTCGGCGGATCTCTGGGTAGTACCTATTACCAGGTAAGAGACCTGATCCCACCCTCTGTCTCAATCAACTGGAGTGTGATAGAGCAGAATGCCTATATCAAATGCGGGCAGGAACACTTTCAGGATGAGACGCTTCAATTTCACTTCACCATAGCGGAAAGCCTTAAGGCAAAGAAAGCCGACATTCTGTTGCTTTCCAGTGTGGTTCAATACCTTCCGGATCCACATGCATTCCTCAAAGAGATACAAGATTATGGTTTTAAATTCATTATTATTGACCGGACTGCATTTGTAAAAGGAGAACGGGCGGACCGGTTGACCCTACAAATCGTCCCTCCTCACATTTACACAGCACAATATCCCGCCTGGTTTTTTAATGAGAAAAATTTTGTGGCTCATTTCAAGCATTACCAGATCAAAACGGAGTTTGAATCTTCCGTTCCAGGAGAAGAAGAAATGGAAATTGACGGTAGCAAACAGGGTTATGACAAAGGTTTTTTTCTGATCAGAAAAAGCTGATAGGTAAAGTTCAGGGGATTACGCTAAGGAGAGTCTCAAGGTACGTAAGGCTCTGGTCAAATGTGCCTCCACTGTTTTGGATGACAAACACATGATCACTGCAATTTCGGCAATGGTAAGTCCTTGCTGACGGCTGTATTTAAATACCATTCTGCATTTCTCTGGTAGCTGCTCTGCAACAGCTGACAAATACTCTTCAAGAAATCTGGCATAGATCACCTGCTCATCCCACTGAATTGTTTCTGGCCGGTGGTGCTGTGCAATCAGTTTTTGGTGTAGCTTATTTGCCGCTACAGATTTGAAAACAGCCAATTTAACAGAGCGGATCAGGTAGGCCGGCAGTGAATCAATATGCATTTTACCTCTTCTTTCCCATACACTCATAAATACGTCCTGTACGATATCTTCAGCTATCAAACTGTCTTTGGCAAAACCAAAAACGATATGCTGCAGCTGCCTATGGTGCCGGCTGTATACATCCACAAACTCTTTTTCATTAAAAGCTTGTACTTTTTGCATTCTGAGAAATGCCGCACATAATAAATCACCATTTGGATGTATTTCCATCAATTCGATAACATAACTAGAACAGATTCCTTTTATTCGAGGCTTATTTAAACATTCTACAATACTCTATATAATCAATAGACAAAATAAAGTATTATGCATCATAAAACCAACAAGAGTATGGTTTTTTGCCTGACTAGCTACATATATACTTCTAATGGACCTTAGATTTTTTTGTCACTCAGCAACTCCAACTCATGTCACTTACAATTAATTTCTTCTTTGGGGAACTAGCCATTTTCATCAAATAGAAAACAATGATGTGCTTCTTCTCTATTTAATAATCAGTAAACAGAGTTTATTCTATGCCAACTATAACTAACATACAAGAAGCACCTACTATTCATGAATATATTAACTTAATGATTAAAATATATCCAAAACAAACACTGGAGCATATTAATAAATACATGAAAATTAAAATAATTAATGATGAGTAGTAGAAATAGTTATCTTTCTTTGGGCTATTAATTAAATAATCTTTCAACTAATATGGAATCATGAGAGTAACACTATTTGCCGCAGTAGCTCTTTTGGGAGCTATGACCCTTTCTTGTCAGGAGGATAAGCTCACAACTGAAAATCAACTATTACAAAGTAACGGTACTATCTTCAAATCAGTTGAAGGAAGTGTAATACTAAGAGATGGCATTCTGGATTTTGAAAACACGGATGTGCTTATCGCTTTTAAAAAGAAGATTACGGAAGATACGTCCTTTCAACAATCTGTTCGTGATCAAACAGGTAACAACTTACTTGTAAGCCAGTTGGATAAACAAACAATTTCAGGTCAGAAAAAAGAAATTCTTGAAAACCTTGCTCCCGCATATCCTTTCATTCTGAATAATGACGCAGCTTACGTTGTTGGTAAAGAATATGTAAGATTTGGCCAGAGGAATCAGTATGCTATTGAGGAAGCGAAAAAAAACGAGATCAATTGGGGGGACGAAGAGAACATCGATAATAAAAAAGTATCAGTGTTTAAATATGGAAAATTCACCAAAGTACTGTCTTCAGATAGTCCAAATGCCAGGGCCGACTTTGGCCCTTGGCAAGATTTGGTAGGTGGCGGGCAGCGAGAATTTTATCAGGTCAGCCCTACAAGCGGAGATAGAAAATGGATTGATGAAATATATAGCAGACAGGCTTATTTAGGCACAGCCAGAAATCCTAATAATCCAAGTGATCCAAATTGGTATGACAGACATGATATCTCTGTAACGTTTCTTATTCGTCTATTCTCAAAGTCAGGTAGAAGATGGAATAATACAACTATTGCACGCGAATTAACCCCTCATTTCAGCTGGCAACTGAAGTTCGGTCCAAATCCGAGTACTGCTCCCGTCTTTGGATCTGGAACAGTTGGCCCACCTTGCTGTGTCAGTGTAGTTCCTGTGACTATATATACTTCGGGTGACTATTTTCTCCCGATGGCTGACCTTACGTATGTCGACGTTTATGGTACACATAATTCAAGTTTGTGGTATCTTGAAGGAAGCGGCACTATCAAACACAGAATCACTGGTGATGTTGCAGCTAACGACTGGACTCGATCTTGGACCTGGTAAAACTTAACCATTATATTAAAAGCCTGTATTTTCATTGTGCAGGCTTTTAATATAATGGTTATTACAAAGGCACACTTTCCTCGCAGGAATTAAAAGCTTCCTTTTTTGTCACTCAAAATCACCTCAACTTATTGTAGCAAATAATTTCATAACAAAAAGACTTTACTTTACCTTTGAAAATCGCCAATTTTGAAGGAATCGTTATCGCTTTTCAAAACAGAAGAATAACCAGTTTTTATGGCCACTGTCTGCCTTTAACTTATTCATATCGGATAGAGCTCCGAATCACCAGGACTTACTACCGTTTTCAGTTGCTGCGCATAGGCTTTGGCTTTCTGTACATCCCCTTTTTTCTTGAAAACTTTGTAAAGCCCCCACAAAGCATTGGCGCTGTTTGGCTTCTTTTTAGCAAGCTCTTCGTAAGCTTTTTGGGCAAGGCTGTACTTCCCCGCCTGCAAATGCACCTCAGCCAGGCTGATCAAAACAGGTCTTGCGTAGGAAGGCGGTTCGCTGTAACCCATGTCGTGCTCTTTTTGCTTCGCCTTTACCAGCAATGCAACCGCTTCATCATACTTGTTTTGAAGGTTTTTGATCAATCCCTGTAGTTCCAGTGATGCCACATTAAGATCAGTCAGACGGCGGGCTGCTATCAGATCCGCCTTGTCTGCCTGTGTGCTGTTGCGGTACAAATGAGCATCGAGCGCATCTGAGAATTTCAGCGCTTCATCAGCCTTACCACGTTTTACAGCGTCCATTCCAAGTGCAAACAAATACAGACCATCCTTATAGGCAATTGCTTTTCCTGTGAAAACGCTGTCCTTATCATTAATCAGCTTCAGTCTGTCAGCAGCTTTGCGGTAGTTACCAAAGCACAGTTCCATTTTAGCCGGAGCGATAATGCCCTGATAGAAAAAACGGCCTTCGTACTTCGCCTTACGCTCTTTGGTCACAGGCATCTTCTGTAATTTTTCAGCATAATAAAGCGCCGTTTTATAGCGGCCATCCTCTGCGCAATTGGATAGCAGATAGTTGATGTTGTGAATGTAGTTCCAGGTATCTACCTCAGGAATCCCCTGCTTTGCCATATAGATAGAGTCCACCGCAACAGCTCTCACAAAGGCTTCATGCGCTTTTTGGTACTGCCCCAACTTGTAATATACGTGCCCTGGCATATGGACCATATGTGCTGCACCCGGCGTAAGACTTGTAATCGCTTCAGAGCTTTTTAAAGCTTCTCCCGGGCAGCAATTCTCCATCAGATGTATCCAATAATGATGTGCTCCTGCGTGATCAGGATACTTTGTCAAAACATCACGCAGCAGGAATTCGCTGTAAATCTGGCCATCTCTGGGATTAAGCTCTACGTCGTATCCGGTCATCTTACTTAGTGCCAGAAACAGCTTTGCATCCACATCTTCCGGATATTTATGGACAATTATTTCAAGCTTTTGCTGATATGCTTTTTTGCTGTTTTCTCCTGCCGCATCTCTCAGCAAGATCGCCTCTGCGTACAATCTCTCTTTTTCGTTGGCAGCCGCTTTCAGCTGTTTGAGTTTTCTGACAGCCAACTTTTTATCTTCGTCAAAGTCGGGTCCTTCTGTCGCACCGATCGCACTGTACAATCCCCAATATGGCATCAGCGCAGCAGAATCATTTTTGATTGCTTCTTTGAAAGATCTGTATGCTTCAAAATCCCAGAAGTCGTGCAGTAGCGCCACTCCCTGACCAAAATAACGCTGCGTAAGCGGCGAGCTCGTTGTTATTTTAAGATCTGAACTCCCCACGCCTTCAAGGAACTGCGCCGGCGGTAGATTATGAACATAAGCCGTTTCCTTTCTGTAGGCCTGAATATGATCCAGGTGATTGTGTGCAAACTCATTTTCGTCAACGTGACTGGCATGGTCATGACTTGCGGCAGCTTCCTTTCGCCCTTCACGCTGTGCAAATACCGACACGGAGACCATTGAAAATAATAAAAACAGAAACTTCATAGATTAACAGATTTTGGAACAGATATAATTGCCTTGACTGGTTAGCAGCACCGGTGATGTAAACCGGTCACTAGCCATGTACAGTACTGTACGACAACTCATCTCTAACCCTGCATCAGTTTCAAAAAAATTTACGAATTGAAAAATATTCCCCGAGGGTATGACATAAGGCTGTCACAAGCCTGGGCTTGTTTTGTGATGTAAGAGAGTTATCACCCAAAAACAAAAAAAGAAATGTTTAATGTATTTGTTCAAATCAATTGGCTGAGCGTGTTGTGCGCATTCATTCCCTACTTCATGCTCGGCGCATTGTGGTTTACTTTGCTATTTCCAAGATCGTATCATTTGTCGCTGGGAAAAGCAATGCAGCCTCAGCAAAAGCCTGAGCTTATCTTTATATTTGGTCCGGCGCTATGTTGTTTGGTAATAACCATAGCAACCGCAGTATTGCTCTATGCGCTGCAGATTAGCACGCTTAACGATGCTTTGATTCTTGCCACTATTATCGGTGCCGGATATCTGGTTGCGAATACGGTCAATATTGCCATTAACCCAAATATCCCCCGGCCGCTTTTGTATGGGCTTATTTCCGGAGCTTACCATATGACCGGAATTACCATCGTTTGTATCATTCTGGTTTTGATGAAATAATCCGGGAGCGGCAAATGATTCTTATGAAGCGACAGAGTTTCTCATTTGCCGCTAACTCTTCAGATTTAATGGTATTTTTGAGTTAAACAGAATAGATTATGCCGGAAAAACAAATTGCAACTTTTACTCCGCGAAGCAAAGAAGAATGGCGCGCTTGGCTGCAACAAAATCACCTGAAGGCAGAATCTGTGTGGCTTATCTACTTTAAAAAGCATACTGGCCTACCTACCGTGAGCTGGAGTGATACCGTTGACCAGGCTTTATGTTTTGGCTGGATCGACAGTCTGGTGAGGCCGATAGATGAAGAAAAATTCATGCGCTTGTTTACCAGGCGGAAACCTAAAAGCGTCTGGTCCGCAATCAATAAAGAAAAGGTAGCAAAGTTGATTGAGTCAAATCTGATGATGCCCGCCGGCTTGTCAGCTACGGAAACAGCCAAAAGCAATGGATATTGGGACAAACTAAATGACGTTGACAACCTGCTGCTACCGGCGGATCTGGAATCAGCACTCGGCCAAAATGAACCTGCCAGAATTTTCTTTCACCAAATGAGTAATTCTGCGAAACGCAGCTTGTTGCAATGGCTCACAATGGCAAGAAAAGATCAGACCCGCAGTAAACGGATTATAGAAATTGTTGACTGCGCAGCAAAACAAGTAAGACCAAAAGCTGTAGCCTGGGCAAAAAATGAATGACACTGAAGTAAGCAGACTTGCCAGATTAGTGAGCCTGACAACGCTGCTGCAAACAAAACGTACGCTTACTGCTACTGAACTGGCCTTGCGGTTTGGTGTAAGTACACGCACCATTTACCGGGATATCAAAACACTCGAAAGTGCCGGTGTGCCTGTTATGACGATTGATGGGAAGGGTTACGCCCTGCTTGAAGGTTACAGAATTCCACCGGTGATGTTTACGCAGCAGGAAGCGCTTTCTTTACTTACTGCAGAAAAACTGGCATCAAAGCGGACGGATGTAAAGACTGCGGAGCTGATCAGAGCAGCCATGGATAAACTTCGCGCTGCCTTGAAATATACAGGCCGGGACCATATTGAAAGTATGACATCCCGGATTCAGGTATTGGACGTTCAACATGGCATGTCCGGCGATAATACCTATCAGGCATTGCTCGGTGCGATCTCCGCGCATTACCTGGTGCATATCAGTTATCAGTCTGCGGATGCGAACTCAGTAATAAACCGAATTATCGAGCCCATTGGGTTGTACCTCAGCCAGCATTGGCACGTTGTTGCTTTTTGTCGTTTAAGAAATGATTTTCGTGATTTCCGGCTGGATAGGATCAAGGATACAATGGTGTCTTCCGATACATTCCCTGTCCGAACTGAAACATTACAAAGGTACTGGGACCAGGAGCTTAAAAGAAGAACGAAACAAAAAGTAACAGTTATCATCCTGACAGAGCAAATCCCCCGCCCATTATATCAGCAGTTCAACGACAGCAAACTTTTGTATGGTTTCTCAGATCAAAAAAAACTTTCCAAACACGAATCAGAAATGATATTTATGGTTGGAGATCTGCATTATATAGCCAGGTGGATGCTGACTTTTGCAGGATATGTGAAGATTATTGAACCTGTCGAGTTAAAGCATCAGCTAAAACTACTGGCAGAACAGGCTTTCCATGCTTTTGGATATAATGAAGGGTGATTTTTGTACATCTAACGCCCCTGCTTCATTTAGTCTTGCAGGAAACTTTCCAGGTCATAAAAACCAGAGAGTTACAAACCACTTGGAGAAGAGAAGATCAGGCCACTGACACCAGCTCTTTTTCATCCAGTTTCGGCATCTTTTCCAATTCTTTCACCAGAGAATCCCTTAATATTGTCAGTTTATCAATATGTCCGCGGCAGGAAACTGAGATTTCCCCATCATCGTCTACCACACCCAAAAGATGGTTGTACTCTCTGAGAAGGGACTCGTGGCGCATGGCTATCTCAGAGAAAATCATTCTTTGGTCTTTCGATATCTGATCTTTATCCGGACCGCTCACAGTGATACTGCCCAGCTCTCCGTCGTCGAGACTGCTCTTCATCGAATCATAAATATTGCCAACATCTTTCTTGAAGAGCACAGTCGTCAGGTAACCATGACTGCATATCTTACGCAGCTTATAGGATGTATCCAGACTCATTACAGAGCGCAATAATAATTCCTGCTTTTTGTACATCCGCCAGATTCTGGCTATGCATCCCACTATTTCTCCCCCGTTGTTCATCATCATCATTGTTAAGCTGTAAATATTGGTTCCATCAGGAAGTTGGTATATCTACGGATACATCACCGCCTCTGGCCTGAAATAACTATAAAAATTATTCCTGATGAAAAATGTCCCGAATCTCTCCTGATGCGCTGAGCCGGCTTAAACTATCTCTACAACCACAGAGACTACAACCTACTTGTTTATAGCACGTTACATATATACTCCTTTAACAATAGCTTAAAATGTGTAGATCAGAAAAGGGAAATAATTGCCCGTTACTTTAAACATGAACTCAGGCATGGATTTGTTTGCAATTGGCCTATCAAAGCGTAAAAGTTAAGCAGCTGCATAATCCGCCACGATGGATTCGCAAGACCATTGCAGTTTGCTCCGCATTGATGCAACCAGGCCGTTAAAAATTCCTTGAACTATCAGGTTCATTCAATTCCTAAATCAGATCTAAATGAGCAGCAAAGAAATTTTTCATGTAGAGGGCTCCCCGGAATTCAGGCAGCTTGTAAGAACAATTTTTAAAGAGTTTTTGCCACGTTACAGTGTAAGAAGCTTTCAGGGGGGTAGCGAACTGTATCAATATATGGTTATGCAATCTTCAGACAGCTATACAGGGAAGCTCCCATCTCTGATTATCATGAATATAAATCTGCCCAGCCTGAACGGATACGAACTACTGAAGCTTATAAGACAAACACCGTCCAACTCTTCAACCGACTGGAAAACCATACCTGTCGTCATGTTTGGAGAATCCGAAAGCCAGGAAGATGTAGACCGCTGTTACCAGGCCGGAGCCAATTCTTTCTTTCTTCGCCCTTCGGAGCCAGATCAATTACGAAACATACTAGAAACGCTGTGCAACCAATGGTTAGAACATAACCCGCAGACACCACCGGAGAATAACAATACACAGCAGCCCGGTTGGATTTAAAGGTCATGCAGCTTATCAGGGGAGCTTCATACAACAATACCATTGCCTGTCTTGTTGTATGAAGCTTTATTCCTGCACTAGCTATCCTGCAGTATGAGCTCCTTATCATTTAAATCGCGCTGCTTTCTATATTCCACGCGAAAGCGTATTTTCTCGCCGAACATATCATGGTCTGGTGTATAAAACCGCCCGTCGTGAAAGGTGTTTTTATCAGAGGGCAGCTCTCCATGTATCCGGTTATAGTTTTCCAGGAAAGCTACCAGCGCATAAAACATACTTCTCCACCATGCCTGATCCTGCTCTGCGCTTCCTGTACCCGGTAGATGCGAGCCCGAATAGGACTGTCTGGAGACATGTACTTTATAAACATACATGTTGCCTGATTCTGTGTGGAGCATTTTAAACTGACCTGAAAATCCTGCAGGTTTTCCATCCAGTAATACTTTACTTGAAAATACAAGGGTCTTCATTTGTTTTAAGAGTTGTGGTGGTAGTCTTACAATTCAGCAAGCTTCTTTAATCGCATTTTAATAGCAATTTCTAAGCCAGAGCCACTGTCCCATAGTTTTTCGCCATCAAATTTTAAGCACTATTCCTATTAATAAGTATCTGGATGGCTACTTGAAAATATGAGTCAGTTTTTCTCCGATTTGTGCTGGAACAACTTTTGTTATAATGGCTCGACCAAAAAATAAATCACTATGGAAAACGACACAAACTCAGATCCCAAATTTAAATCCGGTACCCAACCTAATGCTGAGCCGGCATTACAGGAATTATTCCTTGATTGCGTAAGGGATATTTTCTGGGCCGAAAACCATCTGGTCAAAACGCTGCCCAAGATGGCGCAATCTGCATATGCAGCGGAACTGGCTGATGCAATAAACTTACATCTCAAACAGACTAAAATTCATGTTGAACGTCTGGAGCAGGTCTTTTCAATTCTTGGCAAAGATCCAGTTGCCAAAAAATGCGATGCGATTGAAGGTATCACCAAAGAAGGAGAAGGAGTTATTGAGAGTACGGACAAAGGCACGGCGACCCGCGACATTGGCATCATTTTATCATCACAGAAAGTGGAGCACTACGAAATCGCATCCTACACAGGGCTGATTATGCTTGCTCATACACTGGGGCATACTGAAGTCGCTAAAATTTTACAGGAAACTCTGAATGAAGAGCTGGAAACGGATCAGCT
The DNA here is from genome assembly GCF_003383615.1 of Dyadobacter luteus. Taxonomy (GTDB): domain Bacteria; phylum Bacteroidota; class Bacteroidia; order Cytophagales; family Spirosomataceae; genus Dyadobacter; species Dyadobacter luteus. Next base: position 61,734 of record NZ_QNUL01000003.1, read on the forward strand.
TCTTACAAAAATTGCTACCGGCAACATCTTAAATGAGGCATCTGAGGAAGCGTAATTAAACATTATTTAAAAGTATGGCGAAAGAACAGAAACCACAGATTCAGGAAAAATTACAGCCTGAAAATGACAAAATCAAAGATTTGACCCGTAATATGGAAGATTCGTCGGGAGAAGTGATGAATACCAATACAGGTCTGAGAATTAACGATGACCAAAACTCGCTGAAGGCTGGCGAGCGTGGTGCTTCACTATTGGAAGATTTTATTCTCCGCGAGAAAATTACCCATTTCGATCATGAACGAATCCCGGAACGGGTAGTGCATGCGAGAGGATCAGGCGCTCACGGTGTCTTCAAGGTATATGAATCACTGGACAAATACACAAAGGCGCAGTTTCTGAATGATACAGAAATCGAAACACCTGTATTTGTACGTTTCTCAACCGTTGCCGGGTCGAGAGGATCCACCGATCTCGCCCGCGATGCACGGGGATTTGCCGTAAAATTTTATACACAGGAAGGAAATTTTGACTTGGTGGGAAACAACATGCCCGTATTCTTCATCCAGGATGCTATGAAGTTTCCCGATCTGATACATGCTGTGAAACCGGAACCGGATAACGAGATGCCACAAGCGGCTTCTGCTCACGACACCTTTTGGGATTTTATTTCGGTTATGCCGGAATCGGCGCATATGATTATGTGGGCGATGAGCGACCGTGGAATTCCCAGAAGCTACAGAATGATGGAAGGGTTCGGGGTACACACGTTTAGACTCATCAATGCAGAAGGAGAAAGCCACTTCGTAAAATTCCACTGGAAGCCGCTGCTTGGCGTACATGCTGTTGCATGGGATGAAGCGCAGAAAATTTCCGGTAAAGATCCTGATTTTCATCGCCGTGATCTGTGGGACGCTATCGAAAGTGGGAATTACCCGGAATGGGAACTGGGACTACAAATCGTTCCTGAAAGTGACGAATTCAAATTCGACTTTGACCTTCTTGATCCGACAAAAATCATCCCGGAAGAACTCGTTCCAGTGCAGCGTGTTGGCAAACTGACTTTGAACCGAAATCCGGAGAATTTCTTTGCGGAAACAGAACAATCTGCTTTTCACATCGGACACATCGTTCCGGGAATTGACTTCACGAATGATCCGCTGTTACAGGGCCGTTTGTTTTCTTATACAGATACGCAATTGATCCGATTGGGTGGCCCCAATTTTCAGGAGATTCCCATCAACCGGCCAATCGTACCGGTACATAACAACCAGCGCGATGGATTTATGCGCCAGACGATCAACCGGGGAAAGGTGGCTTACGGGCCAAACAAATTAGACAACAATTCACCTCGCCAGGCCAAGGCCTCTGAGGGCGGGTTCACATCTTATCCTGAACGTATTGATGCCAGAAAGATCAGAGCCCGCAGTAAAAGTTTCCTTGACCATTTCAGTCAGGCTAGGCTATTCTTAAACAGCCAGTCTGAACCGGAGAAAAACCACATGATTGATGCTTTCAGTTTCGAATTGGGAAAAGTCAATTCAGTCGAAATACGCACACGTATGCTGGGGATACTCTCACTAATTGATAAAAAGCTGGCAAGCGAAGTGGCTTTCGCATTGAGGCTGCCTGTTCCTGAGGATCCCGAACTTCCGGTGAACCTGAGCTTCCCGGCAGATGCAGATCCTGCAGACTACGATCCGATCATGAAAGACGGAAAAGTAGTTATATCCGACGCCCTCAGCATGGCCAACACGCCGAAAGACAGTATTGCGACAAGAAAAATCGCGTTTCTGATCGCGGACGGGGTTAATGCCAAATCTGTAAATACGGTTAAATCAGCATTGGAAAGCCAGGGGGCAGTTGTTGAAATGATTGCACCAAGACAAAACTATGTCATCGCTGAGTCTGACGAGCAGATTCCTGTACAGCACAGTTTCCTCACGGCGGCGTCCGTGTTATTTGATGCGGTATATGTTCCTTCAGGTACAAATAGTGTGGCAGCCATAGAGGCTGAAGCTGATGCGGTACATTTCCTGAATGAAGCATTCAAACATTGCAAACCGATTGCGGCTGATCTTGGAGCTATTCAGGTTTTGGAAGCTACCTATTTTGCAAGAAAGTTACCGGAAGACTTTTCCGAAGAATCAGTGTTGCTTGATGGTATTGTCGTAAACGAGGACACCGGAAAACTTGCTTCTCTGTTTGCGAAAGCGATTGCTCAGCACCGTTTCTGGGACCGGGAAGTGCCCCGAAAAATTCCGGCATAAACGAAAAAACTGGTCGTCTTCTTAAAGGCGACCAGTTTTTGTTTCACTGACAATTACTATTATTCAATCTGTGGAGAGCAAATCCATCGCCCCCGCATTGCCCTGTTGGGCGGCCAGATCATAAGCTGATAGACCTCTGACGTCGACTATAGTGAGATCAGCCCCTTTCTCTCGGAGCAAGTGTACCATATTGTTCCTGCCAAACATGGCTGCGAACATCAGCGCTGTGCCACCATTACCATGTTGAAGATCCAGATCGGCCCCGTGCCGGATCAAAAGATTTGCAATCTGATCATGGCCCTTAAAAGCTGCACCCATCAGTGCCGTATTACCGCCGTGGTCGGCAGCATTTACATCCGCCCCCGCATCCAGCAACATACCCGCAGCTGCAACCTGATTATTATAGCAAGCCACAATTAGCGCAGTATGTCCTTTTTCATCGACTAAATCTACGTTTACACCTCTGCTAATAAGCTCTTGTATCACCTCTGTGTTGCCCACTCTCGCAGCATGAACAATCACATTTGTATAATCTTCCATGTCACCATAATTATTGAATCTCCAATCTAAAAGAAAATACTGAGATCATTGTTAAGATTGAAATTTAAGGTAAAAATCATTTTGCCAAACTAGTGTCGTATGACCCGATCTTTAAACATTTTTTTCGATCAGATACTGTCGTAATACATTTTCAAGCCTGCCACGGGTTGCATGGTCGGCACATTCCACCCGGAAACGGATACCCGACCTGTCATCACCCAGAATATGTAGCTTAATAGGACAGTCATCAAAATTATAAGCGAAAACCAAATCCTGCATTCTGTCGAAATGAGTAGCAGAATCGTTACGATGCTTATTAGTTCTTTTAAAAGAATTTATGACAGCTATGTTTTCCATCTTTGTCTGACTATTTATTTAGAAAATCACCAGCACAGGGTACAAAACCATGCCAGCCAGATCATTTCTTTTCCTTTTTACCCTTTTTTTCTTCCTTGTCTTTTGACCCGAAAACTTTTTGGAGAAGGGTTTTCTTCTCCCCTGTTTCCGCTTTTACTGAGCCTATATTGATCTCATTGTCGATAGAAGGCTGAAGTGCATGTATAAAAGCATTTTGCAATACTGTGCCAATAGCAATCCAGATATTGGCTGAAGGCGAATCCAGTTTCCCTTTAAAAGGAATTTTGGTCGCCACCTGATCTTTACGCTGGTTCTCAAAGAGTTCTCCCACACCTCCGGCTACAGCCTCCCATAATTTCTGAAGAAGATTATCTTTCCGATCTTCTTTTCCCAAAATGTCCAGGTTATTGATAACAGGTTTTACATAACCTGTAAAAGCATTTTCCTTGGCAGCTACCTCAGAATACAATCCAAAACGCCCGTCGTTGACATCCACTTTGGCATAGGCCTGAAAAAAGTCATTTAGCTTTACCAGATTCGTATTCTTCAACTCTGCACTCACATCAAACGTGGGACTGCTTCCCAATGGATTAAGCTTCGCATGTACGTCAAAATTGCCCTCATAAATCATCGCACTCATATCAATCGTGGCAGGCAAAACAGTAGAAGAGTCGTAGCTGTTTTTCAGATTTTTAGCAGTCAGGAACAGACGGTTCGCTTCAATATCCACTTTAGGGCTACTGGTATTATCCTTATACCGGATCGTTCCGTTATTGATAGTGAGCACGTTGATATCCAAAGGCATAAAACCTTCCAGAACCTTTTTGAAATCTGCAGAATCCTTTACAACCTGCTTAGGTTCAACTTTGTCCTTTGTGAATATGAGCTGCGGACGGTCTACGGTAATTTTACTGACGATAGAGCCTTTAAATAATGCCTTCCACTCAACGGATAAGTCGATCAATCCGGCAGAAAAGAAGGGTGTCTGATTGCCGGTAGCCGTATCTGACTTATTCAGATATATGCTGTCGATTTTGTAAGCACCCCTGATAATAGCCAGATCAATGTCTTCAATGTGCCCGTAATAACCATCCATTTCGGCCAGAGTCTTATTGGCATAATGAAGTACCACATAAGGCAGCGCAATTCTGAAAATGATTAAAAGGCCGATCACAATCAGCAATACATTTCGGAGTCGTTTCCTGGAAGTTCTTTTCATAACGGGTATAATCTGTATCGGAGCCGTGTACAGAAAACATTATGCCAGTCGAAATTACAGGTAGAGCTAGTGAGTGCCTATAGCCATCTGATCAGGGTTATTCTGGTACACAGGCAGCTGTAACCGGAATTCAGTTCCCCGTTCACTGGTAGTGAATCCGATCTTGCCGCCCATAATAGCTGTGAATTCCTTGCAAAGCGAAAGCCCCAGCCCCACCCCACGCTCGCTGGATGTGCCTTTGGTAGAAGTGAGTTGCGAAGAAAAAATTTCAGACTGTTTTTCTATCGGAATGCCCACTCCCGTGTCAGTTACTGAAATAAGGCTATCTGTATCCGTTTGCTCTCCTTTCACATAAACACTACCTCCCGTTGGGGTAAACTTAACAGCATTGTTGATCAGATTTCGCACGATGATATTTAACATCTGCGGATCTGCATAAGCCTGCTGGTTATCGTCAATCGAAACATGCAGCCTTATATTTTTTTCTTCTGCAATGGACTTATAGATTTTAAGCGTGTCGCTGATCGCTTCATGAACCAATACCTTTTCCGGACGGTAATCCCGGTTATCCATATTGGTTCGTGCCCAACTAAGCAAATTTACCAACAAATGCTGCGTATCAGATGTAGCCTGGTTCAGATCCGCCTCAAATTGCTTCCGGTCTTTGTCTTCCAGTTCCATTCTGGTGAGTATCCACAAATACTTTTTAATATTATTGAGAGGTGTGTTGAAATCATGAGAAATAATGGAGATCAACCTGGCTTTCTGCTGATCCATTTCCATGATTTTTCTGGTCTGCTCTTCGGCCTTATTTTTTTCCTGCCGGTAGTTGTTGATAATGTAAGACAAGCCGGCAAACATGAGCACGATATTGACCACGTAGGTAGAGGTTATATCAACAAAATAATCCTTGCGGGAAGGATAGGAATAAAGATTTGTATCCGCATGGGTATATTCCCAGAAGATCAGTCCGCCAACAAGTACAATATTGAAAAGTGTCCAAAACAAGTATCTGCTCCTGGGCATAGTAGCCATCGTCATAAAATGAACCAGACAAAAAGATAAAAGTGTGGAGCCCGAAATACCCGAATTGACAAAGTAGTTGACACAAAAAAATGCGTTAATCAAAAGGGCATAGATCGTTTCTCCCAGGATCGTTTTGTTCCCGAATCTGGAAACGTAAAACAGATAAATAATCAGAGGCAGAAGCAAAAAACTGGCCAAAGCCGCCTGATACATGCCAATCGCAAGACTGAACGGCACATTGTACAGCATTACGGCGCCAATCACCAGGGATATTGAATGGTATATGCGGGCGTGCAACGGGAACTGATCAATATCCCCTTTCAGAAATTCCCAAAGCTCCAGAATTCGTTTGATAAGATGGGACACGGGACTGAAAAATCCGGATCCAATTTCAGATTTACTGACAAATTGTTTTTTCACGAAATGATTACTTATTTGATACAAACGTAAGTAGGTATCTGTCGGGATTGAGCAACAGGAATGTGAGCGCAAAACGATAAGACAAAGTAATCGATATTAATCTACTTTATAATCTCCTGCAATACTGACTTTGGTCATATTCCACGAAATTTAACATTTTCAACTTCTTACAGCATGTACTTCGAAGCGATTACTTCCCGTAAGCGGATCTGTGCGCTATCCGGAGACTTAGCATAATTTTTGCTGCATATATTTTGTTGATTATCTTAACTTTAACCTACATCAATTATGGCTGACGACACAAATAAACAGGACAACAGGGATCGCAGCAAAGTTTCGGCAAGCGAGGATTACGAAATAAACTATATCGTCAAAAAAATGGGCGTTACAGTGGAGCAGGTCAGAGAGGCTATTGAAAATGTGGGCAACCACAGGGAAAGAATAGAAGGATTTCTAGCCAATAAAAAATAGACACTCTTCCCGGTTTTCGGTTCTTTTCTGCCGGTAACCGGGAATTTTATGTCCGGTGTATTCATGATCGGAGATTGCTGATTACGCCCTTTACTTATGCATTACAACCAGTGTACAGTCATAAAGCTAAGTAGCCAAATTGCATATTTTTATCAATATTTTAGAGGATACAAATATCCGGTGGTACACTACCATAATTTTCTATAAAAGCCTGAAGCAAATCCCCTGCACGGCAAACAAATCTCAAAATTATCCTCATATATTTGAACTGGCCGGAGCCTGAAAGCAATCATGCAGAAAGGACTCACCCGCCAATCTCCCTGACAATACTCGTTGATCTGCTCCAATAACTTCTGAAAAGATAATCGCTGATTATCAGTTATGAAATGCTGAGAGTGGTTTGTAAATACATTTTAGTCTATAAAATATATAGATAAAATATATTATTTTACAATTATAACCTGACTGATTATGAGAAACCGTTTTATCAGAAACGTAAACATTCTGGTGCTGGTGGTACCACTATTTCTGCATGTGGCAGCGCACGCCCAAAAGACGATACGGGGGACAGTATCTGCCAAAGGAGATAATTCCGCACTGCCCGGAGTGAATGTATTACTAAAAGGAACCAGCATCGGAACCTCCTCAGACGCAGAGGGAAACTACCAGTTGAATATCCCTGAAAACGGTGGCACGCTGGTATTTTCTTTTATCGGATTTACTGCTCAGGAAGTGAGTATCGCCGGGAAAACCATTTTACATGTTAGTCTGGATCCGGAAATCAGCTTGCTCAACGAGCTGGTTGTGGTTGGGTATGGGACCCAGCAAAAAAGAGATCTGACAGGTTCTATATCAACTATAAGTGGAAAAGATCTGGCACTGGCTCCAGTTCAAAGTTTTGATCAGGCCCTGCAGGGACGTTCTGCCGGAGTAAACGTATCAACCCCCGGCGGGGCTTTAAACGCACCGCCCGTAATTCGGATACGTGGAATCAACTCCATCAATCTGAGCTCTTTCCCATTGGTGGTGATAGATGGTATTCCCACTTACACGGATAACCTTTCGACTAACTCTGCTTCAAACAACCCGCTCTCAGGTATTAGTCCCAACGACATTGAGAGTGTTGAAGTGCTGAAAGACGCTTCAGCAACAGCTATTTACGGATCAAGAGCAAGCGCAGGCGTAATATTGATCACCACCAAACGTGGCAACAAGGGCGGCGTGAAAGTAAACTTCGATTCCTGGGTAAGTGTCTCGAATCCTTACCGGCTGGATCAGATCAAAATGCTTAACGCAGAACAGCATATAGCCGTGAAAAATGAAGCCAGAGCAAATGCCGGCCTCGCCGCTGCCTATTTCCCCAACTACGACGCGAACGGGAATCTGATCGATACTGACTGGAAGGATTACTTTTATCAGCACAATGGTTTCTCTCATTCCAATGCCCTTAGCTTTTCGGGAGGGTCAGAAAAAACAAACTACTACCTGTCAGTGGGTTACACCAAACAGAATGGTATTGTCAAAATCAACGAATATGAAAGGAAAAACGCAAGGGTTAAAATTGACCACAAGCTTTTCAAAACCTTTACTGTCGGAACTAACTTCTCATTCAGTAACACTTCCACACAGTCGGCGAATTCAGGTTCGACGAGCGGGCAGACATGGGATTACGCAAACGGGCCACGCCTGGCTCTGAACTCCGAACCGAATGTGTCGCCGTATAACAATGATGGTTCATACAATGTTTCACCCACAGGCGTGCTCGGACAGATGAACAATACCATCTCCGCTAACTGGGCCAATCTTGCAGTAGTAATGGACAAAGATCGCTTTAACTCTGCAAGCAGCTCTATTCAGGGAAGTATTTTTGCTAATTGGGAGGTGATAAAAGGATTAAATCTGCGTACACAATATGGCATCGATAGGCTGAATGTTATTGACAATACCTATGAAAATCCCCTTCAGGCACCTGGCTACTTTGTAGGCGGAAGGGCTGTGAATGTAAACAGACTCAACAATCGCTGGAACTGGCAAAATACTGCTCAGTACGACTTCACTGTAGCTACCAAGCATTCGTTTTCTTTACTGGCCGGGGGCGAACAGCAGTACTCTCAGGTTGATCGCTGGGGACTTGCGCGCACCGGCCAGACAGATCCGTTTTTCACAAGTGCACAAGGAAACTTCCTGAATACACTTCCAAATGTCAGTCAGACGGGTGCGGACATTGGCTTACAAACTGAAAATTTCCTGATTTCTTATTTTGGACGTGTCAACTATGATTTTGGTAAAAAGTATTTCGCGACTATCAACTTCCGTCGTGATGGTTATTCCGCTTTTGCCAAAGGAAATAAGTATGGTAATTTCTATGGCGCTTCGCTGGGTTATTCAATATCAGATGAAGATTTCTGGGTCAATTCACCTGTAAGCAAGGTAATCAGCTATCTGAAACTAAGAGGCAGTTATGGCCTGGTCGGAAACAATCAGGGAATTAATGACTTCGCTTCTTTGCAAACCTACAGCGGGGGGCTGCAGGGAGATGCTTCCACGCTCTACTACTACCAGTCTGGTAATAGCAATTTATCCTGGGAGACAAGCAAAAAATCGGATTACGGTTTTAGTTTCGGTTTATTGCAAGACAGGATTACCGGTGAGTTTGCCTACTACCGAAATGACGTCGACGGTCTGATACTGGACGTACCACAGGCTCCATCCAAAGGTGTACCCAACCCTACCTCCGCCAATAGCCTTCCTCTCAATATCGGTTCGATGCGCAATACAGGTATAGAGCTGAGTATTCAGGCAAACCTGATCCGTACCAACGATTTTTCCTGGAAACTGAACGCAAACGTGACCACGCTCAAAAATGAGGTTCTGTCTCTGAACGGCGACAATCAGCGTATCATCAATACCGAGAACGTGATAGAAGTCGATAAGTCTATTTCAAGCCTTTGGGCTGTAACCACGCATGGGGTAAATCCTGAAAACGGCAGAAGGTTGCTCGAAAAAGCAGATGGCACAATTGTTCAATATGATCATTCAGCACCGGCAGCATCACGCTGGACAACACTTGAGGGAACTCCTGTAACAGCTGTGACTACATTGGCAGATGGAAAGAATCAGGGAGTTGCATTGCCTAAATGGTACGGAGGTTTTGATAACACCTTCGGTTACAAGTCATTCGACCTGGGCATATTCCTGCAGTATTCCGGAGGAAACTATGTACTGAACGGAACCAAGGCTGGTGTCAGAGATCAACGTGCCTATGCCAATAGTACCGATCTGCTCGACAGATGGACACCAGAAAACACGGATGGAAGTATACCCAAGGCGGTTTGGGGTGATAATATTTCTAATGGTGGCGCTGCGCTTTCAATTTCCGAAAACATTGAAAAAGGTGATTTTCTGCGTGTACGCAACATTTCACTGGGCTACAGGCTACCTGTCAATTTGCTCAGCAAAATTAAAATCGCCAGTGCACGCGTGTATGTTCAGGTTCAAAATGCATTTATCCTGACGGGATACAAAGGCTACGATCCGGAATCGTCGGTGAACGGGAACAGTAACATCCGTCCGGGTGTAGACCGGAATGCCCTGGGCCAGACACGCACAGTTTCAGCGGGTATCAATGTTGGATTCTAATTATTTATCGATCATGACAAAGGTTATAAAAAACATACATCAATCCCTTTTTCTGGGAACAGCACTTTTGTTTACACAGGTTTCCTGCTTTACTGATAAACTGGAACCTTCTCCTCAGACATTCTTCTCTGATCTGGTCGTGTTTGACACGCCGGAACGGGTACAACAACAGGTGAATAGTTTGTATAGCTCTTCCTCCATCAAGGCGGGCGCTTTCCTGGGAGGCAGATACCTGATATATAATGATATTCAGGGCGAAGAATTCATCAATGTGAAAGCCAATCAGGGATCCGGATTCAATGTCTGGAACTTTACGCAAAACGAATCTCAAACCGGAGGAATCTGGGATGCTGCCTATAAATCTATCAATCAGGCTAATGTACTTCTCAAAGGACTTGAAGACAATGCAGGCAAGTTTGTCACACCCGTTTTTCCTGAAAACTATGCAGCAAAGGCTGAGCAATTTAAGGCCGAGGCGAGATTCATCCGAGCAGTTTCCTATTTCTATGCTTTGCAGATTTATGCTCGTTCTTACGGAGCTGCAAATGGAAGCAGCCCCGGACTTCCTCTCCGACTGACAGCAGAAACGAATTCTGAGAACAACGATCTGGCGCGCAGTACGGTAGCAGAAGTGTATGCACAGATTATCGCAGACCTTGATTTCGCCGAGGCCAATCTTCCACTGCAATATACTGATGCCTTAAATAATGTATCTCATGCGCATCGCAACACGGCCATCGCGCTTAAAACCAAGGTGTATTTATCTCAATCCAAATGGGATGATGTGATCCGGGAAGCGAATAAAATCGTTTCGGAGAGTGCTCCGTTTACGGCGGCAACCGGGGTAAAACATGCATTGGAGCCATCTATTCAATCGGTTTTCGCAAGCCCGCAGCTGACAAATGAAAGTATATTCTCTTTGGTTTTCACCAATCAGGATAATGCAGGAACACAGAACCAGCTTGGCTTTTATTACCAGCCTACAGGTGGCGCGGAGTATTATCTTAATCCGCAAGGTATTATCGCGGATGCAAGCTGGAAGCCGACCGACGAACGCAGGAAATTTGTCACATTATCCGGAGGTAATAGTTGGCTGATCAAATATCCATCCCCTACTCCCTATACCGACAAAGCTCCTATTATCAGGTACCCGGAAATTCTTCTGAACCTGGCAGAGGCGCGCGTAAGGTCAACCGGGAATGTAGATCCCAAAGCGCTGGCCTTACTAAACGCTGTAAGATCCCGGTCAGACGCCTCCACGAGCTGGACAACAGCCAGCTTCGCTAATTCGGGCGCACTGTTATCCGCTATTTTGAAAGAACGACAAATTGAGTTTCTGGGAGAAGGCATAAGGGCCATAGATGTACGCAGATTAAACATAGCCTTCCCTAAAAAGGGCTCAGTATCAGCCATTGAACCAAATGACCCAACCTACCTGTGGGCTATTCCTGCCTCTGAGCTGGCCGCCAACAAGCTTGTAACCCGAAACGAATAATTCGTGTGGGTAAAATTGAACCATTCACAGAAATCAAAACAACATGGCTATTTTATCAGAACAGGAAGCCAAAATAGTAATCAGTAAAGCGCTCGGATTTTCCGGGTCAGACGAAATCTTCGTTAGTCTGAAAGGAGAAAATAACGGAAATATCCGTTATGCAGGTAACAGCGTGTCCACCAGTGGCGAAACCAGTAATATCTCTTTGTCGGTGACGTCGGTATTTGGCAAAAAGTCGGGTACGGCTACGACCAGCGAGCTGGATGAAGAGGCAATTAGAAAGGTTGTGTCCCGCGCCGAGGAACTTGCCAGACTCGCTCCCGATAATCCCGAATACGTCAAAGGCTTACAGGCACAGCAATTCCAGCCGACACCTTCTTTCTTCACCTCGACCGATCAGATAGATGCCGATTACCGGGCGCAGGGTGCTCTGCACAGTATCGAATCAGGCAAAAAGGCTGGCCTGAATGTGGCAGGATTTATACAAAATGCTTCCGGATTTACTGCGATCGGTAACGATAAAGGACTTTTTGGCTACAACAAGGCATCATCTGTTAACTTCTCTGCGACAGTGCGCACCGAAGATGGATCCGGCTCAGGATATGCAGCCCAGGACTACAACGACTCTGCACATCTCAATATAAAATCAGCCACAGACATTGCTGTACAGAAAGCATTGGCTTCTTCCAAAGCCAGGGCGCTGGAACCGGGCAAATATACCGTGATCCTTGAACCGCAGGCCGGACAGGAGCTTTTACGGAATCTTGTCAGCAGCTTTGATGCACGAAGTGCTGAAGAAGGTCGCAGTTTTCTGAGCAAAAAAGGTGGAGGAACACGTTTGGGTGAAAAGTTATTTGACGAAAAGGTCACTATCTATTCGGACCCGTTTCATAGAGACATCCCATCCTTACCTTTCAGTCCGGATCCCGGCGACGGACGTCCCATTGAAAAAACCGTCTGGGTTGAAAAAGGTGTTGTCAAAAACCTGTCTTATTCCAGATACTGGGCAGACAAAAAAAGCGTGAAACCAATAGTTGCTGCCGGCGGATTTATTTTTGAGGGTGGAACAAAGTCTCTGGCTGAGCTGATCAAAAACACTGAACGGGGAATACTGGTAACACGCCTTTGGTACATTCGCGCTGTGGATCCACAGACACTTCTCTACACCGGTCTCACCCGTGACGGAACGTTCTATATAGAGAACGGACAAATCAAATATCCCGTAAAAAACTTCCGCTTCAACGAAAGTCCGGTGATTATGCTAAACAATCTGGAAGAAGCCGGCATACCTCAGCGGGTTCGCGGAAGCCTGGTTCCTCCCTTAAAAATCCGGGATTTTACTTTCACCAGCCTCTCGGACGCAGTTTGATTGTTTTGGACTATCAATCCTATTTATACCCATTAAAAAATATGAATCGTCGTGACTTTATACAACTGGGCTCCCTTTCCGCAGGAGCACTTCTTGCAACCTCATTCGCTGCCCGTGGAGCCAACCCAGTACATCCGCAGTCTTTTTCCGATCCCGGTCTTGATGTGAGTATTAAAAAGAGACTGGCAGATGCGGGTTTGAATACGGCCAGAAAACAAGGTGCTACTTATGCGGACATCAGGATAGGGCGCTATCTGAATCAATTTATCACAACACGCGAAGACAGAGTTCAGAGTATCGTCAATACGGAATCATTTGGTGCGGGAGTCAGGGTGCTGGTGAATGGTAGCTGGGGATTTGCGGCTGTTGAAAATGTAAAAAACGAAGAACAAATCGTAAAGGCCACGCTGGCTGCGGCCAATATCGCCAAGGCTAACGCAAAAATTGCATCTGTCCCAATAGAACTCGCTCCCCAGATTGGCTACGGAGAAGTAAGCTGGCAAACACCCGGTGTTCAAAACGCCCTGCAAATACCAGCACGCGAAAAGGTAGATCTTCTGCTTGAAGTGAACCGGGCTGCGCTTGAAAACGGAGCAAATTTTGTAAACTCGAACCTGTTCCTGATCAATGAACAAAAATACTTTGCTTCTACAGATGGCACCTATGCAGATCAGGATGTACACCGTATCTGGCCCAACTTCACGGTCACGTCCATTGACAAGTCTACGGGAATATTCCAAACCAGAAGCAGCCTGAGTTCCCCGGTAGGACGTGGCTATGAATACCTCAAAACCAACCCCACAGACAAGGTTACCGGCGTTACAACCAGGTACAACCGCGCTTATGACATATTTGAAGACGTCACGGCAGCAGCCCGACAGTCACGCGAGAAAAGCTCAGCCAAGTCGGTGGAAGCAGGGAAGTATGATCTTGTACTGGATCCATCGCATTTATGGCTTACTATCCATGAGTCTGTAGGGCACGCAACCGAACTGGACCGCGTATTAGGTTTCGAAGCGAATCTGGCCGGAACGTCTTTTGCTACTCTTGATAAATGGAAGTCAGGCAAATTCAACTACGGAAGCCAAAAGGTTAACATCTTCGCCGACAAAACGCAGGAAGGATCACTGGGCGCAGTGGGCTGGGATGACGAAGGGGTGAAAGCCACAAAATGGGATCTGATTAAAAATGGTATACTTGTCAATTACCAGGCCACGCGCGATCAGATTCACATCCTGAATAACAACCAGCCCCAGGGCAGCAGCTATGCCGACAGCTGGAGTTCGGTGCAGTTTCAACGTATGGCTAATGTTTCGCTGCAAGCTGGTAAAACGCCATTGAGTGTTGACGAACTGATCAGAGATGTAAAGAAAGGAATTTACATTATCGGAGACGGCTCCTATTCCATCGACCAGCAGCGCTACAACTTCCAGTTTGGCGGACAACTTTTTTATGAAATACGGGATGGAAAAATCATAAATCAATTAAAAGATGTAGCCTACCAGGCCAACACACAGGAATTCTGGAACTCACTGGTCGCGGTAAGCGATGAGCGGGATTACAGATTAGGCGGAACATTTTTTGACGGCAAGGGGCAACCAGGACAGTCCAGCTCGGTATCGCATGGAAGCGCGACGGCACGTTTCAACGGTGTGAACGTCATCAATACCGCAAGGAAAATTTAATACTTCAATTACGAAAACGACCATCTGAAGGCTATGTTTTCCAGATGGTCGTTTTCGATTCAAAATAGCCCGGCTATATCCGGCCGTACAACTTTACAAGTTCCCGCAGCCGGGTCTGAACCGACCCGGTGAGTTGCTCTGGCAAAACGCGCCATTGCCAGTTGCCCTGTTCAGACCCCGGACTGTTAAGCCTGCTTTGCTCATCAAGCTCCAGAATATCTTGTAAAGGCAAAATGGCAGTCTGAGCCGTAGACCCGTATGCAGCAGCAATAAGAAGCTTGTTGATATTATTTTCATTCACTTCCTGATTAAAATACCGGCATAAGTTATCGATCACCAGCGGATCAGATTCCTGTTGTTCTTTTAGCCAGCCGATTGAAGTGTTGTTGTCATGGGTTCCGGTGTAAACAATAAAGTTCACTTCATGATGATGAGGCACGTGCAGGCTCTTTGCGATATCCTGCCCAAAAGCAAACTGCAAAACCTTCATTCCCGGAAGTTTGAACTGATCCCGCAACGCAAAAACATCCGGACTGATCTCTCCCAGATCCTCAGCCACAAAAGGCAATCTGCCCAGCGCGCTGCCAACGGCTTCAAAAAAATCTGCACCCGGACCTGGTAACCACTCCCCTTTCTCCGCTGTTTTTTCTTTGCCCTCCACAGCCCAATAATCGGCAAAAGCCCGGAAGTGATCCAACCGCACCAGATCGTAAATTTCTGTATTACGTCTCAGGCGATTGATCCACCATTCATAGTTATCTTTTTTATGTGCTTCCCAGTTAAAAACCGGCATGCCCCAAAGCTGTCCTGTGTCAGAAAAGACGTCAGGCGGCACACCCGCCTTGCTGGTTATATCCCCCTTTTCATCCAGCATAAACAGATCCTGATGCGCCCAGACATCACTGGAATCAGCACCGACGTAAAAAGGCAGATCTCCGAACAGCGTGATGTCATGCTCATTGCAATAGGCTCGCAGATCCTCCCATTGCTTGCTGAACACAAACTGTACCCATTGATGGAACCTGATTTCATCCTGATGGTTTTCGGCGAACCGGTTCATAGCTTCAGGTTGCCGGCTTCTGAATTGCTCATCCCATTCTGTCCAGGGTTTATTGTCAAATTTTGCCCTCAGAGTTACGAATAAGGAATAATCCTGCAACCAATCGGCATGATGCTTCCTGAAAGCCTCGAATGCCGGAGACGACTGGCGCTCCTGCTCATTAAAATGACGGTAAGCAATTCTCAACAGCTGATTTTTATTATGCTGCACGGTAAGATAATCTGTACAACTGCCAGGCTGAAGCTCATATAGCTGCAAATCTTCCTGAGTTAATAATCCCTGTTCTCTCAGCAATTCGGGACTGATAAGCATGGGTTCCGCCGCCATCGAGGACAACGCGCTGTAAGGAGAGAATCCCTGTGCCGAATCCAGAGGATTTACCGGTAGCATCTGCCATACTTTTTGATATCCCTGATAGAGAAAATCTGCAAAGCGGTAAGCCTCAGGCCCAAGGTCCCCAATGCCGAAAGCAGAAGGCAATGAAGTAATATGTGCCAGCACCCCGGCTCTTCTGTCGCCAGCGGGCTGCGTTCCCTTCAAAAGCGCAGCCGGCAGATTTCTGAATAATTGATCAACCTGTATATTTTTTTCAAAACTAAGCTCATCGCTTGTCAGAATGTTTCGCCAGTTTTTACCCAGAAAATCCGGTAAAACAATTTCCGTTTGCTGCCAATCCAGATTCAGTATATCAGTTTGTTGCTTTTCACAAATGGAAGCCGTGTTGAGTGGCACTGCAATCAGCATTACCTCATTACGATGCACACGGTAGAAGGCAAAAACATGTTCTTTTAACGGCCCTTTGATTTCAAGCGGGAAGTAATCTGCATACTGGTAAAATTCAGGGTTTTGCTTCCGTTGGTTAAACAGCTGTTGCGTAATCCATAGTTTGATATGACCGTTATTTCTATTTTTCCACAATGTAGCAGGAAGCGCTTTGGCATCAATCTGCCGGAAATCTTCAAGAATTTGTTCCCGTAATTGATAGTCTACCGGTCTGCGGTTATCCGGGTCCACCAGACTCAAATCCCAGAGCTCGGTTCCCTGGTACACATCAGGAATGCCGGGACAAGTGAATTTCAATATCAATTGCGCGATAGAATTGGTGATTCCATAGTCGGCGATTTTGGAATGAAAGGGAGTAAAGCTTTGCCAATACTTACTTTCTTTATCCAGTAATTGTGTCACAAATTCCTGACTGGCCTTCTCGTAGTTTTCATCAGGATCCGTCCAGGTGGTTTTCCTTTTGGCCTCTCTGAGTGCTTTTTCAAGATAGGCAGATAACCTTTTGGCAAAGTCGTCATCCCCTTCCCCGGGCATCGGATAAGCACCTGCGATGGTCTGGTAAATCAAATATTGATCGTTTCGATCTGGCGCTTCCGGATTACCACTGAAAGCGAACCACTCCTCTACTTTTTCGTTCCAGAGGTCAGCAAGGTCAGTTAGCACATTCAGCCTTGCCCGCACATCCTCTCCCCGTTTGGTATCGTGAGTGGATGTGGTGTTCATAGTCAGAGGCCAAAGCTTTTGCCGGAGCTGCATTTTACGATGAAAATCCTTCGGCGATTTCCCAAAACTTTCCACTGAACCGCCCACGTCGTTGAGCCCGATAAAGCGGTTGTAGGTATACATCAAAGTATCTTCAACTCCTTTTGCCATCAACGGACCGCTGAATTGCATGCAACGCTGGTAAAATTCCTGCACCCTTTCACGGTAACTATCATCTGATCCGTCAGGACGCGTGAGCAGTATATTTTGTAACAATTCAACTGCATTCAATAACCCCGGGTACGCATCTTTTAAGCTGGTAAATATTTCTGCTACGGCTGAATATTCATCACTACCGAGAGGAAAAGAACTTCCATAGAAACGGTATACAGGAAAATACACCAAAAACTCTCCCAGTATTTTTTTCAGATCTTCAGCTCCGGCTTTTTCGATTGTGTCAGCATCTGCCAGGTTCAGCTTAAAAATGAGTTGGAAGAGATTCTCGTATTCCCCGCCCATTTGTTCGTACAGAATCAGCCTTTTCTTCTCCAGTAAAATTTCGCTCGCAGGCTGCTTCGAATCAGTGATTTTTTGATAGAATTCAGTGAAAGTTTTTTCGGCTTTTGTATTTGTAAAAAGCTGATTAACCTGTGCAAGGAAATCATAGCCCGACGTACCTTCAACAGGCCAGTTCACCGGAAGCTGTTCGTCACTTTCCAGAATTTTTTCAACGGTGATGTAGGTATTTTCACCGGCAATGGCGCGAAGCCGTTGCAAATATTCTTCAGGATCGTACAAACCATCAATATGATCTATTCTTAAACCCGTAAAAACACCCTCCTGTAGCAGCCCTTCTATCAAACTGTGGCAGGCATCAAACACCGGCTTATTTTGTATATTGAGACATAACAGATCATTGACTGTAAAAAAACGCCGAAAATTTATCTTTTGCTCCGTTATAGATGATTCACAAAGCGCGTAAAACTGCTGATTGGCAAGCGTCTTTATCCTTTCAGGATCAGTATTCCATTTTGAAATTACATCTTGAAATAACTTGTCCAATCCACCGGCCGCTCTGAACTGCGATTTTATCCTTTCCCATTCCTGTGAAAAACGCTCAGGCTGTGTAAGTTGTAAAACTTGCTTAATCGTATCAGGAAACAGTTCTTTTTCAGACTGATCTGTTGCCTGAAAAAGCGTCAGATAGGATTCTGCATTGACCGGAAAAGCAGATTCACCGCATTTCAGATAAAGTCTGTCTGCATCCGCTTCAATTTTAATGTTTCCTTTCTCAATTTCCTGCTCCAGACCAGCAGCCAGAAAAGGAACCATTACTTTCCCGTCAAAGAGTTTGCTCACGGGGCTTATATCGAAAAATTGAGCATACATAGACCGCTCCCCTTTTTCCAGTACGTCCATCAGCCAGCGGTTGGACGGATGAAACGCCATGTGGTTAGGAACAATGTCCTGTAGCCAGCCAATATTTTTATCCCGAAGTTTCCCGGACAGTTTTACAAGCTGATCCAGGTCTCCGACTTCAGGATTGATTTTTGTCGGATCGATACCATCGTAGCCATGTGTGCTCCCCGCAACTGCTTCAAAAATCGGGGAAGCATAAAGTGTAGCCACGCCCAATTGATTAAGGTAATTGGTCAAGCGTTCTGCATGTTCCAAAGTAAAGTTTTTATGAAACTGAAAACGGTATGTGGAGTTAATCGGATTCATAGCTTGTTGATGTAAAGTGAAATAGATTCAGCAGGTAAGGTCAGGCCAGAGAGTGTCGAAACGGGCGAAGGCAGTTCTTGCTTTCCTGCCCATTCCCTATCAGATGAGGCGAGTAGTTTCTCCCAATTGTTAGTGTTGTGATCCAGAGATATAGTTTTAGGTTGATCGGAGAAATTCATCAGGCATATCACCTGCTCACCCAAACAAGATCGGAAAAGAATAAGAGTTCCATCTTCGGCGTTCACCTGCAAAACACGCACATCATCCCGGTTTAAATTTCTTAATGACGCATACGACTTGCGAATTGCAATTAAACGTTTGTAAAAATCCAGCATAATTTTATGATCACCCTGATCAGGCAGTTTCCATTGGAGTTTTGAGTTTTCAAAAGTCTCTGCTCCGGCAGGATCTGGCACCTGCTCATCGTTGTGAAAATCGCCAAACTCTTTCTTGCGTCCTTGGCGAACCATCTGCACAAGTTGCGCGTCTGTATGGCTGATAAAATATTGAAAACGATTCGTTTCTGCGTATTCCTCACCCATAAAGAGCATTGGTAAATACGGGCTAACGAATACAGCTCCTGCAAGTAGTTTCTGCATTTCAAAACTCACCAGCTCGCTTGTTCGCTCTCCAAGCATGCGGTTACCAACCTGATCGTGATTCTGAGAGAAAACCACAAATTGCTTACCGTCTCTGGTTTTTGCCCTGGCACCAAATGTCTTTTTTCTGTGCTCCGAATACTGTCCGTCATATACATAGGCATCCGTGTATGCTTTTGCCAATGACGTAATACCATCGAAATCAGAATAGTAACCAATTTTTTCCTGTCCGGATGTCACCCGCAACGCATGATGAAATTCATCAATCCACTGCCCTTCCATACCATATCCACCTTGGGCAGTGGGGGTGATATAAAGATCATCATTCAGGTCCAACTCAACAATCATGTAGTGCCTGCGACCCGACTGCTTTTCAAGCTCATCTGCCTGCTGACGGATTTCTTTGAGAATATGAACCGGGCTAAAATCCTTAATCGCATGAACAGCATCCAGCCGCAGCGCGTCAATGTGAAAGTCCCGGAACCACATCAGTGCATTTTGGATAAAATACTGACGGACTGCATCGCACCATGCGTCATCAAAGTTGATCGCATTTCCCCAGGGCGTCGAATACTTCTCCGTAAAATACGGGCCAAACTCGGCCAGGATATTGCCCTCTGGTCCCACATGATTATATACCACATCCAGAATCACAGCCAGCCCCTTCTTATGACATGCATCAACGAGTTGCTGTAAACCAGTGGCAGAGCCGTAAGAGTTCTGAACACAAAATGGAAAAACGCCGTCGTACCCCCAGTTGCGTTCACCTGCAAACTGGCTCACAGGCATAATCTCAATGGCTGTAATACCCAATTCCACCAGATAGTCCAGCTTTTGTTCTATTCCTGCAAAAGTTCCTTGCGAAGTGAAAGTGCCAGTATGCAGCTCGTAGATGATGTAATCCTGCAGGTTGGGGTTCTTCCAGTCCTGATCCTGCCATTGAAAGCCTCTCAGGTCTATTGCCTGCGAAGGTCCATAGATACCCTCCGGCTGGCTCAATGACGCAGGGTCAGGCAAGTGCTTACCACCGTTGAGTCGGAAAAAATATTCACCGCCCGGTTTTAATTCTTTGGTTGTAAGATGCCAAAAACCCCGGGAATGTGATTGCAGCGATAAATACGCGTTTTGGGATACAAGGTAGAGTTCAGCCTGACTGGCATGTGGCGCCCATAGGGAAATTTCTGCGCGCCCTTCCGAATCAAAACAAACTCCTGCAGAACGGCAAGGCAAATCACTGTTATTCATTATATTAACCCGATTTTAGTTTAAGATGAGTACTTCACTTGAGATAATTTACCATATACGCGGTTCAGCACATACCAGGTAAAGCAGCTTTCGATTCGGACATTAGCAAAAAATGATCCAGAAGTTCTTCCGTGCTCAGATGGAAGCGTCAGAAACTGCATGTTGAAGGAAGCGCACAGTTTCCTGGATACGGAACTTTGTTGTCTACTAAGTTGATATACTATATATTTTACTAATTTTGCAGTTCGCCGGCTTTATTGATCCGGCATTTCATAACAAACTAAGAGAACCTCCGTTTATGATTGAATTCAGAAATATTTCCAAGGTTTTCCGGCATAACGAAAGAGAAATCACTGCGCTGTCAGAGGTTTCGCTAACGGTAAAAGCAGGTGAGATTTTTGGTGTAATTGGCAAATCGGGTGCAGGAAAAAGTACGCTCATCAGATGCGCCAACTTATTGGAAAGACCCACATCGGGAACCGTGTTCATTGACGGGCACGATCTTACCGCTTTATCCGAATCTCAACTGGTGCAGCAGAGGCGGCAAATAGGAATGATCTTCCAGCATTTCAATCTGTTATCGTCGCGTACTGTTGCTGAAAATGTAGCTTTTCCGCTTGAACTGATTGGAACATCAAAAAACGAAATAGACAACCGGGTACATGAGCTGCTTAACCTTGTCGGACTTCAGGACAAAGCAACACAATACCCTGCCAAACTTTCAGGCGGACAGAAGCAACGGGTAGCGATTGCTAGAACGTTGGCTAATAATCCGAAAGTTCTGCTTTGCGACGAAGCCACCAGTGCATTGGATCCGGCCACTACCAGGTCAATCCTTGCGCTTTTGAAAGACATTAACAAGCGGCTCAATATTACGATCCTATTGATTACGCACGAAATGGCCGTGATTAAAAGCATCTGTGATTCTGTTGCAGTGATTGACGAGGGCAGGTTGATAGAAAATGGTAAAGTGGCCGACGTATTTATGAATCCGTCCACCTCTTTGGCGAAAGATTTTATTGCTTCCGCACTTCACATTGAGATTCCCGAGCATTTCAGGAAACGCCTTTCGCCCGTCGACACGGGTGATCTTGTTCCGCTGCTGAGGCTCGAAATGACAAGTCAGACTGCCGACCAACCGATTCTCTCTCAGGTTTCCCGGATTTTCAATGTTGACACCAACATCATCAGCGCTCAGATGGATCATGCCGGAGACAAAAATTTCGGAATTATTCTGCTCACACTATCGGGGCATGTGCATCACTATGAGGACGCAATCAAATACTTTAAAGATCATCACATCAAAACTGAAATTTTAGGATATGTCTGACGCAGTGATTTCTCTACTCCTTTCCGGCACGGCTGAAACCATTTTTATGACATTCGTATCCGGTTTTTTCGCCTTCAGTCTGGGACTCCCAACGGGCGTGCTTCTGTTCCTGACCAGAAAAGGACAGATCCTGGAAAACAAGCTTATTAACGGTTTTCTATCCATTGCTGTCAACATTTTCAGATCTATACCTTTTATCATATTGATCGTGTGGATGATTCCCTTCACCAGAGTCATCGTCGGCACTTCTATCGGCATGAGTGCTGCATTGGTCCCGCTTAGCATCGGCGCTGCCCCTTTTGTCGCCCGGCTTGTCGAAAACAGCTTGATTGAAGTACCAGCCGGACTCGTTGAAGCTGCCCGAGCCATGGGTGCCAGGCCACTTCAGATTGTTGGTAAGGTTTTACTTCCTGAAGCTTTGCCATCGCTGATTAACTGCGCGACGATTACGCTCATCACACTCGTAGGATATTCTGCCATGGGCGGTGCTGTTGGCGCAGGCGGACTCGGGCAAATCGGCTACCAATATGGTTACATTGGCTACGATGCACTGATTATGAATACCGTTCTTATACTCCTGATCACGCTGGTATTTATCCTTCAGTTTACGGGTGACTTTATCGCAAAGCGTGTGGATCACCGCTAGCAGATGCAGCATCCAATTTCTAATAATCATCGAAAAATCAAATACACAGGAAATGAAAATAGCAAATCAGATTTATGCCCTCATTTTATTGGCTGCCGGCACGATAGCTGTATCAGGCTGCTCAAAAAAAGCTGAGAAAAACAACGATCCCAACCATATTAAAGTTGGCATTGCTGTCGGTCCTGAATATGAAGTGGCTCAGGTCGCACAAAAAGTGGCAAAGGAAAAATACGGATTGGATGTTGAGCTGATCACATTCAACGATTATGTGGTTCCCAATGAAGCGCTGTCACATGGAGACGTAGACATCAACGCATTTCAGCATAAACCTTATCTGGATCAGCAGGTTGCTGAACGTGGTTACAAATTGGCAATTGTCGGAAATACGTTTGTATATCCGATTGCAGGCTATTCAAAAAAAATAAAAAGCCTGCAGGAATTGGCAGCGGGAGCTACTGTTGCTATTCCTAATGACCCCACTAACGGAGGTCGTTCATTACTACTGCTTGAAAAATACAAACTGATCAAACTCAAACCAGGTATTGGGTTACTTCCCAAAGTCATAGATATCGCCGAAAATCCCAGAAATCTCAAAATACTGGAATTGGAAGCACCGCAATTACCGCTGGTTTTGGACGACAAGGAAGTGAGCCTGGCTATCATCAACAACAACTTTGCAGCAAAAGCAGGGCTAATATCAACCAGAGACGGGCTCCTAATAGAAGACAAAGATTCTCCTTATGTTAATCTGATCGTGGCACGTGAAGACAACAAAAATGAAGAGAAGGTAAAGAAATATGTGCAGGCGTATCAGTCTGCTGAAGTACTGGAAGCTGCTGAAAGAATTTTCAAAGGCGGCGCAGTAAAGGGCTGGTAAACAGGATTAAACCTAAATTCAGGCATTCTGTGTATATCTGCGCAGGATGCCTGTTGCGTTTGTAAAGAAACACCTAAGACAAACTTGTTATGAAATACCTATTTCCATTGCTTCTATTGGTTGCCAGTCTGACTGTACACGCGCAGAACAAACTTGTTGCCCTGGACAAGGATCTGACTTCTGTTACCTATCCTTTCGAAGTCAAATTTTACAATTTCAAAGCTCAGAAACAGAGCCTGCGGATGGCGTATATG
Source organism: Dyadobacter luteus (assembly GCF_003383615.1). Lineage (GTDB taxonomy): Bacteria > Bacteroidota > Bacteroidia > Cytophagales > Spirosomataceae > Dyadobacter > Dyadobacter luteus. The sequence goes on from NZ_QNUL01000003.1 coordinate 85,443, forward strand.
GATGTGAAGCCAGCGACATCCAACGGTCATACTATCGTACTTTTACATGGCAAAAATTTCAACGGCGCATATTGGTAACAAACGATTAGAGCACTGACAGAAAAAGGCTTCCGAGTACTTGTTCCGGATCAGATCGGTTTCGGCAAATCGACCAAGCCTGAGCAGTATCAGTACAGCTTTCACGCCCTGGCTGTGAACACCAGAAATCTGCTCAAAAGTATAGGCGTTGAAAAAGCCATTGTTCTGGGTCATTCCATGGGCGGCATGCTTGCTACCAGATTCGCACTCATGTATCCAGATGCTACGGAAAAACTGATTCTTGAAAACCCAATCGGACTCGAAGATTACAAAACACTGGCTACCTATCAGACGATTGATCAGGCTTATCAGTCTGAACTACAAGGCAGCGCAGAGAAAATAAAGGCCTATCAGCTAAAGTTTTATTACGACAACAAATGGAAACCAGAATACGACCGTTGGTTTAATTTACTGGCAGGCTGGACATTACATAAGGATTATCCCGTCATCGCATACAACGCAGCGCTTACGAGCGATATCATTTTCAATCAACCTGTGGTGTACGAATTCAAAAATATTAAAACCCCTACCCTGCTGATCATCGGTACCCGCGACAGAACCGCTATCGGAAAAGACCGCGCTCCTGAGTATCTGCAGCCGACCATGGGTCAATATCAGGTACTGGGTAAAAAGACGCAACAGCAAATTCCGGGATCTAAACTGGTGGAACTGGAAGGTGTAGGACATTTACCGCATATCGAAGTTTTTGAGAAGTTTAAATCTGCTGTTTTAGATTTTGTGGAAATTGAGAATAAGTAATTTTTCCGATGTGAGTATCTAAATAACTATTCACCTATATCCGAATGGTGTCAATCCCTTGTATAACGCTTGAAAAAGGAGGTGCGAGCACCATTTGCGCGGAAATACCAAATAGCTCCCATACCCTATTCCGCCTAATTAAATGCCCGACACTACACCCTATTTCGCCGGAGCTTCAAAATAGTAAATGCCTAAGAGATGGGCTCGTCAATCAATTTTTAATCTTCGAAGTGTGATGTAAGAACGGTGTTAAGAGAACGGGAAACTGAAGGAGGTAATAACCGAATTCGCCTTCACAATTTTCTTCGTGCTTCGTTTTCTATAATTTTAACATTCTTCCCATAGATAACATTTATCTTAGTGGTAGGTAATAATCGAGGATAGGCACCACCATCGCTTGAAAGTTAACAATAGAAATATCACGCAGTCAAATGATATTTTAGTGGTCCAAAAGAATTTATATGTAATTGCAGGTTGTAATGGCGCGGGAAAAACCTCCGCTTCTTTTACTATTTTACCTGAAATAATCGAATGCAAGGAGTTCGTGAATGCTGATGAAATTGCAAAGCGGATATGCTCAATTAAGAGAAACATATGACAACAATTAAAGAACAACTGGAACTACGTGATAAGATTATTTTTGGTCTCAAAAAGACCTATAAAAATGTTGTTGAGTTTAAAAAGCAAAAAGATAGTGCTATTGTTGTCATGAGAGATAATAAGATTGTAAAGATTAAGCCTTGGGAAAAACAGTAAGTAGGTCGTTGGTTTCATACTTTTGATCGCCTATCCCTATAAAAAGACTTTTAGTTCAATAAAAGAAACCACAACAGCCTACAGGTAATTTGAGTCCCCTCCTACCCCTCTAATACCCACTCCTCACCTGCCCTTCCCTGCGCACTATCACCCATAGCAACACAGCAGAGATCAGCGTCAGCGGAGTGAAGACCCATCTTTCAAATAGGGTTTCGGCCATGAGATTGCCAATGGTGTTTAACAGAAAAACGATCACGAATATCCAGAGCAACAGATCCAGAATCGATTGAGAGACGCCGCTTTTGATGTATTCATTCTTCATGATCAGCGTCACGAGCAGCAGGATATTGACTGCAATCGAAACGGACTCGAACGTATACATTTCCTGAAGTGTATGTATTTTGCCGGCCCACACTATATCGTAGGGAATAATGGAAAAAATCACTGCGAAGTGGAAAACGATAACCAACGAAATCAGGGTGATCATGATTTTCAAGGCCAGCTTCTTATTGATAGCAAACATGTAACTCAACACTTGTATTAAAATCTGATGCTGCAAAACTACTTCAGCCGCTTTCAGACACAGGCTTTTACAAGATTATCAAATTGTTGTTTCTGAAGACTGGCTCCTACTTCCCGGAAAAACAAAAAACCATATCCGCAAAAAGCAATGGTAACAAAAATGTTACAGAATTTCAGCATAAATGCTTGCCTTACCAACTACTTTACACGTAACTTAGCAGGTACTTGCAGTGGCGTAGCCAGCAGGGAAGTTCAACCGATCTGTTAAAAAGGTTTTGAGAAAGGCGATTCTACATATTTTGATGGTCATTGTAATACTCGACACGACTTCGTTGTGCCAGGTATTCAAGTTACCTTCGCTTGTGCAGCATTTCACCGAACACAAAGCACTGAACCAGCAAATCAGCTTCCTTGATTTCCTCTCCATGCATTACTGGGGAGACGACATGGACGACGACGACGATGAAAAAGACATGCAGTTGCCTTTCAAAAAGATTGACCTGCAACAATCGGCATTTCTGTTCATTCCGGTAAGCACTTCGTTCAGTTTTGATAGTAAAGCCTGGACGCTCAGTCGGGATTACCATCAGTACAAGCCACAGGTACATTATAACTCCCACATCGGCTCTCTGTTCCGACCGCCTCAGGTTTAAATACATCGCTTTCTGATGCAGGTTTTCGCCTGCTATCTATCCCCATGCACACGCCCTTCCGGTATGTGCCATGGCTCATTTGCTATGTATTTATCCTAAACAGAATATGCTGACTAAAATCATTCAGTTTTCAGTTCAGAACAAACTGATTATAAGCATTTTTGTGTTAATCTGGATTGCCTATGGCACCTACCAGATTACACAATTGCCCATAGATGCAGTGCCTGACATCACCAACAATCAGGTACAAGTAATTACGAATGCCCCTGCGTTAGGGGCAGAAGATGTAGAAAGGCTCATTACGTTTCCCATCGAGCAGGCGCTCAGCAACATTCCCGGACTGCAGGAAAGCCGCAGTATGTCGCGCTTCGGTTTGTCGCTCGTCACGGTTGTTTTCGATGATGATTCGGACATTTACTGGGCCCGGCAACAGGTAACGGAGCGTCTCACCCAGGTAGATATTGGCGAAAACGCAGGCACGCCCCAGCTCGCCCCTCCCACCACAGGTCTGGGCGAAATTTACCAGTACGTACTCAAACCGAAAGCGGGTTTTGAGAGCAAATACAGTCTGGCTGACTTACGTACTACGCAGGATTGGATCGTAAAACGACAGCTGCTCGGCACGCCAGGGGTAGCAGATGTTTCCACTTTCGGAGGCGAACTGAAACAGTATGAAGTTGCTGTGCAGCCAGCCCGGCTCAAAGCGATGAACCTAACAATTTCCGATGTATTCACCGCGCTTAATCGTAACAATCAGAATACTGGTGGAGCTTACATTGAAAAAGGCCCCACAGTTCTCTACATCAGAAGTGTGGGCTTGGCTGGCTCACTGGATGATATTCGCCAGATCGTCGTCAAAACCAATCCTTCCGGCGTGCCTGTACTGATCGGCCATGTGGCTGATGTGCAGTTCGGAGCAGCGGTCCGTTACGGTGCATTAACCATGGCTGGCAAAGGCGAGCTTACCGGTGGAATCGTGATGATGCTCAAAGACGCCAACTCTTCCAAAGTGATTGAAAACGTGAAGAAACGGGTGGCAGAAATCCAGAAAACCTTGCCCGAAGGTCTGGAAATAGAGCCGTTTCTCGACCGTACAAAAATGGTAAGTAACGCCATCAGCACCGTAGAAACCAATTTACTTGAAGGTGCGCTGATTGTTGTATTGATCCTGGTCTTATTTCTGGGAAATCTGCGTGCCGGTTTTATTGTCGCATCCGTGATTCCACTATCCATGCTATTTGCCATCAGCATGATGAATCTTTTCGGTGTAAGCGGTAATCTGATGAGTCTGGGCGCACTGGATTTCGGGTTGATTGTCGACGGAGCTGTGATTATTGTGGAAGCCATTCTGCACCATTTGCATTCGCCGGCAAACCATGGAACGGTTGCACTGACCAAAAAACAAATGGACAAACAGGTAACCGGCTCAGCATCCCGGATGATGAATGCTGCCGTATTCGGGCAGGTTATTATTCTGATTGTGTACCTGCCGATTCTATCTCTATCAGGGATCGAAGGAAAAATGTTCAGACCTATGGCTCAGACCGTTGCCTTCGCCATTATCGGAGCATTTATTCTGTCGCTGACCTACGTCCCAATGATCAGTGCCGTGCTGATCAGCCGCAAAATACCTACTTCCCTGACCTTCGCTGACCAGATCATGCTTCGTCTGGAAAATGGTTACGCCCGCATACTTGCCTCGGCGCTCAACATCAAACGGATTCTTGTAGCTACTTCATTTGCCCTGTTTGCTATTGCGGTCGCCATTTTTGCGCAAATGGGAGGAGAATTTATACCACAGCTCGAAGAAGGCGACTTTGCGACAGAAACACGTTTGCTTGTAGGTACAAACCTGTCGACAACTATTACGGCGTTCAACAAGATCACCGATAAGCTGAAGAAGGACTTTCCTGAAGTAGAAAAAATCGTTTCAAGAATCGGTAGCGCAGAAATTCCTACAGATCCAATGCCGATTGAGGGCGGAGATATGATCATCGTACTGAAAGATAAAAAAGAATGGAAAAGCGCTAAAACCTTTCCTGAAATGGCTGAAAAAATGGCTGCATCTGCACAGCAGGTCGTTCCGGGTGTTTCTACAGGTTTTCAATATCCGGTTCAGATGCGCTTCAACGAACTGATGACAGGCGCCAAGCAGGATGTGGTTTGTAAGATATATGGAGAAGACCTGCCTACACTGGCGCGCTACGCGGAAAAACTTGGTGAGATTTCACGGACAGTGGATGGCACCGCCGACTGGTACATCGAAAAGGTAACTGGTATGCCACAGATTGTGATCGAATACAACCGTAGTGAAATTGCCCGTTATGGTCTGAATATTGATGATGTTAACCGTACAATCAATGCTGCTTTCGCAGGAGCTGTGGCAGGGCAAATTTACGAGGGAGAAAAAAAGTTTGACCTCGTTGTACGTGTTGGTAGCCAAAACCGGAAGAGCATCAAAGATGTAAACGAGCTGTTAATTGCGACGCCGTCCGGAATTCAGTTACCGTTGTATCAGCTTGCATCTGTAAAGGAAATTGAAGGACCGAATCAGATTCAGCGTGAGAATACGCGCCGTCGGATCATCGTAGGTTTCAATGTCAGAGGTAGGGATGTAGAATCGATCGTGGAAGAATTACAAGCTAAGGTCGATCAGCAATTGAAATTTCAGGCGGGCTACACCATTACCTACGGAGGCGCATTCGAAAACCTGCAACAGGCCAAATCAAGGCTTATGATAGCAGTTCCTGTGGCACTTTTGCTCATTTTCGGAATGCTGTACTTTGCCTTTAATTCTGTCAAAGATGGTTTGCTGATCTACACAGCGATTCCGTTATCTGCCATCGGCGGGATTTTCGCACTCGCTGCCAGAGGTATGCCCTTCAGTATTTCTGCAGGTGTTGGATTTATAGCATTATTCGGCGTTGCGGTGTTGAACGGGATTGTTTTGCTTTCTGAGTTCAACCGTATTAAAAAAGAGGGGTTGATATCTGATGCGCTGGAGCTGGTGATGACCGGCACTAAAAACAGACTCAGACCTGTACTCATGACTGCATCGGTTGCGTCTCTCGGCTTTTTGCCGATGGCGCTCAGCAATGGAGCCGGCGCCGAGGTGCAACGCCCTTTGGCAACAGTGGTGATCGGCGGTTTGATCTCCGCAACGCTTCTGACATTGTTTGTTCTGCCTGCCTTGTATCTTTTGATGGACAAAGCCAAACCACTCAGACCGGGAAAGGTGTTGACAGTTATTGCTTTGTTTCTTTTAACTCAATCTGCCTTGTCCGCTCAAAGCGTAAAACCGATAGACCTGCAGACAGCCATACAGATTTCCGTACAAAATAACCTGCAGCTAAAAAGCACCAGGCTGGCCGAAAAATCCAGACAACAGCTGGTTAAGACCGCATTTGACCTTCCTAAAACAAGTATTGATGCCGATTATGGCCAAGTAAGTAGCATTCACAATGACACAAGGTTCGGGATCGGTCAGTCTATCAATTTCCCAACCGTCTACAGCCATCAGCGGAAGAAATTACAAGCCGACTACCACGGTGCCCAGATCGTCTCCGAGCTATCTGAAATGGAAATAAAAGCACAGGTACGCCAGCTCTTTTATGACTACAAGTTGCTGAGTGAAAGAGAGAAATTACTGCAATATGCAGATAGTCTCTACCAGCAGTTCGAAGAACGGTCCAACCTGCGATTTGATCAGGGAGAAACCGATGTACTCGAAAAGACAGCAGCCACTGCCCGAAAACAGCAGATTGCCAACCAGCTGCAATTGCTTTCAGATGACATGCTGATTCTGCTGCGTAGTTTCAATTTTCTGTTGCAGTCGGAAGAGAAATATGTGCCCGCCACTGACAGCAAAACCAGAATAGAACTAGGTACGCTCGCCGGAAATACCGCAACAGACCAATTACCGCAAATGCAACTCGAACACTTCAAACAGCAGTCTGCATTTTATCAGTATAAAACAGAAAAAGCACAGCGCCTGCCTGACTTCAAACTTGGCTACAACAACCAGAGTCTGATTGGAGTACAGCAGATTGCAGGCAATGAGCAGTACTTTTCAGGTTCAAAACGGTTCAGTTATGTGACGGCAGGGATTGGTATTCCATTGTTTTCCAAAGCATTTTCTGCAAGAATAGATGCTGCGAAAACGGAATGGGAAAGAACCACAACAGAAGCCAATCAGACCAAAGCCAGACTGGAAACAGAGCTTTCCAATACAGAAGCGGCGGTTGGGAAATTCCGCAAAAGTCTGTCCTTCTACGAGCAGCAGGCACTCAGCAGTGCAGAGGTGATTATTACCACCGCCAACCAGCAACTGCAAGCCGGTGAGATTGATTATCTACAATGGGTAATTCTTGTTGATCAGGCCATTACGATCAAAAGTCAATATCTGGACGCAATGCTACAGTATAACACGGCCGCCATACAGCTACTCAAACTGAACAACTTATAACAAATTGACATCATGAAACCATACATATTAGGCATCCTGGCAGCGGTAACGTTGGGATGTAACCAATCAAAACAACAGGAAGAACAGGCTCCGGAAATAAGCGCTGACAGCATACAAACTGTACAATTTACTACGGCCCAAATGCAGGCTGCCGACATTCAGATCGGCACGCCTGATGAGCAGATGTTACACGAAGAGCTCGTATTGCAGGGACAAATCGAAGTAGCACCTGAAAACATTGTGAATCTGAGTTTTCCGTTGAGCGGATATCTGCGTTCTGCCAAAGTTTTGCCGGGTTCAAAAGTACATAAAGGCCAGTCGCTGGCCGAAATTGAAGACATGCAGTTTATTCAGTTGCAACAGGACTACCTGACTGCAAAAGAAAGACTTACACTGGCTGAATCTGAATTTGAAAGACATAAAAGCCTGAATACAAGTAAAGCAAGTAGTGACAAGGTTTTCCAACAAGCAAGAACGGAAATGCAGACCCAGCATATTCTTGTCAATTCACTGGCGCAGAAACTGCAGGTGATCGGTATTGATCCAGGTAAACTGAAAGCTGAAAACATCACCAGAACTGTACGCATTACCTCTCCTATCAACGGATACGTCTCCAGAGTATATGTGTCGGCAGGAAAATACACCTCTCCTACCGACCCTCTGTTTGAGCTGATTGATCCGGGCAAAATTCATTTGACCTTACAGGTTTTTGAAAAGGATCTCAACCAGCTTTCCATAGGACAAAAAGTTCTGGCCTATACCAACAACAATCCCGACGATGTGATGGAAGCCGAAGTGGTACTGATCAACAAAAATCTAGATTCCAACCGTATGGCAGAGGTACATTGTCATTTCAAAAAACATAATTCCGTACTGGTTCCGGGAATGTTTATGAATGCCAGAGTTGCCGTTACGGGAGGTAAAGCCCTCACTGTTCCCCAGGAAGCAGTGGTACGTTGGGAAAACGCATTTTATGTTTTTGAAGAGAAAAAACCGGGTATTTTCGAAATGCTGGCAGTAGCTCCGGGCAGGCAGGCGGATGGAAAACAACAACTTGCTGCAGAAGGGCTCAAAACAAGCACGCCTTTAGTGCTAAAAAATGCTTACTCAGTACTGATGAAAATGAAAAATGCGGAAGGTGATGACTAAATCGTAACCTGTCAGTAAACAAAATGACCGAAGCATAAGCAATGTCTGCCCAATGCTTCGGTCATTTATTTTATACCAAAACAGTATCTCCCATATCCTGCGAACCTACAACCACAGACTTTGGAAAACTCAAAAGGAAACGCGAACCACTTTCGGAGAACACTGCAATCTGCCCTTTCGCTTGTTTTGTGAGAGATTTAATAAGCCTTTTACCAAAGGAATCACCCGTTTTCTGCCAGTCTTCCGGCGCAATTCCGGGACCATTATCTCTGATTTCCAGGTACATTTTATCTTCATTCCAAAGACGAATACTCAGCTCTGCTTCTTCCACCTCCTTGTATGCATGTTTGAAGGCATTGGTGGTTAGCTCGTTGATAATCAATCCAATTGGCACAGCAAGTTCCACATCCAGCACAATAGGCTCTATATCAAGGCTCATATTGAACGGATCTTTTTGCCTGAATGATTGCATAAGCCCTGTAGTAAGATCGGCTACGTACTCTTTCATATTCACACCCGTCACATTATCAGTCAGATAAAGCTGATTGTGGATCAGCGACATGGCCTCCACACGCTGCTGTCCCTCCATCACGGCGAGCGCCGCCTTCTGGTCGTCGAGCCGATCTGCTTGCAGCGAAAGAAGACTTGAAACAATGGCAAGGTTGTTCTTGACCCTATGATGCAATTCCTGCATCAGTTCCTTTAGCTGAAAAGATTGTTTGTTGATCTGCTGGTTCGCCGTCTGTAGTGTAGCATTGGTTTCTTCGAGTTTACCATTTACTCTCTTAATGACAACATACTGCCAAACAGCTATGAACAAAACAATGGCTAACAAAAGAATCCCGGCAGTGAGCCAGAATAACTGCAGCCTTCTCTCGGCATTCTCCTGATCCAGCCTTTGTATTTCCTGCTGTTTTTCCTTCACCTGAAATTTCGATTCCGCTTCCACCAATTGCCGGTTGCTTTCGAGATTAAAAATACTATCCCGGTATACGATCCATTTCTGCTGATAATCATATGCTTTATCAAAAGCTTTTCTTTTCACCGCAACTTTGGCCAGAATATCGTACGCCTCGCGATTTAAAACCAGTTTATTGAAGCTTTCAGGAGCTAGTTCCAGCGCCTTTTTTGCGTAAGCCTCTGCCCTGTCCGTATCTCCAACCTGCAGCAACGTCAGTGGCATATTGACATAGATCATTTCCAGCATTTCTTTAAAGTCTGTCTTCTGCGCGTACGCAAGACATTCTTCATACACACGAATTGATTCGTGAAAACGACCGGCATTTTTAAGAATAATTCCCCTGTTAAAAAGTGTTACATAATGATCCTCGCCCATCTTTTTGTATAGGTCTACGGCCTTCTGGTTATAGTCCAGCGCTAAATTAAAATCTCCTCTGATGTCTTCAATTGTGGCCTTGTCCGTATAAAGATTTGCAATCTCATCTTCCATTTTATGATCCTGTGCCAGCTTGAATGCGCGATCTGTATACTGCTGTGCATGTGCCACGTCCCTGGTAGTGATGTAAACCATACTTATTCGCTGAAACGATCGTATTTCCCGCTTCACATCGCCCGACTTACTAAAGCACTCCTGCGCCTTCTGGTAATTGCTGATGGCAGCTGTTTTGTCATTTTGCTGCTTGGCGATGTAGGCGACAGACATATATACTCTGCCCTTAAAACCAATACTGTTTGTCTCTTTCGCAATTCTCCTCAACTCGCCCACTATCTGATCTGCTTCCACAAAATGAAGCTGATCTGCCAGATCTAATACAAATTCTGATAGTTTTTCGAAACGGATACTGTCGGGCTCCGTTTCTATTTTTTTAAGAAAACCCGGAACAGAAGTTTTCGATTGACTGAAAGCAAAAGTGCCAGCCAGCCACAGAAAACAAATTAAAAATGATATAGCACCTTTCATGAATCTCTTTAAGCTATAGGGTAATCGTTACCAGTCAGAATAATCAGTAAGATTACCATTTATATTTTTCCGGTTTGGCAGAATGTAGGTAAACCTCAGGTTCCTGATTGTGAAGTGTGTTATTGAGGTTGTGGCTTGGGATTACCGAGAGGTAAAAAAACTCATAAAGCCATCCTTGTACTGAGCACCCAAGGGAACGACCGTATCACCTATAAAAATCTCCCGGTCATTAAAACCGGTAATTTTTTTCAGATTAACCACGAAAGAACGGTGTACTCTGACAAGCGAAGCAAAGCCCAATTTCTCCTGGGTACCGCTCATCGTCTGCCGAAGGGTCAGTTTCTGATAAGGTGTAATAATGTGGGTGTAGGTATTATCGGCCTGAAGCATGAGAATGTCGGCCAGCGGTATCCTTACAAACTGATAATTGTTTTTAATAAAAACGTGATCATCTGCCAGCAATATAGATTCTTTACCTGCTTCTTTGTCTACAGTTTTTTGTTCCGACAACGAAATTCCAACAGACTTATGACGTGCAAAATTACTCAGGGCTAATTCCACGGCCAGTTTGAGATTGTCGGATCTGACAGGTTTAGAAAGATAGGCAGACGGATATGTTTGTTTGGCCCGTTCTACTGTTTCTCTGTCGGCGAAGGCAGTCAGGTATATGACAGGGACTTCTCTGATTTCTGCTATTTTGTTTACTGTTTCTATTCCATCCCAATCACCTCTGATGTGAATATCGCATAACAGAAGATCTACATGCTGTTGCTGAAAAATGCTCAGCGCCTCCCTCCCGTTATCGACCACATCTACTACCTGATAGCCGCTTGCTTCCAGTAAATCGCTTACATACATTCCAAGTACCGCCTCATCTTCGACGATTAAAATTTGCATTTTCATAGGGTTTACGTAATTCTTAACGTTGAAATTTACCTACAAAATTAATGGCTTTAACATCACTCAAGCCTTATTTCGCATACAATTTCAAATACACTATACCATTTCGCTATACTTTTGAACCGTCAAATGCCAAAAGCATTGGACTAACTAAAATTCAGGGGCATCCATATATACTCAACATAGACCGGGTGTCCCACTTATAATAGTGCCATTCCACATGGTGCGCCTTCCTCCGCTATTTACTCAACGTTAGATCGCCAGCGCCTGAAAACTTCCTTATGATAGGGACAAGAGGGCTGGTGGCGGTTATTTTCCAGGTTTCTCTTCCTAAATACTTTGCAAAGAACAGTGCGACAAATTCCTTCATTTGTGGTTAAAGTCTATATTTGCAGCACAAAGCAAAACCACAAACTATGAAAATCGTTGTACTCGGAGCATCCGGTCAATTAGGAAGCTGCCTGAAAAAGGTCGCTGCAGAAAGAAATATCACTGACATTTCGTTTCCGGGAGAGCAGGAAGCCAACATTCTGGACAGCGATTTGTTAGACAAACTTTTCGCTTCCGAAAAACCTTCCTTTGTGATTAACTGTGCCGCTTATACTGCGGTAGACAAGGCAGAAGATGAACAGGATATTTGCCGAAAAGTCAACCGTGAAGGAGCAGCCAATATTGCACAGGCCTGCGTGAAGTACGATGCTACTCTCATTCACATCTCGACGGATTTCGTTTTTAAAGGAAACGTCCCTCAGCTACTCTCAGAAACGGATCCTGCTGAACCTGAAAATATCTACGGACTCACCAAACTGGAAGGCGAACAGGATATCACACGTATTCTTGAAAAACACTTCACAGTGAGAACCAGCTGGCTATATTCTGAGTTTGGAAACAACTTTGTGAAAACCATGCTTAGACTTGGCAAAGAAAGAGATCAGCTGGGTGTAATCGCCGATCAGACAGGATCGCCAACTTATGCAATTGATCTGGCAGGAGCTATTTTTGACATCATCGCTTCAGACAGCAAGGCTTACGGTATTTATCATTATAGCAATGAAGGAGTTACTTCCTGGTACGATTTTGCCAAAACGATCTTTGATATCAGCAACACAACCGTTAAAGTGAATCCGGTTAAAACATCAGAATATGTGACCAAAGCGGTTCGCCCCGCTTATTCGGTGATGGATAAATCCAAAATAAAAAAAGAATTCAATCTTGATATTCCTTATTGGAGAGACAGCCTGGCGGTGTGTATTTCGCGCTTGTAACAGGAATTTGAAATCATAAAAATTGCCCGATACATTCATTTGTATCGGGCAATTTGCCTAAAAAGGCGGTATCTGTTAAAGGTTCACACCTCCGGATACTTCTATCCTCTGCGCATTCACCCATTTGGCATCATCTGTACAAAGGAAGGCCACTACCCCACCAATATCGTCTGGCAAACCCACGCGGCCCAGTGCGGTAAGGCTTGCAATATGCTGGTTCACATGTTCATTATCCCTGACAACCCCACCGCCAAAATCTGTTTCAATTGCGCCTGGTGCGACCACATTCACTCTGATTCCACGGCTTCCAAGTTCTTTTGCCTGGTAACGCGTCAGTGTCTCCACTGCTCCTTTCATACTTCCGTAAGCACTGTATCCGGGATTGGAAAAACGTGCCAGACCGGATGAAAGATTCACGATCCCGCCGCCATCGTTCATATGTGCCAGTGCGGTCTGCGTCAGGAAGAATACTCCTTTGAAATGGATGTTCATCAGCAGATCAAAACTTTCTTCGGTGGTTTCTGTAAAGGCACTGTTGATACCGATGCCGGCATTATTGATCAGGAAGTCAAATCGTTCCGTTTCAAACTTCTCTTTTAATGTATTTTGAAGAGATTCAAAAAATGCAGGGAATCCTTTCGTATCGCCCGCATTCAATTCCAAAGCAGCTGTACGCTGCCCCAGCGCCTCAATCTCACGCACCACTTCAAGGGCATGGTCGCGCTGACTTTGGTAGGTCAATACTACATCTAACCCTTTTTTGGCCAGACTAAGCGCCATATTTTTTCCTAATCCACGGCTGCCGCCAGTTACCAATGCTATTTTATTACTTGCCATTTTTGTCTTATCGTTTTTTTGTTTTTGATAATACAAAGGTGTGCATTCGGCGCAAATCTGAGTTTGCGCGTTTCAATCAGATATTTGCAAAAATCAAATCACTAGCTCCGATATGCCATTGGCGAAAGTTGCGTATGCTTTCTGAAAAAATTGGAAAAATGAGCAAGCTGCTCAAAACCCAGGCAATACGAGATCTCGGAAACATTCCAACTTGTCTGCTTTAGGATAATCTTGGCTTCCCGTACCACTCGTTCAGCAATCAGATCTGTAGTGGTATGTCCTGTATTTTCTTTAAGCACTTTGTTGAGATGATTCACATGTACCGCAAGTGCATCTGCAAAATCTTTAGCGGTTCTTAATCGAAGCTGCTGATCCACAGATTCAATAGGAAACTGCCTCTCGAGTAATTCCAGAAAAAGAGAACTCACTCTGGCTGATGCGTTATGTGGAGGATAAAGGGCCGTCGCAGGCTGCAGTTTCTGACCATAATGAATCAGTTCCTGCAAATAGTTTCTGAGCAAATCATATTTGAAAGCATAATCGGACACGAGCTCTTTCTGCATTTTTTCAAAAACAATTCTCAGTTCCTCTGTCTGTGAATTAGTTAGTTCAAAGACAGGATAACCACCCGATTTAAAAAGTGGCAGATCATCAAGCACAATACCGCTATTGGCTGGTGTAAGAAATTCGGATGTAAAAATGCAGAATTGGCCAGTCTGCTGGTCATCATAAGGCAGGTAATGATAGGGAATCTTAGGGGTCGCAAACAACAACGCACTTTTTTCAATCTCAATCACTTTGTCTGCATACTCGGCCCTATTGCGCCCAATGATCAGACTGATCTTGTAATAGGCACGGCGGTCGTAGGGCATACTGGATTTCCCTCCGGCCTTCTTTTGCAGGTCAGCAATTCTGAATACATTGAAATGCCCGATCTGATTCCCTATTTCAGCAGGAAAACGCTGGGTAATTTCATCATAAAAATCCTGCAAAGATGTCGGCTTCATATTTCTATCATTTGTAAAATTCAAATGTAGAAAAAAATCACCTGCTCTTAAACCTTTACAGTGAAATGAACCGAGCGTAACAGAAATAGTAGTCCTGTTACCATCACTACGCTTGCAAATACCAGTAGCTCAGGCATGCCACCAATATAAATTCCTGACATCGAGCCAATCCCCTGAATCATCAGAAATATCTCATTGCATATTACGCCGGCTACGAAGGCAATGAGTCCTGTTTTTCCCGTTCTTCGCACTGTCAAAACCTGCTGATTGTAAAACCATCCGATCAGAAACAAGGAGATAATACCCAATAGCACCAGATGCAGATATGCAATCACTACAGGTCTTAACCCACAAGCAAGAGTAGCAATGTCCGGATGAGCAGAAACGGTCTGCAGGCTGAATTTGATAGTTCCGGCTAAGAGCACAAAAGAAAAAAGCCACAACACTTTGAGAGGCAGTATTGCCATAAGTTGTCCTTTAATCCTGAGGATGCCATTCACGAATATCAGCCACGCTCCTGCCTGCAGGAGTGCCACACTGATGCTAACTGCATGCAGATAGTTCGGAAAATGCATCCAGTTAACAGATAACAAATAAGAAGGAATGCAGCAGGCAATAAGGATCCGACTGATGTTTCCTGAGTCTTTCAAAGCAAGATTGTTCAACGACAACCAATAATGGAACAAACCCAAACATGCCAGCAAAAACCAGCCATTGTACTGAAAATGAAGATAAAAGTATACAGATGCAAGTCGTAATTCGGTATTTTGAGGTTGCGTTGCCATGGTATAAGCCAGTGAAAATGTTCCCAATGCAGACAACATGTTGAACAACATAGCGGCATGCATGTACTTCCACCAAACCGAATGCTGATCTCCGGCGTACATATCCTTTCTACAGAATATATAAAAAATGACACTGATAAAAATCGTTAGCGTAGAGAACACAATAGAAACCGGAGCATAACCCTGGAGAAAAAAGCTGATCAGCATGCCGTAGGAGCAAAACAGATTACCTACCAGAAGGTAATTGTAGCGTACCGGCAAAATCCCGGAATTTTTTTTAGCCAATATGGCCAGCGCAATACACAGCATCAGCGATTGCGTGATCCATCCTGAAAAGGCAAAATGTGAGTGTGCGTGCAGTGTGAAACGCTGGTCGACCCATGGAAGCTCCCAGACTATTTTCAGCCTCATCAAAAGTCCGAGACTTGCTACTATAACCAGATTTAAAATACTAATTGCCGCCCATTGACTGGCCTTCAACGATTTAAACATAACCTCATCAGTTTGGAATCTGCACGCTACACAATCGACTGGCGCGACTTACAGCAACTGGTTTCGTTTTCAGAAGTCAGAAAAACTTTCCCTTTCACAATACTTACTTTACCCTTGTTTTCCAGCGCCTTGGTCGCTCTGATGATCGTCTCCACGCGCATGCCCGTCAGGTTCGCAATTTGCTGCCGGGTAAGTAAAAGCTTGTTACATTCCTGGCAAACCTTGTTACTATGTTTTTGCAGATAATGGAATAATTTATCGACAGTCTGCTCAGGCGAATTTCCTGCCAGTTCACGGATCAGAAACAGCTTAAATCTCAGCTTTTCAGCAAACATTTTATTGAACCGAATACTGATTGACGGATCATCCTGCAGCATCTGGCGAAACGCTGCCGAGGGAAGTCGGAGTATTACACAATCTGTGAGCGCCACCGCAGAACACGCATAAGGCATCTGATCAAATAGTACCAGCTCACCAAATGACTCACCAGGCCAAACCAGTTCCTGCAATATCTCCTTTCCATCATCATTGAAATTCGACCAGCAGACCCGCCCTTCTACCAACTGATGATAATAGTGGCCTGTGTCACCTTCGAGAAAAATGATTTCGCTTGCAGATACCTTCTTGTAAGTTGCTCCGTAGCGCACCAGCAAATCAGTTTGAATCATCATAGTCATAACGCTTTTACGCCCAAACTTAATCCTATTACAAACCAGGTGTGATGATTAATCCCATAACCAATACTGACATAAGTCACTATTAAATAATAGTCTGATTATCAAATAATTAAATAACAAAACAACCTTTTAACAGGGCTATTTCCTCAAATCATAAACTGCGGAAAACCGTTTATGCGTACACGCATAAAAACCGGCAAAAGTGGCTGATACATTTGCAACAGACAGTCATCAGTCAGGCTGAGAAACTGTTTGATGAAACAATTTTTCACCCAAATGTTACCACAATGAAAAAGACCATGCTTCTGATATTCGGCGCCGTTATGCTATATGCATGCGGACAGAAAACCGAGCAAAGCGGAGAAAGCACAGCAGCCGAGCAAAAGCCCAAAACTGAGGAATACGACCCGCAGCGAGGCGAAGGAAAATTCGACAAAGTTGAAATATCCGATAACCTTGATGCCGCTATGGCTGCCAGCGGGAAACAGGTATTTGATATGAAGTGCTCTGCCTGCCACAAACTGACTGATGAAAAGCTGGTCGGGCCAGGCTGGAAAGGTGTCAGTACCAAACACAAACCTGAGTGGCTGATGAACTTCATTACAAACCCTGATGCGATGATTGATAAGGATCCACAGCTACAGGCGCAGCTCGAACTTTGTCTTGTACGAATGCCAAATCAAAATCTTACGGATGACGATGCCCGCCACATTCTTGAATTCATGCGGCAGAATGACGGAGTGAAGTAGTTGGCAATCGGCTTTCGGCAATCAGCTATCGGCTTTTAAAAAATGTAATGTATCAAATGTAACCTCTATTAGGACCTACGAGCTGACGGCCGAAAGCCGACTGCCGAAAGCCCTAAAAATATTTACCAACCCATAAAATTATGAAACCAATAAAATATGTCCTTGGCGTTGCTTCCTTAGCGCTTCTTGCCAGTGGAATCCAATCTTGCAAACCCAAAAGCGCCGATACGGCAATTAGTGGTGATGCCGCTGCCAAAACTTACGTAGCTCCCGGCCAGTACGACGAATTCTATAATTTTGTTTCAGGCGGTTTCAGTGGCCAGCTGTCGGTATATGGTATTCCGTCGGGGCGTTTGCTCCGGGTCATTCCTGTGTTCTCACAGGATCCTGAAAAAGGATGGGGCTTCAGCGAAGAAACGAAGCCTATGCTAAATACCTCTCACGGAAATGTACCCTGGGATGATTTGCACCACGTTCAACTTTCCAAAACCAATGGAGAAAATGACGGAAGATGGGTGTTTGTGAATGGAAACAACACGCCTCGTCTGGCACGGATTGACCTCAAAACTTTCCGTACTGCGGAGATATTGGAACTGCCCAACAGCGGAGGAAATCACTCTTCACCTTTTATCACAGAAAACACCGAGTACGTAGTTGCAGGAACACGTTTCAGCGTACCGCTGGACGAATCTGATGGCGATGTGCCTATTAACACCTACAAGAAAAACTTTAAGGGAACGCTCAGTTTTGTGAGTGTAGACCAAAAGGATGGCAACATGGATATCGCTTTTCAGATCGAAACGCCAGGCGTGAATTTTGACCTGAGTCGTTCCGGAAAAGGCCCGTCACACGGCTGGTTCTTCTTCTCCTGCTACAATACCGAACAGGCCAATACATTATTGGAGGTAAATGCGTCCAAAAATGACAAGGACTTTATTATGGCTGTTAACTGGAAAAAAGCGGAGGAATACCTGAAAGCAGGTAAAGGAAGAAAAACCAAAGTAAAATATGCACATAACAAGTACAGCGAAGAAAGCCACACCTCCACTTCGGAAATCAAAAATGAAGTTGTCGTATTGAGCTCAAAAGAATTGAAAGACCTGTGTTATTTCATTCCTTGCCCGAAATCGCCGCACGGAATTGATATTGACCCTACGGGCGAATACATGGTAAGCAGCGGTAAACTAGCAGCTCTGATTCCCGTTTTCTCATTCAGCAAAATGATTAAAGCGATTGAGAACAAAACTTTTGAAGGCGATTACAATGGCATTCCGGTGATCAAATACGAGGCAGCTTTATATGGAGAGGTTCAGAAACCAGGGTTGGGACCTTTGCATACCGAATTTGACGGCAGAGGAAATGCAGTAACGACTATGTTCGTCTCTTCAGAAATCGTGAAATGGAACATCAAGGATCTGAAGGTAATCGACCGCCAACCTGTTTACTATTCCCCTGGTCACCTGATGATTCCCGGCGGAGATTCGAAAAAACCGGACGGCAAATACCTGATTGCTTATAATAAAATCACCAAAGACCGCTTCCTGCCCACCGGACCTGAACTGGCTCAAAGTGCGCAACTATTTGATATTTCGGGAGACAAAATGCAACTGATTCTGGACTTCCCAACAATTGGAGAACCGCACTATGCGCAGGCGATCAGGGCAGATAAAGTAAAAGAGCAGTCGGTAAAAACCTTCAAACTCGAAGCAAACAAGCACCCTTATGTGTCCAAAGGCGAAGGAGAAACCAAAGTCGTGCGCGACAAAAACAAGGTGCATGTGTACATGACTGCCATCCGCTCCCACCTTACTCCCGACAATATTGAGGGGATCAAAATCGGTGATGAGGTCTACTTCCACGTAACCAATCTCGAACAGGACTGGGATGTTCCTCACGGGTTTGCTGTAAAGGGTGCAAACAACGGAGAACTGCTTGTGATGCCGGGAGAAACGCAGACACTGAAATGGGTTCCCGATCGTGTGGGTATTTTCCCCATTTACTGCACAGACTTCTGCAGTGCATTGCACCAGGAAATGTCAGGATATGTACGCGTATCACCAGCTGGTAGCAAGGTCGCATTGGTAGGAAACACAGGTACCAACCTGCCTGCTGAATAAAAGGTTTGAAAACAGTCTGTACGTGAGAAATCCCACTCACGTACAGACATTCCCGAACCTATTTTTCATTAAAAGCAAACACCATGAAAGCGAATCAAATGCTTGGTTTTCACAGGATTTTACTGGTCTTCTGCGGAATAGCACTGCTGCTGGTAAACTACTTCCCGATATGGCGTATCGAACTGGATGCACCACAATATCCGGAAGGACTCGAACTGCTTATTTTCAGTAATAAACTGGCTGGAAATGTTGACATCATCAACGGATTAAACCACTACATCGGCATGAAGACACTTCATACAAATGACTTCATCGAGTTCAGTGTACTGCCCTATCTGGTGATTTTTTTCGCGGCTGCATTTGTGCTTGCGGGAGTATGGGGGAAACGTTGGAGTGGGTATATTGTGCTGGTTCTTTTTGCGATGTTTGGTGTAGCAGCCATGGTTGACTTCTGGTTGTGGGAATATGATTACGGCCATAATCTGAGTCCGGATGCTGCCATTAAAGTTCCGGGGATGTCGTACCAACCTCCGCTGATCGGTTTCAAACAATTACTCAATTTTGGCGCTTACAGTATCCCCGCGGCCGGAGGCTGGATCTTCATTATGACCGGAGTGGTGGCGGCTTACTGCATGGTAAGTGAATGGCTGGCCACCCGCAAAGCGCTTACCATTTCACACACAGCGCGTTTGGTATTGTCCACACTTACTCTTTATGCAGGACTTTCAATCGCACAATCCTGCGGCCCGCGTGGCGCAGAACCGATACGTGCCGGGGTAGATGCCTGTGCGCATTGTAAAATGACGATCAGCGATCTTCGGTTTGGCTGTGAGTTTACTTCAAAAAAAGGAAGAGCATTCAAATTCGACGATCTGCAATGCATGACTTCGTTCGTAAAGCAAGATGGCGTGAGCAAGGCTGAAATCGAAACATTTTATCTGCCCGACTTCACGACTAACGAGCTGTCAGAAGCACACCAAATGCACATCCTCCATAGCGAAGATCTAAGGAGTCCGATGGGAGGAAATTACGCTACTTTCAAAATGAAAGCAGATTTAAAAAATGCGCAGGAAAAGTTTTTTGGTGAGGTGGTGAAGTGGGAGGATTTGAGTAAGTGATTATGAAACCTCGAAACTTGTCTGCTTAACACAACAGACTTGTCAGACTGAGCATATCAACCGACCTGTCAGGCTGAGAGCTCAGGGTGACAGCGCTTACGAACGTACCCTTGTCAAAAATAAAATTCAAAACAAACCACCATGCTCAAAACCACTCAAAATATCGTCCTCCTCTTATGTCTGTGGTTAACAGCAGGGCTTGCCACGCAATTACTGGCTGGCACGATCCGGGTGGGAAAAATGCGTGCAATAAAGAGCATACGTACAGGCATTGGCATTGCAAAATCAGGTGACACAGTTTTGGTGGACAAAGGCCTGTATCGAGAAGGAAACATTATCATTGATAAACCTATCCATCTGACCGGCATGCAGCGACCGGTACTCGACGGACAGAATAAATATGAAATCATATCCATCAAATCAGATCATGTAACTGTAGACGGCTTTGTTGTAAAAGCATCCGGCCAGTCATCCATGCAGGATATTGCCGGGATCAGGATTTATAACAAACGTGATGTTACAATCAAAAACAATATACTGGAAGACAACTTTTTCGGCATATATCTACAGCAAGCGCACAATTGCCTGATTACGGGCAATAAACTCAGAGCTCACGGAAAAGCTGAACATCTGATTGGCAATGGTATTCATAGCTGGAAAAGCGATAGTCTGACCATCAAGGGCAACCGCATAGAAGGTCACCGGGACGGTATCTATCTGGAATTCACCACCAACACTCAGGTCCGGCAGAATACAAGTCATGGTAATCTGCGGTACGGTCTGCACTTCATGTTTGCACATCATAATACCTATACACACAATACATTCAGTAGCAACGGGGCAGGCGTGGCAGTGATGTACACGCACCATGTACATATGAAAAACAACATTTTCAAAGACAACTGGGGCGATTCGGCATACGGTATTTTACTCAAAGAAATCTCAGACAGCGATATTGAAAATAACCGTTTTGAGGCCAATACATCGGCCATATTTATGGAGGGCGCCTCCCGGGTACGTATCAAAAACAACATTTTCAATGCGAATGGGTGGGCGTTAAAAATTCAGGCAAGTTGTATGGAAAATCAAATTGAGAAGAATAATTTCCTCGGCAACACCTTCGATGTAGCGACAAACAGCTCACTGGTGCTCAACACTTTCGATTCCAATTACTGGGATAAATATGAAGGTTACGATTTAGACAAGAATGGTATCGGAGATATTCCCTACCGACCGGTAAGCTTGTATTCGATGATTGTAGAGCGCTTCCCTCCTGCCATGATCCTTTTCAGAAGTTTCATGGTCACACTTCTGGACCGAACTGAAAAAATGATTCCCGGCATGACGCCCGAACAACTCAAAGACTCAACTCCTGCGATGAAACCTGTGCAACTATGATTTCTGTAAAAAATATTTCTAAACGTTTCGGCAAATTTCAAGCCCTGGATGACATTTCCTTCCAATGTGAAAGAGGCCAATGTATTGCGCTGATCGGCTCTAACGGAAGCGGTAAAACGACAATCATCAAAACCATATTAGGTATGGTCATTCCAGATAAAGGTATAATCGAATTTGAAGGAAAAAGCATTGCAAATGACTGGACTTACCGTAACGACATTGGTTACATGCCACAAATCGGCCGTTATCCTGAAAATATGACCATCGGTCAGGTGTTGGACATGATCAGTGACATCCGTAAAATACCTGAAAAAAGCCTGGATCAGGAACTTTACGAAGCATTCAGGATCGGGAATTTGCTGAACAAAAAAATGGGCACGCTTTCCGGCGGAACCCGGCAAAAAGTCAGTGCCTGTCTGGCATTTATGTTCAACTCGAAGGTGTTGATTCTGGACGAACCTTCGGCAGGTCTGGATCCTATCTCTTCTGAAATTCTAAGAGACAAAATTCTCTCTGAAAAGAAGAAAAACAAACTGGTTATCATCACTTCTCATATTCTGAGCGAACTGGATGATCTGGTCACGAATATAATTTATGTGCAGGATGGCAACATCAGGTTTCACGAGTCCATACACGCATTGCAAAGAGAAACAGGAGAGGAAAAACTATCACGTGTGATTACGAGCATGCTTCGCCAGGAAGATGCAAAGCAAAACGGGGTTCAGCCAAAAGCATTAAAAGATCAATGGTTATGAAAAAGATGATTAAATACATCGTTGCAGATATTCTGCAAAGCCGCATTATGATTGCCTACACGATCATTCTGCTGGTCATATCATTCTCTGTTTTCGCGATTGAAGACAACCCCGCCAAAGGCATATTGAGCCTTCTGAACATAATTCTGTTTATTGTCCCTTTGGTAAGTATCATATTTTCAACCATATATATCTATAACAGCAGTGAGTTCATAGAACTGCTCGTCAGCCAGCCGTTACAAAGAAACGCTATCTGGCTCAGTATGTTCGCGGGTTTATCCTTATCGCTAAGCCTTGCTTTTTTACTTGGATCAGGTATTGTGATCCTTGTCTATGCCTGGTCGGCTACCGGGTTTATCATGCTTGCTTCGGGAATATTGCTGTCCAACGTGTTTGTCGCTGTCTCGCTTCTGGCATCTGTACGTATCCGCGACAAAGCCAGGGGAATCGGTGCTGCAATCATGCTCTGGCTCTATTTCGCTATGCTGTTTGATACCCTTGTACTTTTTCTTCTGCTCCAATTTTCAGACTACCCCATCGAAAACAGCGTAGTAGCACTTACAGCTCTAAACCCTATCGACCTGAGCCGCGTGCTTATTCTGCTACGCATTGACGTGTCCGCCATGATGGGATATACAGGAGCTATTTTCCGTGATTTTTTTGGCAGTACCAGTGGTATGCTCATCGCACTAGCCATGATGCTGACCTGGATCGGCTTGCCCGCTTACATTTCCACTGCCCGGTTCAGAAGTAAAGACCTTTAAAACAACTACATATTTCAATTAACCATTCACTTTTAATTTTCATACCATGCAAACCATACCCACCATTGATGTAACAGTTATTGAGCCAAGACTGAAACACCCAACCATCTTCCAGAATTTTGATGCGCTTAGCGGCGGTGAAGCATTTATCATCTTTAACGATCATGATCCCAAACCGCTCTATTATCAACTTCTCGGAGAAAGAGGAGATATCTTTACCTGGGAATATCTTCAGCAGGGTCCCGAATACTGGCAGGTTAAGATTGAGAAAAAAGCCGCTTCATTAACAGAACAGACCGTCGGGCAAATTGCTTCGCAGGACATCAGAAAGGCCGATGCTTTCAAGAAACTCGGAATTGATTTTTGCTGTGGTGGCAAAAAGAAACTGAAAGATGCACTACGGGATGCAGGAGTGACAGAACAGCAATTGCAACAGGCGCTGGATGAAAGCGCCCAACTACCGGCTACTCAGTTACCCCTGAATTTCAGCAGCTGGCAACCTGCTTTCCTGGCTGACTATATCACCAACGTCCACCATAGTTATGTACGCGAAAGCGGGCCAATCATTGCCGGCCTGGCCAATAAGGTTGCCAATCGCCATGGCGATCATCATCCCGAGCTCTTCGCGCTTGCAGAGCAGGTTCATTTGCTACTCTCAGATCTTTACAAACATTTGGTGAAAGAGGAAACAATTTTGTTCCCCGCTATCAAAGCACTGGCTTCAGCTAAAAATGCGGGGGATCTGCAGGATGTAATCAGTGTTAGTTCAGCTATTGAACTCATGGAGGCCGAACACGAATCAGCGGGTGATGATCTGAGAAATCTGCGCAAGATCAGTAATCAATACCAGTTGCCACAAGGGGCATGTAATTCATACACCTATTTGTTCGAAAAGCTGAAAGAATTTGAAAATGACCTCTTTAATCACATTCACCTGGAAAACAATATTCTGTTCCCGAAAGCACTCAAAATCCAGCAGCAAACACTCAGCGCAGTAGCCTGATCATCCAAGCCGAATCACCATGGTCACCATCACCAATCGTACCAGGATCTCAGAGATCATCAAAGCCAATCCGGATAGCATTGACGTTATCGCGGCAATAGCCAAACCGCTTCAAAAACTAAAAAATCCCCTGCTCCGGAAAATTATGGCGCCAAGGGTTACCCTGGAAGAAGCAGCTTCTATTGGTGGTTGTGACCCTGGTGATATCATCGGCGCACTGATCCCGCTGGGATTTAAACACATACCATTTAATACAGAAAATGATATGAATGAAGAAGAAAAGAAACCTAAGTGGCTTTTATCTGTACCACAGGACATGATTACGGAATTGGACGTACGGCCTGTCATTGAGCACGGGCAGGATCCCCTTAAGCAAATCATTGAAAAATTCGGAGCATTGCGCGACGGACAGATATTATGCATTATCAATTCCTTTGTACCCTATCCGCTCATCAATTTACTGTCAAAACAGTCTCTGACCTATACAGAACAGAGTGAGGAAGCATCCACGCATTACACCTGGTTTCTGAAAAGGCAGAGACATGAAGATGTTCAGGAAACCTCAGTTGCAGGTATTCACATGGAGGATGAAGATTCATTTGGAAGAATCCTGTCCAATTTCGATGAAAAACAGCTTGTACGAATTGATGTCCGCTCATTGCCCATGCCTGAGCCCATGCAGGTTATTTTGCAGGAACTGAAATCTCTGCCTTCTGGTCATGCGCTTTACGTCTACCATAAAAAGGTTCCCGTTTACCTGCTGGAGGAGATTCGTCATGAAACTTTCACCATTCACATTCTGGACTTGGGTGTTGGTGAAGTGAGGCTTTTAATTTATAAATGAGGCCCCTGCAAAATGGACAATATACATATCAGTAAAGCTCCACCTTTGCGCGTCGTTATTCCTTTCTACGCTACAGGCGCTTTATTTTTCCTGATTTTCAATATAATGCTACTGATAAGTGCCAATGACCTGATGGGGCATTATTTCAGTCCCCATCTTCTGGCCATTGTACATACCGCTGTGTTGGGCTGGGGAACCATGGTTATTTTCGGCGCAGCCTATGAGCTGTTGCCGGTGCTTTGTGAAAACAGGTTATACAGCGATCGCCTCGCTATGGCCTCCTACGTCTTCCTATTAATCGGTATTGTGCAACTGGTTCCGGCGTTCTGGTTGTTCCGGGCAGGTTCACTCATGATTGCCGGAGGTGGCTGCGTGTTTATTGCGGTGTTTTTTTATGTAATAAATGTAATGCTCACTGCGGGAAATTGCCAGGATCATTCTCTGCATCAGAAATTCCTGGTTAGCTCTGCGTTATGGTTATTGTTAACAGTTACACTAGGACTTTGTCTGGCTATCAATTTACGGTATCCGTTCATGAGTCGCAACCATCTTGATATCATGAAGCTGCATGCACATGCAGGAATAGCAGGATGGTTTTTACAACTGATTACCGGTGTCAGTGTCAAGCTGGTGCCCATGTTTCTGGTCGCTAAAGCTACTAAAACAAGGTGGATCAAGGCTGCATGGTTCTTTCAGAACGTCGGATTAATGGGATTGCTAATAGACGGGCATCTCAGCAATTCGTCCGGACGTGACATTTTATACGCAGCAATCTGCGGAACCGGCATAATATGCTGGATGTATTTTTTGAACGATGTCAGATTACACCGTATAAAAAAGCGGATTGACTTTCCGATGAAGCTGACGATGTCGTCTAATTTCTTTTTGGTAGCAGCACTTATAATGATCCCGGTGGCGCATTACGGTTCTCAAACCAAATGGACGATTGCATATGGCATTTTGCTTTTCATTGGCTGGATCTCTTCAATAATTATGGGGCAAACTTTCAAAACCCTTCCGTTTATTATCTGGAATGAGCATTACAACTCGTTGACCGGGAAAGCCGATATCCCTTTGCCCGCTTCACTCTATGCTGAGATATTGCTTAAATACCAAAACTACTTTTACTTCATTTCGATGGCAGTTTTGCTTGCCGGGATACTTTCTGCACAAATTCTGATGATTCAGGTTGCGCTGCTTATGCTGATAGTGACAGCCCTGCTTTATGTAGCGAATGTATTTAAAATCATCCTTCACAAACCACTAAATAATCATGTACACCGATGAGAAATCCCATCCACATCAGCTAAGGCAAAATGCTATCGCTGCGCTAAAAAAAGTAATTGATCCTGAACTTTTTGTCAATATTATTGACCTCGGGCTGGTCTACGAAATCCTCTTTAACGAAAAATCTGTGGAGGTGCTAATGACGCTCTCTACGCCGCATTGCCCGCTGGGTGATGCCATCAAAAATGGAGTATACAATGTTCTATCAGAAGTTTTCCCGGACAGAGAAATACAGGTGACATTGGTGTGGGAACCTGCCTGGAATCCCGATATGATGACCGGAGAGGGTCGTAAGGAACTCTTTGAAGGATAGTCAGTGCTGCAACACCGGCTAAATATCAGGACGCAGACTGGTCGAAATAGGTATTGAGCTCGATAATGTTGCTGATGCCCAACTTCTTAAAAACCTTCGACTTATGGTTACTTACTGCAGGTGAAGATATATTCACCATTTCTCCGATTGACTTGATCGACATGCCTTTTACAAGAAGTCTGGCAATTTCGTATTCCTTCTCTGAAAGAATATCCATCACATTTTCTGACTTTTGTGGATTAACAAGTTGCTCAAAAGAGCTTTCAAACAAGGATGGACTCATGTATATCCTGTTCTTGATGACCAGATCCAGAGCAAACTTAAATTCTTCGATCGGAGCATTTTTAGGAATAAACCCGCTTGCGCCTGCTTTCAGAAAAGGAATACCATAGTACTTCTCTTCATAATCGGAGCAAATAAGAATAGGAAGATCATGCTGCTTTTTTCTTATCAGATCGACCATGTCCATTCTGTCGCCGTTCGGTATGCCTACGTCCATAATCAGGAGATCAAAACTCTCCTTTTCCAGCGTACTCAGCGTTACGTTGAAATCGCCTGTGACATGTACCTCCACATCCTGCAGGCAACTTTTCAATAGACTTTCTATGCCGAGAATGATGAGCGGATGGTCCTCGGCAATCAAAATACGTTTCATTTTCAAATATCAAATAAGCTAAACTCCAAGGCAAATATAGTACTCAGCGTATAAGGTATAAGCATATATAGTAAAATTATTCGACAAAGAAGTAAAAAAGTTTGATTTTATAGAAATAAATCTACAACAGTATACTAAAATGTTGTATAAAATTAAGATTGTTAGTAAACTACAAAAATTTTTTAACGAGTAATACCAAAGCTTTATCTACACTAAGCAGCTAAAACAAGAACGTATGTTATATCTTCGAGATTATTTTCTTTCAATAAATTTTTGCGAACTTCCACTTGTATGAGATTGCTGATTATCTGCTACCTTACCTTTTTTACTACATATCTATACGCACAACACGCTGCTCCTTCCCATCTCCGAACTGACCTTTCAGAGCAGACAGACAAAGTCTGGCAGAATGGCACGGTTACCAACTACACCCTGGCTCAGGCCGAAACAGGACATTTCAAAGGACAGCTTACGCTCATCAGAAGCAAAAGACCTTCATTTAGTTGGGTCCTGGGTGATACATTACAAGGTGCATATCAGTCTGCCTACCAAATACTAGTCGCTACTTCCATTGATAAACTTGAAAAGGGAAAAGCAGACATTTGGGATTCGGGTAAAGTTAGCAATAAACAAAGTACAGGAATTATCGCTGATAAAGATTTAGTTCAGGCGGACCAGATCTATTACTGGAAAGTGCAAACCTGGAACGAGCATGATGCTGAAAGCGGGTTCTCTGCCATCAAAGCATTCCGCACCGACAAACAACTTACAGATTACCAGCCTCCATTCGTTCCACTGCTTAAAACATGGCAACAGCCAGTCAGCCAAACAACTGGAGCGACAGGAAATACCTTTTATGACTTCGGAAAAGATGCTTTCGCTCAGCCTTTCCTGACAGTTACTTCACCAACTGACGGCGATACGCTCTGGATGCATATTGGTGAAGCAAAAACCGTTCAGAAAACCGTAGACAGAAAACCTTTGGGAAGTCTGCGTTACAGCCGTATCCCTATTCTGCTGCAAAAAGGCACTCATGATTATGCCATTCAGTTTACCGCAGACAAGAGAAATACCGGTCCAAAAGCTATTTTAATGCCGGATTACATCGGAGAAGTTTACCCGTTCCGATATATTGAGCTCCAGGCTCCTACCGGTGATGTCAGAATTGAGCAATTGAGCCGCCAGGTGATCAACTACACATTTAACGACGACGCTGTTACCTTCACCAGTTCAGATACTACCCTGAATCAGATATGGGATCTTTGTAAATACTCCATTAAAGCGACCACATTTTCCGGTTACTATGTCGACGGTGACAGAGAGCGTATTCCCTACGAAGCCGATGCGCTCATCAACCAGCTTTCTCACTATGCGACCGATACGGAATTTAACATGGCCAAACGCTCACTGGATTATCTGATTTATCATGCAACATGGCCTACAGAATGGAGCCTTCAGAACCTGCTGGTTGCCTGGTACGACTATCTGTATTCAGGTGATATCAGAACTGTTGCCACGCTTTATCCTCAACTCAAACCAAAATTACTCACAGAGTTATCCAGAGCTGACGGACTGATCAGTACCCGAACCGGTAAGCAGGATGATGCATTTAAAAAGTCTATTCACTTCAATACTTTTGATGGTAAAAGTACACTTGTCGACATTGTTGACTGGCCTCAGCAGGGCGTTTTGGGTCTGGAGAAAAAGCAGGCCGGTGAAACCGACGGGTTTGTTTTTACCGATTACAATTCGGTTGTCAACGCGTTTCATTACCAGGCGCTTATTTACATGAGCAAACTGGGTAAAGTACTGGGTCACCACGATGATGCAGCGCAATATCTCACTCAGGCAAACAAGGTAAAACAAGCCTTTCAAAAAACATTCATTGATACTAAAACGGGTCTTGTCCGTGATGGCGAAGGAACCGATCACGCCTCGCTTCATGCCAATATGATGGCGCTGGCATTTGAACTGGTTCCAGCCAAATACCATCAGAAAGTACTTGCGCACATACGCTCACGGGGCATGGCGTGCAGTGTATACGGCTCCCAGTTTCTGCTCGACGGGCTTTACAATGCGAATGAAGCCGGCTATGCACTCTCGTTAATGAACTCAGATGCGGAAAGAAGCTGGTATAATATGATCAGAACAGGTTCTACGATTACCACAGAAGCCTGGGACACCAAATACAAACCGAATCAGGATTGGAACCATGCCTGGGGTGCTGCCCCTGCCAATGTTATCGTCAGAAAGCTGATGGGTATCGAGCCCCTGACTGCCGGGTACGAAACGGTAAGTATAAGACCTCAATTGGCCGACCTCGAAAAGGCCTCATTGAAACTGGGAACGCTTCGCGGAGACATCATAACGAGTGTTGAGAACAAAACAGGTAAATTCTCAATGAGCGTTCAGCTACCTGCAAATATGACCGGAGTGGTTTACTTGCCAAAAACAGAATCGGCAGGTACAGTAAAGTATAATGGTAAAATTGTAAAGGCTGCGAGCGAAGGAGCTTTCTACAAAATTGCTGACGTTGGATCAGGCAAACATCACTTTGAAGTGATTGACAAAAACAAGTAATAAAAAACGGGTAAGCTCTTCAGATTGCGAAAAGCTTACCCGTTTCTTCTTTCATAAAGGTAAAAACTACCTGATGTGATGCACCAGCAAAGGCACAGGCGTTTCTACTACCAGCTTTTTGGTGATGCTCGGGTTGATAATGAAACGTTCCAGAAAGCCCCTTTCACGGGTAGACACAACCAGAAGATCAGCGCTCACTTCTTCACAGAAACCAATAATACCCTCTTCAACGCCTCCCCCTTCACGAACAACAATGTCCCCTTCGGCAATATTAAGTCCTTTGCTAATCTGAGATATATACTGATGATCCGGTTGAATATTAGGTTGTTCCAAAGAACTGATCTTGATCAGGGAAAGGTTCGCTCCCAGCTGTCGTGTCAATTCGGCAACATCACGCAGATTACTCATTTCTTCAAATTCAAGCTGTGTGGCATACACTACCCGTTTGATATCGAGATGATCAATTTGTGGAGGAATCACCAGCACCGGACAAGGAGCATCCAATGCAATATTAGTGGCAGAGCTACCAATTAGTTTATCCATAAAACCTCCCTTGCCAGTTCGCCCGACAACGATCAGATCTGCCACAAGTTCCTCTGCATTCCGGATCACAGCGTCGTGAATCCCGTCAGCCTCCCAGATGCTCTGAGCCGAGAATCCCTGTTGTTTAGCCAGTTCCACCTGTTCTTCCAAAAGTGATTTAAAACCTTCTTCCTGTTCTTTATAAATAGGAAGTGAGCTCATCGTCACAGGTAGGGATACATCAGTAATATAGGGCTGATATGCATGTAGGAATACCAAATCGGCATCAGTTTTAGACGCTATCAGCTTGGCCGCATCTATAGCCCGCCCGGCATTTTCAGAAAAATCTATGGGAACAAGAATCGTTTTCATAATCGGATTAAGTTTAATGACTTCAATCAGTTCAGCCATGCTGAACCATGAACATGCTGCAATTTTCAAGGATAATTAACTAAAAAAAATGATCCGTCGCAGCATGAAAGGTGACAAAAGTTACATCTGATGGCGGGCGATGTACATCAACCTGCTGCCGTGTAATATAAATAATACCCCTTCCTGCTAATGTGCTCATATTCTGAGAACTGCTTTTAACACTGTGAAATCCTGTATCACACCAAAACAAGATTATTAGAAAAAGACAAAAAGTTTATTACTATACAATACCGATAGGAAATAGATATTTAACAAATTTTAATTAATTTTGCAGAGCAATTTGAATGCGACTTGCAAGTAAACCGGAATAAACTTAACAAAACCAGAAGATTATTCCGATTTAAGCGACAAAACAGAAATAAATGCTAATCATACCACTGGTTAACATTAGAAAACAAAAGACTCGCCGCCAATTGCATTATATTATAAAAATTATATTTTATGAAAAGACAAACTCTATTACTATTCTGGCTGTTTTTGAGCGGATTGGGATTTGCTCAGGCTCAGGACAGAACCATTAGCGGTGTGATTACAGATGTTTCCGATGGCAGCCCTCTGCCTGGAGCTTCGGTGGCAGTAAAAGGAACTTCAACAGGTACACTTACAGATGTGAACGGGACTTACAGTCTCAAAGTGAATCAGAATGCAACAACATTTGTAATCTCTTTTATTGGATATCTGGCAGAAGAAATACAAATCGGAAATCAGAATGAAATCAACATTGCCCTGAAACCTGATACGAAGGTTTTGAATGAAGTAGTTGTTACCGCACTAGGTATTTCCCGTGAAAAACGTGCGCTGGGTTATGCTGTGCAGGAGATCAAAGGTGAAGCGATGCAGACCCGCCCCACCAACGCACTGGCTGCATTGTCGGGAAAAGTAGCCGGTTTGCAGGTAGTGAGCTCAGGAGGAAACATGGGTGGATCATCGCGGGTATTGCTGCGTGGTATCAATTCTATTTCAGGAAATAACCAGCCTTTGTACGTAATCGACGGAACACCTGTAGACAATGCCGATCTGAACAGTGCTGCTACCAGCGCCGGTAGCGGTGGAAAGGACGTCGGTAACATGATCCAGGATATTAATCCGGACGATATCGAAAATATCTCCGTACTGAAAGGACCATCTGCTGCTGCTCTTTACGGAACACGTGCGGCAAATGGCGTTATCCTGATCACAACCAAAAAAGGGAAGGAAAACAGTAAGGTAAATATTACACTGAACACAGGTATCGAATTCGAGAAAATCGTTCGTTTGCCTAAGCGTCAGAAACTGTACGGACAAGGTTTTTCTTCAACTTTCCAAAAAGCGAACATTGGCGGAAACGACTACAACATTGTGGAATACGCCGTTGATGAAAGCTGGGGACCTAAACTGGACGGCACTCCGGTATTACACTGGTACAACCTCGATCCTGAAAACACAGCAGAATACCTGAAACCAGAACCATGGTTGTATCCTAAAAACGACGTACACTCTTTCTTTGAAACAGGTGTAGCGAATACAAACAGTTTCTCGATCAGTGGAGGAAACAGCAATTCTACTTACAGGCTTTCTTATACCAACAAGAACGTAAACGGAACAGTACCGAATTCGTCTCTGAAACGCAACTCTATCAATTTCTCCGGCTCGTCTCAGCTTGGAAAACTGAAAGTGTTCAACAATTTTAACTACATGAGAAATACCTCTGTGGGACGTCCATGGACAGGTGCTACCAACAGAAATATCATCCTGGAAGCATTCCAATGGGGCGGTGTACAGGTTGATTACAACAAGCTGAAAAACTATAAAAGAGCTGATGGAACCCAGATTCTCTGGAACCGTACAGGCTATCAGAATACACCTGCGGCAGAAGCAGCGCGGTTTATTGACAACCCGTACTGGTCGGCTTATGAAAGTTACCTGGACGAAACCCGCGACCGTTTTTATGGTAACGTAGGATTGGTTTATGATGTAAACAGCTGGTTGAAAGTAAGCGGTAAAGTAAATGCTGATGTATACCAATATCAGTATCAGGACCGTATCGCAGTTTACTCTCGTACACAATCTCAATACCAGGAGTACAGCAACAACTTCAGCGAATTCAACTACGAATTGCTGGCTTCTGCAAATAAAAGCTGGGGCGATCTGTCTTTGAATGTGAATGTGGGTGGAAACATCATGAGCCAGAAGAGACGTATCAACGACCAGGTTACACAAGGTGGATTGATATTGCCTCAATACTACAATCTGCGAAATGCAAGTTCTGTTTTACCTAATTCTAACTTCTATCAGAAACAGATCAACTCTGTATTTGGTAGTTTCTCTCTTGGCTACAAAAGCTTACTTTTTGTGGATGGTACTGTGCGTAACGACTGGTCTTCTACCTTGCCGGTTGACAGAAATTCATTCATTTACCCGTCTGTTACAACCAGCTTAATTTTAAGTGAGTTGAAAGGCATTAAAGAAATAGGCTGGCTTGATTTTGCCAAAGTACGTCTGGGATGGGCTCAGGTTGGTAATGATACAGACCCATATCAACTGCAACGCGCCTACGAAGCCACTCAGTCATTTGACGGAATTGCAGGATACAAGCTTCCAGAACGCCTTAACAATGGTTTGCTTAAACCGGAGATCACCACCTCATGGGAAACGGGTTTGAATATTCAGGCATTTAAAAACAGAGTGGGACTTGACTTCACCTACTACGACAATGTGAGCCGTAACCAGATCATCAATATTCCTGTATCGTCTGCTTTCGGATATGATTCAAAAGTAATCAACGCAGGTAAGATCAATAACAAAGGTATTGAAATCACGCTGTCGGGCACCCCAATCCGCAGCAACGGATTTGAATGGAACAGTACCATCAACTGGTCACGTAACCAGAACAAGGTGATCAGATTGGCAGAAGGAGTAAATACTTTCCAGTTATCCAATAGCCTTGTAACGCTCGTAGCGCGTGAAGGAGAGCAGTATGGCCAGTTATTAGGATATGACTTTGTATACGCTGCGGATGGACAGAAGGTGATCAAAGCAGACGGAACTTATGAAAGAGCACAACAGCTTACATCCATGGGCAGCGTGTTGCCTAAGTATTTGTTTGGCTTCCAGAACAGCTTCACATACAAAAACTTCAATCTGGGCTTTTTGATAGATGGACGCGTAGGTGGAAAATTCTTCTCGCAAACCTACAAGGTCGCTATGTATGCAGGTATTCTTGACAAAACTGCGGCGAATAACATCCGTGAAACCGGCGTGGTGCTTGATGGTGTAAAAGGAACTGTTACCTACAACAGCGATGGTTCTTATGCAGTAACAAATACAACCCAGAACGATACCCGTATTACTGCTCAGGCGTGGGCACGTAATGAGTACAGCGGCCCTACTCCGTTCACCATCTTTGATGCGTCGTTTGTGAAGCTTCGTGAAATTACTTTTGGCTACAATCTTCCATTGAAAAGCCAGCTGATCAAACAGGTTTATTTCGGACTATATGGACGTAACCTGGCCAACATCTATGCTGCCAGCAAATACATCGATCCTGAGATGACAAGCAGTGGCAGTAACATCCAGGGTATTGAAGGTGGTAACATCCCGGTTCCCGCAACGTACGGACTAAATGTTAATGTGAAATTTTAATCGGGATTAAGTGATATTCCGGTTTCAGAAAGACTAATTCAAATGATGAATACAACCATTAAATCATATACCATACAGTCGCTCGCGATAGCCGCAACAGCGTTTCTGTATGCATGCAGTGACGGCCGTTTTGAGGAAATCAACAGTGATCCTAACAGGCCGGCCAACGCAACAACTACGACTATTCTGGTAGCTGCTGAAAAGCAGTTGATGGACAACCTGCGTAATGAGAATATCTCACTTCGCGGATCGCAGCTGTTTGCTCAGTATTACAGTCAAAATATCTACAGTGATCAGTCAAGATACGATATCCCCCGTTCTACTTCAGATACTTATTGGAACACCACCTATAAGACTCTGAATAACTTGAATGATATCATTATTAAAAATACGGATCCTGCAACCAAAAATATAGCAGCCGCCGGAACCGCAGGAGCTAACCAGAACCAGATTGCTATTGCCAGGATTTTGAAAGCTTATGCATTTCAGGGGCTGACAGATGTATTTGGCAATGTTCCTTATCAATCTTATGGCAACAATGATCCCGAATTCCAGGCATTGCAACAAAGCCCGGAGAATCTGAGCCCTGCATATGCAAGTCAGCAAAAGATTTATACCGATATTCTGAATGAACTGAAAGCCGCCGGAGATACACTGATTAAATACAAAACGCTGAACACATTTGGCAACTATGACGTGATCTACAAAGGAAGCAATGAGAAATGGGCAAAGTTTGCTAACTCACTTCGTCTGCGTGTGGCCACCAGAATTCGTAAGCAGCTTCCTGAGCAGTCAGAAGCACATTTTGCTGATGCGCTACAGAAAGGTGTGTTCACTTCCAATGCTGATAACGCGGTTTTCAAATACCTGACGCAGGCTCCAAATGAAGCTCCTCTGTACAGAGCAACCGTGACTGCCAATCGTAAAGACTTCGCCATATCTCATGTGTTGATAGGTGTATTGAAAGGTGAAACCGGTCCTGTGAAGGTGGAAGATCCTCGTCTTGGAATATATGCTGCCAAAAACGATTCGGGTAAATATGTTGGTCAACCTTATGGATTGCCGGTAGCTGCTGCCGGATTACTTACGTCTAACGTTGTGAGCCTTCCCGGTACTCTGCCTAATGCAGCAAACTTCGGAGAAGTATTGCAGGAATATTCAGAAGTTGCTTTCCTTATTTCGGAATATAAAAATTGGGATCAGCAAACTTATGTAAACGGTGTTACTGCATCATTGGAGAAATGGGGAGCTACTCAGGCACAAATTAACACCTATGTAGCAGCATTGCCGGCAGCATCTAAGGCGAACGTAATTGCTCAGAAATACCTGGCGCTATTCACTCAGGGTGATGAAGCATGGAGTGAAATCCGCAGAACAGGCGGACCTTCATTTTTAGTTAAACCGGGTGATGTGGTATGGAGAAGAGTAGTTAGCGGAGTGACCACCGAGTACAAGTTCCAGCCTCTTTTCGGAAATGGTATTCCACTTCGACTCTATTACCCTACAAAAGAACAGAGCGTGAACCTGGCAAACTATCAGAAAGCTGTTGGCGCACAAGGTAATGACGACATTACCACTGCACTTTGGTGGAATAAGTAATTGAATATAAAATAGAAAGGCCGATCAGGAGGCAGCATTTGCGAACTTCTGATCGGCTTTTTCATTTTCTGATCCGGAAAGAACTACTCCTCCGAATCATTATAAGATCCCTCTTCCGTCTTGGTAGAACCTTCCACTGCTTCGTTAATAAACTTCATTTCATGCTTTGTGAGATCACGCCATTTGCCAACGGGTATGCTCTCCAGCGTTACATTCATAATTCGTACCCGCTTCAGTTTATTTACTGAATAACCCAGGTACTCGCACATTCTTCGGATTTGCCTGTTAAGTCCTTGCGTAAGAATGATGGTAAATACGTGACTACCCTCCTTCCGAACAAAACACTTTTTAGTAATTGTGTCTAATATCGGTACTCCGGCAGACATTTTGGCTATAAAGTCAGGTGTAATCATCTTGTCGACGGTCACTACATACTCCTTTTCATGGTTGTTGCCTGCCCTGAGTATCTTGTTGACAATATCCCCATCGCTGGTAAGAAAGATCAACCCCTCGGAGGGCTTATCCAGTCTGCCGATCGGAAAAATCCTTTCTTTATGTCCGATAAAATCTATAATATTACCTTTGATCTGCCTTTCCGTTGTACAGGTAATTCCAACAGGTTTATTGAAAGCAATATAGACTGGCGCCTTCTTCTCCTTCAAAGGCTTACCATTCACTCTTACATCATCAGCATCCGAAGCTTTGTCACCCAGCACCGCTATTCTGCCATTCAACGTTACTTTTCCCTGCTCCACAAGTTTGTCTGCCTCGCGGCGGGAACAATAGCCAGTTTCGCTTATAAATTTATTTATCCGAATCATTCAATTAAAATTTTGATCTCAGCGGTATTGAATACCTTTTGCATGAAGCAAAGTTCCGGCCAAAAATCAGCATATACAATTACCTGTGCGTAATACCCTGGCCTGAATCAAAAAAATATAATATTACATTTATAGAGATTCGTCCCCGATCCGGCTTTAAGTGATTAACAACACAAAAATAACATTTATGAAACATCGCTATTCGCTAATCCCTATTCTACTTCTACTTTCCTTTTTAACACTTCATGCGCAGCCTGTTAAGCGCTACGTGGAGGTGATTGTAGCAGCCGACCATGAAGACTGGACCTACAAAACAGGTGAAAAAGCGCAATTCACGATATCGGTAATGCGTAACGGGCATCTGGTAAAAAATGTCCCTGTACGTTACGAAATCGGCCTTGAAAAACTGGAACCGACTATCAAGCAGACGAAAACTGCAGCCGATGGCAAACTCACTATTGATGGTGGTACGATGAAGACTCCCGGCTTTTTACGATGCATTGCCTATGCAACCGTTGATGGAGCCGAGTACCGCGGACTTGCCACTGCAGGTTTCGATCCGGAGAAAATTCAGCCTACAGTAAATAATCCGGCAGACTTTGACGCATTCTGGGATGCTGCGAAGAAAGAGCTGACTGCGGTACCTATGGATGCCAAAATGACTTTGTTACCAGAGCGTTGCACAGCTAAAGTCAACGTGTATCATGTGAATCTGCAAAACAACCGCACAAATGTACGCGTGTACGGAATATTGAGTGTACCCAAAAAAGAAGGAAAATATCCGGCACTGCTAAAAGTACCCGGAGCTGGTGTAAGACCTTATTATGGTGATATAGCAATGGCTGAGCGAGATATTATCACTCTGGAAATAGGGATTCATGGTATTCCTGTAACTATGGACGCTTCTGTTTATACCGACATGGGACAGGGTGTGTTAAATGGTTATCCAAGTTATAACCTGGATGATCGTGATAAGTTTTATTACAAAAGAGTCTACCTGGGCTGCGTTCGGGCCAACGACTTCCTGACAAGCCTGCCTCAATACGACGGACAAAACCTTGCCGTTACGGGTGGTAGTCAGGGAGGCGCATTGTCAATCATCACAGCCGGATTGGATCCACGTGTAAAATGGCTTGGTGCATTCTATCCTGCGCTCAGCGATGTGACAGGCTATCTGCATGGAAGAGCTGGCGGTTGGCCGCATTACTTTGACAAAAATGGAGTTCAGTTGAATAACACAAAAGAAAAACTGAATACACTGGGCTATTACGACGTAGTTAATTTTGCGCGTCGGGTGAAAGTACCTGGCTACTATATGTGGGGCTTTAATGACGAAACATGTCCACCAACTTCCATGTATGCAGCCTATAATGTAACCACCGCACCGAAGGATCTTAAACTGTATCTGGACACGGGGCACTGGACGTACGCTGATGAAAGGGAAATCATGAATAACTGGCTCACAGACAAACTGAAAGGCAAATAGCTACTCAGATTCGAAAAAGTAAACTTTACTTTTTTGAATATTATTTCAAAAAGAAAGACATTTCAAATGCCACAGGTACTTACCTTGGCATTTGTTTTTTAGAACCGGTTACAATTATTCCATTCAATCCATACCAAAATGCCATTGCAACAAGTTGAAACAGCAAGTGAATATATCAGAGAAAAAACGGATGGCTTCGTTCCCGATTTCGGAATCATTCTGGGCACCGGCCTTGGTTCTCTGGTCAATGATATAGAAGTCAGTCATACTTTATCTTATGCAGATATTCCTGGCTTTCCTGTCTCTACTGTCGAGTCACATTCCGGCAAACTGATATTCGGAAAACTCTCCGGACAAAAAATTGTCTGTATGCAGGGGCGTTTCCATTATTACGAAGGCTATGACATGCAGCAGGTAGCAATGCCTGTACGTGTGATGAAATGGCTGGGCGTACATACTTTGCTTGTATCCAATGCCTGTGGAAGTCTTAATCCCGAATATAAGGTAAGCGAGCTGATGGTAATTGAAGATCATATCAGTCTGTTCCTTCCACATAATCCACTCACAGGCAAGCACATCCCTGAATTTGGCGACAGATTTCCTGATATGAGTGAGGTTTATGACAAAACACTGGTAAGCAGAGCGCTGGATATAGCCACCGCAAATCAAATCCCGGTACATTCAGGCGTGTATGTTGCTGTCACAGGTCCGCAACTTGAAACCCGTTCGGAATACAGAGTGCTCCGCCAGCTGGGTGGCGACGTAGTGGGGATGAGTACAGTTCCTGAAGTTATTGCGGCCCGACAGTTAGGACTCCGTTGCTTCGGGCTATCCGTAATTACCGATCTGGGAATACCTGAAACACTGGAAAAAGCAGAATTCAGCAAAATCATTGCTGCAGCTCAAAAAGCAGAGCCATCTATACGTTTGATTTTGAAGGAATTACTAACTTATATGTAAACGAAAAGGCGGTTAAACAGCACAAGTGTTTAACCGCCTTTCTCAACATTTCCTGTTTGCTTAGTCGATTTTTACGACTTCAGCAGGAATATTATACTGCTCTATCACTTCACGAGTGAAACGGACATGCCCTCTTGGCGCCATCAGATACAATTTTGCACCTTTCATGCCTGCCAATTCGCTCAATAGTTTCCATTTAGAAATACTGCCTCTCAACTGATCTGTTTTCATAGACACTTCAAGATAATGTCTGTTAAACATGTTTACCCCTGTCACATCCGGAGTAAATTTCAGGTTGTCAGCAGCTCTTTCATATGATTTAGGAGTTTCGTAGCCTTCTATATTGGCCTGAATTTCCTTAAAACCATGAGCTTGTGCCCACTTAACAACAAGTGGAATGAACGATTCCTTTTCCATAAATATCAACGAATAATTTTTATTCTAATTAAGCGAGGAACTCAAAAACAAATATCAAACTGAACCGGATGCAGAGACTAAAAGAATACCCGGCAATGTCTGTGATGTAGTATTTCCTAATAACCCCGAAAGTTAGGGGTTTTCACCAAGCTAACCAAATTTTAATTGTTAAACTATTCAATATTCCAGCTCGTCCAGAAAGTTCCTGTATGCCCTTTGCAGCTCCTGATGCGCCTTCACATTGCTCTGCGTCAGTGCAAGAGCCAGTCCATCCTTATAAATAGTTTCGGCTTTGTCATTATCTTCTTTCGCAGCGAAAAAATCTGCTGCATGGTAATAGGTTGGCAGATAACTGGCATGATCACGAAGCAAAATATCAAAGAGCTCTCCGGCCCTTTCAGGAGACGACTTCAGATACTCCAAAGCCAAAGCATAAACATTAAAGGGGTCTGTCGGGTCTTCTTCATAGAAGGCCAGAAGATTGGTAAGTAGGGAATTGCTCATCAGAATTATTATGCTTGCATACTATTTTAGATTTTCATTTATTTGTGAAAGACATAAGTTATTTCCGGAATAAGTTAACCAGGTAACTCACATATCATGAAAATACTTGTTTGTATAACCAACGTACCAGATACGACCGCCAAAATATCCTTCACAGATAATGACACCAAACTTAATAAAAATGGTGTCCAATACATCATCGGACCCTACGATGACTACGCACTTGCCCGCGGAGTTGAGATCAAAGAACAGACAGGCGGGACACTTACTGTACTGCATGTGGGTGAAGCAGATGCGGATCCACAAATTCGTAAAGCGTTGGCGATTGGCGCAGACGATGCTATCCGCGTGAATGCAGATCCACAGGACTCTTACTTCACTGCTGCACAAATCGCACATATTGCCAGGCAAAATAGCTACGACCTGATATTGATGGGACGTGAATCTATCGACTTCAACAGTGGTGTTGTACACGGACTTGTGGGTGAAATGCTGGGAGTTCCCTCCTATTCACCCGTAATGAAACTGGAGCTGAACGGCACTACTGCCACTATTGCCCGCGAGATTGACGGAGGAAAGGAAACACTCACCGTTACCCTGCCTTTGGTTTTGGGATGCCAGGAGCCTATTGCTGAATGGAAAATACCGAACATGAGAGGGATTATGACGGCCCGTACCAAACCTCTGCAAGTGGTAGAGCCGGTCGGCCTGGATGAGATGACAGCACCCGAAAAGTTCACTTTGCCCGCTCCAAAAGGTGCCTGCAAGATGATCCCGGCAGAGGATGCGGCCAGTCTGATCCGACTACTGCAAACGGAAGCGAAGGTTCTCTAGTCTCATGCTTATTATTCACAATTCAAATTTGATTCATTATGTCAGTCCTCATATTTGTAGAATTAGATAACGGTAATATCAAAAAAACATCATTGGAGGCAATTGCCTATGGTGCCAGCGTCGCTTCACAAACCGGATCAACGGCAACTGTACTTGCCATCGGACAAGCAGATAACTCAGAG
Organism: Dyadobacter luteus; assembly: GCF_003383615.1. Taxonomy (GTDB): domain Bacteria; phylum Bacteroidota; class Bacteroidia; order Cytophagales; family Spirosomataceae; genus Dyadobacter; species Dyadobacter luteus. The sequence goes on from NZ_QNUL01000003.1 coordinate 126,670, forward strand.
CTGGAAAAAGCGGGACATTACGGAGCTTCGAAAGTATTACACGCTTCCGATGAGCATTTGGCACATGAAAATGCACTTGCTTACTCGGATGTATTGTTCCAGGCTGCAACAAAGGAAGGGAGCAAAATTATTATTCTTTCCAAATCAGGATTGGGTGATGCGGTTGCTGCCCGTGCAGCTGCCCGACTCAAAGCCGGTGTGGTTTCAGGGGTCACAGAGCTTCCTCAGATTGATGGCGCTTTTAAAGTAACAAGAAGCATTTATACCGGTAAGGCTTTTGCCACCACCGAAATCAAGTCGGATGTGAAAGTCCTGGTGATCCGAAAAAACGCCATTGAGGTGGACGAAGCAGCCATTTCGGGCTCAGCAGCGATTGTGGAGACATTTGCTTCCTCTCGCCGCGATTCCGATTACCAGGCGCAGGTAACCAACGTTGAAAAAGCCAGCTCAGAATTATCTCTGACGGAAGCTGATATTATTGTGTCAGGCGGCAGAGGTATGAAAGGAGCAGATCATTGGCAACCTCTGCTTGATCTGGCTAGTGCATTAGGTGCCGCTACCGGCTGCTCAAAGCCAGTATCTGATCTGGACTGGCGCCCTCATCACGAGCACATCGGGCAAACGGGCATTAAAGTTGCGCCTAACCTATATATAGCATGTGGTATTTCCGGAGCAATACAGCACCTCGCGGGGGTCAATGGGTCTAAATGTATTGTCGTAATTAACAAAGATCCGGAAGCTCCATTCTTTAAAGCGGCTGACTACGGGATCGTAGGAGATGTTTTTGAAATACTTCCTAAACTTACTGAAGCAGCAAAGGCGTTGCGTTAGAGGTCGAAAAACCTTCTCAGCGCCTGTTCACAAAGCTTTCTGAACTTTGTTAGAAAACACAACCGAACATAAACGGGCTATAATCAACCTGTTATAGGTATTTGGTTAATTGTTGCTCACAGCGCTGAAATACTTAACCCGTCAGGCATTTTTTTATGCAGGACGGGTTTTTTACTTTTGCAAGCTTAAAGCCTGTGTTCTGTGCACCTTGTCAGGAACGGTTTAATCTGCTAATTCGTTAAGGAACTGAAATTCAATCATCTTTCATGACGTCCTTAGTACATTTTACAGGAACTAACAGAGAAACACCAGGTTTGAATCACCACAGCTGTTAACAAAACTTGCGCCAGCGCATCAAAGTTTAAACGTGAAAAAAATAAAGTTAGAAATTCTGGGTCTTTCCCCCAGCCAGTCTCAGGCAGGCTCATTTGCATTGGTTCTTGGCGAAGAATTAGGGAATCGCCGTTTACCGATTATCATCGGGGTATTTGAGGCCCAGGCAATCGCCGTGCAGATAGAGAACATTGTGCCCAACAGGCCGATGACGCACGATTTGTTCAAATCATTTGCAGATGGAATGAACTACACACTAAAGGAGATTGTGATTTCAGACTTGAAAGAAGGCATATTTTATGCTAAGATTGTTTGTAAAGATGAACTTAGGGAAATTGAAATAGACGCTCGTCCATCCGATGCAATTGCGATCGGTCTGCGTTTCGATATTCCGATTTACACATATGAAGCCATTCTTTCCGAAGCGGGTATCATATCCAGCTCATCTTCTGAAGATGATGAAGAAGAGGAAGACGACGACCACGAAACAGTGCGCGAAACAGTAGCTTCAAAAGGCAATAAGGATCACCTTCAGGATATGTCCTTCGAAGAGCTGCAACGTATTCTTGACGACGCTCTTTCAAAAGAGGATTATGAAAAAGCAGCCCAGATTCGTGATGAAATGGGACGCCGAAACTAATAATGCCTGTTTAGTTAAAAATAGTTAAGCATCGTTTTAAGTAAGAATCCTTATCATTAAAATCGTACTTTTGCCGGTATCGCATTCGAATCAAAACAAATACGGACAGCAAAAATGCGAAATCTCACGCGCTTATGCCTAAAAAGAAGAAGATCGGTAGTTATCCCAATGCAATGATTGTAATGAGTCTTACGGCTGCATTATTTCTTATTGGTTTTTGTGGATTACTGGTGATACAATCCAAAAAACTGGTTTCTATCATCCGTCAGAATATAGAAGTTCGGGTGTTTCTTGATAAGGAAATCACCAAGGCGGGTCAGGATTCTGTTCTGAATATCATCAAGTCCAAACCTTACGTACTGGTTTCTTCCGAGGTAACTCCTATCACGTTCTTCTCCAAAGAAGAAGCTGCTAAAGAGTTTATAGATGGCACAAAGGAAGATTTCACCACCTTATTGGGTGAAAATCCGTTGAGAGATTCCTACCGTGTTAAAATCGGTGAAGAGTACTTCGAAGAAGCGAAATTGCAACAAATCAAAAAAGATCTCGAACAGATCAATGGCACCTACGAGGTCGTCTATCAGGAAGACCTTGCCGATAATATTAACAGAAACGTAACCAAGATTTATATTGTACTGGCGAGCTTTGCACTTGTTATGCTGATCATTATTGTACTTCTGGTTAACAATACGATCAAACTTGCCATTTACTCGCAGCGATTCCTGATTCGCAGTATGCAGCTGGTAGGAGCAACCAATGGCTTCATTCAACGTCCCTATATCCTGCGTGGCGCGCTGCAAGGGCTTACAGGTGGAATTGTGGCCGGCGGTCTATTAATCGCTTTACAGCAGGTGGCCGTCCGCAATGTGGAAGGATTAGGAATGCTACAGGAATACGACAAAATTGTGATACTGGTAGGTGTAGTTCTGGCTTTAGGAATATGTATTGGTATCGCCAGCACCTATCAATCGCTGGCACGTTACCTGCGCATGGCACTGGATGATCTTTACTGATTTTAAAATCAAAACTCTTAATAACTGAATATGAGCAACCCAAAAAGTAATTTACCTTTTTCTTCTGCCAATTACACCACCATGCTGATCGGTCTGGTTGTAATTTTGGGAGGTTTTCTGATTATGACATTTGAAACCGCAGAATTTGGCTTCGGCGCATTGGGCCTGACTGTAGGACCACTGATCGTTATCGCAGGGTTCATTATTGAGTTTTGGGCAATCTTACGTAAACCTTCGAATTCATGAGTATATGGCAGGCCATTATCCTTGCTATTATTGAAGGGATTACAGAATTTTTACCCGTGTCTTCAACAGGACACATGATTATTGCTTCCTCCTTTATGGGGATCAGCCACCTGGACTTCACCAAAATGTTTACGGTTAATATCCAGTTTGGTGCTATTCTTTCCGTATTGGTACTTTACTGGAAAAGATTTTTCCAATCTACAGAATTCTATTTTAAGCTTTTTGTAGCATTTCTACCTGCTGCCGTTCTGGGTTTTCTGTTGAACGACATCATCGACGCCATGCTTGAAAACGTAATCGTTGTGGCTATATCGCTGCTTGTAGGAGGAATTATCCTTTTGTTTATCGACCGTATTGCGAACAACACAGTTTCTGAGAAAGAAATCTCCTATTTCGATGCATTTAAGATTGGTTTCTTTCAGTGTATCGCGATGATTCCTGGGGTTTCAAGATCAGCATCTACGATCATTGGAGGTATGCTACAGGGATTGTCACGCAAACAGGCTGCTGAATTCTCTTTCTTCCTGGCAGTACCCACTATGGCGGCTGCAGGAGGTTATAAATTATTGAAAACATACGACACGATTCAAGCAGAAGACATCAAAGTTTTAGCTATCGGAAATCTTGTTGCGTTTGTAGTTGCATTACTTGCTATCAAATTCTTTATCAGCTTTGTAACAAAGTACGGCTTCAAGGTGTTTGGTTACTACCGGATCATTCTTGGATTGGTTTTACTAGGCCTGCTCGCATCCGGATATAAACTGGACGTGGTTTAATATACGTAATGACATTTTACAGTAAACCACAGGGCTGTCTCTGTGGTTTATTATTTTTTACTGAATATAGTTTTCAGGTTTTACCTGCCGGACATTCGCCTGCATATCAAATCTGAGTTTTAAATAAATGACAAACTTGAATACAGAAGCTCCCCTACCTGACGAAGGTGAAGTAATATTGATTAACAAGCCGCTTCAATGGACTTCATTTGATGTTGCCAACAAGCTGAAACGCGCATGCAAATTCAAAAAAATAGGTCATGCCGGTACGCTGGATCCTCTCGCTACAGGTCTGTTAATTCTTTGTACGGGAAAGAAAACAAAACAAATTGATACCTACCAGGCTCAGGAAAAGGAATATACCGGAACATTTGTTTTAGGTAAAACTACACCTTCCATTGATCTGGAAACTGACTTTGATGCGGAATTTCCGACAGACCATATCACCGAAGAAGTTCTTGAATCTGCACGCCGGAAACTAACCGGACACATTGAGCAGGTACCTCCCATTTACTCCGCTGTAAAAGTGGATGGAGAGCGATTATATAAAAAAGCCAGGAGAGGAGAAACTGCTGAAATTAAAAAGAGGCAGGTAGAAATTTCTGTTTTTGAAATTGATTCGACTCACTTTCCATCTATCGACTTCCGCATAGTATGTACTAAAGGAACCTATATCCGCAGTATGGTGCGCGACTTTGGCGAACTTGCAGGCAGCGGCGCTTATCTTAGCGCTTTGTGCCGGACTCGTATCGGAGCATTTGAATTAAAAAATGCTGCGGAACTGACCGAGTTCATTAACCGGAAAAGGATTGAGTTGAAGTTATCAGTTGACGAATGAAAATTTACCATAATCTGGATGAGTTCCAAAAACTCAGCTTCGGAGTTGTAACCAGCGGAACATTTGACGGTGTTCATGTGGGTCATAAAAGGATATTATCCCGACTGAAAGAAATCAGTCAGCAATGTAACGGAGAGACAGTTGTGCTTACCTTCTGGCCTCATCCGCGCATGGTAGTTTCAGAAGACAGCCAGTCCCTGCAGCTATTGTCCACCATTGAGGAAAAGATTGAACTGTTCGCTGAACTGGGCGTGGATCACTTGCTCATTATTCCTTTTACAAGGTCATTCTCGGAGCTTTCTTCACAGGAATTTATTCAACAGGTACTGGTTGATAAAATCGGAACCCGTAAGCTTGTGATCGGATACGACCACAGGTTTGGAAAAAACCGCGAAGGCAGCTTTGAATTTTTGCAAAAGAATTGCTCTTCATATGGTTTTGAGGTTGAAGAAATTCCGCGCCAGGATATCGAAGATCTTGCCATAAGCTCGTCACGTATCCGTGGTGCGTTGCTCACCGGCCACATTCATGAAGCCAACGAGCTCCTGGGTCGCCCCTACACAGTTTCCGGAACAGTTGTGAAAGGCAAACAATTAGGACGAACCATAGGATTTCCGACTGCCAATATCCACCCCGACGAATCATACAAACTCATTCCTCAAAATGGAGTTTACGTGGTTAAGGCCAGCTATAAGGAGTGGGTCTTTAACGGAATGTTGAATATCGGAGTGCGCCCAACCGTTGACGGTACATCAAAAACGATTGAAGTCAACATCCTTGATTTTGATCGGGAAATATACGGGGAGGAAGTAAAGCTTGAACTGTTGCACTATTTGCGTGCGGAGCAAAAATTCAACGGACTACCTGAACTGATTGCACAAATCAATATTGATAAACAGGCTACCATTGACTATTTCGCCAACTTGGATTAGTTGCACAATTATAGATAAGACCTGGCTGTACTTGTATAGTTGCTATTCCGACCGCAAGTCAGCGTGGTATGCTTATTTGGGAAACGTCTGATAAAATTTGAACTGAAACATCAATAGCTATGAGGTACCGCTGTCTTCTCCCTATTTTATTCCTGATGCTGATTTTTGTACTTCCCGCATCCGCTCAGAAGTCAACACTGATCAAAAACGTGATGCTGATTGACGGAACTGGAAAGCCAGCTGTCAAAAAAACAGATATTCTTATTGAGGATGATCGTATTGCCAAAATCGGAGAAAATATCAAATCCAATACCGCACAAACGCTGGATTTGAAAGGAAAAACATTAATTCCTTCTCTTATTTCCGCGCATACACATGTGGGTACACTCAAAGGCACTACTTCAAATGCAGAAAACTACACCCGCGAAAACATCATTCGCCAACTGAAGCATTATCAGCAGTACGGAATCAATTCGGTGTTAGTAATGGGTACAGACAGGCCCCTCATTTTTGAAAGCGGCTTACGGGATTCTACCCTTGCCGGCCAACTTCCGGGAGCCAGACTCTTCTCGGCAGGCTATGGTTTCAATGTCCCTGACCCGAATCCGGGATCCTGGATGAATCTATTGTTTCGCCCGGAAACTCCTGAACAGGTTCCGGCGATGATGAATAAGCTCGCGGTACTGAAACCAACGACGGTCAAAATGTGGGTAGACGACCATGGTGGTAAAGCGGCAAAGATGAAACCGGAGATTTATTCCGAAATCATTTCTGAAGCGCATAAACACGGCATCACAGTGACTGCGCACCTGTTTTATGTAGACGATACAAAAAAACTCGCTAACGCAGGATTGGATATTATCGGCCACAGTATTCGTGACAAGCAGGTAGACAAAGAGTTACTTGATCTGATGAAAGCAAAAAACGTTGTGTACATTCCTACTCTGACGTTGGATCATTTTGCCTACATCTACGCAGACAAGCCTGAATGGATGCAATCCGATTTTTTCAAAAATTCACTCGAACCGGGTGTATGGGAGATGCTTTCTGACCCCGCTTATCAGACAAAACTAAAAGCCTCTGCTGACTACCAAAAGAAGAAAAAAGACGCTGAAATTGGTCTGCAAAATCTGAAAAAAATTTTTGACTATGGAATTACTGTTGCTCTGGGAACAGATTCCGGTGCATTTCCTGAAAGAGCACAGGGGTTTGCGGAACATTATGAAATGGAATTAATGGTAAATGCCGGCATCAAGCCCGTTGACGTCATTAAGATAAGTACATTGAATGCTGCGAAGGCGATGAAAATTGACAAAGATTACGGCAGTATTCAAGTGGGCAAAAAGGCAGATTTCGTAATTCTGGATGCGGATCCTCTTACCGACATTAAGAACACCAGAAAAATTAACGCTGTCTGGAAAGACGGCAAACAAGCAGGAAAATAGCTACACTTCACCAACCAGATATTATGAAAATTGAATTCAGGAAATTTGACCACATCATGCTTTGTATTCCTGACGGTGCAGAGCAACAGGCACGTCATTTCTATGGAGAAGTTTTAGGTTTGCAGGAACTGACAGATTTGGGTTATGCTATTCCGCATAAAGCTATCTGGTTCCAGATGGGTGATGTCCAGCTTCATATACGCGCTGAAGGTGAACAGCAACTTTCTCAAAGACACCCTGCTTTCACAGTTCAAAATCTGGCTGAAGCAGAACGGATATTAACAGAAAACGGAATCTCTGTCACTCACCTGAGCAAAATTCCTGATCGCGAACGTTTTTCATTCAGAGACCCTTTTGGAAATCGTATAGAATTGATCGAATATCTTTGAGCAGCCACAGAAAGAGAAAGCCTTACGAAATTCTTCCGTCTTACTAATTTCCATTCCTGTTCTTCAAAAGCTCGTAAATGGAAAAAGTAATTCTAAATTTGCACCTGCATTCATCGCAGGCCATTAACATGTATGTTTAAAGTTTTTCTTAAAGTCCTGGTCGTTATTGTTGTTTTAGCCGGTATTACCGAAGTCGTACTCCGAAAAGTTTATGGATTCTGCAATGCTCCTCTATACGTCAATGATCCCGACTTTGAATACATATACGCACCTAACCAGGAAGTAAACCGTTTTGGCAATATCGTCAAAACCAATAGCTTATCTATGAGAAGTGAGGAGCTTTCCGAATCCGATAGTCTCATTATATTACTTCTGGGCGACTCCGTGATCAATGGCGGAAGTCTCACCACCCACGACAGCATCGGCACCAGTATGCTCGAAAAACGTTTCCAGAAAACTTTTGGAAAGAAAACCAGAGTACTAAATATTTCCGCAGGATCCTGGGGGCCTGACAATATAGCTGCTTATCTCAAAAAATACGGCTTCTTCAATGCCAAGGTAGTGGGCTTGGTAACGAGTAGCCACGATGCGCACGATATTATGTCCCACATCAGTCCTGTAGGTATAGACCCGGGAATGCCTGATAAACAATACAGTATCGCATGGGTGGAACTTTGGGACAGATACCGCTGGTGGATCTGGTACAACTTCCTGGCTCTTCTGCCTTCCTTTGATAACGACAAATTGCAAAGCGAAGAAACCGTAGCGAAAAAAGAAGAAGTAAAGCAAACCGTTCCTGACTCGATCAGAAAAGATACAATCAAAAAAATAGAGCTGAATGACGCTGGAATCCGCAAGCCGGGTATTGGATTCAACCCTGGCTATGAGCAGCTTTATGAAATGACTCAAAAAGAAAATATTCCGTTCTTCATTTATCTGCACCCGGAAATTTCTGAAATTGAGTTGGGCCACTTCAACGACCAAGGTATGGAGATCATTGAATTTGCCAAAGAAAAAAACATTCGCCTGATCAACGAATTTGATCTGGGTGTGAAATTGGAATACTACCGGAATCTGGATGTTGTGCATTACAATAACCAGGGACAGGTTTTTCTGGCAAACAATTTGTATCCTTTGTTTGCTGAATATTTAACTCATAAGCCCTGATGCGCGTTTTAATCATTCATAACCAACTCTGGGCACACTATAAGTCGAAACTTTTCAGCGAGATTCATAAGTCGATGCACACTGAATATCCAGAAGCGGAATTTCTGGTGGCACATATTGCACTTTATGAAGCCAGCAGAAGCAGTATGCAAGACCAGAAAAGTTTTCCTTATCAGTACCCTTATCAGGTTCTTTTCAATAAAAGCCTCGACCAGGTTGGTTTTTCTGAAAGATTGAAAGCGTTATTTAAAACCTTCAATGCATTTAAACCTACCATTTTAAATGTAACAGGTTGGTTCGACTGGGCGCAGGTATTATTGATGATTTACGCTCGCAGCAAAGGAGTAAAAATCGTCCTTTCTTCTGAATCTTCTACTTTGGACCACAACAGGTCAGGAATAAAGGAGAAAACAAAGAAAGCCATAGTGGGGATGGCCGATGCCTTTTTTTGCTTCGGGAAATCTTCTGTAAATTATCTGATCGCACTCGGCATAGAAAAAAATAAGATTGCAGTCAGCAATGCAGCAGTTATTGATGAGGCGTTGGTCAAAAATGCATTTAGTGAGGCTAAGCGAAAAAATCTAACACCACTCAACAAGACATTTGTATATGTAGGCCGGTTGGCTCCGGAGAAAAACTTACAAATGCTTATTGAGGTATTTATCCGGTTGCAAAATGCCTCCGACTGGAAATTGCTGTTTGTCGGTGATGGTCCAATGCGCGGTGAATTGGAGGGATTGGTCTTAAAAAGCGCAAAGCCTGAAAACATTCAATTTGCTGGTGGTTTTCCATGGTATGAAGTTCCCCGCTGGCTGACACAAAGCGATGTGCTGATTCTGCCGAGTATTTCTGAACCCTGGGGGCTGGTTGTGAATGAAGCAATGGTCTGCGGATTACCTGTGATTGTTTCACAGACTTGCGGGTGCGTTGAGGATCTTGTAGTAGACGGAAAAAACGGTTTTATAATAGATCCGAAAAATCCTGTCAGCCTGAAAGATGCCTTGCAATTTTTCATAGATAATCCCGACCAAATTGATTCGATGGGAGATGCTTCTGAAGAATTGGTAGCTCCGTTCAATTCAACGCAGGTGGCAGAGCAAATGGTAAGATGTTACGCTCAATTGAGCCTTCGATAATGTTAACAAAATTACGCACACAAAATTAGAAAGATGCGAATTCTGAATATATGCGCTTATACATGGGCAATTGGCGGGCCTGCAAGAATTATATATGACCATACAACTGAGGTTCTGAAACAGGGACATCAGGTTGACATCCTGAGTCCGATGACTCCGGGTGAAAAAAGCTACCCGGTTCCCCAAGGAGCCAGACTGATAGAGTGCGCCAGAACTACTCCGATCAGTAATTACTACCGGGAGTTTTCCGTAGAAATGTACCGCTATCTGAAAGCTAATATAAGCCAGTATGATGTAATTCATATGCACGGCATCTGGCACTTTGGTAGCCTTGCTCCATTTCTGATCCCTAATAAAGCTGTATTGGTTATTACAATCCACGGACTTCTGGATCACTGGGCTGTAGAACACAGCAAATGGAAGAAGAAACTGGTGACAATTCTGTACCAGAAGAGATTACTGGGGAAAGCTGATCTTATTCAAATCAATAATACTGACGAGGAACAGGATGTGATCCGGTATCTGGGATACCGCCCCAAAAATATGGCTATTGTTCCCAATGGGATGAAGCTATCAGAATATACGCAACTTCCGGCAAAAGGAATTTTCAGACAGAAATACAACATCTCCCCTGAACAGCAGGTGATTTTATTTATGGGAAGGCTGAATATCAAAAAGGGGCTCGACCTGCTTTTACCAGCATTTTTAAAGGTATATCAGCAAATCCCGAATGCGATACTGATCCTTGCCGGTCCTGACGATGGCTATCAGAGAGAAACAGAGGAGTTTATCGAAAAAAATAAGTTGCACAACCGGGTGAAGCTGGTGGGTATGCTCACTGATTCGGATAAAAAGGAGGCCCTCGCAGATGCAGATTTATTTGTGCTCCCGTCCTATTCAGAAGGATTTTCAATTGCTGTTTTAGAAGCTATGACCTCAGGTGTACCTGCTTTAGTTTCTGATCGGGTTGGCTTTGGAGATTATATCAAAAAGCACAATGCAGCGTTTCTAACTGCCTTAAAACCTGAGAGTGTAGCAGAAGGTCTTCTTAAAATATTACAAGATTCGTCCTATGCCAGGCTTATTGCAAATAACGCCTACAACATGGTAGTGGAAAATTTCGACATCAAAGTGGTCGCGAATCAGTTATTGGAAGAATACAAGAAAGTAAAGAAAATCTGACTATCTTTGCAGCCAATTGCACACATGTTCACCGTTAGTTAGAATTGCCCTGAAATAATTTATATGGTTGATTTATCCGTCATCATCTTAACACACAATGAGTCGCTACACATTGAGAGATGTATTAAAAGCCTTCAACAGGTAACGGATAAAATTTTCATTGTCGATTCATATTCAACCGACAACACCGTACAAATCGCAACTTCCCTTGGCGCAACTGTAGTTCAAAACCCATGGGTATCCTACGCTTTCCAATACAATTTCGGTATTCAGAATAATCCGTTCCAAACAGCCTGGATGATGCGGATGGATGCAGACGAATACCTTACTCCCGAATTGGCCAGTGAACTGAACCGGGAGTTAATGGCCACTTCGGCAGATATTACAGGTCTGTATGTTAAAAGAAGGGTCTTTTTCATGAATCAGTGGATTAGCCGCGGAGGCTACTACCCTATCTGGCTGCTGCGCCTGTGGCGCCGTGATATAGGAATCTGTGAAGAATTGTGGATGGACGAGCATATCAAACTGAGTAGTGGAAGCACGGCTCAGTTACAGCATGATATTGTGGATCACAACCTTAATAACCTCACCTGGTGGACTCAAAAGCATAACAATTATGCAATCAGAGAGGTGATAGACCTACTGAACATTAAATATAACTTTGACAGTAAACCAACAGTAACTCCGAATTTTTGGGGAAATCAGGAGCAACGAACAAGATATCTGAAGATCAAGTATGCGTCCATGCCTTTGTTCACAAGACCATTTGTCTATTTCGTTTACAGATACTTCTTCAAATTCGGATTTCTAGATGGCAAAAAAGGATTGATCTGGCACTTTTTACAAGGCTTTTGGTATAGGTTTCTTGTTGATGCCAAAATCTATGAAGTATACCAACGTGCAGGTAAAGATAAAGACAGTATTATAGAACATTTCAGGACGGAATATGGAAAAGATCTTGCAAACCCAAACCGATCTGTCCGGGTACGATAATAGCTGGTATAAGCCTGGAAGTGCAATGAAACGACTGGCGTGGTATCTGACATCCATTTTGTTTATAGATACTTATTTGCCGGTCCCTATGCTGGCGAAACGAATGCTTTTGAAAGCGTTCGGAGCAAAGCTTGGACAAAATGTGGTTCTGAAGCCAAAAGTGAATATTAAATATCCGTGGTTTCTGAGTATTGGAGACAATACATGGATCGGAGAAAAGGTGTGGATAGACAACCTCACGACGGTGAATATTGGGGCAAATGTGTGTTTGTCACAGGGCTGTATGCTCTTAACAGGTAATCACGATTTCACAGTAAATACGTTCGATTTAATTGTGAAGCCGATTACAATAGAGAATGGATCCTGGATCGGAGCCAAAGCAACGGTTTGTCCGGGAGTGACAGTTAAGTCCCATGCAGTGCTAACTGTTAATTCAGTGGCTACCAGGGATATGGATCCTTTCGGAATTTACCAGGGCAATCCGGCGATATTTGTAAAACAAAGACAGATTAAACATTGAAAGTAAGTATCATAACAGTCGTTTTTAATGGTGCCTCTACGCTAAATTCATGCATTGATTCAGTGTTGGCGCAGAACTATGACTCTATTGAGTACATTATTATTGATGGTAAATCCAAAGATCAGACTGTTGATATTGTCAAATCCTATGGAAACCGGATTGACAAATTTATCAGCGAAGCTGACAATGGCATTTATGATGCGATGAATAAGGGCGTTGCATTAGCCACCGGAGACATTGTTGGCATATTAAATGCAGATGATTTCTACGCTGGTAATACCGTAATATCTGATATTGTTCGGGCTATGAGATCCACCGACGCGGACGGAGCTTATGGTGATTTACAATATGTAGATGCAACAGAATTAAATAAAATAAAAAGAAACTGGAAGTCTGGTAATTATCGGAAGGGCTCATTTATAACCGGCTGGATGCCACCGCATCCAACCTTCTTTGTAAAAAAGAGCTTGTATGAAAAATATGGAAGTTTCAGATTGGATTTGGGAAGTGCAGCAGACTATGAGCTGATGCTGAGAATGATTCATAAATCAGGCATAACATTGGCATATGTACCCAAAGTGCTCGTTAAAATGAGAGCCGGAGGGGTAAGTAATAGTAATGTATCCAACAGGATCGCAGCTAATAAAAATGACCGGCTTGCCTGGAAGATTAATGGGTTAAAACCGAAATTCTATACGCTTTGGTTAAAGCCGCTAAGAAAAGTTCTACAGTTTATATAGAACTTTTTTGTAACGAATATTAGCAAAGTGACCAAAAGATAAAATATTTTGACACACAGGACTTTACATGTTTGTTTTACGACATATTTTGTTAAAATTTGGCGTGAATTATGTTAAAGTCATTTATATAAAGAATGCTTAGCATTAATAAAATGGATTTACAAATACCCCTGCAGATCATTAGTGAAGGAAATTTTAACAGTATGGTACACCATGATGTATACCAGTGTTTTCTGTCATTTTTGATTGCCTGCTTTTTATCAATCATTTCCATTCCTGTTATCATTAACCTGTCCAATCTGCTGCATCTTACGGCAAAGCCAGGTTTCAGAAGCTCACACCACACAGAAACACCTACATTGGGTGGTATCGCCATTTTTGCATCTACATTAATAGCCTATTTTCTTTGGCCACATGCTGAAAATGCGATTGATTCCAATATCATCAATCTGTCTATTACAGGCGTGTTGATTCTTTTCTTTTTAGGTTTGAAAGATGATATTCTTGCTGTAGATCCAACCAAGAAGCTAATCATTCAGATATTTGCTTCTCTGATTCTTGTTGCAATGGGCAATTTCAAGATTGATCATTTCTACGGAATCTTTGGTATTGATGCAGTGCCGGATATCGTTAGCATTCCTTTGACAGTATTTGTATTTATCGCAATCATTAATGCTATAAACCTGATTGACGGAATTGACGGTTTGGCCGGAGGTATCAGTCTGATCGCCGGACTGGGATTTGGAATCTGGTTTATTCTGAATGATCATTTCTCGTTTGGTTGCCTTGCTTTTGCAATGTCAGGTTCCCTGCTTGGTTTTTTGAGATTCAACTTCTCTAAAACCAGTAAAATCTTCATGGGTGATACTGGTTCCCTTATTGTAGGTTATCTCTTATCCATCTTCGCTGTCGAGTTCCTGTCGCTGAACGTGGGTTATCTGCATGATCCGAATGCTTATTTCAATGCACCCATCATCGTGATGGTACTTTTAATTGTACCTATTTTCGATACATTGCGCGTATTCATTGTGCGTATTGTTAAGGGAGGATCTCCATTTGTTGCTGACAGAAACCACATGCACCATATCCTTATTGATACGGGACTTAACCACTTCTGGGCGTCCTTTACCTTATGGATGGTGACTATTCTAAACACTGCGCTGTTCTTTACTTTCCATGGTAACATCACTAACACTGCTTCACTTTACATCTATATTGGCATGTTCTGCGCCTATATGGTAGTGGCCTATTTCATGAAGAAAAGGATTGCAACTGCTCAGGACAAAAAAAAACACGCTAAATCACCAGCATTCAGTGACAAAGGTGTTTCTCCGGGTCAAAAGTTGTTGAAAGACCTTTAATCAGATATTATCAATTTCAACATAAAAAGTCCGTTTTCTTAACGCTGTAAAACGAATGTTTGTACCTTAGCGCCAAATAATTGTCCACAGGTATGAACAAAAAGATTAGAAAAGAAGACGCTCTTTACTACCATTCTAAGGGAAGACCAGGGAAGATCCAGGTTATTCCGACCAAAGAAACCAACACACAGAGAGACCTTTCTCTCGCCTATTCTCCGGGCGTTGCCGAGCCGTGCCTTGAAATCGCAGAAAATGTCGAAAATGCATACCTCTATACAGCAAAAGGAAATCTTGTTGCTGTAATCAGTAATGGTACTGCCGTTCTTGGTCTTGGTGATATCGGTCCGGAAGCATCCAAGCCGGTAATGGAGGGAAAAGGACTGCTGTTCAAAATATATTCTGACATTGACGTATTCGATATCGAACTTAACACAAAAGATGTGGATGAGTTTGTCAGAACTGTTAAAATCCTGGAACCTACCTTTGGTGGCGTCAATCTTGAAGATATTAAAGCGCCTGAATGCTTTGAAATAGAAGCCCGCCTGAAGGCTGAGCTGAACATTCCTGTCATGCACGACGATCAGCATGGAACTGCGATTATCAGTGCTGCTGCCATGTTGAATGCTTTGGTTCTTGTTAAAAAAGACATCAAGGATATTCGTGTTGTAGTTTCTGGTGCGGGTGCTTCTGCTGTATCTTGCACTAAGCTCTACCTATCGCTTGGGGTAGATCCGAAGAATGTGGCAATGTTTGATACAAAAGGACATATCAATAATGCCCGTACTGATCTGAATGAGATGAAGAAGCAGTTTGCTACTGACACTCAGTACGACTCGCTGGAACATGCATTGATCGGCGCAGATCTTTTCCTGGGTCTTTCCACTGCCAACATTGTATCGAAGGAAATGGTAAAATCCATGGCGAAGGATCCTATCGTACTTGCGATGGCTAATCCGAATCCGGAGATTCCATATCCTGATGCCATCGAAGCGCGCGAGGATGTAATTATGGCTACAGGTCGTTCTGATTATCCTAACCAGGTTAACAACGTACTTGGTTTTCCGTATATTTTCCGCGGTGCTCTTGACGTTCGCGCGACGGAAATCAACGAAGAAATGAAGCTGGCGGCGGTTCATGCACTTGCTGAACTGGCACAAAAACCAGTTCCTGATATCGTGAACCTGGCTTACAACGAAACCAATATCGTTTTTGGAAATACATATATTATCCCTAAGCCGGTGGATCCACGCCTGCTTACTACTGTAGCTCCTGCTGTAGCCAAAGCAGCGATCGCAACAGGTGTAGCACGCAAGATCATTACTGATTGGGATGCATATGAGCAGGAGCTTTCCAACAGACTCGGCAGAAATGAGCAGCTTTCCCGTGTCATTCTTAATAAAGCTAAACTGTCTCCTAAAAGAGTTGTCTTTGCAGATGCGGAAAACATACAGGTATTACGTGCAGCACAACAGGTACGCGACGAAGGCATTGCTATCCCTATCCTTTTGGGACACAAGGAAACAATTCTTAATCTGATCAAAGAAAGTAAACTTGATCTGACAGACGTTTCAATCGTCGATCCAAGAGCAGAAGAGAACGAGAGCAGAGTTGATACTTACGCGGCTAAGCTTTACGAGAAAAGGCAACGTAAAGGCCTTACTCCAATTGAAGCAAGACGTACAATTTACTTCAAGGCGTATTTTGGTGCGATGATGGTTGAGAACGGCGAAGCAGATGCGCTAATCTCGGGTCTTACCAGAACATATCCTGACACGATCCGTCCAGCCTTGCACGTGATCGGAAAACAGGATGATGTCAATAAGGTAGCGGGGATGTACATTCTCCTGACACCTAAAGGACCATTATTCTTCTCTGATACAACAGTCAATCTTGATCCTACGGTAGATGAAATCGTAGAGATTACTGAGCTTACTGCGAGAACGATTGAAAGATTCAACATACAGCCGCGCATTGCTTTGGTAACTTATGCCAACTATGGCAGTGCTGATGGTAAGGATGCCGAAAAAATGCGAGCAGCTACAGCTATTCTCAAAAAACGTAATCCTTCCATGATTGTAGAAGGTGAAATGCAGGCTCACCTTGCTTTCAACACCGATCTGCTCAAAGAGAATCATCCATTCAGTGCGCTTGTGGACGGCGGCGCTAATACCCTGATTTTCCCTAATTTGTCGGCGAGTAATATCGCATACAATCTGCTGAAAGAAGCAGCCGAATTGGAAACAATCGGGCCTATCCTGTTAGGTATGAAAAAACCGGTACACGTATTGCAGCTTGGTAGTTCTGTTCGTGAGATCGTAAACATGGTTGCTATCGCAGTTGTAGAGGCACAAATGCAGGAATAATTCAAAATCTGCAAGTTAGAAAAGCCGCCTCCTCCAAAAGGCGGCTTTTCTTTTTGAACGGCATCAGGAATTCGATAAAATTTGTATATTGATAGTTAACGACTAACTAATAAACCTTTTATGAAAATAACCCGTCTACTCATTTTATTGCTAGCGCTCTCTGTAAAAGCATTTTCACAAGATTATTCAGATAAAATTACGCTGGTCATACATGGTGGTGCAGGAACTATCACCCGCGCCAATATGACTCCTGAACAAGAGACCGCATATCAGGCTGTTCTTAATAACGCCCTGCAACAAGGTCATCAGATCCTGAAAAAAGGTGGCACCAGCCTGGAGGCTGTCGAAGCAGCGATTATGGTCATGGAAGACTCGCCACTTTTCAATGCCGGAAAGGGTGCTGTGTTTACCAGTGAAGGAAAAAATGAGCTTGATGCTTCTGTAATGGTGGGCAACACACTCAAAGCCGGTGCAGTTGCGGGGGTTACCACCGTAAAAAATCCGATCAAGGCGGCGATTGCTGTCATGGACAATTCGCCGCATGTGATGATGGCTGGAAAAGGCGCAGACCTTTTTGCGAAACAACAGGGACTGCAAATTGTGGATCCATCCTATTTTTATACCGAAACACGCTACAAAGCGCTCCAAAGGGCAAAAGCAGAGGAGAAAGTGGAGCTAGACCATACTGAAAACGAAAAGTCAAAATTGAAGAAGGCTCCCAAAACCGGTCTTAAATATGAAGAGGAGCTGATATTTACTGAAGGGAAAAAATTTGGTACCGTCGGATGTGTTGCACTTGATAAATTTGGAAACCTCGCAGCAGGCACTTCCACCGGGGGCATGACGAATAAAAAATATGGGCGTGTAGGCGATGCTCCTATCATCGGTGCCGGAACCTATGCTAACAACGCCACATGTGCAGTTTCCGCCACCGGGCACGGAGAGTTGTTTATCAGATCAGTAGTCGCGCATGATATCTCAGCTTTGATGGAGTACAAAAGGTTGAGCCTGAAAGAAGCTTCAGAATTGGTTGTCATGAAAAAACTGGTTGATATTGGAGGTGAAGGAGGCGTAATTGCGCTGGACAGAAACGGAAATATCAGTATGCCTTTTAATAGTGAAGGTATGTATCGCGGATACATCACCGCTGATGGAAAAAGTGAAGTTAAAATTTACAAGGATTGAAAGACAGCAGAGTCCTCATTTCTTACCAAATTCAGTATAAAAAAGATATTAAAATAGTGGGATTCTACGTTGTGATTAAAATGCATTGAGCAACTAACTCCCTTCAATGTTCATGAAAAATATATACCTGATTGCCTTTTTTAGTCTTTTAACAACTGTATCCGCTTTGGCTACCCACTTAATTGGGGGTGATATCCGGACGGCGCATACCAGTGGTTTAACCTATAATATTTCTGTGATGCTCTATTTTGATTCGGCATCACCTGTTACAGATAAGCAAATTCTTGTGTGTACGGGAGATGGTTCGACAATCACTGTCGACAGAAGTACATATACTACTTCTCCTGCAAACCCAAAAATTGGAATTGGGACTTACACCACCAGTTATACCTATGCCAGTCAGGGAATATACCAGGTTTCTACGCAGGTCGACAATCGTACAAACGGGATGTTGAACTTTCCAATTGCTGAGCAGCAACCTCTGTTCCTGTGGTCGGTACTTAACACCAACTTTTTAAATTCAACACCAGTATTACCACATGGCATATTTGAAGCCGGAATCAGGCAGGCATTTATAGTAGATCTCAAAGCGCAAGACACGGAATCTGATAGTATCAGTTTTGCCCTTCAGAAATTAAGCAAGCCTTCCCCAGGTACTTGTGGTGTAAGAAGTACGAACAGCAACTATATGTACCCCAACGAGGTAAATTCAGCAGGTACTTTCAAAATTGATAATCAAACAAAGCAGTTACGCTGGCTTGCCCCTACTCAAACAGGTAATTACCTTATTTCCTTTGTCATGTATGAATGGCGCGATGGAGTCAGAATTTCTGAAAGCTACCGTGAATTTGTTGTTCAGGTTGTAGACAAACCAGGTGAAACGATACAGATACCTCCATATGAAAATGCAGACTTAGGCCCTGTAACCAGTATACCTAATCCGGACAATACTAAGATATCCATCGCAATAAATGCTTATCCTGTACCAACCACAGATTTTCTCACAGTAAAAGTCTATAGCAATAGTCCTTCTGTAATAAGTTTGCAAATACTTGATGTACAGGGACGTGTAAGAGATACGTTCAAGACCTCGGCCGTAGAAAGCAGCGTTCAGCATGAATTCGATTTGCGGAACTACACGAATGGCATTTATCTGATCAAGGCTGCCAATGATAAGGATACGGTTACCAAAAAAATTGTCCGATAATAACTTCCAATATCTTTGCCTTAGAAATCCTGCCCTTGACGGCAGGATTTTTTTATTGCTGACTTTACATTACATCGTGTTAACTCAGAGTACCTTAACAGAATAAAACATATTCCGTTAGTGGTGTAATGAAATTTATGCGTCATAGAGTATAGACAGACTCCATGTATCTTTTGTGTTTTAATGGATCGGAGTATTGCAGAGATGCATTCAGGTCTGATAGTGTAGCAAAAAAATAACACCGAAATATATCGGTGTCAGAGATAATTTATCATAGGTTAATTATAATTCGGTAAAACGGCTGATTTCTGATCAGTCGTTTTCTTTTGTTGGCAAAGGTCACAAATAATAGCCAGAGTTCAATAAAAGGCCGGTTTTTAATTAATCCGTGCTATTAATAATCCAGCTGAACAGCAATTTTATCCTGAAATAATCTGCTTCTGAGCAGCATTTCCCTGATCATGTCAGCATGTGTGTAGGTGATCATGTGACCCGCGTTGAAAAGAAAAATATATTGTGCCTTTTTACTTTTGATATGCCTTTTCGCGAATTCGAAATTGGCAGGATCAGCAATCCAGTCATTTCCTCCCTGGATTACAGTCGTTCTCACATCCAGGTTCTGCCAGACAGGTAAAAGCTTACGTAGTTCATCTGCATGACTATACTTCTCAGCAGTAGCCGTATTGAATTCTCCGGGTAGAAAAAGCTGCACAAAGGAATTTCTTCCCCATTTAGAAAACCAATAGAATTTTTCCTTTTCCGGATCAATAACAGGAGACACCATAATGAGTTCTTTCACTTCCTCCGGAATCATTGAAACAAGCTTTGCTGCAATCGGGGCTCCATAGGAACGTCCCAGCACAACCACTTTTTCTTCTGACTTGTTAAGCGAAAATACAGGAAGTAAAGCTCTGGCCTGCAACTCTATGGAAGTCACATATTTCCGCTTTTTAAGTCTTGATTTTCCATAACCGATCCTGTCTACCGAAACAATATGATATTTCTTCTGCAGCTCTGCGTCATCCATCAGATTCATATATCCCCACAGTGAGCCCGGAGCTCCATGTATAAGAAGAAGCATTGGCAGTGTATCTGCACCCACACTCGCTACCTGCAAAGCAAGGGTATCGTTTTGGATTAATTTCGTCTCAGGCCGTACGTCTTTGGAAGCATAATGTTTCCTGACCTGTTTAGCCGAGATAATGTATTTGGAGAAGCATGATGACAGAGTCGCAGACAAAAAAATAACCACAACAGCTGAACGCAGAAATCTAAAGTTACTCATGGGGGAATTATTTTAACTCGAAGTCTTTTCAGTTGTAATATTCAATATACGACAATTCTAAGGTAAAATGATGCCAAAAGATTATTTTTTTAAGTATTTAACAAAAATTCAACATTTATGTCCGTTTCTTTGTTTATCCGTAAAATGATTAGAAATCCTCTTTCGGAGAGAAAAATTAAAAGTGAGAATTAATGACAGCGCAGCAACAGGAAGCTTTTTTTGAACGTTTGAATGAGCAGAATCAAACTTTTCGTTACAAACTTCCTTCACGGCAGGAGTCTGGTAAATTCATTCAGCAGCTTATTAATTTTCTGTTCCCTATCAGTCAGGATTGCCAACATAACGAAAAGGCAAAAGATTTACGGGAAGCTTATTCTTCTTTGCGGGATAAATTAGGGTGTATGCTGGATCCTCTGCTTCCAGAGCTCACAGACAGTAAAGAAGATACACTCGACCAGATATTTGCCAACATTCCTGAAATATATGACCTGCTGCTTCAGGATGCCAAGGCTATTACAGACAATGATCCTGCCTCAGTAAGTGTAGAAGAGGTAATTGCGCTCTATCCCGGATTTATGGCAATTGCAACTTACAGAATTGCCCACATTCTGGCGGAACTGAAAATTCCTCTGCTTCCCCGTATGCTGACTGAATTTGCACACAGCCAGACAGGAATAGACATTCACCCCAATGCAGTAATCGGTCATTCCTTTTTTATTGACCATGGTACAGGCGTTGTCATTGGCGAAACTACTCATATTGGCAACAATGTGAAACTATACCAGGGAGTTACCCTGGGCGCAACACACGTTTCGAAATCGTTGGCTTCACGTAAACGCCATCCTACGATCGAAGACAACGTAGTGGTGTATGCAAATGCGACAATTTTAGGAGGAGAGACAGTGATAGGAAAAGACTCCATAATAGGCGGGAATGCCTGGATCGTGAAAAGCGTACCTCCGTATTCACTGGTCTATCATCAAAGCAAGGTGGAAGTACGCCAGCAGCCTGTTCAGCCTGTTACTGAAGCGTCTTTATAAAGCGCCTTACGCTATCCATGTATATACCCTCTGCCTGTGCCAGAGCATACCGTGGTTGGGTTGTCATGGTAATGGCGATAAAACCATAAGTAAGGCACCACCATTCATAATAAGTTTTGGTGACAAGCTCTCCGGCCTTAGGACGCACCCTGGCAATCATTTCCCAAACCGGATTGTCTTTGATATTCATAGCCTGCGAATAGACGCGCTTTGAATCACAGAATGCACCTTCTATATTGAACATCACCTGGAACACCTCCGGATTCTCAATGGCAAACGTCCAGATGCATTGGGCAGCTTCGACAAGCTGTTTTTCCGAATTGCCGAAATGACCCTTTATTTTGACGAATTCTGCCTGAAGATAATCGAAGCCTTCAATGCGGATGGCTTCAAGCAGTTTATCTTTACTATCGAAGTATTCGTATAAGATCGGTGGGCTGTATTCGATCACTTCCGCTATCTTCCTGATGGAAACCGCAGTCCATCCATCCTCACGTGCAATTTCTTTAGCTGTCTTAACGATGTCTGAACGTACCTGAATCTTAAGCCGTTCGCGTCGCTCTACAATTCCCATACTATATATTTGTTTATATCCGGAGCACCAATAATATACTCTCAAATATACTTATATACAGCTTATTGCCCAAGCCCTGTCCTTCATATTGAGACAAAATATAGAGAGATTGCCCGTCGAAATGTAGAAGAAAGTGTACTCACTAATTTTTAAGGCACATTTTAAAAAATCAACTCCTGAAAAAAAATAAAATCTGCGTTACAACATCAGCATATTAGCGGGACACCCCTCCCTTTTCCAAACGCTCCACCATCTTATAATTAGCCTCCTGCGCCCTGACTTTGATACGGGAATCATCTGTGATTCTCAGGTTATTCTGATAGAGATCCAGACGTACAGATTTCTGGTTGTCATTAAAGTAATTGCGCAGTACCTGCCGCACCTGCCCCTTCACATTTTCATCCAGTATGGGAAAACAAACATCAATTCTGCGATGTAAATTCCTGTAAGTCCAGTCACAGGATGACAGATAGATTTCATCATTGCCACGATTTCCAAACTGGAAAATTCTGGTATTCTCGATGTACCTGTCCATATGCCTGCTTACTGTAATATTATCACTCAAAGACGGCAACCCGGCAATAAGACTACAACTCTCGCTGATAATGACATGTACGGGTACACCCGCCTGCCCGGCCTGATACAGTTTATCAATCAGAATATGATCCTGTAGCTGATTTACCTTAATAGTAATGAATGACCGAAGGCCGGCATTGCAATTCGCTATCTCACGATCAATCAGATCCACCAGCTTTTTCTGGAGATTAAACTGCGTTACCATTAAATTGTTAAATGGCAGATACTTGTATTTTTTTGGTTCGTCCTGGGTAGATAAGTAGCCAAAAAGCAACTCTACTTCGTTTGTGAGTTCCCTATCGCTTGTCAGCAGAGCATGATCTACTATCTCGCGGCTTGTAAGCTTATAAAATCCGCCCGTGCTCAAAAATGCATACCGCTCCCAACCTTTCTGCAATTTCCGTTTTACCAACGCCATTTTTGCGTGCACTTTAAGCCCGGGGACACTGAGTACAATCTTCACTCCCGCATCACGCATACTCCTGGACCATTGCAAATTCTCGTGAGCATCCATTTTACTGTTGAGTTCGACATACGTGGTTACCCTTTTTCCATTTCTGGCAGCACTGATCAGAGAATTTAAAATAAATGAATTCGGACTGATCTTATAAAGAGATACGTGAATTTCCCGAACGAAAGGATCCGTAGCCGCTTCACTGAAAAACCGGACAATAGGTTCATAGGAATTGTAAGGAAGATGTAGCAACTGATCTGCACGCTGGATCGTTTCAAATACCGAAACATGGTCTTCAAACTCCGGATTCTGCAGTGCTCTCTGTATGGGATAATCAAGTTTTTTACCAAATGACGGAAAATCCGACAGATCCTGCATATGTAGGTAGGAGCCCCTTTGGTGGAATTCATTCATGGGTATCCCTGCCTTATTGAACAAGGCACTACGCATGTCTTCAGGCATTCCTGCTTCGTAAAAAAACAAGGAAGGCAACACAAAATTACGTTTATCCAGCTGCTTAAGGATTCTCTGTGAGATCTGCACCTGGTATTCGTCCTCAATCACCAGCTCTGTGTCGCGCTCAGCCCTGAGCGTATAACTTTCCAGCACCTCATATCCCGGAAATAAAAGGGAAAGATTCTGCCGGATCACATCTTCCAGAAAAGCTACATGTTTACGACCGTCGGTCTCCGGAAGTTCCAGAAAACGACCAAATGGTTCTTCCGGCACATTTACAGTAGCATAGAGATCTTCCTGAAAAAAGTCGCTACGACGCAGACGAACAACCAGATACAACTGCCGGTTTTCAAAAAAGACCAGTTTGGAGTTTCTCCTTCCATCCAAAAAGATAGGTTGAAGATATCTGAAGAGTTTATTGAGAAAGAAGTTCCTCAGAAACGGAATATGTTCTTCGGCAAATTGCTCATCAAAGTAGAGATGTACACCATGTTCATATAAAGCAGGCAAAATACTCCCGGCAAGTATCTCGTGGAATTCGTGTAACTGATTTTCCAGTGTCTCATTGACGTGCTCCAGCAATGAGTCGGGAAATATATTCAACTTGGCCCTTATATCACTTGTAACCTCTGCCAAAGCCATCAGGGTTGTGATACGTACCCTGAAAAACTCCTCAGTCTGATTCGCATACAAACTTAAAAAACGAAGCCTCTCTCTTACCGGAACCGATTCATCATTCGCTTCCAGCAATAACCGATAATTATTAGACAGCCAACTTAGGTTTACATCAAAGTAAGGGTGAGTAACATCAATCATTTTTGCGGTTAAAAAGCTTATAAATTTGGCACAATATAAACACATTTGGCCGGTAAGGGCATAACTTTGTAGCATTAAATGTCTAAGCGGTCAACGGATCGGTGAAGGGAATATATTCACGATAGAGTAAAAACCATTATATATGAATTATCAGTTATTGGGCAGATCGGGACTCAGAGTATCCGAACTATGTTTAGGAACCATGACATTCGGTACCGACTGGGGATGGGGAGCAGATAAGCACGAAAGTTTCAAGATTTTTGATGCTTATGCGGATGCAGGTGGCAATTTTATTGATACTGCAAACAGATATACCGAAGGTTCATCTGAAAAATATGTCGGCGAATTCATAGAATCCGACCGCGACCACTGGGTGCTGTCAACCAAATTCACATTGAAAGACCGGAATGATGATCTGAACTTTGCAGGCAATCACCGTAAAAATATGATGAGATCGGTACTATCCAGTTTGAAACGACTCAATACAGAGTATATTGACCTTCTTTGGGTTCACCTTTGGGATAATACCACACCTGTGGAAGAAGTAATGCGCGGACTGGACGATCTGGTAAGCCGTGGCCTTGTCCATTATATTGGCATCTCCGATACGCCTGCGTGGGTTGTATCGCAGGCCAATACCATTGCTGATTTCAGAGGCTGGAATGCATTTGCTGCTATTCAGTTTGAATACTCATTGCTGCAACGCACACCTGAAAGAGACTTAATTCCGATGGCAAAAGCATTGGATCTGGCCGTGACTCCGTGGGGAACCATAGGTGGTGGTGCACTGACCGGAAAATACCTTCGTGATGAGACAGGAAGAGTCCCAAAAGACAGTACGAGGAGAAATAAAAACAGTAGTAAGGTAGCGCAGACGGTGGTCGATATTGCCAACGAGCTAGATGCTACGCCCGCTCAGATTGCCATAAACTGGGCTCGCCAGAGGGAAGAAGTAATGATCCCGATTATAGGTGCATCCAAATCCACACAGTTAACAGACTCTCTGGGTTGTTTGTCGTTCGAAATACCTGCTGAACAAATGCGAAAGCTTAATGAAGTCAGTCAGATTGAGCTTGGATTTCCACACGAATTTCTGAAGTCGGATGGGGTGAAGGAAGAAACATTCGGTGGAATGTATGAAAAATTGCACAATCACCGTATAAAGAGCTAAATTAAGTCAATTCGTGTCAGATACGTAATAACTCATACCTGACACGAATTTTTGCAACTATTTGCCCCAGCTTTCAGGAGCTGTACGCCACGCCGAAAGGCTCTCAACCTGTTCTGCAGAAATATAATTACTTTCTACCGCTGTTTCTATCAGCGCTCCGTAGTTGGAAAGCGTTTTCAGCTTCACATTTTTCTCTGCGAAATTTTGCTCAGCTACTGCAAATCCATAAGTAAAAATAGCAACCATACCCGCAACCTCAATATTTGCGCCACGAAGTACATCCACTACCTTTAAAGAACTTCCTCCTGTAGAAATAAGATCTTCGATGATGATCACCGGCTTACCTGCTTCCAGGCGACCTTCGATTTGGTTACCCATCCCATGTTTTTTCGGCTCTGGGCGAACGTAAGCAAATGGCAGTTCGAGTACATCTGCAACAAGTGCTCCTTGTGCTATACCTCCTGTAGCCACACCCACTACAGCCTGAGCATCTGGGAACTCGCTTTTGATAAGTTCAGCAAGTGCTTTTTTAATGTATGATCTGGTGTCAGGAAAAGACAGAGCCACACGATTGTCGCAATAGATCGGCGACAACCAGCCTGAGCTCCACTGAAAAGGTTTCTCCGGACTAAGTTTTATCGCTTTCGCTTCCAAAAGCAATTCTGCAATCTGCCCACTTACATTCTGATCGTTTGACATATTATTCGTCCTTATCTTCTTTTTTATTATTAGTTACAAGCAATTTATCCACCCTGCTCCTGTCCATATCGACTACCTCAAAATCGAAATGTTTCCAGGTGAAAGTCTCTCCTACTTTAGGAATATTTTCTAAAACATGCAATACAAAACCACCCAGGGTATTAAAACCAGTCAATGTACGCCGCTCTGCTTCATGAATATTCAATCCAAAATACTGCAAAAAATCATCAAAAGGCAGCTGCGCGTCGATCAGAAAACTTCCGTCCTCCCGCGTCACAATTTCCGATGCTTCCTCTATATCCTCAGAGATATCACCTACCAAAGCATCCATTATATCGTGCATGGTAATCACCCCAAGCAGTCCGCCGTACTCATCGACAATAATCCCAAAGTACACACGCTGCTCTTTAAACTTCTCCAGCGCCTGGTAAGCCCTGTTGCTTTCCGGCAAATACACCGGTTCGCGCAGGATAGCATTAATGTTAGCCAATTGCTCATCAATATCTGTAGCGATCAGGTCTTTTACATAGATCAAACCCACTACCTCATCTACAGTATTGCGGCAAACAGGATAGATCGAATGTCTTGATTCAAAAATTTTTGCTCTGTTTTCCTCTACTGTATCTTCAATATCCAGCCAGACAATTTCCTGTCGGTTGGTCATCAATGATGTTACTTTTCTGTCGCCCAGTTGAAATACATTGTGAACAATTTCCTGCTCTATCTCCTCAAAGACACCCCCTGACGTGCCTTCCTGAATCAGACTTTTGATCTCTTCTTCAGTAACCGAATTTTCACTTTGCTTGATATTCAGCACCTTAATAATCAAATCACTTGAAAAGCCAAGAAGCGCAATAAATGGAGCTGTAACTTTCGAAAGCAGGTTCATGGGCGTAGCCATGAAAGTGGAAATCGTTTCCGGATTGGCCATACCAATCCGCTTTGGAACCAGCTCACCTAATACCAGCGACAAATAAGTGATGAATACCAGGACAGAACCAACCGCTAATGTATGGCTGTAAGGTTTGAGAATGTCTATTTTGGTGATGAATGCTTCAAAATCTGCAGTGATGTTGTCACCACTATACATACCAGTCAAAAGACCGATGAGCGTGATTCCGATCTGGACTGTTGATAGAAACTTGGTAGGTGAATTTGCGAGGTTCAGAGCCGCTTTTGCACTTGAATCGCCATTTCGGGCAGCAGCTTCAAGACGGGATTTCCGGGAGGAAACGAGTGCTATCTCAGACATGGAGAAAATACCATTGAGAAGCACCAACAATAAAATGATTAGGAGTTCCAAGAACGTTTAATTTATTAATGCCACAAATTTATCAATAATAATCACTGTCTAAACTAAACTCTTTACTTAATTTTGACACGGATTTTACATAATACCATCTAAATGATTATTTTCTTCGATGACCGTCCCTTCAAAATTGTAAGGACAAATCAAATATCAGAGACTGATACAGCACAGTTTGACCGTATTGTGGATCTTCGTCTTACAAAACTGACTAAATCATTACTAACCGGCCATGTTTTGTTTTTGAATACCACCGCTTCCACTGCAGTTCAGGCAATATCGATTCTGGAAAAAGAGATGCCTGGCGACCTGTTGTCTTTGACCATGGCCACAAGGGAAAAATCAGAAGTCGAAGATAAGATTAAGGGGTTATTCAAGGTAATCAAAGCAGCGGGTGGAGTTGTCGTGAAAGATGGGAAGTGGCTCTTTATGTTCCGAAGAAAAAAATGGGATCTGCCTAAAGGAAAGCTTGACAAAGGGGAAAATTCCAAACAAGCGGCCGTTCGTGAAATTGAAGAAGAAACCGGTGTAAAGGCTGTAATCAGAGACAGGGTATGTACCACATGGCATACGTACAGTCTGAACAACAGCAGAATTCTGAAACGAACCAAATGGTATCTGCTTGATTGTACTGACGATTCAGCCATGGCACCCCAGGCTGATGAACAAATCGAAAAGCTAAGCTGGCTGACTCAGACTGAAGGACAAGCTATACTTGTAAACTCTTTCAGCTCAATACGTTATGTAGTGGATAGCTTGAAGAAACAACAGGAGGTTAAGGAATAACTTTATTTTCGATCGTATACAAAAACGGCGCTAATTCAAAAACTGATTAGCGCCGTTTTTCATTTGGTAGATTACTGATTCTCCTCTTTCAATTTATTCAACTCAGAAAGCGAATAAGGTAAAAAATCATCTACATCCTGCCCATAGCGATGCAGATCGCGAATAATGCTGGAACTGATCGGGGCAAGATTAGGAGATGTAATCAGGAAAACAGTCTCAATCTCTTCGTAGACATAACGATTCACCTGAGAAATACCGTTCTCATATTCGAAATCAGTGGTATTGCGCAAGCCCCTCAATAAAAAAGTAGCTCCTAATTGCCTGGCGGCATTGGCCGTCAAATCATCATAGGTGATCACTTTTACATTTTGTTGCCCCTCGAATGTTCTTTCAATTAACTCTTTCATCACCTCCACCGGAAAATAACGCTTCTTGGTTGCATTATTTCCAATCCCGATCACTACCTCGTCAAAAAGTCGTAGTCCTCTCAAAATAATATCTTCGTGTCCCTTCGTAAACGGATCAAAAGATCCCGGAAACAATGCAATACGCTTCATAAAATATCCTTTAGCTAAGTAGTGAACTTCCTTTTGAAAAACGGATTAATCAGGAAGATACCAGATATGTATTAAAGAGGCCAAAATAACGATGACCGGGGATTTCTCCGCATTGCGCGCTGTATTTCAGTGTAGATGGCCCCACTCCTATTTGCATGTTAGGAAAGAATTTCGACAACTCTTCATACAATTCAGATGTTACCGATATTTCTCCGTACGCAAGCAACTTTATTTCTTCCTGATGAAAATTAAGCTGATTGAGTGCAAAAAGAATAATGTATACCAATTCCTGATGTTGCGAAAACTTGTATCGGTTGCATAAAATCAGCTGCTTTCCCTCACTGATTATAAGCGTAAAATGATCCTTTTCAAAATAGGCAGATACTATTTTCAGCTCCCGCTGCTCTGCATGGCTTACAAGCGAGCCTATAATGAGCGGGCTGGTTATATGGTAAAATGTTATACTCGAATGCTGAAAATGATTGATCATCCAATCATACCAAAGCACGGGAATACTAAACACGTTGCAGGCATTTACAATCGGAAGTTCATGATATAAAACCCTCTCATTGTCCGGGACGGGATTACCGAGAGCAAATTCCAGATAATTTTTAACCGAATCTTTATCAAAAATAACACGGGGAATAAGACTGAATGCATTGGAATTAATCGCGATTCGCACGTTTTTCCAATGATTAGAAGACCAGAGCAAATGTCCGGTGAAAATCTTTTTCAGTTTTTCAAAAACATCTCCTTGTCCCAGTGCTCTCTCAAAATTGTAGTCTTCAAGCCAGATACATTCCATATTCTCATCTCTGACGATACAGAAGCGAATACGCCGGTCGTCCACCTCAATACAAAGTGTACAAAGCGGTATCATATCAGAATCAAAGGAACTGTCGCCTACTAAAAGAGTAGGAATAATTTCAATTGACTGGTTATCTGAGTTTGTCACAAATAGTTTATTTAGCTTATTTTAATCATTTTCACCTATCCATCAAAGTAGCCCCCTTTTCGCCAGCAAAACGTCCCAGCTGTCTATTCCTGAAAACACACTATGCCTGGCTGTCTCATCAATACTTGTCAATTCTGCCAGCGTCATCCACTTCACGTGACTGATAATCTGTTCATCCGGTGCGAATTCCGGATCAAATCCCTTAATCAGCTCCCCACCTGAGACACTAAACTGAAAAAATAATTCAACTGCATGTAAAGGCGGATTTACAAATTCTTTAAGGAACAGAAAAGAATCTACTGTAGCAATAAAGCCTGTTTCCTCCCTTATTTCCCGTTTCAGCGCTTCTGATGTCGTTTCTCCGAACTCCACACCTCCACCCGGCGGGCTCCAGAAATCCTGACCCGGATACAGGCTGTGATTCACCAGCAGGATCTTATCGTCCATCACGCAAAACCCGCAAACACGGACACGCACTCGATTTCCGTAAGTATTTTCAACAGCTGTGACAGGTTTTTCCAAAGACATCTATTTTGGGGATGGCAAAGATAAGCAACCCGCTACATATGGCAATAGAATAAATATGCAGGATATGTACTTACAAATCCTGCAATTCAGCAAATGGAAATAATTGAATCGTTAATAAATGATCAGGAATACGGATTTCCCGAGATGTAGTTCTCAAGAGATTGAATATGATTCTTCTGCTCTCTGATGATCGCAGCAACAATATCGTTAATTGAAATAATACCGACCAGTTCACCATTCTGATTCACCGGCAAATGGCGTATGTGCTTATCAGCCATAATCTGCATACATTCTTCAATTTTCTGATCTGTCTCCACAGTAATTACCTTACTCGTCATTACATCGGCGATCAGCGTGTCACGCGATGCGCGCCCTTGTAGAATTACCTTACGTGCATAATCCCGTTCAGAAAAAATCCCGGTCAGCTTGTTATCTTCCAGTACCAGCACTGCCCCGATATTTTTATCGGCCATAAGCTCCAGAGCTTCAAAAACAGTATTGCTCTTTGCAACCGAGTACAACGCATTTACAGGCTTATTGCCCATCACTTGAAATACTTGCATACATGTTCAGGTTATTAGGATAAGATCATACTTGAAACTAATATAGAGAATTACCTATTTAAAGTCCAATTAAATAGTTGCATATTTTTGTACCCGCTGCATACTTTGGAATTGACCAAAGCTTCATTTAGATTCGCTGCCATGCAAACAAACCAGAAGCTCCCGTCCAAACTTCTTGCCGAACGCTTTCCCTTCCGCCCTACAGAAGGTCAGTTACGCTTTTTTAAGCAAACCGATAGTTTCCTTGTTGAGAAAAAAGGCCTGGAAAGATACAGGGATTGTTTTCTACTCAGAGGTTATGCCGGTACGGGGAAAACAACAATTGTCAGTACACTGATTAAAGTGATTCCTTCTTTTGGATACAAATCAGTACTGCTCGCTCCTACCGGCAGAGCCGCGAAAGTGATGTCGGGCTATGCCGATAAAATAGCATTGACCATTCATAAAAAAATCTACAAGCAAACTGCTGATCCTTACACCGGATCTCTTTCTTTTCAACGGCAAAAAAACTACCATACCAAAACACTTTTCATTGTAGATGAAGCGTCGATGATTACGGACGAGGCCGATTTTGGCAACAGAAGTCTGCTCTCCGATTTGATAGAATATGTATTTGAACATGAAAGTAATAAACTGATGCTGATCGGTGATGTGGCTCAGCTTCCACCCGTAGGGCAGGATCTCAGTCCGGCACTTGAAAAAAGCTTTCTGGCTAAACGTTATGACATGAGCATCTTTGAGGAAGAGCTCAGAGAAGTAATGCGGCAGGATTCTGAGTCTGGCATTCTGTATAATGCCACAGAATTAAGGAATCAGCTGACACAGAAGGAGCCGCAAATAAACATTGCCACTAAATCATATCGTGACGTGTTCCGAATGACCGGAGATAAACTGGAAGACGGACTCAGGTATGCTTATGAAAAATTCGGACAAGAAAACACAATTATTCTCACGCGGTCCAACAAGTCTGCTGTACAGTATAATGAGTACATCCGCCGAATAATTAATTTCTCTGAGGACGAACTTGACGCAGGCGACAGGCTCATGGTTGTGCGTAACAACTACAATGTTCTGGAAGAAGAATCACCGGCCGGCTTTATTGCAAATGGGGATTTTGTAGAACTGCTGAAGATCAGAAGAACACAGGAAATGCACGGCTTCCGCTTTGCGGACGTGACATTACGACTCACTGATTACGACAAGCAACCTGAATTTGACGCCAAGATTATTCTTGATACGCTTCACTCTGCTTCGCCATCGCTTTCGAATGAGGATAACAGAAAACTTTATGACAGTATTCAGCAGGATTATGCCGATATCAAGTCAAAAAAAGAAAGAATGGAAGCCCTTCGTAAAGATCCATTTTTGAACGCTTTACAAGTTAAATTTGCCTATGCGCTCACAACTCATAAATCGCAGGGAGGCCAATGGAGTGCAGTTTTCATCGACCAGGGCTATCTACCCGAGGAACAGGTAAATACTGAATTTATCAGATGGCTTTACACCGCAATTACCAGGGCGACAGATGAAGTTTTTCTAATGAATTTTCACCAGCATTTTTTTAAATAAATTCTGTCTTGTTAAAGCGCTGCAGCTCTTTTTAAACGATCGTTAATCGCAACACCCAAACCGTTCACAGGAGTATATTCCGCCCATATTTCGCTTGCATCCGAAGTATCCAGCTCTCGCAGGTAAGTAAACAAATTATGGGCCGCTTCCCGTACATCACCCGTGTCACTCAGGACCCGTGTTATATTTGTAGAAAGCGCTTCAGGTTTGGTAAAAAACAAAACAGCAACGTCGGCGGGAGCATGCAGAAGCTCGTCCGCAGATTTTATAAAAAACGGTTTCCGGGGGGCATAATGACTTTTAAGCATACCCGGAGCCTGAGGGTTAGATGTCGAGTGCGGAAGAACATTGGCTTTCCCTACTACAGCTTCAATATCTTCCACAGCCAGTCCGCCCAAACGGTATATGGTAGGGACATCTTCAACGAAACCTACGATGGTTGATTCAATTCCTACGTTACATTCACCTCCATCAAGTATATAGGCAATCTTATCTCCCAGTTGCGCATCTACATGAGCCGCAGAAACAGGACTTATATAACCAAATGGATTCGCACTTGGAGCGGCAAGCGGAAAATCGAGCGTTCCAAGCAATTCCAGCGTCAATGCATGATCAGGAATTCGCACTGCTACCATGTCCAATCCAGAGGTAACAATATCAGGAATAATGTCACGTTTAGGCAAAAGTAATGTCAGTGGTCCGGGCCAGAAGGCTTCAGCCAAAGCCTTTGCCATTCCATCAAACTTTGTCACAAAATGACCTACTTTTTCCAATGAGTCCGTATGTATGATCAAAGGATCAAATGCCGGACGGTTTTTCGTTTCAAAAATGGATAAAACTGACGCCCGGTTTAATGCGTTTCCGCCTAATCCATATACAGTTTCAGTAGGAATTGCCACCAATTGTCCATCAGCGAGGATTTGCGCAGCAGCCTGAATGTCTTTACCTATTGTAGCCAAAATAACTTCATTAACAAAATGCAAAGTTAATCAAAAACACGTTCAAGTTGCTAAAGATGCATTCCGTCGGCATCAATATGAGGTGTTTAACGCATTTTATTCATTATCCGGATAGTCCTTTTCGTGATTAGAGAAAGTACCATTTTAGATTCGTTTTAAATAAGTCTCAAATCAATATCATTGTACTTTCAATACATTTTCTGTGTTTATATTTATTAAAAAATATACTTTATCTAACCCTTAATTATGTTTCAAATTAAAGAACAGCCAACGGTATTCGATGTCGTTATCATCGGTTCCGGTGCTGGCGGTGGAATGGCGGCCTACCAGCTTGCCAAAGCCGGCGCCAAAGTAGCATTGCTGGAAGCTGGCGGCTATTTTGATCCAGCTGACCCTAAATACATTACCCAACTTAAATGGCCCTGGGAATCCCCCAGAAGAGGCGCAGGAAACCACCGTCCATTTGGCGACTTTGACGCAGCCTGGGGTGGATGGGAAATTGAAGGAGAGCCGTACACACGTAAAAACGGTACTCAGTTCGACTGGTTCAGATCCAGAATGCTTGGAGGAAGAACCAACCACTGGGGGCGTATTTCGCTTCGCTTCGGCCCAAAGGATTTTAAGAGAAAAAGCATTGACGGACTTGGCGACAACTGGCCGATTGGTTACGACGATGTAAAACCATATTATGATCAGGTAGATAAACTGATCGGTGTATTCGGTACCGTTGAAAACATTGACAACGAGCCGGATGGAATTTTCCTTCCGCCGCCGAAGCCACGTCTTCATGAGATGTTTCTGCAAAAGGCAGGTAAGAAAGCCAATGTTCCGGTAATCCCATCCCGATTATCCATCCTGACCAAACCTATCAACGACCAGCGTGGTGTCTGTTTTTACTGTAGCCAATGCGGGCGTTCATGCCAGGCTTATGCCGATTTTTCTTCATCGTCAGTTTTGGTTATTCCGGCGGTAAAAACCGGAAATGTAACGTTGATCAATAACGCCATGGCGCGTGAAGTACTAACTGATCCTAATACGGGTCTTGCAACAGGGGTTTCTTACGTTGACCGTGAAAAATTAACTGAGCATACCATCAAAGGAAAAGTGGTTGTACTGGCAGCAAGTGCTGGTGAGTCAGCACGTTTACTTCTGAACTCCAAATCAGAGAGACATCCGAATGGTCTGGCAAACTCCAGCGGTGTGGTTGGCCGTTACCTGCATGACTCTACAGGAGCTTCCAGAGGTGCATTCCTTCCTCACCTGATGGACCGTAAGAGATATAATGAAGATGGTGTGGGTGGTATGCACGTGTATACACCGTGGTGGCTCGACAATAAAAAACTGGATTTCCCCCGCGGATACCATATCGAATACGGTGGCGGCATGGGTATGCCAGCTTATGGTTTCGGCTCAGGTATAGAGGCCATGAACGGTAAGTATGCAACTGCTGCAGGTGTAATGAAACCAGCAGGAGGATACGGGGCATCTCTGAAAGAGGATTACAGAAGATTCTATGGTGCTTACATCGGAATGGCAGGTCGCGGAGAGGCTGTTCCCAATTATGATAACTACGCAGAAATTGATCCGACGGTAGTTGACAAATACGGTATTCCGGTACTACGCTTCCATTACAAATGGTCGGATTACGAGATCAAGCAAGCCAAACACATGCATGACACTTTTGAAGAGATCATTCATGCTTTAGGCGGTGTGGCAAGCGGCGTGAAGCCAGGTGCTGATACCAATTACGGTATAGCTGCTCCCGGACGGATTATCCACGAAGTGGGTACTGTAAGAATGGGCGATGATCCTAAAACTTCTGCGCTGAATCGGTTCTCGCAAGCTCACGATGCTAAAAACGTATTCGTAGCGGATGGTGGATCATTCGTATCGCAGGCGGATAAAAACCCAACCTGGACCATCCTTGCTTTGGCGTGGAGAGCATCTGACTACATTATTGATCAGACAAAGAAGAAAAATATCTAATCACCTGAACGTCATTTAATTATTATGAAACGTAGAGATTCATTAAAAGCACTTACGCTCAGCTCATTAGGTATTGCGGGTCTTAATCCGCAGGTAGCTATGGCGGAGCAAAGAGAGCTTGACAGCAACCTGCCGCCGGAAACTCCGATCAAAGTCCCTGGCGGACGGATGAAGGAAGAAGCCATCCACGATGCAAAACTGATGAAGGAGAAATTCTTCACCGTAGCAGAACTTGCTACCATTAAAGTGTTGTGTGATATTATCATTCCTGCTGACGGTAAGTCGGGCAGCGCTTCTCAGGCAGGAGTACCGGCATTTATTGAGTTCATTGCCAAAGATATGCCTCAAAACCAGACACCGCTTCGCGGAGGTTTGAAGTGGCTTGACAATGAGGCTAATAAGCGCTTTAAGAAGATATTCACGCTTTGCACCAAAGACCAGCAAATACAGATCGTTGACGACATCGCCTATCCGGAGAAAGCTAAACCGATTTACAGCCAGGGAGTAGCATTTTTTAATCTGATGCGTAACCTGACGGCTTCCGGGTTTTACACGACCCGAATCGGGATTGACGACATCGGATATGTAGGTAACACGCCCAATATCTGGGAAGGCCCTCCGGCTGATGTGATCAAGCAGTATGAGAAGTATATTGTTTAGAGAAATAAAATTCACAATCACATCTGCCAGCACTAAGAAGCAGATGTGATTGTAGAAAATTAATCATTGTAAATGCAGGAAGTAAAAGAACTCATTGATCTGATTCACAGTGAGCTAAAACCATTAGGTTACAAAAAGAAAGACCGAAAATGGTCTATTGAAACAGAGGAATTAGTTAAGGGAGTAGACATTCAAAGATCCAATTTCTCTAAACTCTACTATATTAATTACGGTTTCATAATCAAAGGCCTGGATTTAGGCGATTGGTATCATCATTATAGTTACAGATTAAGTAGTATAACGAGCGAAGAAAATCAGTTCGTTAAGACTTTTCTTGACTTTGAAAACCAAGAAAACACAGATGTCGTAAGGTTCACAGAAATTTTAAGAAAAAATATGATAGCGGAGTTGAACTCTATTAATACTATCATGGATCTCAGGGGCCATATCTTAGAGGATCAACGAAGAAGTGTTATGTTAACTCAGGCGACAAAAAAATTCTTGGATATAGAAATATAAGAAAATAAAAGGGTCTGCGATCATTTCGATCACAGACCCTTTTATTTTAATAATCAACCCGAAACTAGTATAGCTTAGCTCTTTGCGCTTTCACTGTTTCGTCTTTCAGGAACTCATCATAGCTCATCAGCTTATCGACAATTCCCTTCGGCCCGATTTCGATGATACGATTGGCAATAGTATGAACGAACTGGTGATCATGGGAATAGAACAACAGACAGCCGGAGAAATCAATCAGACCGTTGTTAAGGGCTGTGATCGATTCAAGGTCGAGGTGGTTAGTAGGATCATCCAATACCAGGGCATTTGCACTGGAAAGCATTGTTCTTGACAGCATACAACGTACCTTCTCCCCTCCTGACAACACTTTCGCTTTTTTAAGCGCTTCTTCACCAGAGAACAACATACGTCCCAGGAATCCGCGGATAAAGCTCTCATCTTTCTCTTCTGAGTACTGACGCAGCCAATCTACCAGATTTAAATCCACATCAAAGAATTCTGTCGGATCCTTGGGGAAATAGGATTTTGTAATCGTTACTCCCCAGGTATATTCACCTGCATCCGCTTTCTGCACTTCATTTATTACATCGAAAAACCCGCTGATCGCGTTTACGTTCCGACTTACAAATGCAATCTTATCTCCTTTATTGATATTAAAACTCAGGTTTTTGAATAGCGGAGTACCGTCTTCAGCAGTTTTGGATAACCCTTCTACACGAAGCAATTGATCTCCTACTTCACGCTCGGATTTGAATGCGATATACGGATACTTACGTGATGAAGGTTTAATATCATCAATCGTTAGTTTTTCCAGCAATTTGGCACGGGATGTCGCTTGCTTGGACTTAGAAGCATTCGCGCTGAATCGGCGAATAAAGTCTTCCAGTTCTTTACGTTTATCTTCCGATTTTCTGTTCGCATCCTGACGCTGCTTCAACGCAAGCTGGCTGGATTCGTACCAGAAAGAGTAGTTACCTGAGAACATCTGTACTTTACTGAAATCGATATCCACAACATGCGTACAAACTTCGTCCAGGAAGTGACGGTCGTGAGAAACAACGATAACCGTATTTTTGAAATCGGCTAGGAAGTTTTCCAGCCAGAGTACCGTTTCAACGTCAAGGTTGTTGGTAGGCTCATCCAGCAAAAGCACGTCAGGATTGCCAAATAAAGCCTGAGCTAAAAGTACACGCACTTTATCGCTACCATTCAGGTCTCCCATTTTGGCAGAGTGCATATCTTCTCCCAACCCAAGTCCGCTCAATAGCTGAGCAGCTTCAGTTTCAGCTTCCCATCCATTCAGATCAGCAAATTCTGCCTCCAATTCGGCTGCTTTTTCACCATCTGCATCTGTAAAATCTTCCTTTTCATATATAGCTTCCCGCTCCTTCATGATTTTATAAAGGCGTTCGTGCCCTAAAATCACAGCGTCCATTACAGTATGAGCATCAAATTCGAATTGGTCCTGCTTCAGGAATGTCATCCTTTCCCCGGGATTCATGCTCACCAGTCCAGTTTGTGGCTCGATTTCACCTGAGAGAATTTTCAAAAATGTAGATTTCCCTGCTCCATTCGCTCCAATCACACCATAGCAGTTGCCCGGGACAAATTTTATATTTACTTCATCAAACAAAACCCTTTTACCGTACCGAAGCGATACGTTCTGAACCGTAATCATCTTAAAATTTATTTTTTATGAATGAAGCCGCAAAAATACGAAATTCATAGCGATTTCGCATACCTTATCGCCTCTAACCTACCAAATGAGATGAAAAGAAGTATTCTTTTTACGTTTCTGTTTACCATTATTACCCTATCTGAAATTTATGCAGACATGACAGGTCAGGTATTATTGGTTTATCTGACTAAGCCATTGA
The DNA here is from genome assembly GCF_003383615.1 of Dyadobacter luteus. Lineage (GTDB taxonomy): Bacteria > Bacteroidota > Bacteroidia > Cytophagales > Spirosomataceae > Dyadobacter > Dyadobacter luteus. Next base: position 165,303 of record NZ_QNUL01000003.1, read on the forward strand.
TTGTTTTAAGCCTGCTTGGGTTCCTTTGGAAAAATAACAACCTGCCACCGACAGAGTACAGATGGCTCGTGACTGGTTTATTGTTTGCCCTGGCTGGAGATATTTTTCTAATGATACGAGATACCGACCTGTTCATTCCCGGCCTTGGCAGCTTTCTGCTCATGCAGATTTGTTACATTTTAATTTTTCAAAAACAGATCAGTGCTGGCAAATTCTCAACCCGTTCTCTTGTTATTGGCATTCCATTCCTCACTTGCGCATTTGCGTTGTATTTCCTGCTCTTTCCCGAGCTGCCTGATCTCCTAATGCGATTCGCGGTTGCTATCTATGCATTGAGTATTGCAATGATGACCTGGCTGGCAGCACTCAGAAGATCATTTGTTTCCACTAAATCATATCAACTAGTTCTAATCGGTGCCATTTTATTTATGATTTCCGACTCATGTATAGCCATCGACAAATTCCTGGTAGCAATTCCATTCCGTACACTCTGGATTATGGGTACTTATGCGGCAGCCCAATACCTAATCGTGACAGGCTTACAAAAAACAAAGCAGACCGATTAAAGAGTAACCGGTCTGCCTGGATAATTTTATATGTTTGCATGATCAGGGAACAATACGCAGCGTATGCGCTCCTTTTCCTACACTTACTTTTCCATTTTGTTTTTTCAACGAAGGAGTCTCGCCTTTTGTAACACTCCAGAATTCTACCCCTCCATTGCCATTGCCGTATTCATGATATTCCATCACAGCCACAGCCAGATTAGAACCATCTTTATCGAAAACAACCCCTTGTGGTGAAATTCCTTCGAAAGGATAATCCGCAACCTTGGTTAAGGTACCGTCTGCTGCTACTTTGAATAGTGTCAGATTACTTCCCTGCGCAGCTCCGGCTTCCGTCCAGGGAGCACCACTTTTTCCCGAATTCACGGTCACCAATAGCTTGCCATCCGGGCTTATACCAAATGATCCTGGATTCACGCCTGTGGCAGCCTGACCAGCCACCTTATGTTCAATAGACCCATCCATCGAAAAATCTACCACAAAAACTTCTCCGCCTGCAATACCTTTTCCTTTAGGAGCCTTTGCATCCAATACAAAATAATGTTTTCCATCTGACGAGAATTTACCAAATGATGGATCCACACCTACCTTCACCGGCTTACCCAACATTTCCACATTTTTCAGCTTACCCGCTTCCCGGATTACACGGTACAAACCGACCTCCTTCGTATTGTCAAGTGTGAAAGCAATGAAATCACCTGAAGGGTGCCAGGTCAGGTCAATAATTTTAGAAGTGGAATCAATTCCTGCGGGGAGGTGAAGTACTTTCGCTGGTTTTCCATCAGCCGCGGATTCGATAAAAACCAATTCTTTTCCCTTGTCACTGGTAGAAATGATCAGTTCATTTTTATTAATGTCTATAGCAAGTGGTTTTTTACCAACTGAAAAACCAAACTTCGGCTTCGGTGCAGACAGATTCAGAATATCTACCACAAACAACTTCTCTCCCACCGGAAATTCTGCATCAACATCTTTGAGCTCAGCTACACCGTCATCCGGCTTTAAGCGACTTTCCAATACATAGGCAAGTCCGCCTACAGGAGGAACTGCTATTGTCTTGCCATATCCAAGCACTGAGTTCGATACAAGCGCGGTACCGATACCTGCACTACCTCTTTGTAAAGGAAATTTAATAGTTGTCAGCTGATCTTTCGCTGTATTATCTCTTAGCAGTTTACCATCAACCAATGCAGAAGCAGCCATATCCGCGTCTGATATAACAACCAGCCCTTTCGCATTAAAATTAACTTGTGACTGGCCTGTTGCCGGGATAGTTCCCAGAGCAATTAAACCGGCAAACAGTGCAACTTTTTTCATAAATAAAGAAGTTTAGTTTAAAATAATCGTTGCCGGATATAATTTTGTATTAGCCTGAAAATAAAGGATTAACACAAAAACACACCCTCTTTTGCAACTACCGAAGCTCGCAATTTAAGGCAAAAAGGCCTGAAAGCACAACTTTTGAGCAATTAGATTACTACTACAACTTCAGATTGGGACTATTGTTTAACGCAAAAAACCCCGACAAAATATGCCGGGGTTCCGAATCTTCGCAGAGAAAAATTATGCAGCTACCGAAAGAGAGTTAACCACACGGGCCAACTTCGATTTTTGGTTAGAAGCCTTTTTCTTGTGTATGATGTTTTTCTTTGCCAAACGATCCAACATAGAAGATACAGTTTTGTATACTTCAACAGCTACAGCTTTGTCAGTAGTTTCACGCAATTTTTTGATATAAGAGCGAGTTGTCTTGTGTTGGTAACGGTTACGCAAACGCTTAGTTTCGTTAGCGCGAATTCTTTTTAATGCTGATTTATGATTTGCCATTTCTTATAATGATATTTTTCTTTTCACAAACGGTTTGCAAAAATAGAAAAATCTGTCTCAATTCCCAAACACTGAAGGAAATATATTTATCCCATTCATAATAGTTTACTTAGGCATACGTTGCACATCGGAAGACAGGTATTCCTCCAGGCGATTCTGCAACTCGTTGATAGGGATATTCCCATGCAACTCACCCTCTACTGCTACAGATATTCTACCTGTTTGTTCTGATATTACGATCACAACAGCATCCGTCGCTTCACTCATACCCATTGCCGCACGGTGGCGAAAACCCAACGATGAGGGGACATCCACGCCGTCAGCAACCGGTAAAACGCAGCGCGCCGCCTTAATACGGCCATCCACAATCACAATAGCCCCATCGTGCAATTCGCTATACTGGTTAAAAAGGGAGACAAGCAGAGGTTTGGACATCCTCGCGTCCAGCAATTCACCTGTTTCAATAAATTTACTCAGATCATCTCTTTTGTTTACAACAATAAGGGCACCGGTAAAATTGGCGGCAATTGCCTTACTTGCTTCGACAATATCTCTCAAATCCTTGGATTGTACATCCAAAACAGAATTACGAAGGATTTTTTTCAGAAATCCATTATTGGTATGAATTGTGGATTTGCCTATAATAAGAAGAAAACGACGGATTTCCTGCTGAAAAATAACGATCAGCGCTACTGCCCCCACACCCATAAAATACTGGAGAATGGCAGTCAGCAATCCCAAACCTAATCCTTTTACAACCAGATAAAATACATATACAAACAGATATCCTAAGAAAACCCTGCTGGCAATGCTGCCACGGACAAGTATATATACCTGATACAAAAGAACTGAAACCAGAAAGACGTCGAGGATATCAGCCCAATTGACATTTAAAAAACCCACACGCATAAGAAATTCAATATTATTTCGCGACTAAATTACTATTTTTTAATATATACGTTGAGTTGCCGTCCATAGTTTTATAACTTCCACCGCCTCTTTCACATCATGCACCCTTAGTATAGATGCTCCTCTTTCCAGTGCGAGTGTATTAAGTACAGTTGTTCCATTCAATGCCTGCTCTGGTAAAATATTCAATGTCTTATAGATGGTTGCTTTACGCGAAAGCCCCGCAAGTACTGGATATCCCAATTGCTCAAATTCCCGTAAGTCCTTCAGCAAGCTGAAATTCTGCTCAATATTTTTAGCAAAACCAAAACCCGGATCTACCCATATATCAGTTACTCCTTTTTGCCTTAGTGTATCAATACTGCTTTTAAGCTCTCTGATAATGTCAACTACCAGGTTGTCATAGTGCGTCAATTGGTTCATCGTTTCCGGCGTCCCCCTCATGTGCATCAATATATAAGGTACCCTCAGCGCAGCCACTGTATCAAACATCTGCTCATCAAGAGTTCCTCCTGATACGTCATTAATAATATGCCCGCCAGCTTCAATGGCGGCGGCCGCTACCTGAGAACGAAAAGTATCTACAGAAATGATAATATCAGGAAAATACTTTTTAACCGGTTCTATCACTGCTAATACCCTGTCAGACTCTTCCTGTTCACTGACTTCAGCAGCTCCAGGCCTTGTAGAATAGCCCCCGACATCAACAATAGCCGCCCCTTCCTCTATCATATTGCCCACTTTATCAAGCATCGCCTGTCCTGAGCTTACCCTGCTATTGCTGTAAAAAGAGTCAGGAGTAAAGTTCACAATTCCCATCACCAATGGTGTTGACAGGTCTACCAGTCTCCCCCCCACATTAACCGTTTTTTTATTAACTTGCGCCATATTAAATAAGAGAATGGAAAGAGAAGCGGCACCTTATTACTGCTCCCGAAACCACCTCCACGCTTTATTGAAATATAATATTGATAAACTACCAGCCTTAATAAATCCAATTACATTGAAATCCACAGAAGCGGAATATCAGGAAATCCTACAGTATTGCCAAGATCTTTTTACAAAAAAAAATAAAGATTACGGAACTTCATGGCGCATTCTGCGAATACCTTCCATTACTGACCAGATCTTTATCAAAGCACAGCGCATTCGTACCATTCAGGATAAAGGTTTTCAAAAAGTTGAAGAGGATGTATCCACTGAATTTATCGGTATCATTAATTATTGCGTAATGGCCCTTATTCAGATTTCACTAACAGGTCAGGATCATGTTGATATAGATCCGAATGAACTCGGGGACTTGTATAATGGACAAGTGAATGAAGTAAAAGAACTTCTTTTCAATAAAAACCACGATTATGGCGAGGCTTGGCGCGATATGAGAGTTTCGTCTATGACAGATATCATTCTCATGAAATTACTTCGCATCAAACAAATTGAGGATAATCAAGGCTTTACGCTCGTTTCGGAAGGTGTAAAAGCTGGCTATCAGGATATCATCAATTACGCAGTATTTTGCCTGATTAAATCAAACGGCCTGAAAACGAACTAAGCAAAAAATACCCCGCTTTAACTTTTATAACAGAATGAAAATATTTGCTCAGATATCAAGGGTAATAGTCGGCTTACTATTTATCTTCTCGGGATTGATCAAGTTGAACGATCCTGTAGGTACACAATATAAGCTTGAAGAGTATTTTGAAGTATTTGCGGCAGATCTTCCTGCTTTCCACGATTTGTTTGTGTCACTAATCCCGATGGCACTTTATTTCTCAGTGTTCCTTTGTGCAGCAGAAGTTGTACTTGGGATTGCACTTTTAGTAGCTTATAAGCCTCGGACTACCTCCGTGTTGCTGCTTCTGATCATTCTGTTCTTTACATTCCTTACCTTTTACTCGGCCTACTTCAACAAGGTTACCGACTGCGGATGCTTTGGGGCTGCCATCAAGTTGACACCATGGACGTCATTTGGTAAAGACATTTTCCTGCTGATTCTCATACTGGTCATCGTTTACTACCGGAAGAAATTTAAACCTCTTCCAACAGGCCTGATTGTACTCTTGTCCACCATCGCATCCTTAGGAATCGCAGTATATGCGCTGCGTCACCTTCCGATTATAGACCTCCTACCTTACCGCGTAGGCGCAAGTATTCCTGCGCAGATGAAAGCTTCTGAACCTTTACGATACCAATATATTTTTGAAAAGGATGGTAAAACATCCAAGTATGAGCAGTATCCTTCTGATACCACTTTGATATTCAAAGAGATGATTGTGCTCAATGAAGATGCCAAACCAAAAATTACAGACTATAAGGTTTGGAATGATGAAGGGGATTTCACGGAAGAAAGCTTCAAAGGAAAGAAGTTATTTTTGATCATTAAAAACTTCACAGACATCAACACGGCTGCGTTTCCGGATATTAGCAAACTTATCAATCAGGTAAAAAACAAAGGGATTGAACCCATTATTCTTACCTCTGGAGACAGTGGGGAGATACAAAAGTTCATGCAGGAGCATCAGCTAAGCATTCCTTACTATTCTGTAGATGCCACGGTACTCAAAACAATTTCGCGCTCCAATCCTGGTTTGTGGTTGTTACAAGACGGAATTGTGAAGGGGAAATGGCATTACAATGACACTCCAACTTCAGAGGAAGTAGTTGAATTGGTTAAATAGGCTTTGAGTTTCAGGTAAAATGAAAAATATCATTCTTGTCGGCATGATGTCGTCCGGCAAAACAACCTTAGGTAAAAAACTTGCCCGGGTGTTGAATTACAAGTTTATCGATCTGGATAAAATGATAGAGGCAGATCAGAGTATGGATATCCCTGCCCTATTTTCCGAGAAAGGGGAAGCTCATTTCAGAGAAGTTGAAAGCAGACTTCTAAAGTCTATACAGAAGAATGCGGGGCTGGTAGTTGCTTCTGGAGGAGGAGCTCCTTGCTTCTTTGACAATATGCAGTTCATTAAGGAGTCGGGCGTCAGCATTTTCCTTGACGTTTCTGCTAAAGATCTTGCTGAAAGAATTAAAAATCATGGAAAAGACGATCGCCCTATTCTTTCCGGAGCAGTATCGCTGGAGGCCGAACTGAGTAGAAAAATTGAGGAGCGACGGCAGTTTTATGAGCAGGCAGATATTGTTATCCATGGAGTAACTGATGCAGATACATTGCTGAAATCGGTAACCCCATTACTATAGTAAAAAGTCCCGGATGTCAGAATGCATCCGGGACTTTTTGATTTTATCAAAATCCAATATTCTTATCAGAAGAAAGCTCCGACAGTCAGCATCACGTTAACAGTCTTGTCTGAAATAACTGCCGAAGAATAAAATGCAGGGTTATTCAATGTATACGGAGTATAGACTGATTTCGAAGTGGAAAGTGTTCCTCCCAAATCAGCAAAGAAACGATCTCCGCGAACGCCCGCTCCAAGAGAATACAATAATCTGCTGCGATCAATATTGGCCCTGTCCACATAAGGATCAGCCATGTAGCCCATGCCAGCTCTTGCTCTGAATTTTCCCACCCTATACTCTCCTCCTACTCTCACATTGACTGTATTTCTGTAAATATCTTTAATCTCCCGGATAGTTCCTTCCTTGAAATCACGATTTCCTGCATCATCCAGATAGCTCGTATTCGCACGCATACCTGCGTAACCAACATACTCTACGGTTCCGGTTATAAAGCCATCATTTTTAATAAACACCGTTCCTCCCAAAGATCCTCTGAATGGACTTACCACTCTGTATTCGAAATCATTTGCAGCCAGCGGAATGTAGGTATAGTCCGGAGTTATCAGTGTTCCTTCCGGTCCTGTCACTTGTCCGTCCACATAATTGGCCTCCACCGCCTGTGAGAAAGTTTCCCTGTAAGAACTGAATGTAGGAGTAGTCAAAGAACCTCCGAATTGGAACAAAGGATTCACTTTATAAATAATGCCAAGAGTCGCGTTTATACCAACCCCTGTCACGGTAAGCCCTTCATGCTGGTCAACCCAGTTCAGTTCAGGGCTATCTACGTAATTATCCTGCAGTACACGATCATATTTGTAACGTATTCTGTTTATTCCAACGGATCCACCCACGTAGAGTTTGTCGTTATAATTCCCGCCGTAGGCCAATGTCCATTGCGTATTTGCTCCTGTAGCGTTGTAGGTACCAACCTGTTCCAATGGACTTTCATTGTCAACAGCCGTATACGGAGGGCCATTTACTCCACTGGGATTTATAAGATACAACTGGTAATACGCAGCAGGAATTGAGTAAGCCAAAGGCCCGCTGGATGAAGTGCCTGGATCAAAATCAGCTTCTAACTGGCTGGGCGTAGCACCGCTCCTGTTCACATCCTCAACCACCTTATTCAGGTAAGCACTGTTTTGGTTAAATCCTGTAAAACGGTATTCTTGCCGGAACGACTGCTGACGAGAATATGAGATTCCAAACGAAGAGCGTTTCCATTTTCTCTGAAAACCGGGCTGGCTTGTAAACACTGCAGATGCATGTCCGGCAAGATTGAATTTACCCTTTGAAGTGTTGTTAATATCACCAATGTAGTCGGTCTTACTATTAACAGAAGTATAAACGGGAGTAATTGCAACTTCCGAGCGATTGTAAAAACCTAAACCTGCGGGATTTCCGAAAATTGAACTTGCGTCTCCGCCAATTGCAGCATGGTTACCACCAAGGCTCTGAAACCTTGCAGTACCATTCTGATTGATCTCAGAGTATCTGAATGCGTCACCTGCATACTGCGAAAAAGCGTTAAAACCGCTTAACAAACCTACTATACAACCACTTATGGCTATCGATGTTCTCATGGCGTCTGTAAAAACCCGGTAAAATTTAAAAGTTACTTTTAAAACGAAAACCCTGCAAAATTATGACATTTTGCAGGGTCCGATATGCTGATAAATAAATATCAGTTCAGTTAATTATCTCGGCCCTCTCGATGATGAGCGGGAAGCACCTCCTCCACCACCACCTGATGGTGCGCTATAGCTTCTTGAAGGAGCGCTATAGTTTTGAGATGGTGCGCTGTACGTTCTTGCCGGAGGACTGTAAGACTCTCTCGGAGTATTGTACGTTCTGGCTGGCGCACTGTTGTAATTCGACTGGCTGCGTGTAGGAGCTGAGTAAGATCCGCTGCTACGTGTAGCACGTGGTGCACTGTAACCTTCCGAAGAAGATGTACGTCCAGAAGAATAGTTGCTTTCAGTTGAACGTGGTCTTGAATAATAAACGTTATTACCTTCAGAGCCATTTCTTGAATAGGTACGGGCGTTAGACTCTACGCCTGTTCTACCAGTGCTGCTACCTCTTTCATACGATCTTGAAGATGAGGCCCTTGGAGCGCTGTAATACGTTCCTCCGTCAGAACTTGTTCTTCCTGCAGTCCTTGCATTACTTCCTGCAGATGAACGGCTGCCGGAAGATGTCCTGCCACTGCTCACATATCCGTTGTTGTAACGCTCAGTTCCTCTTGATGCATTTACACGAGGACCGTAAGTTCTGCTTGTTCCTCTGCCCTCACCGTTATTGATCACGATAACCGGACGATTGAATGCCCAGGGGTTGTAACCGTAACCTCCGTAAAAGCTATTGTAAAGACCCATGCCTCCCATGTAGCCAAGCCCGCCCATATAACCAAACGGGCTGTAACCAAATCCACCATAGCCATATGGATCAAACATGAATGGGTCATATCCATATGCCATCATTCTGTTGAATCCAAATGGCGAATATCCCATTCCCATCATGGATCCCATCCCGAATCCCATATATGGACTCATTCCATACATACCGCCCATTCCGAAACCGATATTCATACCGATTCTTCCTGGCCAGAAAGATCCGAATCCGTTGTTGAAATTATTAAAACGGCTTGCCTCATTATAACCATCAGCAAAACCCGCATTGTATCCAACCTGATTACCCGACAAAGATCTTGTCGCCACTTTGGATGACAGATACGATTCATCGTAGTAATCTGCTGTACCCTCCGTTTCCGGTTGAGTACTTGCATAATAGTCAGGATTATCCGATCTTGAAAGATCTTCCTGCGTATTTCTGTATGTCCTGTCGTTTGCAACGATGCCCGTACCTGCCCCGGAGCCATAAAGATCATCATACCCACCACCCGATTTTGAAACATATTGGTTGGTAGTACATCCCCAAGCTCCCAACAGCACCAGCAAAGACAAATATTTTGCTCTATTTATCATAATCATGGCTTAAAAGGGTTAAACTTATACTGATGCTAAAATACATATAAAATCTATTCCACACAATCAATAAACATCTATGCGGTTACATTAATTCCAAAATTAACATAAAAAACTATCTTTGCAATGCTGAAAATGCAAGCGATGTATATTGTCATACTCCTTTAAATTTACCAAATAATACAACGAATGAGTAAAGCCCTACCAACACGTAGTGAAAACTACTCCGAATGGTATAACGAATTAGTTAAAAGAGCAGATTTGGCTGAGAACTCTGCAGTGAGAGGATGTATGGTGATAAAACCATACGGCTATTCCATCTGGGAAAAAATGCAGCGTGCCCTTGACGACATGTTTAAGGAAACCGGTCACACGAATGCCTATTTTCCTTTATTTATACCTAAGTCTTACCTGAGCAAAGAAGCATCACATGTAGAAGGCTTTGCAAAGGAATGTGCTGTAGTGACGCACTATCGCCTGAAAAATGACCCCGACGGGAAAGGTGTAATTGTGGATCCCGATGCAAAACTGGAAGAGGAGCTCATCGTTCGTCCCACATCAGAAACGGTAATATGGAGTACATATAAAAACTGGATACAGTCTTACCGCGACCTGCCATTGCTGATCAATCAGTGGGCAAACGTAGTACGCTGGGAAATGAGAACGAGATTGTTCCTTCGTACTGCTGAATTTTTGTGGCAGGAAGGCCATACGGCTCACTCCACATCTGCCGAAGCTATTGCAGAAACTAAACAAATGCTGGAAGTATATGCTGAATTTGCAGAGCAATGGATGGCACTTCCGGTGGTAAAAGGTATCAAAACTGCCAATGAACGTTTTGCAGGTGCTGAAGATACTTACTGTATAGAGGCATTGATGCAGGATGGTAAGGCGCTTCAGGCCGGTACATCACACTTCCTTGGTCAGAACTTTGCAAAAGCATTTGATGTAAAATTCCAGGATAAAGAAGGTAAACTTGAACACGTATGGGGTACTTCCTGGGGGGTAAGTACGCGTTTGATGGGCGCTCTGATCATGGCACACTCTGATGACAGTGGATTGGTTTTACCACCAAAACTAGCTCCGATTCAGGTAGTAATTGTCCCTATTTACAAAAATGAAGAACAACTGGCTGCTATTACTGAAAAAGTAAATGAAATTCGTAAGGAGCTCAAAACACTGGGAATAAGCGTGAAGTTTGACGACAGCGACGCTTACAAACCTGGTTATAAATTTGCAGAATACGAATTGAAAGGTGTTCCTGTTCGTTTGGCGATCGGTGCGCGGGATCTTGAAAATGGTACGGTAGAAGTAGCGCGCAGAGATACCAAAACCAAAGAGACTGTTGCGCTGGAAGGCATCGCCGGTTTTGTAAGAGATCTGCTCGACAATATTCAGCAGGCTATCTACGACAAAGCTTTTGCATTCCGTGAAGAGAATACAACCAAAGTTGATTCATTCGAAGAGTTCAATAAAGTGCTTGATAGCAAAGGAGGATTCATTCTTGCGCATTGGGATGGAACATCTGAAACCGAAGAAAAAATTAAAGAAGAGACCAAAGCTACAATACGCTGTGTTCCTTTGAACGCAACCGAAGAAAGTGGTGTTTGCATCTATTCAGGTAAGCCGTCCACAAAAAGGGTGGTTTTCGCAAGAGCATACTAGTATTTTGCCGGTGCAGTTTCTGGCTGTCCGGCTAATTTTTAAACCAAACATGAATAATTGCAATGAAGCAGGCACAAGCAGGAGATAACGTACAGGTACATTACAAAGGAACTCTTCCGGATGGTCAGTTATTTGACTCTTCAGAAGGACGCGAGCCTCTCGCATTTCAATTGGGGAGCGGCATGGTCATCAAAGGTTTTGATGACGGTGTAACAGGTATGGAAATCGGAGATAAAAAAACGGTTCATATTCCTAATGCAGAAGCTTACGGTCCGGTAAATGAGGATATGATTGTTAATTTTGACCGTGCTCAAATCCCGGCCGATATTCCTTTGGAAATTGGAAGCACACTGAACATGCACCAGGATGGTGGTCAGGTAATACCTGTAGTGATTCGTGAAGTAACTGAGCAGCACGTTTTATTGGATGCGAACCATCCTCTTGCTGGCCAGGATCTGATTTTCGAACTTGAACTTGTTGGTATTAACTAACAGACTGGCTATAAATGCGTAACTGGCTGGTACGGACTCGTTCTGTACCAGCCGTTTTTATTCTGCCCATTTCAAGCTGAACGTTTCTGGCTTTGCCTTGTGAATTTTAAGTAAAATTTGTTTTCCTGCCAGGTCGTTCAACATTCTCTCCGCACGCTTTTCAGAAATATTGATGATTCGGGAAAAAGCCCTTGCTGTAACCGTATCCGTGGACTTCAGATAACTGATCAGAGATTTAACATGCCGCGTGGCCAGCAGCTTTTCTGTGTCCGCATCACCCTCTCCCTGAATCAGCAGCTTAGGAATAGGTACACTTTTATCTTTTATTCTGATATAAATAATACGCTGATTTTTCTCATTAAGCGCATAGTGAGGTTTTTCCGGACTTTCTTCAATCTCAACGCGAAGCAGCTTCCTGCCATCGAGTAATTCTGCAGAAAATGTCAGATGCAGCGAAGGTTCTATAAGCGAGCTGGCTGCCCGTTCCAGTTTTTGTAATTCGTGCAGCTCAGAAGAAACGCCTAAAATTGAACTGTCATTAGCAACTCCGATCAGCAGAACCCCACCCGAGGTGTTGGCAAAAGATGAAATCGTTTTGGCTATTTTGTACGGACTATCTATGATCCGCTTAAATTCGATACTCAGCCCTTCTCCTTGTTTGATAATTTCAATGGTGCTTCTTCGCTCCTGCATAGACCGCTGAATTGTTACAATATCTAATCTTAAAATATGCCCTTATTCAATTAACACAATTTGCTTTACAAAAGGCTTATCTCAAATCATTTTTTTATGTTTTACATTAAACTATACTTCTTCCCGGGCATAGAGCGGATCATTCCCTGAAATTCGAGATTCAAAAGCAATGCAGCCAGTTTGTTCAGGTTCATTCCGCTCTGCCACGATAGCTCATCTATCTGCATGGTTCCTTTCTGTTTTAAAAGACTCAAAACCTGCCCTTCGTCCTGTGTGAAACCATCAAATGAAATTTGTAGATCGTGCTTAGGAGATGTTCCTATTTTAGCATTTTGATCTGCAGTACCCCAGCCAAGTGCTGCCGTCATGTCTTCAACTGATGTGAATATAGCAGCTTTATTGTCTCTGATGAGTTGGTTACACCCTTCCGACTGCGGACTTTCAATCCTGCCCGGTACAGCGAATACATCTCTGTGATAATTTCCGGCAAACTCTGCCGTGATCAGACTCCCACCCTTCTTTGCCGATTCGACCACAATTGTAACATCGCTTAGTCCGGCTATGATCCGGTTACGGGCGGGAAAGCGCATGAAGTCCGGCTTTGTAGCCAATGCATTTTCGGTCACTAATCCACCATTTTGCTGCATCTCTTTTGCGGTACGAAGATGAGCCGCAGGATAAACTACATCCAGTCCGCTGGCCATTACACCCAATGTAGAAAGCTGGTGTTTAATGCAGGCACGGTGTGCAACAATGTCGACACCATAAGCAAGTCCGCTGACAATCAGAGGTGCAAATGGAGCCAAATCCCTGATGATCATCTCAGTCACCATTTTACCATATTCGCTTATTTGCCTTGTGCCCACTATACCCACTGAGCGGTAGGTATTGAAATCAAAATTTCCACGGGAATAAAGCACGATTGGCGCATCATACAGCGGCTTCAACCTTGCCGGATAGGTCGGATCTGTAAAGAAATGAAGTGCTGTATCTGTAGCATTACAGCGTTGAAATTCCTGCTCTGCAAAGGACAAGCCACTTCCGCTAAGAATAGATCGTGCTACTTTCTCCCCGACTCCGGGAATTTTGATGAGTTTCTTATAATCAGATTTAAAAACCTTCTCAGCACCTCCGCAATAACTAATGAGCTGCCGGACTGTAACAGCCCCTACGGAAGGTGTGTGTACAAGCGCAAGTGTGCTGATTTTTTCAGCTTCGGACAAAGATATCATGTATAGTGTGTTTGTGATGCCATTCTGCCCGACAAGCCTGTTAAGGGTCGGTATACGTTCTGGCATAACATTTGCCTTTCATCGTAGCAGAACAATATCAAAAATAACATTTTTTCACAAACTATAAATATGGACAGCACCGATATTAATGAACCTGAAATTTTACAGCATTTTGAAGGAATGGGAGCAATTTGTTACCCCGAAGGAGTATTTTTTCGTGTATGGGCACCTCACGCCGAAAGCGTATCTGTGGTAGGTAATTTTAATGACTGGCAGGATGACAAAAACCCGCTTCAAAAAGAAGAAAATGGATATTGGGGAGGACTTGCTGAAAGTGCAAAGGAAGGTGACGAGTATAAATTTTCCTTGAAAACTCCATCCGGAGATTTCCTGAGAAATGACCCTTACGCTCTGAAAATGACCAATTCTGCCGGTAACGGGATTATATATCGTCATGAATCTTTTGACTGGGAAGACGATCATTTCCAAATCCCCTCCTGGCACGAACTGGTCATTTATGAACTACATATAGGTACATTCAATTCTCCCGGGCCGGATCAGGTGGGAAATCTGTACACTGCGATCGAAAAACTGGGCTACCTGAAGGACATGGGCTTTAATGCAGTAGAACTTATGCCATGCTCTGAATTTCCCGGATCCCGCTCATGGGGCTATAATCCCGCTTCGCCCTTTGCTGTGGAATCGGATTACGGCGGACCGGAAGGACTAAAAACATTTATTAAAGCAGCGCACCAGGCCGGAATAGCAGTGATCATGGATGTCGTGTATAACCATTTCGGACCTTCAGATATGGATCTTTGGCAATTTGATGGATGGTCGGAGAATGACGGCGGTGGTATCTATTTCTATAACGACTGGCGCTCTGAGACACCGTGGGGAAATACAAGACCCGACTATGGACGCGGCGAAGTGAGACAATACATCTACGATAATGCCATGATGTGGCTGAGCGAATACCACGCCGACGGGCTGAGAATGGACATGGTACCTTACATCCGGAATGTAAAAGCAGACGGAAATCCCGGAAATGATATTCCCGAGGGTATATCACTGATGCAATGGATCAATAAAGATATCCGTGAAAAATTCCCGAATCGCATTACGATTGCAGAAGATATGCACTCTCTGGACTTTATAACCAGCTCTGTTGACAAAGGAGGATTAGGTTACGGGTCTCAGTGGGATGCGGATTTTGTACACTCGGTGCGCGATGCAATCATTACGGCCAACGATCAGGACAGAAGCATCGACAGCGTGGTGAAAGCTGTTACCAATATGTATAATGCCGATTCATTTCAGCGTATCGTTTACACAGAATCCCATGATGAAGTCGCCAACGGACAGGCCAGAGTTGCTGAAGAGATTGCGGATGGTGATGTAAACAACTGGTATTCCAAAAAACGTGCTGCTCTTGGAGTAGCTCTTGTACTCACCTCCCCCGGTATTCCGATGATTTTCCAGGGACAACCTTTGCTGGAAGACAAATGGTTCTCAGACAGCGATCCAATAGATTGGAAAAGACTGGAAGAGTTTCATGGATTTGCCATGTTACACCGCGATATGATTCACCTCAGACGCAACTGGTTTGGAGTGACAGGCGGTTTGCAGGGACAGAATGTAGGTATCATTCGTGCAGACGAAGACAAGAAAGTACTGGTGATGCACCGCTGGTCGGGAGGCGGCCCCAAGGACGATGTAGTGGTAGTACTTAATTTTTCTACCGAAACTTTCGATGATTACAAAGTAGGATTTCCGCGTGCGGGCAAGTGGCATCTGCGGTTCAACAGTGATAAAGAAGAGTACGATCCGGAATTCTCCAATATCGCAGTGCATGATATTGATACCCACGAAGGCGAATTCGATAAATGCTCCGTGTACGCATCATTGCAGATTCCTCCCTATTCCGCCCTGATTTTCTCTCAGGAAGAATAAAAAACGATTCAAATTCTTAAAAAACTGCAGCCCGGAAAATACTCCAGGCTGCAGTTTTTTACTTTATAACCCTGAATAAACGATCCCACCGTATTTTATTCAACATACTAACAGGATCGGGATCAATAGACATCCAGACAAAAACTGCCTTTCCTACAATATGGTCTTTCGGTACAAATCCCCAGTAGCGCGAATCTGCGGAATTGTGCCGGTTATCGCCCATCATGAAATAATAATCCTGCTTAAAAGTATATTTCTCCAGAGGCTTCTGGTGGTCAAGCAGTACTCCATCTTTCAATAAGAAGTTTTCATTATCCTCGTAACTAATTATCGCGTCGGCATACAACGCAGCATTTTCGTGGGTCAGCGTAATGGTCGTTCCTTTGCGTGGAATCACAATGGGCCCATATTGATCCTTATTCCACGAAATAATTTCTGAATCGGGAAACAAAAACGGCTCCTTAAGATGCTCCGGCATAAGCACAGGCTCTACACGTTTGACAAAATCGTACGTTTTAAGTTTCTCAGCCATCGCATTGGTGGCTTTGATAATATAGCCAGGCTCATCATTCAAAGGGATGCTGTCACCGAATGTCTCTGTATACTGCGTGTAATCTACAACCCCATTTTTTTTGAAAATATTCAGTTCATTCACGGGCCCACCAGTAGAAATAAAATATTCATCCTGCAATCTGGCAGGTCTTTCCTGTTGTTTTCCATTCACTAAAACCTGCCCGTTAATGATGCGCATTGTGTCTCCTGGTGTTGCCACACATCGCTTGATATAATTGGTTCTTAAATCAGCAGGATGAGGTTTAAGACCCGGCAATACATTTGAGAATTTCTGGTAGAGATCCGGATGTTCAACCGGCAGGTTAAACACAACCACATCACCTTTTTTAACATCCGAGAATCCTGGCAGACGATAAGAAGGTAACTTAATCCAATCCAGATAGGATGGAATTTCAGTACCCCAAATTGTCTGATGCGTTAATGGAACCTGAAGTGGTGTCACAGGTGTGGTTGTGCCATAATGCAGACGACTCACAAACAGATAATCACCAACCAAAAGGCTATTTTCCATCGACGGGGTGGGAATCACAAAAGCACTAAAAAACAGCCACCTGATTAAAGTGGCTGCAGTAACAGCAAACAGCACAGACTCCAGCCATTCTCTCAGGCCGGATTTTTCCTTCTTCTCAATCTTCTTTTCTTTAGTTTCAACTTCCATGGCTAAAATTGATTTTCGCCAAGTTATAGTTTTCAATATAAAATATCAATTTTTATATAAAATTTTTATTTATATGTAACATGCCACAAAAAAAGAGCTACCGGATTGGCAGCTCTTCTTGTTCAGAATATCAATTATCTTAGTTGATCACGCGGAATAAACGGCTCCAGCGAATCTTACTTAGCAGACTTGTAGGATTAGGATCGATTGACATCCAAACGAATACTGCTTTACCTACGATATGATCCTTCGGCACAAATCCCCAATAACGGGAATCAGCAGAATTGTGGCGGTTATCTCCCATCATGAAATAATAGTCCTGCTTGAAAGTATAACTTGTAACAGCCTTACCAGAAATTTTAAGTGATTTGTCATCAAATTCCACACCTTCATTTCCTTCATAACTTTTGATCACGTTTCCGTACAAAGCTATATTTTCCGGTGTCAGATTAACAGTTACACCTTCTTTCGGAACAGAAACCGGTCCATAGTTATCACGATTCCATTTGAAGAGCTGAGAGTTAGGGAACAGCATTGGTTCACTGATTTCCTTTGGCGACTTCACAACAGTTACCCCTTTGACAAAATCATAACTTTTCAACTTCTCAGCGATTTCACTTGTAGTAAAAACGATGTATCCGTTTTGGTCATTTGCAGGGATCGTATCGTTGAATGTCTCTGTGTAGGAATTATACTCGGATATGCCATTCTCTTTAAATACTTTCTCTTCGTTAACCGCTGTGCTCGTTGCCACGAAATATTCATCTTCCATTCTCGGAGGATTTTCCATTGCTACACCATTGGCATATACCTGCAAATCGCGCACTTCAATCTTATCTCCCGGCAAACCAACGCAGCGTTTGATGTAATTGGTTTTCAAATCGACCGGATGCTGAAGTTCCGGCGGATAGTTAAACACAACCACATCTCCTCTTTTCACTTCACTGAATCCTGGCAGCCTGTACTGGGGCAATTGAATCGCATCTGTGTAAGAAGGAATGTTAGTTCCCCAGATTGTCTGGTGGGTCAGCGGCACCTGCAAAGGCGTTTTAGGCGTACGTGTGCCGTAATGTAACTTGCTTACAAAAAGAAAATCTCCAACCAGTAAGCTGTTTTCCATCGAAGGCGTTGGAATGGTAAAAGCTTCAAAAAACAGCCAGCGGATCAACGTGGCGGCAACAACTGCAAAAAGTACCGAATCAAACCATTCTCTGGCGGCAGATTTTTTATTTTTTTGTGACACAGGATTAGAGGTAAGTTCTTTATTAATAGACATGCAATATTTAATTGAACGTTAACGGTTAATCAAGATTACTCAAAAGATCATCCATACCGAAGACTCCTTTTTTACCCACCAACCATTCGGCAGATACAACAGCGCCGGATGCAAACCCTTGTCTGTTGTGTGCAGTGTGCGAGATTTCGATACTATCTACATGTGAATCGTATCTGATAATATGCGTACCCGGCACTTCACCCTGGCGTTCTGCGGTGATAGAGACAAAGCCTTCACTTTCCTGCGGTGCAAGTTTCCAGCCTTTAATAGCATCCGCTTCAGCACTAATTCCTTCGGCAAGCGTTATCGCAGTACCGCTTGGGGCATCCAGTTTATGGATATGGTGAATCTCTGTCATGGACGCAGTGTAACCTTGTCCATTCATCAATTTGGCCAACTGGCGATTGAGACGGAAGAAAAGATTAACGCCAATGCTATAGTTCGAAGCGTAAAAGAAAGCTCCGCCTTTTTCCTGGCACAATGCTTCAATTTCTGAGCGATGTTCCAGCCATCCGGTTGTGCCGCATACGATCGGCCAACCTTTTTCAAGACAGTACTTTATGTTTGTATATGCCGACTCAGGCGAACTGAATTCTATGGCAACATCCACGTCACCTGCAGTAAGTTTGTCCATATCCGTTCTATTCTGAACGTCAATTCTTCCTACAATTGTATGTCCTTTATCCAATGCAATCTTTTCGATTGTCTTGCCCATTTTGCCGTAGCCAAGCAGTAATATCTTCATTTTCTGATCTGAACCGCAGCCTGTTTGCCTTGGCACTATTTACTTTATTAAAAAATCGTATACTTCCTATTTAATACTGAATACAAGTCTCAACCCGGGAGTTGGCTCCCTCATCAAAGGTTGACTGATTTTGGGCTCTACCCTTAATGAAAGATCGTCGGATAAATCAAACGTTTTTAAGTGAGCAGCCACATTTGCTTCAATAATGGTTAGCGAATAAATAAGCCCGGCTACAATGATAGACAGGTTCTTGTTTCTTCGCCAGTAATTTTTTTGTCTTTCAATCTGATCCTTGGTGGCAGTACGTATTTCACTTTCTGTGTTAAACAGGTTTCGTACTTTCACTTCATTGGTTGTCATTCCCGGTCTTAGCGTTCCATAAGCAGAATCCTGTTTGGAGACATTTAAAACATAGAATCCAAGATAAGCCGAAAGAAAATCATTGTATTTCAACCTGTTTAAATTCCACGCATATACCCCGCCACCAATTGAAAGGTAAATAATAGGCAATTTCCAGTAATCTCTATTGTAGGCTTGCCCTCCTCCGGGAATCAACGCAAGTCGTGTAGCGATTTTAGGATTAGGCATAAACTTCTTTTTGCCATTTTTCCCTAATAGTGAATCTACAACCGCCACAACTGCACTGTCCGAAACAACTGCCGTTCGGGGAACGGTCTTAACAGTGTCTTTTGCTGTTTTTTGACTCATCCCTACCAAAGGTCCTAACAACACTGCCATTAACAAAAACCACTTTTTCAAGCTTTCCCCTCAAATTTTAGTGTTTGCAATATTTTCTCCAGCTCTTCCTTCGATTCAAAAGGGATCTTAATTTCACCCTTATTATCACTATCGCTTTTCACCGAAACTTTGGCGCCGAAAAACGAGGATAACTGAAACTGTAGCGTCTTAAATTCATGCTTAACCGGAACTACTTTCTTAGGCTCTTCCGTGATAGCACTAAGCATGCCCAGTTTCCGTACTTCTTCCTCTACTTTCCTTACAGACCAGCCTTCTTCAATGATTTTGTTAAAGATTTTCAGCTGACTCATATCGCTGTTGATCGTAATAATCGCCCTGGCATGTCCCATGCTGATCTGATTGTCACGCAGCGCCGCCTGAATTACCGGTGGAAGTTTAAGCAGGCGGATATAATTATTAACCGTAGTCCTGTTTTTTCCTACACGTATACCAAGCTCCTCCTGCTTCAGATTACATTCCAGGATCAAACGCTGGTAGCTCAATGCAATCTCTATCGAGTTGAGGTTTTCGCGTTGAATATTCTCGATCAATGCCATTTCAAGCATTTGCTGATCGTCGGCAGTCCGGACATAAGCTGGAATACTTGACAGTCCAATGGAGCGGGATGCCTGAAGACGTCGTTCACCTGATATAAGCTGATACGAATCGTCACCGGTTTTACGCACCGTAATAGGCTGAATGATACCCTGAATACGGATAGAATCAGCAAGCTCCTGTAACGCTTCCTGATCAAAGCGAGTACGTGGCTGATAAGGATTCGCCTCTATTAAAGTGATGTCCAGATCACTCATTGAGCCAACCACATCTGTAACTGCCAGCCTGGTAGGAGTAGCACGCGGCGGATTTACCTTTTCCGAATCCTGTAAAAGCGCACCTAATCCGCGGCCTAGGCCTGTCATTCTTTTATTTTTATTTGTTGCATCCATGTATGCTATCCGCTAACCTGTTCCCTATCAATTAACTCCTAACTGCCTGTCAGAAGATAGCAATCCGTTTTTAGAAAGAATTTCCCTTGCCAAGTTCAGATAACTTACCGCACCCTTACTGTCAGCATCCTGCGCCATAACCGGAATTCCGAAACTCGGAGCTTCGCTAATTCTGACGTTGCGTGGAATAATGGTATTGAAAACCAAAGATTCAAAGTGGCTTGTTACCTCATTAACGACCTGATTAGACAAACGAAGACGTAAATCGTACATGGTCAGCAGGATTCCTTCAATCACCAGCCCTGTATTCAATCGTGATTGTATAATTGTAATCGTATTAAGCAACTTACCGAGTCCCTCCAATGCAAAGTATTCGCATTGTACAGGTATCACTACCGAATCGGCTGCTGTAAGACTGTTTATTGTGATTAGCCCGAGAGATGGTGAGCAATCAATGATTATAAAGTCGTAGTTATCTCTTACCTCAGCTATCGCATCCTTCATGCGAAGTTCACGATTTTTAAGGTTGATCATTTCAATTTCTGCTCCGACAAGATCTATGTGTGAGGGCAAAAGATGCAGATTTGGAAAATCTGTTTCAAGAACGATGTCTGCTGTTTTTGCCTGCTCTACCATACATTCGTAGATACTGTTTTCCATTTCCTGTGGATTAAATCCAAGACCGGATGTAGAATTGGCCTGAGGATCTGCATCAATCAGCAGTGTCCGGAATTCAAGTGCCGCCAAACTGGCAGCCAGATTAATAGCAGTGGTGGTTTTGCCAACTCCACCCTTTTGATTTGCGATTGCAATTACTTTGCCCATGTATTCATGTGAGTTACCCGATTCAAATTTCCACTATTCAGGGCAAACCACCAAAAAATGTTCCACGGACTTTCAATAAAATGATTTAAACAATTAAAAATCAGATCATTGACAAATATTATTATTTAGTTAAAAATTCTTAACAGAAAAAAACAGGGGGTGTTTCACGCCCAAACCTCGGTTCCTTCCGTACAGTTTTTGCACATTTCAATCTCTGAACGGGAACGTATCAGGGATGCACGAAAATCAGTATACTTTTTACCTTTCCATAATTGGGTGAAGGTTTCCCGCTTCATATCGCCGAGCTTGTATTCTGCATCTTTATCAAAGCAGCACGGAACCACAGCTCCATCCCAGGTGATGACACATGAATGCCACATTTTCCAACAATGATCTACAAACTTGTTTTTGATAGAAAAACCTCCTGCATCATTCTTCTTGTAGCGCGAATATTTGTCGACTGTCGGTATCAGGTCCGAGCCTTCTTCATAATCATAAATCTGTGCGGTTTTTAATCCAACCTCATCCACACCCATATCCAGAGCGAGCTTCTTCACATCCTCAATCTGATGTTCGTTGGGCTTCACCACCAGAAACTGAAAAATAACGTGTGGCGTGCTGGATTTAAGCTCTTTCTTCCATTTGATGATATTTCGGGTTCCTTCCAGCACCTTTTCCAGATTCCCTCCGATACGGTATTGCTCATATACATCCTGCGTGGTTCCGTCAATCGAAATAATGATTCTGTCCAGACCCGACTCAACTGTTTTCTTTGCCTTCTCGTCTGTGAGGTAATGCGCGTTGGTAGATGTAGCAGTATAAATACCTTTCTTGTGCGCGTAATTGACCAGTTCGAAGAATTTGGGATGCAGATAGGGTTCACCCTGAAAATAGAAAATAAGGTAAAGCAACCTGTCCGCTAATTCATCAATCGTTTTTTTATACAGTTTCTCCTCCATCATTCCGGTAGGCCGGGTAAAGGACCGAAGCCCGCTGGGACATTCCGGGCAGCGTAAATTGCAGGATGTAGTAGGCTCGAAAGAGATAGCGATGGGCATACCCCAGTGAACGGGCTGCCCTGTTGCCTTTGAATAAAAATAACTACCCAAAATCTGAAGCGCATTCCACGCCCTCTTAGGCGTAACTTTTGACATCAGATTTAACCCATCCTTAAAATTTTTATTCATCAATGATAGCTTTTAGCTGTTGGTCATGGGCCAATAGCTGTGTTTTCAATCAGGATTTAGTTAAGAGCGGTTGTTCGGTCGATTTAGCCCTATCACTTTTCAAACTCTCTCAGGTTTAAATCATTATCCTTCATCACCTACCCAACTGGTATACCAGTTGTGTGTTTGATCTCCGATATAACGAAGTAACTACTGATATGTAACACACTACTCAGGGCAGAAAGTTTAAGTTGATAGAATTGATTATAATCCTCGGAATCAGAAACGACTACTTTTAGCATATAATCAAAGTTACCCGACACCACCGAACATTCCAGCACCTCAGGCATTCCCGCAATAGCCTTATTGAACTCTTCAAAACTCTCTTTCCTTTGTTTGTCCAGCGTAACATGGCAGTAAACCAGAAGAGATTTGCCCAGCTTTCGTCTGTTAAGCAGACATACATATTTTTCAATAAACCCCTCCCGTTCCATTTTGCGGATTCGTTCATGAACCGGCGTAACAGACAGATTAATTCTGCTGGCGATCTCTTTGATCGTCATGTGTGCATTTTCCTGCAACAATTCCAATATTTTTTTATCGGTGGCGTCCGGTTGCATAAAGTATTTTTTATTGTATGACTTCCTCAGCAGTCAGCCTGGGAGATTATTTTTCCACAAAAGTCAGAAAAAATAGTTTTGTTTTCTATTCAACGTTCATTTTGAAGGATCATTTTCCGCAATCAAGTAATTTTGGGATAAATAAAACTCTATTTCAAGCCTAAAACTTCTTACCAATGATAATTGGCGTTCCCAAGGAAATTAAAAATAACGAAAACCGTGTAGCAGTGACTCCTGCTGGTGTAACTGAGTTTGTTAAAAACGGACATACTATTTATGTTCAGAGCGAAGCGGGTAAAGGAAGCGGGTTCTCTGATGCGCAATATGCGGATGCAGGAGCGGTCATTTTGCCAACCATTGAAGAAGTTTATGCAATCGCTGAAATGATTGTGAAGGTAAAAGAGCCTATCGCAAGCGAATACCCCCTTATCAAGGAAAACCAACTCCTTTTCACCTACTTCCACTTTGCATCGTCTGAGCCTCTTACAAAGGCTATGATCGAACGCAAAGCAATTTGTCTTGCCTACGAAACAGTAGAAAAAACAGACAGAAGTTTGCCTTTACTTGTACCTATGAGTGAAGTAGCGGGCCGCATGGCAATTCAGGAAGGCGCCAAATACCTCGAAAAACCAATGGGTGGCTTCGGTATTCTTCTTGGAGGTGTAGCCGGTGTGAAGCCAGCAAACGTATTGGTACTTGGTGGTGGAATCGTAGGAACACAGTCTGCAAAAATGGCTGCAGGTTTGGGAGCTAATGTAACCATTATGGATATCAGCCTTCCAAGATTGAGATACCTGGAAGACATTATGCCTGCAAACGTTGACACGGTGATGTCCAACGAATATAATATCCGCGAATTGATTCAGAGTACAAATCTGATCATCGGTGGCGTGTTGATACCAGGTGCAAAAGCGCCTTCTCTGATTACCCGCGATATGCTGAAATTGATGAAGCCGGGAACTGTTATGGTGGATGTTGCGATCGATCAGGGAGGTTGCTTTGAAACATCACATGCAACTACGCATGAAGATCCGATCTACGAAGTGGATGGCGTTGTACATTACTGCGTAGCCAATATGCCGGGAGCAGTTCCTTATACGTCTACATTGGCTCTTACTAATGCCACCTTGCCCTATGCTATTCAATTGGCTAATAAAGGCTGGAAAGCAGCATGCACGAGCAACGAAGAATTGAAAAAAGGACTTAACGTTGTAGGTGGTAAGATCGTTTTCAAAGGCGTTTCTGATGCATGGAACCTGCCTTATTCTGATGTAAGCGAAGTACTTTAAGCGTGCCTAATAAATATTATCACGAATCAATTTGTAAGCGTATTTTGCCATCAGCTTTCGGCGGCTGGCGATCGGCTAAAAAGTGGTTTCCGGGATAGGTTTGATAGCCGATAGCTGACAGCCGATAGCAAAAATTCTATTCGTGATAATGTCTAATAATACAAAAGCCGCCTTCTGCATATCGTAGAGGCGGCTTTTGTATTTATTATCAAATCCTACAAGCCAAAGTTTTTGGATATACCGAAACCTGCGCCACTGCCAAAATGAAGGCCAAAGTCTGAGCTTCCTGATGACGCACCTTTTACCTTACTTGTACTGAGTGCCAGGCTTCCGAAGTTAAAATTCAACGCAAATCCATTTTTCAGGTTGACGCCGATTGCAGGGAATAATTCCCCCTGAAATCCATTGGATTTAATACCTGCAGTTTTTCCTGAAACCATGCTAGCATTGAATTGCCCGTAGACTGCAAATATATCGGACAGAGGATAAGCGTAACGTATAAAAGGACCTGCTCCGAAGGTACTGCTTTTCACCGACGGACTTCCCTGTTTCCAGCTTTCAGTTCTCAGATTTACCCCGGCCGTCCAGTTATCATTGAACTGATAACCAACCCCTGGTGTGAGTTTAAAACTCGTTGTTTTTACATCGGCAGCGGACTTACCGGAAGTAATACCCAAGTCTCCGTAAACCAATAATGTGTTTTTCTGTGCTTGTGCTACCAATCCCGCTGTGGCCAATAGCGCAGTGAAGATGATTTTTTTCATGATATAGTTGTGTATTAAAAAGTGCTTTCCCGAAATAAGAAAATCGGTCTTAATACGACTGCTGCCATAGAAAGTAACGTATTGTTAACATTAGCCGCAGAAATGGCACTGAAAAACATTTATTGTAACTCTTAGCGACCGCTCGGTTTCTAAAAATATTACAATTTTATTTTCTCTAATATTGCATATCCGAATATTATCCTTACTTTTGCATAAAATTTGAACGAACATCCGTTCGCTTCTCTGCTTCATATATGGTTTTGGTGCGAAAAATGCACTGCCAGCATTAAACCGTCCTGCTGGTCATTACCGTTCGTCATGCAGAGCCCCACGGATTGTTTGTGGTTGGTGGGCTTTTGCGCAATCCCCTTTAATAAAAGATAACTGGTCGTATTTCTGTAGGCTGGCATTGAGTTTGTAATAACTTACTGCTGCTTATCCGAAGACATGCCTTGCATATTGCGTCTTACAAATTCAGACTACTCACTCAAATTTTTAGATTTAACAATCTATAAGTCACTGTATTTACATAAGAATTTAATAACAATTAAGATAGAATGACAACTGAAACAATTGAAACTTTTGAGACCTTCGCTGATCTTGGGCTCTCAGAAAACACCCTTAAGGCCTTAAATGAAATGGGTTTCGAAAAACCCTCTCCTATCCAGGCGCAAGGTATTCCAGCTGTAATGAGTGGTGCTGACATGATTGGTCAGGCTCAAACAGGAACTGGAAAAACTGCCGCGTTTGGTATTCCTGTACTTGAAAGAATTGATACTGCTAACAATGCCGTTCAGGCACTTATACTTTGCCCTACACGTGAACTTGCGGTGCAGGTTTCTGAAGAACTTGGACGTCTTGCAAAACACCACAGAGGTGTAAGAATCGAAGCTATTTACGGTGGAGATTCAATAGACCGCCAGATTCGCTCTCTGAAAAGAGGTGTTCATATCGTGGTAGGAACTCCTGGTCGTGTAATGGATCACATGGAACGTCGTACTTTGAAATTTGACGAAGTTCGTATGATGGTTCTTGACGAAGCGGATGAAATGTTGGACATGGGTTTCCGTGAAGACATCGAAAGCATTCTTGCTGAAATGCCGGAAGACCGTCAGACTATTTTGTTCTCGGCTACAATGTCGAAACCGATCATGTCTATCACGAAACGTTTCCTTCATGACCCTGTTTTGATTAAAGTAGTTCGTAATGAACTTACTAACGTCAACATTGAGCAGGTATGCTTTGAAGTAAAACCGCAGGCGAAAGTGGAGGTAATGACTCGTCTTATCGATATGTACCACCTGAAATCACTTCTTGTGTTCTGTAACACAAAACGCAAGGTGGATGAGATCGTTGAAGATCTTCAGCTTCGTGGTTACGCATCAGAAGGTATCCACGGTGATTTGCGTCAGCAGCAAAGAAGCAACGTAATGAGCAAATTCAAGGCGGGTGTTACTACCATTCTTGTTGCAACAGACGTAGCAGCGCGCGGTATCGATGTGAGCGGATTGGATGGCGTAATTAACTACGATATTCCATTGGATGAAGAGTATTACGTACACCGTATCGGTCGTACAGGCCGCGCCGGAATGTCAGGAAAAGCTTTTTCTCTGGTAGCACGTGATGAAAAATTCCGTCTTAAAACTATCGAAAACTATACAAAGGTAAAAATCGAAAAAGGAGTAATTCCTTCTTTTGAAGATATCGTTGGTGTTCGTAAAGCCCGTTTTGTTGAAAAAATTGCAGCAACTATTCAGGAAAGCAGCGATGCTGACTTGTACGGTGATGTTCTTGAAATGCTTCATCACAGCGGTTTCTCTACTGAGCAAGTCGTAGGTGCAATGGCTAAGCAGATCATGGGTGTTCAGAAAAACGAGTACTCTGACAGCAACCTGGCATGGGAAGAAAGACGTGGCGGTGAACGCCCTGAACGTGGTGGTGATCGCCGTGGCGGTGATCGCGACAGCCGTGGTGGCAGTCGTTTTGAAAGAGGCGGAAGAGATGACCGTCGCGGAGGAAGAGAAGATCGTTTCGCTCCTCGTTCTGACTCACGCAGAGAAGGCGGAAGAGAAGAAAGACGTACAGGATCGGCTACGCCTGAAGCCGGTATGACCCGTTTGTTCCTGAGCCTTGGCCGTAAGGATCACATCATGCCAAAAGACATCGTTGGTGCCATTGCCGGAGAAGCTAACATTCCCGGAAAGACAATCGGAGCGATTGATATTTATGACAAATTTACTTTTGTAGACGTTCCTGAGCGTGATGCCCGTGCTGTGTTACGTGCTATGGATGGCAATACAATCAAAGGAAAACCTGTTCAGATTGACATCGCGAAATAAGCGGTTGTAACAACTGATTGATATAAAAGGAACTCTTCACGGAGTTCCTTTTTTTGTCTTTATACGAACAAAATTCCGTTATTATTGGTACAGTTATAAGCACTGCCTACAAATCAACATTAACTACACTAGAGTCTGTACATATGCAAAATCAACCCAAAGCGGAAGTATGGCTAAGAGGACCACTTCCCGAAATTCCCGCATTATTACAACCAGCCGCCCATGCATTGTTGCAGGCTCTGGAAGAATTACAGGCAATTACTCTACCTCCACATTTATTATGGGAGAAACCTTCGGGAGTTGCCTCTGTTGGCTTTCACCTACAGCACCTTGCGGGTGTACTGGACCGGCTCTTCACCTATGCCAGAGAAGAGCAACTATCAGAGGAACAGCTGCTCTATCTGCGAAGTGAGGAAACTTCACCCATAGAAAATTGCACATACGAATATTTACTGGGGCTATTCGAAAAACAGATTAACTCCGCAATTGAACAGATTAAAAATACCGATGCCAGTTCGCTTACGGATGTGAGATTGGTTGGCAGGGCAAAAATACCCTCCACACATCTGGGACTTTTGTTCCATGCGGCAGAGCACACGCAAAGGCATGTAGGACAACTGCTCGTTACAGCACGAATTCTTAATTCACAATTAGAGTAGATCATAATCGCAAAAGAACTTTTGAAATGAAATCACTAATTGTTCAAAACATGAAACTCTTTAAGTTTACTATTTTGTCTTGCTGTGTGGCATTGCTCAGCCTTTCAGCAATGGCTCAAAAGAACCCTGAAGATAAAGCAGGCTGGAAATTGGGTGCGCAATCTTATACATTCAGGTTGTTTACTTTTGCTGAAGCACTACAAAAAATAGATAGCTGCGGTTTAAAATACGTTGAAGCCTATCCCGGACAAACCATTGGCGGAGGAATTGAGGGCAAAATGGATTTTAAAATGGATGCAGCTAAGCGCAAACAAGTGAAAGACCTGCTTAAAAAACATGGCATTACAATTACTGCTTATGGAGTAGTGAAAGGTAAAGACGAAGCCGAATGGAAACAACTTTTTGAATTTGCCAAAGACATGGGTGTACTCAATATTGATACTGAGCCAGATCCGAATCAATTCGCCTATATTATCCCGATGGCTGAGAAATACAAAGTCAATCTGGCATTACATAATCACCCTAAGCCATCGCGCTACTGGCATCCCGATTCAGTTCTTAAATATGCTGCAGGCAGCAAGTTTGTGGGTTCCTGTTCAGACATAGGCCACTGGGTTCGTTCAGGTCTGGATCCTGTTGAATGCCTCAAACAACTGGAAGGTCACGTTCTTGGAATGCACTTTAAAGATGTGGTAAAAGATACACCCGATGGCAAATACCACGATGTGGTTTGGGGCAATGGTGACAGTAAGGTAAATGAAGTGATGGCGGAAATGAAGCGCCAGAAATTCAAAGGACCGATCTCTGTCGAATACGAATATCACTGGGAAAACAACGGACCTGAGGTAGCCAAAAGCGTGCAATACTTCAGGGAAACTTATGTGAAGCTGAAATAGCGGATTAGTTATCACTCTCCGGCCTTACTTTCAGAAGCCGCTGTAACCAACTTTGTTGCTCAGCGGCTTCTTCATTTTGCACTTGGGGTGATAGGCTTTCCGAGAGAAGACTTTTCAGGTCAGGTTGCCCGGCATTCACCCAGCAGGTATACCACATGTCTCCTACCATCGCCACCGAAGCTTTCATCCTCCGCTCCACCTGTCCGCTTAGCATGGCGTCAAAACGCTCTGAAAATTCTCTGGAATAAGTACGGGTCAAAATGTTGTTGCGTAGCTCATAGGTGTATTTTTTATCAGGGTCAAAGGAAGTTGTCAATTGCTTTTCAAACAGAAATACAGAATCGCTGGCGGCATGTGATTCTTCAACAACCCGCCAAACCTCTTTGCTCACATGATTAATGTACCTTACCTCTCCTATCCAGAGCTGGTAATTTTCTGCAAACAATTCGGGGAGTCGTGATTCCCAAAAACCATGAATTCCTTCCTGGCCGGTGAGCTGACCGTTGTAATTTCGGGTGGTATGCAAAGGAACGTGAGCATCGGCAATGTAATGGCCCAGATCTGCGCTTAATCTCAGAATCCGCCCTGCATTCTTTTGTTTGAATGCTTCGGTTAACTGATACGAAGCAATTTGCAGATGCCAGGGTACAATGCCGTGTTTGCGAAGGCTGTCTTCTCCCATTTTAGCAACGGCATCATTCCAGAACAGGGGTAAAACTGACAAGGCACTGTCACCATATACATCCAGATCAATAAAATGCCGCTCTGCCTCTCCCACGACGGCGTATCTTCGCTTATCGGGATTCACTGCATTTTCTGTCAGGTAGTCAATATTGTTTTTGTAGAAATACTGCATTTCAGCCGGGAGCCGAAAGACAGCAAGACGGTTGATTCTTTTGTGCGCCCAGAAACCCCATTCAGGTTCGCCTTTCCCATACACAGACTTTTGAGCCAGGCAAAAGAACAGCGCCAGACTAAGAATCGCAGTTTTTTGAAGAAAATTTTTTGACGACGCCAAAATCGCTTCCAGTATAATATTTTGAACTGATATTTAAACCGTTAAACGACGTTTATACCCATTTTGCAATAAAAAGTCACCGATGAGTATTTCGAGAAACCCAATTCCTCAAAATACATAAAAAATAGCAGAAACATACCCTGATTTAACCAGCCAAATAAGAGGGTTTGCAAATTAGGACACCAGAACGAAGCCAAATAATATATCGCCATAGTGACAATCAGAGCAATATAATTTTAAAATGACCCCAATTTTCAATATATATTATATTTTTTATAAAAATAGTACAATTAAATTTTTATACCTACTTTTGTCCTGTTAAAAATCAAATTCAATAATACAGATATAAAATACGAATGAAACCTCGTAATAAAACATTAGGATACCTTATACCAGTTTTCGCTCTGTGCGTATTTATGCTGGTCATTTACGGAGCATACGTTCCACATAAACCTGCCGAAATTCAGCGTGTCGTTTGCATTAAATTCAAACCCGGAACAAGCGGTGAGACAATTGAAAAGCACATGCGTGATTTTGCTACATTGAAAAACAATGTGAAAGACGTGGTTGCTTATTCAGCAGGCAAAGTGGAAAAAAGCAAGGCTGACGGCGAGCAGTTTGACGTAGTGCATTACCTCACTTTCCGCACCAAGGAAGGAGCTGATGAATATGTGGCCGACTCAGATCGTCTGGATTTTGTAAAAGCAAATGAAGCCAATTGGGATAAAGTACTGGAACTGAATTCCAATATTCAAAAATAAATAGTAATAGGAGTGAAAATTAGAAAAAGAGCCGGGCTTCCCGACTCTTTTTTTTGTTACCATTCGATGGGCTTAAGGTCATGTTCCTCCAGATATTGGTTAGTTCTGCTGAAATGATGATTACCAAACCAGCCTCCGGCATTGGCCGACATAGGTGAAGGGTGACGCGATTTGAGCACAAAATGTTTGCTCTGATCAATCACAGCGCCTTTATCCTGGGCGTATTTTCCCCACAGCAGAAATACGACATTTTGTTTTTCCTCCGAAATACATTTGATTACTGCATCCGTAAATTTCTCCCAACCCTTATTCTGATGAGACCCCGCAGCAGCACTTTGAACAGTAAGCGTAGCATTTAATAGCAATACACCTTGTGAAGCCCACCTTTCAAGATTTCCTGTAGAGGGAATAGGCTTACCCAAATCCTGTTGAATTTCCTTAAAAATATTGACCAATGACGGTGGAATTCTGATACCGTCATTCACTGAAAAACACAATCCATTAGCTTGCCCAAACCCGTGGTAAGGATCCTGACCCAAAATAACAACACGGCAATTATCGAATGAACAATGATTAAATGCATTGAATATTTGTTTGGCCGGAGGGAAAATTTGCCGGGTAGCATATTCCTCCTTCACGAAAGTGACTAACGATTGAAAATAGGGTTTATCAAATTCCGATGACAATCTTTCTTTCCACGACTCCTCTATTTTTACATCCATCCCATTGAGTTTAAATTAAAAACCAAATTAATATCTTTTTGATTTGCTTTTGTCAGCAAATGATGACTATTTTCGTTTGGTACGAGTATTTATAATTCAAAATTAATACTTTAATCAAAGTACAAACCCAACACCTGAGTCTTATGGTTTCAAAAGTTACAGAAGGTGTAAAAGTCACCGTACTCACAGAATATCAACCTGACTACTCCAACCCGGGTCAGGAACATTATGTGTTTACCTACAAAATCATGATTGAAAACCGTAGTGAACACACAGTCAAGCTACTACGCCGACACTGGCTTATCTACGACGCAAATGCTTCTGTACGCGAGGTGGAAGGAGAAGGTGTGGTAGGTCTTCAGCCTGTATTAGAGCCTGGAGATGTACACGATTATGTTTCAGGCTGTAACCTCAGAACTGATATTGGCAAAATGGCAGGAACCTATCTGATGGAACGCGTCATTGACGGCAAACAATTCAGAGTGATCATCCCTGCTTTTTCCCTTGTTGTACCTTACAGATTGAACTGATCCGCAAGCCGGATTTCACATTGCTATAAATTAAGACGAATTGATTGCTGCTTACATTAAATACCTGATTCGTTCCGGTAACGAACATGCCATACATTCCCCGTTTTTGTTTGAACTTTACAACAACGTCATTGCGCTCAAAAACGACAAAAATCCGGATTATACAAGCCTTCAGGCATTAAGGAAAAAGCTACTCCGTTCGGAGCAGGAGATTGAAATTCTGGATCTTGGAGCTGGTTCCCGCGTCAATAAGTCCAATCGCCGCAAGCTGAAAACCATTGCCAAAAATGCCGAAAAGCCTGAAAAATTCGGCAGACTATTTTACAGACTTATCGAACGCTTAAAACCAGGCAGTATACTTGAATTAGGCACGTCTCTCGGCCTTACCACCCTTTATATGGCAAAAGCCAGTCCTGAAACCAGGATTGTTACATTTGAGGGTTGTCCGCAAACTGCTCAGATCGCCAGTGAAAACTTCGAAAGTGAGGGAATGAGTAATATCGAGATAGTCGTCGGCAATATTGACCAAACACTGCCTGAAACGTTGAAAAGTTTCTCTGATGGTATCGATTATGCCTACTTTGATGCCAATCACCGTTTTGAACCGACAGTGAGATATTTCGAGCAATGCCTCCCATATGCCAACAATAACAGCCTGTTTATATTCGATGATATTTACTGGTCCGAAGAGATGACACAAGCGTGGAACCATATCAAAGCGCACCCGCAAGTTACCCTCACTGTGGATCTGTTCTGGATTGGCCTGGTTTTTTTCAGGAAAGAACAAGTCAAAGAAGATTTCACACTACGGTTTTAACAAGAAGTACTTTATGCACGAAAGGGTAATATCTTTACAGGATGTCCACATACAACAGCGGGAGCATGAGCAGTAACGATATACTTGATCAACTTCGTAGTAAACAGATTATCTCTGACCAGCATTCAGAAACGATATCTGACTTTCTTGACTCACGCCCATTCTCGTTGTACCATGAGCTACGCAGTATACTTTATCTGGGCATATTGCTTTTCACCTCGGGAGTTGGCGTTATTGTGTACGACAACATTGATAGTATCGGACATCAGGTAATCATCAGTATACTTGCTATTTTATGCATTTTACTTTTAGGTCATTCTGTAAAACACCGCTCACCTTTTTCGTGGTTAAAAACTATTCCGCAAAGCAAACTCGCAGACTATAGTTTACTGCTTGGCTGTAGCCTTTTTCTGATTCTGGAAGGCTACCTCCAATATCAGTATGAGTTATTCGGAACCAGATTTGGATTGGCTGTTGCTATTCCAACTTTACTATTTTTCCTCCTGGCCTATCGTTTCGACCACATAGGTGTGCTGTCAATGGCGCTGACAGGGCTGGCTTCCTGGCTAGGACTCACCATAGCTCCCACCTCAGTTGTACGGGGAAATGATTTCACCAGCGAAAGTTTATTGATTACAGCTATTGTGCTTGGCTTAGCGCTCGCAGTTGCCGGAAAGGTATCCGAAATAAAACAACTGAAAAGTCGTTTCAGCTTTACCTACCTACTATTCGGAGCGAATCTTGCTTCGGCAGCAGCTTTAGCAGGCTTGTTCAACCACACTGTCTGGTTTGTATACTTCATTATCTCTATCGCGCTTTCGTATTATCTGATACAAACAGCACGAAAAGAACAGTCTGCTGTTTTTTTGGTAATGGGTGTTATCTATGGCTATGTAGCCATCAGCTATGCACTTTTCTATCTTACTCCGGATATCATGGTCGGCTTGCTGGGTATTTTCTATATGCTCGCTTCCAGTGCCGGAACTCTGATCTTTCTTTTAAACTTCAGGAAAATTTTAGGGACTAAAAGATGAACCGAGCTTATCAGGAAACCTGGGTAAAAAACCTGTATCTGCAAAATAAATGCAGAAAATGGATGTCAAAAAAACTGCTTACAGAAGCGCAGTTTGAGCGTATATGCTCCCAATTCCCTCATCAGTTCTATCTTCCTAACCTATTTGTTCGTATCGGATTGTTTCTGTTTGCCAGTGTTTCCGGTTCATTTTTTGTCAGTTTTATCGCATTGCTTTTTGGAATGGAATCGGGAAATTCCTTTATCATTCCAAGTATTATTTCGGGAATAGGCTTTTTTGTGAGTCTGGAATTTATGATCAGAGAAAAGAAGCTGTATCACTCCGGTGCAGACAATGCGCTGCTTTATGCAGGATTGGTTTCATTTTTTGTTCCTTTGGTAATTCTATTTGAAAACCGGCTGGAAGTATGGCAGTACTGTCTGGCTGCCCTGATTTTACTCATTCCGGCATGCTATCGCTACGCAGATTCATTCCTGGCTCTGTGCTTATTAGCTGTTTGGTACACATTGGTGATGAGCCTGATGATGAAATCAGTAACGGGACGTATGTTACTTCCGTTTGCCATGGTGGGGATGTCGGCCGCTCTCTACCTGCTGGTCAGCAAGATCTGTGACATTTATTACAGGCAAAGTCGGATTCTATTGGAATTTATTTTATTACTGCTGATTTATCTGAGCGGCAATTATTATGTTGTTCGTGAGGCGAATGCACTAATTAATGATATTGGCGGATCTGAGAGTCCTCAGATTGATTTCGCAATTGTGTTTTACGCATTTACATTAATTATTCCCGCTCTTTACATTTTTCTGGGTTTAAAACAGAAAAACAGAATTCTCCTTATAGCCGGGCTGCTTGCTTTGGCATTCAGTGGATTTACATTCTACTATTATACTGATTTCCTTTCTGCCTCGCAGGCCACAGCCTTGTCAGGCGTTCTGATGATCGGTATTTCTGCACTTTGCATACACTATTTGAAACAACCCAGATACGGCATTGCCGATCATCCCGAAGAGGACTCATCTGCCTACTTACATATACAAACAATCCTTGCTTCTGAAGTTTTGAGCGACGTACCAGCTCATGATAACTTCCGGTTCGGCGGAAGCGGTGAATTCAGTGGAGGCGGGTCAGCAGGTGAGTACTAAACCAATTAACCTATTATTTATTTAATTCAAAAAATGAAAAATTGTATTGCCGCAGCTATTGCTCTCCTAAGCCTTCAACCTGCATTGGCACAAAAAGAAAAGAAAGAAACATCCGGCAACCCCATTTTCCCGGGCTGGTACGCTGATCCGGAAGCAATTGTATTCGGCAAAGAATATTGGGTATACCCTACCTTTTCGGCTCCTTACAATAAGCAGGTTCATTTTGACGCATTTTCATCTACGGATCTGGTCAATTGGAAAAAACATTCATCTATTCTCGATACTTCTGCAGTCAAATGGGCAAAACGCGCCATGTGGGCACCGTCTATCATCAAAAAAGACAACAAGTACTTTTTCTTTTTCGGAGCAAATGATATTCAGAATGATCAGGAAAAAGGAGGCATCGGTGTAGCTGTAGCTGACAAACCAGAAGGCCCCTATAAGGATCATTTGGGCAAGCCGCTTATTGATAAGTTTCACAATGGAGCTCAGCCTATTGATCAGTTCGTTTTCAGAGACAAAGATGGACAGCATTATCTCTATTATGGAGGCTGGAAACACTGCAACGTAGCCAAACTAAATGACGACTTCACGGGCTTTGTACCTTTTGAAGACGGTACTATATTCAAAGAAGTGACTCCGGAGGGATACGTAGAGGGGCCATTCATGTTTATCCGTGACGGGAAATATTATTTTATGTGGTCGGAAGGAGGCTGGACAGGGCCTAACTATTCTGTAGCTTACGCCATCGCCGATTCGCCATTCGGACCTTTCAAAAGAATTGACAGAATCCTGCAACAGGATCCCGAAGTGGCGAGAGGTGCAGGTCACCATTCGATTATACAGGGACCGGGAAAAGATCAATATTACATCGTGTATCACCGCCGGCCTCTTACCGAAACGGATGGGAATCACCGTGAAACATGTATTGAAGTGATGACCTTTAATGAAAACGGCCTGATCAATCCTGTGAAAATCACAACGACGGGTGTCAAAAAACAGAAACTTAAGTAGTTCATGCAGTCATTTAAGCTTTCCCTGGAAATTTTCTCGGGTTTCATTATTTTGTTTTCCCTGATGCCTCTAATCAGAAATGATTACTGGACCTTCAGAGTTTTTGATTATCCACGACTTCAGAAGCTGTTTCTGAATTTGGTAACGATTATTCTTTATGCGTTTTATTTTCAGGTTGACGAGCCATTTGAAGTATTTGTTTTCGTCGCTCTGATCCTTAACTGCGCTTACCTGATTTATCAGATTTACCCCTTTTCCTTTTTTGCAAAAAAAGCTTTGCAAAAAAGATCTTTCACAGACAAAAGGAACGAAATAAGTATCGTTTCTTCCAATGTATATCAGGATAACAGAAATACAATTGGCTGTCTGAGTGTAATAGGGAGGCAGGATCCTGATATCGTTCTGTTGCTGGAAACAGACCAGTACTGGTACAAAGGGACAGAAAAGTTGAAGGAAAAATATCCTCACCAGGTATTGGTTCCGTTGGAAAATACCTATGGAATGCTACTCTATTCAAAATTCAAACTGGTGAATCCTGAGGTACGGTATCTGGTCGACGATGAAATTCCTTCAATCACGACAAAAGTGGAACTTCCATCGGGAAAGCTGATTACGTTGCACTGCGTACACCCCACCCCACCGGTGCCCGGAGAAAATCTCTACGCGACTGAAAGGGATAAGGAACTGTTGCTCGTAGCCAAAGAGGTGAAAGAAAATCCTACCCCGACAATTGTTGTCGGGGATCTTAATGATGTGGCCTGGTCGCATACTACAAAGTTGTTTACAAAAATAAGCGGAACACTGGATCCAAGAATAGGACGGGGATTTTTCAATACTTTTCATGCTAAATACCCGTTCCTGCGCTTTCCATTAGACCACGTTTTCTGCACCACAGATTTCAAACTGGTCACCATGCGCAGACTTGAAAATTTTAATTCCGACCATTTTCCGATTTTTATCGCATTGCAATTCGAAGAACAGGCAGATGAGCACCAGGAGGAGCCCGAAGCAGATCATGAAGAGATTGCTGAAGCTGAGGAAAAAATAAATAAGGACGTACCCGAATAACAAACACAAATACATGCACTGATTACATTTCTAACACTTTTATTCAGACCATCATTATCAAATGAAAATTAAGTTTTCAGAAGTATGGAATCAGAGTATTTTTCTGTTTACTGCGCTCTTCTTTATCCATCTTTATAATGATGCAAGTGCCGAAAAAATTCAGTTCATAAATTTTAATAAACTGCCCCAGGATTACCAGTTATATCCTCGTGACGAAAAAAATGAGGCAAATATACCTGTATCAGGTTTTGTTGAAAGATCAGGGTACAGTTATGTGTCTGTGATCGTGTATCGAAATGAAACACTGGTACAATATCTGCGTTCTCCGATTAACTATACTGAGCGTGGAAGCTTTGGCACCAGCGCAAAGATCAAGGCTGAACTTGCTGACTATCGATTCAAGGTTTATGTCTGCAAAACAGGCGACTCAACACTAATCGCCGACCGCCAGAATGTGGTGAGCGGAGATGCTTATTTGCTTACAGGGCAATCCAACTCCACTGGTTTTTTTACCGAGAAGCAAACTAACAAGTATTGCAGATCCTTCGGAAAAATAACAGGTAATTTAAATACGGATACGTATAACCCGGCTGATACCCTCTGGGCATTATCGAATCAGGAAAATTCGGGAGCCCTCGTCGGAACCATGGGACTGGAAATGCAGAGGCAGTTGGTAGAAATTTCCGGAGTTCCTAATTGCCTCATCAATGGTGGATTTCACTGGTCATCCGCAGAATCACATTCCCGGCGAACAGAAGGCAACCCTGCTGATATGAACAATGGTTACGGACGAATGCTGTACAGAGCGCAAAAAGCCGGACTGACCAGAGCTGTACGCGGACTTGTTTTCAGGCAAGGAGAAACGGAAGCTTATCACGAAGGTTCAAATTGGGAAGGTTACTTTGATCTGTTCAGAAAAAATCTTTATATCGATTATCCGAACCTGCAAAAACTATATGTTTTTCAAATTGATATCATTTATTACAATTCCCCGATAGGTGCTATTGTAAGAGACTATCAGCGCAGACTACCGCAAATTTACCCCGATGTAAGCTCAATCGCGAGTGTGGGAACTACCGGATATGACGGGCTTCATTATTCACGGGAAGGCAACATACAGAGTGGACAGGAAGTGGCCCGTCTTATGGCCAGGGATTTCTATCAGCGTAAGGACACGCTCAATATCAACTCCCCGAATGTTCAGAAAGCATTTTACAGCAGTAATGAAAACAACAGACTGATTATCACATTTGATGAAAATCAGGAATTATTGTATCCTGAAGCCTACAAGCCAGAATATGCGGATGGGATACTACAGATGAAAGATTTCTTTTATCTTGGCGGCGGTACGGGAGCCGTACTGTCGGGAACAGCTGAAGGTAACCGCATCATTCTTGAACTGAATGGCAAGCAGTCGGCCCGGGAATTTAACTATCTCCCTAATTATATAGAAGCAGCTGCACCCTATTTCAGATACACCGGCCCCTACCTGAAAAACAAACTGGGTATGAGAGCATTTTCCTTTTTTCAAATGCCCATTGGTGATGCCCTGAGCAGCCCTGCTCTCGAAGCTCGCCCCGGTACCGACCACGACGTGATACTGACCTGGAGTGGCGTCCCCGGCGCCAATAGCTATGTACTGGAACGGAGGACAAATCCTGAATCCACTTATAAAAGCGTTGCAATACTGCCATCCCCTACAAGGACCTATCGGGACAATATCGTTCCAGGCGGTCAAAGGTTACAATACCGTATCAAAGCAGTAAACACCACGGCGGAGTCGGCTGAATTTGGAAATGCAGAAATCATGACTGATATCATACTTGGTACGCAAAAGGAAGTAAACCAGCTGTTTTTCGTATATCCCAATCCTTCTCACAGCCGGGAAGGAGTGATGGTACACTTCGCACGCCCATCCAGCGGAAAAATCAGCATACTAAGCCAATCAGGTAATTTATTGGGTGTTGAAACAATTAATCAACAAACCACTGTAAAGCTAAAAACAACCATTCCCGGCCAGGGCTTTTATCTCATTAGATATGAGTCAGGAACACAAAGCTACGTGTCCGGAATTATTGTAAAATAGTTGATATTCCCCATGTGATTTTAAGCGCTGCAACACTTCCCACAGCCAACACGTAATCATGTTTGTAAGAAGAATGTTACTCCAGACTAAAAATCCAAATGACACCAACAACAAGCATTTTCGTAACCTCCGCACCCGTGTGGCGTAAGGCCTCGCTTTTGAGCACAGCTTTCTTAGCGGGTATTTTGCTGGCCTCCTGCTCCAAAGAAGACGACGTAGTAACCGAACAGGAGGCCAGCAGTACTGCCGTAACGATCGACAGTACCATCATCTCCTCAGCCACACCGGAAGGTAATACAGGCAATGCCGAAAACGCCGATGATCTGCTCGCCAACTCTACTTTTTCATCAGTAGTTTCGATCAATTTTGGTACAACAGTATCCACTACCAATCCACTGGCTGGCGCAGGCGTAACCGTAACGGAGACAAACGGAGATGTGATCATCAACGCTACCGTGGCTGAGGTAGCTTATGAACTATCCGGAACAACCACTAACGGATCAGTTAAGATTTACAGTGATAAAAAATTCAAATTGACACTCAATGGTGTGAATATCACCAATAGCGATGGACCAGCCATTAATATACAATCCGGTAAAAGGGCTTTTGTGGTACTCAACGATAATACCACAAACAGCCTGACCGACGGCACCACGTATACAGCAAGCGGAACAGAAGATATGAAGGGCACCTTTTTCAGTGAAGGTCAGCTCATTTTCTCAGGAAACGGAAGTCTCAGCCTGAAGTCCAACAACAAACACGCCATTTGCAGCGACGATTATGTACGTATCATCAGCGGGAAAATTACTGTAACAGGCGCAGCTTCAGATGGTATCCATACTAACGATGCCTTTATCGTCGATGGAGGAGAAATCAATATCACCGCCACTGATGATGGAATCCAATGTGAGGAAGGCTACATCGTGATCAATAACGGCGTGTTCAAAATCAACGTGGTAGATAAAGGGATCACGGCAAGCTGGGATACTGACGCTACGATTGATCCATACGTAACTATTAATAATGGCACTATTGACATTACCTCCAGCGCTGGCGAAGGTATTGAATCGAAAAGTGTTCTGACTATTAACAATGGAACCATTGTGGTCAAAACCGCAGACGATGCTCTGAATGCCGGGACATTTATTTACATCAATGGTGGTACTACTTATGCGTTTAGTAGCTCTAACGATGGAATCGACTCAAATGGAAAAATCACTGTAACAGGAGGAAAAACAGTAGCAGTAGGTGCAGGATCACCTGAGCAGGGATTTGACTGCGATAACAGTACATTCAAAATTGTGGGTGGATTTATCGTTGGCATCGGAGGCGGAACCAGCACCCCTACCGCAACAGTATCTACGCAACCATCTGTGATTCTGGGTTCAGGAACGGCTAATGATATCATCCACATACAATCCAATGAAGGTGTGGAAGTTCTGACCTTCGAAATACCCAAATCCTATTCGACGATGCTGTTTTCAAATCCAAAAGTAAAAACCGGCCAAACCTACAAAGTATACAACGGCGGAACCGTTACCAATGGAAAGAGTGTAAACGGACTCTATGTAAGTGGCACCTACAACCCTGGGACACTTTCATCTACGACTTTCACCACGAGCACCATGGTTACACGGGCGGGAGGCAGTACCGGCCCCGGAGGGAGATAATCTTTAAATCAAAAAGTGGAGGCTTTAACGACCTCCACTTTTTTAACTTATCTGATATCGTCGAAACGCCCCTGATTTAAATCTCCTGTATCAAAGCCTTTTTTAAACCAGTACATACGTTGCTCGGAGGTACCGTGGGTGAAGGCATCGGGGACTACATAGCCCTGCGATTGCTTTTGAAGTTTATCGTCACCAATTGCATTCGCCGCAGCCAAGGCAGCTTCCAGGTCACCCGGTTCAAGTATATTCTGCATTTTATTGGCACGGTTGGCCCATACACCCGCCAAAAAATCAGCCTGTAACTCCAATTTTACCGACAATTTGTTATACTCTGCTTCGCTCAATCTCCTGCGCTGCTGTTGAACCTGTGAAGAGATTCCCATCAGGTTCTGGACATGATGTCCCACTTCGTGAGCAATTACATAGGCGACAGCAAAGTCTCCGGGTGCCTTGAATTTGGTACGCAGCTCATCGCAAAAGGACAAATCAATGTACACCTGCTGATCCGCAGGACAATAGAAAGGACCCATTGCAGCTGACGCACCACCACAAGCTCCCTGGGTAGCGTTTTCAAAAATCTGTAATGTAGGCTGCTGATACTGTGCGTTATTCTCAGCATATATTTTATCCCATACATCCTCCGTGCTTCCCAAGACTGTTGTGACAAGGTCGGCTGTACGGTCATCGGGCCGCGGGCCGGGTGGTCTCGTACCAGTTTGCTCGGTAGTCTGCGCGCCCTGCAAATTCTCCATAATCTGCCCCGGATCCTGTCCTGTAAGCAAACCTAATACGACTACAATAATTACTCCCACGCCTCCCAGTGCAACCTTTCCGCCACCGGACATTCCACGACGGTCATCTACATTACTGCTTCTGCGTAAATCCTGCCAACGCATAATTTTAGTGTTTTTAGTGCTAAGTGATTTTGCCTGCTATATTACAAAATTGATTTCTCTGCATCGATATATCCGGCTCCACCCTATTTACTTTTTTATAAATACAATGGTTAATCCCTTGGCATTACATCCATTAATCTCTACTTTGCGACGTACCATTTTGAACCGACATTGAAATATTTTATTCTCGGAGCATTGCTCCTTCTTTCCGGCGTTACTTATTCACAAGATGGGAAACTCTTGCTCGACGCCAACAAAAAAGCCACTTATACGGATCAGGCATCAACACAAAAAAGTAAGGATGAATGCTTTAAAATCGCGCAGAAATGGATTTCTGATACCTTCGGGAATTATGAAAACGCAGTCGTTAAGCAGGATGCAGCAACCGGACTTCTTGTAATTAACACCTACACGCCCGTACAAACATCCCTTTATGACTATGTCCGTTTTGATCTGACACTTACATTACGTGATCAGGGATATCAGGTAAAAATCACTAACCTGGATGGTACTTCCCAGCTTCGTTCACCTGCCAGACTTGGAATCAACGAAAACAATCTGGTAACAGAAAAAGAGATGCTGGTTAAAACAGAAACGAACAAGAAAAAACGATCTGACGTACAGCAACAACTGGATCAGGCAAAGGCAGACAACGACCATGTCAATGAGGCCATGTTCAAAGTACTGGCCAGCCTGAAAGAGTATATAGCCTCACATTGATTCATTATTTCAGCTTTTCTGCCAGATTCAGATAAGCTGCAGGTAAATGATGTTGCCAGATATTTGGATTTTCGGGATCGTTGTTGAACAATTTGAAATAGTCCTCATTGGCAAATAGCGCCACTGTAGACCCTGTCCGCACGTAATAATTACTATTGAAATACTTAGGGGCTTCAAATTCGGGAAATTGCTTTTTGACGGTTTGAGACACCATTTTCCCCAGATATTTCTGGTAATTTTTGCGCGCTTTGTAACTTGGCTTACTCATCTGATTATAAGCGTATTTTAAAGCCAGATTCTTCGGAAATTTTTGTTTTTTAATCTGCGCCTTTGCCCCATGAAAAGGATTGACAGCTGTAAAGTCATCTACAGTCTGAACAGTGAAAGGCACATCCGGAACCCAATCGGCTGTGTTGACGACATTGATCGCCCAGCCATCCCTGTTCAGATTTTCATACTCATAGGCATAAAACAGGTTACCCGGCTTGGGACCTGCACTACAGTAAGTTTTAAAGACAACATCAGCTGGAAGCTTTCCCGTCTTCTTTAGGTTTTCCAGATGACTTTTCAACAGAAAAACAATTCCTCCACCCTGGCTGTGCCCGGTTAGAATAAACTCCTTCATACCTGTTTTGTAACAGGAATCCACTTTTGATACAATATCTCCGGATAAATATGCCATAGAAACAAGCCAGCCCACATGTACTGCTGCATTGGGATGATCAGCCAGATGATAGTCAAAAGTAAAATCTTTACTTAATTTCAATGTACCCTTGGCAGGAACCATCGCAGCATAGAAATTGGCAAGAAAACTGACCCCTGTCTGTGTTGTACCCCTCACGGCTATCATTCCCAGACGATCGTTTTTTTTCCACAAATCCCACAAATTATCAAATCCTACACTTTTTGATCTGTAGACCTGTCTGAAATGCTCCGGTTCAGGAACCGTTTTGACATCCTGCCATTTATCAACATCAATGTGTACCTTATGATTTACTTTAAGCGTTTCAATATACTCCGATTTATCAAAGTAAGGCTTCAGGGGTTGAGCATGTAAGATTGCCGAATGTAACAGCAATCCCAATAATACCGCAAACTTCTGTCT
Source organism: Dyadobacter luteus (assembly GCF_003383615.1). GTDB lineage: Bacteria > Bacteroidota > Bacteroidia > Cytophagales > Spirosomataceae > Dyadobacter > Dyadobacter luteus. The sequence goes on from NZ_QNUL01000003.1 coordinate 208,947, forward strand.
GGCTTTCATAATAGTAAGTTGTAAGCATGTGTGTAAATATAACCAATAACTGTTTATCTCAGTCTCTTCCACTTTGCTTCCAGCATGTCTGCAATAATTCTGTAGCCCTCGTCCGAAGGATGTAAACCATCGTAAGTCATATAGATGGATTCCTCCGGATATGGATACGCATCTTTTTCAGGATCAAAAGGGACGTTGGTGTAATCCGGATATTTGAAATCAGTGTATGTGTCTGTACCAGGTTCACGCAACTTTTTGAAGTGAACCATTTTTTCAAGTGTCATACCGCTGTTATGATACAAATCTACGACCGGCATTTTGTCTTCCTTCCCTATCTCTACAATAGCATTGGCAAACTGTTCCAGCGATTGCTCATTTTTCAATTTATACGAGCCAAATGCATTGTTTTTCGAATTGTTGATGTATACAAAATCACCTCTTTGCATAGGAGTGATCAGGATGATCTTTGCCTTTTTGTTCAATGATCTCAGTTTGTTTGTGATCACTCTGAAAGCGCCGTACACTGTTCCTGAACCGGTATCGTCCTTATAGTTTGTATAAGTTCCCAGCGGTTTGCCCTGCCACCAGTCATTAGTACCAAGGAATATCGTATATACATCAGCCGGGGTCAGTTCCAAAGTTTCAATCTTATCAGCGATATTCACCGAAGTCCAGCCATTATATCCTTTATTAATGTAGCTCACTTGCGGATGTCTTTCTGTGATCAAGGTCAGATAACCTTTGGTAACCCTATTGCCTGTCTGTTCCTGATGATCATTCAGATACGTGATGGAATCTCCAATAGCAACCCAGGTAATTTTGCGGGGAGCAGTGCCGAGGCAAACAACAATCAGAACAGACAGTAATAATATTTTTTTCATATATACAGGATTTGAAAGGATTGCGAATTAGAATTAAAGCAATAAAGTAAAATTGCATCTTTGGCTACCTTTGTTATATAATTTTTTATTCAAACAGGCCAGCTCCCCGACAGTATGAATCAATTCAAGGAAATCAATACCCCTGTTGGCAGATTAAAGCTGATCGCTACACAGAATGGCCTGGCTGCTATATTGTGGGAGCACGACAAGCCCGGAAGGGTAAAAGTGGAGCCGGGCGAGTGCAACGAACAGCATCCTGTTCTTCTTGAAACAGAAAAACAGTTAGATGAATATTTTTCAAAAAAACGAACTACTTTCAATTTGCAACTGGATTTTATCGGTACTGATTTCCAAAAAAGTGTTTGGGCAGAATTGCTGAAAATTCCATTCGGCGAAACCCGGACTTATGGTGCCATAGCCAAAGAATTGGGAGATAGCAAAGCAGTACGTGCTGTGGGGGCAGCCAACGGGAAAAACCCTATTTCTATCATCGCCCCCTGCCACCGTGTTATTGGTGCCTCAGGAAAACTTACAGGTTTTGCAGGAGGGTTACATAATAAGGATTTCCTGCTCAGACTGGAACGCGCTGGCAAAACGCCAACACTTTTTGATTAATCACAATGCCATCTTAAAACGGAACTTATGAAAACCATCTGTACCCTCCTGCTCTCAGCAATGGCGCTGGCGTCATGTCAGCAAAAAACCAATTCAACAGACACTTCCGACAACCAACTAATAGGAACATGGAAATTAGTTTCCAGCAAAGTCATTACCAAAGGGGATACTTCCGAAACCTTCCCGGTACCCAATCGAGAGATGATCAAAATGTTCACAGATAAGGAATTCGCTTTTTTCAATCATAATATCCGGGCAACGTCCAAAGACTCAACGGTGTTTTCGGCCGGAAGCGGAACCTATGAGCTTAAAGGTGAAGAATATACCGAGCACCTGACCTATTGCAATTACCGGGAATGGGAAAACCATGATTTTCATTTCAAATTAAAACTCAAAAATGACACACTTATCCAGACAGGAGTCGAGAAAATTGACAGTCTGGGCATTGATCAGGAGATTATTGAAATATATGTAAAGAAATAAACTGCTGCATTTCACACTACTTCCATCGGGCTTCAGCAATATCCGATTTCAGGATTTCATTGATTGATACTTTAGCACTTTCCAGCATATAAATGCTGGTACCCACCTCACGTGCATATTTCGACTCAATCTTACCTGTCCGTCTGATCGTACGAAAGAGCGGTTTCTCCTTGTTTCGATCCGGATCGTCATCATCTGCATTTTGAACAAGAATAACATTAACGATTTCCTCATCCAGCGGAAACCAATTGATATAATCCGCATTAACCGTCACCGCACCAATATCCTTAAATGCTGAATAATAATTAATTGCTCCCGCCTGCCCATAGTTGTCGCATAAAACAACAGTGTGTTTTTTATCTTTCAATTTCGCGTATTCACTGTCAACCTTCGCTGCAAGCTCTTTCCAGCCGAGCATATCTGCAAAATCCTGAGGCAAGGTATGATCCTTTCCGTCTTCCCACCGCAACAAACCCAGCGGTTGGAAGGATTCCGGATGAGACGCAATTTCCTCAGGGCTTTGTAAAGGAAAAGCTATTTTTACAATTGGCAGGAATGCCGCAACAATGAGCATAATCGCAGCAACACGAAGCCACATCCATCTTTCCCGAATCGCATTCTCAAGGTATACAGATCCGAAAGCCAGTAAAATAGGATACAACCCAATGGCATAATAGCCTTTGGCCCGTGCTCCAACAAAAATGCCTAATGAGAAAAGAAAAGACCAAAGGAAAACGCGGTACTTCCTGAATGGCTGATAAGTAGAAAAACTAACCAAAGCTGCGATCATCACAAATGCTGAACTGGAAAAATACAGTAGCTGCTCTTTCAGAAAATCCCCTCTATTTACATTCACAAGCTGGGTTTTTGAAAGCAATTTCATATGATGAACCACGGGCCAGTTGTTTTGATACTGCCATATCAGATTGGGGGTAATCAAAAGCACCGCCAGCAACGCCGCGAGATAAAGATGCCTGTTTGTAAACAGTCGATACTGGCCAGCCACTAAGAGCGCAGGAGCCAATCCAGCCAGCAGAAATACAATATTATACTTATTCAAAAAAGCCAGTGCCGCTACCATTGTAGCCCTGTAAAGCCAATTAGATTGCTCTGTTTTCAGATATTGGAGGATTGTGTAATACATCGCCGTCCATGCCAATACATCCAAAGAGTTGGGCTGATACAGCATATTGATCCGCAGCAAAACAGAAAAGGTGACAGCCGTTGCTGCCAGAATCTGCGCGAAGAGTTTACCCCCCAGTACCTCTGTTGCCTTCCAGACCACAACCATCGTCAGCATACCGTACAGAGCCGGAAAAAATTTTACACAAAATTCAGAACCACCCAAAGCCAGAATCAGCCATGAGCTCCAAGATGTTAATGGAGGCACAGACAAGTATCCCCAGGCCAGATGTTTACCCTGATCAATATGCAGGTATTCGTCACGGTGAAGATCATATTCAGGAGAAATGATTAAACAATGTATTCCGAATTTCAGGATGATAAAAAACCAAAGAACCAGTGTATTGCGGGAAAGGGTCATTATATAGTTTGGCGGTTGATTCGTGAAGGATCGTTCGAACCACTAATATAACCGACAAAATTGCTTTTGCATCACTTGCGAGCAGTTTCACACTACAAAAGAAAGCCGCTTATCCCGAAAGACAAACGGCTCCGTTAATAGATTTCTTTCATTCAACTGGTTTGTTTCACAAAGGAACCCGGAGATAAACCAAACTGCTTTTTAAACGCAAATGAAAAATGGGACAAGTCTTCAAAACCAAGATCCAGATAAATCTCTACCGGCTTCCTGGCTTGGTCGGAGATCAGGAAATAAGCCTCATCCAACCGTTTTTTGGTAAGCCACTGTCCGGGTGTGAGTCGAAATATTGTCTGAAAATCGCGCTTGAAAGAGGAAAGACTACGTCCTGTAAGAAATGCAAAACGTTCAAGACTTATGTTAAACCGGAAGTTGCGGTTCATGAATTCTTCCAGATCAATTTTTTCAGGTGTACCAAAATTGAAGAATACACTCGCCAGGTCAGCATTGATTTTTAGCAAAATCAACAGTAGCTCCTCTCTCTTTACATCCGCAAATATCTCGTCGATCTGCTCTCCACCGTGATAATAAGGTTCGAGCGACTGTATAAAATTCCGGATCAGCTTATCTTCCGGTAGAGACAAAAATGCTCCATCAACTACCTTTCCATTAGGTTCCATTGGATGTCTCTCCAGAAATTTTTTAAGGAATACTGCATCCAGGGTAATAATTATCTTTTCAAACTGCTCACCATTTTTATACTTGGTGTAGCGAACCAGATGATTTTTCCTCAGAATACAATAATCTCCCTCCTGCATTTGATAGTGCCTGTGACCATCGTAACCCACCATCGACCCTTTCAAAAGAAAAAGGAAAAAATGTTCAGGCACAAACTGCTCCGGCGATATTTCAGGACCCAGGTGACAGGAATGAATATTGTTAAATTTCACGATTCAGCTTTCTGGTTTGACTATAAATGTAATTAATTGCCAAGAGAATCAATACTTGCCAGAATCGCTTCTTCTTTGCTCCGCACTGTCCAGCCCAGTATTTCTTTTGCTTTTCTGTTTGAGATCGACACGTAATATTGCGGCGCTGTCGCATTGGTAATCGCAACATGTTGAGCAAGGTGCGGTCTTTCGGTTTTCATGAGTTGCGCTACATCATAAAAGCTCATGGCACTACCATCGGAAGTAGCAATAAAACGCTGATTATTAGCATCGGGGTGCTTCATTGCTATGATATGCAAATCGGCTACATCGCGAACGTCCACTACACCCATGGTAAAGTCAGGACTTTCGCTTACTGTTCCCGACAAAATACCCTGAATGACTACCTCCACCGAAGCAGAAAAATTGCCTGCCGTAAACGGGCCGAATATACCCACGGGATTAATCACCGTCAGTTCCAGAACTCCCCCTTCTTCTGCAATAAAATTCCACGCAGCTTTTTCTGCCACAGTTTTTGATTTGATGTACGCAGCTATCGGTGCTGATGTATCAGTCCAATCCTCTTCCGTAAAAACATGATTTTGAATACTTCTGCTATAACCGACAGCGGCAAATGAAGATGTGAGCACAACTCTTTTTACGCTGGCTTCACGTGCAGCCCGCAGTACACGCAATGCCCCGTCACGTGCAGGAATGATCAGCTCATTCTCATCTTTGGGATTGCCAGCAGGAAACGGAGATGCTACATGCAATACATAGTCGCAGTCTTTCACAGCCTCATCCCAGCCTTCATCAAAAGTCAGATCGGCCTTCACAAACGATACATGACTATAATCTTCAATATTGGAAGCTTCAAGAGCCTGCAATACAGTCTTTTGCTTATCCTCTGTTCTCACAGTAGTTTTAATCCGATACCCTTGACGGAGTAGTTGCGTAATACATTCTATTGCCAGATAACCCGAACCTCCTGTTACCAGCACAGTTTCTTGTGAATCTTTCATTATTTCATTTTAGTTTGTTGATCTGATTTTTAATCCTGTAGCTTGTTCTGCAAATTCCCACAGTCTTTCCGCTTGCAGTGAGTCTGTCATGGCAGTGGTGATGTAAGATGATAGTGCCGGATAGCCTGAGTATTCATTTTCGCCATCAGGTCCGTAGAAATCGCCACCTTGGACATCAGGATGCGTGGCTGCGTAAAGAGTCGGTAATGCTCCCTGCCATGCTTCAGAAACCTGGCTGAATTGTGCGAATGCAGTCTCCAGAATGTCCCCCGGAATAAATCGTTGAAGATCTGTATAAACTACGCCCGGATGAACGGCGACCGAAACGCTGCTGCTTCCGGAATTTCTTAACCTATGGTCGAGTTCAAAGGCAAACTGAAGATTGGCCAGTTTGCTGATCGCATAGGAATATTGGGCATCATAAGGCTTTTCCAATCTCAGATTACTGAAGTCAATATGATCGACTTGCCTGGCCGCACCGCTACTCACCGTGATAATACGGGAATTTTCAGTTGCCAAAATTAGCGGGAGCAAATGAGCGGTAAGTGCAAAATGACCCAGAAAGTTGACACCAAATTGCAGTTCAAAGCCACCCGGCGTGCATGTTGCAGGAGGGAGCATCACTCCTGCATTATTGATCAGCAGATCAAGTTTGCTGTACTTACTCCTGAAGTGAGCTGCGAATTCTGCCACATGATTCAGATCAGCAAGATCTAACCTGGCGATGCTCAGTTGCCCGGTTCCTTCACTCTCGCGCATTTGTGTAACAGCATTTCCAGCCTTTTCTAAATCCCTGCATGCAAGTACCACATGTGCTCCGGCTTCGTACAAGGCAAGTGCAGTCTCATATCCGATACCGGTGTTAGCTCCGGTAATGATCACTATTTTTCCCGACTGATCCGGGATGTCTTTCTTTGTCCACATACTCAATTGATTTATGATAGACAAAGGTCCGGCATCCCGGGGCATCTCACTTTGTTTAAAAGTTCAATATTAGTTTGTTCAGAAGTTCATAACAAGGCGCTTCATTTAGAAATCAACTGCGTTTGCCGGAACATCCACAGGTTTCATCGTCCCAAACTCAGCCAGATTTGTATGCCAGCTAAATGCCTTTTCCAGTACGTGCGGCGTATGCCCTCCTCTTTCGCAGGCTTCTTCAAAATAAATAGTCAGGGCTTGTCTGAAATCCGGATGCGCGCAGTTTTCAATGATGGCTTTGGCACGTTGCCTTGGTGCCAGCCCTCTCAAATCCGCTAATCCCTGCTCTGTAACTATAATATCTACATCGTGTTCGGTATGGTCCACATGGGTAACCATGGGTACAATTCTGGATAAAGTATTGCCTTTGCCGGCAGACTGTGTTACAAAAACACTCAGATAGCTATTGCGGGCAAAGTCGCCCGAGCCTCCGATACCGTTCATCATGTTGCTTCCGCCAATGTGTGAAGAATTGACATTCCCATAGATATCGCATTCAATGGCTGTATTGATCGCAATGATGCCCAGCCGGCGGATCACCTCAGCGGCATTGGTAACGTCCTGCGGTCTGATCCTGATTTTGTCCTTGTATCTATCAAAGTCGGCAAAAATCCGTTCGTAGTATTCTCCTGAAACCGTGATGGAAGAACCGGAAGCGAAAAGCAATTTTCCCGAATCGAAAAGATCAAAGGTACTGTCCTGTAACACCTCCGAATACATAGTCAGTGCTTCAAAATCACTTTCAATAAAACCATGCAACACTGCATTGGCTACTTTCCCGATTCCCGCCTGCAACGGCAAAAGCGATTGTGTAAGCCTGCCCGCTTCAACTTCCTGATTGAAAAATGTCAGCAAATGAGCGGCGATGGCTTTTGTTGATGCGTCAGGTAGCGCTATTTCCGCCGGACTATCTACAATATCTGTAATCACTATACCTGCGATTTTTTCGGGATCTATAGCAATGGACGTTGAGCCTATTCGCATTTCAGGAGAAGTTACCGGAATAATGGCATGAGAACGATAACTGCCTGTCATGAAAATGTCGTGTACACCTGCCAGCGCCAAAGGTACCCTGGTATTGATCTCAATAATCACTTTCCCGGCCAACTGCGCGAATACAGCAGAGTTACCTACGGAAGTGGTGGGAACAATACTTCCATCTTGCTCTATCAGCGTTGCTTCGATTATCGCAATATCTATCTTAGGAAAATGTCCGTTTTTCAGAAGCTCCGCTGTTTCACCAAGGTGTTGATCAATAAAAAAAACATCTCCTTTATTGATGCTTTCCCGCAAAAGACTATCCACTTGAAACGGAAAACGAAGCGAAAGCGCTCCCGATTTGGCAAGAAGCCCATCCGTACCATGCCCGAGGGAAGCACCTGTAACAAGCGTAATTTGCATGGGTTCCTCCTGAACACGATGTGCAAATGCATTCAGTACTGCTTTGCTGTCTCCTGCTTTTGTAAAACCGCTGGAGGCGACCACCATGTTATCCGTGAACATGGCTGCTGCCTGCTCTGCTGATATCACTTTATCATGTAATGAAGTGTTATGAATTCTTGAAACGGCTGTCATAGTGAATAAAGAAAAAGTGAACAAATAAGCCGGTCAACTCATCAATCCTTTGAAGGATACAATTTATTATAAGTTGATTTATGACAAATTTGCCACCTTTCTGATTGGCATAAATATCTGTTTTAGCCAAATAGATATTCATTTCAGCCACAAGTAAGAAAATACCACTATCAGTTGAGAGCAATCCAATGTGGATAGTATCAGCACTTGTCTATCCACCCAACACACCTGTTTTCAGCTTCACATAGTCGGAAGGACGCATCCCTACAATTTTATAGAAAGTGGTACTGAAAGTCGGTACGCTGTTATAACCCACAAGTGCCGCCACTTCCTTTACAGACATGCCATCTTCCAGTAAAAGCCTTAAAGCCAGCATCATACGCAGCAAGGTAAGATACTGGATAAAGGACATACCTAAATCGCTGTGAAACAACCGGGAAAGGCTGCGTTCACTGAATCCAAACTGGTGCGCAAGCTCAGGAAAGATGATCAACTCCTGTAGGTTTGTGCTCATAAACCGGATGATTTCATTTAGGCGCTTATGTTTTGCATAGGGTAAAGCCAAAGGTAGATTGTAAATGCTTACTTCGGGGAGAATATGCTTGAAGGCAAGAGCGAACAAGTGGGCACTTTTATCATCCCTGTTCAAGTCCCCGCTCCATCGGTTACTAAAAATGACCATCTGCAGAAGTAAATCGTTGACAGGATAAATGCCGGTTACTTCATAAAATGGCTTATCATCTTTTTCAACCGGGAAATAGAGATTGCGCATGATTACATCTGCAGACCCCGGATGAATACTATGCAATATGCCCGGAGGTATCCACATGTAGTGCCGCGCAGGAAGAAAGTAGGTTTTCTGAGGCGTTTCCACATGCACAATACCTCCCTCCGTATAAAGAAACTGACCTTTGTGATGCGCATGTATAGAAATATCGTTTTCTCCCATGGCATCGTGCATGCAGTATATACTTTCCGGATATTTATCTACTTCGGTGAGATAATATTTATCATCTGTGGCAGACATGGCGTAAATGGATAAATATTTGACTTTTTAAGATATTCAGAGAATGGGCAAAGATCGCACCTTTGTGCAGTATTTACAAATCACCCATAAGTCCAAAAAGATGACACCATTAAGTACTCTGAGATCAAAAGAGCTCAGTAAAGTACAATTTAATCAGAAAGAGAAAAAGGCTTCTTTTCTCATTTACCACAAGGGTTTACACCAATCATTAACGCATTTTATCATCTCGACGCTAACATTCGTCTGGCTCTTTCCCACAACTGCCGAAGCTCAAAAAATCAACATTACATTGTCGGAGGCCATCCGTATTGCCTCTCAAAACAACAAAAGCATACAGCATGCCAGAATCCACAAACAGATTGCGAATGAAAACATATTGGAAAAACGGGAACTGTTGCTACCTGAAGTTGATGTTCACGCTTCTTATGCACGCATCACCGACCTGACAGAATACCGCCACGGCTTAGGTGACAAATTTATAACCCATACGATCCCAGTTATTGCAGACTTCACCGGTTCAGTAAAAACACCCCTATATACCGGAGGCCGGATCAAATACACGATTGAGAAAGCCATACAAGAGGACGAAATCGCGCAGATTCATTTGGAGAAAGTCAGAAACGATATTCAGATCGAAGTGACTGATTTATTCCTCAGAATATTCAAAATGAAAGAGTTGGAAAAACTTCTGACAGAGAATATCAGAGAAGAACAGGATAGACTCAAAGAGGTCAGGGTATTTAAGGCGCATGGAACTGTGACAAAAAATGAAGTACTCAGGGCTGAACTACAGTTATCAAACAGGCAGCTGTCACTTGCTACCAATCACCGACAAATTGACGTTGCGCTGCATGATTTACAAACGTTGCTGGAACTCCCTGAAAACGAACACCTGGATATAGACACCTCACAGGTTCTCAACATGCCTGTATCTTCTCCCGATCACGAACAATATTTGCGGGCAACTCTTTCCAGAGACGAGCTTCGTATTGCTCAGAAGCAAGAGGAGGCGTTAATCCGTGACATCAAAATTACTAAAGCAAACTACTATCCCTCGGTGCATTTTTTTGCTTCCTACGGTTTCAATTATCCCAACTATATGTTCTTCCCACCTAATCCTTACCTGTATACCCTAGGGAAAATTGGCGTGGAGGCAACGTACAATCTTTCAGGTTTATACAAAAACAGAACCAGAATCCACATAGCGCATAAGCGGCTGCAATCTCAGCAAGTATATACGAATATAGTCCGCGACAAGCTTTCTGACCAGGTTCACAGAGACTATTCCGAACTGCAGGATTTATTGGAAACCATTCCAGTACGACAAAAAGCACTGCTACAGGCTCAGGAAAACTACCGTATCGTAAAAGTGAAATACCTCAATCAGCTTGCTCTGATCACCGAAATGATCGATGCTGACAACGTGTTGTTACAGGCGCGATTCGACCTCACCGCCGCCCGGGTGGACACTGTCTCCAAATACCAGCAACTGCTGTATACATCCGGCCTTCTTCAATAAAATATTATCTCCTGTTCAAAACTGACATACTATGAAAGTTCAGAAAACGCCTGCTCATCAGGCAGCATTTCACAAAATATTTACCCTCATTGCTGGCATCATTGCCACATCCGGCATTGTTATGGGCATTTGGTTTTTGGTTTTTCACAATACACACGAAGAGACAAATGATGCTCAGATTGACCAATATGTCACACCTGTCATGACCAGAATTACGGGATACGTGCAGGAAGTACGGTATGACGAAAATGAGTACGTACATAAGGGAGATACCTTAATTGTGATCGACAACCGGGAATACGATGCGTACCTGGAGATGGCCAAAGCAGAAACGGAAAATGCTGAAAGAGCCGTCACGGTTGCGCTTCATCATGTAAAAACAACAGACAGCAGAACCAACGTAGAGCTTGCTCAGCTCGAAGCTGCCAAAGCGCACGTATGGCAAACAGAACAGGAATACAACCGCTATGTGGCCCTCGTACGGGAGGAAGCCGCCACCGAACAGCAACTCGAAAAGATAAAAACGGAATACGAATCGGCAAAAGCAAATTTTACAGAGGCCAGCCAACTGATCAGATCCACTGCATTGAATACCAATGAAGCAGCAGCCAGAGTTCCTGTGACCCGCACTGCCATCCAGCTCAAAGCAGCCGCACTCGACAAAGCCAAACTATACTTATCCTACACGGTAATTACTGCCCCATATGATGGCTGGGTAGGCAAAAAGACAATACAGCCCGGACAACTCGTCAAAGAAGGACAGACACTCGTGTCGGTGGTAAGCAAAGAAAAATGGATCACTGCCAACTTTAAAGAAACCCAGATCGCACACATTACACCCGGACAAGAAATTACCTTCACTGCAGATGCGAGCGGCAGCAGAACTTTTCAGGGTTTTGTACAATCTTTTTCTCCTGCGAGCGGAGCACGTTTCTCGGTACTTCCACCAGATAACGCCACGGGCAACTTTGTCAAAATTGAGCAACGCATTCCGGTTCGCATCCGGATAGCAGATGATAACAGCACTGCTTTTCTAAGAGCAGGAATGAACGTGACAGTCGTTGCCGACCACCAACCTGCTGAATGATGGAAGCCCACAACATTTTCAAATCCTGGGTTCCCGATTGGCTGATCAAGAGCGTCCTGTTGGTCTGTATGCTGCATTCCATGGTATTACTTGGGCTATATTCAAGCAACGTTTCCTATTCAGTCAGCTTTCTTGATATTGATCCTGAAGACCTCCAGTACAGCATGAGTATCACCTATGGGACATTTTTGGCAACCATCCTGATAGAAGGCCGTATGTTCAGGTATTTCCCCACACGCAACTACTTCATCGCAATCTACCTGCTGGCTGCGCTCACTTTCATTATCTCTGCCTACACGCATCACTTTATGGTATTTCTGATGCTTCGTATTGTCGAGGGATTCCTGATGGCACTTCCATGGATACCGCTCAGAATACTGTTACTGACAAGATTTAAATCCCGAAATGCAACGATTATCGTTTTTTCCTTTACTTACGGAATGCTGCTGATGGCATCCCCTTTTATTACGAACATTGCAGTATGGTTGCTCGAAAACTACGACTGGAACTATATGGCTTACGGATCAGCATTTTTTCAGCTCACCTGTGCGATGCTGGTCCTGATCGTGTTCAACGGAAGTCATTTTCATCGTAAAATACCGCTATTCCAGGTCGACTGGGCCAGCTTTGTGATGATCCTGACTGCAATATTATGTGGTGCATTTGTTTTGGTGTATGGAGAAAAGAAGTATTGGCTGCAATCATCCGAAATTGTATTGGCTATTATGATAACAGCGATCACCTCTTCGCTGTTTATTATCCGGCAATTATCTGTAACTCGCCCATCTTTTGACTTTGAAGTATTCCGATTTTCTAACTTACGAACCGGGCTATTGCTATTTCTGCTGCTGTACATTTCCCGGTCTACATTGAACATTTGTCACAATACAATGGCAAGCGTATGGAATTGGGAAGTAATCAGAATTGCCCATGTTCAATATCTGAATGTTGCAGGCAACTTCGTCGGTATGCTGATTGCAGGCTTTCTGCTGTCACGCTCCGTGGCGCCCCGCTACTTATTTATCACTGCGTTCGCCATCCTGTCGGTACATCATTTGTGGTTCACGTTTTTGTTTGTACCTGATGTTTCGCTGAATGATATAGCAATTCCCTATTTACTTCAGGGTGTTGGCGTGGGTATAATATTTGTCCCTCTTGTGCTTTTTACTGTATCATCCGTACCAGCCAGACTGGCTCCGTTTGCAGGCACAGTTGGTGTTATAGGACGTTTCTGGGGAAATACACTTGGATTTTGTGTTTTACAAAATGCCCAATTCTTTCTTTACCAGAAACATGAAAACAAGCTTAAACAATTCATAACACAGGAAAGCACTGAAACTCAATTGCGAATTACCAATGCCACTGTAAAGTGGATAGATAAGGGGTTTACCGGAGAGGAATCCCGGCTACTTTCAATCAGGCACCTTGCTGAAAGTACTCATAAACAAGCCATTCTGCTTTCGAATATGGAAATCTATACCTTTATGGGCTACGGATTGGTATTCATTGTTATCATGCTGATACTTAATCAACACTTAAAACAGACATTTGATATTTTCAAAAACCGGATTTGGGGTACCTGAGTTGAGGGCTTTTTCTTAGCGTATTTTCAACACGCTAAGAAAAAATCCTTATCAAATATTTTCTATTTACTCACAACCTCTATGTGCCAAATAGAATTTATTTGACTATCTAATACCACGACGGATACTATCCAAAGCCCCGCGACCATCCACATCGTCATGTTCCTGAATTCGCTTGGTACGATCCAGATCTGCATACCGATTGAGCGCACGAAAGTCTTCTCTTGACATCTTATTCCATCCGGAATAGGTTTTATTGGCAGTATTTACTCTTTTAACTCTTGATTTCTGGTACCCAAATCCATAAGTAAGACAGAACATTAAAAATACAAGGGTTGCAACAACTGATAGTTTTGACCTCCCGGAAGAGATCTTTTTGAGGTTTTTCATTAACAGGGAGAGTAGGTTATGTGCCCACTAAAATACAAAAACGTAGAACTATATTCCCATTATTCTATAAAAATCATGGAAAACCATGATAAATAATTTTGATATAAACTTCGCCCCCATAAAGAAAACTCTATTTCTTACAGCTATCTGATAATCCTATCATTGCAATATTTAAGTCTATATGATACACACAACACTGAACAAAGAAGTTATAAGCTGTATTTTTATACAAAATTGCCCACATACGAATCAGGGCTAAATATTAAAAAAATATCCAGCCCTGATTCGTTGTTATGCAATACTTAAAAGAGGTACTATTTACGATAATCCAACGGCGGTTTGCGGTCGCCTGCCAATGATTTATAAGTAAATTCTTTTCCTCCACGTGCCTTGTACAACTCAGCTTTCGCCTGCTGAATAATTTCCGGTTGTTTAAAAAGATCAATTGCCGACAAAGAGATTGTTTTGGCGGCCATCATCATCCCTTTGTACCCTATCGACATTCCATTGCATGCTACCGCCTGCCAGCTATGCGCGGGTACCCCAGGCACCCATGTAGCGGTAGATAATCCCGTAGTCGGAATCACCCAGCTCACATCGCCTACATCCGTAGATGCAGCCCATACACCATTCAACGCATAAGGCTCTACAGCAGTAGCCCTGTTCAGTGGAGGAAGATTATCGGAAGCGATAGTTTTACGAATCTGGTTTGCAAATTCACTCTCGGACGAAGTATACTGCATCCCTCCTACCTGCTCCAGATTTTTCTGCATCACTTTAGCGAGGGTTTCATTAGGTAACAAATTATACAATCCCGCCAGTACCTCGTAAGTCATCGTTGTTTCCGTACCCAATGCTGCCGCCTGAGCCGTTTTCATCAACCTTGCCCAAACCTCCTCCAGACCTTTTGCCGTCGGGTGACGAATCGTATATTCAACCTCCGCATAGTCCGGAACAATGTTAGAAGTAAGTCCGCCTTTTTTAATTACATAATGAATACGCGTAGAAGATGTAACATGCTCACGCATCATGTTCACCATGTAATTCATGGCCTCTACGGCATCCAGTGCCGAACGTCCTTTTTCAGGTGCTGCCGCTGCATGCGCCGCCACGCCGGTAAACTGAAAGTTGGCAACGCGATAAGCCAATGAAGAAGAAGGACTGGCGCTGTTGTTGTCTCCCGGGTGCCAGTGTAAGGTCGCATCTACGTTGTTGAACAGTCCGGCTTTTACAAGATAGGTTTTGCCACCACCCGCTCCCTCCTCAGCCGGAGTCCCGATCAACTGTATAGTGCCCGACTTACCGGATTGTTGCAGATAGTTCTTGGCAGCGATAGCAGCAGCTACCGACCCTACCCCAAACAAATTATGTCCGCACCCATGTCCATAGGCATTAGGCACCAGCGGTTTTCTGAGCGGAACCGAATCCTGAGACAGGCCCGGGAGTGCATCCATTTCAGCCAAAATACTGACAACCGGAGCTCCCTTACCAAAGCTCGCGACAAAAGCAGTGGGCATCTCAGCCACACCGGTTGAGATACTGAATCCATTATCTCTGAGCTCCTTTTGCAGAAGACTGCTCGTTTCGGTTTCCAGATAACCGGGTTCAGCCAATTTCCAGATACGCTCAGCCAGCGCTGCATAATGCGGATAATCTTTATCCAGCTGCGAAACTACTTTTGTTTTCTCCGGCTGGCTATGAACCTGAACAACAAAACAAAACGTTATAATTAAAGAAAGTAAAGATTTAAAATAAACCATAAAAGATAATTTATTGATACAATATTTTGCAAAAATTAAAATATACAAAATATTATCTACACAAGAAAATATTTACAGTTTACCCGAAACAATACCTTCCTCCTTTTCGGCATCATATCAGCGCTGTTACTCCCCCTGCATCATAGCAAGCATTTGGTCAATCGCATCAACCGAATGTAACATCTCAGTACTTTGAAGTGTGATTCTGGTAACTTCAGCTGTTCTTTCCAGCATGTTCTTTTCATAACAGGCTATTGCAGCAGAAAAATTATCAAAACGATCACTAGTGAGGCATTCTGCCAATTCCAACGCATCCAGCATTGCCATGTTCACGCCTTCTCCCGCATACGGCGGCATACGATGTGCTGCATCACCAAGCATCGTCAGGTTAGGGAGAGCTGTCCAGCTTTGATCAAGCGGATAATGGTATTGAGGACGCGCCATACACCACACTTCTTCACCCGAAAACAACTCCTGCCAGCTGCTATCCCAGGATCGAAACGCAGCCTCAAACCATTGATGCACTTGTTTCTGATCTGTAAACTCAATACCACTTTTCAGAGACCAATCCTCCGGAACCTTGCAGCCTGTGTAAAAGGACAAACTTCCATCCCCTTTGGCACTGAGTATCAGCGATTGCTCATCACCAAAAGCGAAAACTTTTCCACCTTTCACCATTTCATAAAGCCCGGGTGCATTTTGGCTGGCATTATATACATTGCCTTCAACAATTGTCACTCCTGAATAAACCGGAGTAATGTCTGTTATTTGTTTGCGGATTCTGGAATTGGCACCGTCTGCTGCAACCACGATATCTGCATAAGCCCAAGTCTCATTTTTGAAAAACAGCCTCCAGCCCTCTCCCTCCGCTTCTATAGATAAGAAATTACAATCCCAAACTACGGTTTCCGGCTGAAGCGATTCCAACAGAATTTTACGCAACGGCCCCCGATCAATCTCAGGACGCTGATCGGCATAACCATTCTTCAAAGCATGATCATCCAGATAGATGGTTTTATCCATGCCAGCAACCCGCATTTTACCGGCATCGGGGCGATAGTTTGCATAAAAAGCATCTGTTAAACCAGCCTCACGCAATGCAGCCAGGCCGGATTCCTCGTGCAAGTCTAACGTTGCTCCCTGTACCCGCACATCCTTATTCGCATCCCGCTCATAAACGTGTACCTGTACTCCTCTCTGCTGAAGAAGTTTTGCCAATGTAAGCCCTCCCGGACCACCTCCAACGATGGCTATTTTTTTATTTTCAAGTATCATTTCCGTCTTCGTTTTTAATTCAACGGAACAAAGCTACCTGACGGGAATCGTGGAAAATTGTATAAATCGGTCGTTTTGATTTATCCTGAGCTCTTTGGGCAGAACACCTGAAAGCTTTTTGATTTCACGTATAAAATGAGACTGGTCAGTAAAATTCTCTTCCGGAGACAATTTACCATTTTTAATATGCGGAAAGGAGGCTCGGAAACGAAGTATACCGCAGTAGGATTTTAATGGTAAGCCGAAATGCTGATCGAAATAGCGGTTGATCTGCCGGCTCGTCCAGCAGACCTCTTCTGATAGCTTTTGAACTGAAAATGAACCATTTGATCCATAAATCAAATCAAAAAGTTTAAGTTTTCTATCATCTGTGCTCAGAGGAAACGATGACAACATTCTTGCTGTCATCGTTTGACAAAACTGTTCAAAATCGTTCAGGACATGCTGTTCAACATCCCAAAAATTTTCCGGCAACAGGAGTGCCGTATCAATTATACCAGCTATGCTATGTTTTAGGATATACTCCACGCCGGGCAGGCGAAAGCTGATTGCAAAGGTTATTGTATCAGGAGCAATTTCGGCTTGTTCAGGCTGTGTTCCTATACCTGACAAAGAAATATGAAACGTTTCTTCCGTTGAGCGGGAAAAGAACAGGTCCACGCGGCCGTCAGGCAGAATCACAACCTTCTTTGCTTCCTTGGAATGATTACGAAGCATCCAGAAGCTTTCAACGAAGATCTGTAATCTCTGTTCCGGAACGACGTATTTGTATTCAAAGTCCTTGTCCATAGCTTAGCAGCCTACTCGGTGGCAGATAGATATGAACGGTTGACAAAAGATTTGAAAGATGTAGTCATTGCCTGCTGTTAATTTTGCATTCAAGATACATCAGGATTTTTTTTAATGCTACAACTGCCATTTAAACAGCCGCCAGACCTCTATTTCGGCGAACCTCTTTTTATTTCCTTCGGCACCTTTCCATAGGTCTTCCTGAATTCTCTGCTAAAATATTTACTATCCTCATACCCGACGGCATTAGCTACCTCGTTCACATGATATGTACCTACTTCCAGTAGTTGCAGTGCCCTTTTCATACGAATGTCTTTCACAAAGTCATTGACCGTGCCTCCCGTCAGCAACCGGAGTTTCCTGTACAAAACTGACACGCTGATTCCGATGTGAAATGCCATCTGGTGAACGCCAAAATCAGGATCGGACAAATTCTCCTGAACGATCCCTGTCAATTTTTCAAGGAACCCACCAGTCACTTCACTAAGTTTCGGTTGACTGCTGATCACCATTTCCTGATCCGACAATGTGCTTTTAATGCGCATCAGTTTTTTTATTCTTAATTCGAAAAGCTGATTGTCACAAGGCAATACCAGATAGTCGTCAGCTCCTGCCCGCAACCCTTCAATCTCGCTTGCAACAGAAGCTTCATTGGATAGCAGAATAATCGGTAGCCTGCTCGTGTTAAAATCAGATTTCAATATACGGCATAAATCATAACCGTTTATTAAAGGAGAAGTAACATCACAGAGAATCAAATCCGGGTTTATTTTGCGCGCTAATAGCTGCCCCTGATTGCCATCACTTGCTTTCACGATATTAAAATTTTCCCAGAGTATCTCGCTGACAAAAGCGCCGAGCCCTATATTATTTTCAACGATTAAAATAACTCCCTTATCGTCAGAAATCATCATATTTAAACGAGTAAATATTCTCAATATATCAGAAACAAAAAAACTTTTCATTTTCCTAAAAAAAATGAATATTATACCTGTAAAGTAATAATTGCAAGGAGAGCTAAAATAGGCAGTTACTTACTTAACCATTGCACCAATCAGATAAATAAAAATGTATCCTTAACAGATTATTTCTTCAAAACACAATACGGCGCTGATCATAAAAATACTATCCACGAGCATAGATAATATCCTGACCATCCAGACAAAATAAATATCCTCTTGTAAACATAGCGTACCGAAATATTTCTATCAACTGGTTCCTATGACAATTGTCATAGAAATACGAAATTCCTACCAAATAGATAAGATTTTCTACTCTATTACCTGGCTTATCTACCATAAAACGACAAAATTTTCTCACATTCTGTCATTTCCGACTCACAGCGCAGAGCAATCAGGTTAATTTTATACCGATGTCGGAAACCCTCACAAACGACTTAAAACAAGCATATTGGGCAAAAGGCAGTTTTTCCAGACCTACTCCAGGCGCCTGTACCGACTGTTTGTTCGTCCTGAGCTAACTGCAAGGAACCGGAGAAGCACACAAAATCGAAATATTTTACAAGTAGACCAGATAACACACCATTGAGACAATAATATCACCTGTCCAATCTAAAAAAATTGGAGATATTGCACAAAAAATTAATCAACAAACATTGAACATTTACATTGTAAAAAAATAAAATCTATATGTTATGGAAGAGTTATATCGAAGGAGCAAAATTGTACTTATTGACAATCGCCCCATGTTCACACAAGGAATAAAAAGTTCCATTAAAACGATCGACAGCAGCCTGGATGTATTTGAATACAAATCCATTGAAGAGATTATAAACGACAAACTTGAATGGGAATTTTTTACATTTTTTCTACGTGTAGGAAATACTTATGATCATGTAATTTTGAGCAACATAAGAAAATTGCGAAATACGTACGGATCCTGTAAAATAATACTATACGATTATCAGGAATCAATTGACTATATCATTACGCTTTTTAAAGAAAATATTGATGCATATCTTCCTGATAATTTTGACGAAGGAGATCTGAAGGAATGTTTCCTTTCCGTGGAATCCAATAAGCTTTATCTGAATACGCAAATCGCGCTTCAGCTGCTGACTTTCAAACCGAACAAGCGTACGGAGAGAAAAATCCAGTTTACTCCTACGGAGGTAAAAGTGGCACGGTTACTCGTCAGAGGGATGCGAACTTCGCTGATTGCCAAAGAGATGGGCAAGAAAATATCTACAATCAGCACCATTAAGTCTAACATTTTTAAGAAGGCAAAAGTCTCTAATATCATCGACCTTGCGAGTAGTATGGACAATATGCAAATTGCATAATACGCGTACTCTGTCGATATTCATTCTATAGAATCAACACATTCCCGGGTTTACACAAACACACCGTTCCTCGTCACGCTGATTAATCTTACAATCAGAAACTTTTTCAAACACTTCCCCATATTTCAGTCGATACGCAATGCCTTGCTTTATGTTTAAAGTGAGGCATTTTACTTATCAGAAACATCAGAATATGCCAACCCGGCAAAGAAAAAGCCGGAAGATTGATTAACAATCTATCCGGCCTTTCGACTTACCTTACTCTTACTCTTTGTTACTTCACTACGAAGGACTTGTTATGCGTCTCTCCGTTTGGATACGTAACTTTCATGACATACATACCAGTGGCAAGCTTGCTTACATCCACAGTGGTTTCTGACTGTTTCAGTTTTTGCACTTCTACACCGGATATATTATAGATGCTCAGCGTAAACTCACCCGACTGCGGCAGACTTAACGTCAATCTTCCGTTAACAACCGGATTAGGGTATACGAACAGCGATCCTTTACCATCTTCGAAACGAAGTGAAACAATCGAGCTCAGCATATAAGATCCATCCGCATCGATCTGTTTCAGACGATAGTAGTTGATACCTTTCAGCGGCGTTGCATCTGTAAACCTGTAAGTAAGTGTTCCTTTGCTGTTTCCTCCCTCTGTCTGATTTTCAACAAATCCGATCGCATTCCAGTCACGCGCATTTGCACTTCTCTGGATTTCGAAACCTGTGTTGTTCGACTCCTCTGTAGTTCTCCAGTTCAGGTTCGCTACATCTGCTTCTTTGGTTGCGTTGAAATACGTCAGTTTAACAGGAAGTGCTGAAGATTCTGTAGTCGACAGATAGATGAAAGACGAGAATGAAGTGATATTGTGGAACTCCACGTAGTTTACACCGTCTTCTACACCAGTCGCATTTGGAGTAAGCTGAGTCGCTTTAGTAGCATCCAATACACCACTTGCATATACATTTGCTATTACATCATCTGCATTTCCTTCGTACTTATACCATCCATGAGCCTGCTGACCTGCTACGGTCGTCGCAGTCTGCTCAGGCACGCTGTAATAAATCCGCACTTTACCACCTGATGGGAATGTTGAGGCTGCAGCGTCTGTAATCGTAGTGATGCGTGCCATTAAGTTGGTCTTACGTGTGCCGTCATCGTAGCTCGCTCCTACCGGTGTAATTGTTACCGACAGGTTAGACAGATCTGCGTATCCTGTAATTCCCAGTAGTTTCTGTGAATTGTCTGTTGTCTGGCGGAAGTATTTCCAGGCACCTACATCACAGGTATTAGAAGAAACGTTGGTAGTCTCTGTAACAGGCGTCAGGTATACTGTACCTTGGTTGAACGGAATTACTTTTCCATAGGTAAAATAGCTTGCTCCGTTCGGGAAAGTATGCGCGATGTCGTAATCCGTTCCGTTTACTGTGAGTCCCTGTACCGATACATTGGTAGTGAATGCTGCATCGTCTGCAAAGATGATCACATAATCAGCACATGCATCCGTTGCCCCGAATGATGTGGTACCTACAGAAGCCATAGGGAAACGTACCAACACTTCATTTGACACATTGTTTGTATTCTGAACTTTCCAGATACGGTTCATGCGGCGTCCGTTGCTAGGACTTCCCTCCCATGTAAATGGCGAATAGGCTGCTGCCAGACTCTGAACGTTACCGTTATCACCCCAAACAAGAAACTGGCCGTCATTTAATGTATTGACGTTGGCAGCATTGGTTTCAGCAATTTCACCTAAACCAATAGTCACCTGGTTGTTGGTATTTGCATGCTGGCTTCGGCTTTGTTTCTGATGCAAAGCTGATACAAAGTCATTACCAACACCAGCTACGTTATTGTAATAACCAGTGTTTGCTGCTGCATTCCATACCACCACATTTTGAGAAGTAGTATAGTTGTTGGTATTCGCCAATGTCAGCCCGTACTTGACCGCCAGATACGATTCTACTTTGTTACGCTCAGCAGCCGAGTTGTTTCCGTTTCCATAAACAATCACCTCTCCAATGTTTCCTATAAATCCTGCATTATCACTACTGTTACCTGAGAAAACTGTCGATCCAATCGCATGTCCTCCGGTCATCTGTCCATTAGCGGCATAAGTGGCGGTAGTTCCATTCGCGGCACCATTCAATCCTTTAGCAACACTCACATCTGTAAAGGTGTTATACATGATGCTAGGAGAACCTGTCGCATACGCGATGTTACCAGGATTAGCGAAATAGGTTTGTCCCCGTGCTGTGTTAACACGTTCGATTGTTGCGTTCTGGTTCAGACCAATTCCATCCCAGTGTCTGATTCCTCCGGTTGTCGTTATGTTGTCAACGAGCGAACTAAAGACACGTGCATTACCACCACCTGAAGCCAATCCTTCTTTCGTCAGTGTATAAATGTCAAAGTTCAGCGCAGAAACTGTTTGAACACTTGTATTACCCAGTGTCTGTGCGCCAGCCGTGTAGTTAAGTCCCGGGTTGAAGTTGAAGTACGTGGAATTACCGTTCTTAAATTTAGGAAGAGCGTTTTCACCCAACTGCGAAATCGTAGTACCAGAAGTAAAGTCTGTCCAGTCGGCAACATCCGAGTCTTCTACATTTGAGCTCACCAATTTGTCAGCTCTATACCAGTAGCTCAGGTTGTTAGTAACCCCACCAGGCCCCTGTATGAAGGCTGCAAAAGTAAAGTAGCTTCCGTTTGCTAAAGTAACATCGGCATAAGCATATTCTACACCATTGATAGTCTGCGTTGCGATCATATCCGTAATCACATCCGATGCATTGATGTCCTCATCTGCACTCTGAATCAGTTTCAGATTAGTAAAACCTGCCGGCCAGGCTACACGGACTGTTCCAACAGAACCGGTATTTTGCGCTTTCCAAATCGAAGCAAAACGATAGTTGACATTGGCAATACCGCTAATAGCTACTGATGGCGACTTGGCCAAGCCGTTGTCACCCCAAATCAGGAACTGACCGTTTTCTAATACCCCTGTATTCGCAGCATTTGTATTCTGCAGGCCGGTAGTACTAATCAGGACTTCTTTCGTGGTATTGGTGCTCCAAGACTGACGTTGATACAACGATCCCTGATCATCCCGTGCTATACCTGCGATGTTGAAATGATAGCCATTATTGGTACCATTTGCCCACACAGTAGCAGAAGATGAGTTTACATAATCTTTTGTACCTGCTGCGTAAGTTGTACCATATTTGATCGCCATATAGGTCTCAACCCGGTTCATTTCATCCTCACTTAGCCGCTGTTCAAACACAACCACTTCATTCAACTGCCCATTCAATGCGCCATGGTTGTCATCCTGACCAATCTGAAAATCCCTGGATGCATTATTGATCACCGCATTTTGAATCTGGTTAGTACCAGAGAAAACGGTGCGGTTACCATTTAGTGACACGGTTGCGCCCGCATAGGCAGATGTACTACCCTCTCCATTCTGCCATCCGGATCCTATAGTAAAGTAATTTTTATTCACAAAACTATTGGTCGTCAAACCCTGATAACCAGGACCTCCCGTAAAGAACAAGAGATTATAGTTACCACCAGAAGGATAAGTGTGTAAACCGGGATAGTCCATGGAAGAATGAAAACCGGCAAAGCCAACATTCTTTAAACTGTTAAGATATCCTGCCGCGAAAATCGATCCGTTTGCCCGGTCTATTACATTCACTCCTGTTGGTGCAGTATAGCGCATCCACTGGCTGCCTGGGAACGTAACTGTTGGGTTAAAATTGGCCAACTTTGTGGTGTTAGAAAAAGTAGGTCTGTTTCCTGAACTCGCCTGCACCAGATTGTAACCAGTGCCTTTGTACTCATTCCACTGTTGCAGCGTCTGTCCATCTGTTGCCTCCGTTGTGCCTGCATCAGAAAACTGCTGACCTGCAGCATCTGCCCTATACCATGCCGCCGAAGCTACATTACCCGGTCCGGATACAAATCCTGCGAAAGTGAAGAATTGACCATTACTCAGGGCAACATCTGCATAGTTGTAAGAAACACCGTTTACAGTTACCGAATTGGCAGTCATATCTGTTCTTGTATCCGAAGCATCAATAGTAGCATCGGCACTTTGAATAAGCGTAAGACTTGGAATTCCCGAAGGCCATGCCACACGTACCGTTCCAACAGATCCTGTATTTTGCACTTTCCAGATCGCTGCAAAACGCAGGTTCAAAGTGGGTACACTTGGAAAATTGAATGATGCGGAAAGCGATTTCGATAGTCCGTTGTCACCCCAGATCAAATATTGTCCATCAGATGAAAGTGAAGTTCCGTTACCAGCATTGGTATGGGTCAAGCCTGTAGTTGAAACAATAACCTGCTGCCCTTTATTTACGCTGATACTCTGTTTTTGATTTAAATAGGAATCCTCATCATTGGCTATACCGGCTACGTTGTTATGGTAAGCACTGTTAGCAGTCGCATCCCAGGCAACGGTTCCATTGGAGTTTACATAATTTACACCCGCCGGCAATGTGATACCATATTTAATTGCAAGATAAGTGTCTACTCTGTTTCTTTCAGCCGCAGTCAAATTGCCGCCTCCATAAATAATAACTTCTCCAATATGACCTGTGAAGCCCCAGTCATCACCACCGGGAGGATTTGTGCCTCCGTTAGAACCAAAAATATGTCCGCCAGTCATCTGCCCTCTTGCCGAAACATTATATTGTGTACCCACGCCTGCACCGTTCACACCCTTCCTGATAGATGTATTGGTGAAAGTATGGTACATGATACTTGGTGTAGCAGTAGAAAAAGCAATGTTACCTGGATTTGTAATGCCCAATCCGCCACCACTGCTATTTCTGGTAGCCACGTTTCCACTGGCATATAATCCGGGTTGATCCCAGTTGGCACCGCCAAATGAGGTATTATTCATCCCTATGTTAAAATACCGCGTTCCGCTCATACCCTCTTTGGTTAGGGTGAAAATATCGAAGGAAGTATTTTCTAAGGTCTGGGTTGTGATGTTACCCAACATTTGCTGGATTGCTGTAAAATTAACCCCTGGGTTAAAGTTAAAGTAATTAGTAGCTCCTTGTTTGAATACTGGTACGGGTGCTGTCGCAATTTTACCGGAAACAGTACCTCTTGTAAAATCTGTCCAGGTCGTAACATTGGTGCCATCCCCTCCAACTGCAACCAAGCCTTCATCAGCACGATACCACTGCGTTAAACCTGATGCCACACCGCCGGGAGCACGCACCTTGGCGGCAAATGTAAAGAACTGACCATCAGCCAGCGTTACATCAACATAGTTATACACAATGCCGTTAATCGGAGCTGTTTCAGCAGACATAGCCGTAACCACATCGCTTCCGTCTATTACCGCATCGCTACTCTGAACCAATTTAAGGTTATCCAACCCCTTAGGCCATGCAACGCGTACAGTTCCCGTACCGACATTTTGCACCTTCCAAATCGATGCAAAACGGGCATTCACATCTGCACTCAGATTAGTGGCTGTAACGGAAGGGGTTTTGGACAAACCATTATCACCCCACACCAGAAACTGACCATCAGTAAGTCCCGTCGTATTTAGTGCGTTGGTATTGGCCAAACCAGCAGTACCAATCAGCACCTGCTTGCCGTCGTTAATACTACTTGATTGTTTTTGATGCAATGCACCGTTATTATCCCGTGCAATCCCAGCAATGTTATTGTTGTAGCCGGTATTGGTTGCCTGATTCCAAATGATGGTACTTCCATTGCTGGCAATATAGTTATGTGGCAAAGTAATGCCATACTTGATTGCAGTATAGGTTCTTACACGCTGCTTCTCCGCCTCGGAAAGATCTCTTTCATAGGCAATTACCTCACCTATTAAACCATTTCTAACTTCCGGTTGCGATCCCAATACACTTCCGTCGGCATGTTTCGAATAAACCGCAGCAAAAGTTTGCGTATTTGATCCCGTTGTCCCGTTCTGACCATACTTAATCCCGGCAGTGCCTACGGTAAATGATACATCATTGATATATAGCTTATTTACCTGGACAGCTGGTAAAGCAGGATTGGAATCCGTGTAAGGATAATTGACTACGTTCGCTCCCAATCTGGTAAATACAGGAGTGTTGGCATTGATCAGGCTGGCTGAAGTAGTAGTTGCCCCAAACCCAATAATATCTCCGTATCCTCCGACAGCTCTATCCAGATTTACTGTAAAAACAGAACTACTGGTTCCATTAGCGGAATAAGGCTTACCCGCAGGAACAACCATAAAGCGGGCATTACTACCCGAAGTTCCGAAATCAACTACCGGATTGAAATTATAATATGTCGCAGCAACAAAAGGTTGACGGCTTGCATTAGTCTGCGTATAATGGTTGGCATTTCCCGATCCGTCCGTCCAGGAGGAGGGAGTGAAACCATTGTCAGAACGTAACCATACCCGCAAATTAGCCGAAACCCCACCCGGGGATTGGGCCTGCGAAAAGGTACTGCCCAGCGTTGCTGCGGCCAGTAAAAGTTTAGTTAACGGACTCCTCACCCGTCTGCGAATAAGCTCACGTCCCATTTGGGCGGATGTGTAAAGTTGGTTCATATTCATGAAATCCAGGTTTGAATTTTACTAAAAATTAACTAACGATTTGGGTATCAAAAATTCAATACGAATTGATAAAGTGTTGCATTGTTTACAGCTGGTGTCGTTTCCGCGTCGTAGTATAATGGACTGTTAGGTCGGTACCATACTACTAGCGAACCCCTCTCAAACTCTGCGTTTTTGCCCCCAGGCTTACGAGTATTGCCGAAGCAAGCATGTCAGCGGCGACTCGTAAATTTCGTTTCATAGAAAGTTTTCAATTTTTTGGATAAAGATTTTCACTTCGTTCTTTCGTTTTTTCAAATAGTCATGTGCGGTGTTTTAAGTTGAACAAAATTTACAATCACGAAAAAGTGGGAGGGTTTTACATATCTGTTCTGCTAATGTTGATACCAAGGGTACATCTTAAAAAGGGTATCAATCGGGTAAGGCATTTTCCTGAAGAATGGGCATGACCACAAATGTGCTGTAGACAAGATTTTGCAACTTGTGTAGTTATCACTTCCATATGTAATAATCTCATAGTGTGGCATAGTGTATATATGTATAAAACAAAATCGAATGAATTCGAATTATATCTTATGCTGTGATGAAGTTGCAGTTACAAATGTCTCAACTTACGTTGATGAGGATAGGTGAAAATCCTATCTATTTGGTGTGAAATTCTTACTACATCCATCCAAAACACTAATTTCTTTGTTATCATACATAGAAATTATCCCCAAATACGTCGTAAATACTTTGATAGACAGAAGCTAAAACCATATTCTATACTTATAAAAATTTCTATATATTATTACACAAAACTCGCATATTGAGGTATTTACGTTTATATAGAAGTTGTTATGAGAATATGAAAGGCAGAGTGACACCAGAGGAACCCTTAAGTACATATTACTTTTTCAAGCACTACTGGTTAATAAATTACATGCTCAACAAAACTATTTTTCAGTAAGACTGAAAAATCTCATCACTTATCAAATTCAAATGCATGAAAAAAGCCTCGGCGAACCGGGGCTTTTCGAAAATTCTTCTTCAGCAGAGAGCTGCTCGACTACAACCAATGTTCTATCTTTTTAACAAATGCCGCGATATTGATTTCCCGTTGGAGGATTGAAGAACAATAAGATATTTACCTTTGCCCTGAATATTATACACCCAAATCCGCTCGGTTCCTGTTAACCCCTTCACACGCGCAGATTGAGTAGCCGGGTTGGGATATACAACGATTTCAGCGCCGAAGTCTGCGTCGGGGATATAACTGATTCTGCTATAAGTACCCTTTGCATCCCAGTCGGTCTGTCTTAGCCTGTAGTAGCTGTTGCCTTGCAACGGCACCTCGTCAGTAAACTGATACTCCAATTTACCTGCACTGTTACCATCTGCATTTTTCCCCTGAACAAAACCTATTGCGGACCAAACCTTACTATCCTCACTCCTTTCAACATCAAATCCCTTATTGTTGACCTCTGCCGCCGTAGCCCATTCCAGTTTCAGCACACTTCCCGCTCGTTTACCGCCAAAGGACATGATTGTCATAACGTATCCGTAAACTCAGTACTTCACACAACAGATACCGGCGGAACCTTATAGGAGAAATTCGATTGCAAGATTCCATATTTTATCGAAATGAGGGAGTAAAAAACAATCAAACTTGTGCGATTATTTTGTCCGCACAAAAAAATATATCCTGAAAATCAACTATTCCCAGGTGTATTTTTGAAAACCAATTCCCACAGTCAAAATCCTTGCTTACAACTCTAAGTATACAAAGGGATGGTTTGTACTAAAAGGATCCGGTCAAAGGCGTCCTGTTACTTGTCTTATTCAAACTGAGCCGCCCCTTTCTCTTTTCGATAGGGCTTTTTGAAAAAATCCTCCACTACACTGTTGAATACATCTTTATATACAACCAGCGTTGAATGTCCTGCATCAGGCAAAATCCACAGATAGGATTTGGGCAGAGCCTCGGCGATCAGCATGGTATGTCGCGGAAGGATAACGTCGTTGTCTCCACCGATTACCAGCGTCGGACATATGACACTCTTCAAATCAGCAATGGAGATATTGGGATTAAACGCCATCAGATTCAGCAGCTTTTTCTGAGCTTTTACCTCCTGGCTTTGATTAACACTATTTAAACTATCAATGCCTGAGCCAATCCACTTCACCAGAAACGGCTCTAAAGCAGTGGTATCCGGCCAAAGGTTGGCTCCCGTTATAGCAAGTTTTTTAACCTTCTTCGGATTTCGCTTTGCCAAAAGTAGTCCATTAATTCCGCCGTCACTCCATCCTATTACATGGCAGGAATCGACATGAAGCTCAGTTAATAAAGCATTGTAATCATCAGCCATCATTTCATAGGAAAGGGAATCGCTAACGTCCACCGATTTCCCCTGCGCTCTGCTGTCAGCAACGATGACCTTATAATTCTTCGAAAAGTACCCGATCTGATTTCTAAAATCGCTGATAGAACCGCCGTTCCCATGAATCATCAGCACCGGACTACCCTTACCATATACTTCATAGTACATTTTGAATCCTCTGATATTGGCATACTTTCCCACTTTTCCATTGCTTCCATATGCCGGCATCAGGGATTTCCCTGTCTTAGCTTGTCCAAAAACTGGATTCATCACAGAAAAGAGTAACAACGTAATCAGCAATTGATTGAACATAAGGATAATATCGGTTGACAACAAGATTGTAAATGTAACTTATTGCAGATAATTGCTGGAACATACACCACCAACAAAGTTTACTTCTTGCAAAAGAAAGATATTGAAGCAAGTTTTTCACCAATAATTGACAAGAAAATGCCAGTTCTGTTCTCCCGAAAGTGACGAATTTGCCCCCGCATTATTTCTGCCGGCAGGGATTACCTGCACGTCCGGAATAGCGGGTCACCTCGCTGCCAATGCAATTATATACGTTATGAAACTCTCTCATTATTGGTTTTGAAATCAGGCTGTACGCTATAGTCAGGCTATATTGCTATCTCCCGATTTTTTAACTCAATCCTCGTTTTTCTTTCAGCGATAGCCCGACTATCCTGAAGCTATACACACCCCGAATGGGTCACTGAGCAATCACTTAACACTGATGTGCTCCAGCTGGCCTGTTCAGTGCTTTTACGTAAAACAATTTTCCATTTTTTAATCTCAATAAACTAAACAGTAATCATGAGCTCAAAAAGTAGTGTAGCAGGTAAAGTAATTCTTATCGCAGGTGGTGGTAAAAATCTTGGTGGTTTGTTAAGTCGTGACTTTGCGGCACAGGGAGCGAAGCTGGCGATTCACTATAACAGCGACAGTTCAGAAACCGAGGCATTGGAAACACTTTCTGATGTGCTGGCAGCGGGAGCTGAAGGTTTCT
The DNA here is from genome assembly GCF_003383615.1 of Dyadobacter luteus. Taxonomy (GTDB): domain Bacteria; phylum Bacteroidota; class Bacteroidia; order Cytophagales; family Spirosomataceae; genus Dyadobacter; species Dyadobacter luteus. Next base: position 238,651 of record NZ_QNUL01000003.1, read on the forward strand.
TATTTAAAGGTGACCTTACGCAAATCAGCAACATCACAAAATTCTTCGATCAGACTATCAGAAAATTCGGAGGGATTGATATCGCCATCAACACGGTAGGTAAAGTTTTGAAAAAGCCATTTTCAGAAACCACAGAAGCCGAATACGACAGCATGAGTGATATCAATTCAAAAATCGCTTATTTCTTTATGCAGGAAGCCGGTAAAAAACTGAACGACGGTGGAAAAATCTGTACGATCGTCACTTCTCTGCTGGCGGCATACACCGGACTTTACTCCACCTATGCGGGCATGAAGGCGCCTGTTGAGCACTTCACACGTTCGGCATCCAAAGAATTCGGAGCGCGAGGTATTTCGGTAACCGCAGTAGCTCCCGGACCAATGGATACACCATTCTTCTACGGACAGGAAAGTGATGATGCTGTAGCTTATCACAAATCCGCGTCGGCTTTGAGCGGACTGACAGACATCAAAGACATCGCTCCTTTGGTGGAGTTTTTGGTAACGGATGGCTGGTGGATTACCGGACAAACCATTTTCGCAAACGGAGGATATACAACCCGCTAATCAGGAACCTGATACTACGCACCCCGAAAGTCCGGAAGAGCAACAAATTCTCTACTTCCGGACTTTCTTATTTATTCTACAATCTATTTATGCGTACTCATCATTCCGGAACATAATCCTCCAGCTCCTCGCACTCAAAACCTTCCCTTAACAATAGACCAACAATAGACTCCACTTTTTCAACTGACGTTTCTACCCTGAGAATATGATCACAATCTTCCAGATCGAAACTCCATTGCCCGACGGCAATCAATTGGTTGAAACAGGGCGCGAGAGCTGCAACTTCAGATTTGTTTTCAACATTCGTTTTAAAAACGTAAATCATTTGCTTGTTTTTAGAGCGTCTATCTCTTTTTGCAAATCCGTCATTGCTCCTCCGTTCAGAACATGTAAGAATCCTCTTTCTTTCAGGATACTTTCCGCTTTCGCACTTCTGAGCCCGTGTGAACAATAGGTTATGTAAGTTTTCGCTGAATCAAGCTCTTTAAATTTTTCGCGAAGTGATCCCAAAGATACATTTACAGAGCCCGCGATGTGCCCTACTTCGTATTCCTTTGGTGTTCTTACGTCGAGCAATATAGCCCCATTTTGCAATGCATTCTCCAATCCGGCGGATAAGGCGACATCGCGATACAGCCTGTAGGAGGCATAAACTACTAATACAGCTCCCAAAAGTAATCCTATCGTTTTCATACGTTTATGTCTGATTACACCTGAATATCATTACAGATTTTTAATATAATCCCTGATTAATTTCACTCCTTCATCATCCAATACAGTAACACCCGACTTGGGCATGTGGTACTCACCCATTTCACTCATCCTTATCAGTATATTTTCTTTGTTGAACTGAATACCTGTTTTCTCAAATGAAGTAGTATAGTTCAGATTCAGTGATGTACCGGAAGCTGTTCCCTGCTCCTGATGACAATGGGCACAATTCATCTCCAGATATGCCCGTGCGCGTGTTGCCAAAGAGAGTGTTGAATCCCTGTAATCCGGTAAAGAGGTTACTTTTGAAATATTGGCTTGATCCAGAATACCTTTCTTAATCAGATATTTAAACTGATTCTGCTGTGTGCCATTCACAGATATATTGATGTTCAGATTACGTATTTTAGGTCCGAGCGGAACCAATTCATTTCCCGATCTGTGGCAGCTACTGCAATCTTTCTGCGGTGGAATTTTGTATTCTACCCTACGGTGTCTGCCCTGTAAGTCCTGAAACGAAACCGGTACAAGTGCACCATCAGCAAGCAAGTCGGCATCATTTTGCGCGGTATTCCATTGATACGTAGCGGCATTCCACCCCCCTTCTGCCAGGATCAGCAATCTGGTTTCAATGATCCTTTTACCCTTTTCAGTACTCGAATAATAGAATGTTTTGGCAATGATTGTTCCATCAGGAAACACCGGCAGGCTATCTCCTTTGATAGTCATCTTTGTACCGACAGGCAATTTAATCAGTCTCTGTTTTTCAGCATAATCCGTAAACAAAGGTGAAGCAATTTCAATGGGCATCACCCCATTTGCAGGAATCAGTTCCGACATATTTGATCCGAACAACTCATATTCCGACAATTTATTTTTGAAAGTGATTTGGTTACTGATAGTTCCGGAATTATTGTTGCAGGAAAACGCAAGCACCATCGTCGTCAACAATAGACAGACGATGAGTTTAGAGTCACAGCGCATACCTCTTCTTTTAGGCAATGTTATCTGAATTCTCCAAACGGCTTAGTATATACTTATCTATATAAAATGTTCCGAATGGAATGATACAGCCTAGAAGAACTTTCCATGAAATTTCGGAAAACTTCCATCGATAAGTGATACTGACACTGATGGTCGTAAACACAAACCAGGTAAAAATCAATCCGTGAACAGGACCCATCATTTTGACCAGCCCCGGTTGATTCCATCCATACTTAAGCGGAACAGCTACAAATACCAGCACGAGCAATGAAATCCCTTCCAGAAAACCGATTAAACGCAGGCGACCTACGGGAGTTTTAAATAATTGTAACATAAATAACGGATTTAAAATGAACGTAAATAAGGGCGATTGGCCAATGGTGAAAACGGCCAGGGAATGGCAATCAGAATAAGCAGAAGTCCTGCCAAAAACCAGATGAACATGGTCCTGAACTTGGTTTTATCTGCATCCGCACGTTTCGCTTTGGCTGATCCTATGGTAATTACAACCACAGCAACCGCCATCAATGCTATATGTATAAGTTTAAAGAACACATGTTCACTCACCAGATTTGAACCTTGTAGCTCCGCAACTTTGAATTTCACTACCGGACTGATCATATAGAGATACAAGCCAAGCAACAACTGTATATGCGCGATGGTCGCAGTGACATGCCGGAGTGTATTGTTTGCATTGGTAAAAGTGATGCCATTTCGAAAGCCTTTCCAGCTTGTATAAATGGCGTACAAAAGACTGGCTAATACCAGCCATCTGTTGAGAGAATGTAATGTGAGAAGTGTCTGATGCATTGCTGTATTCGTTACAATGCAAAGGTATTTCAAAAAACATACTAATTAGTATGTTTTTTGAAAAAAGTTAAAAATTAAAATCATCTATTTGATTTTCAAATAAATACAAAATCATCTTAATACTGACCAACAAAAGGAACGGGCAGGGAAATATGAAATTCCTGCCCGTTCTTATTTGCGAGATGAATGACTACTTCGTTAAGTCAATCGGTAATGTATAAATGCGTTTACCAATAGCAGCGTAGATTGCATTACACAACGCTGGTGTGAAGGGCGGCACGGGCGGCTCTCCTACTCCGGTTGGTTTTGCGTCGCTATCGATAATATGAACATGGATATTTTGTGGAGATTCAGACATTCTGATAATCTGGTAACCATCAAAATTATTCTGTTCTACCTGACCATTTTTTACGGTAATGGCACTTTTCAATGCTAAACTAGTCGAGAACTGCGCACCACCTTCAAACTGGGATTTCACCCTGTCGGTATTCACAGCTACCCCACAATCCACGGCATAATGCACTTCCGGAATGGTTACATTGTTGTTCTCATCAATACTTACCTGTATGATACAGGCAACATACGTAAGGAAACTCTTATGTGCAGCAAAACCGAAGCCTGAACGAGCAGGTAGTTTTTTACCCCAGCCCGCCTCTTTTGCTACACGGTTGATCACCGCTTTCATTCTCGCCGTTTCCCATGGGTAAACGGCAATATCTTCCCCGTAATTTGGATAGGCTTCCTTCCCGGTTTCCTGACTGAATGTAATATTACGATCCGCACCCAGCAATTCAAGCGCGTTGGCCACCGGATCCATGCCTCTTGCCTCTGCAATTTCGTCAAGCATCGTTCCGATCGCAAAAACCTGAGGTATATTCCGTACCGACCTCAGCCATCCTACACGAATCTGCGCACGCGCATCATGGGTTTCGATTTGAATGGCAGGCACATCATAAGGAAAATCTGTTGCGCCAAGTCCCAGTTCGCCATCCGCCGGCTGCAATACGGACGGGTCTTCTGTGGCAGAGATAGACGGATAGGCAATATGGTGATTCCAGCCGCTTAACTTGTTATCTTTATCAATAGTTGCAACCACGCGTTGCACACTCAGTGAATGAAAATAGTCGTGATGGATATCGTCTTCCCTTGTCCATTGTACCTTCACCGGCATACCTGACTCTTTGGCAAGAACAGCCGCTTCAACTACAAAATCGGGTTTAGATTTCCTGCCAAATCCACCCCCAATGAGCGTCACATTCATTTTTACTTTGTCTTCAGCAAATCCCAGTGCATCGGCAACAGCCTTGATCGCCCCCTGCGGATTCTGCGTACATGCCCACACTTCGCATTTTCCGTCTTTCACCTGTGCCAGAGCCGCAGGAGGTTCCAGTGTTGCGTGAGCAAGGTGCGGGGCAATGTAGGTATGTTCAATTACCTTTTTAGCGCCTGCTTTGGCTGCTGCAAAATTTCCTCTTTTTCTTCTTACCCGACCATTTTTAGCTACTTCTTTTGTCAATTGCTGAATCTGCTTCTCAGAATCATAATCGGCGTTCGGTCCCAACTCCCACTCCACTTCCAGTAAATCTCTTGCCTTGATGGCAGCCCATGTATTATCAGCAATTACAGCAACACCTGCCAGAGGTTTGCTCAATGTAGCCGGAATACCAGCACCTTTGATTGTAATCACTTTATGAACACCGGGTACTGCCAAAGCTTTCTTATCGTTCACAGATTTTACCGCTCCGCCCACCACGGGACTCCGCTTGATCACAGCGATTTTCATTCCGTCCAGCACAACATCCGCTCCGAAAACAGCCTTTCCTGTTGTGATATCTTTCAAATCTACAATAGGCGTAGGTTTGCCAATCATATTAAAGCCGGAACGTTCCTTCAGCATCACCGCAGATACAGTTGGCACAGGCAAAGCACTTGCTTCTTCCACCAACTCACCAAACTCCAGCTTTTTGTCCGTACCAGTCAGAATTACGTGGTTGTTTGCAGTGTCGCACTTATCAACCGTAACGTCCCATTTTTTTGCAGCTACCTGCATCAGCAATAACTTGGCTGTGGCTCCCGCCTCACGCATCGGTTTATAGAACATGCGTACCGAAAAGGAACCGTCGGTATTCTGGTTGCCATACTTCGCTTCATTACCCTCAGCCTGAACAATTTTCACTTTGCTCCAGTCTGCCCCTAACTCATCGGCCACGATCAAAGGCAAAGAAGTTCTGATCCCCTGTCCCATTTCCGAGCGGTGCGCAACAAGGGTAACCTCTCCGAGATTGTCAATCGACAGATATACATTCGGAGCAAATGATACCGTTTTATTTCCTTTTTTATCACATCCCCAAAAGCTAACGCCAAGCATGAAACTGCCGGAGATCAGTCCGCCCATTTTCAGAAAGTCGCGCCGGGATGCTCTGAACACTTCGGATGTAACCTGATCGGCCCCATCCTGATGATTTGATAGATTCTTCATGTCATCAAAATTTAAAAGCTTTTTCATGTTACATTACGCAGATGCTGCGCTGAGAATAGCCGCCTTGATACGATTGTAAGTTCCGCAGCGGCAAAGATTTCCTTCCATAGCCTGTTCAATGGCTTCTTCGGAAGGCTTCGGATTACTTTTCAGCAGAGCAGCTGCATTCATGATCTGCCCGGTCTGGCAATAGCCGCATTGCGGAACAATGTGCTCCTCCCAGGCTTTTTGCAGCGGATGATCGCCATGCTCGGAAAGCCCCTCAATCGTCGTAATTTTTGATGACCCGACAGATGCTATCGGAAAGCTGCAGGAGCGGATCGCTTCATTGTCAAGATGGACAGTGCAGGCACCGCACAAAGCTTTGCCACAACCAAACTTCGTCCCTTTCAGACCAACAATGTCACGTAAAACCCACAACAACGGCATATCCTCCAAAGCATCCACTTCGTGGTTTTGCCCATTAATTGTAATTGAAAATTTCGCCATGGTGAATGTTGTTTATTGAATGAACTCATTCCGGAAAGGAAAAAGTTTACTAACAGGGTATAATTTACCCTTATCCGGCGAAATCTCAAAACGGAAAGGGTCATTCACATTCTGGCTAAGGTGCTCAGAATGAAGAATGACCCTTATCCATAAACGGCAGCTGTTATATCCGGTTTTTGTTAAAAGCCTAAATCAGCATACTATTCAGCCTTAAACAAATGGCTGCAATCTGAATCAACGGAGATATCAGAAAAGGTTGTGACCTGAAGAACTTTATTTTTCCGGTTTTCCATTTGCATTTTAGAAGGTAGGAATGTATTTGCATCGATGGTAACTTCATATGTCACTGTTCCGTCTCTTTCAAGTTGTCGAATCCCACCAAGCCTGTCCAAAACTGACCTTTTCATACTAAAGGAGATCAAATAGAAATCCCCCATTTTACTTACAGAAATGGTCTTTGCTATTTCCTTATCATTGAGTATCATCGGCAGATTACTTTTAATGGCAGGTATTGAATTATAAATAAAAGTGAGGCCAGAAAAATTAGATTTTACAGGTTTCTCAGTAACCGCATTTTTACCCGTTTTAGTGTCTAAGCTGTAAATTTTCTGACCATCATAAATGGTTGTGTAATCCCTGGTTGCAGTGTAGAATTTAAAACCAACAGGCTCTACGGCTGGAAGAAATTCAATGTATATATCATTTTCGACATGATCCGATCTATTTTCTTTTTCTGATTTTTGATCAAAAACCTGATGGTACCTGATGGTTTTAATTTTATTGAGCTGTCCTATTGTCCTTTCGATTATTACATGATTTCCCAAAACATAATCGTTCGTACTATGACTCGATTGGATACTACCGAAAACTTCTGGAGTAAGAAACAAAATGGTTTGGAGTACGAATAAGTTAAACATAGAAGAGTTGGAGATAAGTGGTTACAAAACAAGTACGAAGCACATACAGATATATTGTATTCCAAATACCTGAGAACTGTTCCTACCCATCCTGATCACGAGTTATTCAGAAACCGTCAGCAGTTAATCTGCCAACGGTTTCCTTCTTTCATCAATGCGCGTGCTCCCCTCCTGCATTATTCATTTTGGCAAGAACAAAAAATGCTCCCTTCACAACTACTCTGGCGTTCTGAGGAATGGGTTTCAAGAGAGTGATTTCGGTATAACCTATATCGGTGGTACCTTTCGCTACAGGAATTTTTTCAAAAATAACATCGGCACCATTTGCCGGTTTTTCAGACTCCCCGTGTTCGTGCCCATCTTCGTGATCATGAGCGCCTTCCTCGTGTGAATGTCCTTCTTTGAGATGTTCTTTCTCTCCATGGGCATCAGAAACTATAAAAATATAATCGAGTCCCTGGTGATTTACAATCGCCTCGGTAGGTACAGCAGGAACCGTTGCTTTTTCCAAACTTACCGCTGCCGTAATATTCATTCCATCTATCAGCCCCGATTTATTGCCCATCACCTTGGCATGCACCGACACCGCCTTGCTCTCTCCTTCGAAGGACGAACCCAGGGAGAAAATTCGGGCATCGTACTCTTTTCCAGGTGCATTTGTGAGCGTGAAATGGATGATCTGGTTGTTGCGCAGCTTGGGAAGATCCTTTTCATATACATACAGATCCAGGTGTAACTGACTGTTGTCCACAATTTCAGCAATCGGAGTAGTCAGATCTGCGAAGCTACCAATCTGCGCCACAACATTACTCACCACACCAGCAATCGGACTTTTTACAGACAAGGTGGAAACAAGCTTACCACTGCTGATCCGTGTCGGGTCAATACCCATCAGCTGGATTTGCTGGCTCAATGTATTCCGGCGTGTCCTGAGTGTTTTTAGCTCCGTTTCGGCTGTCTGAAAGTTCCGAAGTGCTCCTGCGTTACCCGCCGAAAGTTCCTTCTGCCTGTTATATTCAATTTCGGCCAGTGTAATACGGTCATTTACGGACACAAATTCTTCCTGCGACCGCATAAAATCAGGATTCGCCAACGTGGCAATGACCTGGCCTTTCTTCACGGCATCTCCGGGCTGAACAAGTATGGTCTGTATAACACCGCTATACAATGTGTTTACGGTTGCCCGGTTCTGGTTGGGGACTTTGAGTGTACCATTCGCCTTCAAAGCAGCTGTGAGCTCCTTCTCCTCAATGACGCCCATCTCCACGCCTATACTTTTAATTTGTGCAGCAGTCAGACTGGCCGTATTCGGACTTTCATGTTCTTCATGTCCCTCCTCCTCGCCATGCTGCTCAGTTTTCTCACTTTCTTTCTGCTGAGTACCGTTCTCTCCCTTACACGAGGAAAACAGATATACTGACATAAGCAAACTGGTTATTACTAATATCTTTTTCATTTTTTATCTATTCAGAAAATAATTGAACCGGATCACGGACTGGTTATAAGCATTCAGACTATCAAGGTAGTTGCGCCGGATATCGATCGCCTGGGTTAAAAACTGCGACAGTTCTGCAAAACTGATTTCCCCCTGACGGTAAGCCAACGTGGACGACCTGATGATTACAGCTGCCTGAGAGAGCCCGGTAGTTTCGTAGTATTGGAGCAATGTTTTGTTTTTCTCCACTTCCCGGTATGTCTGCTCGCTTTGTGATAGATACAGTTGCTCATTGTAAACCAACTGTTTCTCTTGCAGGTCTACTTCGGCCTTTGCCGCATTGACCCGATTTTTATAAGCGTTTATTCCCAATAATGGAAAGGCCGCACTTACGGAAAAACCTGTAAACGGATCGCTCAAACCATACAACCGCTGAGAAAAAAAACGGCCGGAAAAATCAGGTTTGTTTTCATTTTTTGCCACTGAAACTCCTGCACCGGCAATGGCAATGTTTTGCTTCTGCAAGTCCAGTAACGGGTGAGCAACCGCATTGTTCTGCTCAGGCTCAGGCAACTTTGCAAGCGCGCTATCGGCAGCAAGATACGCAACCGTCGTATTCAGTAATTGCATCAACAACCGCTGCTGTATCTGTATTTCATTGATATTCTGTGCGATAAAGGCTTTCAGCTCACGTGCTCTGGCACTGGAGGCTACACTATCCAATCCCGGAGCATCTCCTGTATGCACCCTAAGAATGGTAGCCTGGTTTAAGGCAGCATAAATACTATCCAGACTCTGGAACAATTTCCCTTTGTCCTGCAGGTACCAAAGCTCATAATATACCGATCGCACCTCTCTTTTCAGATTTGCACCAATCACCGTGCCGTTAATCTTCGTAGCTTCAAGTTGCTTTTGATATACATTTTTCTGGGCTTTATACAAACCAGGCCATGGCAGGGTCTGCGATACACCGATTTTCAGAATACCTTTGCTATCAGTCGGCCTTAAATCCTCATTCTCAGCGAATATTCCTGTTTTAGGAATCAATCCTGCAGATTTCACCTGGTATTCACCCTGTCTGACAGCCTGCCGGTTTACCTCCAGTTCTAGGTTACCGCTACTTGCATTAATCAGCTGATCTATATGAACTCTTTCGCCGATACTATTCCTATCCTGAGCACTGGCATTTCCGGCGGTCAATAATAGCATGATCACGGCAATCACTGCCGCGGAAGATCCTGATATTTTACCTTTGGACTTGTTAAAAAGTATATAGAGCAAAGGTAGCACGACCAGTGTCAGAAAAGTGGCCGAAACCAATCCGCCGATAACTACCGTGGCAAGTGGCTTCTGCACTTCCCCACCCGCTCCGGCAGAAAATGCCATAGGTAAAAATCCGAATGATGCTACCGTGGCCGTCATCAAAACCGGTCTGAGCCTCATCTTCGTGCCTTCTATCACACGCGGAATAAGCTGATCAAAACCTGATTTTTCCAACTGATTGAAAGTACTGATCAGCACAATGCCGTTCAACACCGCTACACCAAACAATGCGATGAAGCCAACGCCAGCCGAAATACTGAACGGCATATCCCTAAGCAAAAGCGCAAACACTCCTCCGATCGCACTCATAGGGATTGCAGTGTAGATCAGCAATGATTCTTTAAAAGAACCAAAAGTAAAGTACAGCAACAGGAAAATCAGTGCGAGAGCGATCGGAACGGCGATCATCAAACGTGCAGATGCCTTTTGAAGATTTTCAAAAGTTCCGCCATAGGTAATAAAATAACCTGTCGGCAGTAGATTCGTGTCGGAAAGTTTAGTCTGAATATCTTCCACCACGCTTTGAACATCACGGCCACGGACGTTGAACCCAATTACGATCCTGCGCTTTCCGTCCTCCCGGCTGATCTGCGCCGGACCTTCCTTAAAGGACACAGAAGCCACTTGTGACAACGGGATTTGTGTGCCATCGGCCATGGCAACGAACAAGTCACTTACGTCCTCAATTGAAGAGCGGTTGGCGCTATCGAGCCGGACAACAAGATCAAATTTTCGTTCATTTTCAAACACCACACCCGCAGCTTCACCGGCAAATGCAGTACGAACAGTACGATTGATATCTTCAATATTCATCCCGTAACCAGCAATTTTGGCGCGGTCATATTGAATGGTAATCTGCGGCAAACCGGTTGTACGTTCCACCTGCGGGCTTGTTGCTCCCTCTACCGACTGTATAACACGCGCAATTTCAGGCGCAATAGCAGCCAGTGTATCTATATTTTCACCGAATACCTTAATCGCAACATCCTGCCGTACACCGGTCATCAACTCATTAAAACGCATTTGAATCGGCTGATTCGCTTCAAAAAACACACCGGGAATTTCTTGCAGTTTCTCTTCCATCCTACCGGCCAGTTCAGTGTAACTTTTGGTAGTGGTCCATTCACCTTTGGGCTTTAACAAGATAATCAGATCGGTCGCTTCCGGAGGCATCGGATCTGTCGGTACTTCGGCACTGCCTGTTTTCCCGACAACCATTTTCACCTCAGGAAATGACCTGATAATCCGGCTGGCCTGCATGGAGGTTTCTACACTTTGTGAAAGCGAAGTGCCTTGTGGCAGGATACAGTGAAATGCAAAATCACCCTCTTCCAACTGCGGAATAAACTCTCCGCCCATTCTTGAAAAAAGGAAAATAGCCAACGCAAACACGGCCACAGTCGTAGAAACAACTGCGATGCGAAAACGGATTGCCCAGGTAAGCAGGGGTTGATAAGAAGCCTGTATGCGATCCATCATCTTGTCGGAAAGTGTCTTTTTATCTGACAGAGTTTTAGGCAGAACAAGGGCAGACATCATCGGGATATAAGTAAGTGAAAGAATCAAAGCGCCGAGAATTGCGAACGAAACGGTCTGCGCCATGGGTCCAAACATCTTACCTTCAATACCCACCAAAGCAAGGATCGGAATATAGACAATCATGATAATGATCTCCCCGAAGGCTGCGCTACTGCGGATTTTAGATGCCGAATCGTACACTTCCTGATCCATTTCATCCTGAGTCAACCGCCGGGTGGTTTTCCTCAGCGCCAAATGATGAAGCACAGCTTCTACGATAATCACCGCCCCGTCCACAATCAAGCCAAAGTCAATTGCCCCGAGACTCATCAGGTTGGCAGAAACACCAAATGTATTCATCATACCAAGGGCAAAAAGCATCGAAAGCGGAATAGCGGAAGCTACAATCAGACCAGCACGCAGGTTCCCCAAAAACAAGACAAGCACGAGCACTACAATGAGCGCCCCCTCTATCAGGTTGGTTTTTACGGTATTGACGGCCCTGTCCACAAGATCGGTTCTGTCCAGATATGCCTCAATTACTACATCAGCAGGCAACGACTTTTGAATGGTCAGCATTTTCTCTTTCACGCGTTCCACCACGGCTGCACTGTTAGCACCTTTGAGCATCATGACAATCCCACCTACAACCTCTTTTTCTCCGTTATAAGTCACTGACCCATACCGAACGGCATGCCCTAAACGTACCTCTGCCACATCGCGCACAAGCACAGGAATCCCATTCACATTTTTAACTACAATGGACCTGATATCATCCAGCGAAGAAACCAACCCAATGCCGCGGATAAAATAAGCATTGGGCTTTTTATCAATATAGGCACCGCCGGTATTCTCATTATTCTTAGCCAATGCTGTGAACACATCCGTAATCGCCACGTTCATACCTTTCAGCTTCTGAGGATTGACCGCTACTTCATATTGTTTCAGAAGTCCACCGAAACTGTTCACTTCCGCTACTCCCTTGGTACCATACAGCTGGCGTGCTACGATCCAGTCCTGCATGGTGCGCAGGTCCATGGCGGAATATTTGTTTTCAGAACCCTTTTTGGGGTGAATGACGTATTGATACACTTCCCCCAACCCGGTACTTACAGGTGCCAGTTCGGGTGTACCGATCCCCTTCGGGATTTTTTCTTCTGCCTCTTTGAGTTTTTCATTGATGAGCTGACGGGCAAAATAAATGTCGATATCATCCTCAAAAACAACTGTAATGACAGAAAGCCCGAAACGTGAAATGGATCGCATTTCAACAAGGTCGGGCAGATTGGCCAGGCTTTGCTCAATGGGGTAAGTAACCAGCTGCTCGGTTTCCTGAGCTGCCAGCGTAGGTGTCAGCGTAATGATCTGCACCTGGTTATTGGTAATATCGGGCACTGCATCCACCGGCAGGTTGGACGCACTCCAAAGCCCCCACACAACAAGCCCCAGGGTAAAAATACCCACGACGAGCTTATTGCGGATCGAAAAATATATGATTCTATCCAGCATTTTAATTTAACATGAAAAGTGTACAGATGTAGCATGCCAGTGGCTCACATGTAGCCATCAGGACAAACCAAACTGAAAACGAAACAGGTTAAACCAGACGCGGAGGTTGCCAGATTAGCCCGGCATTGGGCTGATCAAATGAAGCTTTGTATTGAAAAGATTTCTCCGGAGTAACAGGTAAAGACGCAGGCAGCGAAAACCCGAAAAGCATCGGAGGCATCGTTACCGTAGCACAGCAGGAGCAAATGCATAAGGGAGAACAGTAATCACCACCATGTTCCGGGTGCTCCGGCTCGTTGTGGGTTGCCTCTAAAGAAACACCCTTTTCATAAGGCAAATGAACGGCACCGTCCTGGCAGGGAAAGCAAGACAGGATTCCGATGTACAAAGCCAATATGATCAGCGATAATTTCATGGGGCAAAGATATAGCGAACCCACATGCAACAGGTAGGCAAAAAGAAAAATTAAAAATCTTATGCGTACACGCATTGTTTGGGAAAAGAAACCGTAGCTATCTTTGCAGCCAATACGATGCGAGGTACTCTGCTTTATATATGGCTTATTTCAACGCTCCTGCCGACGCTCAGTCAGTGGGGCACCATCGCTTACTACCAGATCAATAAAGAATATATCACCAGAGTGCTCTGCGAAAACCGCGACAAACCTGAGCTGCATTGTAACGGACATTGTGACCTGGCTAAAAGACTCAAAGCGCAGCAGGAAAAACAGGACCAGCAAACCAGCGACAAGGTTCAAAATTTACCTATCGTTCAGCTTTTTGCATCTCCTGTTATTTCTTTTCAATTTTCACAAAGCGCTTTTTGCCGGAATCCTGAGCTTAGCTTTGCCTATAAACTGACGGCCTATCAGGCGCACTTGTCAGTCACTGTTCCTCCTCCCTGTCTGGCTTAAGCCACTATCATTTTCGGAATTTACAGAACTATTCTCTTCAGATTTTTTGGGTTTTCAATAGGACCGATCTGTTTGCCTGTGGCTGTACGTAAGCTTTTTCCCTGTAGCAATTGTATTTCAGATTTTGCATGGATAAAGCAGTGATGTGTTCAATAAGCCACGTCCTGAAGAGAACCGTCCTCACCTGACCAATATTGTCAGCAAGCAGGATCGTTCTGTATTGTCCAACTTTACTTTTTATTCATCCGGCTGCAAATCAGGTTGTTTGTGGCTGGCTTTTACCCGCGTTATTTCCAATGAAACTAAGATATATTTTCCTTTTTCTGTTCGTAATATTGAACAAACAACTCGCAAACGCCCAGTCGGAACAGGGCACAGTAAGCGGACGAATTGTCAATATAGACCAACTCCCTGTATCGGGTGCGTCGGTCACTTTTCGAAACACCACTTTGGGTACATCCACAAACGAAGATGGTGAATTTACCCTTTCCGGAATCACGCCTGGCTCCTACGTTTTGACAGTATCCAATATTGGCTACACGGCTCATACGCAAAGCCTCCGTATTACAAAAGGCAAAAATGCATATCTCAGCCTGCAGCTCTCCGAGAGCAAACAGGAACTCAAAGAAGTGGTAATCACAACCAGCAAGAACCGCTACCAGGTATTGGCATCGGGTACATCAACACGCCTTAATACACCTCTGCTATCGACACCGCAATCGGTGCAGGTACTTGGCTCCCAAGTTCTGAAAGACCGGCAGGCATTTACACTGAATGAAATTGCAGGCACATTCACCGGCATGAAAGCCAATAATGGTAACGGGTCGTTTCAAATGCGTGGCTTTACAGCTTACTCTCCTAATGACGCCAGTTTTTTGCTTTACAATGGAATCCGTGGCAACCTCTTCTTATGGAGTCAGCAGCCTTTGCTTTACAATGTGGAGTCGGTAGAATTGCTTCGCGGACCGTCTGGTGCATTGTTCAGTGAAGGTTCCCCGGGTGGTGTTGTCAATTTTATTACCAAACAGCCTTTGCCAGAGAAGAGAGCAAGCATTGATTTGTCTCTGGGAAGCTGGGCTTTCAGACGCGCGTCGGTCGATTTCACCGGCCCCCTTACTCAAAATAAAAAACTGCTATACCGTGCCATCGTAGGCTACGACCGTTCCAAAAGTTTCCGGGACGATCAGGATAAACAGAATTTGTTCATTGCTCCGTCTCTGACCTATCTGGTCAACGGCAATACTTCCCTGAATCTGGAGGTAAACTACGCTTATCAGAAAGCAGTACATCAATATGACAATGGAAGTTACATCTATTCCAGACCTGATGGCACTTTTGATTTCAATTATTATCCTAATCACCTGACGATCCAAAGCCCGACAGATTATGGTAAAACGCATAATGCGTCTGCCACGCTGAGTTTCAATCATCAGGTGAGTCAGAACCTGAAACTTGCCGTTGTGCAACGTGCCGTAAGAAATACACTTGACTATACCGACCATATTCCGGTTGGCAGAATCCGCAACGATTCGATCAGTCGCGGATATCAGGACTGGGAAACAGACAGATTCAGTTTGCAAACAACAGCTTATGCTACTTATACAGCAAAAACAGGTCTTCTGGGTCATCAGATTGTTGCAGGGATTGATTACAATCGGTATGGCTGGACTAAAAATGACTATCAATACAAAGGCTCTACAAGGATTTCGATTCTCAATCCGGATTATACAGGAAGCATACCGGATGCATCTATACCTGCTGATGAATCGGATGACAACAAGCGGATTACCAATCTAATCGGAGGCTATATTCAGGATCAGGTGAGTGTGGGTGAGAAATTGAAAGTGCTTTTGTCACTTCGTTATGACTCATACAGCGGAAAGGAAACACCATTGTCGGATAGAGACGGAAAACAAGGCGATGAACTGGAAGCGTCCGGCTGGATTCCCAGAGTCGGTGTGGTGTACCTTCCTGTAAAAAATGTATCTGTTTACGGTTCTTATCTGAAATCATTTAACCCTCAGACTTCGAATAATATACTTTCGGGAGGCCCGTTCCCTACAAGACAGTCGACCCAATATGAAATCGGCTCCAAAGCGGATTTAATAGACAACCGGCTATCCGCAAGTTTATCTTTGTATCAGATCAACTACGCCAATATTCTAACCGCGGCACCAACCGAAGAAAACTCACACCGCCAGGCCGCCATTGACGGCACCCGCAGCAGAGGAACAGAGTTTTCTCTGACAGGAAATCTGAAGGGACTAAACCTCATTGCCGGTTACGCCTTCAATGAGCACGTCTTGGTAAGTACAAGCTCCTATGGAAAAAAAGGTGACCGGTTCGCCAACGCGCCAAAACATCAGGTCAATTTCTGGGGAAAATATACATTGACTTCAGGAATACTGAAAGGCTTGGGAGCAGCAGCAGGAATGCGCTATGTAAGCAATCAGGTGGGCTTACTGAGCAACCAGAATTTTATTTTTCCTGAGTACACTGTTTTTGATGCGGCCCTCTCCTACCACCGCAACAGGTACGTGATTCAGGTGAACGCCTATAATCTTACCAATAAACATTATTTCACCGGAAGCCGCTCGGGTATGACCACAGCCGGACTTGGTGATCCTTTTAATGTAAGAATTGGTATCAGCTATCAAATCTGGTAAAGTCGAAAATCAGGGCATCAAATGCCCTGATTTTTAATATCGTATTCCAAACCATGAACCTGAAAAATAATATTACCGAACTGAATTATGGGTAAAACATCAATTAAAAGAGCTCTGTTCAAGCTGCATAGCTGGTTTGGATTGGTGACGGGGATATTCCTGATTTTGTTGGGATTGAGCGGCTCCATTCTTGTTTTCAGAACAGAACTGGATGCATTTCTGAACAAGGATTTACTCCGTGTGTCGTCTCTGAATCAGAAACCTGATCAGGCACTCTCACAATGTTATGAAACAATCACCAGCCGCTACCCGAATCTGGACGGCATTGCCTGGCTCAATCCTGATGCAAAATCCGATGAGGCCTATAATTTCAGAATCTATTTTAATGATACCCGGTTATTCACCTACGACCTGGCGCTGATCTCTATAGACCCATATACCGGCAAAATTCTACGCGAAGGACCTTCAAGTGCGTTTACGCCCAGCTTTATAGAATGGCTTTTACAATTTCATTTCAGCTTCCAACTTGGAATTCCGGGAGCTGCGCTCACGGCCATTTTCGGGATTACCATGTTGATTTCTTTGATTACGGGCGCTATCGTTTACAAGAAAATGATCTGGAAGGTGCTTACTTTTCGCATCGGTATAAACAAAAAGAACTGGCGAACCATCAGCTCCGATCTTCACCGTATTGTCGGCGTATGGTCTTCGCTGATCAACATGATTATTTTCTTCACCGGATTCTGGCTGAACATGTTTGCCTTCAAAGCAAAAACATGGCAAAATGAGTTGATCCCCACCAAGCCCAATACGCTGATGTCGGCCTCCGCCGATGATATGTATAAAAAAGCAAAGAACGCTCTACCGAGCCTCGAACCTACCTATGTGTATCTACCGACTCAGCCCCAACGCAAGTTCGAAGTGAGAGGGTATGCAGATGGCCAGCTGAAAATTTGGGGTAGCGGAAACGCGGTGCGTATAAACCAGCAAAGTGGCGAAATACTTGAAATCAATCGTTTGAGCGAAAAGCCCTTATCAGATCAGATAGAAGCCACTTTCTTTCCTTTACATGTGGGCAATTTTGGCGGAATTGCTGTGAAAATTCTTTATGTAATCGTTGGACTTACCCCCGGACTGCTCTCTATTACCGGTTTTATGCTTTGGTGGCGGAGGGTTAGCAAACAAAAACCAACAAGATAAGACCTGCAACTACAGGCTCAATCAGACTATTCCAGGATGTCAGATTGGGCCTGTTTCCACAATCTCCGCAGCTACATCAATCTCTTCTCTGATCCGCCCCAGATTAATTATCTATTTCCTCACGCTACAAATCCGCCAAAAGATCATTAAAAGGTATTTAACCTATATCAATAGATTTTTTATCCTTTAAATATGCTTCAATGTAGAAATAAAATCTTTATATATAGATTTGTAAAGATTTTTAGTCCTGTTAATCGACTAATCATTTGTTCTTTTACATAACACTGGAATTGGTTTCCGATGAAAGTCGGGATTAAAAGGGAATCGTTAGGACCGCCGATGCGGTAAGTAACACGAGCTGTCGCGCAACTGTATGTAACATCCCCACTGTCGTTCAAAGTATGTCCACTGATCTTCCGATTGGGAAGGACGAACGGCAGGTTATGAGCCAGGATACCTGCCTGTTACCAGATGGACAATGTTTTCGCGGAATAAAACACGAGTCTGCTATTACAAAACACGCGACCATTCACATGGCTGCTTGTTGCTTGGCGTACTCATTTCCCGAACCATTGCCCGGTTGTGCAAAACATTTTTAACTATTTTTTTATTAAACAGTCAGAGAAATGTTAACACAAAATTTGGGCTACCCGCGGATTGGTGGACAAAGACAACTCAAAAAAGCTTCTGAACAATTTTGGGCAGGAAAAATTGAAGCAACTGAACTTCAAAGTGTTGCTCAACAAATCAGGGAAGAAAACTGGCAAACACAACTGAATGCCGGAATTGATCTCATCCCCTGTAACGATTTCAGTTTTTATGATCAGACATTAGATATCAGCCTTTTATTAGGAGTGATACCGGAACGTTACGAGGCTGTTCTTGCTCAAACAAACAATGAGCTCGAAGTATATTTTGCTATGGCACGTGGTTATCAGAAGAACGGTCTGGACATTACAGCCATGGAAATGACCAAATGGCTCGATACCAACTACCACTACATTGTACCGGAGTTTAAAGCAAATCAGCAGTTCCGGATTTCAAATGAAAATATCTTCAACGAATACACAAAGGCCAAACAGATTGTAGGGAAAAAAGCGAAGCCAGTATTGTTGGGGCCCATAAGCTACCTGCTACTCGGAAAAGAAAAAGAAGCGGGTTTCGAAAGAGTTGATCTTATTGAAAAACTGGTACCTGTTTATGTTGAGATTATTAGCCGCCTCGCAGGATTAGGTGCAGAATGGATCCAGCTGGATGAGCCAACCCTTGCACTTGATCTTTCTAAAAAAGAAAAAGAAGCCTTTGAATACGCTTACCGTAGCATTGCCGCTCAGGTAACGGGTGTCAAAATATTGGTAGCCACCTACTTCGAAGCGTTATTGGACAATACTTCCCTGGCAGTGAATCTGCCCGTTCAGGCACTACATATCGATCTGGTTCGCGCCGCGGATCAGCTGAACGAAGTGCTTACATTGATTCCCGAACAGCTTATTTTATCCGTAGGAGTAGTTGATGGGCGTAATGTATGGAAAAACGACTACGAAAAATCACTGGAGCAAATCAACAAGGCCATCGATAAACTGGGGGCTGACAGAGTAATCATCGCTCCTTCATGCTCTTTGCTTCACAGCCCGATTGATCTTGATCTGGAAACAGCAATTGATCCGGAAATCAAAAACTGGATGGCCTTTGCAAAGCAGAAACTAAGTGAAGTGAACGAGCTGAAACAAATCACGCAAGGAAATAACGCTTTACTAACAACCAACAAAGCTGCTATCGCCAGCAGACGCTTGTCTCAAAAGGTGCATAAACAGGTAGTGAAAGAGCGGGTAGCAGCGATTACAGCGGCAGACTCTCAGCGTGCAAGCGCCTTTCCGGTACGCCAGCAAATACAGCGTAAGCGTTTTAACCTACCTGCCTTCCCAACGACAACCATAGGATCCTTCCCGCAAACAGACGAGATCCGTCAGCTGCGCGCCAGGTTCAAAAAGGGTGATTTGACTGTTGAAGCATACGAAAAAGCAATCGAACAGGCCACCATTGATGCTATTCGCTGGCAGGAAGAAATTGATCTGGATGTACTGGTGCATGGCGAGTTTGAGCGTAATGACATGGTGGAATACTTTGGAGAGCAGCTCGACGGATTTCTGTTCACCAAAAATGGCTGGGTACAAAGCTATGGCAGCCGCTGTGTGAAACCACCGGTTATTTATGGAGATGTGAGCCGTCCTGCCGACATGACTGTTCGCTGGAGCACTTTTGCGGCAGCACAAACCGACAGACCGATGAAGGGAATGCTGACAGGTCCGGTGACGATTCTGCAATGGTCATTTGTCCGCGACGACCAGCCGCGGGAAGTGACAACCAACCAGATCGCATTTGCTATACACGACGAAGTACTGGCCTTGGAAAAAGCAGGTATCGGTATTATTCAGATTGATGAAGCGGCCATTCGCGAAGGCCTGCCGTTGCGCAAAGCCAAACGTCCGCACTATTTGGATTGGGCTGTAAGCGCTTTCAGAATCACGGCAAGCGGCGTGCAGGACAAGACTCAGATTCACACGCACATGTGTTACAGTGAATTTAATGACATTATAGAACATATCGCTGCCATGGATGCGGATGTAATTACGATTGAAACGTCGCGTTCTCAAATGGAGCTTTTACAGGCATTTGCTCATTTTGAATATCCGAATGAAATCGGACCGGGCGTTTATGACATTCACTCGCCACGGGTACCGACTACCGAAGAAATGACCTCCTTGCTGACCAGAGCCGCAGACTTACTGCCAGCTCAGAACCTGTGGGTGAACCCTGACTGTGGTTTGAAAACACGTAAATGGCCGGAAACAAAAGCAGCACTTGAAAACATGGTCGCCTCTGCGAAGCAGGCCCGTGTACAGATCAATATCGAAGCCTGATTGAATAGCACTGAAAGGGCAGGCAATCCTGTTTGCTCTTTCTGACTTACACCATTATCTATGCTTATACATGTCACACGCCGGGAGACTTTTAACGCCGCGCACAGAATGTACCGTGAAGAGTGGAGTGCAGAAAAGAATGAGGAGGTATTTGGCAGATGCGCCAACCCAAACTGGCACGGGCACAACTTCACGCTTTTCGTAACCGTGAAGGGTGAAATCGACGATAAAAAGGGGTATTTGATTGATTTGAAAGAGCTAAAAAAAATGATTAAGGAATATGTGATTGAAAAAGTGGATCATAGAAACCTGAACCTGGATGTCGATTTTATGAAAGGTAAAATGGCGACTACAGAAATGCTCTGTGCGCAGATTTTCCATCAATTAAAAAAACCTGTTGAAGCCTGTGAAGGCGTGTTTATGCACTCTGTCAGGCTGCATGAGACTGAGAATAATTCGGCAGAATATTTCGGACAGTAAATACTGATAGAAAGCAATCAGCATTTGGGGCAAAATCCCGACCAGGTCATAACTGATAGCCAACTGCTTACTGCTAAAAAATAAACATTAAACCAACTATTCTACATGAAAAGAGACGAACTTATATTTAGCTTAATCAATGAGGAACAGGATCGTCAGGAAACAGGTATTGAACTGATTGCGTCCGAAAACTTTGTCAGTAAGCAGGTCATGGAGGCAGCCGGCTCAGCCCTGACCAACAAATATGCCGAAGGCTTACCCGGCAAACGTTATTATGGTGGATGTCAGGTAGTCGACAAAATCGAAAGCATTGCCATCAACCGTGCCAAAGAGCTTTTCGGTGCTGAGTGGGTAAATGTACAGCCACACTCAGGCGCACAGGCCAATACAGCTGTTTTCCTGGCGACTTTACAGCCAGGTGACAAAATATTGGGTTTTGATCTTTCCCACGGCGGGCACCTCACACACGGATCGCCCGTAAATTTTTCCGGCAAAAATTACCAGCCTTTCTTTTATGGTGTAAGTCGGGAAACAGGTTTGGTCGACTACAAACAACTTGAAGAAGTAGCATTAAGAGAGAAACCCAAAATGATCATTTGTGGAGCCTCGGCCTATTCCCGCGACTGGGACTATCAGTTTATCAGAAATGTGGCTGATGAAATTGGTGCGTTGGTGTTAGCGGATATTTCCCACCCTGCCGGTCTGATTGCCAAAGGTTTGCTTGCCGACCCGTTACCGCATTGCCACATCGTTACCACCACAACTCACAAAACACTGCGTGGTCCACGGGGAGGAATGATTATGCTGGGCAAAGATTTTGAAAATCCTTTCGGACAAACCACGCCAAAGGGTGAGCTCAAAAAAATGTCGTCCATTCTGGACATGGCTGTTTTCCCTGGTACACAAGGCGGCCCACTGGAACATATCATTGCAGCCAAGGCTATTGCTTACGAGGAGGCACTTAGTGAAGAATATTTTGAATATATTTCGCAAGTGAAAAAGAATGCGGCAGTGATGGCGAATACATTGATCAGCCTGGGTTACAACATTATCTCAGGAGGAACAGATAATCACCTGATGCTGATCGACCTAAGAAACAAGAACATAACGGGTAAAGCAGCAGAAAATGCCTTGGGAGCGGCAGAGATTACAGTAAACAAAAATATGGTTCCTTACGACGACAGATCCCCTTTCGTAACATCAGGAATACGCATCGGAACTGCTGCTATCACCACACGAGGTTTGAAAGAAAAAGAGATGGAAAAGATTGTGGAGTTGATTGACGCTGTAATTTCCAATCCCGAAAATGAATCAGAATTAAAGAGAATAAAAACGGAGGTACATACGATGATGGCTGCCAACCCATTATACAAATAGTACCGGATAACGAGAAAAAAGAAGCCGACTACAGAAGCATTATCATGTTTTTACAAAAAATTAAATCAGGAGAATCGGGTGTGATGCTTTACGGCATTACACCTCCAAAAGCCCGTACAATTACTGAACGGGTTGAAGAAATTGCGCAAAAGACCGTTGATCGTTTGTCGTCACTTGATATAGATGCACTTGTAGTGTACGATGTACAGGATGAATCGGCACGAACCAAGGAGGAGAGGCCATTTCCCTTTATCAATGCATTGGATCCGTTTACATTTGCTTCGCAGCATCTGAGTGCATTACAAGTGCCAAAGATTATCTATCGTCCTGCCGGCAAGTTTTCTGCAGATGAGCTTTCGAAATGGCTTCAACAACTTCATACACATCAGTTTCACCCTGTATTTGTGGGTGTACCTGCTCCGGATTTTCCGGTAAAAACAAGTTTGCCAGAGGCTTATAAAATCTGGGAGGCCTATCAGGAAACATCGGTAATCGGTGCTGTTACTATTCCTGAAAGGCATGAAGTACTCAAAGATGAAGATGTCAGAATGCTTGACAAAATGGATAGCGGTGTCTCCTACTTTATCTCTCAGTGTGTTTTTGATATTGCTTATGCAAAGCAGGTTGTGAAGGATTTGGCTATCAGTTGCGAAAACAAACAAATAGCCCCGCCTACTATCATATTCACGATTACTGCGTGCGGCTCTCCCAAAACGCTCAGTTTTATGGAATGGCTGGGGATTCATGTACCTGCGCAAACTAAGGAAGAACTGCTGGCAGAAGAGGATATGCTTGGAAAATCTGTACAAATTTGCCTGGATATAGCTGCAGAACTTACTGCCTACTGTGTGGAACACGCTATTCCTTTCGGGTTTAATATTGAAAGTGTAGCCATTCGTAAAACTGAAATTGAGGCGTCTATCGACATGGCCAATTCGATAGCAAAAATGCTGATAAATAAAGGAATAAGAAAAGCTTCGTCAGATTCCGATTTGCGAACTGTTGAAAGCACTTTAAAATCGGGATTATACGTCTGACTTTAGAACAGGAGTCAGTAAAACCCATAAAAAATTCGCACGACCCGCTTATCCGCTTTGAGAAAATTTTCAAACCGGTGTTAAAATGGTACTTTTGTCTGCCAAGGAGCAATTGTTATTATATTTCCCATGCCAGAAACCAGCCCGCACGAAAAGGCAATCAGTACCACTTATTTCAGCATTTTCAGCAGTGCGGGGTTGGCGATCATAAAAGGCGCTGCAGGGTATTTTGGTAATTCATATGCTCTGGTTGCTGATGCTATTGAATCAACTGCAGATATTTTCGCTTCGATTCTTGTTCTCTTCGGACTAAAATATACCAGCAGACCGGCCGACAGCAATCACCCTTATGGACACGGACGGGCTGAACCGCTTTTCACCTTTCTGGTAGCTGGCTTCCTGATTTTATCGGCAGTAGTTATTGCCTATGAAAGCATTCAAAATATCCGCACACCCCACGACTTACCAGAGCCGTGGACATTGGCGATTATTGCTCTAATCATTGCATGGAAGGAATATTCTTTCCGAAAAGTGATGGCCAGAGCCAAAGAGACCAACAGTTCCTCATTAAAGGCAGATGCCTGGCACCACCGTAGCGACGCTATTACTTCGGTGGCCGCTTTCTTTGGCATTTCGTTTGCCTGTATCATGGGCAAAGGCTACGAGTCGGCCGACGACTGGGCCGCACTTTTTGCTGCTGCATTTATCCTTTATAATTGTTACTCCATTTTCAGGCCTGCGCTGGCTGAGATCATGGATGAAAATCTTTATGACGAACTCGAACAGCAGATACGTGAGGTGTCTGTAACAGAGCCAGGTATTTTGGGCACAGAAAAATGCTGGATCAGAAAGGCCGGATTGACTTATCATATTGAACTCCATGCTATTGTAGACGGCGACATTCCGGTTCGGGATGGACATATACTTTCCCACAAGCTACAGGACCGCCTTAGAAAAAACTTTCCGGAGCTGGGAAATATCCTCATTCATATTGAACCTGACAAGTAAGTACTCAGAGTTTAGCACTCCGAATTATCCTTCCGGTATCAGTCAGGAAAACATACCGATACTCCGGAAATCGTCTGATCAATTTGAGTCCTTCTTCTGCACCTAACACCATGATAGAAGTACTCAGCGCATTGGCAAATTCGGCGCCGGGACCAATAATAGTTACACTCGTAAGTCCGGTAGAGGGATAGCCTGTCCTGGGGTTAATGATGTGTGAGTAGCGTTTACCATCAATTTCCGCATACTTTTCATAGCTTCCGGAGGTCGCTACAGAAGCATTTCTGATTTTTAGAACTTTCACCAGTTTTCTGGTTTTAAAAGGATTCGTAATACCGATATTCCATGGTTTCCTGTTGACCTGCTCTCCCCAGGCTGAAAGATCACCCGATGCATTTACAATTCCTCCTTTTACCCCGTTTGCCCGCAAAATTGCACGTCCTCTATCTGCAGCATAGCCTTTGCCGATGGAGCCAAATCCGATTTTCATACCATGTCGGGACAGATAAATAGTGGAATTGACACTATCCAGAACAATGTGTTCGAATCCCACTTTCTCCACCGATTTTCGCACCGCAAGAGAATCAGGCATCTGCGTCATACTGCCATCGTACAGCCAGATTTTATCCATGGCAACAATACTGATGTCAAACGCTCCGCCAGACATTTCCGAATAGCTAATCGCCCTTTTAGTCAGCTCAAAAACTTCCCTATCTACTTTGACAGGCCGTATCCCTGCATTTCTATTTACTTCGGAAACCTGTGTTTGCGGGCGCCATTCAGAGATCAGATTTTCAATTCTTTCCATTTCGGCAACGGCCTGATCGATCTCCATCCTTGCCTGAACAGAGTCTTTGGCCACCACACTGATGTCAAACAATGAGCCCATTTGCATCATTTGTCGTTTTACGAGCACCTGTGCAAAACAGGAAAAAGAGCATACTAAAAATAGTATGCTCCCTAAAAGTATTCCGAAACATCGTCTCTTACTCATATTAGTAACAGTCGGTCATGAGCTGATTTCGATTCTTATAAAAACTGAGCGTCTGGTTATTTTTTGACAGACAAAGTTCTTCCAGCAAAATTTCTACATCCTTCTGCATTTTCAAAGAACCACAGATCATGATTACCCCTTCATTTGCCAGCAAATCAGCAAAATACTGAGCATCTTTTCTGATCAGATCCATCACATATTGTGGTTCATTTCCACGCGAATAGGCAAAATTAAGACTCTCCAGATGTTTCTGTGCGATTTCATCAGCTGAAAACTGCCGGTATTGTGCTGTCAGCTCATTATCATACCGGAATCCGGCATACATTCTCACCGGAATAGCATCCCTGTTATTCATGATCATTCCCAAAAACGGCGCAATACCTGTACCATTCGCGATCATGGCAACAGCGGGCGCTTTCTTTGGAAAATGGAAAGCGGAATTTTGTACAATACGCGCTTTCAGTTTGCCATTTAATTCCAGGTTATATAGGTAACCTGATCCCAATCCATTTTCGTAAAGCTTCACCATCAACTGTATTCTTCCATCATTTTGACCAATGGAATAAAAGCGCTCGCGGCTGTCAGAAGCCGGGTAAATCGCCAGTAAATCCCCCGACTGAAAATCACTACGAGACTGCGGAGCAAGTATGATTTTAAAAGTGGAATTGTCGTCGCTTACCAATGTTTTTTCAACCACCTTCAGCGTTTTCAGACCTACCTGTTTTTCTGTATACAACGCAGGAGCAGTGGCCAATGCAGTCAACGATCTTTCACTCCAGGCATGTACCCATTTCACAAATTCGTCCGGAGACTTATCGTTCACCGTATACAGGTTCAGGTAGCGCTTGGCCCATTCCTGCTTTTCCAGCAGCTGATCCACGTCTTTGGCAAATTCACAGAAGTCCGGATACGCCTTTGAGCCGAAACCCACTACACTGAATAAAATATCCTGTTGCTGATTTATTTTACTTACCAGATCTGTAAAATGTGTGGCATTTGCAGGCGGACTACCTAACCCGTAAGTCGATGTAAAAATAATCAGATGCTGCGCCTGGGGATAAGCCCGATACTGATTCATTTCAGCTATGAAAGAACGTTTTCCGTCTGAGAGCAATTGCTGGTGGATCTGATTGGCAAAGAATAAAGTGCTGCCATTCTCAGTTCCTACGAGCACTACAATTTCTGCGTTTTCTGCTTTAAACTTATTCTTGACCTTCGTTCTCGTTCGCTTGAAAGTCATTACAAATCCGGTGTAGATAAATGCCAGAATATTCAGCGAAGCAAAGCCCAATACAACCGCCCAAATGATATTGGTTCGACCCGTATGCAAATCCAGACTCAGTTTCTCAAACACCACTGTTTTGGCGATGGATGTCTGTTCTGCAACAGAACCGTCAATCTGATTTACATTGATGATTTTATCCCGAAGTTTAAGGATAAAAAACTCCTCTGGGTCGTCTTCCATCAGAGGGAATTCTATCTTCTCAACATGAGCTAATTTGGTTTGCTGAAATATAGGAAACTTCGTTTTCTCCAAAGGAATTGCTTCGCCAGATTGTTCGGTTACAACAGGTTTCTGCTCTTCCTGATTCATCAGACCTATCCTCACCATAAAAAGGTAAGTACCTGTAAGTGAAATAACCAGAATCGGAACCAGGAAAAGTCTGCCACTGACTACATGGAAATATTGCGAGAAGAAATCACGATTAATTTTTGCAAAAAAATGGCGTACTCCCTGCTGTCGTTTGACGATCAGGATAACTCCGCTGATGGTAATCAGAAACAACAAAAAGGAAACAATTCCTACGGCAATTCGCCCGGTTTCTTTCAGAAACAGAGAACGGTGCAGGGCAATATTCCACTGTATAAAACTGCTCTTTGGCACAATGGGACCCAGCACTTTTCCATCCCGCGGATCGATATAAGCCTTTACATGATCCCCATCTTCATTGGTAGCGTCAATCGTCACAAACTGGTTGTGGTCAACCGACAACTCCATAATCTCGGGATATACCTTGCTTAAAGCCGGTATGCACGCCGCCAGACTGATGCTATCAACATCTTCAATCCGGTAACCAGGTGTTTTTTCATTCACTGCGTCGAACGCAAGAATGACCCCTGTTACTGAAAGAATGATCAAAAACAGTGTAGAAACAAAAGCAAGGGCTAAATGTGCATACCTCCAGATAGAAAGCGTCATCAGAATTACTGCACTTTACTGAGTTTCACAAAGCGGACATATCCGCTTCCTGTCGCTCGTTCGGCCAGACCTTCTGTTGTCAAAGGAATTTCAAGATCTTTTACGTGGTATTTCTGCTCTTCTACTGCCGACTCAAATCTTAGTTTATATCCTTTGTTGAGTTTGGCATCTTCTATCTCAATTACGTTCACGGCTCTGTCGCCACCAGCGATAGATGCACCTGTAACGGCGCTCAACTTTGCCTTGGTTTTAGTTTGGTATTTGTGCCATTCTTTCAAGGTGTTATACCATTGTTTATCAGGTCCCAACACGTACAAAGTTTTCTCGTAAGCGCCCTGCGGATTGATCAGCGAGATGATCACGTAAGCCGCTTCGCCGGTGTAGCTGTTCATTTGCACAAGACACTTGTATTTACTGGTTTGGGCAAATGAATTAGCAGCAAAAAGTAATATAAATAGTAAGGAAAAAAGGAGTTTCAAAGAATGCTTCATTGGATGGTTTTTCAATTTTTTCAATTATTGTTTGGGAAGACCCGGAGAAGTATAAGATATGGCAGATGTAACGAGGGAAAATCATATTACCTGTGCCCCCGCTTGACAGATTTCGGTGCGCTGCACCTTACATTACACACAATATCCAACTCTCTACAAATATTCCGGCACTCTGCGCCTTGAATCTGCTGTAATAACCATTCTTTTACAAAAAATAAGGTGCATCTTCAATTCAGGCGCAGAGCGCCATACTATTTGTAGATAAATAGCTAGCGACGAATAAAGGTGCAGAGCACCGTAATAAAACGTCCGTAATAATTTGGTTGTGCTGAATATCAGATATTCAGCACAACCAAACCAAAACTACTTCAGGAAATCCAGCGTCACTTTGTTGTCTGCAAGGAAATTATTATCCTTGGCAAGGTCATAAGCCGTCTCACCGAATTCTGTTTTAAGATCCGTTTTTGCGCCCAACGCGATAAGCGTTTTCAGGATTTTATCGCTTTTAGCTGTCAAAGCTGCCTTGTGCAAAGGAGTTGCACCTTCTTTATCCTGCGCATTGATGTTCGCACCCAATGTTGAGGCCTTCTGAAGCAACTTTTCATTATCCTTTGCCACCGCTAAGTGATATAATGTACTTCCGTTTTTCTGCGGAGCCGAAACATCCAGACCGGCCGCTTTCAGAATCTCCAGTTTCTTATCAAATTCCTGCTCGGCACGTTCTCTTCCATTTCCACTACCCTGGCCACCAGGACCACCAGCACCCGGACCGCCTGCTCTGTATGAGTCAAACCAGTGATAAGCCAGGTTGTTTCCGTCTTTATCCAATACTTTCACATCCGCTCCGTTTTTCAGCAACAACGCTGCTACTTCAGAGGATCCGCCCGCGATTGCTTTTGTCAAAGCCGATTCGCCTTTTTCATTTACAGCATTAATGTTTTTTGTTTTCGGCAATAAAGTCTTCTCAATCAACTCAATATCTCTGCCCGAAGAGGCCAAAATCAATAATGTATTTCCTTCATTATCAGCCTTGTTAAGATCCACACCTTTGTCAATAAAGTAGGCAAGGATTTCCGGATTGGGACGGCGGATCAGGTTGTGCAAAACAGTACTACCTTCTTTTTTGCTGATCGTTTTCGGATCCAGCTTCAAAGTTTCCACAAGGTATTTGTATGTATCAATACCAGCACTTGACATTCTTGAACCCTGCGAAGCAAAGAACAACGCATTGCCTGTCGGTTTCACGCCCCGCTTAATCAACTTTTCTATCAATTCCTTGTTTGCCGATCTGGCTGCATAGTCGGCAACCGTACGTCCGTATTCGTCTTTATCAGTAATCGAAAGACCTTTCGAGATAAAATAATCTGTGAGTGTAAGATCAGGATCAGCAGCTACGCCCAACATCAATACCGTAGCACCATTTTCATACTTTGTTTTTGGAGAAACACCAGCTTTGAACAATGCTTCATACACCCCTTTATCCTGATTTCCGTTTGCAGCCGCATTGCCGATTACACTCGCACCATGGCTATCCGTCAAATGCACATCCGAACCTTTTTCGATCAGATAAGTTACCAGTTCCGCATTACCCCTTGAAGCTGCCCAGTGCAGATATGAGGCACTGTGGTGCGTTTTTTTCTTTACACCATTTCCTTCCTGCTCCACCATAAACTTAATGGTCTCCAGTGGGGCACCGTTCAAAATGGCTCTTGCCGTGGGATCCCAGGATGCTGCATCAGGTTTTGAAGGACTATTTCCTTTCGCAACTTCTGCTTTTACCTGCTCTACACTAGGTTTCGTTTTCCAGAAGTCAGGGCTCATTAAAGTATTAGCCTGTTGAGCGTTTGCTTGTAGAGCTGCGAAGAGTAAGCCGGTAAGTATGATTTTTTTCATTTTTAAGTTAGATGTTTAGCTTTTATTTATTTAAATTAATTACAATCAATATTCCAAAATAAAGGTTAAACCCGAAATCAACAGGATGCCGAAAACCTAACCTTCCTCCGCCCTTTTACATTCACCAAGGATTGGTTCAATGCTTCATGTGACAACTTCATCATTAGGAGGTTTAAAGACAACTCCACTTTTTTACTTAAATTTCGATAGCAAGCTGACTTTGTGTATGCAACAATCCTTATCTTGACTATTTCTAAATCACTGGCAAAAATAAGGGTAAATATCGGGATAAGTCACAATGAGTAACAGATTTTATACAAGTTCAAATGCAACTGAGGCCTTTTTAACTAAAAAAACACGGCAAACCCGTAGTTGGCTTGACCGTGTTTTGTGTAATACGTTGTGTTTATACTCTTAACCTGAAATGAAGCTGTCAGCAGTAAGGTTACCAAACTAATTAAATCCCTTCCAGAACGTGTCACCAGCAAACTGCTCTCCTATTTCCCAACACTTTTCTGGAGTGCTTCAGGATACCTGACTCCCTGTATCTTTATCCTTGCCAGTATGTCACCGATAGCTACAAGGTCGATTTCAGAAAGTGTAACGCGAGCCGCTCCAAGATTTTCCTCTAATCTATGTAGTTTGGTGGTTCCCGGGATAGGAACAATCCATGGTTTTTGAGCCAACAACCAGGCCAAAGCGATTTGTGCAGAAGTTGCCTCTTTTTCCTGAGCTATTTTGCCAAGCAGCTCTACCAATCCCTGGTTAGCTTTGCGATTTTCTTCTGAAAAACGAGGGACGATATTCCGGAAATCATCCTTATCAAATGTGGTGTCTTCATTGATTTTCCCTGTCAGAAATCCTCTGCCCAGCGGGCTGAATGGTACAAAACCAATACCCAGCTCTTCCAGTGTAGGGAACACATTTTCTTCCGGTTCTCTCCACCAAAGCGAATATTCACTTTGTAAAGCTGAGACCGGCTGTATCGCATGGGCACGTCGTATGGTAGCAGCTCCTGCTTCCGACATTCCAAAATACTTCACTTTACCTTCCAGAATGAGCTCTTTGACAGTACCTGCTACCTCTTCGATAGGTACATTGGGATCAACCCTGTGCTGGTAAAACAAATCAATTACATCCGTTCTGAGTCTTTTTAAAGAAGCTTCAGCAACAGCACGTATATTTTCAGGACGACTGTCTAATCCCAAATTGGGTTGTCCCTGTGCAAATCCGAATTTGGTAGCAATCACCACTTCTTTCCTGAAAGGTTCAAGTGCCTCTCCAAGCATTTCTTCATTTGTATAAGGTCCGTAGGCTTCTGCCGAATCAAAGAAAGTGACACCGCGTTCGTATGCTGACCGAATAAACTGAACAGCTTCATTTTTATCTGTTGCAGGACCATAACCAAAACTTAGCCCCATGCAGCCCAGTCCCAACACTGAAACTTCCGGGCCATTAATTCCTAACTTACGTTTTTCCATGATTTTGTTGGTTAAACTAACACACTGCAAATTTCGTCCGCCGTTACACCATCTTAATTACACATATTCCTGATATATCTACCACGATTCCTGATTTGAAAGCTGTATCTGAAAAACACCTGAAGAATCCACTAACTTTATATTCTACTAACCAGAATTATGAAATGGAAGATATAAAAAGATTTGACTCGGTGAGTCAATACAATGCTTTCAACCAACATACAACACTACACCCTTTGGTAACAGTCGTAGACTTGTCGAAAGCCGACCAGCGCCGTATGATTAATATGTATCTGGGGATGTATTTTGTTTTCCTGAAAGACATTCATTGTGGCGACTTGCGCTACGGGAAACAGCTCTACGATTACCAGGAAGGAACGCTCGTTTTCTTCTCGCCCGGGCAGGTCGTCAGCGTAGAAAATGACGGCGAATTGTATCAGCCTCAGGGTCATGTATTAGTCTTCCATCCGGATCTGCTTCATGGTACCTCTATGCAGCAGCGTATCCACGATTACCATTTCTTTTCGTACCAAAGTAATGAGTCATTGCATATCTCTGAACGCGAGCGGCAGATCGTGCTGGATTGCCTTGAAAAAATCAGCTACGAACTGGAACAGGCCATTGACAAGCATAGCCGAAAGCTGATCGTTTCTAATATTGAATTGTTTCTGGACTATTGCTCCCGTTTCTATGACCGTCAGTTTATTACCCGGGAAACGGTACACTCCGGCGTTTTGCAGCGCTTCGAACAACTGTTGACCGATTATTTCCTCGCAGATAAACCACAGAATTTAGGTCTTCCTTCGGTAGCTTACTTTGCGGGAGAACTGAACTTATCTGCTAATTATTTTGGTGATCTGATCAAAAAGGAAACCGGACAAACTGCTCAGGACTACATTCAGAATAAAGTTATATCAGCCGCCAAAGAAAGGATTTTTGACAGGAACAAAACCGTGAACGAAATTGCCTTTGAGCTGGGTTTCAAATATCCACAACACTTTACGAGACTCTTCAAACAACGCGTTGGGCAAACGCCGAATCAGTATCGGACAACTGCAAATTTGAATTGAGGAGCCCGCAGGGTTCAACATGCATAGCCCCGGGTGAAACCCGGGGTATGCGGAGCAAACAATCAAATTGCACATCTCCGTCAGGAGTTGAATCGCCGGGCATACGATCAACAGATACGTACTGTTCAACCCTCTTCAAGGGTTGCTACCAAAAAGATTTAATCACATTTTGTCCCGTCGGGTTAAACCCATGGCTATTCAAATTCAACCCAAAGGGTTGGACGCTGACGATGTTTGCCAGGTATCTTATTGAAGGCATAACATAAATATTTGTTGATCTGTAAGAAGGGGATACCGACGTGCAATGAATTCCATAACAAAACCGGTTCAAAAGAAACCCGCAGGTTCAACATGAATAGCTCCGGGTGAAATCCGGAGTATGCGGAGCAAACAATCAAATTGCGCAACTTCGTCAGGAGTTGAATTGCCGAGCATACGATCTACAGGTACGTAATGTTCAACCCTCTTCAAGGGTTGCTGCCAAAATGATCCAATCACATTTTGTACCACGGGTTTCACCCATGGCTATTCAAATTCAACCCAAAGGGTTGGGCGATGACGACGTTTACCAAAATAACACATCCAAAAAATACAGGCATACATTATTCAAAATCCACATTTATCTCCCTGATAATCCTTTTCTCTTCCATTCAACCTCAAAAACCAGGCTTCACCGCCGAACCAACCAATGACACATCAACAAGCTCTAACGATTTGACCATATCTTTTACTGTATCCTTGTATTTTTTGAAGTGCGGAGTCAGTATATGTGAATTATAAGCCGCAGTATCAGCATATATTTCAAGGATAGTAATATTCGTAGGATCACTTTTATCAGCCACAGCATAATAGGTCAATACGCCAGGTTCCAGGTGGATGGCCGCCGTCATTTGCTGCTTCAACGCTTCATTATACTTTTCTAATTGAGCGGGATCGACTTTGATCTTAGCAAGTCTCACCATCTGCGATTTTTCCTGCGCCAAAGCTTTTATTGTTGGAAAAAGTATAGCTCCAATAACCAGGATCATCAGGGCTATATAAGACTTAATCAATCTTAACATAAAAATGATTTTTTGAAAGCTTCCTATTCTTGTGATACTGCAACAAAGAAAACCTTTACAGGAAAAACAATTCCAATATGGATTCCGGTTTATGCTACCAATATTACTGATTCCATGCAACTCTACGTCCTTGTCTCACTTTCAACGAGTTCTTTAAACTCTATAACGAATTTCACCAAATCTTCTTCCAACTGTTTGTTGGCAATCTCTCCCTGCTCGTTAATTTTTCCTTTAATTCCCTGAACTAACAATAAAGTCTGAGGTGTGAACCTGGCCATGGCGGTCTGCATGATCAACTGCAACTCAGTGTGCCCCTTTTCTCCATTTGCCGAAGCAGTAATTAGTCCGGTGGGTTTCTCTGAAAAAACAGTTGTAGCAATACACCATTCAATGGCATTTTTCAATCCGCTTGGAATACTGAAAACGTATTCCGGCGTACAGATCAATACGCCATCCGCATTTTCAATCCGGGATCTGAAATCTTTGATGATTTGAGGTGTGTGATGCACGGACAGTTCGGGATCAAAATGGGGCAACTCCTTCAATCTGTTGAAAATGGACAGGTCAAAATATTCCTTAGTCAAAGTTTGCAGATACGCGACTAACTTTTCATTGGAAGAGTTTTTACCCGCACTTCCTATTATTGCGAAAATATTCTTTTTCACCGGTGAACACAGTTGATACACGTAACATACAGTATGACCGTGAAAAATGTTCATTGGACTGATTCCTGCATTTAGAAAACGAACCCATCAGATAGTCCCGGCAAAAATCATTTTGGAACGACAAATCCTGATTCATACCTTCGGGCTGATATTCCGATGCCATGTAGTACAAACGCACCAAAGTATACAAGATTCGATTTCCAGACTCCAATTGGTAAATTTAAAATATAGAAAATCAGAAAGTTACATGCACATATTAATAGTAGAAGATGACGACCGACTGGCTACGCTTATGAAGCGGGTATTGGAGGAAAACGACTATGAATCTACAATCGCCTATGATGGAATGATGGGGCTGAAACTGGCTCGTCAACACGACTACGACCTGATCATCACCGACGTTATCCTGCCAAAAATGGACGGGATTGAAATGTGTAAGGCACTGAGATTGTCTAAGCCTGATGTACCGGTGATCATGCTCACTGCGTTGGGAACTACCGACGACAAAGTGGAAGGTTTTGATGCTGGTGCCGACGATTATCTGGTTAAACCATTTGAATTTCGGGAGCTGCAGGTCAGGATACGTGCTTTGCTGAAACGTGGCGGAAGTGGTTATAAAACACAGGGCACTTTGTTAACTTACGCGGATCTGGTCATTAATAACCAGACTAAAACCGCCACCCGATCCGGTATTGAAATCAATCTTACACCAAAGGAATTCAAACTGCTGCTGTACATGGTTGAAAACAGTGACAGGGTTTTGTCCAGAACAGAAATCGCAGAGAAAGTTTGGGAAACGCATTTTGACACAGGAACCAATTTTATCGATGTTTACGTCAACTATCTACGCAAAAAAGTAGACCGCGATTTCGAAGTAAAACTGATCCATACCAAACCAGGCATGGGCTTCATATTTAAAACACCATGACGATCAGGAGTAAACTGAGCTTGTTGTTCACATTTCTGACTGCTGCCATACTACTGGTATTTGCAGCGACTGTGTATATTTCTGCTTCCCGAAGCAGAGAGGCTGAGTTTTACAAGAGTCTGAAAAAAGAAGCCATCACCAAAGCCAACTTATATTTCACTGCAAAAGTGGATCCTGCGACACTGCAGGCCATTTATAAAAATAACCGAGAGACAATCAGCGAAGTAGAAGTTGCCATCTACGACACTTCCTTTCAGCTACTTTATCATGATGCCCTGGACATCGACATCGTCAAAGAAACAAAAAAAATGATTCTTGACATTGAGAAAAAAAAGCAAATCAGTTTCTACAAGGATCAATGGCAGGTGGTCGGGATACAGTTCGATCACCGGGATAAAAAGTACGCTGTAATCGCAACCGCATTTGACCAATATGGATACAAAAAACTGAGCAATCTGCTCAGTGCAATGATCACGATTTTCATCGGCTCCATTGCTTTGATCTATATAGCTGGTCGTTTCTTCTCAAAAAGAGCATTTCTACCTGTTACTGAAATTGTACAAAAAGTGAAACGTATCACGGCATCCAATCTGGATTTAAGAGTGGATAATGCCAATGGAAAGGATGAATTGGCAGAACTCTCCGCCACCTTCAATGAAATGCTTGACAGACTGGAAAGCTCTTTTGACGCTCAGAAACAATTTGTCTCCAACATCTCTCACGAGCTGAGAACGCCCATTTCTGCCCTGATTACCGAGCTGGAACTCGCGCTGGAAAAGGACAGAGCCGTGGAGGAATACCGGGAAGTACTGACAAATGCACTCGGCGACGCCCAAAAGCTGGTCAAGCTTTCCAACAGTTTACTTGATATGGCAAAAGCTAACTACGATTCTTCCAAAATTGCATTCCGGCAAGTTCGGGTAGACGAAATTTTGCTTGATGCCAGACAAGAGTTACAAAAGCAATTTCCCGAGTATCGTGTTGATATTTACTTCGAAAATGAGTTTGACATTGATGATGACATCTCTGTTCATGGAAATGAGTACCTGTTAAAAGTCGCGTTTGCGAATCTGCTTGAAAACGGTTGCAAATTCTCTCCGGAAAAAACCATTCTGGTCACAATCGGAATTCAGGAAGACAAAATTACCGCACGATTTACGGACAAAGGCATTGGCATATCCAAAGAAAATTTACCTCATATTTTTACTCCATTCTACAGAGGGGATAACAAAAAGTACGCAGATGGAAACGGAATCGGCTTGTCGCTGTGCAGCAAAATCGTTGCGCTTCATCACGGCGAGTTAAGCGTGGATTCCGAACCGGGGAAAGGAACCAGCTTTCTCATATCTCTGCCTCATGTATAAAACCTTTCTAATGGATTTATAATTTTTTTATAAAGGTCCTCTAACGGCCTTTCTGAACCCTTTGAGCGAGTTTTGCTGCCAGTAATACCCATGATGGCAATGCGAAACTTAATCATAATAATCCTACTTACCTGCAGCTTTTACCCTGCTGTAAGTCAACCTGGCCTCACGCTGCAGCAAGCACTGCAAACTGCCAGAGAAAACAACCCGTTCCTGAAGTCTCAGGCTCTGAATGTTGCTATGTCGCAGGCGGATATCGTTACAGCCGGGCTCCGCCCCAACCCTGTCCTGAATAACCAGAGTCTTGCTCAGGTTCGCCCTTCTCATTACGAGCCGGGCACGCATCTGATGAGCGGCAAGAACCAGCAGATATGGTGGCAGCTTACAAAGACATTCCAAACCACTGCTCAACGCAGCAACAAGATCGAATTCGCCAACAAAAATGCGGAGTTGTCGCAAAAGATGCTGCAGGAAACTGAGCGAAATCTGTTGCAGGATGTGGCTCTAAAATGGCTGGACGTATGGACCCTGCGCAAACAACTCGATCTGTTGCAACTCGCTCAAAATAACACGGATAGTTTGATCACCATCAATAAGGTGAGGTTAAAAAACGAAGTGATTGCGCAAACCGATCTGGTACGCACGCAGCTTCTTGCCGGACAATACAAAATGGAAATGAAGTCTGCAGAACAGGATTACAAAAATGAGCTGATCAATCTGCAGATACTTCTGGGCGAAAAAAAAGAAGTGGCCATTGATACATCCGACCGTTTCGATTTGTTCGCGGGAAAATCATTGGGTATAGATTCTCTCTTAATGAAGTCTGACGACCGGGCAGATTTGCAGGCGCTCAAAACGGCAGTTCAGACAGCGGATGCCAATATCAAGCTACAAAAGTCACTGGCTGTGCCGCAACCTGAACTCGGCGTTATTTATAACCCGCAAAACACGATTCCCTATCTCGGCGTATTCGCAACCATAGATCTGCCTGTTTTTTCCAGAAATCAGGGCGAAATTCAAAAATCCAGAATTGTCAAAAGTCAGACAGAACAGGAATTTGCCGCACGACGAAATGTGGCTGATTCTGAAATTGTAACAGCGCAAAGATCCTATCAGATCAACAAAGAGAATCTGGAAAACTTTAACACGCTCCTCAGCCAGGCGCAGCAGATTTTGACGAGCGTCAGCTACTCTTATTTAAGGGGCGGAACCACCATTGTGGACTTACTGGAAGCCCATCGCAGCTGGCTGGAAACCCGTCAGAACTATTACAGAACATTGCAGCAGTACCGCGAAAGCTATGTGAAGCTGCTTTATGTATCAGGTGCCATTAATCAACTTGCAAATTAAAATGATCAAAAACCTTCTTCCGTATAGTCTTCTGCTGATCGGGCTGCTTACCAGCTGTGGCAAAAAAGAAGAAACCGGAAAACCTCAGCAGGAGGAAACGCCGGTTACCAGTCAGAATGGTGCAAAAATCGTTTTCCCGGACCAGAAAATGATTGCATTTTTCACAACAGAAACGGCAGGAAATTCCATGCAATCTGCACGTTTCAGTGCTCCTGCAAAGGTGGCGGCCACTGTCGCGAAATCCGGTGAAGGTGCTCAGCAAAACATCATATTGTTTGAAGATCCGTCTTTATCCTTCAACTATACTGAACTGTTGACCCATCAGCAAAAAATCAAACAATTGCAGGGAATTCTGGCACAAAAAGACGCCGTAATTGCCCGCAAAAAAGTAGAAGTTGCCCGTTTCGACGATCTGTTTAAAAACGGGGCAGGTACAGGCAAGGATGTAGCGAATGCACAAATTGAACTGCTTTCGGCACAGACAGATGCATCTGTAGCTGCTAATGACCTGGCGGCAGAACGTACAGCCATTATCGAACATGAGACCCGCCTGAAAGCAGCCGGATTCAACCCGGCAGCATTAAGACAAGCTCCTGTTGCCAAAGCTTTTGTGATTTGTGAAGTACCTGAAAGTCAGCTCAACAACATCAAAGAAGGCGCGGCTTGCACACTCAGTTTCAATGCATTTCCCAATCAAACCTTTGAAGGCAAAATTGACGATGTGGCAGATCTGATCGACCAGAATTCGCAAATGGTGAAAGTCCGGATTACGGTTGACAACAGCAGCGGGCATTTCAAAGCGGGTATGTTTGCCACTGTTGCCATGGGGATAAGCCAGGGGAACACCCTCAGTATCGACAAAAATGCGCTGGTTACCGTGCAGGGGAAAAGTTATGTTTTTGTCAGAAACGGAGCGGACACCTTCATCAGAAAAACAGTGGAATTGGGCAGAATGACCGACGACAGATTCATCGTATACCAGGGCATACAGGCCGGTGATTCCGTAGCAGTGAAAGGGGTAATGCAGCTGAAAGGCTTATCATTTGGCTACTGATCTGAGGCCTTACTATTTCTCACCATTAAGAAATAAACCATGCTAAAAGCACAAATATATATCGACATGGACGAGTTGATGCAAGACAAACCCTTGTATGAATTCATTCTCGAATTCCTGATTGATCGTAAAATCAAGGGAGCGACATTATTCCGCGGTCGGTTGGGTTACGGTGAAGGCCGTTACCTCAACCGCCCCAACGAACTCTTCAGCTTTGATCAGACACCCACGATGATCACTTTCATAGATGAAGAGAACAAAGTGCGCAACACCCTCACAGAGCTCCGCAAAACTGTTAACAGCGGATTTATTATTACCCAACAAGTTGAAATCTGGTAAGCAATGATCAAGAACTTGCTCCTGTTTAGTTTAAGAAACCGATGGGTTGTGATAGCAGCCAGCGTCGTGATTATGGCAATCGGTTACTGGTGTTTTATTAATTTAAAAATTGAGGCCTACCCGGACATTGCCGATACGAACGTCATCGTGGTAGCCCAATACAAAGGGCGTGCTGCCGAAGAAGTCGAGCAGCAGGTAACAGTCCCTATTGAGCGTGCTTTGCAGAATACACCCAACGTACTGGATCGTCGGAGCCGTACGATCTTTGGTCTGTCTGTGGTGCAACTTACTTTCAAGGATGGTACAAACGATTATTTCGCACGACAACAGGTCACCGAAAGACTCGCATCTGCTGAGCTTCCCGAAGGTGTATTGCCTGAGCTGGCGCCGCTGAGTACGGCGGTAGGTGAGATTTTCCGTTATGTGGTGGAAGCTCCTGCTACTTATAGTCAGACACAACTGCGCGATCTGCAGGACTGGGTGATTAAACCGGCATTATTACAGGTTCCGGGAATTGCCGACGTGGTTACCTTTGGCGGGCCGCTGAAACAATTCCATATCATCACCTCACCCGAGGCATTGCGTAAATACAATCTGACACTACAGAATGTGATGGATGCTGTCAATGCCAATAACCAGAACACAGGTGGGGATATAATTTCGGTAGGCGGACAGGGGTTTGCAGTCCGTAGTTTGGGTGCGCTCAAAACAGAAGACGATATCAAAAATATCCTTCTCAAATCTCAGAATGGCAACAGTGTATTTATTGGCGATCTGGCCAGTGTGGAAATTGCTCCGCCACCACCCAGTGGCGTGCTGGGCTATACGGTTACCAAAGACAGTGTGAATGTCAACAGCGGTGTTGAAGGGATTATTCTGCTAAGACGGTATGAGAACCCCAGCGAGGTTTTGAAATTGCTGAAAGAAAAAATGGCGGATGTGCAAAGCAGCGAGCTACCGGAAGGTGTACATCTGAGACCATTGTACGATCGGAGTTTCTTGATTGATCACTCACTTGAAACAGTGGCGCACACCCTGTTCGAAGGTGTATCCATCGTAGTGATTTTACTGATCTTCTTTTTAGGAAGCGTTCGCAGTGCGATTGTGGTTGCGCTCACTATTCCATTCTCGTTGCTGTTTGCATTTATACTGATGCGCCTGACCGGAATTCCGGCGAACCTGCTCTCACTGGGAGCCATAGATTTCGGGATTATTGTGGACGGGGCTTGTGTGATGGCAGAACATCTGACGAGAAAATACCGCATGGCTTCGCCAGAAGAAAAAAAACAGGGTATTACCAAAATCACGCTTTTGGCAGCGCAGGAAGTGGGTCGGGAAATTTTCTTCTCCGTAACCATCATTATCCTGGCCTATATGCCAATCCTGCTAATGACCAGGGTAGAAGGAAAACTCTTCTCCCCCATGGCATTGACTCTGGCTTTCGCAGTAATCGGCTCCATGCTTGCAGCGCTGACATTTATACCTGTGCTGATTTCATTCGCCTATAATAAACAGCTTTCAGATCCTGAAAAACCATTTAAAGAACATAAAAATCTGATACTGGATTTTCTTTCAAAAGTATATGGCAGGACACTCAGATATCTTTTAATTCAATACAAAAAAGCGGTAATCATTGGCTTTGCTGTAGTTGCGTTACTAGTTTTGATGGGGACAAGATTGGGAACAGAATTCCTACCCTCACTCGACGAAGGTTCTATATTTTTGAGAGGAAACTTTGCAGCTGGTATCACCATTCAGGAAAATGCCTCCTACGCTCCGAAAATCAGGAGTATCATCGCCAAATACCCGCAAATCGCCTACGTGATCACCCAAACGGGACGTAACGACGATGGAACAGACCCATTCCCTGCCAACCGGAATGAAATTCTGGTTGGACTGAAAGATTATGACCAATGGAGCAAAACGATCTCAAAAAAAGAACTGGTAGCATTGATCAAAGCAGATCTTCAGAAACAGCTCCCTTCAGTTACCTTCTCTTCGGGGCAACCCATTATTGATCAGGTGATGGAAATTGTGACAGGAAGTGCGGCAGACCTGGCGGTTTCGATTGTCGGTGATGATCTTACGATGATGCGCCAGAAAGCAGATAGCATCGCCGCGATTGCAAGGCAAATGCCCGGAGCTGAGAATGTCAACATTGAACAGGAAGGACCACAGGATCAGCTTGCGATTAATATTGACCGCAAGGCCGCAGCTCGGTTTGGTATCAATGTAGGAGATATTCAAAGTCTGGTTGAAGCGGCGATTGGAGGAAAAACGATTTCGACCTTATACGATGGAACCAAGCGCTACGATGTGCTTGTACGCTTCATGCCCGAATACAGAAACTCTATCGACGCCATTAAAAATATACAGGTGCAGTCGCTAAGCGGAGCACTGATTCCAATGGATCAGCTGGCAGACATTCATTTTGTGCAGGGTCAGACCAACATTTATCGCTACGGAAGCAAACGTATGGTAACAGTCAGAACCAACATCCACGGCCGCGATCAGGGTGGTTTTGTGAAAGAGCTGAAAGATAAACTGGATGCAAAAATCAAACTACCGAAAGGGTACAATATCGTATTTGGCGGACAGTATGAAAACCTGCAACGGGCAGGAAAGCAACTGGCATTTACCATTCCGCTTACTATCGTGCTGGTATTCCTGTTTCTGTTTATGTTGTTCAAAAACCTGCGTCACACGATGGTAACAATGAGCTGTATCCTGTTCGCTTTGGGTGGAGGTATTGTCGCGCTGTTGTTGAGGGGATACTATTTCAATGTGTCGGCAGGTGTAGGGTTTGTGAGTATTTTCGGGATCTCGGTGATGGCTGGTGTATTACTTGTCTCGGCGATCAACAGAGCTGTTGAAGCCAATCAGGAAGATCCGGAAGGCAGTGTTCTTTTTGCTTCTACTGATCAGCTGCGTGCACTTTTATCGATTCTTGTCGTAGCCATTGTGGGGTTAGTTCCAGCTGCCATTTCTTCAGGAATCGGTTCGGACGTACAGCGTCCGCTGGCTACTGTGATTATCGGTGGGCTAACCAGCACACTTCTGTTTGCACCTGTTCTTATTCCACCGCTCTATTTGTGGATTACCAAAAGTGGCAAAAAGTAAATTTTAAGTTTGCTTAAATCTTAGCCTCAAACAACACAAATTCACCCAAACGGATTTATGTCATTTGAGGCTGATTTTTAAAATGCTCAACGCGAACTATACTGACTGCTAAGTAATAATGCACCTGCGCATCCGACCCAAACGGAATAATCGAAAGTCGACTTAACCCCCAAAGCCACAATCATCGAAAGGCCAAAGAAGAGAAGTAATGCTGCCGTAAACAGAGCAGTCCATTTCAGTTGGAAACCTATGATTAAAAATAGTCCTAAGATTACCTCAGCAGCGGTGGCAACATAGGCACTGGCACGACTCATCCATTCCGGCAAAAAGAATGTGAGCTGACGGGTATAATCCTCGAAGCTTTTCCAATTTCCCCAATTACTAAGTGCTGCAGGCCACATTCCCAGACGATCAGCAACTGCCGATAACAATGCCGTAGCCAAAGCCCATCTTAAAAAGAGCAGTTGGTATTGAATATTTTTTTCGTTCCTGTTCATCGTACCACTTGGTTTTTTGAACAAAGAAACACAACTGAAAGGCACATTTTCTTAAGCTGGTTTAAGAAAACAAACCCTCCTTGCCCTATTTCGGCTTAACCCGAAACCTGTTCTCGTTCCCAATACTTCCCTTCCCAGCCAGGCATTCCACAAAACCATTGATCGTAAGCCATGTAAGAGACTCATAAATTGCCGCGTAGCTTATCTTTACATTGCTGTTGCGTAATGCCAGATACAAATTCCCTGCACATATATACTCCTTTCGTTTTTGAAGGAACTCCGCAACCATCAGCTTCTTCGCAGGACAACGCACGCCACGTACCTTACAAAATGTTCTTATCTCCGTAGCGATTCTGCTCATAGCTCACGTTTTACACGGTTTTCAATATCCTCACTACCCGACTGTCTCTTCCTTGCCGGCGAAATTTTCTTACCAAAACCATAAGTAAATGAAAGGTTTGCTGCACGGCTGTCGAACCGTACCCGACCGCTGAAATCGAGGTTGTCAAAACGGGCGCTGTTGCGGCGCTGCCTTCCGGCCAAAAGATCATTCACGGTTAGTTTCAGATTTCCTTTTCCGGCAAACAGCTTTTTCTGTAAACCCGCCGACATCACAAAAACACTCCTGTTACTGTACACGCCATACACGGTTGGAGATGTGTA
Organism: Dyadobacter luteus; assembly: GCF_003383615.1. Taxonomy (GTDB): domain Bacteria; phylum Bacteroidota; class Bacteroidia; order Cytophagales; family Spirosomataceae; genus Dyadobacter; species Dyadobacter luteus. The sequence goes on from NZ_QNUL01000003.1 coordinate 282,161, forward strand.
ATTGAGGCTGTACTCCGCTGATAAGTCCTTCAGAATTTTAAAACTGTTACTCAGGTTCCCATAAAAACTTACCTGCGCATTGTCCACACCTCTGACGGCTATCTTGTCTCCGCCTATAAAATGGCTTCTGAAGATATTCAAAAAGCTATTGATCGTCCACCACGGAGCCGGATTCAGATTTGCTGAAACGCTTGCGCCCAAATAGCTTCGGCTTTTCAGATTTTCACGCGTACTGACCGTCAGGTTCAGGCTATCAACCTGTTGCATGAGCCAGTTGATGGCATCTGCTGTATGGTTGTACTCCAGACTGGTGATGATCACTCCTTTGAAATTGTGGGAGATTTCAAACGAATGGCTCAACTGTGGGAGCAAAAAAGGATTTCCTCCGTGGTACTGATAAGGATCCCTGTAAATGCGGAACGGGTTCAGATCATTATAATCAGGCCGACCGATACGGCGGCTGTAGGAGAGCTGAAAACTGTTATCATCACTGAGCTGATAGGTTGTAAATAAGCTCGGAAAAAGTTTCAGGTAACTCCGCTTCACCAGCGAATCTGTCGTAACCTGATGTCCCTCAGTCTGTGTATATTCCAGTCGTAAACCGGCCATGACGCTCAATTTGCCCCACTCATTGCTGTAATTCAGATAACCGGCCTGGATTTGTTCTTTGTATATAAAATGATTGGTCGTCCCTGCATCTTTTACCCACGCATTGCCGCTCAATGTATCATATTTCAGGTTGTTATCCACCTGCACGAAGCTGCCTTTCCAGCCTGTTTCCAATTTCGACTTTCCATTCAAAGGATGCACATAATCCACTTTGCCTACATACACATCCGTATACGAGGGTATAATGCCATTTCGTCCCGACAAAGGCCGCGAGTTTTCTCCGAAGGCATCAAAATAGCGCGTTTCCATTCTTTGGTTTGCATCGAAACTGTTAGTGGAGTAATTGACATCTGCCGACAGTTCCCTGCCCTGATCATTGAACTTGTGTGTATAGTTCAGATTATAAGACAAACTGTTCCATTTCGAACCATCAACGCTTTTTGTCTGTGCATCAATAATAGTATTTCCGGTAGCAAAGTCAACTAACTTATTGCTGGTCAACAGATCATTATCGCTGCTTCCCACATTTCCATCCACCATAATACCAATAATATCTCTGCTACTTATTTGATAATCAGCACCGATTTTGAAGTTATGCGACAATGGATTGATCGTCGCTTCGGTACGCTGGTCGGAGTAGCGGTTAACAACACCTTCGTTCCTGAACCGGCGCATATCTTCCCGGAATTCAATTTCAGTGCGCTGACTATGGTTGTAGGTCGAAAACAGGTTCCATTTATCCTTTCGAAAATTTAACGAAATACCAGCGCCGTAACGCCCGGCTCTGCCTCGTGCCGCATTCAGACTGATGTTTCCGTTCAATCCCGAATCTTTATTTTCTTTCATCACGATATTGAGCATACCCGAATTCCCCGCTGCATCATACTTGGACGATGGGTTGGTGATCACCTCAATTTTAGAAATCGTACCTGATGGCGTCGCTTTGAGCAAAGTCGCCAGTTCACTCTGACTCAGATAGCTCAATCTGCCATTCAGCATCACTTTCACACCTTCTTTTCCTTTCAGTGCAATGTTTCCGTCCTGGTCCACCGTAACGCCCGGAGCTTTTTCCAACAATTCCAAAGCTGTATTTCCTTCTGAGAAAATGTTGTTTTCTACATTAAAAACAATACGGTCTTGCTTCATTTCCACGAGCGATTTCTGTCCTGTGATTGTCACTTCCTGCAAATCATTCGCAGCAGTTTCCATCACACAAACCCCAATGGATGAAATACCCGCACCGGTCTTGATTGATTTGGATCGAAAATTTTGATAACCTATTGAACTTGCAGTCAGATAATAGCTCCCCACTTTAATGTTTTTGAATTCAAATACACCATCCACGTCACTCAGCCCCGCCTGAACCAAACTGCTGTCTGCTGATAAAAAAACAGCCACGGTCGCAAATTCAACAGGTTTCCCTTCCTTATTGTTGAGTTTACCTCTAATCGTTGACTGCGCGCAAACGAACCCGGTTGCGCAACAAAAAAGACATAACAAAGTGAGTAAAAAGCGTGAAGCCTTCATGTTGATGAGTAGCTAAAATTTGAATCAGGATGAACTGATTTTATGATGAGATAAGCAGTTGACAGGAACGTTAGCCTGCCGCGGAAGTTCTGACTTTTCTACCTGTTTTTTTCTTCCTTTTTCCCCACCAGATATAAAACCCGGTAATGGGTAATGTGCCGCAAATCAGGCTGGCGAAGAAAAAGATCCATTTGGTAAACAGCCCTCCAAAAGTTCCGACGTGTAACGACAGGTTGGAGCGCCGCATCCAGTTGGCAGGAGTATCCTCTGAGATTTTTGCATGTGAATTGGATAGCAACGCAAGTGTATTGACATCAAAATTCAGCTCACGCCAGGTGCCCTCATACATGTCTGTACAGGCATAGATCCATTTGGCGTCCTCCTTAGGAAAATGTATACTGATTTCGTCTTTTTTAAACTCCCCTATTTCGGTCGTCACCAGTTTCCAGACCAAATCTACTTTCCCTTCCATTGTAACAGGAACGGTCGTTGGACCAGCCTCGATAGCAGTCACTTCAGCGCCCCTGTCTGTAGCACCACCCAGCAAATCCAACACCGATTTATTGACGAACCGGAAACTCATCATGAGGCCGGTGAAGCTCATCAACAGCGCAATGATCATGGAATAGAAGCCTAATACGTTATGTAAGTCGTAGTTGACACGCTTGAATTTGGCGCTCCACTTAATCGTGAATGCCTGTTTGAGCTCACGAATCGTCCAATTCTTTGGCCACCAAAGCACAAGACCTGTAATGGTTAGCACCACGAATATGGCAGTACTCCAGCCAACGATCTTGCTACCGACTTCCCTCGAAAACCACAGATGGCGGTGTCCTTCGTCAAAGAATTCGAATATGTCTTCATGGTCTTCCATTCCCAATACTTTACCCGTGTAAGGATTGGCAAAAATCAATGAATCGGAATTGTCCGGTGATAATCTGACCGTTTTGCCTTCTCCGTAATACCACAGCCGGCGGATTTGCATGTCCGGTAACTGCTCCAGCACTTTGGCGCGTACTACAGAGGGTGGAAGCAGGTGAGCTCCTGCGGGTCTTTCCACTTCATATTTGGTACGCAGCATTGCCCCGATTTCACTTTCAAAAACCAGTACACAGCCCGTCAGACTGATGATAATCACCGGAATACCTGCAGCGATACCAATCCACAAATGGAACCAGTCGTTAAACTGCCTGAGCCAGGAAGGCTTCGATTTGGTTTTTATCGTCCGTTTTTCTTTTGGGGTTGCAGGGTTTTCCATGATTAGTCAAATGCAGCAATGGTGTAAACAAACACAGATATGCGTCCCGGCAGGAAAGCATATCTGTTAAAATAGCGAAAGAGTTAATCCAACTTATCCAAACGGGTAAAGCTTGAATAACCACCTTCAATTTCAAGTCCTTTGGTTACCGTATCGGTGGCGGAATCGTAGATCCAGATATTGTCTTTCGTTGTATCTGCATTAATGGCGATGTACGCTTTTCCCTCACTTGCACACACATTTCTTTCACCCGTGCGATCGCCCGGAAGCTCGGTAAGTCTTTTGTGCAGTTTTCCTGTAGCCAGATCGATAATCGCATAGCGTGTCTGGTAGTCACCGGTAATGCTTGTGTCTCTGTATTTGATGATCGCCTTGCCGTTTCCAACATTCATAAACAAACCGGAAGCCTCATAGCCAAGCACTGCTTTGGTATCGATGATATAATTTGGGTCAAGACCCGTCGCTCCGTTTTTAATCCTGTAGGCCATAATTGGTGAGTACACGCCTGGTTTCCAGGCCGGATTCCAGTTCACAAGGAAATACACATCGTTGCTTTCAGTTTTGAAAGAAGTACCGTAATAGCCAGATGTGCTTCCCACCCCAGCCGTACGTGAATCCTTTGAAACTGTACCCACTTCAAAGCTTGGATACTTTACTTCCAGCACTGTCATTTCAGGATAAATCTCGTATCCTCCAGGCATAAAACCGACCGAAATAAAGAATTTTCCATTGACAAACTGAATATCTCCTCCCACCAAAAGTCTGGTGTAACCCGATGGTATAGCAGGTACACCGGCTATTTGTCCGTTCGTGATTTTCATAGTTGTCACATCGATGACCGAATAATTGATCTTGGTGCTTGTCGCATCCAAACCTACCATGATCAACGTATTATCATCCACCCAGGTATGACCTGTCATGCTCACGAGGTGCGTGTAGGGCATCTGCGTAATCGTCTGTAACTGATCATTTTTGAATTGAAACTTACTGAATTTTCCTTCAGTCGTGTTGTAGAAATAATAGTAGCCATTTTTGTTAATCACCGCACTGCTTACAGTTGTTGTCACATCTGCGCCCTGGCCCGTAAGGCTTGCTGTTCCTTCAGTCAGTTTATCAAAACCAAGTACAAAATACGATACATTCGGCCAGCTGCCTACCGTAGGCCATAGTGCAAAATTATATGTTCCTGCTTCTTTTTCAGGCTCTACTTCTTTTTCCTCGCTGCTGCTGCACGCACCCAACACCGCCACCATACCCCAAAGGGCCAAAAGTGTTATTTTCTTCATGTCAAAATTGAAAAATGATTACTACTATTTATTTTAAGAAAAGTCTGAATTTGGCGTAAAAAGCTCTGCCTGGCTTTTGAAGTCTGAAGTTGTCATAAACCAGCTCATTGGTCAGGTTCCTGCATTCAAGCGAAAAGTTGTACTTGCCCTGATGCATCGAATACGAAACTGAGGCCTGATGTACGAGCTGTTTCGGGATAGTTAGCTGATATTTTTTGTTACCAAATGCCTCCCAGGTACGGTAGTACCAGTGCGTGTACTGCGTGCTCCAGTTAAACTGGATACGGCTGCCTTTTTGGAAGACATCATTTTTCCCTATACCAAGATCCGCGTTACTGAAAAACCAGGGCTGATTCGGGATTCTGTTTTTATAAGTAGCAGAATTTGAAGTAGATGTGGATGAATTGAGCGTATACTTCGTGTTATCAATCGCATTCTGGTAACTCACGTTTACCGAGGCATTCAGTAACCTATTGTAGCTATAGCGCACCTCCGCTTCCAAACCTTTGATCAGCACTTTGGAAACGTTTTGATACTGAAAACGGTTGGTCGCGTACTCGATTGCATAGATAAAATCACGGGAATTTCTGTAGAATGCTGAGCCCTCCACAAACAATGATCCGCGCCCCAGTTTCATACCATAAAACCCACCCAGATTCACGTTATCGCCCGATTCCGGTTTTAGAGCCAGGTTATTTGAAATGGAAAATCCGTCCCCGAAAACTTCATTGATGTCCTGCACACGGTAGGTAAATTCATAGGACCCTTTTACCCCGGCATTCTCACCCAACTTATATACCGAAGCCAAACCATAACCAAGATAACTTTTGAAAGCACCTTCATCGTAGTAGGACTGCGTAAGTGAAGTATACTGGCGCTTATTCAGGTCAATTCCGTAGTATTTTGCAAACAGCGTGTTGCTCCATCTTTTGTTAAAAAAGTTCTGCTGGAAGGCCAGTCCGGCAATATGTTTTGTAATCCGTCCCGGCACATCATCTTCCTGCATAATCAGTGCGTCGTAGGTTTGGTTGCGCACGCGATCCAGCGTATAGTTAAAATTGATCGACTGATTTTCGTTGATCACGTAATTAATATTCGCTCTTGAAAACAGCCTTGGACGGTCAACATGCGTTACCCTTCTGCTGCCCGTTTCCGCATTACCTGCATCTATATACGTTCCATCCCAGTAGTACTTTCTGGTGAGTGTATCGGCCAGTATGTAGCTGTCTTTTGAAAAGGTACTATACAGATTTACTCCCAGCCCCTTCAGGAAGAAATTGTCCTTTTTATACCGAAGTGAGAAATTGTAAGCATCTCCGTTTTTCGTCGCCGAGCCATACACTACCTCCTGCCGGATACCCGTCTGCAACTGTTTGTCGGACTGAGAGTAGGAAGCGCCGACAAAAAACACATCTGCCCACTTCTTGTTGACTACACCCAATTCCAGTTGCCCCATAGCGGCCTTGTATTGGTCATGGAAACGTGGCAAGTCTTTGTACACGTATGCATTCTGTGTTTCATCCCAAATCTCAACACCCTTCATAAGGTAATTGTTATCGGCGTAATTGTAGAAAGCGCTGGCCTTGGCAATGAAGCCTGTCGGACGATGCGTGTACTGCCCGGAAATCGCTACCTGATTCGTATTGAAAGATCCGTAGCTATAACTGGCGTCCAGATAATTCTTAACACCCTGATTTGTAACGATATTCACCGAACCACCGAGTGCATCCGCACCCAGGGCTACCGGCACAACCCCTTTGTACACTTCTATTCTCTCTGCCAGATTAACAGGAATATTATTCAGCGACATGGTGCTTCCCATGATGTCCATCGGAATACCATCAATAAAAAACTTGACCGCTTTACCGGAAAGACCGTTAATGGAAAAGTTAAAATCCGAACCTACACCACCTTGTTCCCGTACCTTAATCCCTGCACTTCGATTCAGAATCTGATTCATATCGGCGGTGCTGTTGGCAAATTGTCTGGTTTCTATCGCATTGACATTGAACGCCTGTTCCTTGATTTGCTGTGATTCATTTTTGCCATGTACCACCACTTCGCCCATTTCCTTTACGTTCGACTTCAAGGTAAAGTTGAGACTGGTCTCCTGCCCTGCTTTTACCTGAACGGTTTTGGACTGGCTCAGAAAACCGATGGCAGACACTTGGATGGTGTATGACCCACCTTTTTTTAATTCCAGTCGAAACACTCCCTTGTCGTCGGCTGCTGTACCTGTAGCGGTTCCTTTGACGAGCACGCTTGCTCCGGGCAACTCTGTTCCGTCGTCTTCGCTGATCTTTCCCGTCAACACGGTCTGTCCATAGGCACAAACCGCCCACACAGATAAAAATAAAACAGGCAGACTTCTTCGGAAAATACTGGTAATACGCATTGTGTTATTTGCTCATAAACTGAAAAAAGATGAGGCATGCCAGAACTGGAATACCGCATCTTTTACAAGTTGCACAACACAATATTTTCGGAAGCTTTGGTCTGAAAAAAAGTTGTTATTTTTATAAAAAATAAATCAATACACTCAAAATCAATATGTTAATTATACAATTTTTCCAGCCGAAAAATGTAATCAACATCTCCTTCCAGTTTCAACCCCTTCTTCAGTGACTTGGTTTTAGGGTTGTAAACCCAGATGTAGTTGCCCTCCGTATCAGAATTAACGGAGATGTAAACCAGTCCGTTTTCACTCAGCACACAGGTACGCGAGGTGCCTTTGTCCAGTGGAAGGGCCAGTTTGTGAACGGCTTTCGTGGTAAGATCTACTTCATAAAATTCCATGTGCGGTTTCATGTAATGATCCTCAAAAGTTTTGAAGAGCTCCTTACGTTCACTTCTGACAATGGCTTTGTTGTTACCGATATACCACATTCCATACGCATGGTTGGCAATCGATGAAGCAGAAATATTAAAGAAATAGCTGCTATCAGGTTCGTTTTCACCGGCTTTGATACGGTATATTGCTGTAGACTGCTGTGGATTTCCTCCTCTGGCAAAACCCGGGCACGACAGGTAATAGAAGTCATTCTTTTCATCCCGAAACGCGGTCTCCTCTGACGTATTTACACTTCCCGGATACGTGGATCTGCTATCCTTAAAAACCTTATTCAGAGACATGGATGGATAATTGAGATTGGCGACATATACCGTATCGCTCGATCCGTATCCTTCTGGGCTACTTTTATGGTAGGTATATCCCACCCACAGTTTGTCTTTACTGAATTCCGAAAATCCTACAGTCATGTTGTTAAAGGGCGCATACGGAATCGGTAACTGCAAAACGCCCGTGGTTGCTGTCATTGTAGTCGTATTGATCCGGGCATATAATGGCGATTTCATTTTACCCGGATAAGAAATGATCAGAAGCGAATCAGGATGATACCAGTTATAGTTTTCCAGGTCACGCATGTCGGGCAAATGAAGCGAATCAATCGGCGTAAACTGGTTGTCGATGATACGGTTACGAACAAAATAATCAGTCTTGCGATTGATATAAAAGTAATTCCCGTTTTTGACCATCATATAAAACCAAATCCTCTTCGGAGAAAGCACAGAAGCGCCCGTCTTAATCGGATCAATCGTACCCCCATCAAGTGTATCGGTCTGGATCACGTACTGAACGTGCTCTTTGGACATTACAAGTATGCTGTATTTTTTTTGATGCTCAGATGTTTTTTCGGAACAACCCGACACCAGAGCAACCGTACCAATGAGTACACAAACGGGAAGAAACAGCCTGCGCTTAAAGAGTTGAGTAAGATTTTTATATATCAAACTGTTCCGAGAGTTCGTATTTAAGTAATGGTGGTAATTCGAAAATAAGATTTTCATTCATGATCACAACCTGGTCGGCATCCTGATTTTTGTAATTCATGGCAAAATAAGTCTCACCTTTCTTGAAATCAATTCCTTTTGAAGACGATCCATCTTTGGAACATACATCACTGAACGACAATGAAATATCTTTCTTGGGACTTATTTTAATAGCTCCGCAAAAATCAACCAATCCTCTGTCAGAATCAAAACTTGCTCTGCTTTTATCCCCCAGTACAATGTCGAAATCCTCTGTAAATATTTCCTGCTGCTGAGCACGGATGCCCTTCGTTCCGGCTTCTGCCAAGGCGGGTTGATTTGCGATTTCCTTGTTTATTGAGTTGAACAAAGTCGCTGAAACCGCAATCAGAACAGAAACAGATGCTGCGACCGCCATCCACTTATAACGTTGCATAAATGGAACTACAACTGGTGCGACTTTTGCAGAAGGCAGAATCGGAGCAATGTCCTCCCAGATCTCCGCTTTGAGTTGTGTCTCCGAAGCACCGGAAATCTCTATCTCATCCGTATCGTCATCATTCAGGAGCCATTCTTCCACGGCACTAATCTCCGAAGGAGTACATAGTCCCTGGTTATACTTTTCGATCAGTTCCGTTGTAACTTTCATGTCTTGTACCCTTGTGTATAATAAAGGTCCCGAAAGCAAATGTAGTAGAAAATAGAATTAAGTAAGGTAAATCAAAACGAAAATCCCTCCAGCCGCAACCTCAGGAATGATACCGCCTTGGAGATATGCTGCCCTACTGCCCTTTCAGAAATGAGAAGCATGGATGCAATCTCTTTATTTGACAATTCATTCTCCCGACTCATTTTGAAAACTTCCTTACACTTTGGTGGCAGCGATTCGATCAGCGGAGAAATGTTATCCAGCAAATTGCTGCTGATGATTTCCCCTTCCGTATCCTCGTAAGCAGCAGTTTGTTTCAGTGCGATCATCTCGTGATGCCTGGCTCTGGTACTTTTGTTACGAAGATATTCCAGTGTTTTCAGCTTTGCCGACCGGACAAGATAATGCTCAATCTGTTGAATCACGTCAATGCTGTCTCTCCTTTCCCAGAGCGACTTAAATACCTCCTGTACAATCCCTTTCGCCAAATCAGAATCGTTCAGTTTAGCCATAGAAATGCTATAAACCTTTTTCCAGTAGATGTTATAAATCTCTGTGAAACTGGCTTCGTCTAATACCACCAATGACTTGTGAAGGCCTGCCTGGGACATAGCATCTCTTAAATGAAATGCAAAAGTAGCACTTGCTAGAAACAGTCCAAATAAGATTTAAACTTATTTGAATATCTTAAACTGCATCCATTTCGGCAGTAGCCGTTGTCAATACCGGAAGACTGATAACCGCAACAGTTCCCCTCTCACCTTCCCGCTCTTCAATTGTGAAGTTGGCCGAAGTGTGGTACCGATCATTAATCAGCTTGATTCTCTCCCTGATAGATTTCAAACCAATTGATTTTTCTTTGGTGCTATTGACGGCCATTTTTCGTGTATTACCATGCAGGCCGACGCCGTTGTCGATAACTGTGATGATCAGAACCTTATCAAGCAACTGCATCGTTACTGAAATATGCCCGTCCTGTATGCCCGAGCCGACTATGCCGTGCAGAATAGCATTTTCTATCAAAGGTTGGATCAGCATGGGAGGTAAAAGAATGGTATTTAAAGACAAATTTTCGTCCTGTTTAAAACTATAGGTAAAGGAGTTGTTGTAGCGCATGGCTTCCAATTCCGTATACAGCTGCAATGCTTTCCACTCCTTGTCCGCTGAAACAAGACTTTTTATAGAATTTTCAAGAATTAACCTGCTCAGAGAAGCAAATTTCTGAATCAGTCTGGATGCCACTCTTTTATCATTATCCATGATATAGGACTCAATGGAATTGAGCACATTGAAAATAAAATGGGGATTCATCTGCGAACGAATCGCTCTCAATTCACTCTCCGAAAGCTGATATTGGTATTCCATTTTAAGTGTGTTTTGCTCAGCTTCCTGAAGTTGCAAGATGTTGGCAAACTTTAATCTCCTGATTCTAGCATGATTCAACAAATAAATGAGGACCGATGCAAGACAGACAATGGCCAGAATACCATATAACCAGAGTTGCTGAATTTCAAGCTGACTTAGTTTTTGCTCCTGAGATAATGCATTCAATTTGCTTAATTGAAGCTTCTCATTATTTTTAGAAATTTGTAATTGTTTTTGCTTTTCTTCGCTGACCAGCTTTTCATTTTCCAATAGTGCATTTTGTAAATCTCTTTGCTGTATTCCCTTTTGTAATTCAGCATTATTAAGTGCAATTTGTAATTGCTGTTGCTTCAATTGTCCCTCCGCAAGAGTTTGTTTTTGCTTGTAAACAGCTTCTGTTTTGTCAAATTCGTGCTGTATGCTCATGCGGGTAATTTCATTTTTCTTCTCGTCACTACTGATACTGTCTCCCGTTTCTTTGTACAGTTTATAATGAAAAAATGCACTATCTGGTTTGTTGAGGGCAGTGTACACTTCACTCAATCCGAGGTTAGCATCTCTTTTCAAATCCACAAGGTCCAGTTCTTTCGCAATTTTTAAAGCTTTAAAGGCATATGATTTGGCCTTTACATAATCATTCTTTTGAAAATAAGCATCTGAGTAATTTTGATAATTAAGTCCCAGACCTTTGGGGTTTTTAAGTATTTCATTTAGTTCGATAGCCTTAGAGCCATATTCCAGAGCCAGATCGGGCTGCTTCAGTTGCGCGTAGTAGGCAGATAAGTTTCCATTTTCGCGCGATCTGATTCGCATATTATTGATTGAATCACCTATCTGAAGTGCTGATTTACTGTATCTCACAGCTTCCGAAAGGTTCTTTTTTTTCATTTGGAGCACTGCCATATTGGTTAACGTATGCGCCTGGCCAATCATGTGCTTGTATTTTTGAAAAATAGGCAGCGATTTCTGATAATTGTTCATGGCCAGGTCATAGTCACGTAATTCAGTATGAACAATACCAATGTTCATTAACGTAATTGCAACATTCAACTCATTTTGTAAAGATTCATGCTTTTTGAGCGCTTGCAGAAAGTATTTCAGCGCCTCCGACATTTTACCCTGACTCATGTAGGCGGTACCAATATTTCCCAGCGATGCGGCGATTCCTACATTATAATGGATAGTTTCATCCCATAAAATTCCGGCGCTGTACGCATCTATGGCCTCCTGAAATCTTGCAAGAAAAGAATATATATTTCCCTTTGCCCGGTAAGCATCAGATACCAATACTTTGTTTTTCAGTTTATTTTGAAAGGAAAGAACCTCATCCGGATAAGCAAGCGCCATTTCCGGATCCTGCTGCAGGTAATTCAGCGAAAGGTTAAGCAGTAATTGCGCTCTCTTGTCATCCTGAGCAGGATGATTTTTCAGAATCCGGGAAAGGGAATCTACCTTACTGTTTTGCGCATAGCAAACCACACCTTCAAACTGAAAAAGAAATCCAAATAAAAAAAGCAGACTTTTCAGAAAAATACTTAACCAATACTTCATTGATCCGGATCGTTACATACATGATTTTACGAGCATTAAAGTTACATATTCGTTAACACAAACTTTGACCCTTAACTAAGTTATACTGCCATCTCACTGGTTCAAAGTGCCCATTCGCTCAACCCCATTTTGAATGCATAAAATCTGGTTTGATCAGGGCCGGATATGGTGCTTTCTGTATCTGCTGAGTCTGCCCCGTTTCATTTTCAAGCTCGCTCATTCTAATGTGTCATTCACTAGTTAATGCCCGGGCTCCAATCAATATGACCGAATGTTCCTCTGAAAGCTTCATAAGTTTGATTCACCGGATCGCAAGCAGTGACACGGTGAATATTTCAATCACTCTTTCCACTCAACTATAGTTTCACACAAAAAAGCACTATCATGAAAAATCTGATTCACATCTGCACAATCTTTCCTTTGCTGTTTATTTTACTTGGCAGCTGTAAGGAAAAGTCTGCAACTCCTGTAGACACCACCGTATCCATCGCCGAAATGGTTGACTATTATATTGTGGCAGAAGTTAGAAACATTGACCGAAAATTATACGTTTTATCCTTCGCAAAAGATGGTAACATTGTCAAGGCAAGTGCACACGTACGTGGAGGATTAAGGATCCAGGAAGCTAATTTGGACAATGGTACTTTTAAGTTCGACCACAATTCCGATGGTGCGCTTGTTTTCACATTTTCCCTGGAAAAAGATGCCAATGGAAAAATGAGACTAAAATCGTATGATTTAATAAAGAACGGCATCGGGAATAATATGAGCCATGCTCTCGTCGTAAAAAAATCAGAGGTCACACCGATTCTGAACAAATCATTTTGGGTTAAAACACTCGGTTTTAAGTTGGTTACGGAAGAGAATCGTGACGTGTTACAATGGATTGATGGTAAACGGTATGCCGCATACAAACTGGACAACTACGGTTTCAAAACCAATCAGGACGAATTCATGGGAATTATGGTCCCTTCATGGACAAGTCATACTTCACCTGTGATGCTGATCGAATCAGGAGATCAGGTTACGATAGGAACAACAGAATGAGACACGCAAACAGGTCGGAGGCAATCCACTCCGGATACCTCCGACAATAAGCACTACTTTGCCTTGCATGCATGAGGTGACTGGCCGATCCTGAAAATCTTCATTTGATCATGCAGCGATTAACTTGCCTGCGAAGAATAAAAAAACGAAATTGAACAAAAAAGCGAACGATGTTACGAGCTGCAATTTTAGATGACGAAATAAGAGGAAGTAAGATTCTGGCGCATAAACTTGCGATATTTGAAGATGAATTGCAGGTTGCAGGCATTTTCAACGAGCCCGTGCCTGCTGCAGATCTGATTGCCGGTCTGAATATCGACGTACTTTTTCTGGATGTTGAGATGCCGTTACTCAATGGATTTCAATTTCTGGAACGCTTGGGCAGTTTTGATTTTGAGGTAATATTTACCACCGCCTACGATAGTTACACTTTGGAAGCTTTGCGATTGAGCGCTGTTGATTATTTGCTTAAACCCATTGACGAGGACGACTTGCAAACTGCAATTATCCGCTTGAAAAAACGGGTAACTGAAAAAGCAAAGTATAAAGTGATCAAGGCAGAGAAAAAACCAAATAACCGTTTGGCTCTACCCACCGCTGAGGGCGTATATATTGTCGATAAAGCCAATATCATCAGAGTAGAAGCTATGAGTAATTATAGCGTGTTCATGCTTACGGATACCAGAAAGATCATCGTTTCTAAAACCCTGAAAGAATTTGAGCCTGTTCTGGATGACGTCAGCTTTATGAGAATCAACAGATCAGTGATTGTCAATCTGGATTTTGTTGTGAAATACCGCAAAGGGGACGGAGGTACACTTGAATTATCTGATGGTTCTGAAATTGAGGTTTCTCCCCAGAAAAAAGAAGCGCTTTTATTCAGGCTGTTCTAGCTTAACCCCACCTGCCAAACATACATCGTTCACAAATACAACATTCAGAGATTTAGTCTGAAAGGCTATCTACATTCCCTTTTTTCTGTTTGTACTTAGATCCTGTTCCTTTTTTCAAGAGAAGTCTGTATTGCTCGATTTTGATATTCTGCTCTCCCATTCACCCGGGATTCGGATGTAAGCTATTGCTCAGTTCAGAGATGTAATTGTTTCCGGAACTCAATGATTAATCCTTCCCGATACATACACACAAAAGTCTTTTCAAACCTTAAAAAACCAGACGAGCTATGAAAAAGTTATCTGTTTCAGCATACTTACTCCTGCTATTCTGTATTACACATCCGGCGGTTTTCGCACAGCCCTATATGTCTCCCGCCGGTGTCTCTTCCGGCCTTTTTGCCTGGTATGACGGCAAGTCTTTTGACAATACCACTCAAAAGTGGAATCCGCGTTTCGGAAGCACATCACTGGAACGTTTTGCTCTGGCTACAAGTCCAGGTCTGTTTGCGAAGGAAGATCACACTGCCGGATACAATAAAACTGTCAGCATGGACAGAGCCGGAGTAAGGGCAAAACTACTCCCTGACGATGTAAATGCTTCCTACACAGTCTTTGCTGTCAGCAGGCGATATGGATATTCTTATTCTGGTCTTCCCTATAAACCGGTAACATGGGGATTTGGAGGACAATCTGCTTATCCGGGTTTCCTGGAGGGCAACGGGGATGAAAAAAACCAGTTTTTAAACTCTGTGAACCGAAGAGAGGATTTTAATTCCGTACAGGCACTGGAATACGGATGGACCATTTCTTCTCTCAATTTTGCCTATGGGTACGACCAAAGAAACGAGCCTAAAGTAGCTGCTCTGAATGGTGAATTTACACAAATTGATGCCGGAGGCATATTGCCATTCAGCAATGGCTGGGTGTATTTGGGCTGTAATGCTGCATTTCCTCCCGGCTCCGGAGGCGGCGAACATCACGATTTTGCTGAGTTTATTGTTTATAACCGTAAACTGTCAGTGGAAGAACGGCATCGTGTGCACACTTACCTTTCCTTAAAATATTCCATACCTCTGCTTATTGATCCCATCATTGGAAGCCGGGTAACGCTGGATGGGATGACCGATCTTTGGGACACGACGAAAGGGTATAACCATCACGTGATTGGGATAGGCAGGTCGTCAACAGCATCCCTTGATGCCCGTCTAAGCTATAATGGAAGTTACGGCCCTGATCCCGTTCTTAGTACAATTGCCGAAGAGAAAAGTCCGGTTTCTTCAAACGAATCGTTTTTACTGATCGGAGATAAAGGAACGTATCATGACTATGCAAATAACGACAACACTATGGCCATCCCCGGAGGAACGCGCCTGAAACGGGTCTGGCGTGTTCAGAATCACGGCGTGTCCGACTCAATCCGATTGGCTATTGCTTCAGGAGCAGTGCCCGGCGGTGCCCAATCATTTGATCCATGCGCACCGGCACGTCTGCTGATCAGTACCGATTCCACTTTTTCAACTTATACAGCCGTTAAGCTCATTCCCGCCATTCTTTATGGGACTACAACACCTCCGCTTTTTTCCAGTTTTCAGGTAAAAACAAAGCTGCCACAAGGCGAATCTTATTTTACTTACGCAGCAATAAACAGCCCGGGAACACCTGCTGCAACGGAAGAAACCACTGCGACGACCCGCTACGATGCCTGTGCGGATAACGAAGGATTCCATTATTTTGTTGACCAGCAAGACCGCCCCGTTTTCGCAATAAAGGGACTTTCTGCCGCTGACTTGAAATTGTTTAAGCTTAAAATCGCAATACGTATGCTTGATCACACGCCAGCGGTTTCCAATGGATCGACAAGGTCTGCAATGATGAAACGGCTTTTGTCCGTCAATACCTCAGGATTTGCGCTGAATACACAGCCCACCATTCGGTATTATTACAAACCGGAAGAACTCACGGAAACAGAAACCGCGGGAGGGACAGGATTTTGGTTTAAAAAAGAAGCTACAGCTGATCAAACAATTACAGATTTCTCGTCGGATGGCATCCTGGAACCGGGAACATTTACTATCCTGACAGAAACAAAAGGTACCCAAAACGGAACTGCGTATATAGAGTTCAGTAACCTGCAATCCTTCTCCACTTTCGGCTATATTTCTTCCTCATCCGCACTACCTGTGAAGCTCATTGGTTTTAACGCGGTACCTAAAAAACAATCTACCCATTTGACCTGGCAAACATCCTCAGAACTCAATGCGAGTCATTTTGACATACAGAGAAGAACAAATTCACAAAACTGGCAATCTATTGCGGAGATAAAAGCAGCGGGGACAACAACAGAAACAATAAAATACAGCTACACAGACAGCAATACATCAGGCTCTCTAACCTATTACAGACTTAAGATGGTTGATCTGGACGGTTCTCTGAATTACAGCCGGATCATGTCTGTATCGACAGAAGCCCTCAATGAGATCTCGCTTTTCCCTAATCCAGCTTCAGGTAATACGATTCGTTTAAAATTTGATTCTGCCCCGTACACTGATCCGGATCATATTAATTTCCTTGATGCCCAAGGTACCAGTGTTTTAAAAATTAGTAAAAATTTGTCGACCGACCTGGACATAAGTCAACTACAACCAGGACATTACACCGTTGTAATTACTATGAAAAACGGGGAAGCTATGACCAGGAAACTGGTTTTAGTCCGATAAAAGCAAGTACAATATGCTGAGGCAACATCAGTCATTTTCCCGGAAGGATATTCCCTTTCACTCACAGCGATACTCAGTTCGCTAAGTAAAATGTGCTCTTCAATCATTGTGTCAAAATAGCATCTGTCAGAAGTATAAGTTTAAGTCAGGAATCGCTCGCAGGTGGTCAGTCATGAATCATAGTCAGACCCTGCCAGTTGGAAAGAAATATCAATGAATAAGGCTAAACCGGTTATTATGAAACTTTATTTACCTATTCTGCTTTTGATGACCTGGCTGTCGGCGATTCCCGTGGCAGCGCAGGATATATCAACCATTGCAACTCAGAAACCATTCGCTGTCAGCGGTGCCCTGGATATGCGGTTAATTGGCTATCAGTCCAAAGGAATTCCAGCTCGCAGAAGTCCGCTGTCATGGGTGATCTCAGGAAGCCCCACCATTTCACTCTACGGAATCCGTATTCCTGTTTCCTTTACTTTCTCTGAACAGGAACGCTCTTTCAGTCAACCATTCAATCAGTTCGGACTCAGTCCAACTTATAAATGGGCGACATTACACGCAGGCTACCGCAACATCAGCTTCTCACCCTACACGCTCGCAGGCCATACGATGCTGGGAGCAGGCATAGAATTGAATCCGGGAAAACTCCGTTTCGGACTAATGACAGGCAGATTAAACCGCGCTATCACCGTTGATACCACAACCGGAGCTATACGTCCATACAGTTTTTCAAGATTTGGGACGGCTGTCAAACTGGGTTACGGAACCGAGAGAAATTACTTCGACCTGAGTTTTTTACAGGCAAAAGACCGCGAAAAAGATTTTAATATCAACCCCGATTCGGCACGAATAAGACCAGCAGCCAACGCGGTACTGGGGACCAGTTTTAAAATCAGTGTGCTCAAAAACTTTCAGGTGTTCGGTGATGGAGGAATAAGTGTTTTCACACGGGATAGCAGGTCGGATCTGGAGGTCGAAATCGATTCGTCGAGGAAATTTCTGAGAAGCGTATCTGATGTTTTGAAAGTAAACGGGACGACTGAATATTATACAGCCTACAACGCCGGAGCTGGCTACACAGGTAAGTATTTTACTTTAAAACTGATTTACAAATACGTTGACCCTAACTTCCAGTCGATGGGAGCGTACTTTTTCCAGGACGATGTAAAAAACCTTACACTCAACCCTTCATTCAATGCATTAAAAGGGAAGCTGCGTTTTGCGGGCAGTATCGGGATTCAGATGGACAACGTAAAAAAACAGAAAAATGCTACCACAAGTCGAGTCATCGGACTGGCTAATCTCTCCTGGGATATCAGTGACAGGCTGGGGCTGGATGCCAACTATGCCAATTATACTTCCAATGCGGAGCCCACAGTCGCCCTGGTAGAGAACCGGTATTTGCTGGCGCAAACCAACAGCAACATATCCGTCACGCCAAGACTTATATTACCAGGTAAAAAAATGACTCAGGTACTCATTTTGTCCTACAATATGAGTAGTCTGAAAGATCTGAACAAGGATACGCTTCAGGCAGCTAACATACTTTCACAGGTTATTTTTCTCAACCACAACCTGACAATCAACAGCTTGGGACTCAACATCAGTTCAGGACTGAATTATACCTCCAACGAACTTGCCGCCGGAAACATCCGCAACTACAGCGCAAACCTTGGTTTTTCCAAGGCTTTTTTCAAGAACAAACTGGCCATCAGTACCAGCAATAGTTACATCATGACCAAACCGATACAAGGCGATGGAAGAATCCTCAACCTGGGAGGTAACCTTGCTTATATCCCGATGAAAGGACATCGCGTTGCGCTGCGGATTAATGCGATGAATAATAGTTTGACATACGCTGACAGAGAACCATTGCAATACTCGGAACTGACAGGAGAACTGGGCTATACTTTTAATTTTTGATATTATGAAAAGGATACTACTGTCTCTTTTAATGGTTTGTGCCTGTCTGAATACAATGGCACAAAATACTGCTATACGACTTACGCTCAATATTCTGCCTCCTTACTCTACAAGCCTGACTGACTACCGCCCGTCTCCTTCGTCACCGGGAAAGATGATTGTCACAGTGCAGAATCAGAGTAACCAGGAACAGCGCATTTACATACGCGCTGAGATTCATGGTGAGGATAATGGCGTGAGGATTTACACGAGTCCTGACTATGTTCCTGCCACACCTATTGTGCTGAATCCATTTGAAACCAGACAACTTTTCCCCAATGAGATCATGGAAATTTATGATCCGAACCGTTTGGTTTACATTGGCACAGACCAACGTCAGATCAAAAATTCGGACCGCGTTCCTGAAGGTATGTACTCTATCTGTGCTCGTGCTTACGACCACACACCCGGACGGACACAGACCCCTATTTCAATGGCAAGCCCTGCAGGTTGCACCTCAATTTTCATGCGTAATCCCGAGCCCCCCATTCTGATACAACCATTTCAGGATGCAGAAGTGAAAGCTTTTCAGCCCCAAAATGTTATTTTTTCATGGACACAACCCGCCGGTTCCGATCCCAATACGCGCTACCGGTTGAGAATTGTAGAAATGTTTGAAGCGGACGGACGCCGCACCGATCCTAACGTGATATATGAAGCCTCAGGGTCACCGATTTTCGATCAGGAAATCATGGGCAATACGTATGTGTACGGCCCGTCAGATCATGCCCTGGTGCCTGGCCGCCGTTATGCCTGGGCGGTGGCAGCTGTAGATCCCAATGCAAAAACTGCGTTCAGAAACTATGGAAGAAGTGAAGTGAGGGCTTTTACTTACAAATCCTATTTGCCTGAACAGATCGCTGCAATTTCGGATGTTCAAAAAGAAAAGCAAAAGAAAGGTGGTCGCGCGGTTTTGCCAAATGTCAGATTCACCAGAGATATTCAGATCAGAGACCTTATCAAAAACACCTTTAAAGGAAAACTGATATGGGCATACAGAAAATCAGAAACAGGCTTCGTGCCGGAACCGCCACCTGCACAAGTCAAAGACCCACATTTTCCAAGCGACAATTCGAACGGTTTATCCCGTTTTGAGTCATTGGAAATGTCCGGCAGCTTTCGGGGAAATGTGGCCACCGCTGTGACCGGAACGAAGAAAGCAAACAGTTTGCCTACAGGAGTTTCAACTGCAAATACAGGTAGAATTCATTCCTTCGGAGGAGGAAACACCACTATCAGCCTCGTTTCCACAGCGCTTACAGACCGTGCGAGCACAAACGTGCAAAGTATGCTAACCGTCCGCCAGCGTCATCAGGAAAGAATTCTGACACTTGCAGATGAAAACCGTTATCCTTTGTCGGAAACCAAAATCAGTCTTTATCTTAGAAAAAAAAGTAAAACAGGCAAACCTGCGCAAGCTGCCCCGATGATTTTCCGGGTAGACGGGAAGAGCGAAAAGGATGAAATTTTGCTCGGTCAAACTACTACAAATACTGCGGGAGAGTTTGTTTTAAACTACATGGATGACATTCCTGACGGTTATGATGTGTACCTGAAAACTGATAATCCCTATTTCGAATTTGCTGATTATGACATCCCGTTGGTAGCAGGACAGCAGGGCAGCTATGATTTCGGCGATCTTGTGGGATTGGCTAAAACATTCCGCGTCCGTGTAAAAGTAGTAAATCAGGAGGGTTCAGAGCTCGATCTGGCCACGGTAAGGCTTGAACGGACAAGCGGGTTTTACATAAGCAATCCCACCAATCAGAATCTGCTGCACGAAGTAATGAGAGACAGCCTTTCAGACCAACCAACAGAGGTGGTTGCCATCGGGAAGAACGGTTCTTTCTGGCCGCGCCTTTTTTACAGTCAAGGTTTTACCGACTGCTATTCTGTCGTGATCGAAGGCGAAGGAATGCGGAAGACAGTACACAATCTTAATTTGATTGACCTCTCGAATCTCGGAGCAAATCTGTCTGAATCAGATCAGGTGGTTTTACTTGAAAAAAGCTTTGTCGCAGATATCGCGCTTCCTGTAGTGGAAGGACGTGTATTGACAAAAAATGGAGAGGTTCCTGTAGCAGGAGCTATCGTAACAGTTCGAAAAAAAGGGAGCCAGTCAGCCCAACCAACCAAACTGTCCAATGGCATGACCGCCATATCTGTCAATCTAAACGACAGAAGCGCCACTACAGATAGTCTTGGCAAATTCACGATAGAGAATATACCTGTCAGTGCTGAAGCGGTTGAGGTGATGGTTAATTTTAAGGGCAAACAAACCATTCATGATAAAGACCTTTACCTATCTCAACGTGGTCTGCGCGAAACAATTGACCCTCTATTTATTAATGCTGAACTCATCACGGTATCAGGTAAAGTCGTTGATACAAACGGAGAGCCCCTCCCCGATGCCACACTGACATGGAAGACGGGTGGCAAAGCATTCTATAGCGATGAAGAAGGTAACTTCACCGGAAGCCAGACAGAGGGAAAACATATTCTGATTGCCCGGAAGCCAGGATTCAGGGACACAGAGTATGCGGTTGAACTGAAAGCTCAATCCAAACCTCAGGGCTCCTACCAACCCGGAAGGTCCGTCAATACTTCCATTAGCAGCTGGACACAATCTGTCAATACAGCACGTCTGAATTTCAAAGGTGCAGGTATCTATGATGGCAAAACGGTTACGCCCAAACCTTCATCAAAAACAGCTTCATCATCTTCCCCAACCAGCCAAAAGCTGGTGCAGGCGGGTACCTTGAACAATACCTCAAAAACACTCACCACAGCTGCTCAAAATTACTTTGATGTATTCGGAGACGGAATGCCTTCGTCATCAGTTTCATCCGGGCATGTCATTGTGATGAGTCGGTTCTTTGTGAAGGTTTTGGTAAAAGATGCTGGCAACAACCAGCCCATTCCCAACGCAAAAGTATCAGCAGAGGGCAGTATGAGTGAAGCTGTTACAAATTCAGCCGGAAGCACTATTGTCTCAGACGTGCAGGGAGGTAATGGCGCAATCATTGTAAATGGTCCTGAAGGTTCTTTTTATGCCACCAAAAAATCGGAAGTAATTCTCGATGCTTCACAGGATACCCTCTCGGTAGAAGTAAGTCTGAAAGCAGGAGCCAAAGCCAGCGGGCAGGTCAGACTGGCCGGTGCGCCGGTTGCTGATGCCGTTGTTGCTGTTGAAGGAATGGAACATATTTTCGCCAAAACTAACCAGCAAGGCCAATATATCCTGTCCGGAATTCCTGCCGGGGAGTATACACTGGTCGCCAGTAAGGAAGGGATGCTTGCAGGAGAAAACACAAAGCAATTTAATCCAAATGAAACTTACAGCATTGATTTCACCTTAACCGATCCGGGATTTAATGCTGCCAGTCTGCTCGGTTTCAAGCTGGTATTATTCCGTTCGAAGCCTGGTATGAGCGCCAACGAATTCATCATATCCGGAGAACTGAAAAGCTTGCCGGACAATCCTATATTTAAAAAGACGGGTAATACAGAGCTGTCACTACGTTTCACTGACAAAACGATCATTAAAGAAGGAAATACAATTTATCCCAAAGGCGGAGAACTGATCACGGATGTATCAGAAATCAAGCTGAAGGCATTTGAATACCTGATCGTTAGACTAAGGAATGCCGGTGGACTACGGGTACGCCCTGCCTCTGCCGGTAGCCGCACACACGGAGAAATTGCCGGCGAAGCGGACATTGACTGGGGAGCGACTTTTTCGGCGATTTCGGGAATAACGCTGCCCTCTGTACCTGTTAAGATCAGGATGGGGGCTACAGAAAATATCATCGCACCAATCAACAGCGCCGGGACTGCATCATTTACCTCGCTGGGACTTTCCGGTCCGGCGGAAGGCTGGAGCTTGTATGGAATAAAAGTAATACCCGATCTGCCTGGCTGCACAGTTGACAAAGAAGGTTTGAATCTGAAAGGGATGGTGAAGATTGAAGGCATTCCCCTCCTCAACAATCAGGAATTGAAACTCGACCGGTTTGTCATTAGTAAGCGGGGTGAAATCAAAGATGTAAGCATTAACCTCAATCCCGCACCTACCCTAACGCTGATTACCTGGAAACTGAAGCTCAGCGGAGTGAATATCAACCAGTATGGCTTAAAACTTAATGGTGAACTGGAGGTACCCGTCCCATCATCTGATTTGGCAAAAATATCGGTCAAAGAATTGGGTATCAACGCGCAGCAATTAACAGGTGGCACATTTTTACTTCCATCAACAGGAGTTGATATTTTTGGTCAGGTTAAATTCAAAACTACACCTGGCAAAGACTTCACAATACAAAAAATAGCCGGCAGTACCCACTATCGTTTCATTGGTGCAGGTAGTATTGATCTGCCTAAATGGATTAACCAACGCATCACGCTCGACCATTTCAGTGTAGCTACCAATGGTGATTTCTCGGTAGTAGCTGATACAGATATTGAGGTGGACTTTGCAGGTATGGCTAAGTTGGGCATCACCAAATTCGGCTTTGCTTCCAATGTTTCTCAAATCACTGTTGGCGGTAAGTTCCGGTTAAATATCCCCATGTTTGGCGCTGGCGCAGACGGCACGCTCTACTTCAGAAAAGGTGCCGCACCACGGATAGATGAGCTGGGTATTAACTTCAATCTGGCTTCCGCCATTGCAGTAGAAGCAAAGCTGAAATTCAATGAAACCGAGTTCAGAGGGGAAGGAGCGCTCAAACTGGCTGGTATATCCGGAGTAGGACTGAAATTCTGGTATGAAAAAATAAACAGTGCGCCACGTTTGAGCAATAGCCCACCCGTAAGTAGTGGCATACGTGTAGGTGCACAGTTTCTTGCGAATGTAATCATTCCGATTGGTCTGGTAAAACTGGACAGACTGACTGGAGGCTTTGACTTCAACTTCGCCGAAAACATTTACAGCATCAATGCAGGAGGACGGATCACCGTTGCACCGGATCCGTATGGGGTTGTTGCGCTGGATCCGGTCGCTCTGAAAATCACCTCTGCTCCCGGCGGACCTGTCTTCGAAGGAAATGCCGGGGTAAAAGTACTTGACGCATGGACATTGGGCTCCGCCACGATGAAACTGGATTTCAATCGCAAACAATTTTTTATTGACGGCGAATTTGGCGCAGGATTCAGTCTGATGAAAGGAATAGATGTAGAAAGTAAATCAGGTGTTCACCTTGAACTTTACACAGGAACAGGAAGCAACTACTGGTTTGTAGCCGGTTATTCCAGAACACGCATTTTAGGCATATTTGATACTGGTGTAAATATCGCTGCCGGATGGAACGTACCGAAAAGCACCCACACATCGCTGAGCGGTATCCCTGATTACGTGCTGACCAACGGGCGACTCTACGGAGGATATTTCGGGACTCATTCCTCTATTGATATAGGACCATACACCGCTACATTAGGACCGATCAGCGCAACGGCCTGGTATAAAAACTCCGGCATGTGCGAAGTGTACGCCAACTTCAAGTCTAACTCTTTCGGGTTCAAAATTGCTTCAGACTGGCATGCAGGCGGTAGCGCTTCCATCTCACCGTTGGGCAAAGTCGCTTCGGCTGATGTGCGCATTAAAGGAGAAATTGAAGGATATTACGGCAGCAGTGCATGGGGTGTTCGCGGACATTTGTCTGGCCACGTAAGGGCGCATATAGGATGTGAAGGAGGCTGTAATTCGCTTGCTTTCAAATTTCCGGTTCCCTTCCCCTGCGGTCTCAAAGTTTGCGCTGGTGCGGCTGCAGATGTCTCCTATGATTCTAATCGCGGTATAGGTATATCACTTAGACTTTTTGAATAATGAAACTTACAACAATCATATCGCTGGGACTTTTGATCCTATGCCAGATCCCCAGCCTTGCACAAATCGGGGCAAGCGAAGGTAAGGAAGCTGTTTACGTTTACCTCTCCGACCGCAGGTTGTCGGCACAGACACCCATGGAAAATCTGACTGGTGTCAATCTCTATCGATCCATTGGTAATGAAGCATTTAAACCGCTTGGGAGAGTTCAGGCGGCAGGTACACAGGAAGATTTCAAAAGAGTGGCCGGACAGACTATTTTGCATGATATTCAAATCCAGAAAAACCTGAAAAGCGAACAGGATGCCTGGGAATATGTCCGAAAAAATCCACTGCTGAATGATTACGGAATAATCGTACTGAATCCTGATTTTTCTGTAGCCATGGGCGCCGTATACAAAGATGAAGAGGTAAAAAAGGCGGGTGCTAAAAGCATCCGTTACAAAGCTGAGTTCATTACGGTGGATGGCAAGGTAAACAAAACATCTGAAGCTAATCTGACGTTAGGCATCCCACCAGTTATTGCCAAACCCCTGCTTGAAAATATCATTGAAGCCGATTCGTCAGTGATTGTAACATGGAAGCTACAGGTAGCCAGCTCTCCCGATGCAACATTGGGAGAAATATGGATGAGAGAAAAAGCCAATATGCCTTTTAAAAAAGCAGGATACGCCTTTGCTAATCGTGATGAAAAGAATGAGAATATCTCCTTCATCTGGCAGCAACGGGTAAAACCGGGACTCTCTTACGGATTTTACATCGTGCCACAGACGCTGGTGAATCTCGCTGGCCCCACATCAGACACTGTATCGCTGGTTTCGAAGAATTTCAGAAATCTGCCTCAGATTCCCATTGCTTCTGTCAGGGATACGGTCAGCGGGATATTCATTTCCTGGAAAACAATCGGAGACCTTTCATTTTTAGGGGGAATTGTGATTGAACGAAGCAAACTTCCCAGTGAAGGTTACACCGTATTGGATACCATTTCAGCCACTGCCACTTCATACCTTGACATTCAGGTTTTGCCCAGTACGTTGTATCATTACAGATTCAGAATGCTAAGCATACGCGGAAGTTTGTCGGAACCATCAGCACATGTATCGCACCGCATGTTTGCAAAAAGGAGAGCTATTGAAGCCCCGGAAGGGGTCAGAATTGCTAAAAACAGCAGCGGAAATACTGTTATTTCATGGAAACAAGTGGTCTCTCCGGAAGTCAGCAGCTATCAGGTTTTCCGGACTTTGCAGGGCAGCGAACAATTCAACCCTATTTCCAACATTACACAGGATACAACATTTACTGACACGACTGTACACAACAGCAGGATAGTTTATAAGTATGCCGTCAAGACATTGAATTACGAAAACAGGACCAGTGAACTCTCACACGCTGTATTCGGCAGCCCCGGCGATATCATCCTGCCCAAAACTCCCTACGATGTAGAAGGCTACACAGAGCCAGGAAAAATCACTTTGCGCTGGAAAGATATGGTTGCTTATGATGCCTGCATCCGTGGCTATGCTGTATATCGAAAGGCCATCGGCGCCGGCAGCAAACCTAATGAAACAGAGTTATCTCCTCAGACATTGCTAACAAACGGATTCAAGAAGATCAGTGAGGAGCTAGTCCGGGAAGTCATTTTTGCAGATAAAACAACAACACCCGGAATGAGCTACGCTTATGCCGTAACTGCAACTGATCAATTCGGTGTGGAAGGAAATGCATTGGGTACAAAAAAACTTACCTCCTCCCGCACAGCTTTAAGAGCTCCTGAGATTTATGTGCGCAAAACCAGCAAAGGAATTGAGGTTACATGGGATGACGTACTCGTTTCGGGTATAGACAAATACCTAATTTTCTCACGGGGCAATGGCCAGAAGGACGCCGTTCTCATAGCTGAAATACAACCGGGAAAAGAGGTATATGTGATTCCCAATGTCAGAGCAGGCCAGTTGCACTTCTACTCCATGCAGATCAGCGCAAAAGGAATCAAGAGTCCTGTCGGCGTTGAAAAAAGCGCAAGGGTGGACTGAAATCCGGAAATCAATTTAGCAACCTCTTAAATAATACCTCCATGAAACTTTCGGTCCGTACCATTTTTGCAGCAATATTTACTCTGCTATTCAGTATTTCTTGTGAAGAAAAATTAGAACTATCAGCTCCGGCTCTCTCAAACGTAAGCATCACGGCTGTCGGTGTTAATAGTGCCAGCTTTTCAGCTTCAATCACTAAATCCGGAAATCAGGCGATTCTGGATCATGGATTTACGATATCTACTTCTGATGGTGTGCCCGTAATTGATGACAACAGTGTAAAAAAAGGCGCGATCGATATGGCTACTCCCACGCCTATCCTACTCACCGGAGCGCACACCAACTTGCAAATTGCAACTGACTATTATGTTCACGCATTTGTAGTGCTCCAATCCGGTCCGATTTTCAGTGAAGTCACTAAATTCAAAACCTCAGAAGTCTTGCAGCCAGGGATCAAAACGGATGGTGCTGATTCTGTGACTTACAATTCTATACGCCTTCGCGGCGCTATTATCTCGAAAGGAACTTATCCAATTTCAGAATATGGAATCGTATGGAGCGGCACCAATAATCCAACTACAGAATCGGGTGCAAGGTATACTGTTAAAAATGATGTTTCCGGATTCCCTCACTCTTTTGCAACACACGCACGCGGCCTGTCTCCGAACACTACTTATCACTACAGAGCTTATGTAATCTCAAACGGTGTAACCAGCTATGGAGAAAATCTAAATTTCAAAACTGAGAATGAGATCCAGCCAAAAGTGCAAACAGGCGACGCCAAGCCCTATGCACGCGGATCATATCTATGGGGAGAGATTACAGCCAGAGGTACATCGGCTATTTCGCAGTATGGTATTTGCTGGTCTACAGGTGAGAACCCTACCGTGTCAGGAGAGAAGCTGATTTTTAGTGGAGATGTCAATCAGGTTCCAAAATCTTTTGGTGGTGACGCAATCAATCTGACACCCGGCACGACCTATCACTACCGGGCATTTGTGACCATGAATGGTGTAACAACCTATGGAGCTGATCGCGTTTTTCAAACAAATACAGAACGTCAACCGACTGTCATCACCGATCCTCCCAAAGCTGGTGGACTAACATCCTATCTGTTGGGACGGATAACAGCGAGAGGAGATGGAGACATTTCTCAGTATGGAATGTGCTGGTCTACCAATGCCAACCCCACTACAGCAGACGCTAAGTTTGTTTATAACGGAAACATCACCTCATTCCCCAAGGCTATTACCGTATTTATTGAAAATCTCTTGCCCGTTACAACTTATCACTATCGTGCATTTGTAACCATGAATGGCGTAACAACCTATGGAGCCAATCAAAGTTTTAAAACTTCGACCAGATAAATAAATCAATCAGGTAAAACTGATATACACGATAATAAATCGAGGTGAAGTTTAGAGAAGAGGTTATAAAAAAAGCCCGTCTCACGACGGGCTTAAATGTATATTACATATCAAGTAATAATCTCATCGGATCTTCCAGCAATTGCTTCACGCGAACCAGGAAGCTTACAGAATCCTTACCATCAATAATGCGGTGATCATAAGAAAGCGCCACATACATGATAGGACGAATTACGATTTGTCCGTCTGCTACTACTGCTCTCTCCACGATATTGTGCATACCCAGGATGGCAGACTGAGGAGCGTTGATGATCGGTGTCGAAAGCATTGATCCGAAAGTACCACCATTAGTGATTGTGAAAGTACCTCCCGACATTTCGTCAAGACCAAGTTTACCATCACGGGCACGGATTGCCAAACGAACGATCTCTTTTTCAATTGCAGCGAAAGAAAGTGCTTCTGCATTTCTGATAACTGGCACCACCAAACCTCTCGGAGTTGATACTGCTACAGATACGTCAGCGAAATCGTTGAAGATAATTTCTTCTCCATCGATTGAAGCATTCACTCCAGGGAAATCTTTCAAAGCAACAGTAACTGCTTTCACAAAGAAGGACATGAAACCTAATCCAACTTCATGTTTTTCTTTGAATTTATCCTTGAATTTCGAACGCAAATCCATTACCGGCTTCATATCAACCTCGTTGAAGGTTGTAAGCATAGCCGTCTCATTTTTCACTGCTACCAAACGGCGGGCAATCGTTTTACGAAGTGATGACATTTTTTCACGACGCTGTACACGGTTACCACTTGCAGCTGGTGCAGGTGCCGCCGCTGCAGGAGCAGAAGCCGCTTTCGCAGGTGCAGCAGGTTTACTGCCTGCTTTCAAGGCATCATCTTTCATGACACGTCCGCCAGCTCCTGAGCCGTTCACATCTTTCACATCAATTCCTTTTTCTGCAAGTATTTTCGCAGCAACAGGAGAAGCATGTTTTTCTACTGATTTTTCAACAGAACCAGACTGAGGAGCAGCGGCTGGCGCAGCAGGTGCACTTGAACCAGATGAAGCACCTTGTTCAATTTTGCAAATCAATGCACCGATTGCCAATGTGTCACCTTCCTGTCCTACAATTCTCAAAGTACCGGCAGCTTCTGCTGGCAGTTCAAAAGTTGCTTTATCCGACTCCAGTTCGCAAAGGATTTCATCCACCTCTACATGGTCTCCATCCTTTTTGCTCCATGAAGCAATAGTTACTTCTGTGATAGACTCACCTACCGCAGGAACTTTCATTTCGTAAATTTTGGCCTCAGCAGCAGCTTCTGGTTGTGCTTCGGTCGGCGCTGGTGCAGCAGCAGCAGCTGTTGCCGGAGCTTCACTTTTAGCTTCTTCAGCTGGCGCAGAACCACCAGACGCAGCTGTATCAATCGTTGCAATACGATCTCCGATGCTCAGCGTGTCGCCTTCCTGCGCTTTAATATGTAAAACACCTTCTGCTTCCGCAGTCAATTCAAAAGTTGCTTTATCCGAATCCAGCCCGCAAATGACTTCGTCCATCTTCACAAAATCCCCATCATTTTTGAACCAGTTTCCTATTGTCACCTCGGTAATAGACTCGCCAACGGGCGGTACTTTTATTTCAATTTCAGCCATTTTATCTGCAATCTTGTGATCGAATTAAGTGTCTTGTTTTTAGTTTATTATTCAAAAGCCCTTACCAGAATCTCTGCCTGTTCTTTTGCATGGATCTTGCTAAATCCTGTTGAAGGAGAAGCACTTGACTCCCTTGCAATTACCTGAAGCGGGCTGGCTCCTTTGTACATGCGTAGCATGAATGTCCATCCACCCATGTTGAATGGTTCTTCCTGTACCCAGTATACCTTGGCATTCTTGTATTTAGCCAAATGTGCATCAATCTGAGCCTGTGGGAATGGGTGCATCTGCTCTAAACGGATTATCGCAACATCATCACGCTTATCAGCCTGCTGTTTTTCGTAAAGCTCATAAAACAGCTTTCCTGTACACAGCAATACTTTTTTCACTTTCTTAGGATCAGCATACGTGTCGCCAATCGTCTCCTGGAAATTACCGCTCACCAGACTGTCAATCGGAGAAACACAAAGTGGATGTCTCAGCATCGACTTCGGTGACATAATGATCAAAGGCTTTCTGAACTGAGATTTCAGCTGACGACGCAGAATGTGGAAGAAGTTAGCCGGAGTCGTAACGTTTGCCACAATCATATTATAGTTAGCTGACAATTGCAGATAGCGCTCAGGACGAGCATTGGAATGCTCTGGTCCCTGGCCTTCATATCCGTGTGGAAGAAGCATTACCAATCCGTTCCAGCGATCCCACTTGGTTTCGCTTGAAGAGATAAACTGATCAATTATTACCTGTGCACCGTTAGCAAAGTCACCAAACTGTGCTTCCCAGATCACCAGCGCTTTAGGATTGGCCATTGAATATCCAAACTCAAAACCAAGTACTGCGTACTCGGAAAGCAGTGAGTTGTAGATCATAAAAGGTCCCTGATCCTCGCTGATATGTCCAAGACTATTATATGAATAGTTCGTTTCTACATCATGCAAAACTGCATGACGGTGAGAGAATGTGCCGCGTTGAACATCCTGACCGCTCAAACGAACAATATTTCCTTCTGCAAGCAGTGAACCATAAGCAAGCAATTCGGCAGTTGCCCAGTTCACCTCTTTTTTATCAAAGATCATTTGCTCACGATCCTTAAGCAACTTGTCGATCTGCTTAAGTCGGTTGAAGCCTTCGGGAGTTTTAATCAATGCTTTTCCTACTTTCTCAATTATTTCAAGCGGAACACCTGTTTCTACCGACTGATCAAAATCACCGGCAGTAGCTTTACGCAATGTATGCCACTCTTGTTCCAGCTTAGGCATTACGTAAGGTAATGCCTTTTGTTTTACCATATCAAGACGCTCCTGCAACAGCTGTTTGAACTCTTTGTCCATATTTACAGCCAATTGCGCATCTACATCGCCACGCTCTACCAATACCTTTTGGTAAATCTCGCGTGGATTCAGATGGTTCTCAATCGCTTTGTAAAGAACAGGCTGAGTAAACTTAGGCTCGTCCGCCTCATTATGACCATGACGACGGTAACAAACCATGTCAATGAAAATATCCTTATTGAATTTCTGGCGGTATTCTACTGCCAGACGCATACAGAACACTACCGATTCAGGATCATCACCATTAACGTGTAATACCGGCGCATCAACGATCTTGGCGATATCAGTACTGTAGATACTTGACCTTGCATCTTCGAAGTCCGTTGTAAAACCTACCTGGTTATTAATCACGAAGTGAATAGTTCCACCTGTATAATACCCACGCAGACCAGACATTTGAGTTACCTCGTATACGATACCCTGACCAGCAACGGCAGCATCACCGTGGATCAGTACAGGAAGTACACGATCATAGTCGCTGTCGTACATACCATCGGCACGTGCACGGATGTAACCTTCTACTACAGGATTTACTGCTTCAAGGTGAGAAGGATTCGGAGCAAGTTTCAAATGAACTTTCTCGCCATTCTCTGCAGTGATCTGGCTTGCAAAACCCATATGGTATTTTACGTCGCCATCACCCCATACCTGATCTGGTAAATTACCTTCAAACTCGTTAAAGATCTGACCGTATGTTTTCTGCATCACGTTGGCAAGTACGTTCAAACGTCCGCGGTGAGCCATACCGATCATTACCTCTACAACACCCATCTCAGCCGCCTTGTTGATCATGGCGTCTAAAGCAGGAATAGTCGTCTCTCCACCTTCCAGTGAGAAACGTTTCTGTCCAAGGTATTTGGTGTGAAGGAAGTTTTCAAAAACAACAGCCTCGTTCAGCTTTTTAAGAATATGCTTTTTCTCATCAATAGAGAAAGCCATATCCAATGCTTCCTTCTCTATTTTCTTACGAAGCCAGCTTTTTTGTTCACGATCGCGGATATATAAATATTCGAAACCGATGTTACGTGTATAAATCGTCTTAAGCGAGTCAACAATTTCCCGTAGTGTAGCAGGGCGTCCGAAAACTTCAACACCTGCTTCGAAAACAGAATCAAGATCTTCGATACCCAGATTGAAATCAGAGATTTCCAATTGTGGACGACGATCTTTTCTCTTTTTGATCGGGTTGGTAGTAGCCAGAAGGTGCCCTCTTGACCGATAACCACGGATCAGGTGAACCACCTCCATCTCCTTACGGATACGAGCCGGATCAGCCTTACCTGCAGTAGCAGATTCCTTACCATTGACAGCACCGTTTGTGTGTCCGTTTGCCTTTTCAGGATATTTCTGAGAGAAATCGAAGCCCTCAAAAAACTTTTGCCAGCCTTCGTCTACTGAAGCTGCATCTTGCTTATAGGAATTGTATAAATCCTCTATGTAAGCGCCGTCGGAATTTGCTATATACGTGTATTTATCCATCACAAATGTGATTATTTCATTTACAGGACAAAGTTAAGACACTTATGTAAACAAAACACATAAAATGTCCTATTAACTTTACCCAAAACTATACTCATTTTAACATAAATTTAATACTTCTGAAATCCATTCGGATTCGGGACAAATTTCAGCATCAACTCGTGTACTCCTTTCGGTCCGGTGTAATTCGTAAAAATTTGTTCCACTTGTTTGGAATTATAGAAATACCCAAGCCTGACATTTTTACCCACGTTGACCTCACCAGATAACTGAAAAAAATTAATCCCCGATTGAGAGAAAGCATTTGACCCTCCCCCCATACGATACGAGGCACCGAATCCTACCTTTTCGCTGATCCATAATCTTGCTCCCAAATCCACTCGCAGCTTATGATCCTTTTCCTGCACCAACAACGCATGAGGCAAAAGCATCAGTTCGTCGCCCAGGTCGTAACTGCCACCGGTCATTACATACAAAGGCCTGCGGTAAAAGCCACTAATGGCCTGATCACCGAATCCTTGCGAGAGGACTTCAGGTTTGGAGATACCTACATAGAAGTTTTCAGAATACAGCCAACCTCCTACGCCGAAACTTCCAAGGACCCTGTTATTGGTTCTTGCTGAAAGATCAAACACCGGCAGCACATTGATTCCCCCCTGCGCACCCAGTCCCAATTTGAAGTTATCGGATATCCCCAAATGATACGCAAAGCTGGCAGACAAAGCAGTGGTCGTGAAATAGCTGGTCTGGTCGTTCAATGCCTGAAAACCTACTCCAAATTTACCATTCCCAAAAGTACCATCGGCGGCGAAGGTTTGGCTGGAAGGTGAATTGGGAATGTTAAACCACTTTCTGCGGAACATGGCAGTCATATTGAACGTTTCGCGAACGCCGGTGAAGGCCGGATTGATCGCCATCGGGTTCTGAACATACTGCTCAGTAAGAACCTCTCTTTGTGAAAAACTATACGTTACTGAGCCTAAAATGGTTGCAGCAACCAACATCAACTTAAATGGTAAATTATATTTCATCATATTTAATATGGCGGGCAAATATCAGAAAAAATGGCAGGAGCAACCTCCTGCCATTTTTTTTAATAGACGTTAAAAATCATTTCATTCCCTTAAAAATCATAACCAAGTGTTACGTATGGAATCGCCTTATTGGTATAACCGTTATCAATTCCCCATGCGTAATCAAACTTGACGTAGAAACCGAATATGGTTGTACGGGCACCAAGTCCATATCCCATCAGGTATGGATTTTTGAAGGTGGTCACTGTCGCTCTGTAGGTATCGCCGTCGGCTCCAATGATTGTTGTATTCAAGCTACTTTCCTCGCTAAACGGCCCCTTGCCAGTCCAGGCAGTTCCGATATCTCCGAAACCAACCACCTGGAAGTTCCGCAAAAAGCTGGAAGTAATTGACCCCCGGTACAGATACTTGATTAATGGAATTCTTAATTCAGCGTTTAAAAGCATATAACTTGTACCTGACAACTTATTGAGATTGAAACCTCTCAGGTTTGTAGCAAAGTCGGTGAAGAAAATATCCCTGTTGTCAATATTAGGCCCGAATGCCAGCGGATCGTTCGCTGAGCGGCTGTCTTTTCTGTTTCCTATCCAGTTTTCCATCCCTCCGAGAATACTCTGCTTTGGCGCTCTTCCGCCGGAGTGACTTCCTGCTGCACGAATCGCAAGAATCAGATCCCGGTGTATTTTTTGGTAATGACGAAAATCGAGACTCAGCCGATTGAAGCTCTCATTCGCTGATGACAACCCTGCCTGCATATCAAACCGTAATTTGAAGCGGGTTCCTTCCATCATATTCATACCATTCACTTTCGTATTATCAAAAACGTATTCACTACGCAATCCTCCAAAGTTCGAATTCAGATCCGGATTTGCCAGAGAATAAACGTCTATCAGCCTCGATGAACTGAACATCGGGGAAAGTGTAAAACGGCTTGATGGCGAGAATGGGTAGGAAGCCGAGAAGGTAATCTGGTTGAAACGGTATTTTTGAGGATAGTTCTCGGCACTGGAATACAACGCTTTGCGATCGTAACGTACTCCAAAATCTATACGATAAGTGTTGTTGTTATACTCAGCAAATAAATCACTGTTCCTGAAATTGGACGAGATAAAAAATCCTGCCTTGACCACATGATTTTCCAGCAAGTCATTCATCGATAACGACTGTGCATATCCGAATCCTCTGATCGGATCAATACGCCAGTCAGAACTTGCATCATTCGTAATAAACAGCCCTTTGTAAGGATATGGGCCTTTAATGGAAATATTATCACGTGTAGGTCTTGTACGGTTCAGCACTCCGGGTGTCCCTGAAAGTGCACCACGGCGCTGTCTTGACTCAAAAGTTTTAAGTACATCCTCATCAAACTGATAATTGTCGATATCTACCTCTCCGTCTTTTAGTACCAGTTTCGAAACCGCAGGTTCCTGAAGTTTCGCAGTTGCAGAATCTTTCACTGCCGCTGCTCCTTCCTGTGCGCCTGCCACAGGCTGCCCGCTATTCAGATCAGGAGATGAGATAGATGCATTTGTATCAAATCCGTTTTTGACAGCAGCATTATAATAACCGTCATTCAGATAAGTAAATGCCAGTGCTCCACCAGACTTCGGATGAATGTCCGCACTCTTTATTCCGTGTATATAGTTGGTCAGTTGCTGAGGAGCATCACCGGCGCGTGAAATCTTAAATACATTCGAAATACCCTTACTGTCGGACAAGTAATATACCTCATTGGCGTCTGCATAGATCGGCGTCGATTTTGTCTTGCCTTCTCCTTTCAACAGAACCTTGATTTCAGCTGACTTGGGGGTTCCGTCATGTTCAAAAATAGAAATCGGTCCGTTGATCGTTTTGTAATCAGCCTTAATCGTATCCCCAAACTCAGCAGGACGATTTGACGAAAACACCAGCTTTCTTGAAGATCCCTGTATAAAGCGTGGGGAGAAGTCATCGTACAAATCGCTTGTCAATGGCAAAGCCGAACCTCTGGCAACACTTACCAGATAAATATCATTTCTGCCTGATCTGTCAGCGCTTACCGCCAACATGCTTCCATCATTAGAAACATCCATGTCTTCAATCTGATCAAGACCACGAATATTTCTTTTCAACTTTAGTTTAATTTTCTTAGTCCCCACATTTTCATACACATATACATTTTTGCGTCCGTTTTCTGAAACCAGAATTGTAAGCTGATTATTTCTCGACCATCCTAAAAGAGGAGGTTCACTATTGGTTTTGGCTCCTACATGATCAGCCTTTCCCTGACGTATCAGTTTTTTCGATCCGGTTTCTGTGTCCATCACATACACCTTATAGCGGCTGTTTTTAACTTCGCTAACAGCTGTGAATTTTTTGTCAAGAGAAATTTTAGCAACCGCAGCTGTTCCTGAACCATTGAATTCATGCAATTTCACTTTCCAGGTGGGCTGGGAAGCTACATAGGACTGCTCAGCGGCTTTGTTGAGATTCAAATAATATGCTTTCCAATCACGCAAAAAGCGATTATAAGAAGGTACGCCAAGTGTACTTGTAATGCTGGTTTGCTCTGTACGGATAATACGGGTCAGGTTGAGAATATCAGATATCTTATCTTTTCCGTATCGTTCTGCTATGTAATTCCATATCGAATGACCGACCAATCTTGCGTCATTTCCGGACATCAGCGTCGGCTTTCTCACGTTGCGGTTTTTGAAGAAATCCCGCATGTAATCATTCAGTTCCGGCGACCAGCCTTCTGAGATATAAGCAGCAGCGCCTGTCATAAACCACTCCGGCACGGTAAGTAAAAGAGAGCTTTGCAAAGCCTCTTTCATATTACCGCCATAGAGCATATCATATATAAAGAGAAGACTGATGTCGTTCACCAGCTTTTTTCTGAATCCCAGCTGGTCTCCGATATAGGCAATTTCTACACGTGACTGTGCAAGATCAAGCTTTTGATCATCACGGTTGTCCATTGTAGTAAGCCCCATGTTACTCTGTTCGAGTTCTGCCGGAGAATTATAAAGGAAAATTTTGACCCTGTTATAAGGCGTCCATCCGAGCACATCTGTGATCTTATCGAATTCACTTTCAGCATACTGAGCTGTAAGCTTGGCCAGATCAGCACCACCCTGATAGTGATAAATTTCAAAATTTGTAGTTCTGAAAATCTTCCAGTTAAAGGTTTTATATTGAACCCTGTTTTTACCGAAAGTTTCCTGAGAAGGGTATCTCTGCGCGGATACATCAGTACTCAACCCCAAAAAGGCTGCCATACTGACTGGTACAGCAAATAATAATAAAGATTTTATCCTCATATATGCTTAGGCTTACATCAATGGAAATATAACGAAAAATACCTCTGAATATTCACTAGAGGATTTAATTCTTTCCCGTTTTCTAAATGTTGTACTAATTCATTTGCAAAAAATGGCCCGAGCGTTACACCTTTGGTACCTAATCCGTTAAAAATGCATATATTTTTCCGAACAGGATGTACGCCAATCAGAGGCCTTCTGTCTTTAACCGAAGGACGTATTCCGGCAATTTCTCCTGTTACCTTGTAAGTACTCTTCAAAAGTCCCGCAAGCTTTTCTTCCAACTCTTCTCTACATGCTTTTGTAGGAGTCCAGTCCAACGGATCCCATGAATACGTGGCTCCCACTTTGGCTTTCGTCTCTCCCAAAGGAAGGATAAAAATGCCCTGATTAACAATATGAGATTCTAACTTTTGTTCTGTTTCGATCTCCAGTACCTGCCCTTTGACAGGCGCAAAAGGCAGCCAGTCGAAAACAGGGTCATTGACGGCAGTAAAACCCTGACAAAGCATCAGTTTTCCATACGTATTACCTTTCCACTTCACAAACTCCCCGGAAAGATTAAGGTCATGAAAATCAAAAACTCCTTCGATAAACTGACCTTTCTCCGAAAAGTAAGTTATACTCTTATCCATCAATAAAGGAAGATCGATCCATCCTGCACCGGTTACTTCAAGTGCACCGTGTTCCATATGTGTATACGCAGCAACTGCCTCCTGGTCTCTCCCCTCACCTACATATCTCGCAATTCCGGGTTCAGCCGTCTGGGCAAGATAAGTATTCTGCTCTGCAAGCGACCGAAACGGACGGTACACTGATGTTCTATGAAGAAATTTCGCATTGAGTGTTGTTTCCAGCTCTTCATAGAACCGGTAAGCATATGGAAAAAGGTCGTCTGCCAGCCAGGTCTTGACAAGCTTTTTACCTGTGAGCGGATTGAGTACACCAGCCGCCACCCGCGAAGAATTAGGGGCCGAGGAATCGTGTATAATTTTAAAAGATTTACCGGCGGTTTGTAAATGCCAGGCTATTGACAAACCACCGATTCCATGACCAACGATCAGATAATCGTAATCGGGAGTGCTATTGTTCATTTCAAATTATTTAAATCCCTTCTCCTGAGCGAAGATGCTATTTGCGCATCCGCCAGTCTGACAACCATTTCTACCTGTTCGTCGAGTGTCATGAGTGAGTTGTCAATAAATACTGCATCTTCTGCCTGGCGCAAAGGACTCTCTGCACGGGTTGTATCTATATGATCACGTAGTCTAAGATTTTCCAGAATTTCCTGTATCCCCACCAGATCTCCCTTTTCAATCAATTCCAGCTGACGTCTCTGCGCGCGGATCATTGGATCTGCAGTCATGAAAATCTTAAGTTCAGCATTCGGAAATACGACTGTACCAATATCACGGCCATCCATGACGATGCCTTTGACTCTGCCCATTCGCTGCTGTTGTGCAACCAGAGCATGGCGCACTTCGGCAATTGCGCTCACCTCACTCACTTTTTCCGATACGTACATCTTTCTGATCTCATCTTCTATATTAAGACCATTGAGATAGGTATCATTACGTCCGAGCTCGGGATGTCTCCGAAAAGTGATCTGGATCTGATTCAGCGCAGTTTCGACCTCTTTAGGATTGGTGAGACTGATATGATTCTGAATGAAGTATAAAGTGACTGCCCTGTACATGGCACCGGTATCAATATACGGGTAATTAAGCTGTTTGGCAACCAGCTTGGCAGTTGTGCTCTTTCCACAACTTGAATAGCCATCTATGGCAACGATTATCTTAGGCATGTTTGCTGTATTGATCACATCTCTAAAACAGGGGTGTGACAAATTAGTAAAATAGTGTTCCCGAAATCCTTCTTAAAGCATAGTAACATTAGCTGAAACCAATTGCTGCATACGGATACGCGCTTTGCAAAAATAGAGAAACTACCGTGTAGCGAACAGCTTTTTTTAATCATAAATAAAAAAAGGATTGCCGGTTCCTCTGAACCCAATCCTTTTTTATTTCATAACCAATATAAGACCAGTTCCTTAGATACTGTCTACCAGAAAAACTACCAGGCTTCGTGCTCCGTGTGCTCCTATCACCAACGACTGTTCAATGTCTGCAGTTTTGGATGGACCGGATATGAAACAGCCCCAACCCGTCGTGTCCGTAAGAACCTTATAAGCATCATGCATATTATCCACAATGCTTTTTCTTGGAATTACAAAGGCAAGATTCTGCGTAATAAAAGGTAATACCCGGTGCGGAAGGTATTTATCAGAAATCCAGATTGCACCGTTTTCTGCCACACCAAACTCAGCCTGCAAAATCGCCACTTCAATCGTTTCCAATTCGTGTGGGTCTGAAACATTCAGACTAAAATCGGCCCAATCGGAAAGCTCCGGAATAGTTGTAGCACGGTTTACAACACCGTCATACATTTCTCCGATCTTATATTTAAGCTCATCAGTACCGGACACCACGATCACTTCGGTATAAACTGCCGCGAGAGATTCCGTAAATTTTGCCTGCGGATCCGAAAAATTGCTGTTAAATGTAAAGCGCTCCGGAAGCTGCGTAGCATCAGGCTTGTTTGCTTTTATCTGCTGAAGTATTTTTTCTCTTGCACTCATTTTCTTAATTCGATAGCTGCCCTATTTACGATTCTTCACATACCAATCTCTGAAACTCTCCTTTGGTGGCTCGGGCATTTCGCGTTGTTTATACCAGGGATTGAGTCCGTTATTTACCATAAAAGGAACCGCACGCATTACAGAGCGACCGATCCTTCCCGACCATTGGTAAAATCTGGGTTGAGACAATACCGTCGACATCGCAGTAATGCCTGCTTTCTTTCCGCCAGGGACATGGCCGGCCTTGACCAACACCTGCCTCCATTTGTAGAGCTGATCATGAATATCAATCTTCACAGGACAAACATTAGAGCAACTTCCGCACAACGTACTTGCGAAAGGCAAATCTGCATTTTTGGACATATCCAGATTAGGCGCCAGAATAGAACCAATCGGACCTGCCACAGCATTATGGTAACTATGCCCACCACTCCGGCGGTATACCGGACAAGTATTCATACAAGCGCCGCACCGGATACATTTAAGCGAATTCCGGAAGTCCTCACGGCCCAGCTGCGTACTTCTGCCATTGTCAACAATTACAATGTGCATCTCCTGCCCTTCACGTGGTTTTTTGAAATGGCTGGAATAGGTCGTAATGGGTTGTCCTGTCGCACTTCTGGCCAACAATCTCAAAAACACACCCAGATGTTCCTGACGGGGAATGATCTTCTCGAAACCCATACAGGCAATGTGAATATCCGCAAGGTGCGCCCCCATATCGGCATTTCCTTCATTGGTACTTACTACAAAACCACCCGTTTCTGCAATGGCAAAATTTACACCTGTCAGAGCGGCACGACGTGTTAAAAACTTATCACGCAAATGCTGGCGGGCAGCTTCAGTAAGGTACTGAGGATCTGTAGCGCCGGCTTCTGTGCCCAGATGTTCGTGAAACAAATCACCAATATCCTGTTTTTTCAAATGTATCGCAGGAAGTACAATATGACTGGGAGGCTCGTTTCGCAACTGTACAATACGCTCTCCCAAATCGGTGTCAATAACATCAATACCATTTTTGATCAGAAACTCATTCATGTGACATTCTTCTGTCAACATGGACTTGCTTTTAACCATCTGATCAATCTTATGTTTACGAAGGAGCCCAAGTACGATTTCATTATGTTCAGCCGCATTGGATGCCCAATGTACGTGTACTCCGTTTTCTTTCGCTTTTGCTTCAAAAGATTCCAGCAAAGTATCCAGATGAGACAGCACATAATGTTTGATAGAAGAAGCAGTCGTCCTCAACTCTTCCCATTCAGGCAGCATCTTGGACGATTTGTCTCTTTTGTGACGCACAAACCAAAGTGTTTCATCATGCCAGTTTACATAGGGCTCGTCGGCGTTGAACACATCCGAAGCACCTGCGTGGTCCATTGTTACCTTTGACATACTCTTCTTAACAATTAGATAATAGTATTATTTAAAGAACTTGAATTGCACTATTCACATTCGCTGTACTATTCAAAGTTTAGAATTTGTTTAACGAACAACTTTCAAATTGACACCTAAAAGCTATTTTATTGTATAGCAATATGTTATACTTTTGACATACAAAGATTTTCGATCGGGGCATCGGAGTCTGAAAAAAGTTTATTTTAACTTTTCTTAGACACATAAACATCACAACTCCTATGAAAACAAAAACCATCATCCTCGCAGCAGCCCTGACCGGCTTGCTTTTTTCAGCCTCTACATTCAACAGCAATGCTCAGGCTACCGCTACTTCTGAAAAAACCGTTGCAGCTGACAACAAGCTGAGCGTATTGGAAGTTAAACCTATGCAATTCAGAGTTTTATATAATACACCTCAGTCAAATGCAGTTTTAGTACGTATTCTGGACATCAACAAGAACGTGTTGTTCTCAGAAACTAAACGTACCGAAGCTAACTATCTGAAATACTTCGATCTATCTACGCTTCTTGACGGTAGCTATACTTTCGAGATCACTGACGGAAAAGAGAAGTATACACAGACGTTTGATATCCTGACTAAAACGAGCCGCGTCGTTTCTTCTATCAACTAACGAGTGGTTCTTCTCAGATTCTGAACTTCCGAAACTTTGTAATGCCGGCGTCTTTATTGATGTCGGCATTTGTTTTTAGGCAAGTGCCGGTAGGGCATTGTTCAGAATTTCTGCAATATGCTTCACCTGCACTTCTGAATTTTTCCTTCTCAAAATCCCTTCCAGATGCATCAGACAACTCATATCTGATCCCGTGATGTATTCCGCATCATGCCTGATATGATCTGCCACACGATCCTTCCCCATCTTAACTGACACCGCTTCTTCACTCACACAGAACGTTCCTCCAAAACCACAGCATTCGTCTTTACGATCCAGCTCCACAAGTTCTAAACCTTTTACATTTCGCAAAAGTGTTTCAGGTTTTGAAAATGGTTCAGCATTCAGTTCCGACATCTGCGCCAGGTGAAGACCTCTCTGACCGTGGCACCCCTGATGCAAACCAACCCTGTGAGGAAAATCCGCCTGGATAAAATCTATTTTCAAAACATCAGTAATAAACTCTACCAGCTCATACACCTTCTTTCTAACCTCCTTCGATTCAGTCGGTTTCCCCTCTACTTTCAAATGATCTTTGATATGCAACACACAGCTTCCTGATGGCGAAACTATGTAATCAAACTCACCAAATGAGTTCATAAACAACGTATTACACCCATTGGTCAGATGTTCAAATCCGGAGTTTGCCATAGGTTGCCCGCAGCAAGTCTGGTTAAGAGGAAAACCAACATTACAGCCCAGCTTCTCCAACAGCTCCAACGTTGCAATCCCTACCTGAGGATAAAACTGATCCACGTAACACGGGATGAATAGGCCAATTTTTAGATGAGAATACTTCATTTTACCAAAATTCAACTGTAGCAATTATTGGATAGTGATCTGAGGCTTTGGGATAATTTCTGATTACCTTATAGTCTTTCACACGCACTTTATTATTCAGCAATACAAAAATATAATCGAGCCTGTCGCCGGGTATCCCTTCATTCCAGGTCTCCACTTGTGAGCCTTGTGCAGCATCCTGCCACTTCTGACGAAATGAAAAGTAGGGCTGCTCGTTCGGCCGCGCTCCCATATCCATTCCGAGCACTACGGGTTGAATACTTCCCTGAAGCATTTGATTGATATAAGCCGACTGCAGCGCTCTGTCCATCACAGAGGCATATTCCAGCCGGGAGTTACAAAAACGCAAAGTCAGATTTCTCGAATGACGTATCAATCCGCAATGCAATACCTTCGGATCCGCTCCCGGAGTTGACGGCAAGGTAATCGTTTGTGATTTTTCCAATGGCCATGCCGACAAAATCCCTACTCCCTGGCTCCCACTTTCCGAATGCTCTGCCGCGCCGTAGGTAAAATACATGCCCGTCTGAGTGGCCAGCTGTCTGAGCTGAAACTGCGTCTTACCGTTATTAATCAGACTATCAACGGCCTGGAGCGCAACCAGATCCGGTTTATTTTCATTGATAATCCTCAATATATCCATCATATTCGATTCCTCATTCATGCCCAATCCATGACGAATATTAAAACTCATGATCCTCATCTCTACCGCCTTACGAGGCTGAGAAGCGAGTAAAACAAAAGCACTACAAAAAAGGATGGCTATTAATACTAATTTCTTCAATCCGCTTAATCAAATAGGTTCACAACAAAGAATACACTTCAAATTATAACATCAATATGCATGTTTTTCATTTGCTGAGCAACCTTCTGCACTGAGTTTTATGCGGTGAATCCTGCCTGATCAATCAAAATAAAGCCTATCCCCATTCTTACTTTCCGCCGCAATCTCCTTATTCCAAACGATAAAAACGTACCGCATTTCCTCCCATCACATCTTCCTTTTCAGAAGCATTGAAACCCGAAAAATAGTCCGTCAGTACTGCTTTCATTTTCTCATAATCTCCCGCAACAAGACATACGGGCCAATCGGAACCAAACATAATTCGTTTACTTCCAAAAGCTTCGAACACCACATCCAGATAAGGCACGAAATCCGATTTCTTCCAATTGTACCAATTCGCTTCGGTAATCATTCCTGAAACCTTACAGCTCACATTAGGCAATTGTGCCAGCTCCTTTAATTCCTTATTCCAGGGTTCAATTTCTCCCTTTTTGATAAATGGCTTGGCGATGTGATCTAAAACAAACCTTACATTGGGCAACTTTGAAGCGAAAGAAAAAGCCTCTTTCAACTGATGCGGATATACCAGAATGTCATAAGTAAAATCAAAAGCAGCCAGCTGCTCCACGCCATTTATAAAGGTTTGCTGTTCCAGAAAGCCTTCCGGCTCTGCCTGTACCACATGTCGAAAACCTTTCAGCAATTCAAATTGTGAATACACTTCCAGTTTATCGTATATATCTTCCGACCGGAAATCAATCCAACCTACTACACCTTTGATAAAATCGTTTGCTTCCGCGAGGTGCAGGAGAAATTCAGTTTCAGCATCAGACTGATCGGCCTGTACTGCCACACAGCCGTCTACCTTATTTTTATCTAAAACAGGTTTCAGATCGGCAGGCAAAAAATCCCGGCGTATCGTCTCCATTTCCGGAGTAATCCAGGAATCTCTGATCGGATCAAAAATCCAGAAATGCTGATGAGAATCGATAGTCATATTTCAAATAGTCAGGTATTAATATTTGTTGTCATTTGTAGCCATGTATTGTCATTTTTTGTCAAAGGTTGTCAGGAGTTGTCATTTCTAGTCATAAATTTCAAATTACAATGCTTGACTACTTCATGACAACAAACGACCATTCATGTCCTTTGACCATTTCCAGATTTACGCCACCGGCGTCCATGCAACTGCTTCCTGTTTCTGCTGACCAAGACCTTCAATACCCAGTTCTACCACATCTCCTGCTTTTAGGTATACCTGAGGTTTCATTCCCAGACCTACACCTGCGGGAGTGCCGGTTGTGATCATATCACCAGGAAGCAGCGTCATAAACTGGCTCAGATAACTTACCAGAAAAGGAATATGGAAAATCATATCAGAGGTATTGCTATCCTGAATTTTCTTACCATTGAGTGTCAGCCACAGATCCAGATTGTTAGCATCTGCCACTTGTGAAGCTGGAACAAAATAAGGACCAAGTGGAGCAAATGTGTCGTTACTCTTTCCTTTTACCCACTGTCCGCCACGCTCCAACTGATAAGCTCTTTCGGAATAATCGTTATGAACTGCGTAACCAGCTACATAATTCAGCGCATCTGCTTCTTCAACATAACTTGCCTTTTTGCCAATGATCACAGCCAGCTCCACTTCCCAGTCCGTCTTTTCAGAATTTCTTGGAATAATTACGTTGTCATTCGGACCGCAAAGTGCCGAAGTAGCTTTGAAGAAAATGATCGGTTCTTTTGGCAATTCTGTAGCACCCGATTCGTAAGCGTGTTTGGCATAATTCATACCAATACATACGATTTTCGAAGGACGAGCAACGC
This sequence comes from Dyadobacter luteus, assembly GCF_003383615.1. Taxonomy (GTDB): domain Bacteria; phylum Bacteroidota; class Bacteroidia; order Cytophagales; family Spirosomataceae; genus Dyadobacter; species Dyadobacter luteus. The sequence goes on from NZ_QNUL01000003.1 coordinate 326,966, forward strand.
AGGATCCGAAACGAAATCCGTCTTCTACTTTCGGAGCAGATGCAGCATTGGTTGTAAGCCATTCTTCCAGACGCTTTACACCGTCCGTTGCGAAAAATTTCTCGTTATAGTCTTCGCCAAAGGCAGAGACATCTATCTTAGTTCCATCTGCAAGTTCAACACCCGCTTTCTCTTGCTCAAAAGCACCAAATCGGAATAATTTCATGGTTTTAGGTTTTGCTGTCGGCCTTAAGCTGCCAGCTGTTTACTTATTTTTTCACTAGTATTTTCTGTACAATTGAGCTAACCGCTAAAAGCTATTCGCTATCAATTATTTAGCTTCTCAAATCCCCCATCAATCAGATAATCGCAGCCCGTAACAAAGCCAGCCTCGTCTGAGCACAGATAAAGCGCCAGCGCCCCGATTTCATCTGGTTTTGCCATTCGCCCAATGGGTTGCGTTTTAGACAACTTCTCAAACATTTCAGCTTCCTGACCAGGATAGTTTTTGGAGATAAATCCATCCACAAATGGCGTATGTACACGCGCCGGAGAAATGCTGTTGCAACGTATGTTATCAGCCAGGTAATCCTTGGCTACCGAAAGTGTCATCGAATATACCGCACCTTTGGTTGTCGAATAAGCGAAGCGATCAGGAATACCAACGGTAGCCGCAATGGACACCATATTCAAAATCACACCTCCACCGCCCTTTTTCAGATGCGGAATAGCAGCAAAAAGACAGTTGTAGACACCCTTCACGTTGACACTTAACAAGCGATCAAAATCAGCTTCCTGGGTAGTATCTGCCTTGCCAACATGAGCGATACCGGCATTATTCACAACGATATCAATCTTTTGTCCGGAAGCGATACCATCAATTAGGCTCACCACATCTGCCTGCTTAGACATGTCGACTGCATGCGCATCGGCAAGTCCTCCTTCCTTTCTGATCTCATCAGCAACCTGCCTGGCAAGTTCAAAATTGAGTTCAAGAATATGGACATGAGCGCCTTGTTTGGCGAATGTCTTCGTGATAGCTAATCCAATGCCGCTTGCTCCTCCTGTTACCAGAGCTACTTTTCCGCTTAAATCAAACATGATCTTAATATTAAAAAATCCTCCGGCTTCAACTCAAGCCGGCTTTATATGGAAAGGTTTTTTAATTTATTCTTTACTCAAAACCTTCCCCACACCCTCTACTCAACACCCTTACCCCCATGCCCAAACCCCTCTGCCTCATTCACTAGAGAGAAACCCCTCTTTTCCACGGAATAAAGTCATCCTGACCCAGTTGCTGCGCTTTCGTTAGCTCACCGCTGGCCACCTTAATTACATATTCTAAAAGGTGTTCCGCATTCTGTTCAATAGACTGCGTTCCGTCAACGACTGGTCCGCAATCGAAGTCAATCACATCAGGCATACGTTTCGCCAGAACTGAGTTGGTAGCCACTTTGGCAACGGGACAAATCGGGTTACCTGTTGGCGTACCCAAGCCAGTGGTGAACAAGATTACATTCGCACCTGCAGCGCTCTGTCCTGTTGTTGCTTCGACGTCATTACCAGGAGTACAAACCAAATGTAGCCCCGATTCTGTAGCACGCTCTGTATAATTCAATACATCCGAAACATATGCATTTCCTCCCTTTTTAGCAGCCCCGGCAGACTTGATCGCATCTGTTATCAGACCATCTTTGATATTACCAGGTGAAGGATTAAATGCAAACGCAGAACCTACAGCTTCAGCTTTACCTGCATAGTCACGCATCAGTTTCTCAAACTTGGCAGCTTTTTCTTCGGTTACACATCTGTTCAGTAATTCCTGCTCTACACCGTTCAGCTCAGGAAATTCAGCCAAAAGAGTCTGTCCGCCCAATCCGACTACGATGTCTGAAAGATGCCCAAGAACAGGGTTGGCCGATATACCCGAGAACCCATCAGATCCTCCGCATTTCAGACCAACAGAAAGCTTAGACAAAGGCGCCGGTTCTCTTTCAAATTTATTGATCTCAGTAAGTCCTATGAAAGTCTCTTTAATTGCTCCCGACATCAATGAGTACTCTGTACCTTTCTGATGTTCGAACGCGAAAAACGGTTTATTGAAATTGGCGTCTCTTTTGCGGATTTCGTCTTCCAGTGTTTTCAACTCCGAATTCTGACATCCCAGACTCAACACCGTAATACCAGCCACATTCGGATGCACCGCGTAGGAAGCAAACAATGAGCATAATGTATTGGCATCAAAGCGTGTTCCCCCGCAACCTCCTTCATGCGTCAGGAATTTCACACCATCCACATTTTGAAAAGGACGATCTGGTTTACGATCTACAATTGCCTGCTGCTCGCCCGAACTTTGCAGACTCCGGATCGCATTGATATCTCCTGCTTTATACAGATTCAGAAAATCCCGGACATGGTCACGGTAGATGTCTGTTTGAGCATATCCCAACTCGCGCTCAAACGCGTCCTTCATGATCATGACATTTCTGTTTTCACAGAATACCAAAGGAACCACCAGCCAGTAGTTGTATGTCCCAACCCTACCATCAGCACGATGGTAACCATTAAAGGTACGCCCCTCCCACTTGCTTACATCCGGTTGTGTATATGTATAAGGTTGTCTTTTCGCCGTACTGTAATCGTGCGCATCATGTTTCAGGTTGAACGTCGTGATAGGCTCACCCTTTTTGATAGGCTGAGTAGCTCTTCCTACCAGAACCCCGTACATGATAACTGCCCCTCCTGTTTCAATATCCTCCGTTACAAATTTGTGTTTTGCAGAAACGCCATAAGCAAGATTAAACTGCTCACCATTCCATTCTGCAATATCTCCCGCAGGCAGATCACGCAACGCAACAATGACGTTGTCAGATGGATGGATTTTTAAAAGATTCGACGCCATAGTGATTTTTTGGTGTAATAATTCCTGTTTAATTCCGAATTGAGCTTTAAAAACAGTTCAGTGCCCAAACTTACTATTCAAATTAAAAATAAGATTGAAATACTTTTCGGGCAGATCAATCGCATTCGGGCATTCGGGATCAGAAGGAAAAAGTTACCAAAATTTAAATACATTGTTCCTGGTGAAATTGAATACAAATGAATAGTTTTCCTGAACTTCATAATTTTACAATAATAGCATTTTTTTCAACTATATTGGCATGTTAATACTTTCACAGCTTAGTAACATGCTTTTTTAACAGTGAAACCTCAACTTTTAAAAGTTCATAAGGCCTTACAGCAGTCTTTCAGCATACGCCGCGATGTGGTTCTGTATTTCTATAACCGCTGGCATTACCACCCGGAACTGGAACTCGTTCATATAGAACAGGGCTCAGGCACTCAGTTTGTGGGTGATAATATCCAGAATTTTCAAAGTGGTGATCTTATCCTGATAGGACCTAACCTACCTCATTACTGGCGATGTGACGAAAAGTACTTCCAGGGAGACACAAATTTGTATGCGCAGGCAACGGTACTGCATTTTTCAGAAAGCATTTTCGGCACGTTTCTGGATCTTCCCGAAAACAAAGCCATCAGGGAATTATTACTACGTACAAGAAAAGGAATGAAATTGACCGGGCCTGAGAATGAGATAGTGAAAGGTATCTTGCAGGATCTTCTTGACGAAAAAGAAAGCAACCCGGTGATTGCATTGCTTAAAATCCTGCAGACACTATCGCAGAATCCCGAAGCTTCTGAACTTTCCAGCTCGGATTATCCACAGGAATTTGACGCCCACGATACTGATCGGATCAATCAGATATACCAATACTCTCTTGCCAATTTTCAACAAAAAATTAGTATCGAAGAAATTGCGGAAGTGGCAAATATCAGCCCGCATTCCTTTTGCCGGTACTTTAAAAGCAGGAGTCGTAAGACTTACTCTCAGTTTTTGCTCGAATTACGTATCGGACATGCCTGTAAACTACTGAGAGAAGGAAAGTTGAGTGTTGCACAAGTTTGCTATGACAGCGGTTTCAACAACTTTGCCAATTTCAATAAATACTTCAAAAACCTGACAGGCAACAGCCCTTTGAGATACCAAAAAGAGTATCGGTCTTAGAAAGCCATACGCTGCTATAAACTGATATTATTTTGTAGCACTGGAGAACAATCGGAGAGGAAAAAGCCAGAATAGTTGAAAAATATGCTCAGATAATTAAAGTTTAAGCCAAATCAAATTTTGTACTTTACAAATAATTAATTACCCTTTTCAGATAGCAGTATATAACCTGCCCTAGTTGAAGTAGCAGATAACGGGAATATACAAATCAGGATTAAACATTCTAAAATCAAAATGTATAGCTTTAACAAGTAGTGATGTCACACCAACTTGTATTAAACCAAACTATTGATGCGCGTTAATCTTGTAAACATATTTGAACAGTCTGTAAGTGAAGCAGAAGTAACAATTGAAAACGGACTGATATCTGCAATATTGATCTTCGGACCTGAAAACGCTACATTGCCCTATGCATTACCTGGCTTTGTAGATGCCCACGTGCACATCGAAAGCTCCATGCTCACGCCCGCACAATTCGCCCGCCTGGCCGTAGTACACGGAACTGTGGCTACTGTTTCCGATCCCCACGAAATCGCTAATGTACTTGGAATAGAAGGCGTACATTATATGATCGCCGACGGAAAGCGTGTACCATTTAAGTTTTGCTTTGGTGCGCCATCCTGCGTGCCCGCAACTGTTTTCGAAACAGCCGGTGCCACGATTAACGCTGAAGATGTACGACAGCTGCTGGCAAGTGATGACATTGGTTATCTGGCCGAGGTTATGAATTTTCCGGGCGTGCTGGGTGGCGATCCTGACATGCTGGCCAAAATCGCATGGGCTAAACATTTCGACAAACCAGCAGACGGACATGCTCCCGGACTTCGTGGACAGCAGGCCGAAGCCTACGCCAATGCAGGACTCAGCACCGATCACGAATGTTTCACTTATGCAGAAGCCAGAGAGAAAATTGATTACGGAGTAAAAATACTGATCCGCGAGGGAAGTGCAGCAAGAAACTTTGAAGCGCTGATTCCTTTACTCAGTGAGTTTCCCGAAAAAATCATGTTCTGTTCTGACGATAAACACCCCGATTCTCTTGTAGTCGGCCATATCAATCTGCTTGTAAAAAGAGCTTTGGAACAAGGACATTCATTATGGGATGTGCTCAAAGCTGCAAGCTTAAATCCAATTACACACTATAATTTACCGGTAGGTCTGCTAAGGCAGGGTGACGCTGCAGACTTCATCGTTGTGAATAATCTCGATGACTTTGATATTATACAAACATGGCTGGATGGTGAACTTATAGCCGAAAACGGCACCTCTCTGATCCCAAATCTTCCGAGCAACCATATCAATCAATTTGATTGTAAAAGAAAAAATGCGGAAGACTTTCAGTGTAAAGCAAACCAAACCGCGTCACAATTAAGAGTCATCGAAGCATTGGAAGGACACCTGATCACAAATCAGCTCACTGAACCGATTCCCATGAAGGACGGGCTGATCGTGGCGGATCCTGATCGTGACATTCTGAAAATTGCCGTGGTAAACCGATATAGGGATAGCACACCTGAAATTGCCTTTATCAGAAACTTCGGACTGAAAACCGGAGCTATTGCATCAACCGTAGCACACGACTCACATAATATCATTGTGGTGGGCTGCGATGATGCCAGTATTGCCGAAGCTGTCAATCTGCTTATAGATGCAAAAGGAGGGATTTCTGCTGTAGGCGAAGGTCAAAAATTGAAACTGGAATTACCGATTGCCGGACTGATGACTGACCGTGATGGCTATGAGGTTGCCGCAGAATATACCAAAATGGACGAGTTCGTAAAAGGCTCGCTCCACTCTACATTACAGTCGCCGTACATGACTTTGTCGTTTATGGCACTCCTCGTAATTCCGTCACTAAAGCTCAGTGACAAGGGGTTATTCAATGGTGACAAGTTTGAATTTGTATCTCTGACAATATAATAAACAAGCCAAATGATTGAAATTGTAAGATTAAGCCATCCGATGTAATTTTATCTGTAAATATTTTTATAATGTGTTTTTTTATAAATATATTTACAAGTGTATAAATGACCCTTATTTAATAATTCCTAACCTCAGTTAATTCCTAACCTTAACAAAAATGGCTCACCTACGCTACAAACAAGAAGAAGAGCTCTGCTTCTGGGATCAGTTCAGAAAGGGCGACGAAAATGCTTATGCATGTCTTTATAAATCTTATGTGCATATTCTTTACCAGTATTGCTCACAATTCACAATTGACAAACCCCTGATTAAAGATTGCATTCACGACTTGTTCGTAGAGTTATGGAAAAACAGAGCCACCTTAGGTGATACTACATCGGTAAGGTTCTATCTGATGGCATCTATCAAAAGAAAGCTGGTTCGCCACCTTAATGCACAGCAGAAACATACCAGCAATGAAGATATTCCTGTAGAATACTGGCACATCAATACGCCTTCTCACGAAAATCATATGATATCTGAAGAAGAATTTGATTCTACCAATCAGCATTTGAACGTGGCCATCAACGGACTTCCACGTCGCCAGCGCGAAGCCATTTTCCTTAAATTTTACATGAACCTTAACAACCACGAGATCGCCGATCTGATGAAAATCAATATCCAGTCGGTTTATAATCTTGTGTTTGGTGCTTTAGGAAATCTGAAAAAACAAATGACTCTGGAAAGGCTAACTTTCTGATATTTAAGTTAACCGACATATAAAAAACGCGTGGCGAACTATGCCACGCGTTTTTTGTTATCAATGGTATATTAAAACCAAATCAGTCTTTTGCCAATGACTATGGTGAGCACACCACTTGCGGAACGCCTCCGGCCAAGAACCCTGGATGATTATATAGGACAGGATAAACTGTTAGGCCCTAAGGGTTCTTTACGCCGGGCAATTATGCAAAATGCGATTCCTTCCATGATTTTATGGGGACCGCCCGGAGTGGGTAAAACGACGCTGGCACTCCTGCTCGCTGATGTTACCAAAAGGCAATTTCATAACCTGAGTGCGATCAGTTCAGGTGTAAAAGACCTTCGGGAAATCCTTTCCAGACCATCCGGCTTGTTCCCGCCTATTTTATTTATTGATGAGATTCATCGGTATAACAAAAGCCAGCAGGACGCATTGCTCGGAGCAGTTGAAAAAGGCCAGGTCACATTGATCGGGGCCACAACTGAAAATCCGTCATTTGAAATCAATTCGGCTTTGCTCTCCCGATGCCAGGTATATATTCTGGAAGCATTCGGGCAGGATGAACTAAAAGAGATTATTGACCGGGCACTTGTTAAAGACAGCTGGCTGGCTGGCAAAAATATTACTTTCAATTCTTACGATGCCCTATTCAGACTATCAGGGGGTGACGGAAGAAAACTACTGAATTTGCTGGAACTGGTTGTGTTAGCTAAAGGTGATGTCAGCGAGATTGAAATCACTGATGAGTGGGTAACCGAAGTCGCTCAACAGAACATAGCCCGTTACGATAAATCCGGCGAACAGCATTATGATATCATTTCAGCATTTATAAAATCTCTCCGTGGAAGCGATCCGAATGGTGCTGTATATTGGATGGCACGCATGATTGTAGCAGGAGAAGATCCCTCCTTTATAGCGAGAAGGATGCTGATTATGGCTTCAGAAGATATAGGCAATGCCAATCCCACCGCTATGATTATGGCTAATGCATGTATGCAGGCGGTGAATGTAATCGGCTATCCGGAGTGCCGTATCATCCTGTCTCAGGTAGCGGTGTATCTGGCCACGTCACCAAAAAGTAATGCTAGCTACATGGCGATCGGCGAAGCCATTGAATTGGCTAAAAATACGGCTCATTTGCCCGTTCCGCTGCATCTTCGCAATGCTCCAACCAAATTAATGAAGCAAATTGGCTACGGAAAGGATTATAAATATGCACATTCTTACGAAGGCAATTTTGCAAGGCAGGAGTTTTTACCCGAAGAGCTAAGCGGTACGAGACTTTTTGAGCCCGGCAGCAATGCGAGAGAGGAAGAGATCCGAAAAAAACTACAATATTGGTGGGGAGACCATTATAAATACTAGGATCGAGGTAATTGGAAACCGACTTTATTATGACTTTTTCCTTGCATCCCGTTCTCTTTTTAGAAATTCTGCTATATCGTCCTTTTTATGGGCAATAGCTTTTTCAAAATCACCATACGACAGTATACGAGAAGAGCCTCCGGATTCAGCTGCCTTCCAGTCAGACCCGATTCTATTTGCAAAAAGCTTCAGATTCTCCTCAGTTTCTTTATCTGATAATACTCTGACAGCCTTTTCATTATCACACTTTGGGGATGAACCAAACATCTCATAACCTTCAAGTATTTTCGGCTTATTTTTCATCGAAAATTTGTAAAAATCGTGAACTTTTAAGACCTAAATTCTGACAATTGTGAAATTTGGTAAGGCAACGAAAAATCTTCTATTCAAGGATATTAGCGGAAGAAATATGATACAAATATAGAACAACTTCGATGAAGCAACAACCTTAACCCGAAATTTTTGATGCTATAGATTTAGATTTCGTATTATCTTGCTGTCCACAAATTAGTATGATCAAATATTTCCAGGTAAAACTATGATACCAACCACCCTCACACTGGAGCAGCGACAAATGCTCATCAATCAATTCAGGTTACTTTTAGTTGTTGAAAATGAGGAGCAACAAGAGCAGTTAGCAAAAAGAATTGAAATACTGGAAAAGGGGTATACAGGTTTATACCCAAAAGTATTCGATCAACTGTACGAAGAAATACCAATATCAGTATACAATGATGTAGAAGCAATTCTCGCAATGTACAAGAGAATCAATGAATCTGTCAGAAATTTGCCTATATCAGAACAAGAACTGCTCAATCTGGCGAGTTTGGAATTTGAAGGATTTGATGACAACAATGAAATGTACTACCACATGATGTCGTATCTTGTCGACAGAATGGACGAACACCACGATTACCGCGGACGCAATCTCCGTTCGCATAATCCGCTTAGCATGGTTAAGTACAATAAGATGCTCGCCGTCTATAACCGTCTTCAGATTGCCAACAGCTCCCACTACAGCAGCAACGAGTTACAAGAGTTCATCGATGCACTAATCGAAGAGGTAAATGACGAAATTAAGGAGAATGAATTAGACGAGACTGAGGCCGGCAAATAAATTAAGGACTCACATTATAATGTTATTAAATTTAAATTACTAAATATTAGATATTTATTCCAATAAAATAATTAAATTTGTATTTGAGGACTGGTAACAGTACTCATAACGTTGAGTAAAATCGGACATCCTGGGGCTCCTTGCCCCCGGATGTTTTTATTTATACCCCACATTATAAGCTCATCTGTATCAAACCTGGCAGATATATTCACCTTATGCAAATTTCCTAAAAACCTGGCCTGAATGGTGTTTGTAATTATTGCTGAATTGCTTCTTTGCTGACAACTGGCGTATCACCCAAATTGCCCACAGACCGGCTCCTACCATCATTACCAAAACAAGATAGGGCCAGAATGAAAGGAAATTCAAAAATGACTGTACCATAGTTATTTGAGTTAGGTTCTACATTTTTTCTAGTCACTTCTAATGAAATAATCATTCCATATACATGCCATCGCGGAACGCAGTCTATCTGTAAAATTTACGCCGCACTTCGATGTTATTCGAAACCTATGATACACAAAAAAGTCGCCGGACAAACTGCCCGGCGACTTTTAAAAATACATCTACTATTTTTATCTTTTAACAAATTTGCTGCTTACGATCTGCCCATCCTTACGAGTTATCTGAACTATATAAAGACCGGACACAAGCTGTTCTGTAGAAACCACAGACTTAACATCTCCCGCAGATTCAAATACGACTTTACCCAGTGTATTGAATACCTTTACGGTTTTAACCAATCCCCAATCTTTCACCTGAATATTTAAAGGCTCAGCATTGGCAACCGGATTAGGATACAGTTTCAGAGATTCGATAGCGAACCTTACGCTCTGAATTCCACTCAATGCAAATGTTGCATCTCTGTCAATCATTTTCAGACGATAAAGGTTTTCTCCATCGAAAGGATTAACATCTGTGAAGTTATAGGTAACAATGGCTGAGCTCTCACCCTTTGCATCTCTGTTACCAATGGCGTTCCATTCTTTACCATCCCTGCTTCGTTGTACTTCAAAGCTTTCGCTATTCGATTCCGAAGTTGTAGACCACGTCAATTGAGCAACCTCTCCTTCTTTCGCTACCTTGAAAGAAGCCAGTTTAACAGGAAGTGAAGATTCGATAATAAGCGTATAATCGTTGCTGGCTATCTGCTGACCATCCGTCACATACACCGTGAAGGTATTTGTGCTGATTCCTGTGGTATTTGGATTACCAGTAAGTGTGCCATCCGAAGCCAGGTTGAATCCTGTTGGGAAAGCCAGTATTCTTGATCCCAAGCTAGGAGGCGTAAGCGAATAAGTAAGCGTCGCTCCGGAAATACCGCCTGTTGCACTACCGTTTGTACTTCCACCTTCTATCACTGCCTGAGCTATTGAAGCAGAGTAAGAATTTTGGCTAACTATTGCAGTTGGGAAGGTACCTCCGGGTAGTGCCAGCTCAGGGCTAATTACAACATTAGTATAAGATTGAGCTACTGTCGAACCTGAAGCAGGATCAGTAATGGTAACTGTAAAGCTATAACTATTAGCCGTTGATGGTGATCCTCCGAAGGTACCATTCGCATTCAAGGTCAGTCCAGCGGGCAAGACACCACCAGTTACTTCATAGTTATAATTGGCTGTTTCACCACTCCCGCCTGTGGGCACCGGAATATTTGCCGGATATGGTGAAGCTCCTACATAACTATTAGGTAATTGAGCTGTATTTGCCACCAATGGGTTATAAATCGTAATACTGTATGCCGCCTCTAAAGATTGTCCGGATGTAGGATCTGAAATCAAGACTGTTATAGGGTAGACTCCCGCATCACCAGTAGGGATCCCGCTTATTGAACCATTCCCATTCAAAGTCAAACCAGCCGGCAATGGACCCGATGTTCCCGTCAGCGCATAAGTGAAAGTACCACTTCCACCTGTGGCAGCAATAGAGGTACTTGTATAAGGCTGTGTCCGGATACCTGACGGCAATGCAACAGGGTTGGCAGCCACTTTTGGGTAAACTAATATTGAGAACAGCCTTTCAACTACAACTGGAGTACCACCAAATGCACCATCAGTAACAGTTGCGGTAAATGTAATAGTTGTTCCTCCCTCTGCAAATGATCCTGTTGGAATACCAGTTATACGCCCATCTGTCCCTAGTGTTAGCCCAGCATTAGTTAGGTTGGTAACTGAGACCCCAGCAAAATTATAAGTACTACCAGTTTGCCCTCCGGTATATGTTATCGACTTTCCAGTTCCTGTATAATTAACTCCCTCAACTACGTAAGTCGGATTTATGAATGTTGGTACTGGTAATACTGTGATATTTACAGGCACTTTTGCGGAAATGTTAGTACATCCTACCTTTTGAGAAGCAGCATAGTAAACATAGTTACCAGCTGTAGCAATTGAGGAAACTGGTAAATTATATGGCGACAAACTTGGAGAACCTGACAAAGCTGTCGTACTGGACCCTTCGTACCATAGAATATTATTACCAGCAGATGTAGCAGTAATTGTAGGCAACGGCATTCCCGCATATACAGTTAAACTATTATTAGCACCCAGCGTCACTGTCGAAGAAATCGCTGGAGCAGGTGCTGCAAGTTCTACATCATAAAGGCGTAATGCATCACCTATTACAGTTGCATTAATTAAACCCCCATTAAATGAAACCTCTACCCGATCAAATTCAACACCAGGCTGAAAAGTAGTATTAATATCAGCATAGCCACTATTTATAGTCAAGATATTTGCCAAATTAAGTCCTATTAAGCTTAGGCTATTTTGAAGTGACTGAGTGGCTACCGGAGTATTGCTTGCTCCTTTGTAAGCCTTGAACGTTACACCTCCGCTAAGCAGATCTAACGAAATCACTGACTGATTAAGTGAGAGATGAATTTTCACTGCATCGGAAGCTGATGCCGTATGATCAAACAGGATTTCCTGGGCAATTGTATTTGCAACTCCAACATTTGCTAAACCGTTACTAAACTTTGAATAGGTTGTGGGACTATCATCAATAGCCAGGTGAGCATCTGCAACTAATTGACCCAGATCGAGCCCTGCTAAAACAGATTCGGTAGTTAGTGTAATTCCTGTACTGCCATACCCCGTAAACAAAGGTCTGACACTACAAGCATTACCTGTAGATACCGTAAACGCATTATGAACATTAGTAGAAACCGAAGATGCTGCAACCAATTTTAAACCAGTAGGAACTGCAACATTCAACCTAACGGCATTAAATGCTTCTGAAGCCGGAGGAGTCACCGCTGCGTGCCAATCATTATTTTTGTCGATTAATAGCTTGGTAGTGGTTTGATTATTATTAGATATAGTAGTTCCCTCATTCGAATCACCAAAAATATCAAGGCCAGCAGGTAGGGTATATGCACCTGCATTTTTATATACAGAACCAGTGATATTGTAAATGGTAGATAATCCAAGAAGAGTACTGACATTAACATTGATACCCTCAGTTATTGGCTTCGCACCTAATTTGAAATAAACTTGCGTCCCTGCTGCAATAGGAGCATTACCGGTGTTTCTAAACAACAAATATACATTGGCTCCAGCCAGCCCTGCTACAACGCTGAGGTCCGTAGCCTTCATAGTAGCACTAGCCGTGGTAGACCCCGTTAATACAGATGCTGTACCATAATAAAAATTATTCCTTGCTATAGGTGAAGTTATTTCTGCACCACCGACTCCCAATACCTTTGTATTATAGAAATCTCCCGTCTTCTGCCCTGTCAGATACGTCTTCGTCTGCGACTCGGCGTTTTGTGTCGAAAATGCGAGAAGGACAGCCAGCAGCCCTCCGCTCCCGAACTTTAAATAGTTAAAAAACCTCGTAAATCTTTTCATAAGTTTAAAGAGTAAAGTAAAACAATTAGATAAGCGTTATTGAACTTGGTAAAACATTAAAAAACACCAGAGTTGCAATTGTGGAGGTATATGAAATTCTGAGTTCCGACATATATCGAAACACTTGATAACGAAAGCTAACACACCTTTTTACAAATACTTAACAAACAAGACTTAGCACAGCTTCATTTGAAACTGCAGCTCATTTGCAGACCTATAATAAGTGTTTGGAAACTTTGCAGCTGGGTTTACCGGAAGGTAAATAGCGCGTGTAGTGCAAGAAAACAGGGCTGGATGGGATGAGAGTACCCACCGGGAGAAGTATTAAGTTTTTCATAGCGCGTTTGTGAGTAAAGTTTAACTTATATTGTTGATTATCAGGTTTACAATTTTTTGCATTGTAGTTACAGACAATAGCTTTTCGTAAAATAGTCGCCGGCAATTGCAAGACGCTACCCTACCCTATATACGTACTCATACTACTATATAGCGCTTACTACCCCGCTAGCTTTCACACCCACCATACGAATTAATTTACTATCAACTCAATACTACCTCCATACTACCAAAACTGGTACGTAGTAAAACAATGATCTTTATTCGCACCAAAACTAATCATTATCATTATAAATAAAAATATTAATCACTTATAGATAACAATTAATTCTATTCTTTACACAACAATTATCTACCGGCCATTTTCACACACTTGTATTTTTCACAAAACAAAATCGTTCACTTTAGCTATAATATAAACATTCGTTAAAGTTCTAATCAACTAAGATGTACTATAAAATCAAGATATACACCATATTAAGCCACTTCATAACTTAACTTCCATATATAAATACAAATTAGTGCCACAAACTAATCCTACTCATATAATTTGATAACCAATAGAATTATTTTGAATAAAAATTCAATCATATCACATCACAAACCAGCGGTGACATAATTCATGTCACAAATTGTTTTTAGACATCGGGAGGACATCTGTCAGCACAATACAGATAATGGATTGTTATTGTAGAGAACAGACTACAAAGCCACAGATAAATCAACAAAAAAGCATCGACCTGAGGACAAAAATCCCCAAATCGATGCTCACCGACAAATATTACTACCATATACTGGTACTATCGCTCTCTGTAAAAATCCGGAAGGGGATTCAGTGGTTTAAAATTTCGTTGGTGCCAATATGGGTAAATGGGTGATCTTTCACTCGCAGCGTCTAATTTCTTCACTTGATCCGTATTAAGATTCCAACCAACAGCACCTAAATTCTGTATCAGCTGTTCTTCATTTCTGGCTCCGATCACAACATTACTTACAGAAGGTCGCTGAAGTACCCAATTCAGGGCAACCTGAGCAACTGTCTTTCCGGTTTCTTCTGCAACTTCATCCAGCGCGTCAATAATTCCATAGAAAATATCGTCAGGGACTGCGGGTCCCTCTCCTCCCCCCTGAGCGATTCTCCCATCTGCAGGAACTGGCGCATCTCTCCGGTAACGTCCACTCAGTCGCCCGGCCGAAAGGGGGCTCCACACAATCGTTCCAACCTTTTGATCCAAAGCAAGCGGCATCAGTTCCCATTCAAATTCACGGCTCAAAAGGGAATAATGAGCCTGATGAGCAACATATTTAGCCCAACCATATCTTTCAGAAACCGACAATGATTTCATCAGATGCCATCCTGAAAAATTAGAACATGCAATATATCTCACCTTACCACTCTTCACAAGATCATCCAGCGCACTTAGTGTTTCCTCAACAGGCGTATTGCCATCGAAGCCATGCATGTGATAAATATCAATGTAATCTGTATTGAGCCTCCGCAGACTATCCTCACAACTGCGGATCAGATTAAAACGCGACGAACCATAATCATTGGGGCCATCCCCCATTTTGAATGTAGACTTCGTCGACAAAATAATCTTGTCCCGTAAACCTATTATAGCTTTACCTAATATTTCCTCAGACGCTCCCTGCGAATAAACATTGGCTGTATCAAAGAATGTAACTCCGGCATCCAGACAAAGCTTCACCATACGGGAAGCTTCGTCTACTTGCGTATTTCCCCAGGCTTTAAAGAAATCTCCGCCACCACCAAACGTGCCTGTACCAAAACTCAAAACCGGCACCTTCAAACCGGATCCTCCTAACTGTCTGTATTCCATAGTTTGTTTCAGTTTATATATGTCTGTTTATCAAATTTCAGCAAACTCCCATGCACTTTTGTATCCGTCTAGCTCTTCGGCATAAGATACAAACGAACTATAAAAGGGCAGTACCGATAACGTTGCACTATCTCCTATTACAACCAGCTTTTTACGTGCACGGGTCATAGCCACATTCATTCTTCGTATATCAGAAAGAAATCCTATGGTACCTTCCGGATTACTTCGGGTCATACTTATATATACGATATCCCGTTCCTGCCCCTGAAAACTGTCAATGGTGTTCACAGAAATATTGGAAACATAGGGTTGCAGATCAGGAGCGTGCTTCAGCTGATCCGCAAGAACAGCAATTTGTTGCTTGTATGGTGAAATAATGGCTACCGTAGGAAAATTCTTATCCGTATAGCCCTGTTTCTCAAGATCACTAGCCAATTGCGAAAAATGCCTAAAAAGAAAGGCTGCTTCTTCCGGATTAGTCGAACTTGTACCGTCCAACTGCTCATCAAACCCGCAGCCCGCAGTATCTATAAATGTAACCGGTAAATCTGCGGGGAACAAAAGTCTGCTTTTAACGGACTCATGTGCCCGCAAACGATCCTCGTAAAATATCTGAGATGAAAAACGCATGATAGATTCATGCATCCGGTATTGCTCTTCCAAAAGCACAACTCCTTCGGGATATAATACGGCATTTTTTTCAAGAAGCGTATTTGCCAATCCATTCCGCGCAGCCTCGTCAGATTTAATCGTTGGAGAAAGTTGAAAATGATCACCCGCCAAAACCACCTTCTGCCCTTTTAATATAGGAATCCAGCACGCTGGTTCCAGTGCCTGCCCTGCTTCATCTATCACAACAGTACGATATTTCACATTTCTTACCGTGTAGTGATTGGCCCCTACAGGAGTCGCAGTAATAACCTGCGCTCTGCTCACGACATCATCGATAATATATTGTTCCGAATTCGTCACCTCTTTCATAATCCTGTGCGCCTCATCGAAAAGTGCCTTCCTTTGCTCACGCTCCGATTTCCCAAACTGTCTCTTATACTTATGCGCCATGTTCTTATACTCGTTCGCCTGCTTTTTGAGATTTTTGATCTCCTTCATTCGCGCGTGACCAGCCATTTTACTATCCAGTGTAAGATCATTCAACCGTTCGGATACTCTGGCCGGATTCCCCACACGAAGTACGTTCAATCCAGCCTCCGAAAGCTTCTCACTCAGCAGATCAACAGCGGTATTACTAGGGGCGACAACCAATATTTTTTGATGATCCTGCACAATCAGTGCCTTCACAGCCTGTACCAGCGTAGTAGTTTTGCCTGTTCCGGGAGGACCGTGTACCACGGCAATCTCATTGGCTGCCAGAATTTTTTTTACCGCCAGTTGCTGTGATTCATTTAAAGAAGGAATAGGTTGAGTTACAAGTTTATCATTAAAAGTAGGCTCATCCAGCCCAGTCAGTACTCTTATCAATCGCCCGAGTTCTCCCGATTCCGCAGACTGAGAAGCTGTTTTAAGAGCAGATTGCATCTCGTCGTAACTATTGTCATCAAAAAGCAGATCAATCCCAAGCTTGCCATCCCGGGACCAGTCGGGCAACTCATCGGTTTTTAAAGTTATCTTTAACCGGTTACCACTCTGGTGCGTCACTGTGCCTTCCACCCTATCCTTTTTAGGATCATGGTTAGAAAACAAAACAGCCGGAACACCAAACCGCAACTGATGCGAAAGGTCAGTGTGTGTAGTGCGCTCCACCTCCACGGTAAGATAGTCACCTCTGCTCATTTCAGATCCGCGAATAGCAATAGGGTACCAGGATAAACCAGCAGCACGTCGTTGCGAAACCGAAGTGGTTTCTATAAGCTTTATATAGGATTGCTTGTCTTCTTCCCGCTCTATCTTCAGCAGGTCAAGCAATTTTTTGAAATATTCCATGCTGCAAAAGTAACTGATGACGCATGAAGTTCGGCGACACACCTGGGAAGTAAATTTTCAGGAGTGAACGCCTTCCGTATACACCCGAATCTGTATTTTTACCAATCTGTTACTCTGAAATATAGAAATGCATTTATGAGCACACTTCTCAAAGACCTTTACTCTCCTTCTTTTTATAATAAATTAGCCGGAAGCCTAGAAGTTAGTCTGGATCAATTTGATAAAGCTGCTTTCATTGATGGAATCTTTACGAATCAATTTGCTGATATGGAGTTAAAAGACCGTATGAGACACACCGCACGTGTTTTGAATAGCTATTTGCCTGCGAGGTTTTCTGATTCTGTTGCTGCTTTAAAGCAAATCATTGCTCAGTTGTTAAAAGATAATTTCCGTGCAGGAAGTCTGGAGTTCGCCTTTCTTCCTGATTATATTGAAAATTACGGAATAGATGATTATCCGAATGCGGTTATCGCTCTGGAATTCATGACACAATTTATCACTTGCGAATTTGCAGTAAGACCGTTTCTGATCAGGTATCCGGATGAGATGCTGAAACAAATGCTAGTCTGGTCTCAGCATCCGGAGCCGACTGTAAGACGACTGGCGAGTGAAGGAACACGTCCCCGGTTACCATGGGCGATGGCCGTTCCTTATCTAAAGCAAACCCCGGAGCTGGTATTGCCTATTCTTGAAAATTTGAAATATGATTCGTCAGAATCCGTGAGAAGAAGTGTTGCTAACAGCCTGAATGATATTGCGAAATCACATCCGCATATCGTACTCGAAACTGCAAAAAAATGGTCGGGTCAGAGCAAAGAAACAGATGCCATTATCCGACATGGGGCCCGGACACTTTTAAAACAGGGCAATGCAGCTATTCTCGACTACTATGGATTGACTGCCAATAACATCAGCATGAGCGCCATAGAATTGGAGTCGTCTGAAATAAGAGTAGGAGAAAATCTGTCCTTTTCTTTTACTGTACAAAACGAGTCTGCCATAGCTCGTACTATCAGATTGGAATATGCAATCTATTATATGAAAGCAAATGGGCTGTTATCCAAAAAAGTATTTAAAATCAGTGAGAGATCTTACGCGGCTTTAGAGCGCTCGACAATTGGAAGAAAACAAAGCTTCAGACCTATAACCACAAGAACATTTTATTCGGGTTTGCATAAGTTATCGCTCATTGTGAATGGAGAGGAGAAGACAATAATCGAATTCCGATTAGATGTATAAACAAAAATCCGGCTGACAATTCTGAAAAGAAAAGTCAGCCGAAAATATTTACTCTATACGATTCAGGCAGTTGCCATTGTTCTGTTTTCCAAAGCCAACCCCTTGATTCCCTTCAGATTCCTGACCTTTTTTTCGACTACAAGCGTGTCCTCAAACACATAATCGTCTCCTGCTTTCTCCTTAAATTCCTTCAAGGCAGCATTCAATTGTTTCTTTGACAGACCACTGTATACCAATTGCAACAGGATTGCCTTCTCATTCGACAATCTTTTTAGCTTCCAGTACTTAGGATGATCAGCACCTATAGGAGCACGGAAGGCATGATCGTTCTTTTCCTTTACCAGAAAATCATAATCAATCACAACCTGTCCTGAACTAATGAGGCTTCCTTTCACAACGATTTTTGCCTCTCTGTCTACTGTAAGTTTAAATATTTTTTCGTGTACCATTTCTGCATAAATTTTATCCTGTGTGCTATAATTCCGTGCTGGAGTAAAACCCACTCTTCTTCACGGGTATTAATACAAAAATTTATACCCAAGGTAACAATCAAAAGCATAAAAGTTCGAATATTTATAAATATTCGAACTTTTATTATACAATATTTAGTAAACGGCAAATGATCTGGATGCTCACCCCATCTGATCAGTCATTTTTCCTGACTTCTTCAGATAACGCACATAGAAATAAACTATACCCAGAATCACCAGCGCAGTCGCAAAAATATAGAGCCTCTGCTCTTCATCCGGTACTATTTGAGGATATTTAAAAAGCAAAATTGCCACGATCCCGACAAGCCAGACCATTAGCGTATTGTATTCTTTCAACAACCAGCGTTTGTAATTGAATCGCATCTGGTTCATGGTGGCACCTATCCCACCAAACCGGATCAGCCAGCGGTTAACCCGACTACAGTACTGATCAAAATCCGACCCGAATTTGTTACGCAAAAAATTCTCCTCAGCTAACACAATCGCCTGATAAATAAAGAGAAACAACGGAATGATAATTCCTACATAGATCAGAGAATTCGAAAGTACACCCACGCCCAGCAGCATCAGAATATTACCCACATACAGCGGATTACGGCAATGATTAAATATTCCTTCTGTAACGAGCTTCTCAGCGTATACCTTTTTATCACGCCCGCCCCGAATGATATACGCCAACCCAATGGTTATTCCGCGTATAATTTCTCCTGAGAAGGTAATTACCAGACCCAATATGATAGGAATTAGATAATAGTTTGGGCCAAATGCTTCTTGCGTGAACAGTGGAGCAGAAGGTAAGAAAAGCAATAAGTAAAGAAAAATGAAGAGTGTGTTCCTGTATTTGAAAAAGAAATTACCGATTGAAATCATGATTTTTTATGAGCTATCATTCCCGAAAAATTATACCATTTGAAGAAAGTTTCGCAATCTCCGAAACCTGCCTCTTTAAGCAGTAACAGGTTCTCTGACAACTTATAGGGTATCAGTACATTTTCAAGCGCCTCCCGTTTCTGCGAAATCTCCATTTCGCTGTAATGATTTCGTCTCTTGTAATTATAGTAGTACTTTATAAAGTCACGGTTGAAAACAGTACTCTCGGCGAGCACCTTTTCTACAAGTAGCAATACACCACCCGGATTCAATCCTTCATAAATATTCCGAAGCAGGCGCTCCCTGTAGAGCGGTCGTACAAATTGCATGGTGAGACAAAGGATTACCACAGAGGCATTTTTAATGGGAAGTTGCTCATGCAAATCACCCACAACAAGATCATACGGACGCACAAAACCAGCCTCTTTGAGCTTTTTATCACACTTATCCAGCATTTCTGTAGACTCATCAATACCGATGAATCGTACGTCGGAAGGAATAAGCTTATCAACCTCTATCATGGTCGTTCCTGTAGAACACCCCAAATCATAAACGAAGCTCCCTTCTTTAACATGGTCAGCAGCAATCTCCGCCAACATTCTCTGCGTTTCATTGTAAAACGGTACCGACCGGCTCACCATGTCGTCAAAAACGGTGACAACCTTTGTACTGAATTTGAAATCTGAAACTTTTGTAATCTCTTCATTAAAAACCAAATCCCTTCCTCCCTGTTCCACATCCTCTGTAATCATAATTGAGTAATTTAAAGTTAGGTACGTCAATACTTTTCGCTTGTCTGATCCGGGCTGTTCCTAAGCCAGATATACCGGATTATTATACAGTACGCAGAATAAGCGGGAAAGGTATTAAAAAAACCTTAGAATTTCTGAAAGATCAGAAAAATTGGAACTATTGAAAAAGAGTTCAAATACCAAATAAATTAAATATTACAATACGATTTACATCCATTTAAGACAGTTTTTGGCTATCGTACCTAAATTTCAAAATTCTTAACATTAAGGAAATATAGTAACGATGTTGTGTAAGCGCTGGAATCTGCAAGTAGGATGGTTGGATTTCTCACAAAATTATATATTTCCCTCCATATCAGATACTG
Source organism: Dyadobacter luteus (assembly GCF_003383615.1). Classification (GTDB taxonomy): domain Bacteria; phylum Bacteroidota; class Bacteroidia; order Cytophagales; family Spirosomataceae; genus Dyadobacter; species Dyadobacter luteus. Next base: position 347,844 of record NZ_QNUL01000003.1, read on the forward strand.
GTAACGTTGAAGCACAATATTCTTCAATAAACCAAAAGCAGAACTCGATACAATTAACTAAGACTGACCATTACACACAATTAAAGTTTTGAAACATCAGTAGAGATAAAAAAGAAAAGGCCGACTGCATTTGTGTGCAACCGGCCTTAGCCCGCTATTTTATCTTTGATCAGTAATCCGATCCGAATATCTTGTCCCAAAAATTTGAACTGACTCCAAATCCCTTTTCACTATCCGAATAATGGTGTACCATATGATGTTTTTTGAGCTTCTTCCAAAATTCATTTTTGAAACTGGCATGATGCAGCGCATAATGTGTCATGTCATAGAAAAGGTAACCCGTTATAAATCCCGAAAAAAAAGCAGCTAATGGGAATTCAGTGAAAAACAAACTAAACAAAAAGTAGAATCCCGTAGCAAGCGGAATGCTTACAGAAGGAGGCATTACCAGTCTCATAGCATCGTTGGGATAATCGTGATGTACACCATGAAAGATAAAATGTATGCGTTCCATAAGTTTACCTTTAGGAGTAAAATGGAACACAAAGCGGTGCATCACGTATTCTGTCAGCGACCAGATGAAAAGTCCTCCCGAATAATAGGCTGCGAATGAAAGCAGCGACATCTTACCGGGAAACAGAGCGCTCCATGAGAAATAGCCGATTACCGGTATAAAAATAAAAAGTGGAACGCTGTAATGGACTTTGGAAAGGGGTTCAAGAAAGTTGCTCTTGAACATTCTTGTGGACTCACGCGAGTTCGAGACATAATTTTTAGCCATGTCAGGATGGTTTTATGCGTTGTACAATAGTTTTGCCGGTTGCGATTTCAGTTCCTTTTAATTCAATATAAAGTACATTCGGAGACCAGAAAGTCCCGCCATCAATGCGTATAAACACACGGCTCAGAATACATTTTCTGGTACCTATGTCAGCGTAAACATGGTATTTATTCTTACTGTCCTTTCTGAGATACAAAGGCAACTTCGAATAAGCGACAGATCTTAATTCAAAATCTCCGTTACCAATTGACTTTGAGTTGATTCCGTAGGCAAATTTACGTTGAAGATAATTCAGATCTTTACGACCTCCCCCTTCGGGATAACGTATCCAAAAGGTACTAACGGGATCTTTTTCTTTCACCTGACCCTGTGCATCCCTGTTCAGCTCATACACAATTGTGTTCGTATTAGGATCCCGCTGTATGTAGAATAACAGACCCGGAACCTCGCGACCCGGAACCGGAAAAGTGTCAGGATCTGCCAGACTCCCCTTCTCAACCGATTTGTCTAAGTTTGTTCCTTTAAAAGAAAAAAGGAACGGTATCAAACTGATTATTAATATGCTGATGACGTATTTCATAAAAAACAGCCTTACTTTTCTTCGGCACTCACACTCGTAATGTACGGGGTATAAGAACCCTGATTAATAATTGCTTCCACTTCTTCAATTCCATGGGTAAACGGCCCGGAGACCGCAATGTTTAACGTAGCCATAGCTGCCCCATATTCTCCGGACTGCTGGATAGACGCCCCCTGTATACGTTTCATAAGATAACCCGCCATGTAGGTATCTCCACAGCCGGTTGCATCCACGATTGCAGCTGGTTCATAAGCAGGAATGGTATGGAAAATTCCATCTCTGTATACAACCGAGCCTTTACTTCCCAAAGTGATAATCACCTCTTTCACACCCATCTCAGCCAGAATTTTGGCTCCATCCTCAACATCAGCGGTACCGGTTACAGCCTGCATCTCAAACTCATTGGCTTTCAGGTAAGTGATGTATGGCATGGCTTCGTTCTTGTCTGCCCAATCCGTATAGTACACTTTTTTGTCTTTGACATAGCGCAGGAAACCCTGGATGTCCAGTGATACTTCTCCTTTTGACGCCAAATGTTTTATAAGCGCAACGGAGATATCGTCCGACAGCAATGGTCCAAGATGGAACACTTTCGCATTGATGTCCGGCATCTGCGGAACATCAAAAGATGCTGCAGTATGCAGTACATTTTGCTCACGGTGATCCTGATTCTGACTATAGATGTTCTCAAAGTGAACTGTAAACTCACTGAAAAGCGCATGCACTTCTATATCAGACTCACGTAAAGCATCTACTATATGGGCCTCTTCGCTGCTCAGTGCAGTCACGAGGGTATAATTCAGATCGAAGTTCTGTATCGCTTTTGAGAAGTAAAATGAGGTACCCCCCGGCATAAATTTAACAGATTGGGTTGTCACTACTTTATCCAGCGTGATGTGCCCTATGGTACAGATATCGTACATTTTATTACTGGTTTAGTCCGGCCGGTTTCGATAAACCAGCATCACAGATTACTTATTCAACTGATTTATTATACCCGGAACCTGACTGAAATCCTTAATTTCAGCATCTGCCTGGTACGGTCCTTCATGATTGACGGTGGTATCTTCCCATCCCGCCACATTGATCCAAATCGCCTTGCAACCTATTGTTTTGGCCGGCACAATGTCTTTGGTGAAAGAATCACCGATAACCACACATTCCTCAGGTTTCAATCCCAGTGCTTCAACACCGAGCTGATAGATTTTAGGATCAGGCTTACGCACTTTCACCACAGCCGACTCTACAATTTCCTGAAAGAAAGATTCGATTTCAAACACTTCCAGCACACGATTGATATTCCCGTAAAAATTGGAAACCAGAATAACAGGATACTGGCTGGCCAGCTCTTGCAGAACAGGTTTTGCCTTTCTTACTGTCTCCAATGCAAAGTCGTTACACTCCTTCGCAATTGCTTTAATAAGCTCTGCAGGTAACTCCGAACCATTATCCTTCAGGAATTGAAACTGTTGTTCAACCTTCAATTCAAGCGTGTCATAAAAGGAATGCGAGGGTTTGATAATAGGGTTAATCGCCAGCGAACGTTCTCCAAATGAATAGGCTTTGGAAAACTCTTCCTTTGTAATCCCTGATTCAAACTTCTGATAGGCGCTCCACAAAACCGAACCCCAATGCAGACCGTTTGTATCTATCGTCCCACCGTAATCTATCAATACTCCTTTTATCATAACCTATTTATTTGCCGCAATTGAATGCGCATAACTTAATTCATTTTCTTCGGTCGCCTCTTTTGAAGAACCTTTTCTGTTGATCAGCGCCAGACCAATCAGGATCCAGACAATCTCTCTGATACGCATCACCACACCTATGAAGATACCTGCAGAAGCCGCCATACCTACACTGCTGAGCGCCATCGCCAAACCTCCTTCGCGGGTCCCGAGTTGCATCGGGAAGAAGAATACAAGATTGGCAAACAAAGATGATCCGGAACTGATTACCAACGATTCCATCACAGACATATCCAGGCCGATTGCTACCGCAGTAAAATAGATTTCTGCACATCCTACCACTCTCGCAGCAAACTCCAGAAACAACGACCAGTAAAATCTTGGTTTTCTGTCTGCATACAAAATCCTGATCTGATTGTCGATTTCAAGCAGAGATTCTGCCTTTTCTTCACCAAAAGCACGTGCTTTTTTTCCAACGAACGGAAGTTTTCCCAGCAAGTTAATTGTACTGACAGTAAATCCTTTGCGATAAACCCGGATGAACCAATAACCCAAAAGCAAACTTGTGATCAGCATAAATCCACATCCGGCCAGAATCATGCTATTGACCGGAATAAAAGCCAGGATCAGCAGAATTGAAACTAACCAAAACAAAACATGGGAAAACATATGCATCAGGCTGTACAAAAGTACCGACGATGTTGCTTTATTGATTCCGAGCGTCTGTTTCAGCTCCATGATGCGGTAGGGTTCTCCACCCAGCGCAACAAAAGGGGTAATATAGTTAATGGCGTATCCACTGATCGTCAATCTTAGAACAGACCAGAAAGACATATTGCTCTCCGGCAAACCAGGCTCCTGAATAATCGCTTTAAAAGCATAAGCATTTAAAACGTAGATCAATAGCCAACTTCCGATAACAGGGACAAACCATATTCCGGTTTTCTGAATATTTTCCCATATAGATTCCACCCCGATGCCATAAATCATATAGCCGAGTGTCATAACCCCTATGAGCAGAAATACCGCCTTATATATTTTAGACCCCATATTCTGTACCAGTAGTAATCTTTTTATAAAAATGATTGCTCACTTGTTCCTGTTTCAAACACATGTAGATCAGGATCGGATTCAGGACAAAAATGTCGAAGAAGAAGTAAATCCAAGCTTGGTCCAGAAACAACCACAGGAATAAAAACAGAACCCTTGTGTTAAACTGGATAATATTGGTATACTTCATCAAAGGTTTGTTCATTGCCCGGAAATCGATGATCAGATTCTGAGGTAAACCCATTTTAAATTTCTCTCTGACAACAGCAAGTAACTTCTGCAGCTTTGGAGAGAAGAATTCCTGCTGTTTGGTATAATTCAGATACGTGCGCGCCACCAGCTTCATTCCGAAATCTTTCGACCAGGTCAGCTGATCGTACTCGCGTTGCAGATCACGGCTGTTATCCAGTTCACTTCCGGAAGTCCCTTTGATAAAGAATAAATGAACATTTCTGTAATAATCTGCCATGGCCGACTGCACCACGTGAGAAGCTCCTGCTAACACACCCGGAATCCAGATCAGCGCTGTCCAGCCTTCTTCCATGCTCCGAAGACAGATGGCAATATGGATCGATATAAACCAGAAATCCCCTGCAGCTCCGTCAAGAATCCGGCCAAGTCTGCTTTTGTTATTCGTCAAACGGGCCAACTGCCCATCGGCACTATCCAGCGAATTGGCAAACACTAGGGAAAGCATTCCCATTACATTCACCCAAATGTCCTGACTGTAAAAGAGAATACCGGCGGCAACACCAAAGAAAATACTGATGATTGTTACCGTATTAGGCGTCATTCCGATTTTGGCACAAAACAGTGCTATCTGATACCCAATAGGCCGATAGAACCAAATATCAATTTTCTCTTCCGTATCATTCGACTTCAGTGAACTTTCAAATGCTGAAACGTCCTGCGCTTTCGCCGTCACTACGGTATCGTCTTTAAATGTGTTATCCATCCGGATCAGTTTGAAAACTTTTGAAAAATTCTTTGCGCAATAAAGCCTGCTGCCTCGTCGCGACATGGCGCAAAGCTCGGCCAGTCGTTCAGATCAATGATATGAAATGTTCCGCCGGCGCCTACTATTGCGTCGCCTCCGTAAATATCTATTCCTAAAACCCGGGCCGACTCACCAGCAATTTGCTGTAATTTCTGCTCGTCGAATTCGTAATACAACGACTTTCCATTGATCGTTTCGTATTCAGAATATTTATGATGGTTGTTATCGTAAGGATAAAACCAAAAGAAAAAGTCTGTGCCGTAAACTCCATAAAACTTCACAAGATCTCCTACGAGGTGTTCTGAAATAACTGCATCAGGGATTTCACGAAGCGCATATTCCTTCAGAATTTCCTTTGCCTCCTTACGGGTGTAAGCAAAGGTTACATCTTCCTTATGTATAGCATGAAAGTCTCCCCTTTTGATCCAAAATCCTTTTCCGGGCAAATTGTCAAAAACTTCTTCACCAACGTAATCGGTTGATACCACATAACTCTTAGGATAAGGAATTGCATTGTCCACTAATCCGTTGGTCATATTTGTCCTGAAGCAATTCTCGATACCAAAAGCGGAATTTACCACCTTCACTCCTGCCTGCTCCAAATCCTGCAATTTCTTCACGACCTCCTTTTGGCGAGCCATAGTAAAGATCATATCATAAGGAACATCCTCCATTTCTAAAAACTCATTCTCAAAAACAAGATCTACCTGTCCTCCAAGTTTTTCCAGTTCCAGCTTAGTCAATGAAAATATAGCGTCATCATTCCCAATGTGATTGGGGGAAAATTTCTTATTCCTGGGTACGGCCAGTATTCTTTTATTATTCATAGTAAACTGCCTTTAACCTTTGCTTCTACATTGGTTTCAGGCCTCATTAATCAGTGTCAGAATTCTTTACTTTACCCTGCTCGGGTTATTATCCGGACTTCACCAGCCCTTCTACGCCTCTGCCGTTTCCATTAAAAAATGTTCAGCCGTTTCAATGTCCGCAACGTGATCTACATCCACGATTTTAGAAAACGGATATGCTTTCAGCTTCATGCCGCTGGTCAGCAACTGGCGCTGAAAATTACGCATCCGGTTGGTTCCATTCTCAACAGCTTCTGTAGCTACCTGTAACGCTTTGCCGCGAAGACAATAAATACCGCCAGAAATAAATGGTGTATTTCCTTCATTGCTATCGGTGAATGCGGTGATATTTAATTCCTGATCCGCCTGAACAAACAATGGGCTTTCGTCGTCAATGAAGGTTGTCACAGCCATCAGGCCATCAATTTCCTTGTCAGCCTCAAAGGCCTGTATGAACTCCTTAAATTCCGCTTCTCTGAATACCGTATCAGTGGTTGTAAGGCAGACCGCATTTAACTCGTCGGCATTCCTGAGCAATTCATAAAAGCTGTGGAGCGAACTTGGAGTAGTCTTTTTAGTGATTTGCAGGCTATAGTCAGAACCAAGACTAGCCAGATGCGTCTCCAAAAGCACAGCCTCTTCGTTGATGATAATATAAATCGCATCAGCCTGGTTACGTGAGAAAACCCCCACGAGCCTGTCGATAAGCATTTCTCCGTTAAGACTCACCATTGGCTTTGGCAAAGTGAAACCTTCCTTTGCCAACCGCGAACCTTCTCCTGCTGCTATAACTGCGTAATTCATTGGTTTTTCATATTTGATGTCAGAAATTCCTTGTTCAACTCAGGCATTCCTGCAAAGTTCTTAAAAATCGAGCCTGAATCTCGCTCTTATTCCCCATTCTGAAATATTGGGGTTGTCCAGGTAAGTAAAACGCTTAACAAGATCAACCCGAAGGAGTTTGAATATATTCGCAACACCTACGCTACCTTCAATATAAGGTTCTCTGGAAAGTGTGTAGGAAATTGGTTTGCCATCCTGATCCACCGGAAAGTGAAATACAGATGCTCCGTTTGCAGGATTATTTTCATCTCTGAGTCCGCCTACCAAGCCTTTGAAACTAAATACTTCTCTCAGTTTCAACTTTTTAAGTAAAGGCACTTTGTTAAACAAAAACCCATTCATGTAATACTGTACATCCAAACCTGCGTAGTGATCACTCACAAACTCCAGGAAGTTCATCAGGTTATAAGAATTAAGCTGATAGGCATAGGTTTGGTTCGCACGATGAATGGTCAGCAATGGAAAAGGAATATTCTTTCCTACTATATAGCCCCCTTCTCCCGTCAGATCCACAAATCCAAACTGCGACAAATACACTCTTTTCGTAATGTTAGCATTGAAATTATGGTAGCTTGTCTGCCCATCCAACACTCCTTTTAACCCAGCATTGTAGCGAAGTGTAAAAATCGGGAATTTGTTGATGATCGGCGTTCTGTACAATTTCCCCTGGTAAAACTGTTCTCCCGGCGCATAACGAAGCTCTACATTCACTTCGGTATTTCTCAAACGTTCAATATTCACAACATCGCCAATAGGCTTCACAGCTTCGTAGCGCAGTATACCTGCCGGACTTTGCGCCCATTGCGTAAATCCTAATTTGTAGGAGAAACGGTTCTGGAACTCACGCACATACTCCAGCTTATATACATCATTGTAAAGCCATCTGTTGTTATCTCCACGTTTGAAAGATAGAAGGAAGTTGTCTTCCTGTACAAACTGAAGATCCTGTCCCGGAATTTTAGTATCGCGCTGATAACTTGCTCTTATGTAATGCAGCGGGAAATGATAAACCGATTTGTTATTCAGCGAATAGGTTCCACTTAAAAAGTATTTCCATTTTTCATCTTTGAAACCATAGGCAGCATATGTTTCGAAAAATACTCGTTTACTCAGTTCTGTAGTTGTCCGACCACCAAATCGCAAACGCAAACCTTCCACAGGGTTGAAGCTGTAAAAAGTATTCACAGGCCCTATTTCCACTTTACCAAAAGACTTGTATCCAGCCAAAAACAAAGTTGTAATATCCATCGTTCTGCGGAAGGATGGGATCGTTTGCAGTGTGTCTACATTTCGATAGATGTTCTTTTCCGATCTGTCCAAAGGCATATGCCGCACCTGAGCCCAATAGTTCTCTCCTTTTCTTTCCAGAGGGTTAAATACGATCTGCTGCGCCGGACCCCGGTAAAGGCTGTCAGCCTGCTCCTTGTTGATCTCGTAATTTTTGAAATTAACAGTACGTTGCCCGTACAAGCCAGCGCCTTTATCCCCAAGCGCGAATTCCATCCCCAACGTGGTTTTGCTCAGGTGATAACGACCGTCTGTACTTTTCTCAAACTCAAGACGCGCTTCCAAATCCCTCATAAAATTGAGGTTGATATCTTTATTCACCGTCAGGTATGCGTTTTGGACTGCGTAATTCCCATCAAGCGTGATGAATAGCCTTCCTTCGAAAAGCATATCCGTTTTGTTACGCGGCACAAATCCAAGTTCAATCAGCCACGGCTCCTGAGTTTTGACAGTATCCCTGATAAAAAACTTATAGAATGTAGGTGCAGTGTTTGCAATAGGGCTCAGTAACAGGTTCGTCGCAATTGAAACATCATTTTTATAAATGTTGATGTCTTCATACAAACGGTTGAAATAAGCACTCAAACCATCGTTATCAACAAATTTGCTATCGAATTCCGCACGGCGATTTGCCTTTACCCATTGTTTCTTGGTATACGGACTTTTACGAAAGTAAACCTGCGACAGTTTTTCTTCCATGTATGCAGGCAGCATATTCTTGCCACCTATTGCTGCCGAATCCTGGTCATTGAACAGAAACTGATAATTCTTAAATACCTTTCTATCCTTAAATTTATCCGACAGGTTGCTCAGGGCAAAAGACATTTTCTCATACTGCTCATACTCTACGAAATCGTAGTTAGCCATTTGATTTTTGTCTTTGTTAGCAATCACCTGGCGAATCAGCTGAACAGCAGGATTATCCCTGTTACGGTATTTCGCTCTACCTTTTACCGTGATCTCTTTGAGCATAGAAGCATCCACACGCATTTTGATATTCTGCACCTGATTGGTGCCCTGCGGTATCGTTCTTTCTACACTTTCGTAACCCACATATGTAAACCTGATCCGGAAATTGGGGGCTGTCAGGGTCATTGCATATTTCCCATCCACATCCGAGGTGGTTCCCATGGTTGTTCCAGGAATAACAATATTTACGTACGGTAATGTCTCTCCGGTTTTTTCATCAGTGATCACCCCTTTTACGGTGGCGGACTGTGCCGTTGCATCTGCAATTCCTAAAAACAGAATTGAGATAGAGAGCACCCATTTTATATATGCTTGCTTAAACATGGCGTAAGCTGAATAATTTCCTTTTTTATTTTTCAAAGCACTTCCTTCCGGACAAGTTTGCTAACTGTCCGCTGACTTAATCTCAGATCCGTTTTTATGCTATAACCACTGGTGTTCCCTGTACCAGCTCAGTGTTTGATATACACCTTTTTCGAGTTCAAATTGAGGTGTATACCCCAATCGCACTTTCGCTTTTTCAATGGAACAGTTCCAGTTTTCAGCTGTAAGTTCTCCAATCTTTTCCCTATTGAGTACCGGGGCATTACGGGAAAAAGTTGAGCATATTTCGAGTATTTCTGCGGTAAGTTTTATAACTCCGACAGGCAAATGAATCCTGGTGAGCTTGTTTTTGCTAAAATTCCTGAACAAATCGGCCAACTGGTATCGGTTGTATTCCCTTCCGTCGGATATATTGTAAACGGTATGGTTCACGTCAGTCTCATTGAGAGCAGCCATCGTAGCCGCCACCAGATCGTGTACATATACAAAACTCAGCCGCTGTGGTTTTTGGCCTATGTACAGATCAAGACCTTTGCTTAATGTCTTGAACAATATATAAATATCCTTTTCTCCGGGACCGTATACGGCTGTTGGTCTGATAGTTGTAAGCGGAAGCTTTGTCAGCTCTGCCAGATAACTTTCCGCAAGCAACTTACTTTTACCGTAAGATGTAACGGGTCTCGGATCGGTATATTCGTCAATCGGTATCGGCGAATTGTATTGAATCGGACCAAGTGCTGCAAGACTGCTCATGAAGACAAAGCGCTTCAAAGGAAATCCCGCTTCCAGTGCTGCCTGAGCAAGACGAAGCGTGTAGGTGGCATTGATCTCGTTATATATCCCGGTTTCTTTGGCGCGGGTCACGCCTGCTGCATGAATTACATGACTGTAAGCACTACTTTTAAATAAATCGAGTAACGCTTCCTTTGAGTTAAAATCCGGATACACAAATAGCAGTTTCCCTGTTTTATTCTCCTCTGCCTTTTCTCCCAACACTTTCAGTTCACTCGTATTGCTCGATCTTCTCACTGCAGCATGCACTTCAAATCCCTCATCCAACGCTGCCTTCACAAGATGCTGACCAATGAATCCACTTGCTCCGGTAATCAAAACTCTTTTAATCATAATGCTTTTTCATACAGCCTGTAACGCTTGTATAGTTTTCCGTTGATCTGCTCTATGGCATGGTTCATCAGATAGTTGTCTTCAAGCATCCAGGAACACTCTCCTCCTGTAATCCGGGTACCGTATGTATTTCTGATAATACTTCCGTACAAACAGGCTTCTATTCCCATCTTCCGATACTCCTCCAGTATGCCCAGCGTCAGTACACGTATACGGGTAATCTTGTTTTTGTTGAGTAGTAATTTAAAAATTCCGGTAGGTAAAAGTCTGCCTCTCTTGATCTTAATCTGTATCTGATTAATATCGGGAACACCCAAAGTCCATCCTATCAGCTCTCCATCCTTTTCTGCCACCAGACAAAACTTCGGATCCACAATCATTTTAAGGTCTTTGGCCAGATACTCAAACTCACTGTCGGTTGCCGGAACAAATCCCAGGTTTTTATCCCAGGCGGCATTATATACCTCGCGAATTTTTCTTGCTTCGTTCTTAAAGTCTTTCATGTTAACCTGCCTGATCGTAATACCGCTACGTTTCAGCCTGGCCTGCAATACTTCCAGTAACTTCACAGAGCGGTCATTCGATTCGCTCACGTTCAGCTCATAGGCAAGTAAATCTGTCTTTTTAACCAGTTTGTTATCTAACAGAAGTGTCTCATAATAAGGTGCGTTGTAAGGCATCATGGCCATCGGCGGACGGTCGAATCCATCAACCAGAAGCCCGCAGGTGTCGTTGGTTGACAAATTAATAGGTCCTACAATCGTATCAGCTCCTTCCTGTTTCACCCACTCCGCCGCAGTACTGATCAATGTATCAGCAACTTCCTGGTCATTAATTGTATCAAAAAAACCGAAAAAACCGTCTTTCCTTCCTGTAAACTCATTATGATTCCTATTCAGTATTGCAACGATACGTCCTACAATACGATCTTCCTTATACGCTAAAAAAGGCTGCGCTTTGGAATGTTCGTAGAACGGGTGCTTGCCCGGCGACAATAAGTCTTTCTGCGCAATGAAAAGCTCGGGAACATAATTCGGATCACCTGCATAAAGATCATGCGGAAAATCTATAAAGCGTCCAAGTTCCTTGCTCGTCGTTACGGGCTGGATGCGAATCATATTCTTGCTGTCGTTACAGGTTCCGGAAACAATTCGCGGTAAATTTTTGCCATTTTGTCAATCGCCTCTTCAATCTGACTGAATGTATGCGTTGCCATCAGTGAAAAACGGATCAGCGTTTCATCAGTCGGAACTGCAGGCGATACTACCGGATTGACAAATACGCCCGCTTCAAGCAAAAGTTTTGTCATCATGAACGTTTTCTCGTTATCACGGATATAGATAGGTAAAATCGGACTTTCCGTATTTCCCAAATCAAACCCATTCACCAAAAGCAATTCTTTCGCATACCGGGTGTTGGCCCAAAGGCGTTCCATATGGAAAGGCTCAGTTTCAATAATTTCCAGGGCTGCAAGTGTACTTCCCACACTGGCGGGTGTCATACTTGCACTGAAAATAAGCGCTCTTGCACGATGCTTGATGTAATCTATTGTAGCCTGATCGCTTGCTATGAACCCACCCAGGGAAGCGAACGATTTACTGAACGTACCCATAATCAGATCAACAGAATCAGACAATCCGAAGTGAGATGCTGTACCTGCTCCATTTTTCCCGATCACACCCAAACCATGTGCATCATCTACAAGCACGGATGCACCGTACTCAACAGCGATCTCATTCAGTTCAGGAAGCTGTACAATATCCCCTTCCATACTGAAAATACCATCGGTAACAATGAGTTTCACTGCGTCTTCAGGTAGCAGATTAATCTTCTTCCGAAGATCTGCCATATCGTTATGCTTGTATTTCACCACCTTGGAGAATGAAAGGCGACTTCCATCTATAATAGATGCATGATCTCTTTCGTCAAGGATCAGATAGTCATTACGGCCTGTCAGGCAGGAAATAGCTCCCAGATTTGCCTGATACCCTGTACTGAACAGCACCGCCGATTCTTTACCTGTAAATTTGGCAAGACGGTTCTCCAGCTGCTCGTGAATGTCCAGAGTACCATTCAGAAAACGTGAACCCGCGCAACCACTGCCGTACTTCTCAACTGCTTTCTGAGCAGATTCAATAACATATGGATGCGTTGTAAGCCCCAGATAAGAATTAGAGCCAAACATCAGAACCGGCTTCCCACCTATCAAAACCTCAGTATCCTGTGCCGACTGAATAGGGCGAAAGTAAGGATAAACACCTTTCTCTCTGGCATAAGCCGCCTCCTTAAATTCAGCGACTCTTTTATGTAATTTACTTCTCATATTAGTAACTGGTGTCTAAAATCGGGAAACACTTGTTGAGACTCCCCCCGGAGGTAAAATATTCGTTCCTAACTTAATATTTTACAAAAAAAACAAATTGGCTTAACAATCCCTTCATCTTCTGTCAGGAACTTCGAAAAAGATAATTCGTAACCATACCGATTACGTGGTTTTTATGTGTCTCTGTAAACTGATCAAAATCTTCTTCTGATAGCCCATACATCTTACGGTGCATGTTTTTCCCAACAAAAACAAACTGAAGACTACCCATGATGATTGGCATAAGATGCTCAACTTCAATATCTCTTACCAAACCATTTTTCTTGGCATCTTCTATTTGCTTAATTAGGATACCGTTCAGCAACTCCTTGTATTTAGACAGCTCCGGCAGAAGATTCTCGCAATCACGATGAATTTCCGTCATGATAAAAAGAACCAGTGTAGGCTCCTCTTTCATCATTCTGTAATCCTCTTCTATAATCTCAATAATCTTTTCTTCCAGACCAATCGGCTTTTCCAGAATTTTGATCGTATTGGTACAGTACAATTGAAACAAATCTCTGAAAATCTCAATGAACAGCTTCTCCTTACTTCTGAAATAGTAGTTCGTAAGGGCAATGTTCATACCCGCCGCATCCGCAATATCCCTTGCCGTCGTACCTGCAAAACCTTTCTTCAAAAAGACAGATTTGGCAGCCTCCTTTAGTTTTTCCTCACTGGATAAGTTGATACACTTCACAATGCTAATTGTTGTTGTTGATAGCAAAGGTCGTCGATGATTTCGGATTCTCCAACGATTTCAAATATAAATTTTAAACAACCATTTAAAAACTTCATTTAAAATAGTTTGATATCAGAATATTTACATTTTTATCCAGATAAAAATTCCCGCAAACCCTGATTTATTTTAATTAATTGTTAATTCATTGTGAACGTTGTTAATAGCATCCACTCTCTTTGGAATACGGCTCAAAATTGCACGGACAGATACAATATACTTACCATCAAACATTTACAATATATCTACAGAAGAAAAAAACAGTAATTTCAGTAAACACGGGTTTGCACTACAGAAGATTTCACTTCCCATTACACCCTTCTCTCTAACCAAATATTAAGAAATTACATACAATCAGAAAGACCCGAAATACCGGATAAACAAAAAAAAGTGATTGCCGTTGTGGCAATCACTTTCTCCAATAGTAACTAAATTTTACGCTAATTCAGGATATTATCTGGCAATCACAATACGGTGTGTATAGTGTGATCCGTCGTTAACCGTCACACGAACCAGATAAGTACCAGTTAGCAAGCTTTTCACATCTACACCTTTATCAGCCGCAACTTCCTTGTTAAAGGAAACAACATTACCCGCATTGTTGAAAATTGTAACTTCCTTCACAGTCTGCTGACCTTCTTCCTGCACAAACAATTGCTGAGCAACTGGGTTAGGGAAAAGATTCATTTGGATATTGCTGCCTTCAAGCTGCACACCAACTATTTTACTGTAAGCAAAAGAACCATCCAGATCAACCATTTTAAGACGGTAGTAGCTCTTTCCTCCAAGTGGAGACAAGTCTGTGAAGCTGTAATTGTTCAGCACATCACTGTTTTGCGCAGCAGCTTTTGTTCCAGCCAACTGCCAGTTTTTAGCATCTGCACTTTTCTCAACCTCGAACTTCTCGCTGTTAGTCTCAGCAGTTGTACTCCATTTAACATCCACAGTGCTAAGCTTTCCTTCCGAAGTAGCTTTTGCAACGAATGAAGTTAAGGTAACAGGAAGTGGATTAACTTCGTACGTATATGTAAGACATACACCGGCCTTCGCATATGTACTTACTTCAAATGCGGAGTTACCACTGGTGCTTGTAATAGCAGTAGCAGCCTCAGCCATAACATCAAAAGATACTTGACCAGCACCAATAAACTCACTGAATTCGCTAACAGTCAACACTTCAGATTTTGCTGACGAGATATCATAATATGTCAACACCTGATCTGGAGTAAGACTTATTCTTTCTGCTTGTCTGTTACCTGCAAACAACTTGTAGCTTTCCAGCCCCGCATATGTCTTACCTGCAGGCCCCTCAATTGATACTAATGCACCTAAATCCAATTTAGAATATGTCGCACCTGTAGAAGTAGCTGTTATCTTAATTGTTGGGTTCTCTACAGCTGCCGAATGGAAGACAGATACAGACTGCAAAGCTGCATTGTTGGTCGGCCGTGCCTTATCGACTAAAACTGTACCCTGCCAGTCGGTCATATTATTAGTTGAAACACCACAATTGGTAATTGTTTTATCACCCGCCACAAGTACAAGATCTGAAATGCTGTTGTTTCCGGCAGCGGCAACAATACTAGTTGATGGACTCCCACTTAATGCAGAAAAACCAGCAGTAGGATAGACGTACGAAACCTGATAGGTATTCCCAACATGCCCAAATAAACTAAAATTTCCAGTATTATCACTTAATGCGTACGATACAGGAACACTAGTTCCACCATCAACACGTGACAAGATAGCGATAATACCTGCAGGAGTTTGTGACGTTCCATTCACTGTTACTTTACCATTAATTACAGCACTATGGACGCTGCTGTGATTAGGTGCCGGTAGCACTGGCAACGCCTGCCCAAAGGTATAAGTGCTCAGTCCTGCGCACAAAACAACTTGAAAAATTGCTAAAAGTTTTTTCATTAGGAAAACCCGATTAAATTGTTGATTACGAATTATTTGATTTAAACTTCTTGAAAATCAATTTCCGCCAAGTCTTACACAAAGCAGAAAAATGAAAAGAGGGAAAAGAGATATAATTTAATTTTTTCAATATTCACTTGTGCTGGTTTACATTCAACACAAAATATCGATAATAGAAAAAATTTTAGTTTTTGATAAATTCTACGCATCAAAAGTAGAATGTTTCGAGCACCTCGACAACCAATTTTCCCTGTAAATCAAATAATTGCAAACATATCTGCATAAGATTAGTATTAATTCTACTCTACACCAATTAGGAATCCTACTATTCAATTGACACATTTCGAACTGTGACATAAATTGTAAATATTTTATATTGCATTCAGAAGAACTTTTCCCTACACCAATAAAAGTGCAATAAGCCTTGTAGGTAGAAGAAGGAATTCAGGAGGTTAAACCCTCATCTCATATTGACCTTCCCCTGTTATTTCATTTTGTTAATCCGTTCAATTCGAATCTTCGTTTAGTTACATATGAATCAAAAATAATTTACTGCAATTGTCGTCATTATTCTACTAATGAAATGTGGGATTTCTATGGAAAGTCTAAATTAAAAATCAGAACTTTGGCTTTCTTACACGCACTCATCAAAATCCCGACCCACACGCAGTCTGAAACCGCTGTAAATAAGATTTAAACTTCTTATTTACAGCCAAATGACCCATACCTTACCATCCATTTTTAGAGTTTAAAATGAACGTATTAATTGTCGAAGACCATCCTTTGTTCATCATTGGAACTACGCTAACAATAAGAGATATCAGTCCTGAGGCCATTATTTCAACTGCCACCACATTTCCGGATGCCTTGATTCTTCTCGAAAAAGATAAATTCGATATCGTTATTCTGGACATAGATTTACCGGGAGGTGAGAATCTTAAAATGATGGATATGATCCGTAAGATTGCTCCGCAGGTCAGCATTCTGATTCATTCCGCATTTGATGAACACCTGTATGCAATGCCGTATCTACAGGCAGGTGCAGATGGATTTGTCTCTAAAAAAGCAACTCCTGATGAATTTAAGAATGCAGTGAATACTATCATGAATGGTAAGAAATACCTCAGCTACGAAATACAGCAAACACTACTTACTAACATTGGGGAGCCAAAGCCTACAAGTCAGCTGACTCCCAGCGAATTGCAGGTAATGCAACTACTGATAGAAGGGAAATGGACAAAGGAGATAGCTCACTTGCTGAATTTGAAGCAAAACACGATCAGCACGTATAAAAGAAGAATATTTGACAAGCTCAATGTAAGGGATTCTATAGAGCTGGCAAAAAAAATGTCTCTATCCACAAAATCTCACCATTAACTCCTCTGGCTGGCTATCAATCCATTTCACTCAGAAGGTGTAATAGATTGATAGCCACATTTATTTTGCTATCAGGCCAGTGTTTTTCTGTTTTTAATAACGATGAGGTTCCTGTCGAACAACGCTGCCGGCGAGAAATCTTCTGTAATCATCTCATGAGGAATCGTATAGTATTCGGTGACGAGTTCTACACCTTCTGGTTTCCGCGACAAAATTACCTTAAGAAAACCATGTTTGGTATCGCAGAAATTTTTCAGCTCTACCCCTTCAAATAGCGGATTTTTTGAAGTGAAACGTTCGTCGGAAACTTCTGCAACGGCATGCAGCTCGTCGTAACCACCAGCCCCCGCAACAATAAACGGCACCTCTGCCCCATCATCATATCTCTTACTGAATCTTTGGTAGTTATGAACGTGGCCACTAAAAACAATATCAGGCCTCACGCCGGTTTCGGCATAACTTCTCTCAAAAAACTCAATCATAGGAATACTTGCTCCATGATTAATGTCGGCTGAATAGGGAGCATGATGAATACAAACAATCAGCGCTTTATCCGGATGCCGGGATGCTGCCCATCTCAATTGTTCCACAAACCACTGCTCCTGCTCTCCCCGGATGGCTCCGTACTTGGTTACATTCCCGTGCAAACCAATGATATTCGCAAGGGGTGTTTCCAAAACCCAGTACATATTGGGCTGAATCATACTTTGGCGTTCACTACCTCCGCTGAATGCGATTGCTCCAGCTTCCCTGGCACAAAAAACCTGCATGAAAGCAGACAAACTTGTATAGGGAACCGGGTTATCGGGATTTACATCACTATCATGATTTCCAGGTATTGCAAAAATAGGTGCAGGATAGTGTTTATAAGGTTCGAAAAACTGCCTTTCAAATCTTTCAATTTCTCCATGATTGTAAACCACGTCTCCAAGATGATACAGGAACGACGGTTTTTCTTCAACCTGAAACTGATCTTCCAACTGAGCCGCAACAAGCTTTTGAAAATCAGGACTGCGGAGACTGCCCGTGTCACCCACCATGTGAAAAGCAAGCGTATCTCCTGCTTTTCCGGGAATGACTTTGTCCAGACTGAGGCGATATGGATATTTGCCGGTTGGATCCGGAAGATTTTGAAACTTAAAAGAATCATCCGGCTGATCTTTCTTGATCACCGGTACAGTGTACTTTTGATTTGCAACTAAAAACGTCATTCCCAAAAATACAAAACTTGTGTGAAGCCATAATTAATTACACTACGGAATAGATGAGAAAATCCCCGACTGCGGAGCACAACTGTAAGATCATGAGAATTTTTATAATCTTATAAAGTTAAAGTCTTACTTTCGTAAACCAGATCCGCTTTTCATACATCAATACCGCTGCCATGAACAAACCTGCAAACATTGATGCGTATATAAATGACTTTCCTGAAGAAATCCGGCAACGCCTGCAAGACATCAGATCGACCGTAAAAACGATTGTTCCCGATGCAGGGGAAGCCATCAAATATGGAATGCCGACGTTTGTATGGAAAGGCAACCTTGTTCATTTTGCTGCATTCAAAAATCATATCGGCTTCTACCCTGCTCCTGCAGATCCTGCCGGTTTCGAGATTGATCTTTCAGCCTACAAAACAGGTAAAGGTTCAATTCAATTTCCCCACAACCAGGCATTACCTCTTCATATAATTATTGCTATTACAAAATGGAGAGTGAAAAAGATGATTACAGCCTGAGGAAATTACAGGAACTTCGGAACCATCTGAATGACACATTTTCAATACAAACGAAATAATCTGCCGTTTTTCATAACGATATCAATTGTAACCGTTGTATTAAAAATTATACGTATATTGTATAGGTACATTTGAATTTATCCGCTACATTTGGGAATAAACACATTTTTTGAGGTTCAAACAGAAATGTAACCGAAAAGAATGTATCCCTCAACTTTATAAAAATTTCAAAATGTCAGAACTCAACGAAGAATTCTACACACTTCACCTTCATTCTACAAGTAAAAGCAACCGTGTGAAAAAACATATTGTATTTACACAACGACTTTGATCAAATGCAGTAGTATGCCGGGTGACTCTCCTGATAGCATACTGCAATTACTTGATCTTATCCTGAATAAGTCCGATGCCGTGAACAGCTGATCTCCGGTCAGGGCTCATATCATGTATTAACGTTTTGCTGTCCACTACCAGAATTAATCCATTACCTTATCCTCATGTTACGTATTGCCATCATCGATGATCATTTTATCTACCGAAAAGGGCTGACTCATATTCTTGAAAACAATTTTCCTAAAACTGAAATACTGGAAAGAAATGCAGGCGAGGGCACAGAAACTGCTTTGGTTCATTTCAATCCCCATGTGATTATGATGCACCTGGAGAATATCCATGAAAGAGAAGGATTTATGCTTGCAAGTAAGTACAAATCGCTTTTTCCAAATACTCCACTGGTTATTTATGAAGAAAGTGCCAATTATAACAAAGCACTCAAAGGACTACGCGCTAAGATTGACGCTTACCTTGATAAAAATTGTGAAGAAGAAGAGTTCGTCAAATGTGTAAAGACGGTCCTTGAAGGGAAAAACTACCTGTGCAAATCGGTTCAACAGCATATCATTGAGCAGGTGATTCAAAGAAAAATCCCTTTGAAAACACCAGGAATACTTTCGCTGCGCGAGTCTGAAATTGCACGACTCATCAGCGACGGCGAAAGAACATCAGGAATCGCCCTGATTCTCGGTCTCAAATCTTCTACAGTCAGCACGGTGAAGGCTACTATCTTCGCCAAGCTGGGTGTCAACAATGTGGTGGAACTGAGGTCACGAATGGCTCAGCTCAGGGAAGAACAAAACTCGCTGTAAGGCACTGACAGAAAATCTGATTATAAAATTTCACAGGAAAAATAAATCAGTCGGGCAGTGATCATTTACTTCATCGCACCAGCGCTTTTAGCAACACCTTTATTTCATATTGAAATCGGGGTGTTATTTTTTTATTGAGACCTGATGATTCAAATACACTTCAGCACAAGAGAAAAACAAGTACTTTCGCATAATAATGTGAATCCTGTTTAATACATGCAGTCTTACCTCAATCTGTTCCATTTCCGTCAGCAGATCAATTACAAAAACGAAATTCTGGCCGGGCTTACTGTCGCTATGACAATGATCCCCGAATCCCTCTCATTCGCCATTCTGGCCGGGCTACCGCCACTTTGCGGGCTTTACGCTGCATTTATCATGGGCCTTGTTACATCTGTTTTCGGGGGCAGACCAGGACTCATATCAGGAGGAGCCGGTGCCACTGTGGTAGTACTTATTGCTCTGATGAATTCTCACGGTATCGAATATGTATTTGCTGCGGTTGTACTGGCAGGCATTTTTCAAATTCTGGTAGGACTTTTTAAATTAGCCAAATTCATCAGGCTCGTTCCGCAATCGGTGATGTATGGCTTTGTGAATGGCTTGGCTGTCATCATTTTTCTGGCACAACTCGATCAGTTTAAAGTGCGCCAACCGGGCTCGGTCGCCTGGCTTCAAGGCGAAGCCCTGATGACGATGGCGGGGCTGGTTTTACTCACCATTGCCATTACGATTCTTTTTCCCCGTATTACAAAAGCAGTCCCCCCTTCGCTTGTTGCCATTATTGTTGTTTTTTGTGTGGTACTAGGGCTTCAGATTGACACCCGTCTCGTGAAAGACATTGCTTCTGTAAGCGGAGGTTTACCCCCGTTTCATATACCGTCGGTTCCTTTTACGTTCGAAACCTTACAAATTGTATTTCCGTACGGGCTGATCATGGCTGGTGTAGGGCTTACTGAAGGGCTGCTTACATTGAATCTGGTAGATGAAATTACCGCAACAAGAGGAAATGGTAACCGCGAAAGTCTTGCACAAGGCTCGGCTAATATATTAAATGGATTTTTCTTCGGAATGGGCGGCTGCCCTATGATTGCGCAAACGCTTGTCAATTTATCTGCAGGTGCAAGAACCCGCCTTTCCGGCATTATCGCATCGCTTACAATCCTTTGCATTATTCTGTTTGCTTCACCGATTATTGATCTCGTCCCAATGGCTGCGTTAACCGGTGTTATGATCATGGTGGCGATCGGAACTTTCGAATGGTCGAGTTTCCGGATCATTAATAAAATGCCCCGACAAGATGTTTTTGTGGGCATTCTCGTAGCCCTGATCACGATTTTCCTGCATAACCTTGCACTGGCTGTTTTGATCGGCGTCATTATCTCTGCACTTGTATTTGCATGGGAAAGTGCCAAACGGATCAGAGCTAAGAAATATATAAAGGATGGAGCTAAACACTATGAAATCTACGGTCCGTTGTTCTTCGGATCCGTGACCGCATTTCATGAAAAGTTTGACATAACCAACGATCCCGAAACTGTCATTATTGATTTCAAGGATAGTCGTATTGCCGACATGTCGGGTATTGAAGCTTTGAATAAACTAACTGAACGGTATGCAAAGGTGGGCAAAAAACTGCATTTGAAACACCTGAGTGAAGATTGCAGGCGCTTGCTTGAAAATGCCTCTTCAGTAATTGAAGTCAATATTATGGACGATCCGATTACCGCGTTGCACTTGACTAATCAAAAATTTTCATAAAAAATGAGAAAGCCCGATGATCGACATCGGGCTTTCTATGTTACTTGTTATCTTCTGTTTTCTCCTCAATCTTAGCCGCAGCTTTATTGACACCCTTTTTGGTAGCCTTATACCCTTTTTCTGCTGTTTCACCTACAGCTTTAGCGCCTTTCTTTACACCTTTCTTCGTTGCATCATAACCCTTTTCGGCAGTTTCACCCACCTTTTCTGCACCCTTCTTTACTCCGTTCCCTACAACTTTGGCATCTTTTTTAACTTCTTCTCCAACTTTCTGAGAAGTCGCCTTCGCTTTTTCAGCAGTAGTTTCCTGAGCGTAGCTGAAAGTAGATGCAGCAACAAGAGCCGCAATGATCATTAACTTTTTCATGTTTTTTTAGTCTGTGATTTTAGTAATTTAAATACCTGAATTCGCCTCAATGGCTAATTCAATACTGACAACGAAAATCTTTATGTTGTGGTATTATCGTCTCTATGATTTTGTCGGTGCGTGCGCGCATATTGCGAAGGCGACATATGATATACTTTCTGAAAGGACACCCGAAAGTTCTTCGGGTCTTCTATTCCCACCATCATTGCGATCTCCGATACACGGGCATGACCGTTCGCCAGCAAGTGAGCTGCCCGCTTCAGACGGATGTCTTTAATGAACTCAATCACCGACTGCCCTGTAATACTCTTTACCCGCTTGTAAAAAACCGACTGGCTCATGCCCATCATCCCTACCAGACTCTGTACATTAAAATCGGGATTAGCAAGATTCTGCTCTACAATTTTCATCGCGTTTTCTAAGAAAGAACGATCTTCATCCGGTATTGCAATTTCGGCAGGCTGAAGTAAAATACTGCGCTGGTAATATTGATGCAGCTTGTTTCTATTAAGTAATATCGTATTGACTTTCGCCTTCAGAATACGTGGATTAAAAGGTTTGGCGATGTAATCATCTGCCCCGGTTTCCAATCCTTCCAGCTCCTGTATGGCTGCTACCCGGGCGGTGAGTAACAATACGGGAATATGCGCCGTTTTGGGATTTCTTTTGATTTTTTTACAAAGATCAAGCCCATTCATACCCGGCATCATTACATCGCTCAATACAAAATCCGGTTGTAAGTCAGGCACTTTATTCCAACCATCAAGACCATCTTCAGATAAAGTGACCTCGAACGTCGGTGTGAATAGACTTTTCAGATATTCTCTTACATCCGGATTATCCTCTACGATCAACATCTTGTAACGCGGACCGGGAGCGGAGTCAACGGGAATAACCAGCACCGGCTCTGTTTCTTTGTTTTCAGTATACTGAACAGGCTCCTGTCCCAGTATTTGCGCTGCAGATACATGGGATTTACCAAATGGAAGTTTCACTAAGAAAGTACTCCCCTGTCCCGGATTACTTTTGACAGAAACTTCACCCGAGTGGCTGTGTACAAGCTGTTTCACCAAAGCCAACCCGATACCTGTTCCCTTCGCACCAATTGCCCCCTGAGCCGAAGCCTGATAATAGGGATCAAAAATGCGGTCTATATCCTGCTCATTTATTCCAAAACCTGTGTCTTTAACAGATACCTGAAGATAATTTTGAGTCAACTGTCCTGCAGAAAAAACAGCGTCATCATTCTTGTTTCCGCTCACAAGCACTTCAATATCAACTTTTCCTCCTTCCGGGGAATACTTGAATGCATTCGACAGCAGATTGGTTAACACGACTTCCAGTTTCTCTGTATCGAAATAAAGCTGTATCTCTTCTTCTGGTAACGTAATGTTGTAGCTCATGTTTTGCTCTTCAGCCTTGTGCCTGAAAATGAGAAAAATTTCATGGATAAAGCTCAGAATATTGCCACGGGTTACCGACAGCGCCACGTTACCGGTTTCCACCTTTCTGAAACTCAGAAGCTGATTCACCAGGTTGAGCAGTTTCTGAGTTTGCTTATGCATCATTTCCACTTTCTCCTTCATCTCTCCGGATTCACCCAGGTAGGCCATAAATTCCTCCATCGGCCCCAGAATCAACGTGAGCGGTGTACGGAATTCATGAGATACATTTGTGAAGAAATTGATCTTCACATCGGCAATTTCCTTTTCTTTTTCGGCATGAAGCTTTTCCAAAGCGATCCTGTTTTTCAATTCAAGCCTGCCCAATGTTATTTTTCGGTAAAGCAGAAAAGCCCCAAGTACAATTAAAACATAACCCATACATGCCCACCAGGTCTTATACCAGGGTGGCAGAATAATTACCTTCACCTCAGCTGGTTTCACCGACCATACCCCTTCGCCATTGCTGGCTTTTACGCGGAAAATATACTCACCGGCAGGAATATTGGCAAAACTGGCAACCCGTTGCCCTTCTGGTAGTTGTATCCAATCACTGCTGTAGCCTTCCAGAAAATACATGTATCGTTGCTTCTGCGGATTCACGTAATTTAAACCTACAAATTCAAAGGAGAAGTCATTTTCCGATGCCTTAATCGTCACTCCTTCCGGTTCAGAAAATGGTCGGGTAACCATGGAACTCCCCACTTCATCGTCGTCATTACCCGTATTTCGGTTCAATACCCGCAACCTCGTGATATGCACTACGGGTGCATGGGGATTAGCCCTGATGGCGTCAGGCTTAAAATAATTAAGTCCGTTGGTACCTCCGAAGTACATCGTTCCATCGGCAGAATGAAAAGCCGAACCGACCTTAAAAGAATTACTCTGCAAGCCGTCGCTGACATCGTAATGCATTACCTTTTTGGTATCAGGGGTAAATTTGAACAAACCAGCCCCTCCGATCCACAGGTTACCGCTGTCATCTGCCAGTATACTTTCTATATCGTTTTCAGGTAACCATTTGTAATATCTATCAACCCTGTATTTATCTTTTTCTCTGACCAAACGGTGCAGACCGCCCCCTATTGTCCCCGCCCAGATATCACCCGATTCATCCTGCAGCAAAGGCCACGCGAAATTAACCTTCAGGCTATGTTCGTCATCTGCACGATGATTGAAATGATGGAGCACACGCAAAGATTCTTTTCCAGCCCTAAGTTGCAAAATGCCGTTATCAGCAGTACTGGCCCACAGAACGTCTTGCTTATTATCGTAAAGCAGAAAAGTAAACTGGTTGGAGGGGAGAGATGAGTTCCGGGTGTAAAAAGCGCTAACGAAATTACCCTTCTGATCATAAAGAAGTAGACCCTCCGTCGTACCCACCCAAACCCGTTGATGCTTGTCGGTGATGATACTCTCTACACTCATGTAGTTCCAGGGTTTGTACCCCGGGATTGAAGGAAGAGCCCGTAACGTTTTTCCGGATTGACGATCCAGTAGATAAAGTCCGTTGTAACGTGTTCCGATCCAGACCGCTTCACTTCCAACATAAAGCGCGGCTACATCCACACCAGTTGCGTTTCCCTGTAAAGAACGGTGCAGAAAATTATCATAATTTTTGCGTTGAGGATCATAACGCGAAAATCCATTCCTCGTTCCTATAAAAAGCTGATTGTATTGCTCATCTTTATGAATTACGTTCACATAATTATTGGAAAGCGCACTACTTGTAGAAGCATCACGCCTTAAGTGAGCAAAACGTCCCTGATTTAAACGAACCTTGTTGACACCCCCAGAAGACGCCGCCATCCAAAGATTATTGAACGAATCTTCGAGTATCTGATGAATACGGCCAGAATTGATACTATTTTCATCTCCGTCAGATGGCAAGAACGTTCTGAATGCATAATTTCCGGATAGACTGCTTGTATGCTCAGTCATCAGCAAACCAAAGTTGGTTCCGATCCATAACCTGTCCGAGGAGTCCATGAAGATGCATTGCACGCCATGAAACAAAGTTGATAAGGCAATCAATACGGGTTTAGGTTTAGAAACCTCAGCCTTCACGATGCGATACACGCGCTGATCGCCTCCTATCCATAAATCTCCCTTTTTGTCCTGATACAAAGCCCGGACATCCTCTTCTAGCCAGGATGTCACCCGTTGCGGATATATGTTTTGTCTTCCGGCCAGCCTGGCATCCATCTGCCACAAGCCACCTGCCAGTGTTCCTATCCATACCCTACCAAACTGATCGGCCAGTAAACCCGTGACGTCGTAGCTTATATTTTTTGAAGCACTAAATTTCACCTCATCGACCCGGCTGATCTCATGTTTATGATCAACAGTAATCACAAATAGCCCTTGATCCTGCGTCCCTACCCATAATCTCCCGCTGCTGTCTGTAGTGACGGAGCGTACCGATGTTTTGTTTATTCTTGATAAAACTTCCCTGAACTTGCCTGACGTCGTCATCTCCTTTACATTGACAAAGGCATCGCTTAACGGATTGTAGCAAAACAGCCCTGCCCGTTCCGTACCCGCCCAGATCCGACCAGCTCTACCGTTATACAGCACGCGAATCCGATTGCTCGACACCCCGCCCTGTTCGGTATTATAAAGCTCATACTTCTTCAGCTCATACCCATCATAACGGTTAATCCCATTGTTCGTACCTATCCATATGAAGCCATTCGAGTCCTGACTTACCGCCATCGCATCGCTGTGCGCCAATCCTTCGTCGACCGTTATGTGCTCAAATTTGAAAGTACTTACCGGCTGGCTGTACACTTGGAGCACACCAGACAGCAACGCTGTAAAAAGACTTATCAGTAAACAATTCCTCATGCTTTCTCCCCCTTCATTACCTCCAAAAATACGTGATCACCACCCTCACTTGCATCTTAACTTATATCAGAATAGTACTATTAAATTTTTGTTATATTTTTTTACTACCAAAACGAATTTCACCCCTTTAAAAACGAATAATACCCCTGTTTTGTCGTATTGGGTACATAATTTTGAACTATTCAAATGATTATTTGACACATAGCTCAAATCCTTAAAATACAACACTAAGTAAATCAATCTCTATCACAATACCAGATTTTGCCGCTGGAATCTGGTTGAATGAATACGGTTTAATACCGGCTGTATTTAGCAGCAAAAACGAAGGTATTTCTTACGAAAGTACAGTTCACACACAAAATTCTTAACCTCTTTTTCCGGGCATAATCCGGAGAAGGAAACGAGCTGTCCTGAAAGGGCTGAATAATGAATTATCCACCAAACTATAAGTGTACTTATGACACAAGAAAAGTCTACTATTAACTAAAAAGAGAATACCCGTTTCCCGGTTGGCAGCCCGGCTGTCCGCCACAATTGTTTAATATGTTCTGTAAGATCCGGCTCAATAACCCACCCGGATTTAAGGTCTAACCAATTATTCTATAATGAAAAGAAAATTACACGTGTTTCTCAGAGAGCCTGGTTTACTGCTCGGCTTTGTGATGACTTTGTTATCCTTCACAAACAGTTTCGCACAGACTGTTAAGGTAGAAGGTACAGTAAAAGATGCACAGGGAGCATTGCCTGGTGTAAGTGTTATTGCGAAAGGTACTACCATCGGTACGATCACAGATGGAGAAGGAAACTACAAACTGGATGTAGACAAGAATGCAGTTCTGGCATTTACTTTCATCGGTTACACAGCCAACGAAGTAACCCTTGCAGGCCGCCAGCCATCAGCAGGTGGTGTTTATAAAATAGATGTCACCCTTGCCAACAATGATAACAACCTTGATGAGGTAGTTGTTGTAGGTTTTGGTACACAAAAGAAAGTAAACCTCACTGGTGCGGTAGCAACGATAGATTCCAAAGCTATTGAAAACCGCCCGGTACAAAATGCCTCACAAGCACTACAGGGTTTGGTGACAGGTTTGAATATTTCTCAGAGCAACGGTTCCCTTGAAACTAATCCGAGTATCAACATCCGTGGCGTGGGAACTATAGGCAACTCATCTTCGGCACCACTTGTGATGGTTGATGGAATGGAAGGCTCGCTAAATGCGATTAACCCTCAGGATATCGAAAGCATTTCTGTTTTGAAAGATGCAGCAGCAGCAGCTGTATACGGTTCCCGCGCAGCATTTGGTGTAATTCTGATCACTACCAAACGTGGTAAATCTGGAAAATTGCAACTGAACTATAATAATAGCTTCCGCTCTACTTCTCCCGTGCTTATGCCGAAAATGATGGACTCTTATACTTTTGCTTTGTATTTTAATGATGCAGGACAAAATGGGGGAAGTGCTCCTCACTTTAATGCTGCACATTTACAACGCATCAAGGATTATCAAAACGGCGTGATTTCCACAACGACCATTCCTGATCCAAATAACGCAACACGCTGGGCAGATGGATATGCCGCAGGTAATGACAATGTGGACTGGTACAAAGCTATGTTTCGCGCAAGAACACTTTCGCAAGAACACAACTTTAGTCTGAGTGGAGGTAGCGAGAAAACACAGGTTTACATCTCGGGTAATTATATGGGGCAGCAAGGTCTGATGAAGTTTAATCAGGACAACTTCACTCGTTACGGATTTACTGCAAAAATCAATTCTCAGCTGTCTGACCAGGTATCCGTAAATTATAGCACTCGTTTTATTCGTGAAGACTATAACCGTCCATCAAACTTATCGAATGGGTTCTACTCGGACTTAGGGCGTCAGGGATGGCCTACTCTACCACTATATGACCCAAATGGTAATCTTTTCAGCTCCCCTTCTCCTGCACTAGGTATGAGAGATGGTGGAAAAGATCGTAACCAAAAGGATTACCTGTATCAACAACTTCAGCTGGTATTTGAGCCTATTAAAGGTTGGAAAACATTTGGGGAAATCAACTATCGTACGCGCAACGACTTCCGCCATTGGGATGTCCAACAGACTTACAATTATGATGTTGCTAACAAACCAGTGCTATACAACCGTAATTCTGAAGTCTATGAATTTGCTTATAAAGAAAACTATTTCAATGCCAACCTGTATTCTGAGTTCAGCAAAACACTTGGATTGAAGCATTTCTTCAAAGTTATGGGTGGATTTCAGACAGAACAAAATAAGTTCCGGGAATTCAATGCTACACTTAACGGAATTATCGTTCCCAGTTTGCCAACTTTAAATACGGCTTCAGGGACTGACATAAATGGACTCCCTATCGCTCCCACCATACGGGGACAATACAATCGTTGGGCAACTGCTGGTTTCTTTGGTAGACTAAACTACGATTACGATGGCAAGTATTTGTTTGAAGCCAATCTGCGTTATGATGGTTCCAGCCGTTTTCGCGAAGATGTAAGATGGACTTTATTCCCATCAGTATCTGTAGGATGGAATGTTGCCAGAGAAAAATTCTGGGAAGACAATCTATCAATGATCAACACATTCAAATTCCGTGGTTCTTACGGCCAACTAGGAAATCAAAAGCCGTCAGACGTCAACCCACAATACTATCCAACTTACCGTACAATCACTCCTGTTACATCTGACGGGGCATGGTTGATTAACGGAGCTCGCCCAAACACAGCTAGTGCACCTGGTCTTATCAGCTCTACACTTACTTGGGAAACTATTAAAAGCTACGACTTCGGGCTGGACTTTGGTGCGTTTAATAACAGACTGACTGGTTCATTTGACTGGTTTCAGCGAAAAACAATTAATATGATGGGGCCGGCTCCAACATTACCATCAATTCTGGGCACACCTGTTCCTCAAACAAACAATACGGACATGAGAACACGTGGATTTGAATTTGAGGTTGCCTGGAATGATCAGTTAAAGAATGGACTAGGCTACAATGTTAGACTCCTTCTATCTGATTACCAAACAACTATTACCAGATATCCTAATGAAACTTATGCTCTTGATAAATATAGAACAGGGCAAAAACTAGGCGACATCTGGGGATATCAAACTATTGGAATTGCAAAGTCACAAGAGGAGATGGACTCTCACCTGGCTAGCCTGACTAATGGAGGACAAAGTTCATTTGGTTCTCAATGGGCTGCAGGAGACATCATGTATGCAGACTTGAATGGTGATGGACGTATTTCTGAAGGCGCTAACACACTAGCTGACCCAGGTGATAAAAAGTTAATTGGAAACAGTACACCAAGATATACAATCGGTACTGATATCAATTTGGATTATAAAGGATTTGATTTTCGTGCATTTTTCCAGGGTGTGTTGAAAAGAGATATCTGGCAGGGAAGTTATTTCTTCTGGGGAGCTACTAATAATATGTGGTGGTCAACAGGACTTGTTGAACATAGTGATTATTTCCGTAGTGATCCTAATCATCCACTTGGAGCGAATACAGATTCATACTATCCTCGTCCGTTGTTTAACTCTGGTAAAAATCAACAAACGCAAACCCGCTACCTACAGGATGCATCTTATATCCGTTTGAAAAACATTCAGCTCGGTTACACTCTTCCAGGATCAATTACAAAGAAACTGGCTATTCAGAAACTACGTTTTTATCTATCAGGAGAAAATGTATTTACGAGAACCAAAATGGCTAAAATGTTTGACCCGGAAACCGTTGATGGTGGAACCGCTACAGACGGAACTGGTAATGGAAATGCATATCCATTGTCGAAAGTGTATGCTGCTGGTTTAAGTATTACTTTTTAATATTCGAAAAATGAGTTTTCTAAGACATAAAATAAAAAATACGCTGCTAATCGGAGCTGTTGCCTTAGCTGCAGTGTCCTGCAATGATTATCTGAATCAGGCACCACTTTCCGCAATTGCACCTGACGATTATCTTACAGATGAATCCCACCTTGCTGCTTACACAGTAAGAAGATACCCTGATATCTTACCTTCCCACGGAAGATGGGATTTCGGGACATTTGGAACAGATGCCAATACCGATAATATGGCTGTTCCATCTTTGGACAACAAGTTCATTCCGGGGTTATGGAGAGTTCCTGCGGTAGATGGAGACTGGGGTTTTACTAATATTTTCCAGGCAAATTATTTTCTTGAAAATGTGCTACCACGTTACAAAAGCGGGGGAATTACTGGAACAGATGCTAATATAAGACATCATATTGGCGAGATGTATTTTCTTAGAGCATTTGAATACTTCAAGAAATTGCAAGCAATTGGTGATTTCCCAATCATTCGTAATACATTTCCTGATAATCATGAAATGTTAACAGCTGCAAGCATTCGTAGCCCACGAACTGAAGTAGCGAGATTTATCATCTCTGACCTTGACTCTGCTGCTTTAATGATGCAAAACAATGCCCCCAACGGAGGTACTAACCGTATTTCTAAAAAGGTTGCACAATTATTGAAATCTCGTGTTGCTCTTTACGAAGGAACCTGGTTGAAATATTTCAAAGGAACTGCTTTGGTACCTAATGGTCCGGAGTGGCCTGGAAAGAATAAAGCTTACAACGCTAACTACCAGTTCCAAAGCGGAAGTATCGAAGGAGAAATTAATTTCTTCCTGACACAGGCTATGGCAGCTGCTAAAGAAGTGGCCTCCACAACAGCACTGGTAAACAATACAGGTGTTATTGAATCACTCAGTAGCGACAACCCCTATTTCAACATGTTTAGTGCTGAAAACATGAATGGTTACAGCGAAGTTCTTCTTTGGCGACAGTATAACAGAACATTGGTTACCAATAATGTTGCTGTTAATGCAATGGCAGGAAACTACGCTGTAGGGCTAACACGCAGCATGACAGAAAGTTTCCTAATGGCAAACGGGCTTCCGATTTATGCTGCCGGCAGTGGATATAAAGGTGATGATTATATTACGGATGTGAGACAAGGTCGTGACGGTCGTTTGAATTTGTTCCTGAAAGAGCCAGGTCAGAAAAATGTATTAATTAATCTTTCACAGTCTACCCACGCGACTCCGGTAGAGCCAAATCCTCAAATCTGGGAGTCTAGTACTGAGAAAAAATACTCTACCGGATACACCATCCGAAAAGGTTTGACATATGATGCTGCTCATGCTTCAAATGGTTCGGGCTACACCGGATCTATCACTTTCCGTGCTGTAGAAGCTTACCTGAACTATATTGAAGCATCTTATGAGAAAAATGGATCGCTTGATGGTGATGCGAAGAACTACTGGCAGCAAATCCGTACTCGTGCGAAAGTAAGTACAGATATCGACGCAACCATCGCAGCAACGCAAATGACAAAGGAAACTGCTGACTGGGGCGCGTACTCTGCGAATCAGCTGATCTCTCCGACTTTGTACAACATCCGCCGTGAGCGTCGCAATGAGTTAATGGCAGAGGGACTTCGCTACATGGATTTGAAAAGATGGAGAGCGATGGATCAGATGATCAATACGCCTTACCATGTGGAAGGATTCAAATTGTGGGGACCGATGAAAGCATGGTACACTGCACCTCAGCTAACTTTCGGGGCTACAAACAACGCTGCCGTAGTATCTGATCCGGCATTGAGCCAATACCTGAGACCTCACCAGATCCGCAGCAATGCTGACTCTTACAAAGGATCTCGCTGGACACTGGCGCATTACCTGACCCCAATCGCTGCACAGCACTTTATCATCACGGCAACTGGCGGAGATGTTTCCACTTCTCCGATTTACCAGAACCCGGGATGGACAGCAACAGCTGGTTCGGCTCCTATAGGATTCTAAACTGACTGTTTTATAGTAAAAATGGGTATCCGCTTCGGCAGGTACCCATTTTTATTTGAACTTAGCAGCTGTCAGCAATGAGCTATGATCCTTCCTTTAGATCAATATCGATTATGAGACTATTCACTTTTTGCTACTAATCAGTGAGGCTCGGGATGCTGTAAGTAGTTATGAAAATTGACAGGTTGCGACCTTCTGCTGTTCTCGTTTGTATTAATTCCGGAAAAAGCCCAGAGTACATAAGACGTAATATCAGAATAGAAGTCGGAACGAATCGGAAAAAGACCATCTCCATTGCGTAAGGCATTAGTGAAGATCACCACAGTCAAATCATCCGGGCACTTCATCCATAAACTTCGAAAACCTTTCGCTTTACCGGTAACCAATCCGAACTGCCACCAGCCATCATGATAGAAAAATTTGCCCTGCGGAGTAATTGTGCTGTAGCTGGCCATGCCTCCTGTTAACACAGAATCCTTCATCGCTGCAGACAATACCGAAACATCTGTAGTTGAAAACAGCCCTCCATATATCTTCGCTGCTTCCCTTGCCGAAAGGTACAGGCCGTAGCCACCTGCAGTGTTTGTGAAGTCGCCCGCATCATAACCTATTCCACCTTCTGTGTAGGGATGGTCATATCCATAAACCGGCGACTGGGAGGGATTCACAAATATTTCACTGGAGGTGACTCCGAGTTTGGCAAACACATTTTCTTTAATATAATTTTCATACATTACCCTTGTAGCCTCGTCGTCCACCTGATCATTTCCGGTAAATTGATATCCCAGCAGGGCAGGAATGAGTACACGATACATACCGAAATTTGCATTCTGGTAACAAAACTTACCTATATTATCTGTCCTTACCCCTCTTTGGATAAGCGACTTCAAACCACGGTAGATATTTTCAGCAAAAGCACCATTCTGACAAGCTTCATTGAATCCGGTGATACCGCTTCGGTGCTTCAGTAAATCCCCGAAAGTAATCCTATCCGTATTAATTCCTTTGGTCCAGGATGGAGGCAGGTAAGTGATAATCGGTGTATTTATGGGAATTCCTTTCTCCTCTGCCAGTTTTAGGAAAGCAACCGAGGTTATTGTTTTGGTCATGCTTGCCACCTGCATTTTACTATCTAAGCTCACCAGCCTCTCCCCTCCCTGCTCTATACTTCTTGCCTGAAACCCACCAAAACCTTCTCCTACGATTTCAGCTTTTCGGGTTACAATAAAACTGTAGCCAAAGCCTTTGCCTTTTAGAGAATCGTTTAGCGTCTGAACCAGCCTTTTGACATAATCAGGCTGGGTGCTGAATGTCCGCAACGCTCCATAGATGACCGTACCATCAGTCTCAACAAATGCTCTCAGCCTGTATTCTGTATTTTTTTTAAGCCCCTGCATCAGGCTGGTATACCTGACTGGAGACGGCAATGCACCATTGAATTCAATTTTGGAGTCTGAAATGGTCGGAGAAGCAGTATTCTCCCCCCAAACAAAACCATATCGGGTAACACTTCCCGGTACCGACTCCATCAGCGACACAGTTACTTTCGCTGTATTATCCAGAATATCATAGATCCCGGTGGAATCTGCCAATACCAGTGGCAAAGGATCTTTATCATTCCGACAGGCAGGGAAGAAAAAAACAATAGTGAGTAAGCTGACACAGATAATTGTGGGGAGGTAGAATTTACTTCTTTTCATGGCAGATTAAATATGTAACCAACATTACACCTCAAAGATACCTACACACCCCTTCTACCAAAGTAAAAATCAAAATGTGTACAAAAAACCTACATTCAGCCCCTGAGCAAATTGAACGTCGTTACTCTGATCGTCGTCGTAAGCCAGTATAGCACTGAAATTCACGTTGATAAATTTATTCACCTTTGCAGTCACCGAGGCATCCAGACGATTATCTATATTGAACGGATCAAGTATACTTGAATAAAGCTGGTATCTGCATTTCACATTCACCTGTTTGGTAATATCCCTGTTATAATTGGCTACAATCTGCATCAGTGCCAGTTCATATCTGATACGCTTACCAATTGGTACCCCATAGTTATTCTGGTCAGGGGTGTAAGGATATAACGTTCTGTCCCAAACGATGGTTTGCCGGAAAGCGCCTGGCGCGAAGTCGACAAAAAAGAACGGATCAGGCTTGTATTCCAGACCAATCGACTGCGTAAAATAAGCCGGTGCCAGAGATCGGGATGTTTGCCTGGTCACCTTTACGGAATCCACTACAAACTCATAATTGTAACCCGCTGCGAACTGAGACTGAAAGTTGATGTTTCCAAACAGCGTCCATTTCTGATCTATTTCCCTGTTGTACTTCGCATCAAAGAAAATCCGGTCCTGACTCTTTCTATTCTCCTGTCCTTTGTTTTTCAAAAATCCGTATTGCAACTGCAAATCGGTACGCCATGCATTTTTCCCAACTCTGTTTTCAAACAATGCATTGAAAAATGCGCCTATACCCGCCGAACTCACCCCCCCGCCCGTCCAGTTACTACTAAACGATCCCTGGTTAAACGTTGAGCCCAACTGCACCTTATGCCAGCTTGTATCCTTTGTTACCTTCAATCTGGAAGCGTTCAGACTATTGGACATGTCAATCAGTTTACGGAAATCCTGTACAGTTTGAGCCGAAAGAGCTGCGGGCCGCAGGAAAAGAAGAGCAAAACCAAATAATAAAGAGTTTTTATGGAGGTTATCCCAAAACGTTGAAATACTGCGCATTATAAAATATTACTAAAGTCGGGTAAATCTGTTGACACTTACTACCCGTTTCAGATAGAAAGTATACTATGTTTTAACTGAATCACCTCGTATTTTATTCTTAACAAACTGACAAATATTGCGATTTTTTATGTCGGGAAGCAGCTTTCCAGGCTTTCTTTGGGTTGAAATAAAATTCACAACAAAATAAAAGACTTTTTTATCTTTTATATATGATTATCGTTTCTATCTTTGCATCATGTTCTCTAAAACGTGTGAATACGCTATCAGGGCAATGATCTACATTGCTCAACAATCCAAATCGGGTGGAAAGACCGGATTTAAGCAGATTGCGCACGCCATAGATGCACCCGAGCCATTCATTGCCAAAATCCTGCAGCAGCTGGGCCGCGAAAATCTGGTTCAATCCTCCAAAGGACCTCACGGTGGTTTCTATATTAATGAACAAACCATGAACCGAACACTGGCAGATGTGGTGAAAGCGATTGATGGTGACAAAATTTTTAGCGGATGCGGACTGGGTCTCACATTTTGTTCTGAGAAAAACCCCTGCCCTATTCACAACGAATTCAAATCGATCAGAAACCAGATGCAGCAAATGTTACAATCTGCCACAGTGAGCCAGTTCAATGACCTGCTGGATCGCCGCTTGGTGCACCTGGGAAGGAATTAAAAAAATTTATCCAAATAGAAGATAAAAAGATCCTTTAATATTTTATAAATTAAATTGCCATATGGAAACAAAACATAAAGAACTCGTAAAAGCTACCGTACCCGTTTTAAAAGAACATGGTGTTTTATTAACCACACATTTTTATCGCCGTGTTTTCTCTTTTAATCCGGAACTGAAAAACACATTCAATATGGGAAATCAGCAAAATGGAAAACAGCAGACAGCGCTCGCAATGGCGGTTCTGGCATATGCTGAGCATATTGACAACCCGTCGGTATTACTTCCTGTTCTTGAAAAAATCGGACATAAACATACCAGTCTGGATATACGCCCCGAGCACTATGATATCATCGGCAGGCACCTGCTCGCTTCTATAGGTGAAGTACTGGGTGACGCAGCAACGCCCGAACTGATCGAAGCATGGACAATGGCTTACGGACAGTTGGCTGGCATTATGGCAGGAACAGAAGCGCGCTTGTATGCCAACCAGGTCAACAGAGAAAATGGCTGGACGGGCTGGCGACCATTCATTGTGAAGGATAAAATTGAAGAATCGGCTGAGATTACCTCTTTTCACCTGTACCCTGCCGACGGAGGTAAGGTGCCGGACCATGTACCCGGACAGTTTTTGAGTATAAGATTGTTCCTCCCTGAGCTCAATCTCTTGCAACCTCGTCAGTACAGCATTTCCAATGCACCGAATCAACTGTATTTTCGGATTTCGGTGAAACGCGAAAAAGGTACTGAGCTGGATACAGATGGAATGATCAGCAACAGGTTACACGATTTTGTCAATCCTGGCGATCGGGTGGAAGTAAGCGCGCCTGCGGGAGATTTTGTATTGAATCAGGATTCCGAAAATCCGGTTGTTTTCATCAGTGGTGGTGTAGGACAAACACCTCTGGTAAGTATGCTCGAATCACTTTTACAAAAATCCAGCACACGCCCTATTACGTGGGTGCATGGATGCCGCAGTGAGTCGGTGCATGCATTTAAAGATACTGTTGATTACCTGGCCGGAGAATACCCTAACCTGAAACAGCACATTTTTTACAATGAAAAAAATCAGCTTTCCGATCAGTCCGTTATACAGGGAATTGTCGATCTGAGTCATCTTGAAGAAACTGCACTTGTGGCTGATGCTGAGTTCTACCTGTGCGGCCCATCACCGTTTATCAGCAAACAATATCATGACCTCAGAAACATAGGCATAGCCAAAGAGGCGATTCATTTCGAAGAATTCGGACCTGCTGTTTTAACGCTTAACTAAAAAAGAGCCCGGCTTAGACAGAACGTTCTGCAAGCCGGGCTCTTTTTTATTGGTATTCAATTGATGAAAGCTGATAACCCACAGCTATTTATTTCCTGATTCCGCTTAACATAATTTCATGGAAAAAATTGAGTCTGGTGAGCATTTCATCCAAGCGGTCATATATAATCAAGTCCATTTCCAGACCGTTCTGAGCACTCATGAATACAAACACCATCATATCCATCTCACTTTCCGAAAACACCCGAAACTCTCCCGACACGATGCCATATTGCAATATACTCTTTACAATATTCGCCTCTTTCTGATCGTATTGCTGCCGGTAGTTTGGTTTGCAGATTGTGTCAAGATTCAGCGCTGCTTTTACCTCCGTAATCATGATATTGTAGAGGTTGGTAATCTCCTTTAATCTTTTAAAACGGATCGTTACAAAAACCTTTAACTTTTCAACAGCAGTAGGCGCTTTGGAAACCTCCTCCTGCACGTAGTTAAAAAACTCATTCTTTTCGCGCTGAATAATGGCGTCGAAAATCTCTTCCTTACTTTTAAAATAATAGTATAGCGTGCTTTTACCCTTGCCGGCTTCCCTGGCTATTTCTTCCATGGTGGTTTTATCCAAACCATACTTTTGAAACAGTTTATCAGCGCCATCAAGAATTTTTTCTTTTAATATTTCGTCTTTTGTTTTCACAGAAAGTTTGGGAACGATATGCTCAATAAATAGGAATGCATCACATCCATGCGCAAAAATAGAGTATTAACTCATGGAAACATATGATAGCTACTGTATTAACAAAAATTGTTCCTCAATGTTCTTTGCGATGTTACTCAGTCAGTAAAGCTGAAACGCTCTTCCCAGCCATTCCTTCTTCCGGCAAACTGAATTGCAGCACACTTACTTTTCTGTTTTCATCCCATTCATTTTGCCAGTCCCCTCCTGCTCCGTTTAGTCTGGTATTCAATTCAAGTCTGATCTTCTTCAATTTTCCCGTAGGATCCGAAACCGTCACTTTCTGAACTTTGCTGTTCTTACGGGTTACCATCACCAGGCAAGGCTGATCCGCTTTAATATTTAAGTTATCTCCCAGTTTAACGATACCCGGCTGATAAAAAACAATCTGGCTTAAACCCAAACCGGTATGCTCCACAGCCTGCATCTGCTCCGTATTTGAGATAATTTTCACCAGATCAGACCGATAAGTGTTCATGGCTGTTTCACTTACGCCAGGCACTACAATATACTGATAAGAGCCGCTTTGCGGTTTTCTGCCGTGATCCAGCCATAGAGTAAATACTTCTTTGGTTACCGGCTCATCGGTCGCCCAGGACTGATGATTGATGGATCGCCAGGTGCCGGTTTGCGATTGATTTCTCAATTTCACATTCGCCTTGTCCGGAAACACGTAGCCGATATTGGCATGATGCACCCAGTTTACATTTTTCAAATCATACAAATCTGGCTCCAGCTGCCGCTTGTTGTCCGCTTTGACTGTTACTGCTCCATTCAGAAGACTTTGATTCAATGTAGTTGCGACGTTGAGATCCGCATCTGACTGTATTCCGGCTCCCAGACAGACAAATTCGCTGTCAAAGAAAAACCAAGCCTTTTTAGCTTTCAAAGGATCATGAACACTTTCAAAATCAAAAGCTGCAGTGCCGTATTTTTCATCGGTCACTCCACCTGTAAAATCCTTTCTTCCCTGTCGCGCCAGCTCATTCCAGTGTGCAACATCCGGCTTTTGCAACACAGTAGTTCCCGGAATTTTCTGCCAATCCCACACCGGAAAAATCTGCCTGTATTCTTCGCCTGTTACAGATATAAAATTGCTACCATCTCCATAATGATGGCTCTTCAGCCCTTCTTCATTATGTGGCTGTTCCATGTTGCTGGCCCTGTTGCTGTGCATGCGCACAGACGTGTAATAGTCCGGCCGCTGATGGGTATAATAATGAGAATGCCAAAAATAATAATCCCGGGTAAGTGCCGGTTTCACCTCGCCCCTTCTGATTTTGATGATATTCTCCAGTTCAGCTTTTCTATAGGAACCGGCTGCTAGCAAATTCTCCGGCAAATCATTCCCTGCGATCTCCAGTGCATCCTTTCTTGTAATTCCACGGTTCTCGGCGCCCGGATCCGGATACTTCCCATATACCATCGACTGGCAAATTCCATCCAGATAATAATCGATCAGCACGTGCATAGCGGGTTCGGGCAACGTGTACTTGGTACCGGCTATTTTTGCAGCCCAGTAGGCAAAGGAATCAGCATATCCCATGCCATATCCCAAGGTTGAAATCACATTATCGGTACGGTGGTGAAAACTCAGATCCGGTTTTAACCCTCTTCCCGACGACGTCTTGATTTCAGTAGCCATCACAGCAATAACCCGACTCAAAACCTCCGGATTACGTTGAAAAAGTGCCTGCTTTCCACGCATTCCGGCAATCTGAATCAAATCTCCGCCTGGCCGCGCTCCTGACGCTTCCATATTGGCACGTCCTGCAATACGAACGCCTTCCATACGTTGCCGGGGAGTGAGATCAGTATCCAGTACCAATAAAATATTGATTATCAACTCCGGCGTGCCCATTTCATTCCACCACCAATTCTCACTGATAAAGTCATTGTCAATCCAAAAATCCAATGCTTTAGAAGCGGAACTTCTCACCTTTACATCATTAAAAAATGGCGAACCGCTTTTCCTGAATGCCCTGGACAAAGCCAGTATATTCGCCAGATGTTCACGATGCTGAAAACCCGTTTTCGATACATTTTTGTAGTTAATAGTTGCCCATGTACCATCTGCTTTTTGTGTCCTGATTAACTCACCAATCCTATTTTCATCAACTGGCGAATCAAGCAGATCAGCAATAACCCGTTGCCGTATGATCTCCAGATCCGCATCCTGTTCACCCATACCCGCCGGAACAGGTATTGCGTGGTTATCGCCCGGTCTCCGAAGCTTCTGCGCCAGTGAAACCGTGCCACACAAGATCAGCAGCAATACTATAATTCTCATAAATGATGTATTTCAATATTAATTTCGAAAGGTCAAGTTAGCAAAAGCTGACGTTATCGCAGCAGTACCGTAATGGCCAGGGGAATATATACTCGTTAACCTATTTCACATTCCAGGTGGTAAGCGCTCTGGCAGGCTTTACTTTTCCGTCTGTAGTGAAATAAGCATTAAAGCTCTCTGAAGAAGACGCTGGTATTTCAACTTCAAAACCCACAAATTGTGTGTCCGGATTGGCGGCATCATAGTCGTGCGTTGGCGTTGTCGGCCATATTTTGATTTCAATCTTAGCCTTCGTTTCAAACTTCAAAAGCATTTTTTTGCCATTTTTAGTCAGTTCCACCGTTTTACCATCTATGATTTTTACCTCTGCAGCTGTTAGTAAATTCCAACGCATTTTAACCGGTTTATCCAGTGTTTTGATCTCATCTCTTACGACCACATACTTCTGATCCTGAATCGCAATTCCTCTTTTGGCTTCAGCCACCTGATCTTTGTAGATTTGAGAAATATCCATTGTTACAGCCGGCTGAGCTTCGTCGTGAGATCTGGTATCAATTTTGGCATATCCCTTCACATTCTGTAGTTGTCCATCAAAGGTCAGCGTGTTGTGCGCAAAGTTATTGAGACGGAACACTTCCCAACGCTGAGAGTTCTGAGCCCTGTTCCACAAATCCACTCCTTTGGTTTCAAGTGAATTATAATCCTGCATTCCAAAGTCTGATGCCCAACGCTCCCCCTGCACGTCAATCACAAAGGAGCCTATATCCATGTGCGCATGACTTACTGAGGGTGAACCAGCTTTTACGCCCACAAAAATGGCATTGGGATCCGTCCAGGAAGTGCGCATAAGTGCGACGGGCGAAGGCCCCTGCCCAATCCAAACTTTATGAACCGGTGCCTTTACTTTTTCCAGATCAGTTTTCGCTCCCCAAATCAGCATGGCAGGCAGTAATCTGTTACCAACAAACCTTACGTTTTTGGATGACATCATATTCCGTTGAGACCATAATAATGTCGGATCATCGTTCTTGACTGCAAACCAGAACATCGCCGGACTGAGGCCGTTCTTTAACCCGCTATCCCCCCAGTTATGAGCCAAACCTGTAGGCCCCACCAGGTTTTGAAAGAAGTCTGCTGTTTTCAGGAAACCGGAAGATTGGGAAAGCCCGAAATCGCTTCCCAGCGCCTTTTCCAATACACTCACCAATAACACGTTAAAGCTTGTACCATATTCCCAGTAACCAAACCCCTCGGGATAGGCTCCATCAGGATGGTAGGCTGGTTTTACAGCTTTAGGTAGTGATTCCAATGCACGGGCAATAGTTTTTTCAGCAAGGTCGGGCTCGTGCTCGGCAATAGCCAAAACTCCGAACACCATTCCCGCATTACATACCTGATTCCAGTTGTTATCTGATGAAAGAAACCCGTTGTATTTTTTATCATAGGATGGATCAATACCCTTTTCCCTGATGGCCTGGCGAATTTTCAACCGTGATTCTTCGGGCAACTTATCATGAAGCCAATCGTAACCGATAGCCACGCCAAGCGTCATTTCAGCCACATCCAGAAAATGGGATGGATTCCAGTCTGTGAAACCGGAGACGGCTAGCATTTCACTTTCCGCTCGTTTCAGATATTTTTGATCGCCTGTGGTCCGATATGCATAAGACAGTTGAAACACGCGCCGGAGACATTCACGTGATACGCTCAGAAGACGCTTGCCGGTCTGTATTCTTTCCAATGTTTTTTCGTTGACCAGCTTGTCACACTCTGCCAATATAGCCTGATGTACGTTGTTCCATTCTGTATGCTTTTTCACCTGCTGATTAACCAGCGTCTCCTCGCCTTTCAGCAACAATAATCTCGGATGCTGTGCAGACATGGAACGTACCAGTTCTGAGACGGATTGCTGAGCCATGCAAAAGCCCGACAATAACGTCAGAGCAAGGGTTAGGTTTATGAGTTTTTTCATCAGATTATTTATGAGCAGTTTAAGAAATAGTATCCAATTAAGGAAGGTGGAACTGATATCGAAAGTAACCATGTAACTACCTCTCTACCTTTTCAAAAGCAAGTTGATACCTTTTTATACGTAGTATTTTCTAAA
The DNA here is from genome assembly GCF_003383615.1 of Dyadobacter luteus. Taxonomy (GTDB): domain Bacteria; phylum Bacteroidota; class Bacteroidia; order Cytophagales; family Spirosomataceae; genus Dyadobacter; species Dyadobacter luteus. Next base: position 389,701 of record NZ_QNUL01000003.1, read on the forward strand.
ACAACCAGGCCCGAAACGTTATGATTCCGGGCCTGGTTTTCTACTTGTTTGCAAAATCAATGCTTTATTAATTATAATTCGCCGGATTTTCATCCTGCCACTCATTTACACCATCCCTGATTCTGTTGCGGAAAGTGAGCGTATCCTGGGCAAATGAAGTGGTTCCATCTGCATTAGCATATTTATAACGAAGCACAATGCGCCTATCCTGTAACAATTTAGAGCGGTTGAAAACACTTTCTCCGTCAGGAAGGATTTCAACTGCTGAGCCGGGTGCCTTGCTCACTGTAACTTTAGTACCCTCTAGTGTCAGCTTCATAGAGCCTGCCTGATCACTAATTTTATTGGTTACCAATGCGTTGGGTGCCACCGTTTTCAGGTTCAGAATTTTCACTTCGGGCGAAGGAATCGTCGTATAATAGCGAATGGTGTTCACCACTTTGCCGGTTGCGTCTTTCACCGTGGTAACTCCGCCATGCCAGTAGTTCCCGAACAGCATGTTCTCGTATTTGAGTGCTACTACAGTAAAAGCTTTTGCCCTGTGAATCGAGTCAGCGTCGGCTGTCGTGATCTGGAATGGTATTGCATATCCAGGTTTGATTGTCGCCAGATCCTGCAGAAAACGGGCAGAATCTGCTTTAATAGTCACCGCACCCATGTGATTACCTTGTTTGATAATCATCTTGCTGTTATCTGAAATCGTGAAATACGATGCCGGCATTAACTTCAGCGTGTCCACAGGAGCAATTGCTTCTTTGATATAGTTGGCACCCGCCTTCATGGCAGCGAGTATGTTGGCATTGATCAGGGAATTGTCCATCGTGAAATTGACCACTCTGTCCTGACGGTTCTCCCGCACACCGCCCAAAGCAGCACCTACCTCAATTTTCATCCCTTCACCTACCACAAATGTGCGGACATTGGTTTGATACATGAAATAGATGGAGCTGTAATCAAAGTCTTTGATATAGTCTTCGTAACAGGAAGTCATGCCTGCGAGCAGAAATAAAGCGGCTGTGATCGTTTTTTTCATATCCTTATTGTCTGTGGGATTGACCTGTAAAGCGTGAATCCCAGTGATTACTTAGTTGTTTCTGCAAATCATTTCCAGGTTGTCCATCCTTCGTTCTGTACCAGATTGCTCATTCTCAGCATTTCGTCAAAAGGAATAGGTAAAGAACCCGAAGCAAAGGACCGCGATTCGGCAAGGTCGTCGAGTTTGTAAGTAAATGATCCGTCTGAATTTCTGGTAATGAGCGGACGGTGAACGGGTTTGTTAATTTCATTGAGTCCTGTTGACCAGCGTCTGATATCGTAGAAGCGCTGTCCTTCAAAACAAAATTCAATCCTGCGTTCATTTTTAACAAACTCTCCAAAAGCCGTTTTGCCCGCTGCAGCGACTTTCGTCAGGTAAGGATCCAGAACGAATCCTTTTCCACCATCGGTATTATTTTTAGCTCTGATCAAAGCCATGGCATCTTTTGCTGAAATACCATATTTACTTCCTAGCGGGCCTTCCACCTGATTGGCTGCTTCGGCAAAAGCAAATACCATGTTTTCCCAGCGAATGAAGATTTTGGTATGCGGTTGGCGGTTGATCGCATTATCTCCCCAGTTCAGCCCCATAAATACCATTTTCTTGATATGATAGTTGGTTCTGCTGTTTGCCGGTGGCCCCGGTGCATCTTTTCCTCCTGTCCAGTTTTCGAACGTATACATGGGCGTGGTGCTGGAACTGTTCAGCCGCATCGCTTTAGCATTGTTGTGAAAAATGGTAGCATAAAGTCTCGGATCTCTGTTATCGTAAGGCCTGGCAGGATTGTATCCGCTCTCCGGATCTGTAATCGGAAAACCGTTCGCCATCGGGAATGCGTCTACAAGCTCCTGTGTTGCGCCTACCTGGCCATTTCCCTGAAAACCACCCGGATAAAACATACGCTCCATCGCATCGTTGCCATTGTTATACCGTGCAGAAAAAACGATTCCCCCGAAATTGGGATTAAACCAATCGACTGCTTTTGTGGGACCGAAACCATTCGTTACTGCATCTGTTTTTTGTTTAAAATCCATTACCACTTTGGCATTTTTTGCAGCAGAATCCCATCTGGCTACATTGTTGGCGGGGTTGAAACGCGGGCTCGCCCAGGTTTGATATACGAGCGCTTTCAATGCTTTGGTAGTGATGCCGTCGAAACGTCCCCAATAGCGCCCACCGGCATATGCTCTGTCATTCACATTCGGAACGAGGTAGTCTCTATGTGCAATCGGCAAATACTTGTAGGCCGAATCGCAATCGGCAATGATCTGCTGCACGCATTCGTCATAGGTATTACGCTTCAGGTTTGTTTCTGCTTTTACATCAATCGGTTCCAGTACAATAGGAAAACCAAGTAACTGACCATCCATTCCTTTTCCTCCGAATTTTTGTAAAAGATCCCACTGGAACCAGGCACGCAAAGCGAAAGCTTCTCCCTGCAAACGGGTTTTCACAAGACTGTCCAGATGCGCATTGACAAGGAAACGGGTATTGAAACCTCTGCGGTCTTTCAGGAAAAGATTCACGAGATAGATAGACCGGTAATCGCGATCCCAATAGGTACGGAAAGGATCCTGGCTTGTAGGCAAAGCCCCAGTTGCCAGTCTGACCATGGCATTGGTAGTAGCAGTAATCACCACGTCGTCACTTGCCCCATCCAGGAAAACACCTTCGTTATCGTTATAGTTACGAGGCATGTTGTCGTAGCATTGGCCCACAAGTCCCTGCACCATGTCCTGGTATTTCCAGATATCTTCCGTGGTTCTGTTTCCATTCGGATAAGGCTCCAGATAGTCAACGCAGGATAACAGTGTGAGCGTTACCATCAGTATCGCGCCCAGACTTTTGATTTTTATATTTTTGAAATCCATAATCATTCGTGATTAAAATGTGAGCTTCACTCCACCTGTGAATGTTCTGAAAAGGGGATTCACGGTTACACCTGAATTGATCGATTCAGGATCCACATCCTTGATTTTAGACACTGTAAGCAAATTCGCTCCGCGTACATACAATCTTAATCCTCTGGCTCCGATCACCTGTGCAGCGCCGGCAGGCACATTGTAAGCCAGCTCTACATTCTGAATTTTGAAATAACCACCGTCTCTCAGCCAGAAATTTGAACCGATAAAATTGTTATTGACCTTCTGATACGTCAGGCGGGGATAATCGCCACCTTCATTTTCTTTTACGAAATTGGAGTAATTGTTGTCATTCCAGCCGTTCCAGAAATACTTGTTGGTCATGCCGATATCGTAAAACGCCCGTCCGTTACCTACCGCAGTCAATTCAAAATTTTTGAAACCCACCCGAAGATTTAGCGCATAAATCAGTCTCGGAGAAGAGTGTCCTATCTGGCTCTGGTCGTTGTCATCTACTACTCCATCACCATTTTTATCCTGGTATTTCAAATCTCCCTGTTTGAGCACCTCATCATAGATCTGAGGAACAATTCTGGTTTCTTCGTCGCTGCTGAACTTCCCAAGATAGGTCTGTCCCCAGTAGCCATCTGTAGGTGTTCCGATGCGGGTCTGATAATCAAAGCGGTAGGCAGGCTCATCGTATTTGAGGATTTTACTATTTTGAACAGATGCATTACCACCTACGGAGAAACGGACTGCTCCAACTTTGTCAGAGTATTGGATACCTGTTTCCACTCCGAAAAAACGCATTTTGTTGTAATTGAACCAGGGACGGGATGTGGATATACCAGCAACAAGAGGGACAGTATTCGCCAGCTGCGACACCATTCCATCACGCAGGTTATTGAAGTAATTCACCTCAACCGAAAGCTTTCTGTTGAATAGTAAGGCATCCATACCTATACTAATTTCCTTTCTTTTCTCCCACGTCAGATCAGGATTACCAATACGGGCAGGCGTTGTTCTGTATACAGCGTTATCAGTATTACTGCCAAACCACTGATTCGTAGAAAAAGGCCCGAAAGCAGCACCGGTAGAGTTTACGCCCCAACGATCCAGATCATAAAACGGAGGCAGGAAGCTTTCATAACCCAGAATCCCGCCTTCAACTCTTAGTTTGAGATAATTAACCGGCGTTACATTTTTCAGGAAACTTTCTTCTGACAATACCCAGCCAATACCCGCAGAAGGAAACATGGCGTATCTTTTGTCTTTGGCAAAGCTGTAGGTACCTGCGTAATTAAGCACTCCCTGAAATACGTACCTGTCTTTGAAGGAATAAATTCCGGTAAGTATTGCATTCTGCTGACGTTGCGGCTCCTCTATTCCGTTTTTGGAAATTCTTGAAAGGAAATAGGTAAGTCCTACCTGCAAGTCATTAGCGCCCCATGTTTTGTCATAGCTCAGGTTTTCATAGATCACAAAACGTTGGGAATAGTAGTCGTGCAGTTTGGCCATACCCGGCATGTCCACACCATCGTGTACTTTCGATAAACGAATAGTGTCCTGGCCTGAGGCGGTGGTTCCAGGCGTAGCGATATAGGCGATATAATCTTCAGCCTTACCAATACGCAAACTATTGAATACATTAAACCCAGCATAAGTTCTCGATTTCAAACCGGGCAATATCTCTTTCATATCATATTCGAAAGTGACATTAGATGCTCCTGTACGTCCCTTTTCAGAATAGTATCCGTTATGAACAAGGTTGCCGATAGGATTGGTTTTGAAGTTGGAACTTACACCGTACCAGGGTGCAACTGCATTGTCCCCAAAGGCAGCATACACCGGAAATGCGATTGGTGGCGTATTGGTAATATCATTGATTACCGTATTGAATTCTACCAGATCCAGAGCAGTATTGGTGTTGCCGTCTTCATTGGTAAAATTGGAATTGTAGCCATAATTGGGTGAACGGCGAATGGTTAATCCTCCGAAAAAGTCGACTTTTACTTTGATCAGTTCATTGATCTTCACATCAATATTGGATCGAACATTGATCCTGTGATAGTCAGAGATATCACCGATCTTGTAAATATCTCCTTCTCCATTGTAGCCCAGATACGCATTGTACTGAATCGTTTCGTTTCCTCCGCCTGATGACAAATTGGCTCTGCGGAAGGACTTCGAATTTTTCAGCATCATATTCCTAAAATCCACGCTCGGCGTGTACATATTATATGGGTCATTTTGTGCATATCCGTTAATAGCCGATTCGCTGTACAAAGGCGTCATTCCGCTATTGATCCGCGCCGTGTTATTTAGTCTTGCATAGTCGGCACCGGAAGCCCAGCCAGGAAAACGGTCAACAATACTTACACCTTCTTCCACATTCACATTCATCACACGCTCGTGTGCTTTACCCCGTTTTGTTTTGATATAGATGATCCCATTGGCTCCACGCGGCCCGAGCATCGCTTTGCCCACAATATCCTTGATAACCGTCACTGTTTCAATTTCCTGAGGATCCAGGTTCATTTCTGTAATATCTGTCGGAATGTCGTCAATGATAAAAATCGGACTGAAACCTCTGGAAGTAATTCCCACTTTCTCTGTTACCCTGAAAAAACCAAGTTCTTCCTCAGCGTTCAGACCGGTTGATCCGTCTCTTTCGGTTACCTCAATACCTGTGGCAATACCGGCAAACGCGTTTCTGAGATCATTGGTTGGATATTTTTCAAGATCCTGTGTCCTGAATACGTTGTAGCTGCCGGTCGTTTTTCGCTTCAACAGATTCATGTAAGGCATAGGCACCTCATCATCCGGAGTCATATAGAGCTTCGCCTTTTTCAAGACAATGTTATCTTCAATCAAATCTCCGATCAGAGAAACCTTTTTGCTGTAACCATAAGAAGTTACAGTGATAAAATCTGCGGGCAATGCTTTGAAATTGAAACTCCCTTTGTCATTTGTCTCGGCATGAATAAGCCCCTCTCCTACTACTACGGTGGCCTTCGGGATTGGATTTCCCTCTTCGTCGGTAACTTTAAGGTTTACATCAACAGGTTGTGCCTTTCTGCTGGTTTTGTCCTGAGCTATAACCGGAGTTACGAACATGAGCATCAAAACAGCCAAACCCAGATAGCCCTGCATTTTTCGATATATATATAATCTCATCATGATCAATGTTTTAGGTTTAGGCTACCACACTTCGTTGGAAACAAAATTTTTCATCTTGTACATGTCTTCCGAATTGAAAGGAAAATAGTACATGGCATCCTTCCAGCGCACCTGCCTGTCGGCCGACATTGGCATACGTGTGTATCTGAAGCCTGTAGGAAAAGCAGCGCTCACAGGTACCTTTTCAATGTCCACACGGTACAAGGTTCCGCTCATTACGCGAGGAGCGTCTTTCCAGCGCCGGATATCGTGGAAGTAATGCCCGCCTTCAAAGCAAAGCTCAATGGTTCTTTCGTTCTTGATCCGGTCGCGCAGCTTGTCCTTGGATCCGATATAGGCGGTTAATACATCAGGCATTCCGGCACGTGTGCGGATCTTGTTGACAGCTTGCAGCGAGGTCATGGTAGCTCCCGGCGCAACACCCGCAGGTCCGTAGGCCTCATTAGCCGACTCTGCATAATTCAGATACAATTCGCCCAGACGGATCAGCGGGTCGGTATACTGAGGCGTAGTTTTGTTTTTTACGCTTTGCTCCCCCCAGGTTTTGCGCTCATAATAACCCGTGCGGGTAATACCGGCATACGTCTGATCAAGCAACTCTGCATAAATAGCGGCTCCATTATTGGTTTCATAGTAAATCTTGGCAGCGCCATAACCTGGAATTTGTGACTGATTGTAGATAATGTCAATCGCAAACCGTGGATCCCGGTTCGCATAAGGATCTTGTTCCTTATAATGCCCCGCTGCTGTGGCTGCGGCACGATCAGCCTCGGTGTTCAAAGGCTCCCCCCATTTGGTTTCAAATTTATCTACTGTATTCTGTGTGGGACATTCGCCTGACCAGCCCGTTTTTCCTCCTCCGAATACACCATTTACCTGCCCTTGCAAATCGCCGGCATTGTAGGCTCTCGTACCGGCAGACCATGCCCAGAGCTGCTCATTGGAATATTGATTTCCGATATAGTTTCGCTTGTAATCAGACAGTGGCAAAAGATCATATCCGTACTGTTCAGCTACTTTAATTGCCTCCCAATTGGCTTTTGCAGCTTCCTCCCAGTCCTTCACACCGAGTTCGTTGTTCAACGGGCTTGCCGCATACAAGAGTGCACGGGCTTTAAATGCCAAAGCAGCTACTCCATTCGGGCGCTTTTGTTCAGGATTGTTAAGGTGGCCGGCAATACCCGGAGGCGGATCACGACGCATCAGATCAGCTGCTTTGAAATAAGAAGCTGCCGTATCCATGTCTGCAGCAATCCGAATCAGCGTTTCGTGTTTGGATAACCTGGCAATATCCCATTCATCGTCAGGACCAATCACTTTGTTAAGATATGGCATAGGTCCCCACAGCCGGAAAAGCTCGAAATGTGCAAATGCCCTGATAAAATGCGCCTGCCCTTTGAAGTCGTTGATATCAACCGCATTGACATCTTTGAGCATATCAATATTTTGCAGGGAAGTATTACAAACTCTGATAATTTTGAACATCGAGCCCAGAATCGGGCGGCGCGCCTGGTCATAGGTCATTTTATTGATAATGGCTGAAACGGAGCCGCTCTTGATGACCTGCGCATCCATAACCCGGCCCATATCGCTCATATCTGTCAGCGACTCCATGGTATATTTCTGATCCCAGAAATCGAAATACAGCGAGTAGGCATTTTTGATGTTGTAGCCTCTCCAGGTTGTCCCGTCCAGTTTATTGCCTTCATAAATGGTGTCAAAAAACTTCTTGAAGTTTTCGTATTTGGAGAATACATCCTCAGGTCCCAGACCCGACTCCGGTGCCTGGTCCAGATAACTCTGTACACAACCCGAGAGCAGTACCAGCAATAAAACCGGTACACATAATAGTGCGAAGTACTTTTTCATATGTTAAAGGTTTAGCTTAGAATGCCGCCCTGATGGCGAATTTCAAAGTGGTCATCTGCGGATAAAATCCCTGATTAAAATCTTTGCGTTCGGGATCACCTTCAATCAGTTTGGTGATGGTGAAAAGATTATTTCCTGTTACAAAAAACATCAGATTGGATGTACCCAATACACGCTGCAAAACTTTGGAATTGAATGTGTAAGCTGCATACACTTCTCTCAGGCGCAGGTAATTTGCATTCCTCCAGAACCTGTTCTCTACCATAATATCAAAGCCTCTATCGGCCTCCCCACCACCCCAGAAAAGGTTGTCGGTACTACCACCACCGGAATAATGCAACGTGGCGTGATTGGCATTTGGGTTTGTCGGCGTCCAATAATCAAGCTGAGAAGCGTGGACTCTCCAGTCCCCTTTGATAAACTCTACTTCGTAAGGCTGATTAAATTCAACATACTTGCCTACGTTGCCCTGGAACATAAAGTTGAAGTCAAACTTTTTCCAGGAAAACCCGGCAGAGAACGAATAGGTGATTGGCGCAAAATCCGATCCGGGAATGGGGTATTTATCCAGATTGGTAATTTTTCCGTCACCATTGTAATCCAGGAACTTATAGTCACCTACATTCAGCTTGTACAGATCAATGGCTGCCGTGTTGTTATGGATGTCATCTACAGAAGAGTAATAGCCACTTCCTGTAAGTTCCACGCCACTTAGTTGCGCGCCAAGAGGTTTATTCGCATCCTTCTGGTAATCAAAAGCGTAAGGCAAATCATCTTTGAAAAGAATCCGATTTTCATTAAACCCGAAAATCCCTTTCACAAAATAATTAAGACCATTGCTGATTGTTTTGCGGTATTCTGCTTCCAGCTCTATCCCATGCTTTTTAAGACGCCCCAGGTTCAGTTCTTTGAATGAATTACCTACCATCATGGTTACGCTTCGTGGTACGAGCAGCATTTTTTCTCTTTTCTCATCAAAGAAATCGACGGTAAAATTGAAGCTGTCGTTCCATAAACCGAGCTCGATACCGAGGTCGCGCTTACGAGCCTCCTCCCATTGCGAAACCCGGTTAGCCCCGAGGTCTTCATGGATATAACCGCTGTTGTCTTTGTAAAAGTCGCTCAGATACAACCATCTGTTAGCAGCGATATCACTACCCACCATTCCATCAGAATAACGGAATTTAAGTTTACTCACCCAAGGTAATGCGTTCTTGAAAAATTTCTCCTCTGAAAGCATGTAACCTACCGCACCTGAAGGGAAAAAACCATATCTGTTTCCCGGAGCAAAGCGTTCGGAACCCGTAAGACCAACATTGACCTCCACCATGTATTTACCTGCAAAGTCATATGTACCGCGGCCTACAAGTCCCTGATTGTAATAGGGAAAATCTGTTCTTCTGTCTTTCTGCTGACGGTTCACCAGCGCAAGACCCGAAACATTGTGTTTACCAAAACTGCGCAGGTAATTCAAAGAACCTTCATAGTACAGATCCATGTAATACGGAGGGTTGTCTTCAAGTGCTCCTACGTTAATATCCAACGGTCCCTGCTGAAACATCTCATTACCCTGCCCGTTTCTGAACCATGGATTTTCTTCCGTACCAATCTTGTCGTAGTTTAACTGATACTCCGGAAATGTATAACTGGCGGTGAGCGACCTGTTTCTGTAAAATGTACTTAGCGAAACTTTTCCGCGCGCTGACAATCCCTGTGTAATCCCATCCAGTTTCTGATCCAGAATTAAATCGGTAAACAACTGAGAATCTATGTACCTGTTGAAGGAACCCTGATTCATAGACGTATACGGATTCCCTGTAAATTCTCCGAAGTTCATGGCAAGGCGATCACCTCTGTCATTGGGATAATCAGGATCAGGAACCTGCTCCAATACCCAGGCAGGAAAATAGGCAGGGTAACGCGACGGCCCCGTTGAATACAGATTTCGCCATGGCGTATCGTTTGGCTGGTTTTTTACGCCCGTTTCTCCTCCCACATTCAAAGAAAGCGTAGTGCTTTTACTGAGATTGAAATCAATATTAGTCCGATAGTTGAACCTGTTGTACCAATAACGGGTGTCATCATAGCCTTCTTTATATGCTTTGAAAAAATCCCCCTGATAGGTGTACCCTACAGAAGCAAAGTATTTGATAAAGTTGGTACCGCCACTCACATTAAAGTTTGCATTAGCATTGGTTGCAAAAGGCTTGGTCATGATATCAAACCAGTTCACATCCGGATACCGAAGTGCGTTCAGCGGTGTTGAGGGACTTTTGTACTCGTTTAAAGCATACTGCGGAATCAGGTCGGTAAACTGCTGTCCGTTCATCAGCGCCTGATTGTACATCGTCATTGTTCTGTACGAGCTGATATGATCAGGAATACGCGTTGCTTTGGCCAAACCATAAGAGGCTGTAAAATCCAACTTGGGTTTACCTATAGCTCCTCTTTTCGTCGTTACAATCACTACGCCGTTAGCTCCTTTTGCCCCGAACACAGCAGTTGCGGAAGCATCTTTCAGTACGGAGATTGTAGCGATTTCATTTGGATCCATATCCTTGAAATCACGTTCCACACCATCCACCATAATCAGCGGTTGCGAACCATTCCAGCTCGAAAGCCCGCGGATGATAATTTCCGAATGGTCATTTCCCGGCTCACCGCTGGCTTGCATGGTAAGTACACCGGAAAGTTTACCAGCAATGGCATTGGTAATGTTAGACGTTCCCGAGCGCATCAAAGCTTTGTTGTCCACCTGAGTGATGGCTCCGACCACACTTTCCTTTCGCTGAACACCATAACCTACCACCACTACTTCCTCAAGGGATTTGTTTTCGGAAACAAGTTTCACTTCCATAGTTCGCTTTACGCCCACCGGATGCTCCTGACTAACGTACCCGATATAGCTGAAAACCAAAACTGAATTGTTGTTGGCAACTATGATCTTGAACCTTCCGTCAGTATCTGTGGAAAGTCCGTTCACTGTACCTTTTTCAACCACATTCACACCTGGCAATACTTCTCCGTTGTCCCCTTTTACAACACCGGATACCGTTACCGCCATCGCTTGCAAGCTATTGTTCATCACCTGCGTAAGCCTGTTGGCATGGAACTCGTCTACTGTCATGTTCATTTTTTCAACGGGAGCAGGCAATACCGAACTGGGTTTAGGTTTGCTGATTACCTCAGTAACAGGCTGTTTTTTTGCACCTGATACATAGATGGTTTCATTTACTCTGGCAAAGCTCACATTGGATTCCTTTGAAATGTGACGAAGGATTTTGCCAATACTGCTGGAAGTAAAATTGAGATCAACCTTTTTATTCTGAACCAGCGTTTGATCATACTGGAAATTAAAGTCCGTTTTGTCATTGATGGCTACAAAAGCATCTTCCAACGGCACATCTTCTAGGTGAATCGAAATGATAATTTTCTCAATACTTTTCTCCTGGGCATTACCCTCTGATGCGGAAAGTAACCCTATAAAAACGCATTGCAACACCATTCCGACTAGGGCATATCTGGACATTACTGCAATTTGTTGTAGTAGTTTATATTCCATATTTTTGATTGTTTGAATTTTCGAATTCATTACAACTGACTCTTACCGTCATCTTATGGAGCGCCAACTCTGGTTTCTGGTAAGGTCAAAATCAGGACCGGTAATTCTTCTGAATTACCGGTTTTTTTAGCTCGTGTTCAGTGTCATAGCGGTTGTTGTTGTTAAAGGTTCAGGTTGACTTTTTTATTTTCAATTGTGTAGGAAAAGCGATTGGGGTAACTCATTACATTCAGGATATAGGCAATATCCTTATCCTGAAATTTCCCGCTGAACCGCCAGTCGGCGTCAGTTAATTTCCTGGAATCGGCCGGCAACTGTATCCTGATGCCGTACCACCTTTCCAGTTTCTTCATCGCTGAGGGGAAATCTGATTTCTCGAAGTACAGAATACCGTCTTTCCAGCCTATCTGATCTTTGGCATCGAAAGGGCTTACCAGCAGTTCCCGCTCCTTTTTTTCAAAAGTGACCATCTCACTAGGATTCAGACACACACTGTTTTTCTCGGCACCCGGCTTCACATTGGCATTCACTTTCACCTTGCCACTGACCACGGCGACTTGCACCGCCCCGCTTTCAGGATAGGCACTTACGTTAAACTCCGTACCCAATACTTTGGTAGTAACATCGCCGGTATGAATGATAAACGGCGCATCCGGATTCTTGGTAACAGAGAAAAAAGCCTCCCCTTTCAGCGTGACCTCTCTTACATCGGAAGCGAATGTTTTGGGATAAGTAAGAGTAGAGCCAGAGTTGAGCTTAACCTTTGTTCCGTCCTTTAAAACGATTGTCTTTTGCTGACCATCGTCGGTCACCTCCTGCATACTGACCGCAGGAGCAGACATAAAAGTATCTTTGAAGAAAAAAACAGCTGCACCCAGGCAGCAGAGTATCATGACGGAAGCGGCAGCCATTTGCCACCCTGATAAAAAGCTTCGGGAAGAAATACGATGTGCCGGATCTTGTTCCTGATCAGCTTGCTTCACCGCATTGTCAAGCTGCAACCATTGTTCATTCGCATCACCGATCAGCGCGGGGTGCTGCTCGGTATGAAGTGCATATACAATCACTCTTGCACGTTCCGCTTCGGTACGTAATGCAGGATTCGAGAGAAGGAGTGCCTCCCAAAGTCCGGCATTTTCGTGTCTCAGTACCCAGGCCCTGAAATCATCGTCCAGAACAAAATCGTTACAAGAATATTCGTCGTAAACCTTTTTCAATAGGATAATATTTAGACTTTAAATTAATAAAGCTGGTTATCCTGCAAAGTGACCCTCCGAAAGTCACATTTTCTTATAAAATTTTAATATTTTATTTCACAAATTGATTAAACTACTGAAATACAGACGTTTGATATCTATTAAATCTTTGGCAAACGTTTGCATATCCTAACTAAATACCAACTGTGCCGTGATATTTGCTCCTATTGTCGCAATTAAAAACTGGAGAGGGGAAAGATGTGGAGTTTTTGATTCGCTGTCTGTGTTGAGTCTGGCGTTGAGAGTATCCAGTCCTTTGTAAACCAGCTTGTACACTGCCCTTGTGGAGATATTCATAATAGCGGCCATATCTGCGAATGAACGGTCTTCGTAGAATCGAAGATACAGTGCCTCCTTTTGCCTTTCAGGAAGAACTTTCATGGCGCTTTTTACAAGCGCTATATTTTCTGCGAGTGTCTGGTCATAAATCAACCTGGTTTCCACAGACGCCTCCATATGAAAAGTCATGTTGTGTTCATCCAGCCCAACGAGCTGATCTGCAACTTTCAATCGTTTCAGCATATGCCGGCGCAGAGAAGCCAACAGGTAATTTCTTATGGAGTCACACGGTCCCAGGAAACATCGTCTTTCCCAGATATTGAGAAAAAGAGTTTGTATACAATCCTTAACCTCTTCTTCATCACGGACAAATCTCAGTCCGTAATTCAAAAGCTGTGCATAAAAAGTCTTAAATACTTTCTCAAAGGCCGTATAATCTCCCTGTCTGATCTGCTCCCATTGCGGTTCGCTGATAATCGCCTGCCCTTCCTGATTTTGTACCGGTGCCATCTGACCGCCAGACAAAATCATATCATTGCTCAAATCCATAGGCTTTCCTTTCACAAGTGTTAATAATGTACCCGAAGGTCACGGCTTTAAATCCTTGACGCGCTTTTTAAAACACACCCTTAATTATTATTTTTTTTCTTAAAATATTTAAAATATACAATAACAACAGGATTATCTGTACAAAACATCAGTTGCAGTGCGGCGGCAACTTTTGGCTTTAAAGTGGTAGGGATGGTATGGCTAAAAGGATTATTTGGTCACGAAATACACCACAAAAAAAAGGAACACAACCAGTCCCAGAATGGTGACCAATCGGCCTGTCCAGGATCTCAGACTGAAAAATTTATCTTCCGGATCATATGTTTCGCGTTCACCTATTATTTCCAGAGAATTTCGGATTCTACCCCATAGTGAATTGACCTCCTGATTACTGAGGGAATCAGGTTTCCAATCAGACGCAGTAAGTACGAGTTCCCTTGCCCGCTCCACATTTGCTTTCATATAGGGATACTTCACGATCCAGTTTTCCCAAAAAGTACGGATGGACGGATCATCAGGAAACCGGACCCATCTTATAAAAAGATTTTCCATCGCTAACTCCTCGGCTGAATAATCCGAATACGGCTTCATCTCGTCTGCATTAAAACGTTAAGTCCGGTAGTGCAACCCACCAGACGGCAATAATTTGTGCTTCTGTTTAATCGAAGGGCACATTAAAAAAAGGAGGGCAAAAGTAATTTATACTCAAACGTATTTCAACTGAATGTTCAATTTATTCCTACGGCGTTTTAAAGGGCAATTAAACCTTGCAATAGTCCATTTGATATAGGTTTACGGTATTAAGTCAGTCAGGATATACGCAAGAATTATGCAGCTTTTAAAGAATTTATATCAGGTCGGCGGAGACCTGCACGGTATCACTTTCGACCAGCCCGGAGCATTATGGAACGATGCCAATTGTTATGCATTAAAAACAGATGCAGGTGTTATTCTTTTCGATTGTGGTTGCGGGGATACACTGGATCAGATTTTTGAAAATATGGCTTACTGGGGAATGCCGTCCTCGGACATTATATGTTGTATTCTCACACATGCACACCTGGATCACGCAGGAGGTGCAGCACAATTGCAAAAAACGGGTGTGCCTGTTTTAGCTTCAATAGAAACGGCTGATGCGATCCTGACCGGGGATGAAAGGTGCTGCGGATTTTTGTATCATAAAACTTTTACTCCCTTGCAGGCAGATCAGGTAGTAGCCGATATGGAATTTTTTCAGATCGGCGACCTAACAATTCAGGCGTTGTACGTGCCCGGCCACAGCATGGGATGTACTGCCTATAAATTTATTTGGGATCATAAAAATGTGCTGGTATGCGGTGATCTTATAGGTACTTTGCTTTCAGGAGATTTCGGCTGGAGCGGATCTATAGACTTTGACAAGCGCATTTACACAGAATCCCTAAAGAAAATAGCCAGAATTGACACTGACATTATGCTGCCTGGGCACGGCACGGCCTATTTTCATAAACCCAGGCGCCGCGTTGAAGAAGTCCTGAACGCAGCACTCATGCAATGGAGGTGAGGAAAATTACGCACATGGACTGATTTCTACGCGATCTAAAAATCACGTATTTAACCTCTAAAAATCTGAATTACAACAAAATAACTTTGGAATATAATTCAACTCAAATCAATCCAAAGTTATGAAAGCAGAAACAACAACCACACAATTTCTGGCTGCACTTGATGGTGTAGAACTGACCAAAGAGCAACACAACAGAATCGCGTCAGGTATCGCACAGGTTGTGATGAAAGAGCTTGCCTCTATCGACAACAGAGGAGATCTTGCATTGAGCAGGAAAATCAGACTTGAGAAGGTAAAGCTTATTCCGGGACCGATCATCGACGGTATTTATGCCAAAATTCACAAGGACATATTCAGTATATAATGTACTGATATGGAAACTCCCCGGAAACAAACCACAGATCCTTTGTTATGCCCCAGCTACGTAAGTAAGCCGGGGGCAAAATTGTTCGGCATTCAGAACAGCGAAGGAAAAATCGATTATCTGAAAGAGACGATCACCATAGATCAGACTTTCGTCGATACAGCTCAACAAGGACGTACAGCAGAGGAACGGTTCCGGTTTGCAGGCAAGTGCATTGAAAAAGGTTGCCATCAATGGAACGATAGCGCACATCAGTGCGGGCTCGTAAGTGCAATCATCGAACGCATGAACAGCCCTCTTTCGGATGCGCCGCAACACTGCCCGATCCGAAACCGATGCAGGTGGTTTGAGCAACGCGGGATGGAAGCCTGCGCCAACTGTAATGACGTGATCAGGAACCTTGAAGTACACCATTTTGCAGCTATTACGGCATGAAAATTAAGCAGCAGACTTTTGAAGTGATTTTGCTTTAAAGGTCTGCTTTATTTTTTCATTACATTTGCGAAAAAATAAAGATGCAGGACATCGCATAACCCTGCTCGCAACACGCAAATAATTTTATGACTTCGCATCAAATACGACAGGCTTTTCTGGATTTTTTCCGTAGTAAAGGACATTTAATCGTGCCATCTGCTCCGCTTGTGGCCAAAAACGACCCGACCCTTATGTTTAACAACTCGGGAATGGCGCAGTTCAAAGACTTTTTCCTTGGCAATGGCACACCTCCCTCCTCACGTATTGCGGATACTCAGAAATGTTTGCGCGTATCAGGAAAACACAACGACCTGGAAGATGTAGGTTTTGACACCTACCACCACACCATGTTCGAAATGCTTGGGAACTGGTCTTTCGGGGATTATTTCAAAAAAGAGGCAATTAGCTGGGCTTGGGAACTGCTGACAGAAGTATACAAACTTCCAAAGGAAAGAATGTATGTTTCGGTATTTGAAGGCGATTCCAAAGACGGCGTTCCTTTTGATCAGGAAGCCTGGGATTTGTGGAAACCAATCGTTGGTGAAGACCGGATTATTCTGGGAAATAAGAAAGATAATTTCTGGGAAATGGGCGACACAGGTCCATGCGGACCATGTTCCGAAATCCATATTGACCTGAGACCTGAAGCTGATCTTGCATTAGTGTCAGGTAAATCTCTGGTAAATAATGATCACCCGCAGGTAGTGGAGATATGGAACCTGGTATTTATGCAGTTTGAGCGTAAAGCCGATAGCTCGCTGATACCTCTGCCTGCTACCCATGTAGATACCGGAATGGGTTTCGAACGCCTTTGTATGGCTGTTCAAAGTAAAATGTCAAATTACGACACAGATGTATTCCAAAACACGATTGGTGTATTGGAAACGCTGTCGGGTAAAAAATATGCTGCCAATGATGAGCCGTTTGCGGATATCGCCATGCGCGTAATTGCAGACCACATCCGTGCCGTTTCTTTTGCAATTACGGATGGTCAGCTGCCTTCCAATGTGAAAGCGGGTTATGTAATCCGTCGTATACTTCGCCGTGCTGTACGTTACGGTTATTCTTATCTGGGACTGCAGGAGCCATTCTTCCATAAACTGGTACCTGTACTGGCTGAGCAATTCAAAGATGTATTTACAGAACTGAAAGCGCAGGAAGAATTCGTCACCAGAGTTATTCTGGAAGAAGAAAAAAGCTTCCTGAGAACACTCGAATCAGGACTTAAACGCCTGGATGTGATCATCTCTGCGCAAAAGGAAGCCGGTGTGAACACAATCGCAGGTGACGAGGTGTTCGAACTGAGCGATACTTTCGGTTTCCCTGTTGACCTTACTGCGCTGATCGCCAGAGAAAAAGGTTTCCAGATTGATGAAACTGGTTTTCAGGATGCGCTTCAGGAGCAGAAAAAACGCTCACGTCAGGATGCAGCCAAAGAAGCTACTGACTGGATTGAATTGCGTGAATCCGAAGGAGTTGAATTCCTTGGTTACGACTTTGAAGAAACACACAGCAACATTGTGAAGTACCGCAAGGTAAAAACCAAAGCTGGTGAAGAATACCATATTGTGCTTGATCGTACGCCGTTCTATGCCGAAATGGGTGGACAGGTTGGTGATACAGGGGTGCTGGAAGCGAATGGTAAAACGATTCGTATCTCTGATACAAAAAAGGAGAACGACCTTTTTGTTCATATTTCTACTGATAAGAATCTTGACGATACCTTGCAGCAGGCGGAACATGTGGTTGCAAAAATCGATACTATTCGTCGTGCGAAAATTAAAGCCAACCACACTGCTACTCACTTGATGTTATCATCTATGCGTGAAGTATTGGGTACGCATATCGGTCAGAAAGGTTCTTACCTGAACGATGAAGTATTGCGCTTTGACTTCTCGCACTTCTCGAAAGTGACCGACGAAGAACTGAAAAAAATTGAAGATATCGTAAACGGTAAAATCCGCGAAAATATAGCGTTAGACGAACGTCGTAATGTACCTATTCAGCAAGCGTTGGATGCAGGAGCCACAGCTACATTCGGAGAAAAATATGGTGATTTTGTAAGACTTATCATTTTCGATCCGAAGTTCTCTTTCGAACTTTGTGGTGGTACACATGTTCCGGCAACCGGAGAAATCGGCTTGTTCAAATTTACTTCTGAGGGATCCGTTTCGGCAGGTGTGCGTCGTGTAGAAGCAGTTACGAGTGAGGCAGCACTACAACTGTTGCGCCAGCAGGAAGAAACACTAAGCAAAGTTAAAGAGCTATTAAAAAATCCTACTGATCTTATCAAAGCTCTTGAAGGATTGGTAGAAGAGCGCAATGGCCTGCAAAAGAAAATTGCTGCTTTGGAAAACGAAAAGCTGCAATCGGTGAAGGCGGAACTGATCGCGGGTATGGAAAAGCATAAAACTTTTAACCTGATTGTTGAGAAGGTAAATGTTCCGGGAGCAGATTCTCTGAAGCAGCTTTCCTACGAATTGAAAGATCAGGTTGAAAATCTGATCGCGGTATTAGGTGCAGATGTGGCCGGGAAACCTCAGCTATCTGTATTCATCGCTGAGAACATCGTACAGGAAACAGGTTTGAACGCAGGTAAAATTGTGAAAGAACTTGCGAGAGAAATCCGTGGCGGCGGAGGCGGACAACCTTTCTTCGCAACTGCCGGAGGTTCAGATGCAAGTGGTTTGGATACGGCTCTTGCTAAAGCTAAGGAGCTTTTTTAATAGAAAATTTGAAGATTTTTGATAGAAGTGCTGTCTCGTAAGGGGCGGCTCTTTTAGTTTTGATGCTTACAATTACCACAATAGTTTGAGACCATCCGAATTATAGGGCTCCATATTCCCGTCATTACTGATAAAAGTAAAATCGTTGCACACAGCCTGCCAAATTAACATTCTGTCAAAAGGATCTTTGTGATGTGTTGTTTTTAACTGATAATATGAAGATGCCTCAGCAGTAGATAGCGGTATGTTGGTGAAGCCAAAGGATAAACAAAGTTCAGGGAGTTGAGCCGGAGTAATCGACTTCAATTGCAATTTACCAATACTTTGCTTTACTGATATTTCCCAAAAAGTCACCGCACTTATATAAATTTTGGATTCTGAATCTTGCAGCAGATTAGCCACCTGATCCGATAACCTTTCTTCTTCAAATAAATACCATAACAGCACATGCGTATCCAGTAAATATTTCATAAAGACGCATCATTTATCGGAAAATCATCTTCAGCATTGGCGCAAAAATCATCTGCCATAACATACCCTAAATGTTTTAACGGACCCAATGGACGCTGTTTTTTTTTCACCTTAGCGTCAGAGTCTTCCGGAGTAAAATACCCGATCACCTCCTTCTTTTTCCCGAAGGTCACAGCAATTTTCTCTCCGGCTTTCACCTGCTCAATCACATCCGAAAATTGCGCTTTAAACTCGCCCACTGTCATCGTTTTCATTTCTGCTCGGGTTTGATTTCAACAAATGTAAAAATTTCCTGACAAGTTGTCAAGAACGATTTAATTACACAAAATTCTTATATTCAAACACTTAATTATCTGACAAATCGAGTAGGAGGAAAATGAAAGTTTTCCTCCTTTCATTTTCCGTCCTCTCACACCACCGTGCGTACGGGCCTCGTA
>NZ_QNUL01000030.1 GCF_003383615.1 Dyadobacter luteus
AGTTCTCAGAGAAAGTGGGCGATGGGATTGCATAAATCAAATACTAAAGCAAGCTGCGTAGAATTGAAATGCACCCCTTACGTCTGACAAGACAGCGAGAATTGAAATAGCGGAAGTAAAGCCGACACATCGCAAAAAAGGAATTGGAAAGATACTAACAAGTCATCTTCTCAAATTTCTCGCAGAGAAAGGAATTTGTGTTGTGGACCTACAATGTTCACCAGACTCTTCAGAACCCATATGGAAGCTTTTAGGTTTTGTAGAGTTTCCTGATCCACCTGAGCACTACAAGTTTAGCTCTGAAGACAACAAAAAACTCTATTCAATTTTGACGGATCATTTGCCCACAAGTTCTGTTCAAAGGACAGGCGAAGTAATTGAGTTGTGGAACAACGAGCCATACAAAACAACTAACAATATTCCACCGGCTTACGTTTGGAACCTAGAGTTCAAAGATGGAACAAGGAAATTAACAACACCAATTATTCATCCTGCGCATTACAAGTGGAGACTTCGTTGGAGCCTTAACGGCAAGACAATTAGGGACGATAAAATCAAACGCTTCAAGACCGAAATTGACTTTGGGACCTTTATCATCATTGATGAACTTTGATAATATGGTTGCACCTCTTTGTACAGATACAGTTATGGCTAACAAGAGGTTTATGCTATCTGGTTGTTTACTAATTAAAAATCATAAAGCACTTCTTCCTTTCATAGAGAACACCAGCACCATCAATCTGATTTTTTAATTAGTAAGCCATAAAACAAAAACCCCAGGCAATCCAACTGCCCGGGGCTTCTGTTTTCTGAAGTGAATCAGAGTAAAAAACCTCCGACACCCATTCTATTTCTTCTCTTTCCCCACCAGAATATCTTGCAAAGCCGCACTTGTCAATTCCGCTTTAGGCCTAAATTCAGATGTTTTCATATACTCCAGCAGACTGTAACGTAACTGCCGGGCAACAGGGCGGCTTCTCAAATCATTGCTGATATCAAAACTGCATACCAGCAATTTCCCTTTGCCAACGTTGGCTTCGAATATATTGGCCAGGTGCCGGTTGTTTGCAAAATTATCGATAGAACGTACAATCGGAGATATGTTATTATCTGGCAAAACGATAGCTACAGACTTCGTAGCCAACTCCCACCATTGCCAGTTCGTATGGTAATCAGTCGGAAATAAACTGAAAGCCGCATGTTTCGGATCACATAACAGACCCATCGCACCTGCCTGTTCCGGGAAATGCACCGGACTCCAGAACACCGGAAGAAACTTGCCCTCTATGCCTTTCAGTTGTTTGTAATCCGGATTAAGCAATACCGTTTTTCCTTCCTCCAAAGCGCCCAAAGCTTCCTGTAAAGATTGCGTAAAAACTACGTTCGTTTTTGTTTCAGGCAGTTTCTCAGGATACACCCATATATGCCAGGCGTTTTTAACAGGCATACCTTTCAGACTTAATGTGAGCGTCAATCTTGTCGCCTTTTTCAGAGAAGATAACTTCAGGCTGATCTCCCCAAGTACATGCCCATTTCCCACTTCAACAGCAGTAGTTTTCAGGTTTCCGCCAGCGATTTGTTTACCCGAATCGTCCGTGAGTGTCCATTGAGGCACCACATTTTTCAAAGCAGATGCGCCGAAGTTGGCAAGCTCTGCCGTGGCTTTAAAAGTTTCCTGATTGGTATAAACCGCCTTATCAAACCTCAAAAGGGGTACAATTGCTGAGCAAAACTGACGAAATTCTTCAGCTGACAAAATCCCTTTACTGTCCCAGAATGCATCCAGCAAACCGATATCTGCGGTTCCCTGTCCCGGAAAATCGTGTAGATCCAACAGCTGAATTCCGCTGGCACCCTTCGTGCGAAGTAACCTTTCCAATTCTTCTTTATATAAAATCGCGGCCAGTTTACCACTTGATTTCACAAAAGAATCAGCATAAGGTAACAATTCTTTTTTCTTCAAATCCTCGCGAATGGCGATCAGATTATTCGGCACCAGCACACCCGTATATTTGCCTATTTCCTGAATATTGGGATACACGGCATATTGCCCCACCTCATGCGTAACCAGCGGAACAGGAAGGCCCGTAAGCGAACTGGTATAATCCTCTTTGAACGAAGGCGACTTTTGGTTGAATATCCCCTGCCCTCTCAACCAGCCCAGTTTTGTTTGCTGCGTGATAAAAAAATCATCAGTTGGTTCCGGCCAGCTGCCATGAGGAGCCTGGAAACTATACGTGGTGGTTGCGTACAAGTGACGGGAATCGTCCTTCTTCAAGCGTGCAACCAGGGTATTCAAAAAGTCAAATCGTCCCTCCAGTTCATTACCCATCGACCAGAAACAAAATGAAGGATGGTTACCATATTCCCTGCCAATGCGGTCGGCTTCAGCAACAATGAATGCATCAGCTTTCGGATCCTCACCCACCTGCAAACTCCACATGGGCAACTCTACCTGAAGATAAAAACCGAGGGAATCGGCTACCTCAAATGCTGCCTTAGGAGGACAATAGGAATGAAAACGAATATGGTTGAGCCCGTAATTTCTTGCTGTTTCAAAGACCTTCAACCAACCCGATTTCTCAACCGGCGGATGGCCCAGCAAAGGGAATATCGCGCTTTCCAGAGTTCCCCGTAAAAACAGGCGACGTCCATTGATATGCAAAACGCTGTTTTCGTTCGATAGGTTTCTTACACCAAAAGTCGTTTCCGCCTCACTTTTTGCTGCAATTCCCTTACTTTCAAACTCAGCTTTCAAATGGTATACGGAAGGCGAGAACTCATCCCAAAGAGAGAAATTAGAGCTCAAACCATAATTGACATTAACGACTGCCTGACCCGGTTTTACACGAATACTTTCTTCCTTTACGGGCAAACTTTTTCCATTCAGGTAAGCCGTCAGTTTAAGTGTTCCCTGCTGTTCCGCACCGGTGGTATTCTCAAAAGTCAACTTCACTTCCACGGACTTAGACTTTCCGTCCGGATCTGTTCTCACATGCTGAATACTGATCGGATCCTGAGCCGTTAGCGACATTTCCCCCAACACCCCATTCCAGATTGTCTGTGTACCGTCGGTGTAGGCATGTGCCAGATTCTGATAGGTGATATCGTATTGTCTTGTATTGTTAATTCGTACCAGTATCGTATGCGTACCAGGCGTAAGCAGTTTGGTGAGATCATAACGATGCGGTGTCGTGAGGCTTTCCTGCTGATGCGTGGCTTCCTGCTCATCCACAAAAACACGACTTTGCCAAAGCACGCGCTCCAGATTCATCTCAATACGTTTTCCTTTCCAATTTTCCGGAATGGTAATTTTGCGACGATACCATGCAGTGCCCACAAACCGGTGTTTGCGTGCCAGCTGATACAACGACGCGCGGTTTAATGCCGGCTTAGTCGTCAGCGAATCGCCCAATCCCGCCTGATCTGTGGTGCCAGGCAACTGTATTTTATGAGGCATGCGGCGTTTCAGCATACGGTGCGAACCGGCGTCATCAATATCAAAGGCAACCTCCCATTCGCCAGCCAGGGATAAACTTTCCTGTGCTTTCGAAGTCTGGGAAAAAAGGGCAAATACTAGAAAGAGATATAGGATTCTTGACATAACAATTTAATTATAGAGTTGCAAAATTATCATACACCATCATAACTTTACATGGTTTTTGTTACGAAAAAGATGGATATTATTCTTATCGCACCACGGTTATGATCAGAAAAGAGGAAGGATTTGCAGGACAAAGAAGCGCTATTTTACCGGCTGATGCTATTCACCAGCTGGCGGCGCACCCATTGTGCGAATCGCTTTACATCACTGATATTGGCTTTTATCCAACCGCTTCATTTCATGATAGAGACCGATTTAGAGGGTCAGCACAACATATTCTGATTTATTGTGCTGAGGGCAAAGGCTGGTTCAAAACAGGAGGTTCCCGCTTTGTAGTAGGAGCAAATGAGTTTTTTATCATCCCTGCCAATCATGCACATTCCTACGGTGCCGATCCCGAAATGCCCTGGTCGATATACTGGATCCATTTTACCGGCAGACTTTCCCAAGACTTTATTGATTTTTTACAACTCCCTCCGGGGGCAGTTACTATTCCTCCCAGGCAACAGCGATTTGCATTGTTTGATGAAATTCTCTCCCATCTGGAAATGTCATTCAATGAAGAAAACCTGGTGTATGCCAGCAACGCCCTACGCCATTTTTTAACCACTTTTAAAAGTTCATTGGTAAATCCGATACCGGTTGCCATTTCGGGGCAGGACGCCGTGGGGCAAACGATAGAATACATGAAGCAAAATTTAAACCGAAACCTGACTTTATCCGAACTGGCAGGTATCGCCAATATGTCTGCTTCCCACTATTCGGCTGTTTTCCGTCAGAAGATCCAGAAGTCGCCTATCAACTTTTTCACTTTTCTAAAAATACAAAAGGCCTGCCATCTCTTGAAAGATACCCCTTTACGTATCAATGAAGTTGCAGATCAGCTTGGTTATCAGGATGCATTCCATTTCAGCCGTATTTTCACGGGAATGATGGGTATTTCTCCCAGGGATTTCCGGCGGAAGGTGACGGGTTAGATCAGTTTTAGGTTTTACTGATAGTGTAATTGATAGGATTTGTCATTGATAACTTCCTAAATAACTTATTATCAATATTGCAATTTGGTCGCCCGCGTTTCGACGGAGCTCAACGTGACAAACGCATGTCATTCTCAAAACACTTGTTTGCTCCATAAAATAGTTACTCTGTCTGATCAGGACTGACACCTCACCTGTTCTGCCAAAGTCTATCATAAGATTATGCAGGTTTTTAGTATTTTAATCCATTCCCCGACACAGCAAAACCGCTGATTTTTGCAGAACCAATTCTGATACCAAATAAACTCGCCTGAGGCATATGAAAGATTACTTCTTCATTTTTATGCTGAATATTGAACTGGCGAAAAAACTCCTTAACCTCTTTGAGCACAATGAGCATTGAAAATCAAAATCTTATCAAATACAACAGCGGCTATATTATAGGCATTTCGCTGATTTCAGCTCTGGGAGGATACCTGTTCGGTTTCGACTTTGCTGTTATCTCAGGAGCGCTGCCCTTTCTGCGAAATGAGTTCCAGCTGGATGTGTGGTGGGAAGGATTTCTGACAGGTTCGCTGGCATTGGGGTGTATTGTCGGCTGCATTTTCGCAGGCAAGTTATCAGACCAATACGGACGAAGACCTGGTCTGATCGTAGCGGCGGCCATTTTCGCGGTTTCGTCTATTGGAATGGCGTTAGCGGGAAATTTGCTTGTGTTCGTAGCGATGCGTTTTGCTGCCGGCATCGGAGTCGGGATGGCTTCCATGCTCAGCCCGATGTACATCGCCGAGGTTTCTCCTGCCGAAATGCGCGGCAGAAACGTATCTATCAATCAATTGACCATTGTATTCGGTATACTGATCACCAATCTGGTCAACTACTTTTTGGCTGATACAGGCCCGGAAGCCTGGCGATGGATGTTTGGGCTTGGTGCTGTTCCTGCAGTGTTGTTTCTGTTCGGGGTGATCTGGCTGCCTGAAAGCCCCAGATGGCTGATGATGAACGGGCAAGCCGATCGTGCATTGAAGATTCTTGCCAAAATCGGTAATGAGCATTTTGTATCAACTACCCGCAAGGCTTTGGAAAGCAATACCGTTTCAACTGCCCGGGCCTCTTTTTCAGATGTATTTCAAAAGTCTGTTCGCCCGGCGCTGGTTGTTGGTATTACCCTTGCGGTGTTTCAACAGCTTTGCGGGATCAACGTTGTGTTCAACTATACTTCCACCATTTTCGAATCCATCGGCGCAGATCTGGACCGTCAGCTGATGGAAACAGTGATGATCGGGATTGTGAATCTTGTTTTCACACTGGTAGCCATGTGGCAGGTCGATAAACTTGGCAGAAGGCCGCTGATGTTGATCGGCTCACTCGGACTTTCGATCACATACATTGCACTGGCTTTTGTCCTGCAAAACGGCGCAGCCCCGATCATTGTCTCCCTGCTGGTTCTGTCCGCAATCGCCATGTACGCTACCTCACTGGCGCCCGTCACCTGGGTTTTGATCACCGAGATATTTCCAAACCAAATCCGCGGCGTAGCTACTTCCATAGCAACTGTATCGCTCTGGCTGGCCTATTTCGTGCTGGTATTTACCTTCCCGGTACTCGCAAAAGTATTAGGCACCTATGGCCCGTTCTATCTCTATGCCGCCATCTGTTTTGCAGGTTTCCTTTTCGTGAAAACGAAAGTAACCGAGACCAAAGGGCAGACACTTGAAAATTTAGAAGACAATTACATCCGACACTAAAAAATACTGATATCATGAATCATGTTGAAATCTGGCAGGCGAAGGTGACCATTCCAACCTACGAAACCGGCGAGAGGGAAAGAAATCCTATGTTCTTTGAAAAAAGGGTTTATCAGGGAAGCAGTGGGGTGGTTTACCCTAATCCTGTGATTGAAAAAATACTCGACACCAGGGAAGATAAGGAATACACCGGGTTATTTCTGGAAAATAAATACCTGAAAATCATGATCCTGCCCGAAATCGGCGGACGTGTGCAACTGGCTTATGATAAACTGCGTGAGCGCCACTTTGTGTATTACAACCAGGTGATCAAACCTGCCTTGGTAGGTTTAACGGGTCCATGGATTTCTGGTGGGATTGAATTCAACTGGCCGCAACACCACCGTCCTTCCACCTTCGAAAATGTGGACTTCCGTATTGAAGAAAATCAGGATGGCAGCAAGACGGTTTGGGTGAATGAAATTGAGAAAATGTTCCGTACCAAGGGCATGGCAGGTTTCACTTTGTACCCCAACCGCGCTTATCTGGAAATTAAAGCGCAGCTTTACAACAGAACCAATTTGCCACAAACTTTCCTGTGGTGGGCCAACCCGGCAGTGAAGGTGAACGACGATTACCAATCGGTTTTCCCATCGGATGTCAACGCGGTTTTTGACCATGGCAAAAGGGATGTTTCCACCTTCCCCATTGCTACCGGAACGTACTACAAAGTTGACTATTCGCCGGGAACGGATATTTCAAGATACAAAAACATACCAGTTCCGACTTCTTATATGGCCATCAATTCGGATTACGACTTCGTGGGTGGTTATGAGCACGATTCCAAGGGCGGTTTGCTGCACGTGGCCAACCACCACGTATCGCCAGGCAAAAAACAATGGACATGGGGACATGGCGATTTTGGAAAAGCCTGGGACCGCAACCTGACGGACGAAGACGGGCCCTACATTGAACTAATGACAGGGATGTTTACAGACAACCAGCCTGATTTTACCTGGCTGATGCCGAACGAAGAAAAATCCTTTACGCAGTATTTTCTTCCGTATCATGAGTTGGGTGTGGTGAAAAATGCAACCAAAGATATTCTGATTAATCTGGAAGCTCAGGCCGGGTCTGCTCAGTTGCAGGTGCTTGTGACGTCGGAGCATCATAATCTGCGTATCGAACTGAAAGACAGTACCACAATCTACTTCGAAACGCAGACAGATATAGCGCCGGAGAAAATATTTGAGCAAATTGTAACGCTGCCGGAGCGTGCCAATACGGATCTTTTGACGCTGATCATTTCTGATTCGAGTGGCAAAGAACTGATCCGTTTTGAGCCAAAAAACAACAAGTCCAACGACATTCCAAGTCCGGCTGCGGCTCCCGGTTTGCCGAAAGATGTCGAAAACAATGAGCAGTTGTTTCTGATCGGCCAGCATTTAGAGCAGTACCGCCATGCGACCTACAATCCGGTCGATTATTATCAGGAAGCACTTCGCCGCGATCCCAAAGACATCCGCAACAACAATGCGCTGGGAAAATGGTATCTGCGAAGAGGACAGTTTGCTCAAAGCGAAGTCTATTTCCAAAAGGCCGTGGAAACTTCCATAGGCCGCAACCCGAACCCTTATGATGGCGAGCCTTACTACAATCTGGGGTTGAGTATGCAATACCAGGGATCGACCGACAAAGCTTACACAGCGTTTTACAAAGCAGCATGGTCGTCGGCTTGGCAGGATGCGGCCTACCTGGCCATTGCCCAAATTGACATCAAAAGGGGGAATTATACAGAAGCCCTTGAACACATCAACTTCTCGCTGGACCGCAACGCAAAAAGCTCAAAAGCTTATACCGTTAAGTCTGCGATTCTGAGAAAAACCGGGAAATATCAGGAGGCAATCGAAGTTTGTGAGAAGGCGATCAAACGGGATGGATTCAACCTTTCGGCCAGATATGAACTGATCAAGAATCAGCAGCAGATCGGAGCCGGCGATGCCGATTTATCCATAATCCAGACATTGGGCAGAAACGAGGTCAATAACTACATCGAATATGCACTTGACTATGTGGCGTGCGGACTTTACGAGGAAGCACTGGATTTCCTGAAACTGGCTCAAAGTGCGGATCCTTCGAATCCGATGGTCTACTACCATTTTGCAAGCGTTTACAATCTGGCAGGTAAAGACCAGGAAGCAAAATCCTATCTACAGCAAGCAGCAGTTCAAAAGCCCGATTACTGTTTTCCGAACAAGCTGGAAGACATTAGTACTTTGCAGTTTGCCATTGAAAATAATCCGGAAGATGGATTCGCTCCGTATTACCTGGGCAACCTTTTTTACGACAAAAGACAGTACGATGATGCGATTGTTTTGTGGGAAAAATCGATCCGGATAAATCCTGCATTCCCGACTGCGTTTAGAAATTTGGGTATTGCCGTTTTTAATAAGTTGAACAAACACGAACTTGCTTTGGGATACTTTGAAAAAGCATTTTCACTTGACCCGACCGACGCGCGTATACTCATGGAGGTTAACCAGCTCTACAAGCGTTTGAACGTGTCTCCCGAAGATAGGTTGAGCTTCTTGTTGAAACATCATGAAGCAGCTGAATTCAGAGATGACGTATATCTGGAATTGGCCGCATTGCACAACCTGACAGGGGATTATGTCAAAGCTTTCGACATGATCGCAGCACGCAAATTTCACCCTTGGGAAGGTGGTGAAGGTAAAGTTCCCGGACAATATATATGCTCTCTGATTAGTCAGGCGCTTGAAAACATTGACAGTGAAAATTTCCAGCCTGCTATCGCTCAGCTCCTTGCCGCGCAAAGTTATCCGCATAATCTGGGGGAAGGAAAATTACCTGATGCTCCGGAAAATGACATCAACTACTGGCTTGGAAGTGCATACGAAGGATTGGGCCTGGAAGACAATGCAAATACCTATTTCAGCAAGGCGACGGAGGGAAACAGTGAGCCTGTGGCAGCCATTTTCTATAATGACCAGCAGCCGGATAAAATTTTCTATCAGGGATTAGGATGGAAAAAGCTCGGCAATACTGAAAAAGCCGGGTCTATTTTCAGAAGATTGATTGAATACGGGGAGGCACATCAGAATGAACACATTACACTTGATTATTTCTCGGTTTCACTGCCTGATATGCTCGTGTTTGATGCTGATCTTGATGCCGTGAACCAGATCCATTGTTATTATATGATCGCTCTGGGTTACCTTGGATTGGAAAACTATCCGAAAGCGGATCAATATTTTAAACAAATTCTGCAAATGGACAAGTCGCATCAGGGAGCAATATTTCATGCAGGATTGATCAAAACTTTGTCTGCCGTTTAAAAATTCTATTGATTTTTTATAGAAATGCAAAATACCATCATACAGATTTTCAAAGATCTGTACCAGGGAGAGCCTGTGCTCTTCCGCGCTCCCGGCAGGATTAACCTGCTGGGAGAACACACCGACTACAACGAAGGATTCGTATTGCCGGCTGCCATTGACCGTGAGATTTTCTTCGCGATCAGGCCTAACGAAACAGATGTATGCAACGTGTATGCAGTGGATATGAAGGAGCAGGATTCGTTCCATTTAACTGATCCAGCCAAATCTGAACTTGCCTGGGCGAATTACATCCGGGGCACCGTTCAGCAGTTTGTGAAAGCAGCTTACGCAATTTCGGGATTTGATCTGGTTTTCGGAGGCAACATTCCACTGGGTGCAGGATTATCTTCATCTGCCGCGCTGGAATGCGGGACGGCCACTGCCCTTAACGAAATCTTTGAGCTGGGGATTCCAAAAGTTTCTCTTGCATTGATGGCACAAAAAGCGGAACATGAATATGCAGGCGTAAAGTGTGGCATCATGGATCAGTTCGCCAGCATTCACGGCAAACATTCGAACGTAATATTGCTGGACTGCCGTTCAGTTTCGTATACTTATCACCCGATCGACCTGACCCAATATACTCTACTGCTTTGCAATACGGGTGTCAAACATTCGCTCGCAGACAGCGAATACAACACACGCAGACAGGAATGCGAGCAAGGCCTTCAGACAATCCGCACCCAATACCCGCTTGTAGAAAGTTTGAGAGACGCAACTTCCGCCATGGTAATGACTTTGCACTATCAGCTCAGTACTGTTGTGTTTAACCGGTGTATGTACGTGGTTCAGGAAAATGAGCGTGTACAACAAGCCGTGAAAGCCCTCGCCAATCACGACCTGAAACTGTTTGGTTCACTCATGTATCAGACACATGCCGGTTTGTCTGAGTTGTATGAGGTGAGCTGCCCTGAGCTTGACTTACTCGTAGATCTGACTCTTGACCGGCCAGAAGTATCAGGCTCCCGCATGATGGGAGGAGGCTTCGGAGGCTGCACGCTAAATCTTGTTGAAACACAGCATCTGGAGTCGCTTACAGATTTCCTTAGCGAATCCTATCACCGAGTTTACGGTAAAATGCCGGAAGTATACCCGGTAAAAATTGTCGATGGTTGCAATCGACTCATTTAAACGAACCAAAGAAGATGACCACATTCGATCTTGCAGAACATCCTCACCTGAGATATAATCCGCTTACGGGCGAAAACGTATTGGTTTCGCCTCACCGCGCCAAACGTCCGTGGCAGGGCCAACAGGAAGAAACGGCAGCGGAGCAAAAATTATCCCACGATCCCAACTGCTATCTGTGTGCAGGCAACAAGCGTATGGGCGAAGAAATAAATCCGGATTATGAAGATGTCTTCATTTTCCAGAATGATTTTGCAGCTCTTCAGGACACTACGCCGGAAGGATCTTACGAGGAAGACGAGCTCATCAGAGTAAAAGCGGAGCGGGGAATTTGCAGGGTGGTGTGTTTCTCTCCAAGGCATGACCTCACCCTGGCAGAAATGGAGGTATCTCTAATCCGCAAGGTAATAGACGCCTGGCAGGAGCAATACATAGAACTCGGAGCAAAGGACTACATCAGTTATGTCCAGATATTCGAAAACAAGGGTGCGATTATGGGATGCAGTAATCCGCATCCGCACGGGCAGATATGGGCACAAAGCTCAATACCTTCAGAGGTTGCGAAAGAGACCTTCACTCAGGAAAAATATTTCGCAGAAAAAGGAAAAAGTCTGCTGTCCGATTATCTGAAAAAGGAACAAAAGCTGCATGAAAGAATAGTAGCAAGCAACGATAGTTTTACGCTGCTGGTGCCGTTCTGGGCAGTGTGGCCATTCGAAACGATGATTGTGAGTAATCGCCATTTTGGAAATATGACAGAAATGACAGACGCAGAGAAAGATGATTTCGCGGCTATCATCAAAACGGCTACTTCGGTTTATGACAAGGTGTTTGATATTTCCTTTCCCTACTCATCAGGAATTCATCAGACCCCGACCGACGGCGCATATCCTGGCTGGCATTTCCACATGCATTTTTATCCTCCGTTGTTGCGGTCGGCGAGCGTCAAAAAGTTCATGGTGGGTTATGAACTGATGGGCAATCCTCAACGCGATATCACGCCGGAAGTAAGCGCAAGAATGCTGCGTGAATTGTATGAGAACACAAAAGAGGAACCGGTACTGGTGGTTTAATTACAAAATCAGGTAACGAGGCTATTCAATCAAAACCGTTTCTGAATCAGGATGAAAAATACCTTCAGACAGAATGCTGTTCCAAAAATTCTTTGGGCAGGAAATGACCCGGGACTTTGCGATGATATCAGGCAAAGAATGTCAGGTTTTGGAGAAATACAAAAATGCGACTTACAACAATTCCTAAGGACGATTCAGGAAATCCGGCTCGACTTGCTCATCATTGGAAACGACGTTACTCATTCACAAGCCTTATTTACACTTGAAGAACTGAAAAGTGAATCTGCCAATGCGCACATACCGGTCATGTTGCTGGCAGATTCCACTTTTTTTGAGCTGGAATATTTGCATGCAGGAGCCGATCATTTTCTGGTTTGCCCTATCCGGCCCGATATTCTTTTTGCAAGAATTAAAACGATTCTGGAAAATCAGAGAAGATTAAAACTCCATTTCAGAAAACAAGCCGGTTTGCCGGACGAAGACATTGTCGTACAGGATCAGGACAAACTCCTCCTGGATAACGCCACACGAATCGTTGAGATGAATCTTGACAATAGCGCTTTCAATGTGCAATCTCTGGTGTACGAAATGCACATGAGTCAATCGGTTTTGTACCGCAGAATAAAAGAAATCACCGGTTGTTCGGTCATTGAATTCATCAAAACCATACGTCTGATGAAAGCAGCGCAGTTACTTCATCAGCCGCATGCCCGGGTATCGGAAGTAGCCTACATGGTGGGAATTGAAGATCCGAAAAATTTCCGTACTTCTTTTCAGCGTAAGTATTGCCTCTCTCCTTCTCAATACGCAAGAATGCATCGGTTGCAAGGCTGATCCTGCTGCAGGATGGCGAACATTCAAATAAGATGCCCCTTTTCAGGAAAACTATGCTCCCGGCAGTTTACAGTTATATATGGACGTTTGCCGAAAATATACATAAGTATGTAGCAAGACGAGCGGTGAGTCCACTACAAAATATAAGGCTTGCGCAACCTAATTCCGCCCTCTTTCCGACCTGTTCTTTCCGGTTGTAAAATCCTTCCGAAGTCCGATCATTCCCCCGTAGGAAGTCCTGTAAAGCTGTCCGATATCAGCAGCAAAGGAAGCACGA
This sequence comes from Dyadobacter luteus, assembly GCF_003383615.1. GTDB lineage: Bacteria > Bacteroidota > Bacteroidia > Cytophagales > Spirosomataceae > Dyadobacter > Dyadobacter luteus. The sequence continues at coordinate 13,019 of NZ_QNUL01000030.1, forward strand.
ATTGTCATTCCTTCCAATGTTTTAATTCTACGTTGTAAAGAGATCAGCCCTGAAAACTGCTTAATGGTTTCCGGAAATGGTGCGTCGTAAGTACCAATATTGGTTGTGTAGGACAGCTTGCTCACCCAGAAAATATCCTCCAGCAATCTTCCCCTCAAACCAGCATGAAAAGCAGAAACTCTGTTGTTGCTTGTAAAAAAGTCGGCATATTTTGGCCAGCGAAATTCGGTGTCTGATGTCGGAGAGATGAACGGGGTACCAATGCCCCGATTATAATAAGACCATCCATCACGGATTTGTGAATTGTTGAAGTAGTTGTCTCTTCCAAAATCCCCACGTCTTTTTACATAATTTTCAACGTTGAATTCCGGCCCACCCTGATCTTTGGTAAAAAGAAACTCAAATACTGCTTCTGTTACTTCGAATGCAGCACCGTACGAATTGTTCCTTCTGATTCTTATTCCGTTCAAACCATCCCGCAAGTTTGTCAAAGCGTACAGTGTACCATCTTCGTAAATATTCTGACGATAAAGAAAAAACGAAGTAGCATATGTTTCAATCTCCATACCTAAATCAATCGTTCCCAAGTGATTACCAACCCTGTTACCATCATCAAAATCATTCACAATCGCATTGGCATCACCCGGCTTACCAGTAATAATACGGTAATAGTTAGCCCATCCTTTCGGCATCTTTCCATCTATAGTCAGATAGGGCGACCTTCCTCCCCATTGAACCTGATGATTAAATCCGCCATACAATTTGACGCGTGAATGTTTCCTTCCCAGCCTCACATATAACATCTTCTGATGTAATTTCAAATTACTGGTCGTTTGTCTGTCACTTTCAAAATGCCCTTCAGAATAAAATCCATTAAAGGAAAGTAATCCATCTGTAAATGGAATAGAAACAAATCCGATTGTACCAATTTGTATTTTTGGAATCGGCATTGCATTGTTAGACCAAATATAAGATCCGCTTCCTATTGTTGAATCGGCCAATCCGACCCATTGCTTTTTTCTACCGACAAAAAGCTCCCAGTTTTTAAATTGAACAGCGCCATTTATTTGCGGAAACATTATTTCATTTCGCGCTGATGCATTGGCTGCAATTTCGACTGCACTGCTAAAACGCCAGTTTGAATTTTTTGAACCTATAGGAACATAATAAGCAAAACCGCCATAAAAATTAGCTAATGGTGTATGATCAGGAATAATACCAAACTGATTGGTTTTGAGCCAGAATGGTGTTCTTCCGGAGGTACTGACCATACCGGAAACCTCCGCAAAAATTGCTGTTGAATCTCTGCCCTGAGGTGATTCAGGAGTTGTAGTTTGGCTAAATACAGAATGAGCCAGCCCGGTCGTACATAGATATACGACAGCCCAAAGGAATATTTTTCCTTTATTCATACACGTTGAAAGTAGCACCTGTCTCTCTAAATCACATAAGAATAATTGGTAATATTTATGTAATTATACAGAGAAACAGAGGAGGGTTGAGTAATAATTTATTTTATTAACATTGAGATCATATTATCTCAATGACTTTTATTAATAGCTAATATCTATAATTAATTCGAACTGGAATTAGAATAATGTCACCTATATAACGAACGCAAATATAGAGTATCAGCAAAAAACAAAACACCATAATTATTCATTTTAATGATAGAATATTAACTAGTAAAATGAGACAAATAAATTCTAGAAAAAAATATCCAAAGGTGACTTGCAGGTTAAAATATATCTGCTAATGCTTTAACGGTATATTAATAAACGTTATTGATATATGGCCGATTTGGGTTTTATCCTAACACACATTTTACGCAGGGAAGTAAATTCGGGGGAACATAACTAATTAGAAAGCAGGTGCGAACAGATCAGTATCTGCCAGCACCTGCTTCAGTTTTATTTACACAAATGATGAGCTACTGAATACACCAGACACTCACCGAGCGTCCATTAGTCCTGAACACACCATTACCTTCTTCGTCAATTGTCACTGTTTCTGATACGTTTCCCAGGTGATCGGAGAATATCTTTCCCGCATGTTGAGTTCCTACGAACATCGTTTTCTCAGCATCCTCATGGTTGGACAACAGTACCGCACAGACCGAGTTTTCATGCTCTTCGTCACCCTCTCTCGTCCAGCCAATGCACTGCGGTTCTTCGAAATAATCGTGCTGCGGACCATAGGCCAAATGCTTTCTCACGCGAAGCAATGCTTCCAGCTGAGGCATACTTTCCATCACAACCTTATGTTCCTGACCATCATTTCCGGTATCCGTATATTCTGAACCGTACAAATCAGTATAAAAAACACATGGATAACCGGCCTCCCTTAAAAGAATCAATGCATAAGCCAGCGGTCTGAACCAAGGTTCTACCGGCTGTTCCAATGACTGCAATGGCTGGGTATCGTGGTTCTCTACCAGCGTTACGGCAAGGTCTGGCCGAACCTGGACAAGCGTGTTGTCAAATATGGTTCTCAGGTCAAACTGTTCATTTTCTTTGGATGCCTTATAAAAATTACCTTGTAATGGCGCATCAAAAAGCGACATCCGATTCTCCGTAGCATCTATGTAAGCAAGAATCGAATCCAGATCATACGGCGACCAGTATTCTCCAACGGTAAACAGTTCCTTTTGAAATCTGTTGCGCAAATGATCAAGCCATTCGTTAAAAAATGTGGGATCCATATGTTTGATCGCGTCAAGGCGGAAACCGTCACACCCTGACGTCTCTGTGAACCACTCTCCCCAGTTTTTCAATTCCTGTCGCACATGTGGATTCCTGAAATCTATGTCCGATAACATAAGATAATCGTAATTCCCGTTTTCCAGATCCAAAACATCCTGCCAACCTTCGCCATATTGGTTTTGTATACTATATATGGCATTCTCCTCGGTTCCAGCGTTGTAGTCTACTCCTGAAAAACACTGATAATCCCAGACAAATTGAGAATACCGGCGGTTTCTACCCGGAAAAGTAAATTTGGTATAAGCTTGTATTTCAAAAGTATCACTGACAAACTCTGTTCGATTGTCTGGTACAACTTCCTTCACAGGCACGGTTTCTATCTCATCAGCCCCGCCCATGTGGTTAAGCACTATATCGCAATAGACCTGTAATCCAGCTTCTTTCCCTGCCGCAATCGCTGCCAGAAACTCTTCCTTTGTACCATATTTGGTTCGTACGGCGCCCTTCTGATCAAATTCTCCCAGGTCATACAGATCATAAGAATCATAGCCTGTGGAATCCGGGCCGGCCATTCCTTTGTGTGCCGGAGGCAGCCATACAGTGTCAAATCCAATTTCTTTCAGGTGCTTCGCCTGATTTTTAAAATGATTCCATAGTGAACCGTCGGCTGGTAAATACCACTCGAAGAACTGAAGCATTGTAAAATTTTCCATCTGGTGTTTTTAGTTCGATACTGTCGGGACACATTAAATAACTGTACCCGACAAAAAACACTACCCCATTATCAGAGTGGCGATCGACACCAATATTACAGACAGTATCATGGAAAGAAATACAAGTAAAGACGATTGCTCTTCATCGGCTTTCAAAAATGCCGCAAATACCGTCACATTAGCGGCAACGGGAAACAAAGGAACCAGTGCAAGCATTCGAATATCGTCCTCTTCCACATTACCGGCTATTGACGAAACCGCCAGGATCAGCAACGTTACAATCACAGCAGCCGCAATAGTCCTGATCCCTAATATTCTGGCAAAATAAGGGAAACGAATTTTACTAAAATCCACATTCCCCAATTGTAGCCCCACGATGAACATCCCGGCAGCGGATACGATAAAACTGACTACATTTAAAGCCGGCTTCACCACTTCCGGAGTTTCGACCTCAAAAACCTTACAGATAACCCCGGCTACAAATACATACAGAAAAGGAATGCTCAACACTTCCCGTCGTGCGCGCTTAGGTGAAAGCTTCGTTTTAGCAACCTGGTAGAAGCCGATTGTGTCCCCATACAGGGCTGAGCCCAGGTAAATACAGATTAAAACACTTACGCTATCTTCGCCAAACAGTGCCTTCACTATAGGTATGCCAAAAAAAGCGATATTGAAAAATGAAAACGAACTTCTTAGCAAAAGAGGATCCGTCTCGGTCGCAAACTTACGCTGAACGGGAATCGCCAGATAATTCATAGCCAAAGCCAGTAAAAAGGTGACTATCGGAAGTGTCACCAACTTAGATGGTTCTGCATCGAGCATGTTCGTAAAAACAATCAGTGGCAGCAGGACATTGATCAACGGTTTGGACACATAATCTGAGTTGAATTCAAATTTTCTGCCAACCACATAGCCCGCCAGAACAAATGCCATAACCGGCAAAAGCTCTCCGTATAATTTAAGCAGGTTTTCCAATGATCTCGCTGGTTAGGTGGCGGCAAAGTTTACCAATCATTTGCACATTGAACCAAACGGCGTTCACATCCAGCAGCATACCATTCGTGATATGACCTACTGCATAAAAACCGCTGGTACTTTTTCCGTCAACCGTTACCTGCATCGTGTCGGGGTTGATGCGTATTCCTCCTACCGGATCAGGTTCAATGAGTTCATCCTTCGCCAGATTTTGAATCAATTCCGATTTCATCATCTTAACCGCAGAAGCAGGACCTGTTGCATTGATCAAATACTTTTCATTTGCAAGTTGCTCTTTTCCGTAAGTCAGCTTAAAGGATTTCGATTTTTTGTCAAAGTCTACAGATGCCAGATTTGGTATAATTGAAAGTCTGTCATCACTGAACAATTGCGCTATCCGCTTTGCATTGACCAGCGGCATACAATGTCGGTTGATGCCCCAAAGGCCACCCAGCCATTTCTTGAATTTAAGTTTTTCCGATTCCTCCAGCCACTTCCACATTTGTGTACTGTCGTAGCGGAGCGAGTAAGGAATATTTGTAAGCGCATCACCACCTTTTTTGGCCAGAGCGATATCTGCTTTTAAAAGTGTTGCTGCATCTTTTCCGGTTCTGGCAGTTGCCTTCCAATCTATTTTTTCACCTTCCAAATCCTCCACCTCTTTCATAAACAAGCGGAGCATATCCTTTACAGTTGGTCTGCGCAGCTTTGTCCGTTGTATTTCGTGGAGGTTTCTCAGTGTGATATACTTCCTCTCCGGCATGGGTTGGTCATCGGGTTGCACTCTTGGCAAAAGTCCGTCGAGAGAATAGCAGGTAATTTTTCCTGTGTAGCCGTTATCTTCCAGTGTCATCAGGGCATCAATGGCACTCAAACTGGAGCCCAGAATTCCCACCTGTGCATCTTTGGGGATTTTTTTCAATAGAGGGGCAGACGGCCAGGGAGAGGCAAAATAAGTACTATGTGTTTCAAGTTCTGCGTAGTTATTTGCAATTGGGGTACCGGGAGCAAGAAGGACAAAATCACTTTGGTGTGACTTCCCATCTGCCAGGTGAATCTTAAATCCTGATTTCAGATTACTGATACGATCCGCCTCTGCATGTATCACAGAAACCTGCATCCCTTCTTTTTCTGCCAGTTGCAGATAATGTTCAAACTGACTTTTCAGATAATCTCCGTAAAGTCGGCGTGTTGCGAAAGCTTCTTGTTGACCTTGATTATCAACCACTTCAGACCCTACCTGTGATTCATTTTCTATCAACCAATCGCTGAAATGTTCGGGCTCGTCTACATGGATTCCCATCAGATCGGCCTGGGTGTTGAGTATATGTCCAGGTTGACTGGTACCGAAGGCCAATCCCTTTCCTACCTCTTTATTTTCTTCAATAATAGTAATAGAAATACTCTTGTGAAATCCTGCGATGCGCAATTGGAGAAACAGTTCCACAAATGCAGAAATCCCGCAAGCGCCGCCTCCAATAATCGTAATATTTGTCTTGCTCATGTACAATGTTGATAAAGTCCATAACACCCCGAATCCGGGATTACGAACACTATCAGCAAAGAACCGTGCTAAGCCGGAGCAAATGCGGGCACGAGCAATTTAGACTTGCCTGAAAATAACGACGCCCCGACTTCGTCAGTCAGGGCTCATATCATCTACAGTCAGATACTGACAAACTCCCAAATCATCTTCCCTTATTACCGGATGCAGTATCTGCTTCTTTCTTTCCGGTAGATTTTTCAATGACCTTCCGCTCTTTCAGATCATATTTTTGTCCTTCATGTAAAAAGAAAAAAGGGCCACTGCTTGCTGTGTTTACTTCTTTGCCATCCACTACATGCGGAATTCCCTGGCCTACAATTGTATTGTAATCATAAACAGCCACATAGGAACGCCCCACCACCTAAAACGTATCCTTCTGTACTACAATCGCAGTCGCTTCATCCAGACCAATCCCGATGTATTCCGGCGCATTTTTCACAAAATCCACCAGATCAAATTGCCGGTTTCTACGCAGCAAATGCTGATCGATCACCGAATTCTTTAAAAATGCCAAACCTTGTGTATGATCTCCAACAAGAATCTGAGCACCGCGGGTATCGCCGCGCCATAGAAATGATCCCTGTATACTCGCTCCGGCTGACGTTCCTGAGATAACCCCTCCCCTGCTCAGCAAATCCTGAAATGCCTTGTGCGTGAGGGTATTCAGAAATGAATCGGCTATGCGCCACTGCCGACCTCCGGCAATGTATACGCCAGTCGCCTTTTTTAGCGGCTCCACAAATTTCTCGCTGTTCGCTTCCAGCAGATCGTTGGTATGAAGCAAGGTTACATCCTGAATGCCGGTTTCTTTTTTCACCAATTCCACCGAAGCAGTATTAAACGCTGCTGAATCTCCGCTGGCCGCAGTAATTACTACAATTTTAGCTTTTTGCTTTCCACCAGCCAATTCCGTAAACCTCTTCCAGATCTCCAGCGTTGCCCCTCCTCCGCCGATGATAATCAGTGATCCGTTTTCCGGGCCGTGTCTGGTTGTCGGACTTTTACCAATTGTGATTGGTGTTTGCGCTTGCGCACTACCTGTTACGACCGTCAGAATAAACAGAATTAGAAATTTTCTCATGAACTTTATTTCGCTGTACATCAAATGTGCTTTCTGCAAAGATACTTCCGGAAGTAATCACTTACCTCGCCGCCAGCCGCACATCGCGTTTTACAATCCTGACCTTTACGCCTGACAACTCTGTCTGTACTTCCTGACAGTCACCACTTGTGTAGGAATAAATACTCTGTTTCCCATTTGGCAAACTGATCGCGTAGCGACTTTCACCGACTTTTCTGAGCGCACAAAGTTTCCCGTAGCGTTCGGAATAGACCGTCTCCAAATCGACAGGTTCCTGATAATACAAGTTGGTAATGGTAGTGGCAATATGTTGAGTCAAATGTCTGGATGCTCTCTCTTCTCCGGAGAAATCTACCTTGTAGTTTTTATTTGCGACAAAAGTAGTGACAGTTTGCTGCTTTCTTTTTCCATTGACATGGTGTTCTGTCACCGAATTTCTGAGTGCGCCATCAGAGAAATTATTTTCACTGAAAAATGTGCCGGAATAAAACGGGACCTTGAATTCAGCTTCAATGCGCTGCTTTTTTACGTCATTCTGAAAGTGGTATACTTTTACTCCGCCGATAGTATGACCTGCCACGATTACATCGTAGTGTACTACCTGCGAGAACGAGAAAGCCGGCACAGCCAAAAGCCACCACAGTATTATTCCGGTTCGGATTTTCATAGAAGTAATTTCTGAGGTTTCAGTTATTCTGATAATTCGCTGCGGTGATCTTTCGACTTAAAGAGCGGATAGCCCAATTGTACGTACCAGGGCTCTTCGTGGTAATCTTCCAGACCAATATGTTCCGAAAACTCCCGGGTAATTTTTCCGGTTCCGAATAGCATATCCCAGATAAAGAACATATTACCATAATTTCCATTGATTACACCAATACCATCTACATCAGTAGCGGCATGGTGCGCATGGTGTGTGGCCGGTGTGGAAATCGTTCTTTCCACGACCCACATAACCGGATGAAGCCACTTGATTTTATACAAAGGTTTATCCCATCTGATACTGGAATGTGCTGAAATACCAATCAGCGCCTTGAAAAAATAACCGATGATAAATGCCTGACCGAATCCAAGAAAAATAAGAACGGTAGAAACTATACGTGAAGGAAACAACAGCAGATATAACCAGGAATTACGTCCCGTCAGAAACACGCTCATTTCCGGCGCAGTATGATGAACCCGATGTGCTTTCCACAGCCAGGTGTACGTATGCGCTGCGCGATGCCACCAGTATTGTGTGAAGTCTTCCAGCAGGCAGGTTATTATAATTGCTGCCCAAAGTGGCACAGATTCAAATACATTATAATAATCAGGGAAGAAATAATTTAACACGTAAGCAGTCAGCAGGAAACTGATGGGACGTGTGATTGTACTAGAAAGGAACAGACCTGCAATGTTGATATACCATTCATTTTGCGACCATTTGCCGCTTTTGTACAAACCTGTAAAAAATTCTGCAAGACTGATCACTACAAAAAGAATCAGTATTTCGTAATAGACGAGGCTTTCTGTAAATCGCATAACGATACAAATTTTTGAGTAAAAAGAAGAAGATGATGATGGGATAGACAAGGGAAGTCTACCCCTGACAGCAGTCCGCCGAAGAGAAATAATTTACCACCAAAATTTCAAATGGCGGAACTGAACCGTCTGAGGAATGTGAGTCCGGAAGAATATCCGGGAAGGTGTGTATCAACAACAACAGGATGACCGTTGCCTAAATGCCAGTGATTTTAAATTGCCTTTGAGGCTCTTCTGCCGGGATGTCAACAATGTTGGTTTCATAGATTCGAGCAGTTAGCGGATAGCTTTTAATGCTTAGCTTAAAACGTACAATTATGAATAGCTAAAAAGACGTATATTGTAAAGAGTTATTTTGATGATTTAGTAGCGGAAGTTGTTTTGCTATTCAGCAATTCTTCCAGTGTTTTATGTAAATCCTCACCTTTCAGGTTTCTTGCAACAATTTTCCCTTGCGGATCTAAAAGGAAATTGGCAGGTATTGCACGTACACCGTATAGTGCCGCAGGTTCGCTATGCCAGTACTTCAGATCTGATACCTGGGTCCAGTTCAGGCCATCCTTTTCAACTGCCTTTTGCCAGGCTTCCTTAGTCTTATCAAGCGAGACACCGAATACATCGAAGCCCTTGTCTTTAAACTTCTCATAGGCGCTTACCACATTAGGATTTTCCTTACGACAAGGTCCGCACCATGCAGCCCAAAAATCGACCAACACGTATTTACCGTAATGATCTGATAACTTCACAGGCTTGCCATTCAGGTCGTTAGCGGTGAAATCAGGAGCCTGCTTTCCAATAGCTACCTTATCCAGGGTTACAACCAAATCTTTGAGTGTGTGTACATATGCTGTCTTATGCAATGATGGATCAAGCAAGGCAATGTTTTGCTGAATCTGTTCAGGTGTGAGCCGGTATGCAAAGTTGCGGTAAAGTACATAGGCTGAGACAATTGATTTGGGATTTGTTTTGATAAACTCATCAATTTTCAGATCCCTGGTTTTCTTATACTGCTCAAATAAATCCTGAGCTGGCGACCCGCTCACCATACTGTTTTTGTAATACGCCGCCGTATCCAGAGAGACTGTTACCTTATTCGTATTTTCTAAAAACAGAAACAATGGTGCGCTCTTGCTATTGATCGTAAGACCATATAATTCAGGCAATTCCACAGATGACTTAAGCTGAAACTTACCGCCTTTAATGGCTACCGAATCAACTGAATAAAAGATCTTCTCTTTGAACTTTTGCAAATAGACATAACCGGATTGTACACCCGGCACCGTGCCTTCGATAGTAACCTGCGCAGGTTTGTTCTGTGCTAAAAGTGTCTGCCCTGCAAATAGTGCCGCTGCCAGAAAAATACGTGATTTCATATTTATTAGTCTATCAATATTATAGATTTAATAGACAAAAGTATTCAGTCTCCGTTGCACTTACAAGTGTCAGACTGAAATTTCGGGTTACGTACCTAAAAAAATGGCTCAAACCAGGCACAAATCATAACCTTACCATTATGCTCCTTAAATGTAACAAATATAAATTTTCATAGTTACCATTTAATATATCTATCAATATTATACTGATTTTTAAAGTTTTGGATTAAAAATTTGGAACATCGTATTTTTACCCACTAAGTTTATAGACTTTATATAGTTAATCATTCAAATCTTTTCTCCGACGAATTTCCTAGGAGGTATTACATATGACCTCAGGAAATCTCCAACACGGGAGCTATAGAAAGCTGCATAACATTTACAACTTAACAAATTCCGAATTTATGAAACACAAGTACTTTGCAACACTCCTCTATGTTGTGTTTTCTCTTCAAACTCTACTGTCTGTAGCGCAGGATCGTACTGTGACCGGTACGGTACGCGATAAGTCCTCAGGTGACGGCTTACCAGGCGTATCGCTGATTATTAAAGGCAGTAACAACGGTACTATTACAGATCAGGATGGCAAGTTTTCGATCAGTGCTCCTTCGGGAGGTATCCTGGTAGTCTCCTTTGTTGGTTTCAATAGTGTGGAACAACCTCTTAACAATAGCAATTCCTATAATATTGACCTTGCTGCTGACACGCGCCAGTTGAGCGAAATCATTGTGGTTGGCTACGGAACGCAAACCAAAGCCGAATTTACAGGATCGGCTGCCCGTATTACCGGAACTGCGGTAAAGGATATTCCCGTACAAAGTTTTGATCAGGCACTGGCCGGCAGAGCAGCTGGTGTGAGTATTGCACAGCCCAATGGTGTTCTGAACAACCCGCCAATCATTCGTATACGAGGCATCAACTCTATATCATTGAGCTCCTACCCCCTTATTGTTGTGGACGGTATACCCATTAACACCGGAAACGTATCGGCAGATGCCAACGTAGTCAACAATCCGCTTGGTGATATCAATCCGGCTGATATTGAATCCATTGATGTTTTAAAAGATGCCGCCTCTACCTCTATCTATGGCTCGCGTGCTGCTGCCGGAGTTCTTTTGATCACCACCAAAAGAGGAAAAGAAGGTAAAGTAAAAGTGAGCTACGAAGGATGGACAGGTTTCAGTACAGCAACGCGTCTGCCGAAGCTCCTGAATTCCACTCAATTTGTGGCCATCAAAAATGAAGCAGTACTCAATTCCAGAATACTTGCAGGTACAAGTCAGGAAGGATATGAAACTTTTTTCCCATCCAACAATGCCGACGGCTCCCTTGTTGACACCAGATGGTATGATTACCTGTATCGAACGGGTGTTTCGCACAACCACAACGTAAGCATCACCGGCGGCAGCAAATCCACCAGTTACTTTTTCTCAACCAACTTCTCAGATCAGAAAGGCTTTTTGATTGATAATGATTTCAAAAGAAAGGCAGTACGCTTCAATATTGACCATGAAGTAAACAGCCGTCTGAAACTGAGAGCAAGCATCAATTACAACACCACCTTTAACAAGTCCCCGAATTCCGGTTCCTTACCAAACAACGCCCAACTGATCGTTGGTGCTGCACGTATGGCGCTCACATTGGCTCCGAACGTGGCTCCTTATAATGCAGATGGCAGCTACAATATCACACCAACGGGACAAATCGGCAATGGAAACAATAAGATTGTCAGCAGTTACTACAATCCGGTTTCACTTTTGGCACTAAGCCGTTATACTTCAGAGAATGACAGAATTATAGGAAGTTTTGGTGCTACGTTGAAATTGCTCAAAGGGCTTGACCTGACCACTACTTATGCCATTGACCGACTAAGAACAGAAAACGTCGCTTTTCTAAGTCCTGAAAACGGGTCGTCGTCCAGCACGAAGGGACAAGGCAGCAACGTAACAGGGCTACGTAACAACTGGAACTGGACCAGTACGCTGAATTACGACAGACGATCGGGTAAACATCACCTCGCATTACTGGCAGGTTATGATGTTCAAAAATTTGAAAATTCCTCATGGGGAGCATACGTTACGCAGGCGGCAGATATCTACTTCAACGATTACCAGGGAAGCTGGGGGGTGATCAACCCTACGGGAAACTCCCTGGAGGCAAAAGCGTACCTGTCCTACTTCGGAAGACTTAACTATGATTTGAACGACCGTTATTTCTTCACTGCCAACTTTAGAAGAGATGGAAACTCTGCTCTTGGAATTGAAAACAAATTCGGAAATTTCGGTGGTGTGTCTGCCGGCTGGGCTTTGTCCGAAGAATCATTCTTCAAAGATGCTGCAATTTCCTCCACACTAAATTCTGTTAAATTCAGAGCAAGCTGGGGACGGGTTGGAAACGGGAATCTGAGCAATGCCTATGGTTCTCAGGAATTGTATGCTGCATCGCTGTACGGTAGTGCTGCCACCTGGGCGATCAGCCAGGCTGGCAACCCGCGCCTTGGATGGGAAACCAGTGAGCAGACCAACATCGGGGTTGATTTAGGCTTACTCAAAGACCGTGTTCAGGTAGAATTGACCTGGTTCAACAATGACGTGAATGGCCTGATTCTGAACGCGCCGCAATCTCCATCAAAAGGTATTCCGGGTAACGTAATTCTTTCTAACGTAGGCTCTTTGTACAACCGTGGTATTGAGCTGGGAATCAATGCAAATATTATCCGTAAAGGTGATTTTTCATGGAATGCATCTTTCAACTATACCGGCATCCGCAACAAAGTGACGGCGCTCGCCGACGGAAATGCTGACGTAATCGGTTCCACACACACAGCCGTGAATGCATTCAATGTGACACGTGTAGGCGAATCTGTGGGTAGTCTTTATGGTGCCAAAACGGACGGTGTAAATCCGGAAAACGGCAGAAGAATTTTCATCAATGCGAAAGGAGAAAAAGTACAGTTCAGCCATGTGGTGGGTGCCGGCGATTTCCGCTATTCGTATCTGGATGGCACAAGGGCTCCTGAAATATCGGCAGCAGATTATGACGTATTGGGCAATGCATTACCGAAGTGGTACGGTGGTCTGGTTAATAATTTCAAATACAAACAATTTGACTTTAGCGTGAACCTGACCTACGCAGGTGGAAACTATATTATGAACGGTACAAAAGCGACACTTCGTGACCAACGTTTTTTCAACAATTACACCGATATTCTTGACAGATGGACTACGCCGGGTCAGGTGACAGATATTCCGAGACTGGTTTACAACGACCAGACCTCAAACGGTAACAACGGCCCAATCTCTGCAAATGTTGAAAAAGGTGATTTCCTGCGTGTGCAAAATATCGGTTTAGGTTATACCATACCAACCGGATTGATCAATAGAATCGGATTAGGTTCTGCACGCATTTATGGTCAGGTTTCGAATGCCTTCATATTCACCAAATATACCGGCTCTGATCCGGAATCGTCGGTGAACAGCAATTCCAATACTTCCCCTGGTGTGGAGCTTAATTCAATCGGACAGGCCCGTAATATCACTTTCGGGATCAATGTAGGATTCTAATTTAAAGACATTATCATTTCAATATCAGCTTTATACAATGAAAAAATATATCTCATATCGTCGTTTAACGGGTTATCTGGGCTTCGCAGCGCTACTAAGCTTGTCTGCTTGTGACGAAGACAAACTCCTGAATACTTCTCCTCCTACTTCGTTAAGCTCTGCTTACGTCTTTGACACGCCCGACCGCGTACTCGGGCTCGTGAATGGTATTTACAAGGGCGTCAAAAGTGCTAACTTTTACGGCGGTCGGTACTTACTTTACCTGGATGTTCGCGGAGAGGATTTCATCAATGTGACCAGCAATGTGTATACCGCTTACGAAAGCTGGAACAACTCCTATTCTTCAGGCTCAAATGACATTATCAGCCTCTGGGCCTCAGCTTATTCAGCCATCAATCTCTCTAATATCCTGATTGACGGGCTTGCTAAAAATGGTACCGCCATAGATGCCACACTGGCTGCCCAATATACTGCCGAAGCCAAGTTTCTGAGAGCACTGTCCTATTACAGTCTGGTGACTATATATGCCCGGCCGTACAACGAAAACAATGGTTCTTCACCAGCGATTCCTTTGCGGTTATCTCCGGAAACCACACCCGAAAACAATGGACTAAAAAAGAGCACTGTAGCGGAAATTTATGCACAGATTATCAAAGATCTGAATGAGGCTGAAGCAGCGCTTCCTGAAAACTACAGCACACCCTTGCTGAACACTACCCGTGCACATAAAAATACGGCACGTGCTTTAAAGACCAGAGTTTTTCTCAACCAGAAAAACTGGGATAAAGTGATAGAAGAAGCTGTGAAAATTGTACCGCAAACTACGGCTCCGTATTCTGCCACTGCCGGCGTAAAACATCAGCTTCAGAATATATCTCAAATTTTCACCAGCGACTTCACTTCTACTGAGTCGATCCTGTCGGTTCCGTTTACTTCACTGGATTCGTACGGAGGACAGTCATCAATCGCTTACATCTACGGAGCCAATTCAGAATATTACCTGAATCCCCAGGGGATCGGAGGCGACAGCCAGTTCTCTGCTACAGACGCACGTCGTGGCCTGCTGAAGGTGACTTCCGGCAGAAGTTTTCTGACCAAATTCGGCACCGCCTCACCCTTCCTGAACTATATTCCTGTAATCAGGTATTCCGAGATTCTGTTGAACTATGCCGAGGCAACCGCCAACAAAGGGCAGCTTACACTTGCCGCGAATCTGTTAAAGGCCGTGCATGCACGCTCGGATGCGAATTACACATTTGCTGAAAGCGCTCTGGCAACCAACACAGCTCTGATTAATGCCATCTGGAAGGAACGCCGTATTGAACTTTTGGGTGAAGGTTTCCGCTCGAACGATCTGCTACGTAATAACCTTCCATTACCGGCCAAAAGCAGCTCAACACTTGTATCCGGACAGGTTTCACCGTCGGCTGAAAACTACATTTTCCCTATCAGCAATGCTGAAATCGTGACCAACAAGTTGCTGTAACTTATTTCTGAATAAGCTGATCCGGCTTCGCGAAAAACGAAGCCGGATTTATTACCTCGTTATCTCAATCTTATTCCAATCCAAAACCATCACCTATGCCCAGAATCGCACCACTTCGCAGGAAAGATCAAACCTCAGAAATACAGATCGCATTCATACAACACCAGACGGTTTACAACACCAATATCAATAATATGAAGGCTACGTTGGGCCATTCTCCTACGGCATTCAAAGTATACATGCAATGGTATCCTTTGTTTGAAGAGCTGAAAAGAATTGTTGGTACAAGACTCGCGACGTTGCTGGCCTGGTCGGTATCTGAGGAGACGCAGGGAATTATCTACACCGCTTTCTTTCGTAAAGCGATTAATGATTCAGGAGAAGACCCTGATAATCTGGTTCTCTCCGCAAATGAGCAGCAATTTATTGATTTCGGAGCTGCCGTTGCCCGAAATAACGGATTAATCACCGACGAACTATTCGCCGGTATCCAACAGCAATATTCAGCTGAAGAAGTAGTCATCATTGCAGCTTTTGCAGGAAAGATGATCGCTGCCAATATTTTTAACAACCTGATCCAGACTGAAACAGACGAACAACTATTGCCTTTCGTCCGTATCAATCAGGCTGTTTGAGCCTTACCTGTTTTTTGTTCAACAAGTTCTTCGCTCAGCTTCCAGAGTTGCTTTCCCAAAGCTTTGTTTTTGGCAGCTGACGAAGACCTTCCGGACTTTTTACCTACAAAATATTTACCCGTAATACCCTGTACTTCTGGTGATGATGCCAGATATATGGTCGTGGCTGCTCCCTGTTTCACTGTCTTGAAAAAGGGGCGAAACAATTTCATGAAAGCGGCGGTAAGACCATTGCCATTCCCGGCAAAATTGCTGGCCACCGTACCCGGATGCAAGGCATTGGAAGTTACCCCGTAAGTGAATAACCTGTCTGAAAGCTCGTTGGAAAAAAGAATGTTTGCCAGTTTCGATCTGCCATATACGATGAGATCCTGATAAAAGTCCGGATCCACCAATTTATCAATACTGAAAAAGGCAAAGAAATGCGCTTCTGAAGCGACATTCACGACTCTTGCGCCGGGTTTGAGCAGACTCACCAAGCCTGTAGTCAACACAAATGGTCCCATATGATTGGTTGCAAAAGTAAGCTCGATGCCATCTACCGATTTTTCTTTGTTTTGCACCAGTAAGCCAGCATTATTGATTAATACATCAATTTTAGTATAACGATTTCTGATCTCCGTCACAGCCGCTTTCACCGATTCAATACTTCCCAAGTCACAGCTTATGAAGTCGGTCGTTACACAATCCCCTATATCCTTTTGCAAAGCTTCCACCTTTTGTTTGTTACGCGCTACCAAAATCAGATCAAAACCTTTTTTTGACAGCTCTACAGCCGTGACATAGCCAATACCCGAGGTAGGGCCGGTAATTAATGCAACAGGATTACTCATGGAATGAAGATATAGGAGTTGATAATTATTCAGTAACAAATATAGTCTATAAAGTCTATAGGTATTATAAATTACACCGATTTATTACTGAATAATCTTCTTCATTAAGCCAAAACTTCTGAACTTGGTTCCAGGCTGAAAATATTCTCCAGGTGCTCACGATAGGCTGCCATATCTCTTTCAACATCAGCATTCTTTTCAATATCATGAAAATGAAAACTTTTTAACGGTTTCATACCTACAAAAGCATTCATGCGGTGGAAACCGAACAAAGGCCCTTCGTCCACGCTATGTTCCTGAAAAAACTCTCCGGGTAAAGTGAAAGCTGTTTCAGGAGCATTCCAACTGGTGGTAAGCATATACCGGCGCCCATGCAGCATTCCTCCGGTACCATAATTGATTTCAGGATTGTCGGATGAACGCCCGTCGCTGTGGTAAATTCCCGTGTTATGCCCGGCTGTGAAAACCTCATCAATATACTTTTTAAAACCGTTCGGCACCTGAAACCACCAGATCGGTGTATGGTAAATCACGACATCTGCCCACACAAATTTTGCCACCTCTTCTTTCAAATCGTAACCCTCTGCAATCACGGTTAGCTTTATATTGAAATGCTCGTTGGCTGCTATGAATGCAAGTGTATGCTCTGTAATAGTATTATTGAATCGTCCGCCCGAATGACCGAAGTTCTGACCAGCGTTGATGATGAGTACGTTTTTCATTGTTCTGTTTTTTTATTTGACATCACAAAATTACTTCCCTCTATTCTATCATAAAAATAAGATGATTTATACCTTTGCATTATAAAACTGATAGATCAACATGGTAAATCTGGAATGGTACAGGACGTTTAAGGCTATATATCAAAGTGGGACGCTTACAGGGGCGGCGGAAAACCTCTTTATCTCGCAGCCCGGTGTCAGCCTGCATCTGAGTTCGCTGGAAAGTTATGTTGGCTATAAACTGTTTGAGCGCTCCGCCCGGCGCATGCTTCCGACAGAAAGAGGAAAAATACTCTATAATGCCATTGCTGAAAGTATGGCTACGCTTGAAGAAGTGGAAAAAACCTTCCAGAAAAGCACTGAGAAGCACACACCAACCATTAGTATCGGAATGTGCTTTGAAACGTTTCAGATTACTTTGGAACAGTATATCTCTACACTTCCTTTTAATGTTATCATCCGTTTTGGCGACTACCGCGAAATGTTGGATAACCTTGACAAAGGCATCCTGGATCTGATTATCACACCACAAAAGGGAGCTTCTAATCATATCGAACATCAGGCGTTCTCATCTGAAACCATTGTACTTGTTGCAGGTAAAGACCTGGATGTATCGGTTTTACAGGATTTAATTAACAAAAAGAAATACGCTGAAGCCGGGCAATGGCTACGGGCGCAAAAGTGGTATGGTACTACGGGCGATATGGAACACCTGTTTCGGTTCTGGCAGCTTAATTTCGGTTCAACACCCGATTTTCGTCCAAACTATATTGTGCCGAATCTGAACTCTATTGTACGCTGTCTCAGCAGTGGAGCAGGTATGGCCGTGATTCCTGACTTTTTGTGTAGCAAAGAAATTGAGAACGGATTGGTGAAACTGGTTTGGAGAGGTGAACGTCCTTTGGAAAACACACTCTACTTTGCCAACCGTAAAAACACTACCTACTCAAATGAAATTGAACTGATCAAAACTTTGTTCAGAAAAGTGATGGTGCCGGAATTTGCAGATTGACGGGCGTCCGTACATATGTGCTATTCTTCTGTACAAATGGACTATTCTGCCAGCGGGAAGGCCGGTAATTTTGTTCTATCAAATCAAACAAAAGAACACAAGTCATGGCAAGAACAATTTTAATTACAGGCGCATCAAGAGGTTTTGGAAAACTTTGGGCAGAAGCATTATTGCAAAGAGGTGATCAGGTAGCAGCGACAGCACGTGATGTTTCATCTCTTCAGGATCTTACAGAAAAATACGGCAAGAAAATTCTGGCAGTAGAGCTGGACGTTACAGATTCTACACAGGTTACAAAAGTTGTTAGTCAGGTAAAAGAACATTTCGGAAGCATAGACGTCCTGATTAACAATGCCGGATACGGTCTGTTCGGAACGGTTGAAGAAACGACAGAGCAACAAGCCAGAGCCCAGATGGAGACTAATTTCTTCGGATTACTTTGGGTGACTCAGGCTGTTTTACCTATCATGAGAGAACAAAAAAGCGGCCATATCATACAGCTATCCAGCTTTTTGGGACTCACAACACTTCCTATGCTGGGACTATACAACGCCTCCAAATTCGCCGTGGAAGGACTAAGCGAAACCATCGCATCAGAAGTGGCGCATCTTGGAATCAAAGTGACACTGATAGAACCAAACGGATACACCACTGAATGGGCCGGAGCTTCCGCAGCGCAAACCACTTCCGATATTGCTGATTATAATCCGGTGCGCGAAGGCTTTGCTTCCTCGGGAGAAAATGCAGACAATTGGGGAAATCCTGAAGCGACAATTGATGCCATTTTGAAAGTGATCGACAGTCCTAACCCGCCGCAACGTTTGCTTTTCGGAAAAGTGGCATATCATGCAATGCCGGAAATTTACCGTCAGCGTATCAATGCTATTGAAGACTGGAAAGAAGTGAGCATTGCCGCGCACGGACATTAATTAAAACACTCATGAAACATTTCAAATCACTAAGCCAGATGCATCTGGAGAACGGTTGGGAACCGCCGCAGCATCCATTGTTCAGTGTCATCGGATGCCAGTCGGGTTGCACTATGCCCGACCGCGAGTTTACCAGCGATTGCTATATGATCGGATTCAAGAAATTCAAATCCGGCGTGATCAAATATGGCAGAACGCCCTACGACCATTCCAACGGCTCGCTGATGTTTGTAAAGCCCCAGCAGATCATAGAGATGCGCGATCTGGAACTGGAAGAGAAAGGATTTATGATTCTCATCCATGAGGATTACCTCAATGGTCACGCATTACATGACGCAATCGGGCACTATGGCTTTTTTGATTATGAGATCAACGAGGCACTCCACCTTTCTCCAGCTGAAGAGGCCGTGATTTGGGAGCTTCATGACAAAATCAGGTCGGAGTATTTTACCAATCCTGATGAATTCAGCAGGGAAATTATTCTGAGCCATATTGATTCGATCCTGAAATATGCGCAGCGCTATTACAAAAGACAGTTCATCAACCGGACAGATATGTCGGGCAAAGTGATAACAAAATTCAATGACGCCATCAAAGCGTATTTCCGAAATGCACAACTGAAAGAGCTGGGATTGCCGTCGGTGAATGGACTTGCTTCGCAGCTATCGTTGTCGCCACGCTATCTGAGTGACCTGTTGAAGCAGGAAACAGGTAAAACTGCAATTGAACTTATCCACATAGCACTTGTGTCCGAAGCAAAGAATATGCTGAAGACGAATAATATGGGGGTGGCAGAAATTGCGTACCAGCTCGGCTTTGAAAACGCTTCCTACTTTACCAGATTGTTCAAAAAACAAACGGGACTCAACCCGCTTGAATACAGAAAAGTACAACTCAACTAGACACAACATAAAAATGAAAGCGATCTTATTAAATGAGCCCGGTGCGATAGACAACCTGAAACTCACTGAAATAGATACACCTCAAATCGGAGCCGACGAAGTGCTGGTACAGGTAAAAGCGATCAGTATTAATCCCGTGGATGTAAAAAGTCGGGAAGGCAAAGGGGTGTATGGGCGGATCAAAGACCAGAGCCCGCTAATCCTGGGCTGGGATATTTCCGGAATTGTTACCGAGAGCAACAGTGCTGATTTTAAGGCGGGCGATGAAGTATTTGGTATGGTGAATTTCCCGGGTCATGGTAAAGCATATGCTGAATATCTGGCAGCACCAGCCAGCCATCTCGCCATTAAACCTGCCTCCATAAGCCATGAGGAAGCCGCCGCGGCTACACTTGCGGCGCTCACTGCGCTACAGGCGCTGGAAGATCACGCGAAGGTGAAAGCCGGACAGAAAGTGCTCGTACATGCCGCTGCAGGTGGTGTAGGTCACTATGCTGTGCAGCTTGCCAAAAACCTGGGAGCATACGTGGTAGGAACTTCTTCAGCCAAAAATAAAGATTTCGTGCTATCACTGGGAGCCGATGAGCACATTGATTACCATGGTTATGACTGGAAAAACAGTCCCTACGAATTCGACTTTATATTGGACACCATCGGCGGCAACAATATTGACCTTTCTCTCGAAGTAGCCAAAGCGGGTGGAACCATCATCAGCATTCCTTCGGGACTGAATGAATCAGTTACTGAAAAGGCGAAGGCAAAAGGTGTTGAGGGTTATTTTATTTTGGTCAAATCGGATGGAGAGGGCATGAAAAAGCTGTCTTTGCTGCTGGAAAATGGAACAATCAAATCCCACGTATCTGACACTTTCCCTTTTGAAGAAATCGGAGCTGCACATACGCAGGTGGAGAGTGGACGCACCGTAGGCAAGGTCGTTGTGGTGTTATAATTTCTTTGCCACGAATTACGCGAACGGCACGGGTTCTGCCGGATCATATCAATTAAATGCTCAGTATTTCAGGGTTCCGAAAATACTGAGCATTTTCTTTTTTTACTTTCAGCCCTATTCTATTTATCAATCACACAGCGAAAACCTTTTTCATTATTTCTGATATCCGGAAAATTGCCGAGCCTGCGGGCGATACGGGAGATGGTTGGAATGGTATCAAAAGCGCCACCTCTCAATACTTTGCGGTCACCCTGTTCGGGACCTTGCGGACTTGAAGAAGGTGACTTTTGATAATAATCAAGATCATACCAATCGTTACACCATTCTAACACATTACCAGCCATATCGTACAGGCCAAATTCATTGGCTGCAAAGGCTCTTACCGGAGAAGCTGTGACATAGCCATCGGTATATTTTTTGAAAATATGAAAGTCGGGATTGCTGTAATATCCGGCTTTCAAAAAGCTTTCATCTGCCACATTCGCCGCACCAACCTGGGGAATTAAAGCATTTCCCCAAGTAAATACAGCTCTGCTGTGCCCCTTAACTCCGTCCCGATTTCCTCTGGCAGCACGCTCCCATTCCGCTTCCGAGGGCAACCTGCCTCCTGCCCATGCGCAATAGGCATTGGCTTCATACCAGGTTACGTTCACAACCGGATGCTGGTCGGCCCAGCCATAAGATGGTTCCGGAGGCATTTGCTGGTTGGTGGCTTCACAAAATTGACGAAACTGCGCCACTGTTACCAAAGTGCGATACATCCAGAATCCGTTCAACTTCACTATGTGCGCAGGTTGTTCTCCCCTGGTAAATCCAATCTCCTTTCTTTCCCAGCCATACGCCTCCCAGATCGAATCTATTTCAGCAGCATTACTACCCATTACAAATTCGCCGGGTGGAATGAAAACCATCTCCGCAGAATCAACAGGATTGATGCGGGTTTTAACATGCTGAGCAAAACAGCCATTCGGATACGTTCCGGCAAATGCCAGGAAAAGGGACAAGCAAAGACTGAATAAATACATAAATCGCTGCTTTTATGATTTCTAACAAAAGCACTAATCTATACCTTTTTATACTTATCAGACCTTCATTTCTAATGATCTCCGGTCTGCGTGCAGTTCCGGATAAGGTTCCAAAGATTCCTTATAACAGATCCTGTCAGTCGTTGGTACACATACCTCACTGAAAGTTCACTTCAAAACTATTTGTCATTCCTTCTCTGCATCATCAAAAAGACCTGGACTATCGGTTCTATTTGTTTTATATTCGCACAATTTTTAAAGCATTGTCATCAAGTGTCCAACCTCCCAAGAGTTTATAATCGTATAGCTACCATCCAACTGTTTCTGCCTCTTACACTTCAAGTCGTCGAAACTCCAAGATCTATCTCTCAACAAATACCTTCAGGAACCTCCTGTCAAAACGTGAATTCGGCCTTACTATATTCACACGGTAGCTCCCCGGTACAAAACTGACATTTGATGAGAGGCTGTCCGGATCTGAATGAGCGCATAAAATAATATGGACTAGCAGAAGTGAGCCCTTGGATGCAGCTTCGATGGTACTGTCTCAATTTTTCAATAAAACATCTAGCAAAAAATAAGTAAACAAAAATTTAAATGAACAAAAATTTTAAATTCCCGGCATTTATTTTATCAATATTAATTGCCAGTTTCAATGCATTCGGGCAAAATACAGATTATTCTATTCAAATAGACAGCTTAATTAAAACTACAAATCCAAGAAATTTTAACGGAGTTGTACTCATTCAACAAAATGGAAAGACAAAATATACGGGAGCTTATGGGTATAGCAATTTTGAAGAAAAATCTTCTTTAAAAATTACCGATAAATTTTCTACAATGTCTATTGCAAAGCAATTTACCTCTACCTTAATCTTACAAGCAGTTGAGAAAGGATTGATTGATTTGCACACGCCAATACGCAAGTACTTACCGGACTTTAAATATACCTGGGCAGACACCGTTACGGTTCATCATTTGCTCAACAATACTTCCGGGTTGCATAGCGACAAAATTGACAATCCATTAAAATTTACACCAGGATCGGCATTCAGTTATTCCAACATTGGTTATTATGTGGCAGGATTGGTACTCGAAAAACAAAGCAAGAAAACATTTGAACAATTGGTCACCGAGTTGTTTAAAAAGTGCGGAATGAAAAATAGCTTTTACCCATCAGAGAAAGCCAGTCACTTGCTAACCAAAGGGCATACGATAAAAAAAGACGGAACATACAGGCTCAATGAGCAGCTAAGTTTTGAGCCATCTCATTATTGGGGAAGTCATTTGATCGTTACAGCGCCCGATCTGGCAAAATGGAACGAATGCTTACATAAAGGAAAAGTACTGAAACCTGCCACTTACAAGTTGATGACCAGCTATGTTATCACCAATGCTCATCAATTATTTAGCAAAAACCCTATCGGATATGGCTACGGATTAAGAATAAATGACAAAGAAGGTATTCTGGAAATTGGACATACTGGCTTTCATCCGAATGAAGGATATACGGCCGTCAACCTATACTATCCTGAAACTAACACGAGCGTAATAGTGATGGAGAATCAGGCAAATGAAAACTTTGACATCGCTTATTATTTTGAACAGGAAATAAGAAAAATTGTTAAAAATAGTACCCTTTTGAAATGAATGTTTTCATAAATAAAATTTCATTTCAAAATAGAATAAGAATTATGAAACTGTGAAATGTAAAATATTCTCGTAAATATTTATTTTTAAAACATCCATTGGAACGTTCTTACCAATGGATGTTTTTTTTAATGAGTACCCGTCTGGGCATATTTGTGCAGTTCCTGGTTGGGAACTAATGGTCCCATAAATAGTAACATCACCAGCAAACCTACCAAAGCAACGACACCAAAACCCATAAAAAGAATACTGTAAGCCACATCATAACCTAATGAAACAGAATAATTCTTCAGCACAATGCCTGAGACTGATTGAAAGACTGCACCTCCCAGACCAGTGCCCACACACGCCATACCCCAAACAGAAGCTGCAGAGTTTTTAGGAACAACATCTGCGGGAAAAGTAAGCGCATTGGCGGTATAAGCCGTATAGCCAAAACCAGCTAGGCCGAAAACGATCAGGGCAGTCATAGGCGTTGAAATCACAAACGGTCCGGCCAGAAGCGGCAAGATCATTATGAGCCCGGCTGCCGTGACTGCAATTTTTCTGGCGCGGGGAATAGGTACTCCTTTTTTAATAATGTATTGAGTAAAATAACCTCCCGCCAGATTGCCCACATCTGCAATCAGAAAGGGAATCATGGCCAGCCAACCGATCTGCTTCAGTTCCAGATGATGTACATCCACCAGGTATCTTCCGATCCAGAAAGTGACAAAATACCAGACCGGATCCATAAAGGTTTTGGAGAGCGTAAACATCAGCACAAATCTGGTTTTCAATAATTTGATAGCAGGTATCGCAAAGGTTTTTGGCTGTGCTTCTGTTTCCTTAGGCGTATAATATAGAAACCAGAATACGGCCAGCCACAAATATCCGCAAACCGCCAGAATAATAAAGGTCGCTTGCCAACCATAGCTCACACCTAAATAAGCTACCAGCGGAGGAACAATCACAGCGCCTAATGCAGAGCCACTGTTGAAGATACCGGACGCAGTGGATCGTTCATGCGGGGGAAACCATTCGGTGGTGAGCCGGATTGCAGCGGGCCAGTTACCGGCTTCACCTATTCCAAGCATAAACCGGCAAATCCCGAATTGCAGTGGTGTTTTTGCAAAAGCATGAACCAAACCTGCGGTAGTCCAGAAAGCCATACAGAGTGAATAACCAAGTCTTGTTCCAAGCCGGTCAATGACGAAGCCTGAAAAAGCATTCGAAATCATATAGGCTACGAAAAATGCAGTTCCGATATAGCCGAATGCATCATCAGGAATAAGTCTGCGGAGCTCCCCTTCTGCACTCAGATAATTAAAGGACAACCGGTGCACGTAATTGAGTACCGTGGCCAGAAATGCCATCCCGACCATTACCCAGCGCATACGCGAAAGCCTCTGCTCGGGAGAAACGGGTGTATTATTCTCTATCATTCCATAAGAGGTTTAGGCAATCTGAGCGGGTGGCTAAAGTTGAGTTATTGCAATGATTCGTTCCGGGTCATTACTTACTGAAATGGGATTTTTCAAAGCACGCCCCATTCCTTCCCAATGCACGGTCATCAGGTCATTACTTTCCAGCAGTACCTGATTTCCGAAACTGAAAGCATCAGCACCAAAAAAGTGCACATGTCCCTGTAGCGGAATCCGATGACCGGGATATTTGAAATGATGGTATTCGAGGTTTTCCAGACTATGCGCCATATTACTTTCCCCGGTTTTTACAGAAGAGCTCCACTTTTCTGAATTACCTGTACTCACAGAAACTGTCCCTTTGATGTCTGTAAATTCACCTCCGATCACGAGTTCCGGCCCGATAGCACATTGCCGTAATTTTGAAGGAGCGAGGTAGAGATAGTTTTTCTTTTCCATCACATGGTCTGAGAACTCATTACCTGAGGCAAAACCTACTCTTCGCGGATTACCCTCGCCATCAACAACATACACGCCGGCGATTTCCGGTTCTTCTCCCCCGTCGTTGGCGAAGGCAGGCACTTCAAGCGCTTCTCCATGCGCCCTCAAAACAGATCCATTTCCTTTGTAAAACCACTCCGGCTGTACTCCGATCTGACCTTTCTCAGGAAAACCATCATTCACTCCCCATTCGTACATAATGATACTATCGCTGGGTTTACTGTCTCCGCCGTGCATCATTTGCCGGTTCAATGCGCTGTTTCTGTGTGTTAACCCGGTTCCTGCTACCAGACAGGCAAAAGGGTTTTCAGGCACATCAAAAGCCGGGAGTAACTTCCAGGCATCCTGACCTTCGTACACACTGTCGTAGTGCAGTAACTGATCCGATCGGTTTGACAGCAGTAAATCCTTTAAACTGATATTGCCTCGACAAGCTTCAAGCGCCGCTTCATACACCGACCTGAACCTACCCACCAGCACGAGAGAAGGTTCTTCTACAATAGCTATGGCCCGTCCCTTTGTATGATGGCTGATCTGTACCACTCTTATTTTATTTTCCATAAATGCGTTGTGATTACTGTGTTACCCATCCTCCGTCAATTGAAAAACATCCCCCTGTTGAATAGCTCGATGCCTTGCTGGCCAGATACAGGGCGATACCTCCGATTTCGTATAGCTCCCCCCAGCGTCCCATAGGTATCTTGGCAATAAACGCTTTATACTTTTCCGGATCGTTGATCAACGGCAGGTTCAGATCAGTAGCGAAAGGTCCCGGCAAAATGGCGTTTACAGTAATCCCGTCAAGCGCCACTTCCATGGCCAATGAACGCGTCAATTGCAAAATTGCCCCTTTGCTGGTTGCATACGGAGTGCGCTCGGGAATGGCGGTCAATGCGAGCATGGAACCGATATTGATGATCCGCCCGTAACCATTCTGCTTCATCACCGGCACCACTTCCCGACAAGCAAGCCAGGTTCCGGTTACATTTACTGTTTGTACTTTGTTAAAATCTTCGAGAGATAATGACTCGATCGGACCGCGGATATTGATACCCGCGGAATTGATCAGAATGTCAATTCTGCCGTAGGTATCAACAGCCGTTCTGACCACAGCTTGAATACTTTCCTCTGATGTCACATCGCACTCAACACTAATACAACTAGCGTTGTACGTATCTTTGAGCAGCTGCGCTGATTCTCTATTTACATCCTGATCGCGCGCTGCGATGACAATATTGGCACCGGCTTCGGCAAGTGCTTTCGCCATTGCGAGTCCCAGCCCGCGGTTACCACCTACGATGAGTGCGGTTTGTCCATGCAACCTGAAAAGCTCCAGAATGCTTTGCTGGCTAGTTATAGTTTCCATTGTTCTATTCGGTTATGATGAAATGTTCCAGACCTTCAGTTTTAAGTGTAAGACCTACACCCGGCAATTTGTCGTCGAGTTGTAATCTCCCGTTTTCGGCAATAGCTTCGCCATCGAAAATGTACCAGAACATTTCATTGCCTACCTCTATTTCAGTCTGAGGGAAATATTCGGCCATGGGGCTGGCAAAGCAGCTTAATACCACGTGTAGATTATGCATTTGTCCGCCGTGAGGAATCACCTCTATACCATGCGCCAGCGCCATGTTGCAAATCTTCTGCGCCTCAGTAAAGCCACCTACCCGGTTGGTATCAAACTGAAATATATCCAGCGCTCCTGTTTGCAGCAGATCGTGAAATCCGTAGCGGGTGTACTCATGTTCTCCACCTGACAAGGGGATATCGGTATACTGACGAAGTTTGGCAAAATTGTGAATCTCGTCCGGTAGTAACAACTCCTCCGCCCAGCGCAGATTATATGGTTCCAGTTCTTTCAGCAGTTGTTTTGCATAAGCCAGATTGAATCCCATGTAACCTTCCAGCATTACGTTTATGTCGTCGCCCACAGCTTCTCTTACCACCTTCACCATTTCCACATTTTTACGCATACCGGAAACACCATCAGTGAGCGGGTAGCCGCAGCGTAGTTTCATACCCGAGAAACCCTGCGCTTTATAATGGACGGCCTCATTGTACAGACTTTCGAGATCGCGGTTATAGAGCCTGCTGTAATACGTTTCAATATCAGGTGTGGTTCTCCCTCCCATCAGCATAAATACGGGCTGGTTCATTACCTTTCCCTTAATATCCCAAAGCGCGATATCGATCGCGCTGATAGCAGCAATCACAGTGCCTTTTCTACCAAATGCAACGGTGGACCGGTACATTTTTTCAAATAAATACTCCGTATTCAAGGGGTTTTCACCGATCAGAAGCGCAGTAAGTTTACTGTCAATAACTGCTTTTGTAATATCCGGACTCAATCCTGCATTTCCATAGCCAATATGCCCTTCGTCGGTTTCAATCTCAACTACCAACCAGCTAAAAAACCGGAATGCCGCCTGCGAATCGTTTTGAAAATGAAGCGGACTGAGCGGTGTCGCAAATACCGTGTTGGTGGTCAGTACCGGACCTGTCCATTTGTATAATTTGGTTCTGACTTTTGTAATTTTCATGAGAAAGTTTAGATATAGGTTTAGCTGTGCAGGTACCACGAAGGATACCTGCAGGCTGTTTTGTCAAAAAAATATTGTCAATTATCGGAACAAATGCTCCGTTACCATTTGAAGTGCAAAAGCGATACACCCTGACGTGGAAGCTGCATTTCAACTACCGTTTTACCATCTTTGGGCATGATCCATTCAGGAGACGTGAGCAGTTGAAGCTGACCCGCTTTTTCAAGCTGTCTGATCTGTTCGGCTGAAGGCTGCTTAGGTGAACCCATACTTTTCCAAACCTCGTAAGAATTGCTGTTTTCCTTGTCGATCCGGTAATGGTATAGCATCATTTTCTGTTGAGGCAGGCCTTGTACAGATACCTTTACGGTTGCATCCGGTGCGGGAACATTATCGTCATGGTAATTCCATACCATCACAGCAGCGGAGGTCTGGCTTTTGGAAGCCAGACCGTTAATATCCGCTTCACCTCTAACACTCTCATCTCTGACCTTCTTGTAGTCGTATGCCAGATTCTGCTTTACGTCTACCCTATTTCCTTCCATCATACCGAACATTCTGAAGACGTTCAGTACCGGTTTGTCGACTCCATTCGTAGCCAGATCGCGGAACCCACGGAACCAGGCCTGGTCTTCAAATTCGAAAGACCAGCTTACTGCTCCCAGCAAATTCACACCGCGTGCTTCTGCAAGTTCATATTTACGGGCAAAAGATGCAGCAGTATAGCTGGAATACATCGTACCATTTCTGTAAGCATTCTGTGGGCTTACGTCTTCGGAGCAGGCTGCACATCCTTCCGGATCCGACTCACCGATGATGATCGGCAGCTTTTTGAGCGTCGGATAAGATGCTACAATTTCAAAACCTTTGTCCAGGTCGCGCAACTGCGTTCCCATGTTCATCTGCACGTGACCATCCACGAGTTTGGGAGCACCTTTGGCATGATAGGTAATCACATCAATAGGCGACCCGATTTTTCCCGTTGCATAGTTTTTACCTTTTGTAACGTGGTCAAAAAATGCTCTCATCCATACTCTGGACTTGTCCCAGCCGGGCCCGGTTACCTCCGGCCCACCTACTTTGGCAGTCGGCAATGCCCGTTTCACAGCATCAGCAGTGTAGTCATAGAGTTTAATATATTCCTCCATGGTTCCTTTCCAATAGCTGATGTTCGGCTCATTCCAAAGTTCCCAGTACCAGCTTTCGACCTCTTTTTTACCGTAACGTTCCACCGAATGTTTTACCCATTGATATACCAGCTCAGCCCATTTTTTGTAATCCTTGGGAGGATAAGCCCAACCCAGATAGATATCATTGTAATCGTCACCAGGCTTCCAGTGGTGCCGATAAGGATCTGGCTTGGTAGAAAGCGCCTGGGGCATAAAACCGACCTGTGCTATGGGCTTCATGCCTCTTTCAATATAGGTATCAAAAATCTTGTCTACGATGGTCCAGTCGTACACAGGATTCCCCTGTGCATCTTCGGTATAGGCATTGGTAGATCCCCACTTCAACGCGGCTTCCCCATCGCCGGTTACCAGCAAACTGTGTGCTCTCACATACACAGGCACTTTGCTGAATTGAGCAATTTCGGTCAGCAGTTTCTTACCATCTTTCATATAGGTATAATTCGGTTCGTCGTAACCGAAAAATGCCCATATCGGCTTCATTGGTGCCTTTACCGTATTCAGGTTCACATCAATATTAACCGGCGTTTGCTGCCCGAATGAAGGAGCCGCTAATGCTGAGCAGACCGCAGCATGAAACAGGAGTGATTTTGTTTTTTTCAGAAACATCAGATATGGTTTTTGTCGAATTTTTACTTGTTCCAGGTTACTCTCAGAAGTGAAACACCCTGAGCAGGCATTTCAAAACGTATATCTCCTTGTCCGTTTTTCACGTCTACCCATTGCGGCGAAGAGATCATTTCCAGGTTACCCGATTCTTCCAGGTGTTTGTACTGTGCATTGGTGACCTGCTGTGGAGCACCCATTTCACGCCAGGTGGTAAACGAGTTACTATGCGTTTCATCAATTCTGTAATGATGAACCAATACCCTTGAAACCGGGATGCCCTTCAAAGCCAAAGCAATTTGTGCCGGACTGATCTCTATATCTTCGTCGTTGTAATTCCAGATCATCACTGAGGCTGAATTTTCATCGCGGGAAGCCATGGCATTAATATCAGAAGTCCCTGAAACGCCGTTTTGCATAATCTTCTCAACATTGTAGCCATTCGCTTTGTTGACTAAAACGCGGTCGCCGGTCATCAAACCCAGCATACGCATCACATTCAGGACCGGCTTGGCTACGCCATGCGTGGCAAATGAACGAAACCCGTCAAACCAGGGCTGACCCGGAAATGTAAAAGTCCAGCTTACTGCGCCTTCGAGATTGATATTGTGCTTGTCTGCCAGTTCATATTTACGGGCAAAAGACGCTGCGAAATAACTTGAAAACAATGTTCCGTTGCGGTATGCCATATTCGAATAACCTGAACTTGATGAGCATGCAGCGCAACCTTCCGGATCCGACTCTCCGATGATCACAGGTAATTTGGCAAACTCAGGAAATGATTTAATGATCTTAAACGAAGCATCAATCTGTTTCAAATGCGTTGAAAGTCCCATTTGTACATGTCCGGCATCGGTTACTTTAGGTGCCCCCTTGGCATGAAATCCAAGAAAATCGATCTGGGCCCCTTTCTTGCCGGTGGCGAAGTTTTTACCACTTCGGCAATGTTCCAGAAAATCGGTCAGGAATTGACTCTGTCTTTTGGATAGACCACCCGTAACATTCGGCCCGCCTACACGCGCTGATGGCAACGCGCGTTTTACGGCTTTGGCGGTATAATCGTACAATTTGAAATACTCCTCATCCGTACCTGCCCAGTAACCTGCGTCAGGCTCGTTCCAAAGTTGCCACCACCAGGTTTCGACTTCTTTTGCTCCATACCGCTCTACGGAATGTTTCACCCATTCGTAGATCAACGCTTCCCATTTATCGTAATTATTCGGCGGATAGGCCCAGCCCGTCCAGATATCACTATAGGCATCACCCGGCGACCATTTGTGTTTGTAAGGCTCCGGTTTGGTCGATAAAGCTTTTGGCATAAAACCAATTTCCATCAATGGCTTGATACCCATATTCACCCAGGTGTCCACGATCTTATCTACCGTTTTCCAGTCATATACCGGATTGCCGTCCTTATCTTCTGTATAAGCATTGGTTGACCCCCATTTCAAAGCCATTGGCGAACCTTCATTCGTATTCAGCAGGTTGTGTGCTCTGATATACACCGGACTCTGGCTCAGCTTCACCAGGTTTCCCATCAGCTTTTTGCTTTCCGGCAGGTAGGTGTAGTTACCTTCATCATAACCTACATACGCCCACATCGGCTGCATTTTCCCTACTTTTTTATCCAGATCCACAGTAATCGTCTGCGCAGCTGTATCTGCAATTATTTCCGCAGAATTTTTCACTGATCCTGCGAATGCATTGGAAAACATACACAGCCCGATGACTGCAGCAGCTGACTTTGGAATTACATTTTTAAACATCATTACGCTATTCGGTATTTAAATATTTACTCTTTCTTACAATTCAACCTTCACTACAGGCGAAAAAATCATTTCATTAACTCCGGAGGTTTTCACACCGATTCGTGCAAAAACATATTCCCTTGAAGCCAAAGCCGCCGATAATGTCGCGTCGATTTTAACAGGAGCGGTTAACGAAGTAATATTGGCTGCCTGAATCTCCACCTTCTGCCTGTTATTAATATTATCCAATACGGCTGTTGTCCCGATATACAACCCGACAAACTGCAAGGCTCTGCTATCATCAATTTTTCCCAGATTAAAGGTTGATGCAAGTTTACCCGCTTCGTTGGTTACCGCTTCATTGCTGATTACATAATACGGTTTAACAGGAACATCTACTGTGGTATTGCCATTAACATTTACAACGATCGAGTCGCGCGAGACCACCCAGGGGCCGTTGCCGCCTACGAAGGAGAGCCGATAGTTGCCGTCAAACACCGAGGCTGAAAAGCTGCCATCCTGATCGACGTGAACAGGAATTTTGGTACGAAGCGGAAAACCTGGCTGCCACAACTCCAGTTGCACACCATTACTCCTGAGCCCAACCGGCTGATTATTAAAGACAACCGATCCGGTAAGTGTGGAAGCCGGCGGGGTATAGTTGTCTTTCTCGCATGACCACAACGCGATGAAAAACAGTAACCAAATACTTCTATATAGCACTTTCATAGCATTCATTTTTGAAGATTAATGGAAAGGGTTTCTTATGATCTTCGGATTATTATTAATCACCGATTGCGCGATTTCTGAATAGTAGTTACCATCACGGAAGTGGCGCGGACGTGTATTTCTTGACGAACGGAATTTGTCAAAAACATATTTACCATGATTAGGATGGCCGGGACGAATGATCCTGTAGGGAAACAATGCATAAATATTTGCATCGGGATTACCTGTTGTTCCATCCCACAATTCGTGCGCAATTCTCCATCTTCTCAAATCCCATACACGGTGATCTTCGAAGGCCAGTTCCACCTTGCGTTCATTACGTATGCGCTGTATTGTGAGTGTGGTCAGACTATTTTCTCCAAACCCCGCACGTTGTCTGATGCGGTTGATGTAGGTCAATGCTTCCGCAGTTTTTCCTGTTTCAAAAGCTGCCTCACCTGCGTTCAGATAAATTTCTCCCAACCGAAACTGTACCCACCAGATATCACTTCTCACTGCGCTGGTAGCTGCTCCGGGAGCGCTATCCAAGTATTTACGCATGTAAAAACCTGTGGATGAAACATAGTTTTCATTGTGAAGAGGTCCGTCTGCACCGGTGAGTACGCCACCGTCGGTATACTGCGTATTAAGTCCACCTTCCTGACGATCATATTTGTTGGTGGTTGCATTCCATACATACACACCCGCCTGCATTTGTAAGGGCTGTCCTGCGAATGAAGAGCCCGGATAGAGAATCGTTCCAGAAAGACGCGGATCTTTGTTGGCAAAAATGTCAGATGGTTTGTCGTAAAAAACCCAGTTCGTTTGTCCCGCGGCGGTATTACTTCCCGTTCCCACACCTTTCAATGCGCCGTTCGATCCATCCAGATATTCAAAGGATTCCACCAGATTCAGCGAAGGCGATAGCGCGGAAGATCCGCTTACATTTTCGACATCTTTACGAAGGCCGCGGGGAATATTTTCCAATGTAAAAAGGTGGCGTCGCCCCTGGCTCACAGCATAATCAATCGCCTGAATCACCTCCCGGTTATTGGTTTTGGTAGTCAGCGTTTCGTAAAAATTCTGACCGCGGTCGGGATTATTTTCAAAAAGCTGGTAAGCGCCGCTCTTGATAATCTCCTCCGATGCCGCCAAAGATGATGCGAAGAAATAGGCAGCTCTCGAAGCTGGTATACCAATGATATTGCCTGGTAAAGAGATAGGCGCCGCCATCTGGTTGTTGTATTTCGCCAGTGAACCCGCATAGAGCATCGCCCGGCTTTTCAAAGCCAATACCGTGTAACGATTGGCTCTGGTTTTGCTATTGGCGTTGCCTATATCACCCATGATCTCATTCAGCTCTGATTCGATGAACAGGTATACCTCTTCTTCTGTGTTGCGGGGCTGCTGCAAATACGACGGATCACCCTCGAAATTATAGATCATTTGTTTCGTGATAAGCGGAACACCGCCCATTCTTTTGACAAGTTCGAAGTAGTTGAACGCACGCAGGTAACGGAGTTCAGCCACAAACTGCGCTTTGATTCGCTCAGTCATTTTAGGTGAACTGGCTGCCTGAATATTGTCGATGGCCAGGTTAATATCACGGATCAGATCGTAGTTCCACAGCGCCCATCTGTTGAACGGATAATCGATCAGACTGTTCCGGAACTCGTAATCGAAATTACTTACCCCTGACCACATCGCTTCATCGTACGAGGCATAATCCTTCCATCCGCAGTAGCCAGCCGCAGAGCCGCAGCCATACGGCCCTTCAAAATCAGTATGGCGTGGCAGTCTGCTGTAGAAATCGGCCACGGTGCTGAGAATAAGCTGCGGATTCGTCCACAGTTGCTCGTCGGTCAGCAGGTGCTCCGGCTCACGTTCCAGCCAGTCTTTATTACAACTGAAACTGGTGGTGAGCAGCACCAAAATAAGCAGGGATTTAAAGAATGATTTCATCTGTTTGTTAGTAATCAGTTTTAACATCCGCGATCAGAACGTCACGTTGAAACCTACATTGATAATTTTTTGGGACGGATAACGTAAGCCAGATTCCATGGCGAGTTCAGGATCCAGTTCGATGTGCGACAGGTTATCGAAAGTGAACGGATTGGTCGCGCTTACATACACTCTGGCCGCTTTCATCTTCACTTTTTCTGCCATTTTCGGTGGTATGGCATAGCCCAGTTCAATTCTTCTGACCCGTACATAAGTCACGTTTGTACGCCAGTAATCGCTGTTGCGGTAATTGGAATGGCTCGAATTTTCCCGAATCGCAGGATACTTGCCCGGAATCCATGCACTGTTGTTATCATAAACATCCTCTCTCCTCCAGCGGTCTTCGAGCATCCATCTTGGTGAATTATGCCCTCCCTGGAATGGGAATCGCAGCTCCAGATTCTGGTTGAATGAGTACATCGAACCACCTGCAAAATCCACTGAAAGGGAGAAGTTTTTATAACCAAAACTGCTTGTCAGACCAAATCCAAGAATCGGATTATCATACAATGCG
This sequence comes from Dyadobacter luteus, assembly GCF_003383615.1. Taxonomy (GTDB): domain Bacteria; phylum Bacteroidota; class Bacteroidia; order Cytophagales; family Spirosomataceae; genus Dyadobacter; species Dyadobacter luteus. The sequence continues at coordinate 47,844 of NZ_QNUL01000030.1, forward strand.
TAGCCAATCGGGCGCTGATCCAGGTCATTGATGATGCCGTCGCCGTTCACATCTTTGTAAATCAGATCGCCGGGCAGCATGGTGGTGTTACCTTGCCCGTCATTGTTGATGGTGTAGTTTTCAATCTGCTCCATCGATTGGAACTGGCCGACCACCTGATAACCAAAGTTTACACCCGACCAGCGATTCTCTGTAGCATTTCTGTATTCGTCCCAGGAGTTACCGAATCTTGGCTTATATCGATCCAGAATTTTTCGGCGGGATAGCGTGGCATTCACACCAACAGAATAAGTAAAATCTCCCTTTTTGCCGCTGTAGGTAATAATCCCTTCCACACCCCGGTTGGCCTCTGACTCCAGGTTTTCTGCGGGTAATGCATAACCTACTTCACTTGGAAGCAGCACGTCATATCTGGATGCCGGCAGACCTGAAAGTCTCCTTTCAAAGATGTCAAACTGAGCAGATATCTTATTATCAAAAAGCGACAGATCTATACCTACATTTTTGGAAGTACTTGTTACCCAGCTCAAATTCGTTACAGGTAAGCCGCGTGGCCTTGCCCCTACAATCACTTTCCCGTCCAGCAAATATTCACTGCTTCCGTAGGTAGCTCCGCCCAGATAGCCCCATGGCGATACGCCTTCTTCCCTACCAGCTTGTCCCCAGGATGCACGCAGTTTCAAATCCGTCAGGAAGGGAAGCTTGTCCCGCATGAATTTCTCCTCCGAAATACGCCATCCTGCAGATACTCCTGGGAACAATCCCCAGCGTTTTTGCGGTGCATACAGATACGAGCCATCATAGCGTCCCAACAGTTCGAGCAGGTATTTGCCTTTGTAATCATAATTCAGTTTTCCGATCACCGAAGCCCTTGCGTTAGTCGTCCACGTAGTAGATACATCGTTGACATCCACAAAATTGATCAGGTTGTTGTCATTGATCGGAGGAACCGACTGAACCGTTGTATAAGTATCGTCGTTGTCAGACCGCTCATAGGCCATTACGGCTGAGAAATAATGATCTTTGAAAGAATTATCATAACTCAGCTGCATTTGTACAAACCTGTCCTGGACTTCTCTTCGGTTACGGTTCCGCAGCGGACTGGCAAATCCGCCATATACTTCATAAGTGTCGGTATCAGCATTGTAACGGTAAGCATCATAGCTATAACGCTGCCGATCAAACTTATTCATTTTGTAGGAATGTGAATACGTAGCCCTGGCTTTCAGGCGGAAAGGAAAGGCATATTCGGCGAAGAAGTTGCCTGTCGCGTTATTCCACACATCCTTCTGCCAGCCGGCAATTTCTTTGGTATAAGTCGAAGGTAGTCTGGTGAGATAGCGCACATTTCCGTTAATATAATTCGGGTTACTGTTCGCATAAGGATTATCCATCGGCCAGGAACTGTTCGCTCCCAGGAATGCATTCCATATCGGATCTTCCCTACCTGGAATCGCCACGTTGTCGCGGTTTTCAATACGATAACTCAGCTGTGTGCCCACTGTAAAACCCTTTGCAATAGTGGTTTGCAGATTCGACTGAAGATTGGTACGGTTAAATCCATGCCCCTTCATGACAAAATCCTGATTTACATGACCTGCCGAGAAATAGTAGGTAGTCTTTTCAGATCCTCCCGCCACACTTGCATTCAGGCTGTATTGTGCTGCATTCGGATTGTTAACGACATAATCGTACTGATTAAAACTCTGGTAACCAGGCTCAGTTCCCTGTCTCCACTTCTCCAGTTCAGCCGCTGGCATAGTCACTGGCAGGCCACGGTTCTGCTGCGACTCTGCTCTGGTCAGATGGAAAAGGTAAGCGTCTGCCGGTGTTTCGAAAGGAAACCGTGTCAGATTTTGCCAGCCATAATAACCATTGATATTGATCTGAGGCGTCTGATTTCGTCCTCTTTTGGTGGTGACCAAAACTACGCCATTGGCTGCACGGAAGCCGTACACCGAGGCTGATGCATCTTTAAGTATAGAAATATTTTCAATATCATTGACATTCAAATTGTTAAACTGTCCACTCGTCTGCGGAATACCATCAATAATAAAAAGCGGCTCTCCCATGTTTCTGATCTGCAACACAGCCGGCGAACCCGGACGTGCGTCTCCTTCATAACTATTGGTAGATCGGGTGGTAATACCCTGCATTTTTCCGACAAGTGCGTCAGCAGTGGTTGTGGCGGCCGTTTGCGTGAGCTTGTCGGAGGTGATTGCACTTACTGCACCCGTTACCGAAGCACGGCGCTGGGTTCCGTAACCTACAACCACAACTTCGTCGAGCGCTTTATCATCATATTTCAATTCCACTTCCAGCGCAGTCTGCGAACCCAACACAATTTCCTGAGTCACATATCCAACGAATGAAAACACCAGTACTTCTCCGGAGACAGCCTTGATGCTGTACTTTCCGTTCTGATCTGTAACAGCGTTAGTGCTGCTTGTTTTTGCCTGAATATTCACGCCTGGCATCGGCGTTTTATCTCCAACATCCCGGACTGTGCCCGTCAACTCCCTCACCTGTTGGGCAAATAAATGGTGCGGGCAAGAAAATAGTAACCCCAACAGCAAAATCCATGCTGTTGCAGGAATACGGTAGCATACCTGCTTTTTCATTCAAATAAGCGTTTACAATGGGTTTATACCTGTAAATTTCATTTGGATTCTTTCTGACCTGCCACTAGCAAATACCTGTTACAGGACAATAGCTAGCCTGTAGCACGATTTTACGGCCACCGGCAATCATAGGAAATCACGAAATACTATCAATCATTAGCGATGCCGGAATGCACGATTCCAGCTGTCCTTTTCAATCAGTCAACAACGATCAGGATCGGGCAATAAGGCGTCATCTGGTATTCAGCAATACCGGAATTAATTACAAGAATGCAGGTTTTGCGCCTGCCTTTAACAGTGTCAGCATATTTTCTTCATGGTTGTAACAAGGTTATGATGAGGGCAATAACATCCTACACCCTGGCTTACCGGAAAGCGCAGGTTCAGAAGCTCCATGCGTATCAGATACGGCAGGAATAGTCAGATTTTAACACAATACACTCATACTGGCCCTGCTATGCAGGACAGTAAACGGCACTGACGAATCAGCTAAATCGGAAACGGTAATTTCTGCACAATGCCAAAGTGAGCATTGCATGTAAGATGTGTGTTTAAACGTACCAGACTATACGAATATATCCAGATACCGGACCTCCGCAGACACCGGCATAATTCCATGCTTTTGAAGACAGTTGAAATACATACTATCTCCGGCTTTAAGATGGTATTCATTATCACCAACGGTCATCTTCATTTCTCCGTCAATGACATAAATGAATTCCTCACCTTCGTGTGATAATTCATGTTCCTTCACTTCCCCCTTTCTGGCGACAAAAAGCATAGGCTGCATTTTCTTCTGATGATATTCCGGTCCAAACGGATAAATGAAATATCCCTTTTCAGTTTTCGTCAGATTGTCCTCTGCTTTTTGTTTCGATGTCAGAATAGCACTCAGCCATTCTTCCGTTTCCAGCAAACTTGAAATGTTCGTCCCCAGCGTCTGCGCAATCTTAATCAGCGCTGCCACCGACGGAACTGTTTTGTTATTCTCAATTTTGGAGATCATACTTTTCGATAGCTCACTGCCATCGGCAACCTCCTGCAAAGTTCTTTTTTGACTTGTTCTTAATATCCGTATCCGGTCACCAATATTAAGCGCGTTACCTTCTTCTGTTGACATACACTTCAACCTTGTTTACTAAATTACATTTTGTTTCACTTCATTCAACAAGGTTGAATGCAAATATAGAGGCAAAATCTGGTTACACAAACTTTTGTATAAATATTTTGTGTTTTTATTCTATTATTTAAAATTAACAGGAGAATATAAGTCTCTGTTCGTTGCAATGTCGACCAGCTTAGTCATAAGTCATCTGAGCTGCTTTGATTTCTGCCTTGCCTTCCCCGGTTCCATATACATTCACGCCTACTCTGGGAGCTCTGTCCCACCGCGGCAACCAGGGAGCCTCCATGCGTATCGCACTCCCGAGCGAATCTATCTTATGCCCCTTCACGCCCCAGCTAAATTCGTAATACCTGCCGAAGCGTGTATTCAGTTTCAGTTCAATATCATTATACTTTTCGGGAATATCCTGGCGTTTGAGCACCTCACGGATGCCGTCTTTGACCTGCCACATCTCAATATGATCTTCAGTGGCGCCATAACCAATCGCATTATTTGCATCGCCATAAATGACAATACTTTGTAATAAATCCTTTTTACCAATCACCTCCGCCATAAACGAATAATTCCCATTTTTCACGGTGAGTCCAAGGAAATTACCTGCGTAGATCTGATTTGTGTTTTCTATTTGCAAAGCACCATTCTTCACATCAAATACAGGTTTAGGAAAACTTACATCGTAGGTCCATGGCGTAGTAACAGTATCTCTTTCATAATTGACGATAAAATTGGGATTGATCACTGCTACAGGTCCGGCCGGAGACTGCGCCTGTGCCGGAGTAGTACGACCATATCGAAATACCGGCCACTTGGTAGTTTCATTCCATACCAATTCAGATAAAACGCCTTGTCGCCCTGCAAATGTGAAATCAACGCCATTATAGGCGTGATGTAAATAGAAATAGCGATTTTCAGGTGTGACCACGACTGTACCGTGTCCCGGACATTTCCAGGTGTCGTCTCCAAACAACACGGGATTTCCTTCAAACTTAACCCAGGGTCCCTGAAGCTTTTCAGCCCGGGCAAAACCTACCTGATAATCGCACTCCGCACCACAGCAGGCATTGCCAGAATACAGCATATACCAATAATTACCTCTTTTGAAAATGGCCTGCCCTTCTGCCATTCCAGATTCCCAGCCGGCGGGATCGGCTTTGATTATTGTAAACTCTTTGCCAATAACCTGCAAACCGTCCGGCGACAATTCGGCTCCGAGGATTTCAATTCCTCTGTCCTTATCCAAACCATACGCTTTCCATGTAATGTATAGTTTGCCCTTGTCTTCAACCACGAAAGCATCAATAGCTTCTTTGGTCCATTCAATGATTACAGCATGGTCTTTGAAACCTTTCTTAAGATCTGTTGTAGTAGCTACACCTATATAGGATTGTTTGTCATATTTGCGGCGGGCTGTATAATAGCAATAGTAAACTCCATTGCGAAAGTATAGCTCAGGAGCCCAGAAACTGCCCATTGTCCATTCGGGTAATGTATCAAATACCGGTCCTACGTATTCCCAGTCGATCAGATTCTTCGAAGTATAGATCGGATAAGCCGGCCCCCATTCAGAAGAAGTACCTACAGCATAATAAGTATCACCAACACGAATTACCGACGGATCAGCAAAGTCTCCGGCTATCACAGGATTTCTATAGGTTACCTCAGGCCCCGGCAACGGCTTTTGCGCCAGAGCAAAAGACATAAAAATCAGGTTTATCAGAATCAGCTTATACAGGAACTTCATTGTTTTAGTATAGGAATGTTACTGCGAAGAAAAGAATTAATCCGGGCATTTCGGAAAAATTCGAACCTTTTGCAGTTTTAGAGCGGCGAAGAATGTCTTTTTAAGCCCTGAAACCATTCGTCACCGATCTGCTACCGCTCGTGTACTTTGTTATACATAGTACCTGTTATAGCCATTACATTTGTTATGTTCTTAGAGAGAATTATTAGCCATAACAATAACATATCTGTTAGCCATGAAAACATCAGTTAAATATCTCGCACTCGTTTTTGCATTTGTCGCTACTGCCTTCACAGCAAACGCTGAAGATAAGGAAACTAAAAAATCTGCAGGATTCGGAACGGGAATCTATGCCACAACTAAAGGAACCATCAGAGTATTAGTAGAAAAAGTAAACACCGAAGCCAATACTACCATTTACCTCAGAAATGAAAAGGGAAATATCATTTACAGAGAAACGGTCGGTAAAAATCTGCAGCAATTTGGCAGAACGCTGAATGTGGACGATTTATCTGCCGGTAAATATCAGATTGAGGTGATCTGCAACGGAGAAAAACAGTCGAAGTCCTTCGAGCTGGCAGCGCCTAAAATGGAGCGAACTTTGCTGGTTAAGTAAGAATCATAAATTATCTGGTGGAGAGTAGCTACAATTTGAGCACACCTATATCAATTCGCAGGCGTATCCACTGGAACTTTCAGGAACGAAAGCTCCAGTGGATTTTATTTTATCCGTGAAAAGAGGAAAATATAATTGGAAAACCCACCCGCTACGGGCGTCGCAAGATGCAACCTCAAAAAATCGTCAGTAACCAGAGATACCTTAAACTCGGTACCATCTATTATTAACCTACGCTCATCGGGATTGTAAACATACTGATGAGAACCCGCCTTAAAGAAAGAAGGAAGAATCGGGTCGCAATCTGGTTGTGTTTGCTTAACGGCCAGCTTACCATTGCTATCGAAACTGAATTCGTAGGCGATACGATTACAATACGTCCAGGGATAATAAACAGATGATTCAAGGATCTCTCCTTCCGTTGGATCGGAATCCTGCAACGCAAATTCCCAGCTTGTGTTTTCCAGGGACTTCTCGACCTCATCCTTTTTACAAGCTGCCAGCCCGAACAGCATAGCTATTGATAGAATTAAAACATTCGCTGAGCGTTTCATACCATTGGGTTTTCTGATAACGTCCCAAATGTAACCACTGTATATTCAATAGCCAAGCATGAAACTTCAAAAGCAGCTTGTCAAAACTTTTCCAATACCTCAAATCCCCATTTTTGCAGACGACCTGAGCACATCCAATGCCCGGTAAATGAGTTTATAAACCCCTCCTATATTGATTTCCAGGATTTCGGCGATCTTTTGGTAACCAAAATCCTTTCTGATAGTATGTGATCACTCCCCTCTTCACTGCCATTTCTTCTCTGATGTAAGAATAATCGCCTCATCTTTAACCTGAACCTTTGCATTCAGGACAGCAGCTAAAGCCAGAATAGTATCTTTCTGTTTATCCAGGGGAAGTATTCCATCCAGCAATCTTTCCTGCAAACCGTCCCCGACCAGTCGGACTGGTTTGTTAAACCGGTCTTCAATGGTTTCCAGCACATCACCCACCTTGGCCTGATCCATGATCAGTTCACGATCTGTCCAGTTGTAGATCAATGTCAGATCGGTGGGAGTTCGGGCTACTGGTTGCATTCCGACTTTGGTTACAGTCTCTCCTGGTTGCAACAACAGGCTCATTTTCGAATCTGTCACTTTTACCGAGCCGGACTCCAGTTCCACCTGCGCCTTATCCTTTCGGTATTTCACGTTGAAAACAGCTCCCAATACTTCCACATCCAGCTTATCCTGAATATGTGCGACAAATTTGTGAGCCAGAACAACTTTTTTACTGTCTTTATTCAGATGTTTTACTTCAAAATGTGCTTCACCATCCACCCATACTTCACGAATTTTACCGGGCTTCCAGTTTTTCCTGAATTCCAGGGTAGAATTGGCGCCCAGCAATACCACCGACTCCTCAGGAAGTGCTACACGTATTTGCTCACCACTGACCGTGGTGAAGCGGTTCATCCCAGAAATGGAGTACAACCACGCTGAAACAGTTAATCCCGCAACCAGCACCAACACAGCAGCAGCACGGACATAAACTGAGTTGAAAATCTTTCCGGTATTTTTCTGCTTTTCGTCTACTGAGCCTATTCCGGATTCAATTGTCTGCCAGATCTTAGGCTGCCTCAAAACATTTCGATCAGGATTCTGCGTAGAAAGTTTTTGAATGACTATTTCCGCCTCGTTTACTACTCCGGCCATCACAGGCTTTTCCGCCAGGAGGGATGTCCAGATTTCATCAGCCGGTTTACCTTTTTTGATCCAGCTCCTGAAATTTTCATCCGACACAAAATCCTGTAAGTTGTAATCTGTATATCGCTTTTGCATTAACTCAATTCTGACTTTCACCTACTATACAATGAAAGGTACCCAAATTATCCCGCGGGGGGAATTATTCTCAATGATTCCATGTAATAAAGGCAACCTCGTTGGTAGTTGTACTGTGATTTAACAAAATTTTTGCCACAGATTACACCTAAGCACATTACAATATGGTTACGAATATGTCATTCAGCCGGAACAAATGTGTAGTTACTAATCCCATAGTAATGCGATTCTGTGATTTTCAGCATATCAGGAGTAAGCTCTCTAATGATGGTAAAATCATGATCCCGATATATAGTAGAATTGCTTTGTTTATACACAAATCTGTCAGGAAGTGTATCATGGAATTTCCAGTTACGTCTTAGGGAAAGAGGAGGAGAACTGTTATCCCGGTCAAACGTATAGGTTTCAATATCATATGTACCTGATAAATTGTAAGTAACATATGTTTTCGAAACCAGTGCCAGGCTGTCCTTCCCGTTTTCTGCAGGCAACATTTTCCACTTCCTGGATAATAAAGAGCTTATCTCTGTTTGGGTTAACACATGGATTTTTGCTCCGGAAACATCAGTTGTCTTGCCATCTACGGTGATTGTGAATCCCACCTTTTCCTTATCCACTTTCAAATTGCTTATAACAGCATATGCCCCTAATCTCACATTTCCGTCTTCCTTTATCTCATAGTTTCCTGTCGACACTACCCCCAGGGAGCCCGCCAAAACATAATCACCACCCTCAAAAAAATGAACATATCCATTTTCATTTGTCGAAGTTCGGAAGTTTTTATCACTGAGCGCCCACTTCCCAACTATCTTATTTCGAATCTGAGAAGGTGTATCAACAATTTCAGATCCGACATCAGACATACAGGAAATCTCAAAAAAGGCTAATAAGATAATAATTAAACTGATCAGGAGATACTTTTTCATAAGCGAGAGATAATTCAATATATTTATTTAATTAGTTAGATATTCGTCTAAACACTACTTCTTCTTCAAAAACCCCTCAGGAATCGTCATTCCCGCTTTGATCACATCCATTGCCACAATCGTCCGGAAATGGCGGATATTCGGATTGCTGAAAAAGATTCTTCTGGTCAGCTTTTCATAAGCCTGCATGGATTCAGTGAGAATCACCAGCACAAAATCCGATTCGCCCGTAACGTAATAGCATTGCTGTACTTCCGGTGCAATTTCGAACGTGTTTCTGGTGTGATCAATAAATTCAATTTTCTCACTATCCATAAACACTTCGACAATCAGCGTAACCATTGCTCCTACTCTTCCACGATTGATCACACTTCTGTCGGCTTCTATAACGCCGGATTGCCTCATTCGCTTGATACGACGCTGAACCGCAGCCGCAGATAGCCCCACCGCCTCTCCGATCTCACGTTGGGGAGTCATATTATTTTCCTGCAATATCCTGAGAATCGCAAAATCGAAAGGATCAAGTTCTTCCATATTCAAATCAACATGAAACAAAATTGCAAATAAGCACCAAAAATGTAAGAAATAATGCAGCAGGAATGACTGAATTTTGCAGTCGCATTTAAAAACGAATCACAGTATGCAACCATCTGCATTGAGAGGTATTTTGCTGGCGATCCTGGCAGCAATTTTATGGGGTGTCTCAGGAACACTGGGACAATTTCTTTTTCAGCAACGAGGTATTAATGTCGAATGGCTGATCACAGTCCGGTTGCTGATCTCAGGAATTCTGTTACTCACTTTTTCAAAAGTCCGGGAGCACTCCGAACTGACCGCCGTATGGCGTAATAAAACGGATGCCGTTCAGCTTCTGGTATTCAGTATTGCAGGAATGCTTGCCGTTCAGTATACGTACTTTGCTGCCATCAAACACTCCAACGCAGCTACTGCCACAGTGCTTCAATATACAGGCCCTGTTCTGATTGTGCTATACCTTGCTTTAAAAAACCGGGCAGTTCCGCGTTTGATTGAAATTGTTGCCACGCTGCTGGCAGTGCTTGGGACGGTACTATTGGTTACGAGAGGTAATATGAACAGCCTCAACATTTCAACTCCGGCACTGCTGTTTGGTATTGCTTCGGCTGTTACGCTGGCAGTTTATTCAATTCAGCCTGCGGCGTTGCTGGCCAAATATTCGGCTTCTATGGTTATCGGCTGGGGTATGCTAGTCGGAGGAATCGCCTTTTCTTTTGTACATGCTCCATGGAATGTATCAGGCACCTGGGATATGCAAACTTATCTGTGCGTTTTTGGCATCATTACCTTGGGTACGCTCATCGCATTCTATTCTTATATGAATGCCGTGAAAATCATCGGAGCGCAAAAAGCGAGCTTACTTGCATCCGCAGAGCCATTGTCGGCAACTATTTTGGCGATGATCTGGCTAAAGCTATCGTTCTCAGGACCTGAATGGATCGGCAGTATATGTGTAATTTCGACCATTTTTCTGTTGAGTATCAAAACTCCATCATCAAAAACAGTGCAACCGGTTGAATAAGTTTTACCAAAAATCAAATTGATCTCCTGAAGCAAAAAGCTATTTAATTCTAAACAATTACCCCGACCAATACTTCATCCAAAATGCTTGATATACAACAAATAAGGAAAGACACACCCGGTTGTCACGACAAAGTATTTTTCAACAGCGCAAGTTCATCATTGGTAACGCAAGCTGTTGCAGATAAAATGACCGCCTATTTACTGGAGGAGCAGATGCATGGCGGATATAAGGTAGTGCAGGCATACGTAGAAGCGATTCAGGATTTTTACACACAGGCAGCCCGCTTACTGAATTGTAAAGATTCCAATATTGCATTTTCCTACAATGCCACCGACGCCTATGCGAAGGCGTTGTCGTCCATTCCTTTTCGCAGCGGGGATGTAATCATCACCACCGACTATGATTACATATCCAACCAGCTGGCATTTCTTTCATTGAAAAAGCGGTTCGGTGTGCAGATCATAAGGGCTGAAAACCGGGCTGATAATAGTCTGGATATTGCAGGTTTCGAAGAACTGATCATCAAACACAAACCAATCCTGGTAGCTGTTACGCACGTACCTACCAATTCAGGACTGGTACAGGATGTGGAAACAGTCGGCGAGCTGTGCAGTCAGTACGATATCCTGTACCTCGTTGATGCTTGCCAGTCGGTAGGGCAAATGGTTGTGGACGTGCAAAAAATCAGATGTGATTTTCTTACGGCAACTGGTCGCAAATTTCTGCGAGGGCCGAGAGGCACTGGTATTCTATATGTTTCGAATAAGATACTTCGAGAGAATACCCTGCCTCTATTTCCTGATATGTGCGGAGCTGAATGGATTGATTCACAACATTTTAAAATACATCAAACAGCCAGGCGCTTCGAGCTGTTTGATCGCTCATATATATCTGTAATCGGATTTGCCGAAACCTTGAAATACATCAATCATATAGGAATTCATCGCATTGCGGAATACGATCAGCAACTCTCTCAACAACTGCGAACACTTTTGTCAAAAAATGAGAAAATTCAGGTGCTTGACCGGGGAACACAGCTCAGCAATATTATTACGCTGAACGCTGTTTCTAAAACCATAGCAGAGGTGGAAACCCATTTACAACGAAACAATATCTATTATTCAGTGAGTAAACTCAATACTGTACCAATCACTGAAACTACTAGAAAAGAACAGTTTGCGATCCGGTTATCGCCACATTACTTCAACACTCCGGATGAAATAGAGCTCGTTGCCACACTTCTGGAAACCATTTAACCGTACGATTCAGATGCAACTGATTTTCTGATTGCATCATCCAGTAGTACGCAATTCACCTGGCAGACAGAATCTTTTTCAGCATTCTGTCTACCGAGTCGGATTCAGGCATATCTTCCCGGAATTGTTCGTTCATGGCTCTCAGAATATCAGTCGCTTTGTCAAACGCCTGTTTTTTCACCGGGCAGTCCCCACAGAAACCATCCCTGAAATGATCCAACTCCCCGCTTGGATCAAGAACCCTCTTTTTAAAATCGGGGTTTTCAAGGAATGCTATAATTTCATGAGTCACAATCATTTCATTTTTGTTACAACGCTCAGCGACATTATTACCAAAATCCCTTTAGCTTTTTACAGGACATCATAACAGAATTGTCAGCTTCAATATTAAAAAAAGTAACGCCCAAAGAGATTAAGATTTTCAATCCAATTTTTATGTTTTTCAAATACCCCAGGGCTTTGTGATGGGATTATTAAAGGACACTGTGTACACGATTCTCCATGGTCCCGGCCAGCTTTACAACCATCCCGAATGAGACATAAGTAACTTATTATCAACCCATATAGAAATTACTTTACCGGATCAAGGATTCAATAATTTGATGTGGGATGGTTTTTTAATGTGTAGACGCAACTACATATTGAAACTGTTTTATATCAAAAAATCCTGATGACTAATTCTCCTGGCAGTGGCGAAATAACTACATACGCACTACGTGTTTCCATCACGGTGGGCATCACAATATTGTTCTTAGGTCTGACAGGCCTGTTTGTCTTCAGCTTTCAGGTATTTCTGTTTATCATAGGTGCGTTGCTGATTGCCCTTCCGATGCGGGCCGGAGCCCGGGCGCTTCACGATAAAACCGGAATGAAGGAAGGTATTGCCCTGATAATAATCATAGTGGGCACACTTGCATTAGCAACTGGAATTTGCTGGCTTTTTGCGGCGAAGATATCTGAGCAAATCGGTCAATTCAAACAACAGATACCCGAAGCGGTAGAAAGCGCGAAGCAACAGCTGGGCAACAGCGAAATCGGCAGACAAATTCTCAACAGCATACCTTCGGCTACCGACATTGCTCAAAACAGCTCAGAAGTAATGTCTCATGCACCAGGCTTCTTGTCGAGTACATTTGGTGTATTGAGCAGTTTATACATCATCATCATTATGGCAGCGTTCATCTTGGTTAACCCTCGTATGTACCGCGAAGGACTGATCATGCTTGTTCCTAAAACTGGCAGGAGACGTGCAGGCGAAATACTGACTAATCTTAACAATACATTGGTCAGTTGGCTACTCGGCCAACTTTTCTCCATGACAGTAGTGGGAGTGCTGACATTTATTTGTTTATGGATACTGGGCGTTCCCCTTGCGGGAGTGTTGGGTCTTTTGGCCGGAATTCTATCGTTCATACCAAACCTTGGCCCTATTATCGCTTTGCTCCCCGCCTTGTTATTTGCCTCGTTGGATGGTTCGGGGCAGGTACTTTATGTCCTGATTCTTTATCTGGCGGTGCAGGCATTTGAGAGCAGCGTTGCAACTCCCATGGTACAGAAAAAAATGATTAACATGCCACCAGCCCTCGTTTTTGGCTCACAGCTCCTGATCGGCAGTTTTAGCGGTCTGCTGGGTCTTACACTGGCAACGCCAATTATGGCTATGGTGATGGTACTTGTCAAAATGGTATACGTACAGGATATTCTGAAAGACGATGATGTTGATGTAAAACCTTAAACGAGCACTATTAAGCAATCTTTCAAATAGCATCTAACTAAAAATAAAATTACTGTGAAAATAGTCATCATAGGCGGAGGCTTTGCCGGCATTAATGTCGCCCGCGCACTTGGAAATGATAAGCGATTTGAGATTATACTGGTTGATAAAAACAACTACAATTTCTTCCCTCCGCTGATCTACCAGGTTGCTACCGGTTTTTTAGAACCATCCAGCATCAGTTACCCATTCCGCAAACTTTTCCGCGGGCTTAAAAGTGTGAAGTTCCGACTGGGCTATTTGCAACGTGTAATTCCTGAAGAGAATAAGGTAATTCTTTCGAGTGGAGAATTAACTTATGACTACCTGATTTTCGCAACCGGAGCAAAAACTAACTACTTCGGAAATGAAAATCTGAAACATAACGCGATTGCTATGAAAACGCTGGATGATGCATTGGAGATGCGAAATAAGCTTCTGCGTCAGATGGAGCAAGCCAGCGTCATAGAGGATTCTTATCAACTCACGAAGCTACTCACAATAGTTATTGCCGGGGGCGGGCCTACCGGCGTGGAATTATCTGGTATGTTTGCAGAAATGCGTAACGGGATTTTAAAGAAAGAATATCCTGAGCTGATCGGAAAAGGCGGCGACATTTATCTGATCACCAGTGCCAGTGAATTACTCTCTCCTATGAGTGAAAAGTCTCAGAAAGACACGTACGATCAGTTAAGAAAGCTTGGGGTCAAAATCAGACTCCAGTGCAGGGTTAAGGACTTTGTCGATGATAAGGTGGTACTTTCTAATGACGAAACAATTTCAACCAAAAATCTGATATGGGCTGCCGGAGTGACTGGGAAATTGTTCGACGGCCTGCTTGCTGAGAGCTACGGAAGAGGTTCCCGCCTGGCCGTAGACGAATACAACAAAGTAAATGCAACTGAAAACATATATGCAGTCGGCGATATTTGTCTGCAACTCACAGATCCTGATTTTGCAACCGGACATCCTCAGGTGGCACAGGTAGCTATTCAGCAAGGCAGGCAGTTGGCAAAAAACTTCAGGCTGATGGTTGAAGGAAAACCTCTGAAGCCGTTTCGCTATACCGACAAAGGCTCCATGGCGATCATAGGACGGATGAAAGCTGTTGCTGATCTTCCAAAACCCAAGATGCATTTTAACGGTACGATAGCATGGTTTGCCTGGTTATTTGTTCATCTTATTTCACTGATCACCAAAAAGAACCGATTCCGAACGTTGTTCAACTGGATGGTCGCTTATTTCACAAAAGATCAGTCGTTGAGAATGATATTCAAGCCAAGCTGGAATAAATATACCGATGAGGACAAAAAATAGTCCTCCCGCCTTTGGGTTCCGAATTGATAAGGCAATCTCTCCAAAGTTGGGTGCTACCAGTTTATTTTTATGATTTGTTTCAAACATGTTTTATAATACATTTGATCTGATCGTATAATAAGCCCAAAGTCTTGAAATATTTCACGTCCTTCATTCTGTTTTTCTTTCTGATCGCATGTTCGACGAAAGAAACCAAGCAATATACCATTGGCTTTTCACAGTGTACGGGAGCCGACGATTGGCGCAAAACGATGCAGGAGAGTATGCATCGCGAATTATCTTTCAATCCCGAGATCAGACTTATTACCAAAGACGCAGGTGGAAACAGCAGCCAGCAGATCGGGCAAATTAAAGAGTTGATCAACCAAAATATTGATCTTCTCATCGTATCCCCCAATGAAGCGAAACCTATTACGCCTGTTGTTGAAGAAGCTTATCAGAAGGGAATTCCGGTGGTCATTCTTGACAGGCGGACAGATTCTGATCAATACACGGCTTATGTAGGCGCAGACAATCAGGAAGTGGGGCAAATCGCAGGAAGTTATACCGGCTCCATTTTAAAAGGTGCAGGAAATGTAATCGAGATCAGTGAGAAACCAGGTTCCTCGGCAGACACAGATCGCCACAAAGGTTTCATGGCGGCTATAAAAGGTTTTCCGCAGATTAAACTGATAGCGAAACTAGACGGTGATTGGGATAAAAACGCACTGGAAGCTCCGCTGACAAAACTATTGAAAAGCCAGACGGATATTGATGTCATTTTTTGCCAGAACGACCGCCGCGCTCTTGCAGCGATTAAGGTCTGCAAGCAATTGGGTCTTGATAAAAAGGTAAGACTGATCGGAGTCGATGGCTTGTCGGTTCCTAATGGCGGGATTGATCTGGTAGACAAAGGCATTCTGAATGCGACCATCCTGTATCCCACAGGCGGTGAAGAAGCCATTCGTACAGCCATTGCTATTTTGCAGAAGCAACCCTTCAAAAGAGAAAACCGGCTGCAGATCACGACCATTGATTCTACAAATGTGAGGATCATGAAACTGCAGAGCGAAAAGGTGGCTGCTCAGCAACTTGATATTGAACGCCGCCAAAAGAAAATCGAAGAACAGCGGGCTATTTCTGAAAATCAAAACGTCATCATCTGGACTGTTTCCATCACACTAGCCTTAGCGCTGATTTTCGGAGCTATTTCTTTTTATTCACTGCGTGAGAACAGGAAAATTAATAAACGGCTGGAGTTACAAAACCATGAAATATCCGATCAGAAAAATCAGATTGAACAACTTGCACAAAGTGCTGAGATTGAAAATGAGGCTAAACTCAAATTTTTCACAAACATTTCTCACGAGTTCCGTACACCGCTCACGCTGATTCTCGCTCCGGTAGAAGATGTTCTGGCCAGCGACAAAATCCGGGATCCTTTTATCAGGAAGGAGATTTCAATGATCCGGAGAAACACGCTGAGACTACTCAGGCTTGTTAATCAGTTGATGGATTTCCGAAAACTGGCCAATCACCGGATGCAGGTTCGGGCCGGGGAGTACAACATTGTCGCATTTGTGAAGGAAATTATGGTTTCGTTTGAAAGGATTGCGTCAAAACATAAAATTGATTTCCAGCTCATCACTTCCGAATCTGAATTATTGGTTTGGTATGATGCCACTATGCTGGACAAAGTGATTTTCAACTTGCTTTCCAATGCTTTCAAATTCACACCCGATAAGGGACGGGTATATCTGTATATCAAAAAAATTAGCAACGAGCGCGTTCAGTTTACTGTGGAAGACAATGGAATTGGCATGACCGAATCTGAAGTTGCACATATTTTTGAGGTGTTCTATCAGGCTGAAAGCAACTACAAGGCCCTGGGAACGGGTCTTGGTCTGGCGCTCTCTAAAGAGTTGATCACTCTTCATAAAGGAACTATTTCCGCGCGAAGTCAGGCCAATAAAGAAACTTCCTTCACGATTGAGCTGCCACTTGGAAATACACATCTTCAACCTGATCAGCTCCTTGGGGAACAGCCGGAAGATTTTTCCGACGATCATAATTTTGAACTTCAGGATGAAAGCACGCCAACCGATACCCACGTTTTGCATGACAGTTCAGCAAAAGAGCAATCTGTATTGATTATTGAAGACAACGAGGATCTGGTTCAGCTTTTAGAACAAAAATTAAAGCTCAATTATCAGGTTTTTGTAGCCAAAGATGGTGAAGAAGGCCTGCGGCTGGCTTTTGAACACATTCCTGATATGATCGTCTGTGATGTGATGTTGCCAAAAAAAGATGGCTTAGAGATAACATCTATTCTTAAAACCGATTTCCGAACATCTCATGTTCCTCTTATATTACTCACTGCCCGTACCTCAACCGAACAACAAATAGCAGGTATGCAATCCGGCGTTGATGCCTACATTACCAAACCTTTCAATTTGCAGTATGTTCAGGAAGTGATCAGAACCCTGCTCAAAAACCGGGCTATACTGCGCGCGCATTACACTAGTGAGCTGCCTCTTGACGCATCTGCGACAGCGAGCCCCGGTAAGCTTGACAAAAAATTTATTACCCAATTTACCGCATACATCGAAGAGCATTACGACAATTCCTCGTTGAGCGTCGAAGATATCGGTAAGAACCTCGGTATGTCGCGTGTACAGCTTTACAGAAAAGTGAAAGCGCTTTTAGGAATGAGCGTGAATGAGTATATCCAGCAAGTCAGACTTAATAAAGCCAGATTCCTGCTGCGAAGAGATGACCTGACAGTAGCAGACATTGCATACAAGGTAGGTTTTTCTTCACCTACGTACTTCTCTACTGCTTTCAAATCAAAATATAATCAAACCCCGATGGAGTATAAAAAATCCTGAACTACTGCATTAATATATAATTCATTCCCCCTAACGTTCTATTTCATTAGAGATTAAATATTTACAAATGATACAATTTTGAAACAGTATGTATCAGAATTGAAAGTCTTCACATGTATCAAATTTTAAACAGTCAGCTAATTCACTGATAATCATAATTATATACCTCTAAAATACCACTGTATCAAAGTTTAACTTTTTTGAGATAATATTTAGTTATTCGAAGCAATCAGTACCGGTAGTTTTGACAAAAAATCAGAACTACCAATGAAAAACAGTAAGGTATTAGTTTGGTCTGTTGTCGTCGCGCTTGGAGGATTCCTTTTTGGATTCGATACAGCAGTAATCTCGGGAGCAGAAAAAGCCATTCAGCATTTATGGAATTTGTCGGCAGTTGAGCACGGTTTTACCGTATCAATTGCACTCATAGGCACCGTACTTGGTGCTATGCTTGGAGGAATTCCGGCTGATAAACTCGGAAGAAAAACTACCCTATTCTGGATAGCCGTTTTATATCTGGTTTCCTCACTTGGCTCAGCACTCGCTACTGATTGGTACATATTCATATTCTTCAGATTTCTCGGCGGGTTGGGAGTTGGTGCCTCTTCGGTTGCCGCACCCATGTACATTTCTGAAATTTCTCCTGCCAGATCACGGGGGAAAATGGTAGGATTGTTTCAGTTCAATGTGGTATTCGGTATTCTGATCGCCTACTTCTCCAATTACTTCATGCAGGATCTGGGAGAAAACGCATGGAGATGGATGCTGGGTGTACAGGCTTTGCCCTCGCTGATTTTTCTGCTCGCCATATTGTATGTACCGGAAAGTCCGCGCTGGCTGATTATGAAAAAAGGCGATGTACAGCAAGCCAGGGAAATACTCAATATCATTGACCACAAGACAAGTGAAGAAACTTTGTTTGCTATTCTGAATGCGAACGAAGACGCGAAGGATCAACCTACCGCCCGTCTGTTTTCAGCCAAATACAAAACGCCTGTTACCCTTGCTATTCTGTTTGCTGTATTTAATCAGGTATCGGGTATCAATGCCATTATTTATTATAGTCCCCGTATTTTTGAAATGACAGGACTGGGAGCAAAAGCAGCATTTCTGTCATCTGCCGGCATTGGCTTTGTCAACTTTGCGTTCACCCTTCTGGCAATCAATTTCATAGATCGTTTCGGACGGCGCACACTCATGGCGATAGGTTCGGTCGGCGTTATCATCACACTTGGTCTTGTAGCGAGAGCATTTTTCCTACAGGATTTTACTGGTGTTCCCGTTTTCCTTTTCGTCTACATTGCTTTTTTCGCTTTCTCGCAAGGTGCTGTGATATGGGTATTTATCTCCGAAATTTTCCCAAATGAAGTCAGGGCGAACGGACAGGCACTGGGCAGTTTCACCCACTGGTTTATGGCGGCCATCATTGCGTTTTCGTTCCCTATTATTTCCGAATACCTCGGCGGTGGAATTACCTTTTCCTTCTTTGCGGTGATGATGATTTTGCAACTCATTTTCGTGTGGCGCATCATGCCTGAAACCAAAGGAACTTCCCTGGAGCGCACCGACAAAACGATGGTTTTGCATTAGCGAATGTATACCCACCCCGCCCTATCGGGCTCTCCTTCCAAGAGGGGATTTCTACTCAAATACCAATCTCAACCTATATGACACCAACAATAACCGTTTTCGGAGAAATGCTCTGGGACATGCTGCCTACCGGAAAACAACCTGGAGGCGCACCCATGAATGTGGCTATACACCTTAAAAACTTCGGTTTGAATCCCGCATTCATCAGCCGTGTCGGCGATGATGACCTGGGCATAGAGCTGATGGACTATCTTAACGATCAAAGCTTTAACACCCGACTCATACAAACCGGCAAAACGCACCTAACCGGAGTTGTAAAAGTTAATCTGACGGATAAAACGGAGGTCACTTATAAAATTGTCCAGCCTGTAGCCTGGGATTATATTCAGCTTACAGCTGAAAACCAGCAAGTCGTGAAAGAATCAGATGTCTTCGTATATGGTACACTGTCAGTACGCAGCCAGCAATCGCGGGATACTCTTTTTGAACTACTGAAATTAGCTAACCTGAAAGTATTTGATGTAAATATCCGTCCGCCTCACCTCGACAGAGAAACTACTGAATATTTGCTACAGCAGGCCGATATTGTGAAAGTAAACGAGCACGAGTTGGCTATTGTCTGCGACTGGTTTGGCATACAACCTGACGTGGAAACTCAAATGAAGTTCCTTTACGAGCGTTTCAATCTAAAACTGGTTTGTGTCACACTCGGCGCAGAAGGCGCAGTGGTGCTTTCCAAAGATGGCTTTCATACACAAGCCGGATACAAAGTACAGGTGGAAGATACCATAGGTAGCGGCGACTCATTCCTGGCCATGTTTCTAAAAGAATGTATTTCCGGTTCATCTATCCATTCTGCGCTCAAAAAAGCCTGTGCAGTAGGTGCATTGGTAGCCTCCCACTCCGGGGCCACTCCTGAGATATCCGAAACAGAACTTGATCATCTTCTAATCTCTAACCAATAAATTTATGAACAAAAGATTACTCTTCATGGCATTTGCCATGCTGTGCTGCATCCAAATGGCATGGGCACAAAGCAAGGTTTCGGTGTCCGGGACCATCAAAGCAACGGACGGAGAAATCCTCCCTGGTGTGAGCATACTCGAAAAAGGCACAACCAACGGAGCCGTAAGTGATGCTGCCGGGAAGTACTCCATTTCTGTGGCATCTTCGGCCACGCTTGTTTTTTCTTATGTAGGCATGGTTGCCAAAGAGTTGCCCGTCGGAAATCAATCCACGCTGGATGTGACGCTGGAATATGACCAGAAGAGTTTGAATGAAGTGGTTGTGGTGGGATATACCAGCTCGAAAAAAGAAGACCTGACAGGAGCTATCGCCATTGTAGATATGACTCCGCTCAAAAACATCAGTTCCGGGAACCCTATGCAGGCGCTGCAGGGACGTGTTCCAGGCTTGTATATTGAGAAAAACGGTTCTCCCAACGGCGCCAATTCCCGTATTCTGATACGCGGGGCCAACACGCTTGGCAATACCGATCCGCTTTATATCATTGACGGTGTACCTACCAAACGGCCTGAGGTGTTCCAGGGACTTAATCCAAACTCAATCGAATCTGTTCAGGTGTTGAAAGATGCATCGGCTTCGTCGATTTACGGTTCCAGAGCTTCGAATGGTGTGATTATCGTTACTACGAAAAACGGTGCCAATGCAGATGGCAAAATCACCATTGATTTTAATACCAGTGTATCAGCACAATCTGAAAAGTATGCCAGATTTAAGATGCTCAATTCAGTGGATCGCGGACGAGCCCTTTGGCAGGCATCGGTGAATGACGGCGTAAATCCCGAAGACGGTTACGGTGCACTCTATCAGTTTGACTGGAATAAAGATTTTGCCAATCCGGTATTGAATGGCGTGACGGTGCAACCACTTGTCGGAGGAAACGCCAATATGCCAGCCGGGAACACCAACTGGCAAAAAGAATTGTATAAAACAGGCATTGTCACCAATAATGAACTGACGATCTCGGGTGGAAACAAAACCTCCTCGCTGCAGATCAACCTGGGCTATTTCAAAAACACCGGAATGCTCCGCTATACCAATTATGACAAGCTGAGCGGACGAATCAATGCGTTGACAAGCGCCTTTGACGGTAAACTCAAAATTGGCGCGAATGTGCAGCTTGCCTCTTCCAACGAAAGACTCGTATCCACTGACATTGGTGGCGCGGCCACGACCGGGCTGGCCGTTACGCTGGCGCCAACCATTCCTGTCTATGCCAAAGACGGTAGCTGGGGTGGCGGTATAGGTTCAGGCTATTCGGACAGAAACAACCCCTTGCACAT
Organism: Dyadobacter luteus; assembly: GCF_003383615.1. Lineage (GTDB taxonomy): Bacteria > Bacteroidota > Bacteroidia > Cytophagales > Spirosomataceae > Dyadobacter > Dyadobacter luteus. Next base: position 69,356 of record NZ_QNUL01000030.1, read on the forward strand.
GCAGGAGATCAACAAATGGGACAACACACACCGTGTGACTTTGTTTGGAAATGTATTTGCTGAAATTGAACCAATCAAACATCTTTACCTACGTACCAGCCTTGGTATGGACAATGCGAGTTACTATTTTAAAAACATTGAGCAGGCATTTGAAGAAGGCTCATTTGGCCGTACCAACAACAGTCTTACCATTGACCAAAACCGTTACCTGAGCGCCACCTGGTCGAATACGATCCGATACAATTTTGATCTGGGCGAGCATCATTTCAAACTGCTGGGTGGAATAGAAGCAATTAAAAACGATCTTAATTTTGAGATTGCACGTAAAGAGGGATTTGCCCAGCAGACAGAAGATTACTTCGTACTGAACGCAGGAACCGGCAATGCCAATATCACAGGAACCGGATCAGGCAGTAGGTTACTATCTCAGTTTGCCAGAATTGACTACGGGTTTTCAGATAAATACCTTGCGGCTGTTACCATACGTCGGGACGGCTCCTCGCGCTTCGGAAAAGCGAATGCCTACGGAATTTTCCCTGCGGCCTCCGTAGGCTGGCGTATTGATCGTGAAGCATTCATGCAAAACATGAAATCCATCAGTAACCTGAAACTTCGTGCCGGCGTAGGCCGCGTAGGAAATCAGGAGATTGGTGACCTGGCAAGGTTCGGCTTGTATGACACACGTTACGGAGCCCGCCGCTCGCAATTCCCTGACGGACACAATAGTTTCTTTGATCAGTTTTACAACATTGGAACGGCCTATGATCTGAACGGAGCCAACACAGGGAACCTGCCTTCGGGTATTGTTTCCATACAGGGAGCCAACCCGAACCTGAAGTGGGAGACCACTGACGAAGCCAATTTCGGAGTTGATTTTGGTTTTTTAAACGGTAGTATTCAGGGATCTCTGGATTACTTCACCCGTAAAACAAGCGATATTCTGATTACCCCTCCTATCGCTTCAGCAGTAGGTGAAGGTCAGCTGAAAGTGGTGAATGGTGCACAGAAATCAAACAATGGATTCGAGTTTTCTGTAGGTTATTATGCCAAACCTAAGGGTGATTTCACCTACAACATCATGGCGGGTGTAAGCCGTTTCCGCGATAAAATCACCGTATTGCCAGAGGAAGTACGTGCTGCTTATCCCGGAAATGTTACGCAAACAATCCTGGGCCATTCACAATTTGACTTATTCGGATACAAAACTGATCGTCTTTTCCAAAACCAGCAGGAAGTAGACGCCGCCCCGACGCAGGTGGGCGCAGGCCCGGGCCGCATTCGTTACGTAGATACGAATGGCGATGGCAGAATTGATGATCTTGACCGCGTGTTTTTCGGAACCACTCTCCCTGCTTTTGAATACAACCTGAAAATCGAAGCCTTTTACAAAAACTTTGACCTTGCGATCTTCGGATCAGGTGTTGCCGGAAGATCTGGCTTTGACGCTTACACTTTCTACAACAATTTTATCAGAGGACGCGAAAACTCAGGACCAGGCGTATTCGATGCCTGGACACCGCAGAATACCAACTCTAAAATCCCTGCTTTGTCACTTTCGGATGCCAACAATGAAACTAGGGCTTCTGATTACTTCAATGTGAATACGTCCTATTTCAAACTGAGAAACGTTCAGCTTGGTTATGCGGTTGATTCAAAACTGATTGAAAAAATCAAACTGCAAAGGCTGCGTGTGTATGTGATGGCAGAAAACCTGTTTCTGATCAAATCAAAACAGTTTGCAGGTCCTGATCCGGAGCGTGCAGACATCAATGTAATCGCTATTCCAAGGACAATCACAGTTGGTTTAAATGTTTCATTCTAACTTTTTGACAAGCAATTCCATGAGAACTAAATTCATATACAGCTTTTTACTGGCAGTCGGTTTGTTAACCGCCACATCCTGCAAAGAATACCTCGACTACGAGCCGAAAGGGCTGTTGTCTTCTGAAAATACGAAATCGGCTTCCAGCGCAGAAGCATTGGCAACTGCGGCTTATGCAGGAATAGGAAATGATGAAATGATCGGGCCTATGACCAGCATGTGGGTATATGGCAGCGTACGTTCCGACGACGCATACAAAGGCGGTGGAGGCGTATCGGACGTAGCAGAAATTGATTTTTATGAGCACTACAACCTCACCCGTCCCGACCTTGCATCCATGCATCCTTTTACCTGGGAGAATTTTTACAAGGCCATCAGCCGGGCTAATGCTGCGCTGGCAAGTATGAATGCACTTACTGATGCCGAGTTCCCGTTGAAACAAACCAGGATAGCCGAAATGCGTTTCCTGCGTGGCCACTCCCATTTCATGCTCAAAATGTTATTTAAGAATATACCTTACATCACTGAAAATATGACCAGTGAAGAGATTCTTAAGACATCTAACGTTGCCCTGACAAACGACCAGCTCTGGAATAAAATCGCTGAAGATTTCCAGTTTGCAATCGATAATCTGCCTGCAAAACAAGCCCAGATCGGACGCGCAAATAAAATTTCAGCCTCCGCTTATCTTGCAAAAACAAGGTTGTACCAGGCCTACGAACAGGACGATAACCACCGGGTTACAGCCATTAACAAAACACGTTTGCAGGAGGTGGTAACGCTGACCCAGCAGGTTATTTCATCTGGCCAATATAGTTTACAGCCCGATTTTGCCGAGAACTTTATTGCTGAAACCGAGAATGGTCCTGAGTCGATTTTTGCAATTCAATATTCGATCAACGACGGAACAGCAGTGGGCAGACTGAGTTATGTGACAGGTTTAAACTATCCGCATGGCGCTCCTCAATACGGCTGCTGCGGTTTTCATCAGCCGAGTCAAAACCTGGCCAATGCTTACAAAACGAGCAATGAGGGATTGCCACTTTTCGATACTTACAATGATAAAAATGTAGATTTCACTACTGAAACAGTCGATCCACGAGTTGATCACACAATCGGTATTGATGGTCACCCATACAAATACGACGCTACCAAACCATTCAGTAATAGCTGGATCCGTGACCCGGGCGTGTATGGTTTTTTCCATACTATGAAAGAACAGCAGTTGGCAACAAGCGCTTCCTACCATAAGGAAGGCCCGTTTATTGGTTCATCCAAAAACATTGATGTAATTCGCTATGACGATGTATTGTTGATGCAGGCAGAAGCTTACATCGAATTAGGACAACATGCTATGGCTCTTCCGCTAATCAATCAGATCAGAAGGCGCGCCGCCAACAGCACTGGCAGATTGAAAAAGACGGATGGTAGTTTTGCATCCAAATACAATGTGAAAGAATATTCCACTGCAGGTTGGACGCAGGATTATGCCCGCAAAGCATTGCAGTGGGAACGCCGGCTGGAATTTGCAACCGAAAGTCCACGCTTTTTCGATCTGGTACGCTGGGGCATTGCCGAGAAAACACTGAATGCTTATCTTGACAAAGAAAAAGTGAGACGACCATTCTTGTCAACTGCTAAATTCACCGCCGGCCGGGATGAATACCTTCCGATTCCGCAAAGGGAAATCAGTTTCACAAAGGGATTGTATAAACAAAATCCGGGATTTTAAAATGGCTAACGGCGGTCGGCTTTTAGTAGTCAGCTTTAGGTAATTCAATTAGTAAACAAAACTTAAGCTTTTAGATAATAGTCTTTCAGAACAAAGCATCTGCAATTGGACTGATTGCCAACTGCTAAAAGCTAACAGCTAACAGCTAAAAAAATGAAAAAAATAATCGTATCAGTATTTCTTGCCCTGGCGTATATGACCTCACCAGCCATCGCTCAGGAGTTCACAGAAAAATACCGCCCCCAGTTCCATTTTACTCCAAAAGCGAATTGGATGAATGATCCGAACGGAATGGTGTACCACAACGGAATTTATCACTTGTTTTATCAATATTATCCCAACGATAAAATCTGGGGGCCAATGCATTGGGGGCACACTACAAGCAAAGACCTCGTTTCATGGACAGAACAGCCGATTGCCCTGTATCCGGATACTCTGGGTTACATATTTTCAGGAAGCGCGGTAGTAGATAAAAACAATACAGCAGGATTCGGAAAAGATGCACTGGTAGCGATCTTCACGCATCACGATCCCGTACAGGAAAAACAAAAGACCGGCAAACACGAAACGCAGAGTATTGCGTACAGTCTGGATGACGGGAAAACCTGGACGAAATATAAAGGAAACCCGGTGCTTCAAAATCCGGGAATAAGTGATTTCCGGGATCCGAAAGTACGTTGGTTTGAGCCCCAGAAAAAATGGATGATGACGCTGGCTACCAAAGACAGAATCACATTCTACTCCTCCCCTGATCTCAAATCCTGGACACGTGAAAGCGATTTCGGTGCCAACGAGGGCGGTCATGGGGGCGTATGGGAGTGTCCTGACCTTTTTCCTATCAGACATGAAGGTAAAGATGTGTGGGTACTGATCGTAAATATCAATCCCGGCGGGCCTAACAAGGGATCTGCCGGCCAGTATTTCCTGGGGGATTTTGACGGAAAAACATTTACACCGAATTCAAAAGAAACAAAATGGCTTGATTTCGGCACAGACAATTATGCGGCAGTAACATTTGCCAATACCGGTGACCGGAACATTCTGATGGGTTGGATGAGCAACTGGCAATACGCGAATCAGGTACCGACCGACCCTTGGCGAAGTGCAAATACCATTGCCCGGGACTTGGGGTTAAAGACAGTAGGAAAAGAAATTTATCTTACCTCTTTTCCGGTTAAAGAGCTGGATGGTCTCAATGGCTCGGGTTTTTCTCAGAAAAATGTAAAAGTTAAAAATCAACTGGACCTGACAGGCAGAGCCAATAACAAAACCGGCTTATTCCGTTTGGATTTTAACGCCAAAAATACTGCTGACTTTGCAATTGTTCTGGCCAATGAATCAGGGAATGAACTTACGGTCGGATATGATAAAGCAACCAATCAATTTTACATTGATCGGTCCAAATCAGGAAAAATCGATTTTGAAAAAGGTTTCGGAGAAAAGCACATTGCTCCAAGATTTGCAACCGGTACCACAATTCCTCTCACGTTGATTGCTGATGTAGCATCTGTTGAGCTGTTCGCAGACAACGGTCTGACTGTGATGACTGATATCTTTTTTCCTGAAACTCCGATGTCCAAGCTGTATATCAAATCAGCATCCGGAATTACTGTTGAAAATTTAAAATATACGGTCGTGAAACCGTCAGTAAGATAGAAGTGCGAGTTACTCAATTAACCCTACATTCACATGGAAACCTGCATAGATGCTCCGCTTGTGATCAAACACTCCGATACTTTATACGGGCTGCACCTGCAATATGAAAAACACGTAGTATACGAAGAACTGGTGCGTAACTCTGACCGAAGCGTGGTATCTACACAACGCCTGATAGAAACCAGTCGCCGCGACCTGTTTCTCCGCATTCAAAAAGAAGATATTACTGTTATGGTACCTTCCAAATCGCATCTTGCCAATGTCAGGCAGGGTCGAATAAAGGTCCCGATTTACAAAGACTGAAGAACTGACCGTGAAATCCTGAAATCAGGTTTCACGGTCTTCTTTTTTATGCCAGTCCTTGTACTAAAACAGTGCATCAATAGCCACAGGTTTGGCGCACTCCGACACGATCTATCCGATAATTTGTATATTGCCCTGCGACTAAACCAGAACATTATGATATCAAAATACACCATGGCGCTCCTGTTCCTGTCTCTGATATTACCCGGATGCAAGGATGAACAGCGTGAAAAACAGTTGGTTGACAGGGAGAATGCTTTAGCCGAACGCGAAAAGACATTTGCCATAAAAGAAGCAGATTACCACTCGCTCATACGGATGCGCGACAGTCTTGCTACCGTCAGGGATACCGTAATTCTGAAAACATGGCCAATCTCTGTCGATGGATTGTGGAATGCCCGCCTGGTATGCCGCGAATCAAGCTGCACCGAATATGTGGTGGGTGATGTACGATCAGATAACTGGGAATTTGCGAGTGATTCTACCAATATTTTTACCCGCGTTTACAGTAAGGAAAAACTCGTCCGTATTTATTCAGCAAATTTGAGTGGATCAACAATTGAGTTACAATTCGCGACAGATTCAACCTCACAAAAGAAGGTAAATATCAATGTCAGAATAGATACCACGGGAACTGCTACATTGAAAGGAGAACAGATTGTTGTCATCGATGATAAGTGCAGAGCCAAATTTTCAGTTGAACTTACGCGCAGCAAAATCCAATAACCTATGCAGTTACTTAACATTCAAAACCTGACTCTTCCGATCGAAGATCCGGTCCTGAAGTTTTTGCTGGAATTGATCATCATTCTGAGTGCGCCCCTGCTACTGAATAAAATCAAGGTTCCGCATTTGCTTGGGTTAATTATTGCCGGCGCAGTAGTAGGTCCCAACGGATTTAATCTGCTTGCAAGAGACAGCAGCGTCGTGGTGACAGGAACCACTGGTCTGCTGTACATTATGTTTCTGGCAGGTCTGGAAATTGACATGGGGGATTTTAAGAAAAACAAATGGAAAAGCATCACTTTTTCGGCCTATACCTTCGCCATACCTTTTGCTCTCGGATTGATCGCAGGCTTTTATATTCTTGATTTCCCTCCGCTGACAACATTTCTTTTTGCGAGTCTCTTCTCTTCACACACGCTGATCGTTTATCCTTTGGTCAGTAAATTGGGAATTTCAAAGAACTTATCGGTAAATGTAACAGTAGGCGGTACAATGATTACCGATGTGCTGTCTCTGCTGGTACTTGCTGTGGTGGTCGGAATGACGCAAGGAGAAGTGGGAACTGCATTCTGGTTCCAGCTTGTCACATCCATGCTGGTGTTCAGTCTGATTGTACTGATGGTTTTCCCGATCATCGGACGGTGGTTCTTTAAAAATGTTGATGATAAAATTTCACAATACATCTTCGTACTGGTGATGATCTACCTTGCCGCGTTGCTCGCAGAGCTGGCAGGTATTGAAGCGATTATCGGAGCATTTTTCGCGGGCCTCGCGCTCAACAGACTTATTCCCCATACGTCTTCGCTGATGAACAGAGTTGAGTTTGTCGGCAACGCGATTTTTATTCCTTTCTTTCTGATCAGCGTTGGGATGCTGATTGATGTAACCGTATTTTTCAAGAGTTGGGAAACGATTTTCGTGGCTGTTATTATGCTGATCGCATCTATCGGCGGAAAGTATCTGGCTGCTGTGGCAACTCAGAAAACATTTCGTTTTACCAAAGACGAAGGGCTTTTAATCTTTGGAATGAGTGCTGCCTCGGCCGCAGCTACGCTGGCCTCTGTGATGGTTGGTTACAATATTATCATCACAGAAACTGCTGCCGGAGAGCCCGTCAGACTACTGAACGAACATGTTCTTAACGGAAGCATTCTGCTGATCCTGGTTTCCTGTACCATATCATCATTCATTTCTATGGCCAGCGGGGAGAGAATTGCACTGGCAGAGCAGGAAGACACAGCATCAGGTATCAATCATGAACAGGAAAATATCCTTTTGGCTGTTAACCACGAAGCAACTGTTGAAAAAATGGTTAATCTGAGTCTTCTGCTTAAAGCAGCTGACAACAAAGATCATTTGTTTGCACTGAACGTAATCAACGAAGACAAGAACGAATCATCGGTTAAAAACGCTGAAAAAATCCTGCATCAGGCTGTTCAGACGGGCGCCTCTGCTGACGTCGTAATCCGGCCTCTGACACGTTATGACAATGATGTGGTCGGTGGAGTGATCAATGTTGTAAAGGAGCAGAAGGTGACAGATCTGATCATAGGATTGGAGGAAGGAAAAGGACTTTCAGCGTCGTTCATAGAGAATCTTTACAACGGATATTTACAAAGTGAGAACATCAATGTATTGGTGTATCATGCCGCTCAGCCCGTTGCCACCGTGAAGGATTACGCAGTACTGATTCCTGTAAATGCTGAAAAAGAAGCCGGATTCTTCCATGCCGTACTCAGAATATGGAATATTGCCAGAAACTCGGGAGCAGTAATGCACTTTTATGCTGATGCGACTGTGACAGACTTATTAAGGCGGGTCTTGAAAAAATCTAACATCGAAGCCGAATTTAACATCATTAAAAGTTGGTCTGAGGCACAGCAGGCAGCTGCAAAGCTGAGTGCTGATCAGGCATTGGTTGTTTTGATGGCTAAGCGTGGTATGGTTTCATATATTCCACAGATGCGATTCATACCTGATTTTCTTAATCAACAACTGGATCAAAACAATTACCTACTGATCTATCCGTTTCTGGAATCACCTCTGGAAACGCATGAGAAACGATCCATCAGCAGCCACCGGGATTTTGCTGAAATCGGAGAGATTATCGGAAAAATATTTAAGTAACAATTAATCATTTATATACTTAATCTTTCCTTCTGAGAGCTGCCGGAAATCTGCAGCTCTCATTTTTTTTGTACCACGTGCTTCTCTTTGTGTACCTGTCATCAGATTCTGATTTCTTTTCATAAATTGCTGACAAGAGTCTGTTTTTCACCCGCAAAGCAGAGCTCTACATTTCTATTTTCGGGAAAAGATTGGTAAGCTTGTACTGTGAGCAATGATGATATTAGAAGCGCTATTTCAGGACAAATCCCTTAAAGCAAAAGCCAGGGTTTCAACCATTGGAGAGTCGCTATTAGAGCAGCAACTTTCTATTGCGGAACTGATCGCTTTTGCTCAAAATCAAAAGCCCACGGACAAGGCAACTTGCATAGAAGCACTTGAATATGCAACAAAGAAAAAGCCTGAGATCGCAAGTGATACATTGCTTAATTATGTTTCCTACGCTCTTGCAAGCGATGAGCCCAGAATAAAATGGGAAAGTGCCAGGGTGATTGGTAATATTGCAAAACTATTTCAGGGAAATCTGGAAATACCAGTCAATAACCTTTTATCCAATGCAGAAGACGCATCGACAGTTGTTCGTTGGGCAACAACATTTGCATTGGCTGAAATTCTGAAGTTAAAAACTGAAAACAACAAACCGCTTATTCCTGCAATAGAAGCGCTGTGCGAGAAGGAAGAAGACAGTGGCGTAAAAAAGAAGTATCTGGATGCTTTAAAAAAAGTAAAAAAATAAACAACAATCTGCTATGGCGAAGGTGGAGTATAAAGATATTGATCACTATCAGGCAGCATTTCCTGATGAAATCCGGCAAAGGTTGCAGTCAGTCAGAGAGCTTATACACAAGATTGCACCTGATGCAAAAGAAGTAATCAGCTATTCGATTCCGGCGTTTAAGATTGACAAAACGTTTCTGATTTATTACTGCGCATTTGCCAAACACCTGACGATTTCAAACCCATGGAGTATGGAGTTGCTGGCTGAATTTGAAATTGAATTGAAATCCTTTAAGATTTCAAAAGCGGCTATTCAATTTCCACACCATAAGCCACTGCCATTAGACTTGATTGAGCGCATCATTACATTCAGAAAGAAGGAAGTAGACACATCACATTAACCTTTACTGATTGCCAAACCTTAATATTTGATCCGATGAATAACAGTAATAACGAACGGGTGTATAAAATGTCGTTTGCGGGTGTGTATCCTCACTACATCACAAAAGCTGAAAAGAAAGGGCGCACCAAAGAAGAAGTTCATGAAATCATTTTCTGGCTAACCGGCTACGATCAAAAAGACCTGGAGAGAATCCTGAATGACAAAACCAGTTTTGAAGCTTTCTTCAACGAAGCGCCACAAATTCACCCGAATGTGACAAAAATAACCGGTGTAATTTGTGGTCACAGGGTTGAAGACATCGAAGATCCGATCATTCAGAAAGTACGTTATCTCGACAAGCCTTTAGATTAGCTAAAAAAAGAGAAAGAGTAATTGGGGTAAATTTTCGTAAGTTAATTTGTCCTAAGTGGGAAACAGGAGCAACCTATTCG
>NZ_QNUL01000031.1 GCF_003383615.1 Dyadobacter luteus
CCATCAGCTAACGATAAGTACTGCAACTCTCGTTCGGGACTTGCACCCTATAGATATAGAACATGCCTGACACACACAAAAAGCAGACACCGGAGCGTCTGCTTTCATGTTTATACAACGTTGAGTAAATCAGCATTTTTTATTCCTCTGCTTTAAGCTGCCCGCGGATTTCGCCATCAGGAAATCTGGCAGTATGAATATTCACATAGTATAACCCGGCTTTCAGGTCAGCCACCTGCTGTTCGGTAAGTGTATCCTTGAATGCAAACGGAGTTGTAAAAGTGCTTCCAAGATTAATCACCACGGCACCAGTTGTATCCACAGCACCTTTATGTATGTGCCATGCGGTCGGTCGGAATAACGAATCGGCCGAAGTGGAATCGGCGGCAGCCGAATCACTATAAGTAATATTCAAACTAAGAATTCTTGTCTCCTGATCCAGTAACCCGTCCACTGCTCCTGTCGCAGTAGAAGTATTGCTGGGTACCTCATTTGCTCCTGAGAGCGTGGTTGTCACCTTTAAGTCAGCAAGCGGAAGCGGATCCGTCACGGTGTTTTCATCATCTTTACAGCCCAACGCCACAACAGCCAGAAAGGAACCCATTAATGCTAATTTTCTCATATGGTAAGCCATTTAGTAAGAAATTGGTTTGACGCCTCAATGGTAAATTTTAGTACCCAACAATCCAAAAACATACTAAACAACTACATATCAAACACTTAATACCAATCCAACAAAGTTAAAAAGTGAGTAAAAATGTAACTGATTGCCCACTAATACAACACAATATTGCCTGGCACGCAGTTATACCCTCGCACGGAACTGCCACCGATTATGCGACCAAAGCCACAATTCCGGTTCGCGCCTGATGGTAGTTTCAAGACAATTAAAGTAACGATCCATGATCTCAGCCTTCGTCGCGGTACCATCCGACAATTCCACAAATCGGAAACTGTATACATTACGTTTGCTTTTTCTTACATCCAGATAAAATGTAGCTGCAGATTTTCTTTCGGCAAGTCTTGCTCCGCCACATTGAACAAAGGTTTGTTGATTGAAAAAAGAGACTGCATCCTGCGTTTTACGAATGGGTCGCTGATCGGTAATCGACAAATAAACAGTGGGTGTATTACTTTGATGGCGAAGACAATGCTTGTACCAATCCTGCTTATCAATAAGCCTCATTCCATATCTGCCTCGCATACTTCTCAGTAAGTTGTTCATCCATTTCCATCCAACGGGCGAATAGCCGGTAATAACTTCACAGTCTACCACCTCAGGTAATGAAAGCAAATATTCCCAATTTCCATAATGCGAAGCAAGAATGACCACATCCTTCCCGTCGTTCAGAATACTGCCCGGAAAACCAGGGTTCTCATATCTAACCAAGCGATTTACCGCTTCTTCCGAACCAAAATGAATCAAAAAAAATTCTGTAAACAGATCAGCCAGATGCTGATAGTACCGTTTGAGAAACATTTTCCGTTCACGGGGTGATGTTGCTGGAAACGTACGCATGATGTTGCTGCCAATCACCTTTCTTCGGTACGGTAGCACATATACGAACAGTAAACTAACCATAGCTGAAACCAGATGGCAGGTTGCTTTTAAAAGGCTGAACCCAACTTGCCACTGCGGGAGAACAAAACGGACCAGTCCGGTTCTCCGGCGGGTATTGACGATTTCCATCACAAAATAATCTGGATTCCGCCTGTTACACCCACATACAATCCCTGAAAGTCACGGCGACCATTTTTACTCCACAGATAATTGCTTTTGAAACCGTATCCCCGATCTTGTGAATAATTCACGTAATTGACAGACGGACCGGCAAAGATTTCCATTTTCCCAAATCTATAAGCTGGCAGGATTCTGAAATGATGTTTGGAATAACTTCCCTTTTTAAAATCGGAGAGTTGTTGGGATACGATTTCGGTATTAATTCTGAAACGATTGCTTACGGGAATATGCGCCCCCAAACCAGATTCAATTCCAAACAGTGATTTATTGTCATCCATCAGATTGTAGCCTACTCCAAGAATTCCATACATGACCCTCCCCCCTGAACGAAATGTAGCCATGGTGGTAAGTGTCTCGTCTATAGATAAGCTGATCGACTTCTCCCCGGTTTTTATAAAATTTAATATTGCAATGGGGTAATCACTGCTGTCTGCTATATTGATCAGCCCTGCCAACTGCACTCCCTTCACTGTTTTGGCAATGTTGATCCCACCAGCGATTTGGTTTCCCGTATTTTCTGCTTTATTCAAAAATCCTGACACTTGCAGGCCTTTCGCATTGGCTTTGGTGATATTGGAAAATCCTGCAATCTGTACACCTTCGGAACTGCCCGAGAGATTCATAAATCCTGCCACCTGAGCTCCCGAAGCTTCATTTCTGATGATATTGGAAAACCCTGCGATTTGTGCTCCATAAGCAGTATTGCCAATCAGATTCACGGCTCCTGCTATAGTCGTTCCTTTGGAATTTTCTTTGATGATGTTGACACCACCTGCAATGGCAACGGCCAGCTCGTTATCAGATACGCCGGCGATAGTGTGAAGCGAGAAACGATTGGAATAATCGGCAGCCTTTACACCATTGGAACTAATCGGATACACGATACCTACATGTACCTGCCGCACGCTGTCGGACTGCCCGAATGATGATGAAATACTGAAAAGTATATGGTAAACCAAGGCTGAAATGAGTGATATCTTTTTCATTGTGTTTGTCTTTAATTCTGATTTTTTCAAACACATAGCAGGCAACCTTTCTATTGCAGGCCTTCAATAAGGTGGTTCTTCCTGTATGCGAAGTACCGACACTATTAAGGGGTTTTACCCTAAATTTTCAGCAAAATATTTCAGAAGAATCAGAGCATTTCGCTCTAATTAATAGGATTACAACAACTTACCATATTCATAAACCAAACCAAATTGCCAGCCCAGCCAAGCCGATGAAGATTTACCCGTGCCAAAATTCAGATAAGATTTGGGAGGATAAGCACCAAATCCAGCACTCCGGTCAGTTTGTTTTTCGGTCATGACCGATAGAGCCGGACCGGCAGAAAGAAGCAGTCTTTTGTTCAAATGCAAATTAAGTAAGGTCTGCAAACGAAGGATTCCGGGCATCGAATCTATATTTCCTGTATAGGCATTGTTCGTTGAAAGCTCAATAGCGCCGGATAAACCTTTATTGATCCTGAACTCTGTTCCAAGCCCGTAGCCGAAAAGATATGCTTTTTTGTCAGGTCGCCAATCAGCCCCCAGACTCAGGATGCTGTAAAGTCTGTTGGTTCCGGTCTTCCAGGAGACATTGGTTAAAGCAGATTCATTGGTGTAAACCGAAACAGCACCTTTTCCATGTTTGACAATGTTGATCAGACCAAAACTATAACCGGAAGAGCTATCTGCCACATTCACCACACCAATCTGCAGCCCCCTGAGATATTTCGCATAATTAACAGGAGCAAGCTGCAAACCACTTGATCTCCGGCTGGCGACATTCAATATTCCGCTGATCTGAGCACCGGAAAAATCGCGCTGTGCAATGTTCGCTCCACCGGTAATCTGGACGCCTTTGATCACAGACCGCATGTAATTAACACCGGCGGATATCTGAACAGCATGTATCAGAGAATCCGTCTTTGACCGTGTTCCTGCGACGTTGAAGAAACCTCCAATTTGTACTCCCCGCATTTCTTTGTTGACCAGATTTCCAAAACCTGATATCTGAACTCCTGCGAGTGAATCAAGCACATGGTTATGAAAACCCGCAACCTGTACACCCTGGACAGATCCGGCCACCACATTGAATATCCCCGCCAATTGCGCAACACGTACATTATTTTTGCTGATATTAAACCCTCCCGCTATTTCCAGCCCATTCACTCCGGCCGTGTATCCGCCCATCAAATTCATGGAAAATTTATTGGTCACCTGTCCGCTCATTCTGCCATGTGTTCCCAGGCCAGGCGTAAGAGAAGCCTGATACGGCAAAGCGACAAAAAAACGGCCGATATTCCTGCTTTGTTCTCTTAATCGGGATGAGACAAACAGCCTTGCCAGCCAGGTTCGGTCGCCGGCACTGTTATAAACCATCACTTCATCCAGATCGACTGCTTTGGGTATCAAGTCCAGACTCAGTTTGGTCTCCCTTTCATTTTTCACCACCAGCACCGTGTCTGCATAGCCGATTTTACTTACAGTCAGCTCCAACGGAAAAGTACGATCACGGAGTTTAAGTCTAAAGGTGCCGTCGTCCTGGCTCATTGTGGCAGTCAGAATTGTTTTGGAATAGATACTCACAAAATCAACAGGCTTACCGGTTTCCAGATCATGAATAACGCCGGTAATGTAAATATTTCTATCCTGAGGCGCTGGTTGAACTATAATGTAGTTACCCGTTTCTTTATACATGAAATTTCCGGCCAGCAACTGATCCAGCACGGCTTTCAAAGGCTTGTCGTGTACCGATATGGTAACTACGCTGTCCCCTGGTATGGAAGCTGTGTTATAGGAAAAATAGAAACTTCCCCGCGTACTCAAGGTATTCAGCACCTCCGAAACACGTTGCTTGTTAGCAGTAATACTCACAACCTGATTCAGTAATTTCTGCGCTGCACTAAACGACAAACTACTGACTGCGAAAAACACAGTCAGTAGTCCTATCCTTATTTTTTTAAAGGAAAAATATTTCATTCCGGAATGTAAGACCTATTTAAGTATCAAAGTGTCGCCGTTTTGATGGATGGTACAGGAGAATGTTTCCCTTATCACATGTAAATCTGCGGACAATGATTTAAGCTCCAAAGTTGTATTGAATTTTTGATCTGCCAGTTTTTTATTTTCAATGATGATGCGGGTATTGTAAACTTCGTTCAGCTTTGAGATTACTTCAGAAAGCGGAATGTCATTACAAACCAATTTACCCGTGCGGTAATATTTATAGAGTTCATCACCGCTTAGCTCCTTTTCAAGCTTGTTCTTTTCTTTGTGAACAATCACTTTTTCCTGAGGATGCAATTTTACCATCTCTGTTGATTTCTCCACCTCCACAAGCCCGGTTTCCACAATCACTTCTGTACTGCTTTCATTACTTTTTATATTGAAAGAAGTTCCTACTACCGTGACAGTAACGTCATTCACAGTAATAACGAATGGCTTCGACTTATCGGGCTGAACATCAAAGAAAGCTTCTCCTCTCAGTGTGACAGGTCGCGAGGCCCCGTGAGCAAAACCTTCAGGATATGAGATAGATGACCTCCGGTTTAGCGTTACCACCGAACCGTCAGGCAAAGTATCTACGAGCGCCTCAGCGCCTGCCTTTACAGTCACTAGTTCTTCAGGACGATTTCTGAACATGGAGAAATATACCGCCCATCCAACTCCCGCCATAACAACAATAGCAGCGGCTATTCTGAACAGATAATTGGGTCTGTTGCTATTCAATTCAATAACAGGCCTTTCATTTTCCGCAGTCCGCTTTTTGAAACGTTCCCAGGCTTCTTCTTCATTGACATCACTCGCCGACGCAAGCTCTCTGCTCTGTTGCCATATCAGTTTGAAGTGATTGTAATACTTCTCGTTTTCCGGATGCTGAGCCCGCCATTTGTCTACCTCGTCTCGTTCTGCAGGCAAGGCCTCATCCAGTATACATTTTACCAGAAGATCATCCATGCTATGATTAGGGTTTGTATTCATGACCATCTGTACAGGTTAGCCTAAGAAAAATAATAAAAATGAAGCCGGTAGAAAATCAACCAGTTTAATGCGAAGCAACCTTAGCGCTTTTCCCATTTGGTTTTCCACCGTTTTGAGTGGCAGTTCAAGCCGGTCAGCAATTTCCTGGTATTTCAATTCTTCAAAACGGCTCATCTGAAAAATGGTACGGCACTTTTCCGGTAACTCCTTCAATGCCACATCCAGTCTTTCTTCCAGTTCCCGCAGTTCAATGTTGTGTGAAGTGTTGTTCGTATTTTCCATTTGACTTACCGCATAAGTTTGGTAGGCGTCTCTTACTTTTAAATGCTTGATGTAATTCAGACTTTCATGATAAACAGACCGGTACAAATAACCGCTCACAGATTCTCTTATCTCAATCTGTTCCGTTTTTTCCCATAATCTGCAGAAGACATTCTGGACCATTTCTTCTGCCATCACCTCATCATGCAGAATTGTGCATGCATAAGCATGCAGCCCTTTGAAATATTTTTTAAAAACAATTTCAAATTCCTGTTCTCTGTCTTTACTCAGGTTTTGTCCTGCTGGTTCGGCAATATTCATACTGAAACTGTGTTCATATCATCACAAAAATAAGCGCCCGGCTTTGTTGTTCATCAGGATGACAACAAGTCGGACGCTTACCCTAATTTTTTTCAGAATTATTTTTTCTTCCTGGCAGTCGTGGTTGTATCTGGTCTGGATGTTTTGTAGCGTTTATCCGGAGTACCATCCTTTTTCAGGTTTTTGTTCTCTGTATAGCGCTTATCCGGCGTGCCGTCTTTCTTTAGTTTCTGGTTTTCCGAATAACGTTTGTCCGGCGTACCGTCAGCTTTGGTTTTGATCTCCTTTTTCGCCGGTGTAGAAGACGTGGCAGGAGTGGCAGTTTGTGCGAATATGTTTCCCCCTGCTACAAGAAGCGCCGCGACTAAAAGTGCTTTTAACTTTTTCATACTTACGAATTTTGAGTGAGTGATAGTTTTTTTATGTATTGTAAAAATACAGGAAGTATTCGTATTGTGTATATCTGATTGAACAATCCTGTTCAGGTCAGATGGTTCTCCGGTCTGAACGCCTCAAGGCGGTCTGAACGATATTACAACAGGAACCATAACCAACTACTTCACCGTTCAGCCTGCTGGCGCATGCAGACCGAAAAATGCCTCCGGTCTGAACGCCCCAAGGCGGGCTGAACGGTATAACCAATAAAATGCTCTAAACTCCGTTCAGCCTGCTGACGCATGCAGACCGGGAAAGCGCCTCCGTTCTGAACGCCCCAAGGCGGGCTGAACGGTATAGCTAACAGGAACATAACCACCTGCTCCGTTCAGCCTGCTCGCGCGTGCAGACCGGATCTAACTGATCAACAAAACCAATTATTAACTACTTTTGCATAGAGGAAATTTATACCCTTAATAAAGACTGAATCACAGATATGAATATCCAACAACTCGAATATATTGTTGCAGTAGACAATCACCGGCATTTTGTTCAAGCTGCAGAACATTGCAATGTGACCCAACCTACACTTTCGATGATGATCCGTAAACTGGAAGAAGAGCTGGGAATCAAAATATTTGACAGAACAAAACAACCAATTGTTCCTACCGGAGTCGGGCGCCAAATTATTGATCAGGCCAAGGTGATTTTGAGGGAAACCGGACGGATGAACGAAATCGCCAAGCATTTCAACGGAGATCTTTCCGGGGAACTCAAAATAGGTATTATCCCCACCATCGCTCCTTATCTTTTGCCACATTTCGTTCAGCCTTTTATAGAAGCTTATCCCAATATCAGGCTTCACGTATCGGAAATGATTACGGAAAGAATTATGTCTGAACTCAAAACGGGCAATATTGACGTAGGGATAGTTGCTACCGTATCAGGAGAAAATAGTTTGCAGGAAATTCCATTATACAAGGAGCGCTTCTACGCGTATGTCTCTGCCAATACTGATCTGTATAATAAGCAATACATTTTACCAGGAGATATCGAACCCAATGAGCTTTGGCTGCTGGAAGAAGGACACTGCTTTCGCACCCAGATACAACGCCTTTGCGAGTTGAGCAAAAGCAGTCGGTTTGGCAACAGCTTTAACTACCGTTCGGGTAGTATTGAAACACTGATTCGTATGGTGGATCGCAATGGCGGCATTACTATTTTGCCTGAACTGGCCGTTGCTGAGCTGTCCGAGGAACGAAAAAAACATATCCGCCACTTTCGCTATCCGGAACCTGCGCGGGAAGTTTGTCTGGTGGTGAACAGAGAACTAGTGAAATCGCGACTGATCGATGCTTTACACAAAGGTATTCGCGAATATATTCCCCAGATAATTGCAGAAAGTGACGAACAAATCAGGATTTATTGAAAAAATTAAATTTACTGATCAGGATCTAATCAAAACCAAATTTTTCTGATCTGGTACACTTTCTGCCAGATCAGGATCAAATTGGATTACATTTCTCAAATCCTACTCAGAAAAAGCCAAATACAGGTATAATTTAACACAAAAGCAGCCTCCATCACTCCTTTTCATTCTGTCCTCTTTCTCTGTGTATTTTAGGGGTTCTTGCCTAAATTCGCCGTGATACACCCTCACCCATGGTTTTTAGACTACATTCTTAAACAATCGAAAAGTGGATAAAGTACAAGCGTTTATGTCCCGTGTGATAAGTCGCAACCCGGGAGAAAATGAGTTTCATCAGGCAGTTCAGGAAGTAGCTGAATCAATCATTCCTTTTATAGAAGACAAACCAGTCTATCAGAAAGCCAGGATTTTGGAAAGGATTGTTGAGCCTGAAAGGATTATCATTTTCCGCGTTCCCTGGATCAACGATAAGGGAGAAATTGAAGTAAACCGTGGCTATCGTGTACAGGCGAATAGTGCAATCGGCCCCTACAAAGGTGGATTGAGGTTTCATCCATCGGTCAATCTGAGCACGTTAAAATTTCTTGCTTTCGAGCAAACCTTCAAAAACAGTCTTACTCAACTACCTATGGGTGGTGGTAAAGGAGGGTCTGATTTTGATCCTAAAGGCAAGTCGGACCGTGAAGTAATGACGTTTTGCCAGAGCTTTATGACTGAACTTTTCCGTCATATCAGTTCAGACAATGACGTTCCTGCCGGTGATATAGGTGTGGGAGGCCGCGAAATCGGCTTTTTATTTGGACAATACAAAAGACTTAAAAATGAATTTACCGGTGTTCTTACAGGAAAAGGTGCCAGCTACGGAGGTAGTCTCATCCGTCCTGAAGCAACCGGATACGGCGTTGTCTACTTTGTTGAACAAATGTTGAAACTTCGTAATGACAGCATAAAGGGAAAAACAGTTGTTGTATCAGGTTCAGGGAATGTAGCTCAATATACACTTGAAAAATGTATCGAACTGGGAGCGAAAGTGGTGACACTGTCTGACTCAGCAGGATACATCTACGACCCAAAAGGTATTGATGCTGAGAAATTTGCCTATATCATGCATTTAAAGAATGAGGTTCGTGGGCGCATAAAATCGTACGCTGACAAATTCGGTTGTACCTATGTGGAGGGCAGAAAACCATGGGAAGTACCATGTGATATTGCTTTGCCCAACGCTACGCAGAATGAGCTGAATGAGGATGATGCAAGATTGCTCATTAAAAACGGCTGTAAACTGGTCGCAGAAGGAGCAAATATGCCATGTACCAATGAAGCAATAGCTGTATTTGAAAATGAAGATATTATGTATGCTCCCGGCAAAGCCGCAAATGCTGGTGGAGTAGCTGTTTCCGGTCTGGAGATGTCTCAAAACTCACTGCGCCTGTCATGGACCCGTGAGGAAGTTGATCAAAGATTGCAGGACATCATGTTCAATATACATGCAACCTGCACAAAGTACGGACATACGCCCGACGGCAGAATGAGCTACGTACAAGGAGCCAACATTGGTGGGTTTGTGCGCGTGGCTGATGCAATGCTTGCCCAGGGTATCGTTTAATTTCGCTTTTAAATATAAGGTAAATGGTCAGGGAGCCGCACCCGCCATTTGCCTTTTTTTCTTTCTGACCTTGCTCCTTCTCTGAGCAAGCCTGCATAGCTTCCGCATATCCTACCCCACTTACCGTCTGGTCTGATTTTTTCTGATGTAAGATAAAAACGTATAGCCATGAAGATATCATTTTCACATTGAAGAGATTTCCGGATGGCTTTACTTTTAGTAAAAAGTAACATTATTTCCATCTTAAAATTCAGAAATACATGGGCCTGTTCGATTCATTTTCTCAGATAAGAAACATTCTTAAAAATATAGATCTGGCGGCGGTACACAAGCTTTCTCAGAAAGTTGACCTCAACAAACTCATGGGCACAGTGTCAAAAATGAGTGAGGAAGATTTGGCGAAAATGCTGAAATTCATGCAGGCAGGCTCCGGCGACAAACGCCCTAAACCGGAAGTCAACGGAGATTTTTACGATTTAAGTAAAACCTTGTCTGCGGAAGAAAAAGCGATCCAACTGAAAGTACGGGAGTTTATGGAAACTGAGATTAAACCTATAGCCAATGAATATTGGAACAAGGCGCACTTTCCTATGCACATCATCCCATTGATGGCTAAGCTGGACATATGCGGGCTTACCTACAAAGGGTACGGTTGTGCTGGAAAATCTTCGCTTTTGGAGGGGTTCATTGCCATGGAAATGGCCCGTATCGATTCTTCAATTTCCACATTTTTCGGAGTACACAGCGGACTCGCTATGGGATCCATTTACCTCTGCGGCTCAGAAGAACAAAAACAATATTGGTTACCGATCATGCAGCGTATGGAGGTCATCGGCGCATTCGGCCTCACGGAGCCGGAAGTAGGATCGGCTGCAGCGGGAGGGCTCACTACTACCTGCCGCAAAGAAGGTGATGAATGGGTCTTGAACGGACAAAAGAAATGGATTGGTAACGCCACATTCTCAGACATTACCATCATTTGGGCGCGTAATCCCGAGGACAATCAAGTAAAGGGCTTTATTGTACGGAAGGATAATCCGGGCTTTAAGGCAGAAAAAATGGAGGACAAAATGGCGCTGAGAACCGTGCAGAATGCATTGATCACACTTACGGACTGTCGTGTCAGCGAAGTGGATCGGCTTCAAAACGCCAATTCCTTTAAGGATACAGCCAATGTACTGCGCATGACGCGCGCAGGTGTAGCCTGGCAGGCAGTTGGATGCGGACGCGGCGCTTACGAACTGGCTTTGAAATATACCATGAAACGCAAACAATTTGGCAGACCAATTGCCAGCTTCCAGCTGGTGCAGGATCTACTGGTAACCATGCTCGGAGACCTCACTGCAATGCAAACCATGGTACACAGACTTTCCCAGTTACAGGACGGGGGTGATATTACCGACGAACATGCATCACTGGCCAAGGTTTTCTGTACACTGCGGATGCGCTCCATTGTGGACCATGCCCGTGAACTTTTCGGAGGAAATGGTATTCTGCTGGAATACGACATCGCCCGCTTCGTAGCGGATGCCGAAGCCATTTATTCCTATGAAGGGACGAAGGAAATTAATTCGTTGATTGTGGGAAGGGCGATTACGGGGGAGAGTGCATTTGTATAAATTCCTGCGCATGTCCGCAGCAGACAACTTATAAGACTGACTGCTGCGGACACTTTACTTTTCCCTATTCACAGATACTGGAATGAAAATTTAGATTCTTTGTTAATAATATGAAACGCCAATTAGCTTCAATAATTAACATGAATTGGATTACCATTACAAGTGAAGAACAAATACAGGATATTGCCAGATCTCAGGAAACCGCTATTATCTACAAGCATAGTCCACGCTGTATGACTAGTCTGATGGCTTACAGGCAGCTTAAATCAGAAGTAAGCGGTCAGCAGGATTTGAACGTTCCGATCTATATCGTAGACGTGATCAGCAACCGAAGAGAATCGCAGTTTATTGCGCATGCATTTGATGTTGAGCATCAATCACCACAGATACTTGTAGTAAAAAACGGGCAAAGCGTATTTGATACATCCCATGAAGGAGTCTCACTCCGTACCGCATTGTCACACCTGGCATAGGCCGTCATTTTTTTGATTGGGAAGTCGAAAGAATAAAAAATGGATCCAGTCCAAATATATGGAATAATTCCATATATTTGGACTGGATCTTATACTTATGGAAGAGCTCAACTACATTATTATATCTCCGGAAATGGTTTGGTTTGGCAATGGTATTACGATGAAAACCGTGGAAAGCATTTTAAAGAACTGTTGGGACAAGATGCCCGGACTTTCATTAAACTGCTTGAAAGTGGCAGGGAAGTTTACATTGAAGATATACTTCCCCGCACCTGACATATAAAAACAGACGTAATTACTTCCCTTTGGGCTTTAATGCAGAGTGAGGTTCGGGTAAAGGAATATACCCCGACTCCCCTTCTATAGCAGGATAATTTTGCTGTTGCCAATTGAGCTTTGCAGCTTCTATCAACTCGCGGTTTGTGGCCACGAAATTCCAGTAAATCAGCCGTTCCTCAGGAAATGGCTCTCCACCGAAAATATAAACTGTTGTACCAGCTTCCATCACAAATTCACACAGAGAGCTGTTTTTGGCTACCAAAATCCGCTTGGGTTCATGTACGACTCCTTCACTCTCCACTCCTCCTTCCAATATATACATCCCAGCCTCGCCAAAAAGATCCTTCCCAATGTTGATGGACTTACGTTCATCCGTTTTAATCTCTATCAAAAAAAGAGGACTGTAGACAGGGACAGGCGACTTTCTTCCAAAGGCTTCCCCGGCGATCAGTTTATACCGCACACCGTCCTGCTCCCACGCAGGAATATCAACTGAATCGGCATGGTAAAACTCGGGATCCATCTCCTCCAGCTCCTTGGGCAAAGCAACCCATATTTGTAAACCGTGTAATTCCTTATCGGTATGTCTCAATCGCTCAGGAGTTCTCTCTGAGTGAACAATACCTTTTCCGGCTGTCATCCAGTTCACTTGCCCTGGCGTGATCTCAATATGGTTATTGAGGGTGTCACGATGCATGATGGCTCCGTCAAACAAATAAGTAAGCGTTGACAAACCAATATGCGGATGAGGACCTATATCAATATTCTGATAATCTTTCAGATTGGCCGGACCCATGTGATCTATAAAAATGAACGGACCTACCATTCTTTTATTCCTGAAGGGAAGCAGTCGCCCCACCAGAAAATTCCCTATATCAGCCGGCCGCTCTTCAATAATGATGTTAATATTGGACATGGTGTTTTAAGATTTCGTTAACACAACCACAAGTTAGGTAACCTGCCGAAGTTTTGGAATGTATATTCTGCAAATTTCCGTTATTGCTTCCATTTGGCTGCATTAAGCAATAAAGGAACTCAAACAAAGCAAACTTTGGTTACATATATTTGTCGGGCTATACGTTTAAGAATCTGGAACGATTTTTGTTTGCAATAGAAAAGCCAAAAATCTGGATTTTCCAGCGCAGCTGCTTTTTCATACATTTGCCCCACAGCACCATGACTGAATACGAAGAAAACATACAGCACGAATTGCTGAAATGGCAGGAAAAGATGCAAAAGCGGCCTTCAGGATTGAACAGGCTATCTAAAAATGTACAGGATAAAATCAATAGTATGATTCCCGATCGTGTGCACGACATCATCACCACCAGCATCAAGCAAATGACACGGGGCGTTCTCTACGGAGCGGGCTTCACTACTACCCGTAATGTTCTTTTCAAGTCAATGGAAACTGCTGAGTCAGCGGTAAAAGAAAGAATTGAATTTTATAAAAAAGCAGGTGCAGCTGAAGGTGGTATTACGGGTGCGGGTGGCTTCATGCTCGCATTGGCAGAGTTTCCAATTCTGATAGGTATAAAGATGAAATTGCTTTTTGATATTGCCTCTTTGTATGGAAAACCTATCGACGATTACCGGGAACGCCTTTTTATACTGCATATTTTTCAGCTCGCATTTTCCAGCCAGAAAACCAGACAACGCGTATTTGAGCAGATGAAGAACTGGGATTCCAAGGCCGCCACATTACCTGAAGACATCCACCAGTTCGACTGGAAGGGATTTCAGCAGGAATACAGAGACTATATTGATCTTGCAAAAATGGCACAGCTTATTCCCGGAATAGGCGCAGCAGTTGGTTTGATTGTTAACTACCGTTTACTGAACCAGCTGGGTAAAACAGCCATGAACGCTTACAGAATGCGTTGGTTTGAGAGCACAAACCTGGCCGCCAGCCATGCTACGTCTGCCCTGACTGGCAATATCAGCTCATGAAAACAAAAAAGTATATTATTAACAGTTACAAGTTTATTCAGTCGTTAAACCGAATTTAATGAGCTCAAAGGAAAAAGTATTTACAAAAAGACTCGACTACGCTTTTCTGTCGGTGTACAACGGCTATGTATTCTTTCTGCGTTTTTTCAGAGAAGCCTTTCGTGGCAGAATGGAATTCCCGGAACTGGTAAAACAGTGCTACGCGATCGGATACAAGGCTCTGCTTCTGATCAGTCTTACCGGATTCATTACGGGAATGGTATTTACCAAACAGTCCCGCCCGTCTCTGGCAGAGTTCGGAGCAACATCATGGTTACCATCCCTTGTTTCTATCGCCATTGTACGTGCCCTCGCAGCCCTTGTTACAGCTTTGATCTGTTCCGGAAAAGTAGGGTCGAGCATTGGAGCCGAGCTTGGCTCTATGCGGGTGACGGAACAAATTGATGCGATGGAGGTGTCGGCTGTGAATCCATTTAAATTCCTGGTCGTGACACGTGTATTGGCCAGCACCATTACCATCCCGATACTGATGTTCTATTGTACCCTGGTGAGTTTATTGGGAGCTTTTTTGAACGTGACGCTTAATGAAGGCACAAGTTTTATAGCTTTTTTCGAAAACGCATTCGAACAAATCACTTTTCTGGATATCGGAACATCACTTGTAAAAGCCATAGCCTATGGATTCACGATCGGAATTGTAGGTTGCTATCAAGGATATAACGCAAGTAAAGGTACAGAGGGAGTAGGAAAAGCCGCTAACGCATCTGTGGTTATATCGATGTTCCTGATCTTTATTGAGGAAGTTATCATTGTTCAGGTATCGAATTATTTCAGAATATAGAAAGGCATGGCAAAAACCATAGATCACAGCACTCAGGTTATATCTGTCAAAGATTTATATAAATCATTTGGTGACCTCCATGTACTGCGGGGCGTTAATCTTGAAGTAAGTAAAGGGGAAAACGTAGTTGTACTTGGCCGGTCGGGAACAGGAAAATCGGTACTGATTAAAATACTGGTTGGATTGCTTAAACAAGACAAAGGATCCGCGCTGGTTCTGGGACAGGAAGTTTCGCAATTAAATGAGAAAGAGTTACGTCAATTGAGACTTAAAATCGGCTTTTCTTTTCAAAACAGTGCGCTATACGATAGTATGACCGTGCGGGAGAATCTGGAGTTTCCTTTGGTACGAAATGTCGAAGGGCTTTCAAGGGCAGAGATCAACGACAAAGTGGAGTCAGTACTTGATGCCGTAGGCCTTCTGCAAACAATCAACCAGGCACCATCTGAACTATCCGGCGGTCAAAGAAAACGGATTGGTATCGCCCGAACACTTATTCTCGAACCCGAGATTATGCTTTACGATGAGCCTACGGCCGGTCTGGATCCGATTACCTGTATTGAAATCAATGAACTGATTAACGAAGTCCAGGAAAAATTCCATACAAGTGCCATCATCATTACGCACGACCTTACGTGCGCCCGCCAGACAGGCGACAGAATCGCAATGCTTCTGGATGGCCACTTCACAAAACAGGGCACATTCGAAGAAGTTTTTGCCGAAAATGACGAAAGAATTAAGAGTTTTTACGATTATAATTTTATACAATAAGAATGGAAACATCAGCCAGAAAACGCTCTATCACGGTAGGTCTGTTTGTAGTTATAGGAATTCTCATCTTTGTCGTTGGAGTACTTACCATTGGCAGTATGAAAAAAGTATTCGCCACCAGCATTGCTGTGACAAGTATTTTTCATGATGTAAACGGGCTCAAACAAGGCAATAATGTTTGGTATTCCGGTGTCAAAATTGGCACGGTAAAAAAAATCCGATTCCTGGATAACTCTCAGGTAGAGGTAGTTATGAACATTGAGGAGAAATCTCAGGAATTTGTTCGTAAAAATGCCAAAGCCAAAATCAGTACAGACGGACTAATAGGTAACAAAATCATCGTTATATATGGCGGCACACAAAAAGTCCCGGCTATAGAAGATGGGGATCAGCTCGCGGTAGAGAAGATCGAAAGCACAGAAGAAATGCTCGCAGTGCTTTCAGAAAACAATAAGAACCTGTTAGGAATTACAAGTGCTTTCAAGACAATCAGTAAAAATATCCTTGAAGGAAAAGGCACAGTGGGGATGCTTTTAAACGATGAACGTCTCTACAACGATGTGGATCAGACCCTGGGCGCACTTAAAAAGGCATCAGTGAATGCACAAACACTTACTGCCTCCCTTGCCGGGTTCACTTCCAAGCTGAATCAGAAAGGTGGGCTTGCCAACGACTTCGCAACAGATACTGTAATTATGCGTGATATCCGCTCTACAATTGGAAAGCTAAATGAAACTGTATCCTCAGCAGGCGTAATGGTTGATAACCTTAAATCAACAACAGCAGAACTTAACTCAAATACGACAAGTCCGCTTGGCGTACTACTACATGATGAAAAAACAGCATCGAACCTGAAAGGGACGCTTCAAAACCTGGAAAGTAGCACCGAAAAGCTGGATGAAAATATGGAGGCGTTAAGATCCAACTTCCTGTTTCGCAGATATTTCAAACGTAAAGCTAAAGAGGAAGCTAAACAAACGCCCAAAACGGAGTCAACTGAAGCAGTGAAGGATACCGTAAACTAAGTTTTGAAAAAGTCCATCCGGTCGACGAATAATTTCTACAGTAGTTAATGAATACTTTTTCTTACTTTGTGAAAATTTAAAACCGACAACTTTTTTATTTGCGTTCCGAATGACCCTTCAAATAAATCCGGTACTAGACATCAATTATTTAAATCAAGTTTATGGAGATGATGCAAATATCATTCACCTCATTTTTGACGCGTTTCTAAGTGACTCAATGCCACGTTGGCACTCGCTAAAAACTGCATTGGACGAAGAAAATCTGAAAGAATCTGCCAGTATTGTTCACGGTCTGAAGCCTTCTTTTACAATGGCCGGCCTTACAGCAATAAGACCAAAAGTCGACCAACTGGAAAAGGACATAAAAGCGAAAGCTGAAATTGACAAACTTAAGCAGGCCTATCTGCATATCTCTGAAGAATTAATTCCGCTGATAGCTGTTATAGAAAGCGAGTCAAAAAGATTATCTGCTCTGTAAATTGATGCAAACATGACAGGCCTCCCGATAAAATCAGGGAGGTTTTTTCTTTTAGGCCTTTCTCTTTGCCTTTTCCCACACTGCACTCTGGCTTCCTGCAATATACCTGTTAATACCAGCGAGCACAGCGTAATTCATCACGCAGAAATAGTAGGGAACAAACAATGCCTTTACTTTAATTTTCCTTTTTTCCAACAACCAGCCCAGCCACGCCATGAGGTAAAACAGGATTTGTAAAACCAGCATCAGCACATACAGGGGCTCTGGTTCGTTTATGCAAATAAGCGCATTCAGAATCAAAGAAATAAAGAGCAGAAAAGGCGTGATGGTCCAGCGCAACACCCTGTGACTTATATATTGAAAACTCAACATGGGATATGCGAATGGATTCAGGAGCGGCAACAAACGCATGATTGACTGAATCCCCCCTGCGGCAATACGTACTTTCCGCTTCAATTCTTCCTTGATATTATCCGACGACTGCTCCGATGCATAAGCTTCAGGTTCATAAATAATCCGGTATCCCTGCTTGGCAATCAGCATAGAAATCATAAAGTCATCCAGAATTGTATCCGACTCTACGTGTCGGTATAAAGAACGGCGAACACTGAAAAGCTCTCCGGCTGCTCCCACAACAGAATAAAGCTCCGAGTCCCACTTCTTCAAGGTCGACTCATATTTCCAGTAGAAGCCCTCTCCCGCTGTTGCATCCGAAACTGCATCCTGCATTACACGCTTTTCTCCTGAAACCGCTCCTACTTCCGGATTGGCGTAATGCCTGACAATCAGTTTCAATGCTTCTTTATTCAAAAATGTATTGGCATCCGTATAGATAACAATCTCAGATTTGACAGCATCCATAGCACGGTGTATGGCATGAATCTTCCCTTTTCTCTCCGTTGAATGCATCAGATCGATTGTTCCTTTGTAACGACTAACAATCTCGGCGGAAGCATCTGTAGATCCGTCAGTTACGAACAACAGTTGCAACTTATCTCTCTCATAATCAAGAGACAGTGTATTCTGTATTTTTTCCTCCATGATACCCTCCTCATTATACGCAGCTACAATGAGCGTTACGGTTGGCATGTACTCACCGGGTTGCAGTACTTTGCGCTTTCCTTTAATCAAAATGCGAAATCTGACGAGAGCATAAAGCACAATGCCGTAACCGACGTACGTGTAAAATACAACAAACAGACTGAGCCAGAATAAAATTTTCATTTCGTTGAATTAATCTTAAAACCTAAATCGGCACTGTTGATACCATTTTTGAAATGCCAGAAAATCGCTCTGAAAAAAACAGGAATAAAATTATACTCCTTGTTCCGGATGTACAGTAGCAGGTTTCGGGGTATTACCGTGAGCATAAAGTAAAAACAGAATATAAAAAACCTGAATCCCGGAGCATTCCGACGAATAAACAATATTCTGTTTCTGGTCATAAAGTATTCTTTTAATACAGATCGCTTGCCAACAGACACTGACTCCTTGTGATAGATCAGCGCCTTAAGATTGGTATGGATTTCATAGCCAGCTCTCACTATTTTCTCGCACCAGTCAAGCTCTTCATAATACAGAAAATAGTTCTCACTCATCAGTCCACCTTTTTCAATGGCTTCCCTCCTGACCATCATAGCGGCACCATGCGCATAACCGGTAGAACCACTTTCCTGATCATATTGTCCGTGGTCTGTTTCAAACTGGCCCACACAGTGATTCCTTGCCAGGTAGTAATTCATTGGCGTATAGCCTGCATACTGCAACATACCAGGCTGGTCAAAATAGTGGATCTTGGGTGAGAGAATGCCGATGCGTGGATTAGCCTCCATCGTTTCAACTAACCGGGAGATCAGGTCGGGCGTTACTTCCGTGTCGTTATTGATCAGGAAAAGATAATCGCCTTTCGCTTCCCTTATACCCAGATTATTCCCTCCGGCAAAACCCAGATTAACCTCAGACCGGATAAAGTGAATATCGTTATACGCACTACTCCAAGCCGGAACAGGGTCGACGCGACTACCATTATCGACTACAATAATCTCCAGCGACGAATAGGTATTTACATCTCTGAGAGATTTCAATAAATCAACGGTAACTTCCGGCTGATTGAAATTAACAGTGATAATAGAAACAATTTTCATTCAAAAGCACAGAAGCGTTGAGTAGTAAGTTTTTGAATAATAGCAGAATCCAATATATGTGTGTAGAATTATTTCAAAGTTAATAATAATTGTGCTTTACGAACTATCCTCTATCCGGATTTAGAGCATTTTAGAGCGCTGTAGTTGCCCTATTACGTCAATGACTTCTTTGCAATGGCTTTTCCAGTTCCAGCCCTTCCAGCATGTGTGCCAGAATCGGGGCGCATTTTTCCTGGCATGAAGGATAAAACTGCCCGTGCTTCCAGTGAGCGGACTTCGGGGATACTCCCCACCAGAATTCTGCCATTGAAATGGGTTTCAACTGATGCTGAAAGGCATATTGCAGTAACTTCGGTGCAGCGCATTCACCAGCGCCGGCCGGAGGATTTTTATGTCCTGTAGCGTAAAAAATATCTCTTATGCTCTTTTCAATTCCGAATTGATTTAAAAAACGGTATTGGTCAAAAAGGTTGTTTTGCAGCTCGACAGATCTTCTCCTGCGTGTTTCTCTGACCATGTCAATTTCCTTTAAACTGCTGTTATTTCCCAGCAACTCCAGAGCTGCAATGCGGCGTCCATATTCCGAAATTTCCATCATGCCGCTATTTAGAAAACCGTCAAACGCAAGGCCGTCGTATACAGGAGGCACAAAAAACGAATGATGATTACTTCCCGCCAATTTACCGGAAAAAGCGGCCAGATAACCAAGTTTGCCCTCTTCTGTCATCACCACTAGCACTCCAAACATTTTCCCGATCACAGGCAGGCCATCATCAGCATCCAAGCCAAAATTGTGCTTCCACTCTTTCTGCGACAGCAGATGTGACTGCAACATTTTACATGCAAGAAGACTCAGCGGATGCGGGATGTAGTCAAACGGGAAGTTGAATTTTTCGGGGATGGGAATATTGGTAACCAGTCCATGCAACAACCTAAGGTTACATTCGTCAGCATAAACATCGTATATCACCAGCCCAGCGTTTAACAATACTTTCAGAAAATCAACAACTTGAACAAAACTAATTCAAAATAATCATTATCCGGCACATAAAACGAAATGTCGACACACTATCGATAAAAACATCAATCCTTTATAGAACTATTTCATATTTAATACAAATCGCTTAGTTTTATGAAAAATGATGAATCGGGCTTATTGGGAAGCTTAACGTTAGGAAAATACTCTATATTTAATCTGCTGTTCAAATAGTGAAAATCAAAAGGCTTCTTGAAATAAAGAAAGTTTCAAAAGATACGACTTATACTTTCCATGAGAATGAAGGAGGTCACATCGAACTTGAAACAAAGGTTCAGGAGTTATTATCGCTCTTTGAAAGAGCTCAACTCAGCAAAAAGCAGATAAGGACTTACCAAAGCCGCATCTCTCAGGCTCTGGAGAACACAATCACGTCCGAAAGCCCAATCAAGGCATTTAAAATGCTTGATCAGGACGAAACCCTTTCACGTGAAGAGCTGTTGGATGGATTCGAAAAATTGCTTTCAGAAAATCAGATTGACAGTAATATCGGACGCGTGATCAAACGAAGAAACACGCTTCAGAAAATCATTGTGAGCCTTATAGCTACTGTGTTAATAGCCGCAGGATTTGCTATGATCATCATGCCAGCTCCACCCAGTTTTGAAATTTTCACCATTTTCTACTTCAATCATAACGATGGAGTAACAGTTATGGATCTTATTTCATTACTTATCGTCTTATCCGGAGTTTTTCTCTTTGTTCAAACCTTCAATAAGAAATGATCGCATTTCCAGAGCCGACGAACAATATTAAAACCATTCTGCTGGTTGAAGATAATCTGCTTTTCAGAAAAGTGATGAGTTCTGCGCTGATCAGAGCCGGATACAACTGCGTACTGGCCACGTCAGCTCCGGAAGCGCTTCAACTGCTACTTCAGGAAGAGCCACATCTGATCCTTTCCGACTACGATATGCCGGAAATGAATGGATTCGATTTTCGACATGCAGTGCTGGCCAATCCACGGTTTTCCGATATTCCTTTCGTCTTCCTTACATCGCATACCGACAACTCGATGATTTTGGAAGGATTAAATCTGAATGCCCTCGATTATATCAATAAAGAAACCCCGCTGCCTGTAATCATATCCAAACTAGGTAACATTATTAAATCTCTGGAAAACGAGCATGTGAAGTCCATTCATGAACTAAGGACAGCCGCAGATACTTTAAATGTAAAATCCATCCCTTCGAAAGATCCTGAAATAAGGGGATTCCGCATAAACTTCTGGCATAAAGGCTTCCGTGGCTACCCGGGCGGCGATTTTATTGACTTTGTAAAAGTGGATGATCGGTTCTGCTTCGCTTTTCTGGGCGACATTATGGGTAAGAAATGGAAAGCATGGTTCTTTACTTTCGGATTTCTAAGTTATATAAGAGCTGCAATAAGATTTTGCGTGCTTGATGATGATTTGAGACTGGATAATATTGCTCACAAGATTAACAAACTTGTGTATATGGATGAAAGCCTGCAGAATATTCTGTCTAGCCTTTCACTACTCTTATTGGATAGCGAAACTGGCGAAATCCACTACACCGGCGCTGGCGACCTCCCCTTAATTAATCATCAAAGCGATGCTCAACTCACCAGCACTGTATTATCTTCGGGACTTTTACTCGGATTACTAGAAGATGGATTCTACGACAATCAAACTATTGTAATGAAAAAAGGAGACCAGCTCGCGATTTTTACCGACGGAATGATAGATATTCCCTCCATCGCCGGCAAGAAGACAGACTATCCCTTCTTTGTTTCTAAAATACAACCTTATTTAGGGCATTCGAACAGTTTCGATCTGATCAAACTCAACGTTCTTGATCAGATAACAGATAAAAATCAACTCGATGATGCCAGCATTATTTTTATAGAAAAAATATAAATCCTCATGATACTTAATGTAATAGAAAATGATAATGTAATCCAGGCCACAATTATCCCACAAGAAGCAAACCTGGTACATTCCGAAGCTTTTAAAGAAGAAATGATTACAATTATTGCCAATGGTGCCAACCTGGTAATCGTAAGTTTTGAGAATGTAGATTACATAGATAGTTCCTTTTTGGGCAGTTTGGTAGTAGCATTAAAATATGCTATGCCAAGAAATGTAGATATATATCTGGTATCTCTGAAGCCAGACGTAAAAAACCTGCTTACACTCATCAGAATGGATAAGGTCTTTAAGATATTCAAAGACTACCAACAAGCTCTGGAAACCTTAAAATGATTACATGAAAGAAAATGAAGAGCAACTAAGAATAGACTTCAGTAATAAGAGTGAAGATATATCCGACATTTTGGATATGTGCACATCGTATATTATAAAGAAGACTGCCGGCGATCTTGGGTCAGTAGTATTGTCAAAAGTAAAGTGGGTTCTTACAGAATTGCTTACGAATGCAATAAAGCACTCTGAAACAAGCACTTCTACTATATTAGTATCCATCAATAACGAGGAAATTATTCTACAGAAGCAAGATTCAGGCGCTCCGATGCAGTTTTACGATTCTTCGTTGAACCAAACGATCTCATGGCCAATAACAAATAAACTATATGATACTTCACATATCATTTATACCAGTAGTACTGAAACCCTGATTGCTCACATTGTCTCCGATGGATCAATCAGATTCCTGATTGAGGAGATTGAACCGGAAGATGTAAGGGAATCAATTTTGACGGACATGAGTGAACACTTTGGTCTGCTTATCATCACCAAATCATCTACCGAATTCTCGTATCTATATAGTTCGGATAAAAAAATGAACTTGTTCAAAAGTGTATTTAAACGCGAAATTCATCCCTAGTAAATAATAACTCAAATAGGGAACAAACCATCCTTTGGTAATTCAATTTTCCATTTTTCGAAAAATAATATCAGCAATTTCGTCTACTCTTCTTTCCCAGGTATTCAAAGCTGCAATCCGGAGTCTCTCAGCCAATAGCTCTTCACTATTGTTTTCCAACGCCTGGGATATCGCATCGGCAAATGATTCTGCATCACTGCAATAAGGAACAATCTCACCTGTAAATTCAGCTAAGTCAGGGTTGAAATCTGTGGAAACCACTGCCTTTCCAGCTCCCAGATACTCAAATAATTTCAATGGAAAAATGGTGCGGCTCACTTCATCATTCCGAAAAGGAATCAGAGCTACATCGAATCGTTTGATAACAGACGGCATCTCCGCGTAAGGAACAGGCCCGGTGAGCAGCACGTTATCAAGAGATTTGAACCATTCGGGAACAAACTCCTGATGAACCGGCCCCACCAGCGCAAATATTTTGTCCGAATGCATATGTGCTACTGCTCCCAAAAGCTGGTAATCAATACGTCTTTCAATAGCTCCGAAATAGCCAATAACCGGCCCGTTTAGCTGCGCCAATAAAGGATGAATTTTTAAAGACGGATCCAACACCTTACTGCTGTGCTTAAGATCAGCGGCATTGGGTACGAAGTAAGTAGCTTCGTTGAGTTGCTTTTTATCCCTGAACAATTGGCGGCTGCTGCAAATTACCACATCACTTTTTTTAACAATGATGTCCTCGGAAATCAATCCATGTTTCCTGTCAAACGGTAAAATAAGGGGATCCAGACTGTGATATACCTGCAGGGCAGGTTTCAGATGACCGGCCAACCCGGGGTAATGAAAATTATAGGAGTTGACAAAAATGAAGCTATCGATCTTATGTTTCCTGAAAATCCTTTTAAGCTTAAAAGCAAGCAACGATTCGTTCAATCTGAGCAAGGTTCTGAATAACCATCCTTCAGGCAAAAAATTTATGGATAATAACACTGAGGGGATAACATGCCAAAGGCCAGAATTATCAGAAGTCATCAGATTTGTACTAAACACGGATAAATATCCCTTTCTCTTACTAATCTGCTCCGAACCTCTTAATCTCCAATAGTCCTTGATCGTCAATGGATTTTCGACGTAGTATACCTTATTGTACCTGGCTAATAACCGGGCAGTGGTATAATTAGTCGATTCAATTTCAGAATCGATGCGCGGCAACCCGAAAACAATGATATTTTCCCCGTTGAGTTTCATTCTTCAGTGTTTGATAAATCCTCTTTCCCCAGTCAGCACGTCTGTTTTACACATTAATGCCTATATTTATACCCAAACTAACTGTACAAAGTTTGTAGGATTTTTCCATATGTGTAAATATCAAAAAATATTCTGTCAGCAGAATATTTTTTCAAGGTAATTCTGGAAAAACATACTTTAAATGATCGAATTCTCAATCTTTGCGACTCAACGTTATTCGAAAACATGAAAGATTACAGTGACGCTCTCCAACAAAAACTCAAAGGAAAGCGGATTTTATTTGTTGGTGTCAAATTCTATCACTTTACAGATGAGATTATCTCCAAACTCAAACAGCATGGTGCACTGGTGTCTTTTTATTATGAAAGAGACACCTCTATCGCATTCGGTTTTGCCAAAAGTTTTCGGCCATCCTATGCTGACAAGCTTCAGGAAAACCATTATAAATGGGTGATCTCAGATACGAGGAAAAAGGAATTTGATTACTTGCTGGTTATACGAGGCTACGAAATGAAGCCCTGGTTTGTGGAGCAAATCAAAAAAGACCATCCAGGTATTAAGACCTTACTCTATCAATGGGATTCATATAGCAATTGGGAATGCGACTACCGTCCTCTCATTCCCTATTTTGATGAAGTTAAGACTTTCGATCTACAAGATGCTCAGGAACTTGGATTATCCTATGTGCCTACATTTTCGAGTGACGAGTATGCCAGTGTGCCTCGGCAAACCCAATGTAAATATGATCTTTTCTACACAGGAGGCTACACCACACCAAGAATGGAATTTCTAAAGCAACTGATCGCCTACTCTCAGGAAAATAATCTTCGTTTGTTTACCCATGTAGTGATGCCAAGAAAAGCATTTCTGAAAGACTGGATCACAGGAACTCGTTATAACACTTCACTGATTTCCCTTAAAAGCCTTTCAAAATCAGAGTACCTGGAAATTTTCACTCAATCCAATGTTATCATAGACTACACTAAAGACAGTCAGGCAGGACTAACCATGAGATCACTGGATGTATTTGCTGCAGGCAAAAAACTTCTGACTAACAACGCTTTTGTAACCAGAGAATCCTATTATAACCCTGAGCAATCCAGAATATTCGATCCCAAAAAGTTTGAAGTAGACAGGGAATTTGCAACAACTGTAACCTCCTTCCCACGCCAGGACTTCTCAATAGATAAATGGTTAAATTCACTTTTCTCCTAATTTATCTCCAGCTAAACACATTTAAAAAGTCCTTTTATTTTAATCAGGTTATGAAAATATTATTTGATCATCAGAAATTTACAACACAGAGATATGGTGGTATAAGCCGGTACTTTGCCAACATCATCGAACAAATCAAACAATCTGATGACTTTACTTGTGAGGTGGGCCTGATCTATTCTAATAACTATTACCTTAAATCAAATGAAAAACCTTTTGATAAAGCGCTGAGCCGTATTTTTAAAACAGAACGCGCAGCCAGACAGCTTTTCAAACTGAATCAAAAGTATTCCAATCGGTTGGTGAGACAGAATAACTTTGACATCTTTCATCCTACCTATTACGACTCTTATTTTTTTGATAATCTAAAAAAGCCACTGGTCACTACCATTCATGATATGACCTATGAAAAACTTCCTGAGTATTTCTGGGCGCTCGATCCTCTTACGCATAACAAACGACTTCACATAGAGCGGGCTAATGCTATTATTGCCATCTCAGAAACCACCAAAAATGACTTGCTTCACTATCATAATGTAGATGAAAGCAAAGTATCGGTAATTTACCATGGTATTGATCCTGATTCTCCGCTGGACTTCGCTCCGGTGAGTAATCTTCCGGAAAATTATTTACTATATGTTGGAGACCGCAGCGGGTATAAAAATTTCTACCTGTTTATTGATGCATTCAAAAAAATAGCTGACAAATATCCTGATCTCAATGTAATTCTGACAGGGGGCGGCGGACTGGGTATTGCCGATCAGGAATTACTGCTTCGCCTCAAACTGAATGAAAGGGTACGTCATGTTCAGGTAACAGATGCTCAGCTTAATTTTTTGTATAAGAATGCAGTGCTGTTCGTTTATCCCTCTCTGTATGAAGGATTTGGATTACCTATACTGGAGGCATACAAAGCAAAATGTCCTATTTTGCTCAGCGATACCCCCTGCTTCCGTGAAATAGCACAAGACGCTGCAACGTTTTTCTCGCCTCACAGCAAGGAAGACATGATCTTTAAAATCGAAGGCTTCTTCTCAGACAGCAGCAAAAGAACACAACTGATTGAAAAGGGATTGGTAAGACTAAGGGATTTCCCTCTCGACAAATCCGTGGAGCAGACACTGAATCTTTACAGATCGCTGGTCTGAGAGGGTAATACATCGCGCCACACAAAACGGTCTGTCATAATTCCTTTGGGATGTTCCCGCCCTATTCTAAACCCAAACCAGTTTTTAGGAGCAATTACAAAGTTTTGCTTCGGGCAAATGTACGCCGCCCACCAGGCGAATGTGCTATTGGAAATAATCGCTACATCGGCATTCATAATCAACTGAAAATCAATAATTTCAGAATTTGAAGAGAAAATGTAATTATCTTTCTGTGGAAATTCTTTCTTTACAAATTCCATATCATCGCTCACAAAATAAACCTGATAAGAATCAAGGTTTTCTACCGAGTTCAGTTGTGTTTTGAAATACTCAATCGGAAGAGAAATATCCCGCTTACCATATGAAAGGTAATCGGTACGGCGGATGTGTACTACAACAGTTTTATTCTTACGGAATACTTCTCCAAATTTCTCATCAAACTGCTGCTTATACGCCTCTTTGATGACCGGCAATTGATCTTTCGGCAAATGCTTTATGTAAAAATCGGACTGAAAGAATCCGTTATAGATTGTCAGATTCTGTGGAGTGTGTTCTTTGGGAGCAAAGAAGTTCTGAACGAAAATATTTCTGAATGAAAATATTTTAGGTAACGTACGGGTCAGGCCGGAATACAACTTCGAGTTTAATGTGAGATTATGCCATGGTCCAAGATCAAAATACTTACCCAGATAAGCATGATGTGGATTAGGAAAAAAATAAGTCTGACTGCTATCCTTTGATTTCAGATATAACAAAAAATAGTACTGAAACAACTGATTTCCTAACCTGCCGTTAAAATTAACACCAACCATGGTTTACTGTTTTGGGGTATGATCCACCTGTCCGGTTTTCTTTTTCCATACAGGCAAAATATATTTCTCAAAAAATTCCGGATAGAACCGAAACATATAGACGATCGTATTCCCAAGACTTACATCTACCTCCTTTTTAAGGATAATCTGTGCCACAGCAAATCCCAGGATGTTCGAAATTAGTGTTGCGTAAGCCGCGCCCATTACTCCGTATTTAACTATTAACAGATAATTAAGAGCAAGATTGGCAACTGTGGTACCTACCACCACAAGAAAGGTTACACGCGTTTTTCCTATAGAATCCAGTATCGTTCCGAACTGACGGCCATAGGGAATCAGAAGGCAATACAGCAATGTCACCTGCAGAAGCGGGATGGAATCTGCATACTTTTCTCCTGCTATAAAATGAATAACATAATCAGAAAACAGATAAAGAAATAATACACCGGGAAATACAAGCGCCAATGTTGTCCCTACAGACTTTTCATACAAATATTTGATTGCCCCCTTTCCTTCTTCCTCCATACGCCTGGAGCTTTGCGGAAATACAACTACAGCGATAGCGTTACCCGGAATATCGATAAGATTTGTTATTCTGACAGCGATATTAAAAGCTCCCGATGCTGCCGGCGACAGCAATGCACCCAGCATCATCTGATCTACAGTACCTGACAGAAGTGAACTTACAGAAGTTCCAAAAGAATATTTGCCATAACCGAACAGCTTTCCCAGCCATGAACGGTCAATCGCAAAATTGAATGTGAAATTATGCCTTACATAGCTGAAAGCCACCAGTGTACTGATCATAACACTACCCAACTGCACCCAAACTAAATAGAGCAACTTCACCTGAAAATCCAATAAATAACACACTAAGACAAATCCAAAAAAGGAAGATTGCCTGATGAAATTATTGATAAAAATACCATTGAATCTGAGGTTAGCCTGTTCTACAGCGTTGAATTGGGTCAGAAAGCCGGTAGAGATAAAAACAAGTATATAGATATACATAATCCCCACCAACTGAGGTGAATCCCATATATGACTCAAATAAGGTGCAAACACAAAGATCAGACCTACACAAAATGCAGTAACCATACCGCTAATCGCCGTAGAAGCAGAAATAATAGCTGTGTGCTCGGATTTATCCGCTGCTGACAAATATTTTACCAACGCATTCTGAATTAAGCCGCTTCTGATCGCCTCCATAATGGTGGTAACAGACATAAACAACGTCCATACACCGAAATCCTGTTTGCTTAAAACACGTACCAGAATGTAGAATCCGGCAAAACCGAAAAACACACCAGAGAAGTTCTGGAGCACGTTGATAATCCCTGATTTAAGCCAATAATGATCTTTTTGTTTGGAACTCATGGTTGGACTACTTATTCAAAATGGCTCGCAACGTATTTTTTCACTTCCTCATCCGATTTTGCATGAAGAATGTCAGCACCCGAAAACTGCGGATACAACTTTTCAAAACACTTGAAGTGGTGTTCAGGCCCCTTCTTGGAAAGAATAAGATTAGTTCCACCAAAATAGCTTGCTAAAGTGGCAGTACCACCATGAATTGAGATGAACTTGTCTGCATTTGCGTAAACCATCATCTGCAGGTGATTGAAGTTTCTTGCTCCGGCTTTATTTTCCGTGAACAGATCCTCCATAAGGACAACCTCAGGGTACTCTTTCTCCAGCCAATTGAATTCATCAAGATCATATATATCACTATTATCCATCGTGATATTCTGAGGACGAGGTCTGTTGTAGATAATCGTGTACTTTTCTTTAAGTTTATCAAGCATAAACCCAAGCAGCTCAACACTGAAAAAACTCACGGGAGGACCATCCCACTCCATATTATAGCGATTTGCAATGATCAGGATAGGTTTGTCATAAACATATACATCATTACGATATTCCGCTTTGAGGGGTACAGGCAACCACTTTTCCATATTGTAGTTGTGACTGTATAATACACGGGGCATCTCAAAATTATAGTTACCTGCGTTTGTCCTTGTCGAAAAGTACTCCTCGTGATTGTCAGAAAAAAAGTACATTTCCTTTGTGTACTTCGAAGATTTTGTACTCTTGAGTGTACCGTTTTTATAATGCCAGTAAGCGAAAGGAAGTGCAAACTGTAATTCAGGCGCAAACTCGCCGTCAAAAGACAACTCCTTGTAACGGCTCTTAAAAATATAATCCCTGAAAAAATATCTAAGCTGGCGCAGCTGGCACAAGTAGGTATCCCGATAATAATATCTTACATCAATCGGTAAACGCCCATACTTAACCAGTACAATTAAGCTTAAAACTTTTTTTAACATGCTTGCATCGTTGAGTATAAGTAACTGGTGCTCTCTGAACAACCGGACTATGCGATTCCGCTCATACGCTCCACAATGTCAAAAGTAGAATTAATTTAGCAAAACCACATAGCAGCACTGAAATATCGTAGCATTATTTTTATCCTTTTGTTTGCACAATCCCAATTACCATTAACTTTGACAAAAATTTCTATTTTCCCTGTTTACTCAACAACCCACTCATAACTATCATGTCGCTTTTTAGCCTTCCAGGATGGGTAAAGTCTCATTTATTTTCTAATAAAAAATTTGATGACCTAACACCTGCTGAACTGGAAAGTCTAAGGACACGCATAAGTCTTTTCAAACACAGCGATCCGGATGTTTCTGTTGTTGTACCAGTATGGAATGAGCAGGATAATATTTTCAGAACGATATCATCCCTTACAGCCAGCACGACGAGATATAAGACAGAGCTGATTCTAATCAACAATAACTCTGGTGATAATACACAACGGGTTCTGGATCATCTCGGAACACTGAATTACTTTCAGGAGAAACAAGGAACTCCATATGCCCGGCAAATGGGATTGGATAAAGCCAAAGGGAGATATTTTCTCTGCGCCGATGCCGATACACTGTATCCTCCGCAATGGATAGATCTGATGGTCGAACCAATGGCCAGGGATCAGAATGTGACCGGTGTATATGGCAGATACTCGTTTATCCCGCCTGCAGGCAGCGCCAGGTTTGGTCTTTGGTTCTACGAGCAAATTACTTCCATGATCATCCGCATACGCCAGAACAAACGAGAATATCTGAATGTGTACGGCTTTAATATGGGATTCGTAACGAAAGTCGGGCAGGAAACAGGCGGATTCAATGTAGTAGGTGACCGAAAGTATAATGATGTAAAAGGTGCTGATTATCAAAACGATGCGGAAGATGGCAGAATGGCGAGAAATCTTAAAACACGTGGAAGTCTGTTTCTTGTCACAAATCCCAAAGCACGTGTATTCACTTCTTCGAGAAGATTGATGGATGACGGAAGCATATGGCAGGCGTTCCTGAACAGGGTAAAACATCAGTTAAAAATTTTTAAGGAGTTCACCTAAGATGGTTTTCATATATACACCGACGTATTCGTGACAGATTGAATTAACCTAACTCAACGTAATGACCCCAACAGACAACATCAATATAGTAGTAGCCAGTAACAATCACTACGCTATTCTGCTTGCTGCCCTTATTAAATCCATCGAGGTTCATCACAAAACCCCTGAAAAAATCAGTCTTTACATTCTGGATGACGGGATCTCGGCAGATAGCCAGAAGAAAATAAGAGCATCTGTCAGCAAAGAAATGGTGGAAATGCACTGGCATAAAACAAATACAGTCATTCCCAAAAATGTAAAAATCCCTGTTGACAAATCTGCATTTCCTGTAACTACATATCTGCGTTTGTTTGCCGACCAGGTAATGCCTGCTGACACGAAAAGGTTTATTTACCTTGATGTTGATATGATTGTAAAAGAGGATATCAGCAAGCTTTGGAACGCTGATCTGAAGGACAAGCCTATTGGAGCAGTTCTCGATCTTTCGGAAACAGCCGGAAGTGAATGGGGCGGCATTCCGAATTACAAGGAGCTGGGAATAGCACCTGAAAGCAAATATTTCAATGCAGGCATGATGGTGGTGGATGTACAGAAATGGAAAAAGGGCGATTTAGGTAACAAAGTAATTCAATGTCTTCACGACAACCTTGCTTCTGTTAATTTCGCAGATCAGTACGGATTGAATGTGGTACTTGTGAACCAATGGCAGGAGCTGGATCCTAAATGGAATTCTTTCGCGATCACTGATGTAAAGGACCCTTATTTAATCCACTATCTTGATATTAAACCAATTTTCAAATCCTATAACAGCATTCCCCGTTATCAGGACGAATTTTATACCTATCTACGACAAACTCCCTGGAAAAATCACAAACCCATTCCTGATTACGTACGGATTGCGCGCAAAGCCTACAACAAGGCTAAGAAAATTGTTTCGGCCTACTTAAAATAAGGATGCATGCCCAAATTTTCAGATGTAACTCTACTCATCACGCATTATAACAGAAGCAGCTCACTGGAGCGACTTCTGAAGGCCTTTTCGGATCTTGATTGTCATTTTGGGGACATTGTAGTGTCCGATGATGGCAGTCGCCCTGAACATCTTGAACAGCTTTCCGAGATCCATCGTACTTATCCTTACAGGCTGGTTTCAACGCCGGTCAACAGAGGTCTGGGAAACAATATCAATAAAGGGCAAGATGCCGTTAAAACAACATATACCTTGTATGTACAGGAAGATTTTGTTCCTAAAGCTATATTTCCTGCAAACCTTACCACCGCTCTGAAATTCTTGCAGCAACGTTCAGATCTTGATGTTATAAGATTTTACGCCTATTTCAAATATCCCTATCTTAAAAGCATAGGACAAGGGTTTTCTGAAATGGTTTTCCGTTTTTCTGCTCCCGGTTATAAAAAATTCTACTACTACAGCGACCATCCTCACCTGCGACGTACCAGCTTTTTTGAGAAATTCGGCAGATACCCGGAAGGAATAAAAGTAGAAGCTACTGAATACAAAATGATGATTTCTTTTCTGAAAAATAAAGGAAAGGCCCTTCAGTTTGACGACCCATCTGCGCTGTTTGATCAATTAAACTCATCTGACGAACCCAGCACAGTCAGTCGCAATAAATGGAGAGTTAATAACAATCCGTTGATTGTATTTTTACGGCATTTATATCGTCACATCAAATTTAACTATGATTACCTCCGGTAATTATTGATGAAAAAGGCATATATCAATAATCTCAGGGGGTTGGACCTTCTGCGTTTCCTATTATCCGTATCCGTGATAATATGGCACTATCAGCATTTTTTTTATCCGTTTATAAGCTTCGAAAAACGGGAGGTGTTTCTGACAAAACAGCCGTTTTTCCATTTTTTTGAGCTTTTCTATACCAAAGGTTATTATGCCGTTCAGGTATTCTGGTTGATTAGCGGTGTCATATTCTACAAGATATATCAGCAAAATATTTCCTTAGGCAAAATACGTCTTCCCCAATTTATGCTGAACCGGTTCTCCCGGTTGTATCCGTTGCATTTACTTACTTTGTTTATTGTGATCGGATTACAATTCTGGTACAATTCAGAATACGGAAGGTACTTTATTTATGAAAAAAACGGCGCTCAGTCTTTCTTTCAGAACTTACTGTTCGTGCAGGCGTGGGGCGACAACAGATTATCTTTCAACGGACCTACGTGGAGCGTTTCTATTGAGATAATGGTATATCTGGTCTTCTTTGGAATCTGTGCGTCCGGACTGATTCGCACAAGCTGGGGGCTTATAGGTGTGTTTATTTTCTTTATGATGATAAAAAAATGGGAGCTTCTCTTTGCCGGTGATGACCTGTCGTCCAGTATTTATCTCTTTTTTGCCGGCTGTCTTCTGACGCGTGTCTATGATATGGTGGCTCAAAACAGGCTTCAACAATCAGGAATCCTGCTTATCCTGTTTATTTCCTGGTACTCTACCCAGCATACACCAAGAATCATAGAGCCTCTATATGAGCGTGTTACAGGATTTTTATATCCTGATCTTCTCACTTTTTCTTTACTCTCGGTCTGGATCTTTATAGTTGTATTTAGTCATCAGTTTTTTGACCGCGTACCCGACTCCGTTTTTCGTTTCTTCGGGGATATGACCTACTCCACCTACCTCATCCATTTCCCCATACAGCTTCTGATGTTTCTGCTTCTAAAACCAGAATCTTACAGTACCTTTTTTGCTCCCTGGGTTTTTGTAATTTATCTGTTAGTAGTATTCGCACTCGGCCAGCTCACTTTTCGCTTTTTTGAAGTTCCCGTTCAAAACAAGTTGAGAGAGCTTCTGAAACGTTCCAAAATCAGTTAGCCGTGATCCTATGCTGCTTATCAATGCGATAAGTGATATGAATGATTGCGATTGCGAGATAAAAAAGAA
The DNA here is from genome assembly GCF_003383615.1 of Dyadobacter luteus. Classification (GTDB taxonomy): domain Bacteria; phylum Bacteroidota; class Bacteroidia; order Cytophagales; family Spirosomataceae; genus Dyadobacter; species Dyadobacter luteus. The sequence goes on from NZ_QNUL01000031.1 coordinate 33,880, forward strand.
TATTATTGGGGTATTGCACCAGTGCTTCCTGTGGAAAGTTACCAATGTTAAGAGCAAACAGCACAAGTGTCATTGCCAGGCAATAGGCCCGTAATTCGGGATTTTTGATCCTGTAGAAGTTCTCAATTCCGGTTTTGAGCACAATAAACATCAGACAGCAAAATATCAGTAAACCGATCCATCCCATTTCCACTGCAACTCTCATATAACCACTATCGGGTGGAAAATTGGCAAGAAACGAATGGGGCGCAAAACGGACACCCCACATACCCGTCGCTCCTAAGCCGCCACCCATAGGATGTGAAAGAATATAAGGCTGAATGCGCTTTTGATTTTGTTTTCTCACATTGTATGATGCATCTTCCGATGGACGAAATGCACTCTGAAACCGCACCAAAGATGGGTTCGATGTGGGTGTAAAAATCAATACCACAAAGAAAAATGCTGCTACTGCCGAGAACAGCATAATCTGCCTGTTAAAATGCAATACAGCAAACATAACCAATGCTGCCGGGATGAGCACATAGGCACCCCTTGTCCCGGAAAACAGCATAGCATTCAGCATAAAAAGACAAAACAACGCCAATACAACTTTTTTCCAGAATGAAGTCGGGCCGGAAATGAGTGCAATACAAAGCAGCGCTGAAATAACCATGTTGTAGGAGAATTCAACCGGATCAGAAAAAATAGAGTACTTGCGCCAGTGCCCGTCAATAAACATCAGGCTGACAGACAACGGATCGCTCTCCATCCCGGCAAGCTCGGCAGGGGCAATACCAATCCATTCCTGCTTATAGGCATAAACCATAGCGACCAATGCCAGAGCCAGCCAAACTTTAAGCAGGATTCTAAGCGACTCAACCGTACGTATCTGATAGGCGAAGACAAAATACATGAGGGTTAGAATAGCAATCGGACGCACGGTATAAACCCACGCCATGCGTGATTCAGCCCATGGGTTGATGATCTGCAACATATTGTACCCGATCCAAATTAATAGCATAGAAGCCACAGGTCCAGTAAAAGCTGACCAATCCGGATTACGCTTTTGTTTAATAAAAAAGCCCAGCAACAGCAAAAACTGCATTCCATCCAAAACCGTCCCCATTGGGAAATTAATCCCAAAACGGATAAAGAAGAAAAGGCCGAACGCCATCACCAGCAGACAACAAATCCCGAAAACAGGATAAACAACCATGGCAATTACCGTTGGAATTCCTATCATGGCGACGATCAAAAGCATGCCCGCCACCATTCCCGCCTTTGCAGTCATAACACCTAGCAGAATACCAGCTAACAGCAGACACAGTACGCCGACGGGCTTCCTAAAAAACCTTTCCGGCGACCAGTCTTTTACTGTTAAACGTATATCTGTAAGTAGTTTCAATCTGGTAACTGATATATCCTAGAAGAATAATATTTTAAAGAAAAAGAAAAATACACTTAGTAAAGCAATCAGCAGGGCTGCTATCCGTGTACTGACCTGAATTCCGGACAGCTCCGGATCTGTATTCTCCTTTTTCGTTTTTAGATCAGGTAATATCTTCATGGTTTTTTCTCGTCTTCAATACCATGCTTTGTAGCGACGGAAATCTTATTAGCTCTTTTTGCTTTCAAAAGAGATAATAGCTGCAATGTCATAAAATGGGGAATTCGGTCCAATGACTTGTATATTTCCGGGCTCGTATGACTCATACGCAATGCCACTATAAAACCGGTAACAAACAGAGCCATTCCTGCCAACCAAAGCACTGCCAGAAAAGGCGCAGTCCAAATATTAATAAGGAAAAACAAGCCAGACAGAATCAGGAAGATGAAAAGTGGTGGCCTTAGGAGAACTACACCGAACAACAATCTGTTCCAGCTAAATTTCGCCAATCCGGATCCTATCAGGCCGAATCCCAGACTAAAATATTTGAACCAGGTATTGATCCACCGCGCCCTCTGATTCACCAATTGCTGAGAACCGGCTGTCTTTTCATCGTAAACAATTGCTTCAGGTGCAAATGCTATTCTATGTCCACGACTTACAATCTGATATTGCAATACTTTATCGAAACCTGCTCCGCTAACATCTCTCTTTTCAAGACATTCTCTATATAGCTCAGTCGTAAATGCCATCCCCGAACCTGCCAGGGTAGCTGACGAACCCGCTTCAAAAAGCATTTTGCCATCATAGAAATGATAATAAATATCACGGGCAGCATCCAGCCGGGCAAGCGTTGTATTGGTATTCTTTGCGTCTCTTACACCCTGTACTGCCTTATAGCCCAATTTGAAAAATATATTCAGTTGGGAGAGATAATCCGGCTCAACTATATTGTCGCTATCAATGATAGTGAGATGCGTATGGGGTCTTACGAAATGTTGGATTGCGTAAAAATGGGACCTCACATTTCCCGCTAATACTTGTTCAGGACGCAACAAGATGACACGTTCAGAAGCAAAATGAAGATTGGTAATGTCACACTTATCGGCAACAACATAGATCAGATAACGATCATAATCGGATTTCAGAATTGAATTTACAACATCAGGAAGCTGGCTGGTCTGCTCGTACGCTGTAACGATTACCGCATAGTCGGGTAATGAAGAGTCAGACAGTTTCTTAGAATTCTGTCCTCTTAAAACGGAACGAAGTAGCAGTAACAAAAGAGGAAAAACCAATTGAAAACCAATTAGTACCTGGCATATTACCCAGAAAACTTTGAGAATAACCATAACGTTGTTTGATTAGTTAGTTCCTCTGGTGTCATACCCCCCATCAGCCTGGGTAAACACCCACCCCGCAAACTTACTTCCCAGTGATTTCAGGTATTCAATTTTAGCCTTGTCTGCCGCATCGATTGTCTTTCCTGACTTAAATACAGAAACTACCACATCAGAACAGGCAATCCATTCCTTCGCTTTGTTCATCGATTTCAAAGAATCAGTTTCAACCAAAATCACATCAAAACGACTAAGCAGATAGCTGAATACCTCTTCTACCAAAGCTACATCGGCAAGCTCGTTCAACGAAACATCCCCCCCTTTGTTTCCGATTATTGCAAGACCATCGGCACCAACAGCCGCCAGTGCACTATTTTTATCTAAGAAAAGATCTTCTACGAAATTCTTTGTACCATTAATTTGTGTGATGTCGGGACTCGTAAAATTTCCGTCGATCAGCAGTACCCGTCGGTTCACTTTCGCAAACGCCCACGCCAATCCTTGAATCAGAAGCGTTTTACTTTCTCCATCTCCAAGACTCGTTACCGAGATTAACTTGGGACCTGCTTTTTCTGAGTCCAGCTCGTAGCGAATAGAGCGGATCAGGTTCCTCAGTATGGTCTTCGACTTATTACCACCTGCGTGATTCCCATAAAAATCAGGCACTTCTGAAACTCGATTGATATAGCCTATAACCGGAATACCACTTTCATTGGCCAATTGTAAAGGATAATTAACCGATTTATCAAAAAAGTAGATTACAAAGAAAACAAGCAGACAGAATGCAAAGCTTACTACCCCTGAAAGAATAAGCAACATCATTTTTTTTGATGGTTGGACATCTCCGGGCAATGCCTTTTCTGCTACTTTGAGGTATACAGGAAAACTGGATTCCAGAGTAGCATTATTGTAGCGCTGCAATGCCTCCATATATTCTTTGCTTGCAATATCAATACCGGTTTCAAATTCCTGAATCTGAGCCTCATTGGGCACCAAAGCATCGAACTTTCGGTTTAGCCTGCGTAATTCCTGCTGAATAGAAGTAATACTGTTTGCGGCTAATTCCTGTTCTATTTCCAGAGTAAGCTTTTGTGTCACAAGCCCTTCTTTCACAGTCATAGGGTTGTAGATATACCGGTCCGACGCATCCGCAATCTGAGAGCTTAATTTCTGCTGAAGGGAATCCAGACGAGTTTTATACGAAGGGTCAAAATTGTTTCGTACATAAGCATCATTAACCGAGCGAAGCTGCTGCTTGGTAGCCACGATCTGCTGATTTATGCCCGTCATGGCACTCTCAATATACTTTCTGTCTGCTGGATTAAATTTCTTGTCAATACGATTGATCGCAGCTGCATAGGCAACAATGTCCTTTTCAGCCCCCTCACGTTTTGCCTCGTATTCGGCGATTTGCCCATACAGACTTCGTGCCTGTTCATTTAGATTGAGTACGCGATTTTTGATCTTGAAATTCCGGAGCTCATTCATTTCCTGAGTGAGTATATTCCTTTTTTTATTCAGGAAATCGGTAAGAAATGTAATTGCCCTGGTGCTGTTTGTATCAATGCGGCTAGAATAGTAGGATATAAATTCCGAAGAAAGCGTGTTGATCAGATACGCTGATAACAGTGGATGATCAGTCTCAGCATCTATACTGATATAGTCGCTATTCCGGACACGGTATACCGATACTTTTGAAACCAGCGAATTGTAGTCATATCCACTTTCCCTAAGCAATGCAATCAGCTTAACATCTTGCTTATCCCCAGGTACAAGCTCTTGTTTGCCTTTCAGTTTCGTGTTGATGCGGCTGATCAACTTCGCCTTGTCAGACTGACCTAAATCTTCCGAAACATTTCTGAAGGCCGCCTGAGGCGTCTGTAAATCATGTAAAAGAAGTCTGAAAGAAACCTGGTCGAAGATCTTCTTAAGCATGATCATTTGCGTAAGATTGTCGAACTTCCTGTTTATCTCCGACTCCTGGTCCTTATCCGCCAGGCTCAGTACCTGATCAGTTTTATCTACAAGTCCGGTTGCAATGCTTCCATGTGATTTATATTCATCAGGCAGCTCTCTCACCAAAAAAAAACACATGACAAGTGTGAGCATAGGCACCCCTGTAAGCACCCATTTATTACGATACAGGAGTCTCAGGTATTGTATAACTTCCGTCATTTGATCTCTTCAAGTTTTTGTCCTAACAATTCTTCCAGGCTACTTTTTGCAATGTAAACGTCGGCTTCGGAAGTTATTTTTGTTTGTAGCTGTGTGGAATACATCAATAGGGCAGTATTGTAATTCTGAACGGTAGTTTCACCCTTTTCGAACCGGTAACGGGCATCCTTCAGTGCACTCTCTACGTCCAGCAGTGCCTCAGATTTTAATCTCAGAATTGTCTGATGCTGAATAAGTGTAAAGTAGCGTTTCCTGACATCAGCTTCCAGACTTCGTTCGTAAGTCTGTTTCTCAAACTCAGTAACCTTTACTTCTGCTTTAGCCTGTTTAACCTGAGTCGGTTTCTGAAGAATGGAACCTATGTTTACAAAAAAACCGAATTGATATCCTTGCAGAAAGTTGGGGTTAATACCACTTGTAGTTTGATTGGGATTGTAGAGATACGAAAGTGAGATAATATCAAAATAGGAAAGTTTAGTCCTTCTCACTCCCAGGTTTCCCATTTCTATACGGGAGTCATAAGACTTGATCTGCGGATAATTCTTTTTCGCAATTGCAACCAGCTTGTCCAGATATTCATAGGATATCTCCTGTGCAAGTGTTTCCTGTGCGCGAATTTCACCAAAAGATGCCAGGATAATTATCAATAAACCAATGTATTTCATTTACCTGATAGGTTATTACCCCTCTGAGCACATGCTCTTTTTATTAAAAAAAATTTAAACATCCTCAGATTGCAGAAGCGCCGGAAAAGTTTTCAAAATGATCATCATATCCATTTTGAAGGAGAAGTTTTTGGCATACTCAATATCAAGGGCTGCCCGCTCTTCTTCCGACATGTCCGCTTTTCCTTTCCCACGCTTCGTTACCTGCCAAAGCCCGGTAAGGCCGGCTGGTCCCGCAAAACGAAGTATTTTATTATCTGTAGTCATCTTCTCTGCTTCATAAAGAGGAAGAGGCCTGTTTCCAACCAGTGACATATCCCCTTTCAGAATGTTGATCAGCTGTGGTAATTCATCCAGACTTGAATTTCGCAGAAATTTCCCGATCCTTGTAATACGCGGGTCATTCTGAAATTTCATAAATGCCGCTTTTTGCTCCTTCTGCTGGTTAAAAACCTTCTCACAGATTTCCTTCCCATCCAGAAACAGCCTGCGATTACAGTAGCCGCCATTTCTGCATTCTTCACACATGTTAGCCAACTCTGGTTTTAAGTCGGTCTCTACATGTGCTGTATTGTACATATTGAGCGCAGCCATTTTGCGGATCAGCTGATCAGCGTCGGTGCGCATTGTCCGAAATTTGTAGAGATCAAAGATTTTATACCCGCTTCCAACCCTTTTAGATCTGTAAAAAACAGACCCCCTGGAATCAAGACGGATAGCGAGTGCAACCAGCAGAAAAACGGGCGATAACAACAAAACGGCTAAACCCGTAGACACAACGTCCATTGCTCTTTTCCACCATGGAGTGCCACTGCTCGAAGCGCTGATTTTTTCAGAAGCCAACCTTGCTACATACCACTGTCTTTTGGTAAAATAGTGCAGGCGTGTCAGCAAATCGCCCTCCGAGAAATCAGAAGGGAAAATATCATCAGCATGTTTGTCCTTGGCGTTGCGTATCAGTGCCTGGGTAAGCTTATCCACCATGATTACAAATGGTAAATTTCCCATGGCAGGATTGCTGCGAACCTGATCCAGCAATTGCCATCCCCCGCCTTTTACATGCGCCATGATCACATCTGCAGGAAAATAATCCTGTATAGCAGCAAGTAATGTTTCTCCATCTTCAAAATATTCAATCTGAAGATAGCTACCGTAATTAGCAGAAAACCAAAGATATTGTTCGAAATCCTTGCTCAGATAAGCAACCCGGTAGGTTGCTGAGGGAGAGATTTTGGTATCAGGATTATCTATTGAATGCAAATGCTTCAATTCCATGATGTTGAATAGGAAGGAACCTTGTTTACGAAAATCTTCTGCTTCTACGCAGTATAGCATTTATTTTTGCCTGCACTTCCAATGGATTGAAAGGTTTCAGCATAAAATCGTCGGCTCCCAGATTAAGGCATTGGATACGCTCACTGCTTTCATCTGATCCTGAAAGAATAACTATTGGAATATCCATATAAAGATTGCTTGCTTTCGCTACCTTAAGGAACTCCTTGCCGCTCAGGTTGGGCATATTCAAATCAGCAATAACCAGATCGATTTCGTTGCCTTCTTCAAGCCAAAGCATCCCTTCGGATCCATCGTGCTTAATGACGACATTAAAGTCCTTTTTTAGAAAATGTTCCAATATCTTACAAATACTGGGTTCATCATCTATAATCAAAAGTGTCTGTTTACTATCCATACGTTGAGTAAAGTCCATTCATTTTTTATAAGATTTCGCATATAGATATTTATTCCTTTTAATCGAAAAAAGAAAAAGCTTGTTACAACTACTTCCATATTCCCGTTCAACAGCAGTCTAAACATCCCTGTAAAATCTATTCTGACTGCGCAAAAAATACAAATAAAATGCTAACCAAATCTTTATTCAGCAGCCTCAAATCGTCATTTTCACTAATCCCTGCAAGATCAAAAAAAATTACTACAATTGAAAATTAACTTCTCAAATTACTTCTACCAGCTCGTGTTGCCACGTGTGACCGTATTAGAATTAAGTAGAATGCTACATTTAAACTGTAAAGGTCTATTGTGGTCACTTCAAATTACAAGTATTGCCTACAGATCAGATAAAGTTGGGTTACCAGCAGATCCAAACTGTTTACATTCAATCACTTTGCCCCTTTACAAGGGAAGCTATTTAAAGTGCATCAGGCTCCTAAAGCTTTCTTCAAAAGACTCAACGCCGAATCGCTGTAAGATAGCTGAAGAGCGGCCGACTGACCTGCCTCACTCATTTTTTTCCAGGTTTTTTGAAGAATGTCAATCATTTTTTCCTCCGACAACTTTAGAATAAGGTCGTCAAACTGATAAATCAGAAAGACAATACACAGTGCGTCCTCAATCGTTTGTACATCCGGGTCAGTTTTTAGCTTCTGTTTCCTGATGATTTCCGTCACACGGGTAATGGTCGACTCCTCATATCCAATATCATCCAGAATTTCCGTTGCTTTTTCTGCATGAAATTTCGAAAGGTCACTTCTCCATTTCAGGTATCCTACCCTTCCCTCGGGATAAGTGCTACGGGCAATTTCCCAACGTCCTATATGCTGGCTCCTGGATGCAAGCAACAACGGTTCTCCCGCTTCAGGATTCAGTTTAGTAACCCATTCATGTAGCCGGAGGGCATAAAAATACTCCGATGGGTACTCTACCCCATCCCAGTTTACCTTCTCAGGAGCTTGCTTGTTGTAGGTGTCAAATTTTTCAAAAGCTTCATCTAATTTCGCCATGGTGATTTTCCTTAATCTTCTGCTGTAAATTCTAATGCTATTTTGGTAGTGCGGGGATAATCGTAAGCAGTGCTGGATGTGCTCATCGTAAACTTTCCGGTGCTTACACCCGCCGGCGCGACGGCCCACGCTCCGCCTTGCTGCCCATCGGCACTGACTTCAATATTCTTATTTGTCCTGGTCCATTTCAATCTAAAAGGAGTTGGATCACCTTTAAAAACACCCTCAAAAGTTCCATCTTTTTTAAACTGAACAGTTTCCATATATCTTTCAAAGTCCACTCCACCAAACCGGCTCACTATCTTTCCGTCTTTCAGACTCTGAACATCATCGATGTAAATCTGACTGATCTTCCATTGTTTCACTGCGGTCAACCTTTCGGCTGCCTCTTCAGGATTTTGGGAACCGCTGCTACATGCTATCAGACAAGACAGCCAGCCAAGTACCAGCAGAATATTTTTAGCTTTGATCATATGCTTTAACAGTTTGGTTCTTTACAATACCAGATCACCAAACAACTTTTTCAATGTTACTTCAGCATCTACACAAAAGCCAGGATGAACCTTGGAGCTTTGCACCACACTGCTTCTGGTTGCGGTGAGCCAGCGGAAGCGGGATGCAATTGGCAGCGAACCAATAAAACCACCCGCTTTGCCTCCCGCACAAATTTGTTCAAAGGCAATCAGGTATGATTTAAGTTGATCTATATCTGCTTTTTTGCACAGCGCTCGTACCCTGCTTTCTTCTATATGGTATAATACTTTCAGAAAACGCTGACCAGGACAATACAAGATAATGCCTGCATTAATAAATTCTTCACGCTCCACCCTGGGTACAACGCGGATAACGGCGTACTCAAATAAGTGCTTTTCTTGCATTTTGGGCTTCGGTTACAAAAATTTCAGAAACAGACAATCTTGAAATCAGAAATCCTGAATAAACCTTGCGCATGGTTTCAGGAGTTTCATCGGGCGAATTGGTGATAAGCCAATCATCAGGTATCAGACCGACAATTGCCTCAATCTTATCAGCAGTAAGAATCGCTTTGAAAGCGGCATCCACCTTCTCCAGCTCAGATGCCTGGCGAAGCAACACATGATCTTTCACCTGTACAAACGGGCGCCTGGACTGCTCTTCCCAGTTTTCCCACGAATGATGGAAGTAAAGTGCGGCACCATGGTCAATCAACCACAACTCTTTGTGCCACATCAGCATGTTGGTATTTCGTGCGGTACGGTCCACATTAGTAAGCAGGCAATCCAGCCATACGATTTGTGACGCGAGCAGGGAATCTACTTTGGTAACGAGCGGGTCGAAAGTAATGGCACCTGACAGGTAATGCATCCCCAGATTTAATCCTGTACTCGCACGAAGCAAATCCTGAATTTCTTCATCAGGCTCTGTTCTGCCAAATGCTTCATCCAGATTGGCAAATACGATCTCAGGAATTCTCAATCCCAGAAGTCGTGAAAGTTCTCCTCCTATCAGTTCAGCAATAAGCGCTTTTAATCCCTGACCGGCTCCCCGGAATTTGAGTACATATAAAAAGTCGTCATCAGCTTCTGCAATCGCCGGCAGAGACCCGCCTTCTCTGAGTGGGGTCACATACCGTGTCACATGCACATGGCGCAGTTCCGGTGGTTGAAAGTTCATAGGTGATGTATCATATTAAAGTGTTAAAATTAGAATCATTTCTATCAATCCCTTTGGGTATGGACATAAAAAATGCCGGAACGATTCCCCGCTCCGGCATTTTCGGTATTCAAATTGTACATTTTACTTGTCCAAAGTCAAGGCTTTAAAGCTTCTGGTTAGGTCAGTAAGTGATTTTTCAACACCCATACGTTCCAAAGACGAGGCACCCACAAAACCCTGTGCATCTGTTTTTTCCAGAATCACTTTCACATCCTCAGGCGTATTCACCGGGCCACCATGAGCAAGGAAGAATATATCAGGATTCACCGCGCGGGCAGCTTCAATAATTTTCTGAGTTCTCTGAATGGCGTCATCCATGGTACATGAAGCATCCACCACACCAATTGAGCCACCTACTGTAGTCCCTACATGTGCAATAATCGCATCAGCACCGGCTTCTGCCATTTGTCTTGCTTCCTCTGGTTCCGCTACATATACAATCGAAAAAAGATCCATTTTGCTCGCCAGGCGAACCATCTCGACCTCTTTATCAAATCCCATTCCGGTTTCTTCCAGAACATTACGGAAATGTCCGTCTACTATCGAATGCGTAGGAAAATTGTTGATCCCCGAGAAGCCCATCTCCTTCACCTTCAGTAAATGATGCCACATTCTTCGGCGAGGATCAGAGCCATATACTCCGCAGATTACAGGAATTTCTTCTACTACTGGTAAAACTTCAAATTCTCCGATTTCCATGGCCACAGCGTTGGCATCACCATAGGCCATCAACCCGGCAGTAGACCCGTGACCAGCCATTCTGAAACGACCCGAGTTATAAATAATGATCAGATCTGCCCCACCTTTTTCTATAAACTTTGCACTGATACCCGTTCCGGCACCCGCTGCAATGATCGCCTTGTTTTGCTGAAGAGTGGCATTGAGCCTGTCTCTTACTTCTTGTCGGGTATAAGGGTTACCCTTCCCTGTCCATGGATTTGGCATAACAGTATTTTACTTTGACACTAATTATATATTCTGTTTATATTTTTTTCTATTTAAAGCTCCAGCATTCCCAATAAGGTGTCTACAAGCAACCCTGCAAATTCCTCGTCGTTGATATGCGCATTCATTTCTATCAGACTGACTTTCTTGCCAACTTCATTTCTGATTGAATCAAAAAGAACTTCGTTAACTGCGGGTCTGTAGAAAACATTTCCTACCGAATCTATTTGCGAAATTCCTTTGAGAGGAATCACAACAGCTGCCGCCGCCGCTGACCTGTTCACATGCTCCACCAGCCTTTTGCCCAGGATCATATTTTCCTCCTCATTAGTTCGCATCAGCGTTACATCAGGTGCCCAGCTATAGAATTCACGTTCTTTATATTTTGATGGAATGGTGTCAGGATGGGCAAAATTAACCATATCCAAACATCCCGGTACGACTACCTGAGGAAGGCCCATTTCGGTGGCAGCACTCAGCCTGGTCGGGCCAGCACTGCATATCCCTCCACAAAGTTCGTCAGCCAGTTCAGTTGTAGTAACATCCAATACCGCATCAAAACAACCTTCCCGTATCAAAGCTTCCATGGCTATTCCTCCTACTCCTGTAGCGTGAAATGAAAGTACTTCATAACCTTTGGCTGTGAGCAAAGCAGTACAAAAATCAACACAAGGGGTAGTGTTTCCAAACATGCTGATGGCAATACTTCCTTTCTTGTCCGCACTTTCACGTGCTGTTGTAGCAGCCATGGCGCATACGGCTGCAGCGGCCTGAGAGATGATAGGACTAATGATACTGTTCAGCCCCGCCACATCTACAATGGAAGGCACCAAAACAATATTTTTGTTTCCCACCTGCCTCGAAAGATCTTTGGCTGCCAATGTACTGATACAAATCTTTGGTATTCCTAAAGGTGCATGTTGCATGGCTTCGAGGGCAATATAGGTTCCTCCGCCACCACCCATGCCTACAATAGCCTTAATCTCTCCACGCGCAATCAGCTGATCTATAATTTTTCCTGCGCCTGCTCCCATCACTTCAATCGCATGGCCACGGTCCCTGCTTCGGCGCAAATCTGCCACATTTGCACCACCTTCCAGTGCAACAATCTCAGACTCGAAATCGATATGGAACCGATCAGTACTACCCATCACACCCGTATTCATCATGATCACACGCTCACCATGTGATAGAATACACTCCCTGAGGTAAGCAAAAACTTCCCCTTTCGTATCAAAACATCCTAATATGAGTACGGATTTCCCTGAAGACATTTTTTAGATTTAGCTGTTTACTGCAAATTAGCTATCGGCAATTAGCCATAAGCTGTCAGACGCTTAAATGAATGGTTATTAGCGTATTCAAAATCATTATTTATCTCCTAAACCAACAGGTCTGTCATTGCGCGACCATTCACTCCATGATCCTACATACAGAGATGCATCTCCGAAACCGGCCTCGGATAAAGCCAGTAACGTGTGGCAGGCCGTCACGCCGGAACCGCAGTGCACAAATATATTTTTGACTTCCCTGTTGCCAACGACATCGCTATACTTCTCACGTAGTACTTCGGCGCTCAGAAACTTTCCATGTTCATCCAGATTGCTCAGATAAGGCACATTGACAGCGCCGGGAATATGTCCTGCTACCAGGTCAATTGGTTCACTTTCTCCCCTGAAACGGTAATTTTCTCTTACATCAATCACGAGAAACTGATCGTCGGCTGTAGCACGAGCCACATCATCTATATCAACTGTAGGCTTAAGCCATGAATCAAATGTATATATCGATTTCCCCACTGTAGCTTCTTCACCAGTTTCAATCTCAACTCCTTCTGCAACTGCAGCCTGCAATCCACCATCCAGCACATATGTCTGCTGATGACCTGCGGATGTCAGCATCCACCATAAACGCGCGGCTGCATTACCTCCATTTTTGTCGTCATAAATCACGACTTTCGACGAAGGAGTAATTCCTTTTTCCGATAAAAATTGAGAAAATTCAGTTGGTGAAGACAGCGGGTGACGGCCACCATTTGCAGCGTTATCTGTTTTATGAGATAATTCAGTTTCAAGGTCGACGTAGCGTGCATACTTAATATGACCCGCCTTAAAACGTTCATGTGCATCAGCTCCGCCACGGGCATCCAGAATAATTACATTGTTTCCGTCAGAGGCTAATTTTTGAAAATCAGCTACACTTAAAATTCCCATGTTATAAATGTGTTTTATACGAGTCAATAAAGTTAATCCCATAAAATGGAATAGAAACTTTCATCTGCACAAAAAGTCAGCATTTATAAGAGGCAAAGGGCTGTGTTATCTCACTATGGATACTTTCACTTTCACGAGTTCATACTGATCCAACTGACTGGTAACTGCGAAAGCATTTTTGCCCAAAATACTTTCAAGTGTTTCGTTATCAGCATAAACCTGAGGATCGTAAATATCATCCACCAGCTTACCATTTAAGATATGCCCCCATACAGGATTATCGTCCGGCGAGTCTTTTCGTTTGAATGTTTGCATGATCTGAAGCTGATTAAATTTGTTTACTCAACTTTTCCAACTCCTCATTGCTGGGTTTGGCGGAGACAATTCCCTCATCAGGAACATTCATCTGAGCGGTCCAGGCAATCGCATTGAGTACAAGTTTTCTGAAATTATCGTCCTGCCAGTTGGTATGCATGTGTGCTCCTGTGAATCCGAACCCACGACCAATAGCAGGTCTGTCGTAGGCCCAGGCCATGATTTGCGGTTCCTTATTTTCAAGAACTGCCTTTCTGACAAACTTATTATTGGAGTGTGTTCCGTCTTTGAGCTGTAAAGTTGACTCAGGCGGAAGAGTTTGTAGTATAGGGGTTATGCCATTCATGCGGTTGACGAACCTCATGTGATAATACCATTCATCTTTTACCGCAAATGGTTTCACACCATTGGTTACAGGATGCTTCGGGATGGAGTCAAAGCTGGCTGTGAATATGGGGTTTACAGACCAATCAGTTTCAAAATACCCTCCTATCCATTTCTGAAAGTATTGTCCGCCTTCGCCCTTAGGAATTTCGAGCGCAAAGTGTAACATCACAAGTCCGGTACCTTTTGCCAGAATCTGGTCAAGCTTTGCAAGATGCGGCGCAAGTAAATGATCGCCTCCTCCGTCACAAAACACCACAATCGTATTAGCCTCTTTCAGCGGTGTTAAATCATCCGGCCAGCCCTGTATGACAAGTGTTTCAGATTCAGGATAAGCGGTTTTAAATTTTTCCGCCAGTAAAGTAGTACCACCTTTATGCTCATGTTCCCCCTTTCCATGACTGTCCCCTCCGGCGATAAATACGATTTGCTTAGGTCCTTTGATCCGTACAGGAACAGGCGGAGATACTGCCCTCCATACGAAAGCAGATATACCTATAACTAGTACCAGTCCTGCAAGAATCCATCTTTGATTTGCAACCATCGTTTTTGTTTTTTATCTCTGAATGTTTCCAACGTCTTAAACCATCAGATAAATTAGGGACAAAAACCACGCCAACCGACTTTACGCAACTCTACCGGATCTTCTGATAAGTGGAAGTCCTCCACATTTCTCCCAGATAGCGCGGATCAGATTTCTTTCTTTGACAGAGTGAGGATTGAAGTCGATTACAATTTCACCTTCGTTTATTCTTGTTTTGAAAAATTGTGCGTATTTATCCGACATCACAGATCTCGCCAATGCCCTGATCCCTCCATCGCGAAGATTCCCTACGACCATCATGGCCACGCCTGGAAAGGAAACGAACCTCCCCATAAAGCGAATTGCACTTTGTATAGCGTTGCCTGCGGCGGGACATCCGCCAAGTTGACTGGGATCCGGAAATACGTCTTTGTAGAACCGTTCCTTTGTATGTTCCGACATCATCAATATGATCTCGTTGGGAGCGTAGCCCATCTGTAACAGACTGTTATAAGCTACTTCCGCATCTTCTTTTGTTGCAAAAATCCCGGTTACCGTTCCCGCATCTTGCCTTTTGTTGCTAATGATTTCCATACGCTCATCCGATTTTAACAATTTAGAACGACGATATAATAAGAATTATACCACAACTTAAAAGAATAAGACAAATGATATACGTTTTGAGATATTCATTGTACGTTCTAGAAAGTCATCGAAATATGTAGATGCACTTCTACACTTTGAACAATTATTGATATTAACTGGCATGCCTCTTTAACTTATAACTATATTGAGGTACTATTAAAATATTCTTTGCTAAACGATCCAACCTTAACTATGAGCAATTTTATCAGTCTGAAAAGAACAGGTTCATTAATCATCGCCGGCCTACTTACAGGAATCGGTATTTCGGCGTCGGCCCAAACAGGCGTTGGTACCAAAGCTCCGAAAGGCGCTGAGGTATATCTTGATGGAAGCCGAAAAATGCTCGATGGCAAATGGATTTACTGGGAAGGACCCCGCTTTGCAGCCAAGCCTCCTATTAAATGGACTGTCGTAAACGACCCGGTGGACAAGGGGACTGTGATTAACTGCAATGACCCGGCTTCAGCAGGAGGTTTGTACGGATCAGCAGATATTGTCACAAAGAAAGAATTCCGCGACTTCCGCGCACACGTCGAATTCCTGATCACCAAACCCGGAGGCAATAGTGGTGTTTATCTTCAGAACCGCTATGAAATTCAGGTACTGGATGGTGACACTACATCACATGGAATGGCTGCCATCATTAATGAAACTGCCTCTCCTTATCATGCTTATAACGGAATCGGGAAATGGAATGCGTATGACGTATTGTTCCGTGCCGCCAGATTTAAAGACGGGAAACTGGTTGAACAACCTGTGGTAACGCTCTATTTCAATGGTAAAAAGGTGCATACCAATCATCATATTGCTCAGGTTTGGGGTGGGCCTAATTCCGGAATTGATGGAGGTAATGATAAAGGAAAAGGAATTACGGATCGTCCGGGTGGATTGAAGTTGCAATCGGAAGGGCACGATGTACTCTACCGCAACATCTGGATTAAAGAAGAAAATCTGACCAGTGCGGATACCGATTTCTAAAAATCATATCCTGACTGTTTGAAAAGGCCTGACCAATTTGCTCTCAAATTGATCAGGCCTTTTTTGGGAATACGAGTTATTTCTAAATTTCAAGAAGGCTTTTAGCTATTTTTGGAAATAGCAGATTAACAGTAACATCGAACAATTTATGGAATATCGGGTGGTATTTGATTTTGAAATAACATTCACAAATGGAGGCGGGATACAAGGTCAGGATTTCAGGCTGGATATTGAGGGTGCTGAAATTTCAGACACATTTCTGGCCGACTACATTGTGAAGGATTTAAGGTTACTGATGGCCGGGAATGTAACTATTCTTAACAAAAAATATGTACAGGAACCTCATAAACGCCTCTCCACCGATCCGCTTACCGAAGGAACGCTTATCGATCTCAGTCATGTGATTTTCGATGGACTCATTACTTACAAAGGATTACCCGCACCAATTATATGTGACTTTTTGAGCAGGAAAAATGCTGTTGGCAAATATGAAGAAGGAACTACTTTTCAAATCGGCAAAATAGAGATGGTGAGTAATACCGGAACTTACATTGATTGCCCGTTTCACCGCTATGAAAACGGAAAAGATCTCTCAGAGACATCATTAGAAGCTTTTGCAAACCTTAAAGCTGTCACTATTGACGCAACCAACACAATAGAAATTGGCAAAACTCTCTTTGAAAATAAAGAAATTAGAGGCAAGGCAGTTATCGTGCACACGGGTTGGTCAAAGCATTGGAATACCGAGACTTACTTTGAAAATCATCCTTATATTAACCGCGAGGCAGCAGAATATTTGCACGATTGTGAGGTAAAGCTTGTTGGGATTGACAGCCATAACATTGATGATACAAGAGGAAACAGCCGCCCCGTTCATACCATTCTGTTAGGTTCGGATATTCTTATTGTTGAACATTTGTGCAACCTGGATCAATTACCCGGGGACGAATATCTTTTTAGCGCTGTACCACCCAAATTTAAGGGTGTGGGTTACCTTTCCGGTGAGAGCTTTTGCAACTCTAAAAAATTAAAACCCGATGTCTGATATAGAAGAAGAAAAGTCGAAATTCACTTTCAAAACCAAACTGGAACTGCGTTGGAGTGATATGGATCAACTGGGACATGTGAACAATGCGATGTATCTCACTTATTTTGAGCAAGCCAGAATCGAATATTTACATGAGGTATGCAAATGGAACTGGACAGAAACGGGTGCCATACTCGCCAACGCTTATGTAGATTACCACCGCCCGGTTGTTTACCCTGCCCCAACTTATGTTTATGTCAGTGTGAGTAAAATGGGAAACAAAAGTTTAGAAATCAGCTACATGATTGTTTCAGTAGTGGACGAAAAGGAAAAAATCATGACATCGGGTTACACAACGCTGGTCGTGTTTGATTATTCAAAACAACAAAGCATTGCCATTCCCGACAAAATCCGGGCAGAAATAGAAGCTTACGAGAATCGAACTTATTAATAGCCCACACGTAATCTGACAATGAAACTACTATCCACCCTGCTGATCTCTATTTTACTGTTTTTGGGGCAATCAAGCTGTGCGCAACAATTCGACCTGAGCAAACTTGATACGTTTTTTGACACGCTCAATATCAACAACAAAGCCATGATGAGTGTGGCTATTTCGAAAAACAGCAAACTGATTTATCAAAGATCCATTGGCTACGCATCCATTGCCGACAATGTAAAGGCAAGTGCTGCAACGCAATATCGGATTGGATCCATTTCAAAGACTTTCACTTCATCAATGATTTTCCAGCTCATTGATGAAGGAAAACTCTCATTGAATACAACGCTGGATAAGTTCTTCCCTT
Organism: Dyadobacter luteus; assembly: GCF_003383615.1. Lineage (GTDB taxonomy): Bacteria > Bacteroidota > Bacteroidia > Cytophagales > Spirosomataceae > Dyadobacter > Dyadobacter luteus. The sequence continues at coordinate 51,698 of NZ_QNUL01000031.1, forward strand.
CCGTGGCCAACGCATCCGGGATAACAGTTGGCAACCTGTTGAGTCACAGAAGTGGAATTCACAGTTTCACCAACGATGCCGAATATCTGCAATACATGACAATGCCCAAAACACAGGACGAAATGACGGCGATAATTGCCGCATCGAAACCTGATTTTGAACCCGGAACGAAAACAGAATACAGCAATTCCAACTACGTTTTACTGGGTTACATCATTGAAAAGATTACCAGGAAGACCTATCCCGAAAATCTGAAACAAAGGATCACCTTAAAGCTGAATTTGACGGCTACCCATTATGGTGGAAAAACGGATATAGCAAAGCAGCAGAGTCATTCCTACAAAATGATTCAAAAATGGGAATTACAACCTGAAACGGATATGAGTATCCCCGGTGGCGCCGGAGCAATTGTATCTACACCTGCTGAACTAACTCAGTTCATAACAGCACTGCTACAAGGCAGGCTCATCTCAGCGAAGAGTCTGGAGGAAATGAAAACCATGCAGGAAGGTATGGGAATGGGGCTGTTTAAAGTTCCGTATAATTCTGAATCCGGCTATGGCCACAATGGCTCCATTGACGGGTTTGTATCTTCTGCCTATTACTTTCCGGGCGGAGAGTATGCCGTCGCCATATGTTCCAATGGCATTGCTTATCCTTTGAATGATATTCTCATCGCATTGCTGAGTACATGTTCTGGCAATCCGGTCTTGATACCTTCATTCAAATCAGTAACATTAAAGCCGGAAGAACTGGACAAATATGCAGGAGTGTATTCCAGTAAGGATATTCCCTTAAAAATAACCGTTACCAAAACGGATCATACGCTCACTGCTCAGGCAACAGGGCAAGGTGCATTTCCCCTAACTCCGACTGAAAAGAATAAATTTGTATTCGATTCTGCGGGAATAATTATGGAATTCAATCCCGGCGAAGGGACATTCAGGCTTAAACAAGGTGGTGGAAATTTTCTTTTCAAGAAGGAATAAACGGTCAAAAGATAACAATTTGTAACCCTTGGGCATAGAAATAATACAGGCGTTCAATAAAAACCGCCATTACTATGCTTGCAGAAAAATTCAATTTAAGAGGAAAAACAGCGCTGATTACAGGATCAAGCCAGGGAATCGGAAAAGGAATTGCAATCGCATTTGCAGAATATGGGGCAGATATTGTTCTGCATTACCGAAGTGATATCGAAGAAGCTGAAGAAGTTGCTGACGAGATACAAAAACTTGGGGTTAACGTGAAGTTGCTAGAAAGTGATTTATCCCTGCCCGGTGCTGTCAGCAATTTTACAGAAAGATTGTTTCAAATTACAAAATGTATTGACATCCTCGTCATTAATGCTTCCGTGCAGATTCCCTGTGAATGGAACCAGGTAAGAGAAAAGGATTTTGATATACAAACCCAGACCAATTTCAAAGCGACATTTCAGCTTATTCAGCAAGTTGCACCGCACATGCTGGACAGTGGATGGGGGCGTATTCTGACGATCGGGAGTGTGCAACAAGTAAAACCACATCCCAACATGATCGTATATGCTGCAACGAAATCTGCGGTACTCAATCTTGTACAAAATTTTGCTATGCACTTTGCCGATAAAGGTATTACGGTCAACAATCTTGCTCCCGGTGTAATAGGCACTCCACGGATTGAACAGGAGGTTCCGGAAAGCGAAGAGCGTATAGAAAAAAGATTAGAAACTCCCTCAGGAAGAATAGGACAACCGGAAGATTGTGCCGCTATGGCTTTGTTGCTATGCTCTGAAGCTGGTAACTTTATAACAGGACAGAATATTTTCGTAGATGGCGGAATGAGTCTGTAAGTTATCCACTCCCTTAAATACAATGAAAAACATTTTACTGACTGCAATTCTTCTTGCAACCTGCTTTACTTCTTTTGCCCAGCGTGGGAACACGTACGATGTAGGACAAATCAAAACGCCTATGGGTGAAATTCTTTTCTGGCTCTATGACGAGACACCCAATCATAAGGCAAGTTTTATCAAGCTCGCTAATGAAAAGTATTGGGATTCCTACACCTTCAATCGTGTGATCAACAATTTCGTAGCGCAGGGAGGCTGTCCTGATACACCAGAAGGATTTTCACAATCGCCCTACCTTCTCAAACCAGAATTCAATAGCAAAGTCAGGCACGTATATGGGGCAGTGGGTGCCGGGCGCGACGACAATCCTGAAATGTTGTCAGCGGGTTGTCAGATCTACATTGTTCAGGATAAAAAAGGCCTGGCAAGATTAGATGATAAATACACGGTTTACGGACAGGTTTTTAAAGGAATGGATGTAGTTGATAAAATCGTAGCCGTAAAAACTGATTCTACCGATACCCCCTTGACGCCCATTCCATTGAAAGTGAATGTTATCAAAATGTCAAAAAAGGAATTAATCAAGAAAGGTTACGCAGGCTTTTCCGATAAGTAAAAGTAAAAATCCCGGCTTATGATAAGGCCGGGATTTTTACTTTTACTTCTTTTTGTAATCAATTCTGAATACCGTGCCGTTCAGATCATCCGTCACATACAGTGCGCCGTCTGGCCCTTGGGCTAATCCACATGGCCGGTGCTGAATCGGGCCGGTGGGTTTTACCAGATCAGTTCCGGCGAAATTGTCTGCAAAGATCTCCCATTTGCCTGCTTTGCCATTCACAAAAGGTACAAATGCTACCAGATAACCTTTTTTGAGCTCAGGCGCCATGTTATGAAATGCGATAAACGCACCATTTTTATACCTGGCAGGAAACATATTTCCTGTATAAAATAGCAGCGCATTAGGCCCGAAATGAGCAGGAAAGGCTGCTACAGGATTTATTGCCTTTTCACCTCCCGTTTTCTTTCCATCTCCTCCATACTCGGGAGCCAGCATCTTTCTGTTCTGAAACTGGTCGTAATAGATGTAAGGCCAACCTGCATCATCTCCTTCTTTAAGTTTATACAACGTTTCCGCCGGCAGTTCAGCACTGTGTTTCGGTGTATAATATTGGGGGTAGAAATCATCAAATTTCCCTCGTCCATGGACGGTCGCATAGAGAGCGTCTGTTTTAGTATCCCAATCAATTCCTACTGCATTTTTCACGCCTGTCGCATACCGGATTCCATCTGAGAACTTTTGACCGGCTTTATTTGCGCTGAATTTCCATATACCTCCTGCAGAATCAAGAATCGCACAAGGTGACATTCCCTTTCCGCTACCTGCTTCACGACAGTTATCATTGTAAGAGCCCACGGTAACATACAGGTTGTTTTGTTTATCCATAGCGAGCGGCTTTGCATTGTCCCTGCCATGGTCCACCAGTCCCTCCACAATTCTCTCAGGTTTTTCGAAATCAATAATTTCTTCCTTTTCGTTGAGTTTATAGCGATATACTGCACTATTTGAAGAGCTATACAGATAGCCATCTCTGATCAGAATGCCTGTTCCGGGGTAGTCAGCAAACAGCTTTGTGTCATCAATCACACCATCCTTATTTGTATCACGGAGCAGATACATGCCCTTGCCTTCTCTCAACTTGGAAAGCTTCACATAAATATCTCCGTTTTTCCCTACTGCAATGTGCCTTGTTGGTCCCAGGTCCGTTCCCAATACGCGGGCAGTAAAGCCAGGAGGCAGTTTTAACTCCTTCGCTTCTATGACTGGCTTAGGGGCAACTCTTGATTGCCCTGTACTGTTATCCCCCATCCAAAAAGCTGAAAGGCCGGTAGAAAACGCCAGCAATACTGAAAAATGTAAAAATATTCTTTGCATATACTTTAAAAATGTAGGTTAAGTTTTCGATTGTACGAATATCCTAAAAAGCTCTGAATGCATGGGTTAATACTCAATTGCCAATCTGGATAATCTGAACTGCGAAAAAACATGCATAGTTTTTTTACCACAGTTCTATACAATTTATAAACCTTGAATTAAATTGCAGCCAAAATCTTCTTTACATTCAATTATTAAAACTAAAATCTGAAACGACATGGGACCATTTGGTGACGATGATGACGATTTTTATGATGACGACCTGTCGGGCGACTTTCCGGCATCGGATGACATTTTCCGTCGTGGCCTGAAAGATGAAGAAATCGACCCTGAATTTTTGGGACGAGAAAAACTGGCTGATGAAGACGTTGACCGCTGGGGAGATAAGGATGAGGATGATAAGGACGACGACGATTCGGAAGACCTCGATTCAGAGCTTGACGACGACGACGATCTTTAATCATATCCGGATCATCTCCGACGAAATGACCCATTCCACCCCGGAAGGGTCATTTTCAAATCTAATTCACAAATATTTCATCAACAAGCAGTAAGGCTCTCTTTCCCTTGTTCCGATGCCAGTCCGGAATGGTATTCAAAGGCCGGGCTACAATTTTCATACATGTAATTTTCTCTGCCTTAAAAGTAGTCTGTACAGTTTTCAGCACAGGCTTATCACCTTTTGCAGGCATGCCAGCTTTGAATTTACTCAGTAGCTTCATGTTGTCGGGGGTAGTTCCGCCCCAAATCTCTATCACTTCCGGTGGGAAGATACCTGTATCTTCTTCAATCATATAGTGTAACCCAACATTCGAAACTGATACGGGAGAGTCAAATTGCGCAAACAGTCCAAGATCATTGTCTCTTACCCCACCCCAGTTATTGGCCCAGGCAGGATTATTCGCACCGATTACGCCGAGTTTATGGTCAAAAAAAGTATTTGCCCCCTCAGCCTGGTGAACACGATTGAGCGGGAAAAGCAAACGGACGCTGTCAGGTTTGTATCTGCTTTTGAAAAAATCAAAGGTGGAAACATCGCTTCCGTGCCAACCTTGTTTAAAAGCCCTGACTTTTACAGGAGCACTTTCAGTAAGGCTGACACCCTCTTTAAAAATTGCTGATTTTACTGAGTCCGGTTCACTGCCATCCAAAGTATAGCGAAGCTCAACCCCCTTGATAGGATGTTTCAATTGTAATGGAAGGACGCCGGCAAAAATGACTGATTCATTTTTGATCTGAGGTGGATTCAGCTTTAACGGATTTTCACCTGTGTCTCTAAAACCATCTTCAAATATAACTCCGGGATATTTTTTCTTTAAAGTACTGATATCCCCTGCGCTGAGAGTAGTATTCCAAACGGTAAGGGACTTTAAGGCTTTTAACCCGGGCAATACAGATTCCAGGTCTTTTGCGCCAACTTTTGTACCGGCAATGGATATATTCCTGAGATGTTGAAGTTGAGCTAGATTTTTAAGTCCACTTGCGGTAATATCTGTAAAATTCAGATCCAGCCTTCTCAGGTTCACAAATTTTCCGATCGTTTTCAGATGCTCATCTTTGACCGGCATTTTGTTCAGATTCAGGGCTACAATCTGCTCCCTGACCTTTTCGAGTTCATCCAACTGCGCGGGACTAAACGCGCTCCGGTTGTATATATTCACCAATAATGCCGGCGAGTTCACCGCCACGGGAGTAATAGTGCGGTAATCGTTATTCAATCCTTTAATAACATCTGCATCAGCGGCTACGAAATTGTACTGATCAGAAGAAGAAGCGGGTTGCAACAACGCGGTAGCAAGCACCCTTAAAGAATCTGTTTCTTTCAACTCCGTCAGTTTCTGATTGAAATCCGGCTGCTGTTTCACCCACAACGACAACAAAACCAGTTCGTCGGCAGTAAGCTGAGACTTCCCTTTCGGTGGCATATGTTTCTTGTCAGTTTCCGGCAGATGTATTCTTTGAAAAAACAGTCCCGTTTGATCAGAAGCAAACAGTTTCCCCGACTTCCCTCCTCGTTTGATAGACTCAGAATCAGACAAAATCAGTTCACCCTTCACCTTTTCAGGATTATGGCAGCTCGTACACTTTTGTTCCAATATAGGTTTGATCACGTCGTTATAAACCAGCGCCTCATCCGGATTAACAGACTGTTTTTTCCGGTTAGCCAAAACTGGTTCAAAAATGAAATTATCTCCATGGGTTAGTTCCGCACCGTAATGCCCGGTCAGAGTTAAGCCTGTTACCACAGCCACTGCACTCATTTTTGCCAATGTCGATTTATACCAGCTCTGATCCCGGATCAGATATATGATGGACGCCAGAAAAAAAATGCCCGCGCCAGTCCACTTATGCCAAAGCAAGGTATCGCCACCATAGCCTTCTTCCTTAGAAAGAAACATACCCATAACCACCGTAGCAGCGGCAAAAAGGCTACCTGCCAGAAGCATGTTTTCCAGAAAACTTTTGTAAAAAGTATTGGATGTGTTCTCTGGTTTAAATCTGAAAAACTCCAGCAGCATCGCAATCAGTAGAATTACAATCGGAAAGTGTAACAGCAAAGGGTGCATTCGCCCGACTGTTTGCAACCACACGGGTACCACCAGAAGATCCTCGAAAAACAAAAGAAAAACTACAAAGACATTAGCAGCAAACAAAAGCTGACCAGCGAACCGTTTTAATTTCAAATACATCGGACGTAACGTTACAATAGCAGAAGGATTAAAAGGACTAGCTGAGAATATCACGCACTACTTTCCCTGATACATCGGTAAGCCTGTATCGCCTGCCGAGATGTTTGAAAGTCAGTTTTTCATGATTTAGTCCCAGCTGGTGAAGCACAGTTGCCTGAAAGTCGTGGACATGTACCGGGTTAGTCGCGATATTATAACCCAGCTCATCTGTTTCGCCATATACCAGGCCAGGTTTTATGCCTCCACCCGCCATCCAGATCGTAAAGCAACGGGGATGGTGATCTCTTCCGTAATTGTCTTCGGTAAGTTTACCCTGCGTGTAGCTGGTTCTTCCAAACTCTCCTCCCCATATCACCAGCGTTTCGTCCAGCAACCCTCGTTGTTTCAAATCAGTGACCAAAGCGGCTGATGCCTGATCTACATCTTTGGCTTGTTGGGTTATTTCATAAGGAAGATTTCCGTGCTGATCCCATCCCTGATGATAAAGCTGTACAAAACGTACGCCATTTTCTGAAAGTTTTCGGGCTAATAAACAATTTGCTGCATACGTCCCGGGCACCAGACAATCTGGCCCGTAGAGTTTAATGATGTCATCTGGTTCCCGCGACAAATCCATGATTTCGGGCACCGCAGTTTGCATCCGGTAAGCCATTTCATATTGTTTTACCTTGGCTACGATTTCAGGATCACCGAATTCCTGATAAGATAAGTCATTGAGTACAGATAAATTATCGAGCATTTCCCTGCGTTCTTTTCGGTCCATTCCATCAGGATCTCTCAGATACAAGACGGGATCTTCGCCCTTACTGAACTGAACCCCCTGATGCACAGAATCCAGAAATCCGTTTGACCATAATTTTGAATATACCCCTTGCCCATTGCCTACACCACGCGACAGCAGCACCGTAAAATTCGGGAGATTCTTATTTTCATTTCCCAAACCATAACTCAACCACGAACCCATGCTTGGCCTGTTACCTTGTTGCGCACCGGTTTGCAAAAAAGTCAATGCCGGATCGTGATTAATCGCTTCGGTATACATCGACTTAACAAAACATAGATCATCGACAATTTTGGCTGTGTAAGGCATCAAGTCGCTCACCCACGCTCTTGATTCCCCGTATTGTTTGAAATTCACAAAAGAACCCACCAAGGGAAACGAAGCCTGATTGGCCGTCATGCCTGTGAGCCGCTGCGTGCCGCGTACCGACGGTGGTATTTCCTGTCCGAACAAATCACGGAGCTTGGGTTTATAATCAAAAAGCTCCTGCTGCGATGGCGCACCGTTCTGGAAAAGATAAATCACCCTTTTTGCTTTGGGAGCAAAATGAGGTATCCCGGCTGCCAAAGACTCTTCGTCCAGACTTCCACCTTTGAACAGATCCGGCATCAGCAAAGAGCCGAGAGCCACCCCGCCTATTCCCAAACTCATCGAAGAAAGGAATCTTCTTCTGTTGAAACTGAAACCATGTTCTATTATTTCCTTTTCCATAACTTTTAGCGGTTAGCTTTCAGCGACTGGCTTTGCTATCTATGATTTCGTAATGGTTTCTTCAAGATTGTAAATCGTTGATACTACGCGCATCAACGCAGCCAGGGCTTTTACATCTATATTTTTTGTAAGCGGATATTCTCCAACCGCGATGACTTTCGAAGCTGTCTGAATATTCAGATGTTTAAGCTGTTTTTCATGATAAGCTGTCAACATCTCTAATTCCTTCGTATTGGGTTTTCTGGATACGATGAGTCTGAATGCCTTCTCAATTTTGTCAGGAACAGCATTTTTTTCCTGTAGCAGATTGGCGGCCAGCACGCGGGATGCTTCCAGTACGGTAGGATCATTCATCATCATCAGCGCCTGCAAGGGAGTATTTGTCTTCGCTCTTTTTACTTCGCATAAATCCCTGTTACTGGCATCAAAAATCCCCATGGTCGGAGGCGGAACTGTCCGTTTGATCAACGTATACATACCTCTTCGGTACAAGCTACTGCCATGATCCTGGTTGTACACTGAAAGCAAACCTCTTCCAGAAGTGGCACCTTCCCAAAGTCCGGGTGGCTGATACGGTTTCACACTTGGCCCTCCTATTGTTTTATTCAGAAGACCACTGCTGGATAAAACCAGATCTTTGATAAACTCAGCATGAATGCGGTATCTGGGGCCCCTGGCCAGTAGTATGTTATCCGGATCAACTGCCATTTTATCCTTGCTAAAAACAGCAGATTGTTTGTAGGTGGATGAAGTAACCATCTGTTTGACAAGCCGTTTAACATCCCAGCCATGTTCCATAAAGTCGACGGCAAGCCAGTCAAGCAATGCAGGATGCGAAGGCAGCTCTCCCTGCATCCCAAAATCTCCTGAAGTTTTTACGATACCCCGACCGAAGAATTCCTGCCAGAGGATATTCACATACACCCTCGATGTAAGCGGATTCTTTTTATCAAAAAGCCACCTGGAGAGCCCCAGTCTGTTTTTTGGATAATTCTTACTAAATGGCAATATGGCAGCAGGTGTACCCGCAGTTACTTCTTCGCCGTGAGCATCGTATTCTCCGCGAGTCAATACATGAGTCTTTCTTGTGGAATCCAGATCTCCCATGACGGAAACGATCAATCGATTGGTGTCTGCTTTGTTCACAAACTTTAAAATTCCCTTCACATCCTCTTCGCTGATCTCCATCAGCGGTTTTTTCGCGTAGGTTTCCGGTCCGCCAATCACAGATTCAATACCCACTTCATTGACGTTATTGAAAAACGCAAACATCTGATAGTATTCCTTTTGCGAGAACGGATCGTATTTATGATCATGGCAATGCGCACATTCCAAAGTCACACCGAGCAATCCCTTTCCGAACAGATCGTTTCTGTCCGTCACATACATCACTCTGTACTCTTCCGGAATAATCCCTCCCTCTTCAGTTATCTTATGATTACGGTTGAAACCAGTGGCTAGGATCTGTTCTTTGGATGCATTGGGAAGCAAGTCACCAGCGAGTTGCCAGGTTACAAAATCGTTGTAGTGCATATTGCGGTTAAATGCATGAATGACCCAGTCGCGCCAGGGCCATTGTGTACGGTAGCCATCATCCTGATAGCCATGCGAATCAGCGTATCTGGCCAGATCAAGCCAATGAATTGCCATTTTCTCACCGTACGTAGGCTGAGCCAAAAGGTAATCCACCATCTTTCCATACGCATTCGTACTGTTATCTGCCAGGAAATCATCCATCATTTTCAGTGTGGGTGGCAGCCCTGTAAGATCCAGACTCAATCTTCTGAGTAACCTTTCCTTATCAGCTTGTTCATTGGGTTTCAACCCATTGTTTTCCTGTTTATTCAGAATGAAATAATCGATTTCATTTGCAGGCCATGATTCATCTTTAACAGCCGGAATGGTTGGTTTACGTGGAGCTACAAATGCCCAATGCTTCTCGTATTTCGCACCCTGCTTTATCCATTTCCCTATCAGATCTATTTCTCTGGTTGTCAATTTCAAATTGGAAGATGGAGGTGGCATGAGCATGCCGGTATCCTGAGTGGTAATACGCAGATAAGCCTGTGACAGATCCGGCTTGCCTGCTACAATTGCATGTGCACCGGGATTTTCCTTCAATGCCTGATAGGCACTTTCTGCGACGTCTAATCGAAGTCCAGCTTCACGTTTATTGGCATCAGGCCCGTGGCAGGCAAAACATTTGTCAGATAGAATAGGTCGTATATCGAAATTGTAGCTGACCTGATCAGGGATGGCAGATTCCCTGGATTCTCCAGAATTTTCACGGGAACAGCTTTGAACAGAAAGCACAAACAATCCGACCGAAACGATCAGTAACGCAACTTTCAGCATGGTGAGGTTCAGGATATAGTTACAATGCGTATTTTATATAAATAATTAATTATAAAAATGCACATTTCATTGAGCAATATACTCAATTCCCTGAATTGTAACTATCCTGTGGTATGCTGGTTGGTAAAAAGAATATGTATGTTGGCTGGAAATCGCCGCGTAGTGTTTTCTTGCCTCGGATGCACGGATTATCACGATTGAGTTTACAGCTAAGCACTTTCCCACGGCCTATGTGCTTACGTGACTTTACTAACTTGGAACAGGTCTGTAAGAACACCGACCACGGATAAAGTGACTTACATATTTATTTTAGTCTTACGTTAATGCAAGGAGTTCAATTTGCATTTAACGGAGAATTTAATAAATAATGGACAAGTTTTTTAATCTTGCGGTCTGGGTTTTGATAGTCAGTCTTTTGAGCGGATGTTTTTTTACTATGCTAGCTCAATCCATACATGCTGGATCAAGCGTTACCTCAGAAGGTCTTAGACAAAGTGGATATGTGATTCTATCCGGACTTCTTTTCTTAATAGCCTTTGTTACATGTTGCTTAATCGTTTTTGCGTACATCATTAACTTCTTCAAAAGGAAAGAGGAGTAGTTTATTCCCGTTTTATTACTCCTCGGTTTTGCCTAGTATTCATCCCGTCGTGCTTAATGTAAACACTGTTCAATAACAATAATTTACCGTCTGCCATGGTAGCCACGGTAAAACTTATCATAATATTCAATGGTAATAAGTTGCAAACTTAAACTCGGAACTACCGTCACAGACGGTCAATTATCTTATCTCCCTGGCCCGTGTCCTCACGGGACTTAATGCCCACCAAGGCTGCAGGTCTGTGGGGACACAGACCTGGGAGATGACCTGGGAGATGAAATCGATGGCAGGTCATTTCATCATAAAAAACCCGGTCATTGCTGACCGGGCTGATAAACTATTTACTTTTTTCAATCCATACGTTGGCTTTATCTTCCAACAACTTCAAAGGCACGCAACCAGACTCCAACACAAGGTTATGGAATGCCTTAATATCAAACTTGCTACCCAAGTCTTTTTCCGCTTTGGAACGCAGCTCCCGGATTTTTAATTGACCAATTTTATACGATAACGCCTGGCCTCCGCCTGCCATATAACGTTCTATTTCAGCAGTGATACTTTCCTCTGACTCTGCCTCATGGTCCAGCGAATATTGAATTGCTTTCTCACGCGTCCATCCTTTGGAATGTAGTCCGGTGTCCACAACCAAGCGGATTGCACGGTGCATTTCAGCACTCAGCATACCAAAATACTGGTAAGGGTCAGTATACAATCCGAGTTCTTTACCTAACGATTCCGAATACAATGCCCAGCCTTCCCCATAAGCACTATACCAAAGATTTTTACGAAAATCAGGAAGATCTTTGTTTTCCTGCTGCAACGAAATCTGATAGTGATGGCCAGGAATAGCTTCATGCAGGAACAGACTTTCGTCCGATACTACATTGTAAGTCTTAGCATCAGGAACAGGAACATAGAATACACCTGGACGAGAACCATCAGCCAAGCCCGGATTATATTCAGCCGAAGCAGATTTCTCTCTGAAAGCTTCTGTTCTTCTCACCTCAAAAGCCGATTTCGGAGTCAGATCAAAAAGCTTTTTTAAATTCGGCTTCATCACCTCATGAATCCGATTGAAGTTCGCAATTACTTCCTCAGGCTTCGTAAAAGGCATCAGCTTTTTGTTATTCCGTACATCATTAAAGAAGGCTTTCAGGTCACCTTTGAAACCCACTTGCTCTTTCACTTTTTCCATCTCTGCTGAAATACGGTCTACCTCACGCAACCCGATCTGATGGATCTCATCAGAAGACATCTCCGTAGTTGTATAATACTTGATGAAATAATCGTAGATCGCTTTACCATTTGGCAAGGCATCAAAACCCGATGTTGATCTTCCAACAGGCAAATATTCATTTTTGACAAAATCATGCAGCTTTTTAAAAGTCGGTATAACTTTGGTTTCCACCATCGTAGTATACTCCTTCTGCAACCTTTCCTTTTCTTCTGAAGAAAAGGATTCCGGGAAGTTTTTCGCCGGAGTAAAGAATAAATGTTCGGTTATAGGTCCATGATCCATCCCTTGCAACTGCGGTATCATCTTTTTAATCAAAGGAGTAGGCAATACATATCCCTCCTTCATCCCTTTTTTCATGTTGACAACGGCCGTATCACACCACACCACGAAACCATCCACACGTTTCAGCCAGTTGTCATAATCCTTTACCGTTTTAAATGGCTGCAAACTGGCACCACCAGCCATTTGTGCGACCATCAGGTGCGTGGAGAAAATCTGGTTCAACGGAAGTAATTCTGTCGGTAAGCTCAGCCCTTCCAGGTTGATATTACATTCCCATTGCAACAAATCCCAGCTCACCTTTTCCTCTGCGGACAGTTTTTCACGGTCATATTTTGCGAGCTCAGTCTGGTATTTTTTGTAAAATGTCACCAGTTTAGCCTTCCCTTCCTGCGTCAGTTCATCCGACATCTTATCATTGAAACGGTTATCCCCATTCATCGTTGCTTCCAAAGGATAAAGCGGAAGGCGTTCTTCATAATAGTCGGCAAATACCTGCTTTATTGGTTTGGCAGCTGTTTCATCAGAAGACGATTGTTTACAGGATTGCAAGGCTACACATAGCATAGCTGCAAAAATCACGGATTTAAGCATGAGTTGTTTCTTATAGTTGGGTGAAAAGGAAGACTAAAAATACAATGCTTTTATTAAAATAAAACGCAATCCAACCTCCGGATGTCATATTAACTCCGGTTTGAAAATTAGTTGTAACTTGGGCAACGGGTATTCGTGCCAGTTGCATATTTCCCTGATACCAGGAGCAGGGAGTGCACAATGATAAATTGCGATACAGCACAATCCACTGACAGTAACTCTCTTTATCCTTCCGGATTATTCGGGAAGAACAAGAGACCTGGTTTAAAACCGCAAATACTATGGGTAAAAAAATATTGATCATAGGCAGTTCCAATACAGATATGGTGGTCAGGACTGCTTTATTTCCCAAGCCGGGAGAAACTATATTGGGCGGTTCATTCCTGATGAATCCTGGTGGAAAGGGTGCCAACCAGGCTGTAGCAGCTGCCAGGCTGGATGGAGACGTTCGTTTTGTTACAAAAACCGGCGATGACATTTTCGGACAACAGGCCATTCAGGGATTTCTAAAAGAAGGACTGGACATTAATTATTCCAAAATTACGCCCGATTTCGCTTCCGGTATCGCACTGATCACAGTTTCCGACTCAGGTGAAAACCAGATTGTTGTAGCTTCCGGCGCCAATATGGATTTGAATCCGGAAGATCTGCCACATGCTGCTTTTACGGACGTTGATTACGCATTACTTCAACTGGAAATCCCTCTGGAAACTGTAGAGTTTGCAGTACAAAAATGCAAAGAGATGAATATCAAAGTCATACTGAATCCGGCACCTGCTGCGAAAATCAATGACGATTTACTAAGCAAAATTTTCCTGATCACACCCAATGAAACAGAAACCGAATTACTGACCGGCATTCTCCCCGATACATTTGAAAAAATGCAACAGGCAGCTGAAATATTACTTCGAAAGGGAGTACAGCACGTAATGATTACCCTTGGGAAGAAAGGTGTATTTCTACACAATGAAAATACACAAGAGACAATTCCTGCATTTGAAGTAGAAGCCAAAGATACCACGGCAGCGGGTGATGTATTCAACGGTGCACTCATTACTGCACTGTCAGAGGGTAAAGATTTAAAGTCGGCAGCGGTCTTTGCCTCGAAAGCTGCAGCTATATCCGTTACACGTTTGGGTGCTCAGAGTTCAGCGCCTTATTTGAATGAATTACAATAAAAAGCCATGACAATGAAAATACCAGTTATTATAGATTGCGATCCCGGCCACGACGATGCATTGATGCTGATGCTCGCTTTTGGCAGCGGTAAATTTGACGTGAAGGCAGTAACTACTTCTGCCGGCAACCAGACTCAGGATAAAACCATGAGTAATGCGCTCAAACTTCTGACGCTCATTGGAGCAAAGAATGTTCCGGTATACAGAGGTGCTGAGAAACCGTTATTCAGAAACCTCATCATCGCCGACTATGTACATGGAGAAACTGGTCTGGATGGGCCTGCATTACCTGCTCCGGCCTTCGAACCTGAAAATAAATCGGCTGTAGAAGGAATTGCTGAAATTCTTTCAGTTTCGACAGAGAAAATCACCATCGTACCAACAGGACCATTAACTAACATTGCTACGTTTTTGCTTGCCTATCCGCATCTGAAAGATCGTATTGAACGCATTTCGCTGATGGGTGGTGGTATCTTCAGAGGCAATATGACGCCACTGGCAGAATTCAATATTTTTGCAGATCCGGAAGCTGCACATATTGTTTTCAAAAGTGGTATACCTATTACCATGTGTGGGCTAGATGTAACGCACAAAGCGCTGGTATTTCAGAAAGACATTGAGTTACTACGGTCTATCGGAAACAATACAGGAAAGGCTGCCGCCGATCTGATGGATTTCTTCTCTATATTTTACAGAGAGAACAGAACAGAACTCGATGGAGGTGCTGCATTGCACGACCCCTGCGCGATTGCATGGCTGATAGAACCTGAAATGTTTAAAAGCAAGCCGTGTTTTGTAGATGTGGAAATCAATGGGATGCTCACGATGGGCACTACCGTTGTCGACTTTTACAACGTCACCGGTAAAGAGCCCAATGCCGAAGTAGTTTATGATATTGATCGCGAGAGGTACATCGAGATGCTGTATGAAGCGATTCGTACCTTACCTTGATTACAACAATACCGACACCTGATCTTCTACCTCACCGCGGGCAGCACGCTGCAAAACGGTGGTATTTCCCAGATACAGGATAATCAACCCACCAATAGAACAGAACGCCATCATGCCTACCATAGGCATGGCGGTGTTGTTGTGAAGGAAACTAACAATAGCCGAAATAATAGCCCCCGCTCCCATTCTCCAGCTTCCCATCAAAGCGGATGCGCTTCCGGTATGTTTTCGAAAGGGCGCCAGCGAAAGTGCTGAAGTATTCGGACCGGTTAATCCTTGTCCTGTCAGGAAAACAAACATCATCCCTATCAGCCCGAGAAGACTGTACCAGTTGTTGTAAACACCAACGATGAGGAGAATACCGACTATGCTTTGATAGATCAGGGTAAATTGAATAATCTGCTGACTCTTGAATTTTTTCAGCAAAAAGTGATTCAACTGAGTAGAACCAATCATCGCAAAGGCAAGCAAACCGAAAATCCATCCATACTGCTGCTCAGTAACTTTATAAAGGTTCATGAAAACATCGGCCGAACCTGATATATAGGCAAACGGCGCCGCAGTGGCCAAACCACCTGCGAGGGTATAAATCAGGAATTGGGGCTGACTGACTACAGTATAATAGCTCCCCAAAACCGATTTTGGTTTAAGCGAAACACTTTCATCAGGCAATTGTCCTGCTGGAAGGAAAAAATAAATACCTGCTATCATCACCGCAACAATACCAGCCAGAATAATAAACAGCCAATGCCAGCTGAAACCTACGGTTACGTATCCACCTACTGTAGGTGCAATCATAGGCGATACCGCGATCACCAGTGTGATCATGGAGAAAACCTCCGCACGTTTGTTAGATGGAAATATATCGCTCACCAAGGCCTGAGACGCCACCAAACCTACACAACCGCCCATGGCCTGAAGGAATCTCATGGTGATCAGAGAATCTACTGAAGAAGTAAGTGCACAACCTATCGAGGCCAGTACATACAGAACGAGTCCTACATACAACGGCTTCTTTCGTCCATAACGATCCAAAAGCGGGCCGTAGATCACCTGCCCCAGACATATCCCGATCAGATAGCTCGTTAGCGAAAGCTGCACTTTATCGATAGTTGTACCCAAATCTTTAGCTATCGTGGGAAAGCCAGGCAGATACATGTCTATGGAAAAAGGGCTGATTGTAGCTAATGAACCCAGTATAAGAATAATGAAAGAATAGCGTTTACGACTCATGGATCAAAATAGAACTTAATGTAGCTTTAACGGTCGAAAATATGTTTTAAGTTCCTGTTTTTTAATAAGTACAAAATTTGTGCAATATAATTATATCGCACAAATTGTCATAACAACAAATTAATTCATTGTTAAAATTTGGCACATTTCAACGCATTCCCGCGTTACCACTTTAAATGTGATTACATTTAAGAATCTTCTTTTGTTAAACTCTAATTATACGGTTGATTATGAAGGTAGTTTTTGTACTATTATCTTTTTTATTGCTGAATATTTACAAACCGGCAGAGCGTCCCAACGCTGATAAAATTCCGGTTTGCCATACACCGACAGACGGTGCTCATGACATGGTAGCACTGGCCGCCGATCCTGCATTTCAGCAACTGCATGAAGTTCCTTTGCCATTTCATTATGCTGGTGAAGGAGAGACCATCACTTTCCCCACTTCCGACGGAAAAGACGCTTCAGGTTTCCTTTTAAAATCCGCCAAAAAGTCGGAAAAATGGCTTTTGGTGTATCAGGAATGGTGGGGACTCAACGACCATATCAAACAGGAAGCAGCCAAGCTTCACAAAGATCTGGGCGATGTAAACGTGCTGGCTGTTGACATGTATGACGGTAAAGTAGGTACAACACGTGAAGAGGCTGGAAAACTGATGCAATCTGCTTCCAAAGAGAGACTTACTGCCATTCAGAAAGGTGCCATTGATTTTGCGGGCAAAAAAGCCAGAATTGCGTCTATCGGTTGGTGCTTCGGTGGTATGTTATCATTACAAAGCGCGATTCTTGAACAGACACAGTCGGTGGGATGTGTGATGTACTACGGAAGCCCGGAGAAAGATGTAGAGCGATTGAAAACTCTGAAAACAGATGTACTTGGAATTTTCGGTAGTCAGGATCAGGGCATTTCACCGGAAGTGGTAGCGCAGTTTGAAAAAGATATGAAAGCGGCTGGCAAATCGGTAACCATTAAAATGTATGACGCCGTACATGGTTTTGCCAATCCAAGTAACCCAAAGCACGATCCTGCTGCAACAGCAGATGCTTATAAACTTTCGCTGGACTACTTGAAAAAGAAGTTTAAGTAAGAACGGAGAGTACTACAGCTTTAATATAAAAGTATTATTATCAACCTGAGCTCTCCGCTAACTATCACCGCGAGCGTCAGGAAAGTGTACCCCTAAGCGCTACGCTGCTGCAATCCTGAGCGTTATGCTACTGTCCCCCTGAGCCTGTCGAAGGGTCGTTGCAGCCCTTCGACAAGCCTTTAGATTAGCTAAAAAAGAGAAAGAGTAATTGGGGTAAATTTTCGTAAGTTAATTTGTCCTAAGTGGGAAACAGGAGCAACCTATTCG
>NZ_QNUL01000032.1 GCF_003383615.1 Dyadobacter luteus
GCAAGTTCCATAATCAAAATAGTTAACCTTCCCACCGAAAAGATCAGCTACACAATATGGGTTCGTCGGACGCATACGGATGGTTTCAAACAGTATTTATTATCTAGCCAAGCTGAACAGGATTTTTCTAGACGAGAAACTTGGTTTGCGAACAATATTTTTTATCCCTATTTAAACGAGAAAAGAACACAAATTAAGTATGATGAAAATTTATACTACTTTGCTATTTCTTTATTATGGAGAGTTTTGATTGGCCAATTAGATCATCCAAGTATTCAAGATGAGCCATACCTAGAAAAATTAAAGGAAGTGGCTACTGACTGGAAATTATTTTTACGATGTGAAAGAAAAGTCCCAAAGTTTAATAAAGTGTATATTTTCCTAACAGACAGGGCATTATCGCATGATATAGCCTCAGATGATGTAGATTATTATCTAACTAGAATTATTGATGCAACAATTGTCACAAACTCGCCACCTTCGTTTGTATCTGTCTACGCTAAATTTAACAAGTTTATATTTTGGGCCACAGTTCAAGGAGGAAATGCGACTGGCTTAGGTAGTTTAAAGATAAATCCTATGGGTGGCTCTATTAATTTACCTCAAAATTTTAGAGACCAATATATGAATAGTTTTTTCAGGAATAGGATTCTGCAATTGAGCCAATTTCCAGATATTTCAGAGAAACAAAAAAAGATAATAGAGGATGACTTTGAAAGAAACAAGGAATCGTTTCTACAATCTGACGCGGCAGATTCAATGAGAAACGATCTGCTATTATCCAGAAAGTAAACAAAGCCAAGGTGAGGTTACAAATCGCTAATTTTTAATCTCACCTTGACTCAAAAGAGAAAAATAGTCACTCAATTTCCCAAAGCTACTTCCCCGAAAAGCTAATCGTAAAAGTAGTACCTACACCTATTTCAGATTTGACGTCAATGCGGCCATGGTGGGCGTGAATAATACTCATGGTCGTAGCCAGACCAATACCCATTCCGTTATTTTTGCCAGTGAAATAAGGTTCGAAGATTTTGTCAATATTCTCTTCGCTGATACCTGATCCGTTATCGGCAAACAGCACCTGAAAAGTATCCCCTACACTTCTTGAACTGATCTGCAATACACCCTTATCTTCTTCCATCGCCTCAATTGCATTCGTAATCAGGTTGAGAAACGCCATCTGGAGCGAAACTGCATTGAGAGGCAATACAAAATCTGCATCATTATACTGACTTACCACCTGAATCCTTTTCAGCTGAACCCGGTCATAAGCGGTGGTAATGGCATCATCAAGCACCTTATTGACAGAGCTTTCAACCAGCTCTATTTCGGCAGAACTTGAAGGTTGGAGTAATTGTGTAATCAGGTCATTGATCCTCGTACAATTACGTTTGATAATCTGGGTATAAAATTTCTGATCTTCATCTACCAATTCCATTTCCAGTTGCTCTGCAGAAAGATTCACATTCGTAAGCGGATTACGTACTTCATGTGCAAGCATGCGGACAAGCCTTCCTGTCACAGCCATTTTCTCTGAAAACAACCGCTCTCGTTCTGACTGCTTTCGTGCAGTCATATCATATATCCTCCCTTGCACATATAGATTCCCATCATCCACTTCTACAGAGGCAGAGAAGAGACAATATCTTTTTTCGTTGTCCCTGGCCATCAGCCGCACCTCAAAATCGTGAATGGTCTGTTGTTCAATGGTATCCCATTGTTTTCGAAAATCCGGCTCTTCAATCAGATCTAGTATATTGAAACCGCGAAGTTCCTTCATTGTATAACCTGTTAGCTCACAGGCAGAAGTATTAAAATCCAGTATATTTCCTTCCAGATCGCTGATGAAGAGAAAATCTTTGGACTCTTCAAAGACCCTTCTATAGCGACGCTCGCTGTGTTTCAGTGCTTTCAGAACGGATGTTCGTTCCAATGCGTAACGAATGCTGCGTTCCAGCTTTTCCGAATCCAGTTCACTTTTGATGAGATAATCGGCAGCTCCAAGTCTTAATGCTTCTACGGCAATTTTGGTATCTCCCTTGCCGGTAAGCAAAATCATCGGCTCCTCACATTCCATCCCACAAGCTTCCTCAATGAGGTCTATGCCCGTATTTTCACCCAGCAAATAATCAAACAAATACAAATCATATTTGTTTGATCTGATGTGTTCTAACGCATTTTTGTAAGTTGAACACCAAGTAATATTGAACTTCCAGTTAACAAGATCCTGAAAATAGGCTCTGGTCAGGAAATAATCGTCCTCATCATCATCTACCAATAAAACCGTAATCAGCTTGCTATTCATTTCTATAATTGAAGGAGTAATCCTTTCCATAAGCTATTAATTCTGCCGCAGTGGCAACGTAACTTCAAAACTTGCACCTCCATCGGGTACTCCGGAGGCTTGTATGGATCCATGGTGAACCTCCGCTACTTTTTTACAAATGGAGAGACCAATTCCGGCTCCTTCATATTCTGAACGTCCTCTAAGTCTTTGAAATAGTGTAAAAATCCGTTCGGCACTTTCCTTTTCAAAACCAATTCCATTATCCTCAAAAGTTAATCTGAGCATTTCTCTTCTTCCGGGTGAAGGATCAGTATAGATGGTTCCGCTGATTGTGATACGGGGAATAATTCCCTGTTTCACGAATTTTAACGAATTGGAAATCAGGTTAACAAAAAGCTGAGAGATTTGGCTGGGAATAGCCTCAATAACGGGCAGCTCAGCATATTGAACCTGTGCTTGTTTTCCCTGAATAAGTAAATCCAGATCACCCAGCGCATTACGCAAAACCATATTCAGATCCGTCGGGATGTACTCGCGGGTAACGTTAGCAATTTTCGAAAATTCCAATAAATCCGTCACCATTCCCTGCATCCGACGGGTTGCGTTCAGTATTCTGTCCAGATACAAATGCTGTTCATCATCCATTTGAGAACTTGCCCTGAGAACCATTCTTTCTCCAAAAGAGGCGATTTTACGCAGTGGTTCCTGCAAGTCGTGCGATGCTACGTAGGCGAATTGTTCCAGATCCGAGTTAGATTTATTCAGTGCATCCACCTTTGTCTCCAGTTTTCCCTGAATATTCTTCAGGACGGAAACATCGAAAACAGTACCGATGGCAATAATACTTCCTGATTGCTTGCCGGGAACGTTAATTCCTTTCAGATAAAGACTTATTTCTTTACCGTGTGCATTGATTACGCGAAATTCAAGTATGTAATTATCTACAAATGTGGGAATTGAGCTGATCTGGTTTTGAAACAATTCCCTGTCGTCAGGATGTATATGCCTGCTCCAAAAATTCATGTCGAGACTCTGCCCCTCCAGCTCATTCTCGTCGTAGCCCATCAAATGGTACATGCCATGGCTCCACTCTATAAGCGAGCTGGACGGATCCCAGATCCACCCGCCAAATTGCATTGTATCCTCCGCGTCTCTCCAAAGTCGGGTACCATATTCAGGCAAAAAACTTTCCTTTGGAGCCGACTTTTCTTCGATGGTATATAAAACAAACCCTTCTGCAAGAACCGACCCGGAAACGGAACAGTATTTACCCGAATCAGTAAAGAAAATCCTGTCTTCCTTAAATCCGACCTGATGCGATCCTTGCGAAAAAACTGCAGAATGTAGTGAACCCATCGCCGGCGAAAGGCCGATAAAGCGTTCAGAGGCCTGGTTAGAAAACACACACACATGATCTTTCTCAGACGGACCTGTCGACTCAGGCCTGCCGAAAACCATGTAGCCTGTGGAGGAATCAGCAAAAAGCTGATCCCAGGCAAAAGATGTTTTCTGATTTTCCAAAACCATTATAATAGATATCTCACTAATAATAAAGCGGAACCCACCTTACTATTTCTCAATTCACAGAAACGCCGTAATCTCCTTAAATATCAAACTGCTTCATTTTATTATAAAGCGTTTTTCTATCGATATTCAGTAAACGAGCCGCTTTGCTCTTATTAAAATTCACGTCTCTCAGCACCTGCATGATCATGTCATATTCAGCTTCGTTTGCCACCGTTTTAAGGCTTGGCTTGCTATCGTCGGTTTCCACATCCGCTGCTACTCCAGCCGGAACCACGAAGGAAGAAGAGGAAGATACTGTGGGCTCATCGCCCATATCTTTCAACTTGCGGTAATTGACGATTTCAAATGGCAATGCCTTCTCTTCGATCAAGTCCCCGTCCGACAAAAGTGTTGAACGCTTGATCACATTTTTAAGCTCGCGAAGGTTTCCTGGCCAGGAGTAGTTAAGAAAATCGTCCACTACTTCGTCAGAAAACCCTTGTACATTTTTACTCAGCTCAATGTTGGTAGACTGAAGGAATGTATTGGCAAAGAGCATCAGATCGTCTTTTCTATTGCGCAGTGCGGGAACTTCAATGGTAAATTCATTGAAACGGTAATAAAGATCTTCACGGAACTTCCCATTTTTCGCAGCATCAAGAAGCCGTTCGTTACTTGCTACGATGATTCTTACATCCAGATCAATCTCTTTCGATCCGCCGATCCTCCGCATTTTTCTTTCCTGCACCACTCTTAGCAATGCAACCTGAATCTCATAAGAAAGATTGGATACTTCGTCCAGAAACAAAGTTCCGCCATTGGCCATTTCAAAGTGACCAATTTTGGTTTGTAGTGCTCCTGTAAATGATCCCTTTTCGTGCCCGAAAAGCTCACTACCCGCCAATTCTTTGGATATAGCTCCGCAGTCCATTGCTACAAATGGCATGTCTTTCCGTTTCGAACGATTATGAATTTCCTGTGCAATTGCTTCTTTCCCCGATCCGCTTTCACCATAAATAATCACACTGAAATTGGTTGGTGCGACAAGATCCACCTGTTTGAAAAGGTTGTCAGAAACTTCACTGTTACCCAATACGTATCCTGACTTGGATTTGGAATATCCTCTGCGTGCAGGCTTAGTATTACCTGCAGGCGCATCCGGGGCAGATTCTACAACCACATATTCCTGCTGTTCATTCTTCGCATTTTCAGCATCAGCGATCGCTTTCTTTACTGTTACCAGAATCTCATCCGGGAAAAGTGGCTTTGTAATATAATCGTAAGCACCCAGCTTCATTACATTCACCGCTACTTTTATATCAGAATACCCCGTAATGATCAGAACAGGAACATGAGGTCGTTTGGACTTGATAGCCGTAAGCAGGTCGGTTCCGGTTATATCTCCCAGTCTGAAATCCGTCATGACCAGATCCGGAGAAACCGACTCTATCAAAGCCAGACCATCCTTACCATTTTGGGCCGTTTCAACTATAAAATCATTTTTAGACAAAAACCTCTTCAAAAGGAAGCAAATATCCGCCTCATCGTCAACAACAACAATTTTTTTCATGCCAGGTGTAAGGGCTTTGATTATAATTATATGGTTACTCTTAATCTTGCTGTCGGAATATTCAATTGCTCGCGGTATTTGGCCACAGTACGGCGGGCCACCGAGTAACCTTTCTCCGACAATAAATCAGTGATTTGCTGATCGTTATATGGATGTCTTTTATCTTCAGCTTCGGTAATTTCACGGATTGCCTCCTGGATTTCGCGGTTGGAAACCTCAGTACCGTCTTCATTGGTTACCCCTTCAGTAAACAAATCCTTCAGCAATACAATACCGAACGGAGTTTGTACATACTTGTTGGTAGTAACCCTTGAAACCGTGGAAATATCCATGAAAATGATTTCAGCTACATCTTTGAGAATCATAGGTCTCAGTTTCTTGATATCCCCTGTCTGGAAATAGTCATACTGAAGTTTCACGATGGCTCTCAAAGTGTTCAACATTGTATTTTCTCTCTGCTTAATGGCATCTATAAACCATTTAGCCGAGTTCATTTTATTCTTTAGAAACTGATTGGTCGCCTTATCGTTCTTTTGCTCCGCCATTTGAGTAAACAGCTTATTCAGTTTAAGCGCCGGACTATTCCCCCACGTAAGCTGAACTTCAATCTCACCATCCTCTGTATACCTCAGCATAAAGTCAGGCTTGATGCTCTCATTTACAAGCGCATCGTTACGAAGTCCGGAAGCAGGTTTAGGATTAAGGGTAGTAATGAGCTGAATGGCTTTTTTCAGAGACTCCTCGTCTATTCCCAACACCCGCATGATCTTATCATAGTTACGGGAACCAAGCTCATCAAACGTGTCAGTAACGATCCGGCAGGCAATTTTCCAGGTGCTATCCTGATTGTCAAGTCTTCCGAGTTGTATCTGCAGGCATTCTTTCAGATCACGTGCTGCAATACCCGGAGGATCAAGTTGTTGAATAATTCTCAGGATTTGCGCTACCTCTTCGCCGTCTATAAACATGCTATTGGCGAAAGAGATATCATCTGCGATTACATCACTTTCACGTCTCAAAAAGCCATCTTCATCAAGGGAATCAAGTACAAAATCTGCTATGAGTTGCTGACGTTCGTCCAGTCGTAAAAAGTGAACTTGTTGTTTCAGATCATCACGAAAACCAATTGACTCAACCATAGGTCGGGTGTACAATTCGTTATCGGGAGACTGGTTATTTGCATAGGTTTTATAGTCAGGAATGTCATCATCCCGGAACTCATCCCAGTCATAATAATCCTGAACTCCACCCGAATCATCATCACCACCACCTACATCATCCGAATCCGAAAACTCATCAGTCGTTTCCTCTGCGGTGCTTTCCTCTTTGCCTTCTTCCAGAACAGGGTTCTCTTCCAACTCCTCTTTTATTCTTTGCTCCAGCTCCATAGTAGTCAAATGCAATAAATTAAGCATTTGAATCTGCAATGGTGAATATTTCAGTGTCTGTCGTTGCGTCTGCGTTTGTCTTTGCATATTGCAGTCAAGGGTAAAATTTAAATTCTCTCGATCAGATCCTATCGAATCTGAAAGCATGTATCTTTAAAGGTAACTGTCACCTTCTGCTTAAGCTAACCGTTAAACAGAACGCCGTTATATCATTTAAATTTACTACTCTTTATTTTATCAATATTATAGCAAACGACTTTTTTGTCTGACATTGCGTACATATTTCCACACTCTGAGTATAAAAATTCAGGATATCATAGCTCTGCTGATCAAACGAAAAACCACTGAATCTGACCTTTAATGCGCCTGTTAAGATCTATCACAGAACAAAAGCTTTCCTGGTTTATCAGATCCCTGCTTGGTATATCCTTACTGTTAATAGTTGGATTGTCATACAGTTATCATAAGATCAACAAACAACTCATCTATTTCTCTGAAAAAGTAAATCACACACAGAGGGTTATTTCAGCAGTAAAAGAAACCTCATCAGGTCTCTATGAAATTACTTTCCTCACCAATAGTTTTTTATTTCTCAGAGACACGACATATATAAACAAATCCCTTGCCGCGCTTTCTGAATTTACCAGAATCACCAGCAATCTTGATACTTTGGTGTCTGACAATACAGTGCAAAAACAGAGAATTCACATACTACACAAGAGTGTAGACGTTTTCAGGGAACAGTCCATGGTTCTTCTCAACGCGGGAGAAGTATCCAATCAGTCCGATTCATTTTATATTACCTACAAACAGCTTGGAGTTGAAGCTACGTATATCCGTAAGCTTCTGTCGGATATGACGGATACTGAAAATATGTTATTACAAAACCGCTTACAAAGCAAAGAGAATTACAGCAAGCAGATTTTACGTTACAATTGGCTAATCATGCTGGTTGCTGTTATATTTCTTTCTTCTGCATTCCTGTTACTCGACCGGGAGTTGGGCCGGAATAAATTATACAGAATTGAGCTGGAAAATAAAATCGAAGCTCTTGCCAGGTCTAACAGCGAATTGGAGCAATTCGCCTATGTGGCATCGCATGATATGCAGGAGCCGCTGAGAAAGATACGCTCCTTTGCAGATCGTATCCGAATTAAATTCGGCGCTGAGCTTCCCGACGAAGTCAACATGATGCTAGGTAAAATTGATAGCTCCTCCCGCCGGTTGCAAAGTTTGATCCATGATTTGCTGTCTTTCTCAAGAACTGTTAATTCAGGTTCGGAAGCCATACGCCTTAACCTGTCCGTTCCTCTCGGTGAAGCCCGGAGCAACCTCTCTGAAATCATACGGGAGCGAAATGTAACAATTCACTGCGATACATTGCCAGATCTGGAGATGCATCCTGGCCAGATCACCCAACTTTTTCAGAATCTTCTTTCCAATGCGATCAAGTATCAGAAACCTGACCGAAAACCGGTCATCAGCATACATCATGAACTCGTCACAGGAGAAATTATTCCCGAAATTAAACCCGCCTATCAGGAACTACACTTTCATAAAATTCGGGTAATTGATAACGGCATCGGATTCAAAGAAGAATTTTCTAAAAAAATATTCGTCATTTTTCAGCGTCTCCACGACAGAAACCATTTTGAAGGCACCGGAATCGGCCTCGCCATTTGTAAGCGCGTTGTTTCCAACCATAATGGTTATATTTTTGCGGAGAGTGCGGAAGGAGAAGGAGCTTGCTTTACGGTCTACCTACCCGCAGATTCCTCACTTTCCTAAATCAGAAAACTATGAGCACCCGGCAAATCCTGATGGCAGACGATGATGCAGACGATCGTTTTCTTGTCCAGGCTGCATTTGAAGACAATGAAATTCCTAATCAGATTATTTTCCTGGAGGATGGAGAACAGCTAATAGATTATCTGGGCAGTAACGTCCAGGGGAGCAGCCCTCTCATTCTGCTCGATCTGAATATGCCCAGAAGAGACGGCAGAGAAGTTTTGAAAGCAGTACGGAGCAATAAGTCGTGGAATGCGATTCCTATTATTATTTTCAGTACATCCAATGCTCCCGATGACATCAACTCTGCTTATGAACTCGGAGCTAACTGTTATATCATAAAACCCTCCAGTTATGAGGGGTTGAGAGAAGCAGTTCTTAACATCCAGAAGTTTTGGTTAAATACCGCTACACTTCCGGCTTAACAAGCTCTTTTTCATCCGTCACTCTTTTTATCCATTTAAGTCCGGCAATCAGAGCATCGCGTCCTGCATCTACTCCGTGTTTCATAATTACTTTTTCAACTATTACAGGAGCAACAATATTAAGAGGCGGGGGCAACCTTTTTAACGCAGTTTTAGCCAGTATTGCCCCCACTCCAAGTTCTAATCCCTTACCGGCAATGCCGTCAGGACCAGATGCCATCAGTTCTTTCACATACTTACCGGCACTGTTAAATGGCCCGGTAACAAAATCCATGCTAACAGGTTTCTTTTTCATGACTTCAGAATGATATCATCTGGCTGGCTCGCCTAGTTGTATTTCTCGCCTAGTTGTATTTGTTGATTTCTTTTTTTGCATCATCAATATATTCATCAGCAGCATCTATTGCTTCATCTTTATATTGAGTACCATTTTCTTTCGCTTCGTCTGCTACTTTCACGGCCTTTTCCTTACTCTTTTCCAAAGCATCAAGAAGCTCTCCGGCCAGACTGTTGGTTTTCTTTTTAATTTTTTTTCTTGTTTTGTTTCCTTCATCCGGAGCGAAAAGTAAGCCTATTACCGCACCAACTGCTGCCGCAGTTACAATTCCCCAAAAAGCTTTGTTACTAGCCATAATCCTAATGTTTGTTAAAAAATAAGAAGTCAGCTATCGTTCGTTAAAAACCTGTTCCACACTGCGATCACATATCAACACTTTAAGAATCAACAGATTGTAACATTCAAGAATTTCACATGTTTTGATTTTTGTACACGTATTGTATCATAAATGCCCCTTGCTGAACATTATTTCAACAAACGGTTCGCTCTTGTCATGTATATCACCTTTTTATTCAACCGCAAAACCACTAGTCAGACGAGGCAGTCCGTTGTGCTGGTGGCAAGATTGTTTTAAAACAGATGCTTTGTTAGTGTTCCAAATTTTGCGGTCGATAATAATCCCTCAAAAAGATTTTAGTATTTTTTTAGCCAGTACCATGACAATTGTAATTATCGAAGATGAGAAAGATTTAGGGATACTCATGCGCAACTTCCTGGAGAAGCAACTAAGCTCGATTACACCATCTACCATCAAACTATTTACCACACTATCAGAAGGGTTGTTATGCATTCGCGAACTCAATCCTGATTGGATTTTTATTGATAACAATCTGCCTGACGGAAGAGGTATTAATGAAATCGAAGGAATTAAAGAAAGAGATACACAAGGCATTGGCACTAAGATTGTCATGATGAGTGCCATGACTAACCTCCGGGAAGAGGCATTCAAAAGGGGAGCTGACTATTTTCTTGACAAACCAATCAGTTTCATGGAAGTTCAAAACATACTGGCAAGCTTACACAAATAAGTACTCTAGTGGAAAATTAGCAACATGTGAGAAAAATATAACTCACATCATGGAAATTCATTCCCAATCTTGCTTCGTCCCTCAGAAAATCGGACATTTCGTACCTGAACGCCCCTTCCTTCCCGGCATCCTCACTTTCTGACTTTTATACCTCGCCGTCTTAACCTTCGCTGATTTGTTTTTCTTTTTGCTGTAAGGAACAAATTTGAAATCATACTCCGGAATGAAATAGTCTTCGTTGTATTCTGCTGCGGGTAAGGGCATGAAATGCCTGCCCGGAAAACTTAGCTTATCATACTCATAATCATACAGATAAATGGTCACAAATCCATCCCGACTGTATTTAATGGCTATATCAGAGAATGGGCTGTTATCATTGGAAGCGACCAGTTTCATCATTTCCTTCTGCTTTCCTTTCACCAGAATCGTCATGTTGTATTGAAACACCCTATGGAGTGAGTCAATTTGGATGGCAACACCGAGGTAATATTTTGCGTCCCTTAACATCTCGCGCCCTGCAAACATAATGGCGGTATTGTTCAGCGAACTTTTATCCTGATAGGTCTGATAGCTGAGTTTAGCCTCATCATATTGCTGCCAATATCGATAAACATTTCCCTGATTGACATTATAGAATTTTCTGGCGGGCGCAACTTCCATAGCCTTTTTGAAATCCGCAAACGCACCTTCGTACCTGCCGTTTGCTTCATTCACCTCATGTTTCTGCTCATGCCTGTTTCCGATATACGCCTGAATAATTCCATGATTATTATGCAGAAAAGGTAATTCAGGACGCTCTTTAATCAGACTGTCAAAAAGTGCCATCGAATTGTCCAACTGGTCGTTCTCAAGAAGAACCACCCCCCAGCCATTTTGTGCATTTACATTCTCCGGATTAAGAGCTACAGCTTTTTTAAAAACCTGATATCCTTTTTTAAACATGTCAAAATGCAACAGCAGATTTCCATAGTTGCTCCACATCTTGTCGTACGTCTGTTCATACTGCAGTGCCTTTGCGAGAAACTGCCCGGCATCGGAATACTTTTTCTGATCGATCATGATACTACTCATTCCGGCCAGTGCTTCATAGCGTGTCCCATCCAGACGAATTGCTCGTGCAAAATCCTGCTGTGCATCATTGCCTTTATTGAGGTAATAGGATGCGAAGCCACGAGTCACGAACAAATCTGCATGAAACTTATTATTTTCATCCATGGCTTTTTCAGCTTTTTTGAAATCTTTCAAAGCCATGTCATATTTCCCCATTCCATAATAAGCAACAGCCCTGCCCAGGTAAGCAGGCAGATAGCTCGTATCTTTTTTCAAAACACGATCAAACTGATTAAAGGCAAACTGATACTCATGCCGGGACAAATGGACATTTCCTATTCCGGACAACAGTGCGGGTGTTTCACGCTTCATGGTAGACGCCAATCTGTAATAGCGTAAGGCTTCACCGATATTATTCAGTCCATAATTGGCATGTGCCATGCCCAGATATGCCTCTCCGCGAAAGGTTCTTTCGCTGGTTTCCAGATATTTTTCAAAAACTGCTCTTGCTTCTGCAAACTGATTGATTGATAACAAGGCGTTTGCATAACGAATCTGCGCTTTGGAATGTTTACGGGCAACTTTTTCAAAATCTTTTACTGCTTTCTTCTCGTTGCCGTTCTTCATGAGCATGTCACCACGTTGCAAGCGATAGGCCATCACTTCATCTTTTTGTCTGATGGCCGACGTCATCTCGTCTACACCTTCTGCCAGATTACCATTGAATTTATGGATCATGCCAAGGTTATAATTCCACTTCCCTCCCGGGTGTTTGCCTGACGAAGAATTACCGAAGTCACTGGCCTCGACGTACTGCTTTTGTTTCGCATAGGCAACCAGCATGTTAAGTCTTGCACCGCTAAGAGAGGATGTAGAAAAATCGTTTCTGGCAGCAGGATAACGTCTGGATAATAAATTGAACAGCCCCCGATTGTATTGCAACTGAGGTTCCGCCTCAGACAGACTAAGACTTTCCATAATATGCAACGCCTTGGAGTAGTTTCCGGATAGCGCCAATATTACGGCCTCGTTGTTCATTCTCTGAACCGAATCTTCAACAGAATAAGCTTCTTTGTTAAATTTCAGATAAGCAGCCTGAAGTTTGTGGAGTGTACGCTGATAGTCCTCAGCCTTCAGTAATTGAGGATTATTATCTTCAAAAGACTGATTGAATACAGGTAGCAATTCTTTCAGCAGCTTCTGACATTCCCCAAAATCCTGAGCTGCTGCTTTCTGACAAAAAAAG
This sequence comes from Dyadobacter luteus, assembly GCF_003383615.1. Classification (GTDB taxonomy): domain Bacteria; phylum Bacteroidota; class Bacteroidia; order Cytophagales; family Spirosomataceae; genus Dyadobacter; species Dyadobacter luteus. The sequence continues at coordinate 12,626 of NZ_QNUL01000032.1, forward strand.
GCAGAAAACAGCAGCAATAGTATTAAAGAACGAAATTTGTAACTGTGAATTACCATATCCAATTCGGCTCCTGAAACACTAACTTACTTTAAATCAGTTTAAAAACCTATTTTCAGTTATTTAGTGGAGCCAGAAACCGTTGTTACATATAAATTCAAAATATAACCTTTTTAAGGTCAAATTTTTCTAAGTTTAATATTCCTGAACCAAACAGTGCTTCCCCAGTCCTGTAAACCGATACGCCCCTTGTAAATTCCCTTCCCGATTGGCGCTTTTGCCAGCCCACTTTCTGCCACTCTTTTTTTCCAGTCTGCTCCTGCCAGATCATGCTCCTGTACAATGAAGCCATTCAGTGTAACGGTCAATTTATTTTTCTTTACCACGAAATGAACCTGATTCCATTCCTCTACCGGATTAATCTCTCTCAAACGTGCATTCGCAATCCCGAAGAAATCACCGGCGCGATGCGTATTTTCCTTCGCACCTTCATAAATCGTATTGTCAATCACTTGCAGTTCCAGGCCAGTACTATGCATTTTCGGATTTTGAGCAGACTCGTTCACAAAAAAGAAAATCCCGCTATTGGCATATTTGCTCACCCTCCAGTCGGCCTTGAATTCAAAGTCCCCGGAAATCTCTTCGTCTGTTACAATATCTCCACCATTTTTAGCCTTATTGCCAGCACGTTCGGGCACATCAAGTTTCAAGGCACCCTGTTCTATTTTCCAGGCAGATCCTGTTTCCTTTCCGCCATAGGCATGCCAACCTTTCAAGTCCTTTCCTGTAAAAAGTAACTTCCATCCTTCCTGTTTTTCTTTGGCAGAAAGGGTGTTGGGCGATTGCGCCGCGAGGCTTCCTACGATCAGAAGGAGGAAGATAAAAGTAACCAGGGACTTGAACATGAATACTGAGGGTTTAGTTAACAGGATAAATAATTAAATTCAGTTGTCTTTTTGGATCATAGCATTGCTACCCAAATACATGCGCTCTCCAAGTACATACAGAGTCAAATCATGATCAGAGATATTCTGAATCACTACAGCATCCTGATTTACTTCAACATGAAGTAATGCCTGCTGAAAGCCTATACGAAAACTGTAAGAATTCCATTCCGATGGCAAATAGGGGTTCAGATGCAGAAAACCATCTTTTACACGCTGCCCTGCAAAACCTTTGACCACGCTCATCCAGGTACCAGCCATGGAAGTGATGTGAAGACCATCTTCTGTATCGTTGTTGTAATCGTCAAGATCCAGGCGAGCCGTTCTTACATACATCTCGTAGGCCTTTTCTTTCATTCCCAGCTGAGCAGCCAGGATCGAATGAACGCAAGGAGACAATGACGATTCATGAACGGTCATTGGCTCATAAAACTCAAAATTCCTTCGAATATCATCTGGCGTAAAATCGTCTTCAAAGAAATACAGCCCCTGCAGAACATCAGCCTGCTTAATAAAACATGACCTTAAAATACGATCCCATGACCATTTCTGATTTATCGGACGGTGTTTTGTAATGTCGTTTACAGTGAGTAATTCCTTATCAAGGAAACCTTGCTGCTGCAAATAGACTCTCTTTTCTTCGTCGTACGGTAAATACATATGTTCAATAATGTGTTTCCAATCCGCCATTTCGCCATTCAGGTTGAAATTCGTGGCAAGGATAATCTCATTGAGTCTGCTGGAATTGGTAGTCCAGAGTTTTCCGATTACGTCAAGTGTATACTGCAACGTCCATCTGGCGACGTAATTGGTATACCAGTTGTTGTTAACATTGTTTTCGTATTCGTTCGGTCCGGTCACCCCCAGCATCACGTACTTCGATTTGTCAGCCGACCAGTTCACACGTTGCTTCCAGAACCTGGAAATTCCAATCAACACTTCCAGGCCATATTGCTCCAGATAACTTTCATCTCCCGTGTACCGAACATAATCCCAGATTGCATAAGCAATCGCTCCGTTACGGTGAATTTCTTCGAAAGTAATTTCCCATTCATTATGGCACTCCTCTCCATTCATGGTTACCATCGGGTACAATGCAGCACCGTCGGTAAAGCCAAGCTTTTCCGCATTCTCGATGGCCTTTTCCAGATGTTTGTATCGGTACACAAGCAAATTTCTTGCAACTTTCTGATCAGCCGTAGCGAGATAAAAAGGAATGCAATATGCTTCGGTATCCCAATAGGTACTTCCTCCGTACTTCTCTCCCGTAAAGCCTTTAGGACCGATGTTCAGTCTTTCATCCTCGCCCGTATAGGTTTGCCCCAAATGGAATATATTAAAGCGAATTCCCTGCTGCGCTGCCACATCACCAGTAATCGTGATATCATTCCGCTCCCATTTTTCTGCCCATGCCTGTATATGATCTTCAAGAAGTTGATCAAATCCCTTCTGATAAATTCTTCCAAGATATTCCTTTGCCGACTCGAGTATAGTTTCTGCTGAATAATTAGCTGAAGACAGATTCACACCATACTTGTAAACGACCAGCTCCTTTCCTTCCGGAACATCAATCGTAACTGTTCCGGCTACATATTTTTCCTGGCGTACCGGCAGAGACTGATAATCCGTTTTCAGATCGTTGATCTTAATATCAAATGCCATTCCCGTCGCAACCTGAAAGAGCTCCACACCATAAGGATTTTCTTTGGTTTCCATAACCAGATACCCTTCCGAAAAGCTGGTTTCACGGTGTATTTCGTTCCAGAAAGTCTCATCGTAATTAGAATCCCTGTTGCGTATGTTTCCGTCCAGATATGGCGTTATGGTGATATGATCTGAAAAATTGAGGGGTGTTACGCTATACCGGATCGCACCAGCCTGATCGTCCGCCATGCTACAAAAGCGTTTGGAATGGATCCTGACTTTTTTCCCGCTTTGCAATACCACAGTTGCAGTGCGCTCCAGCACGCCCTCCTTCATGTTTAGCACACGCCGAAAATCCTCCACCAGACAAGTATTTATATCCAGTATCTCCTCTCCTATCTTCACGTCAATACCAATCCAGTTGCAGGCGTTAAGTACTTTGGCGAAATAATTGGGATACCCATTTTTCCACCAGCCAACTCTTGTTTTGTCAGGGAAGTACACTCCCGCAACATAATTTCCCTGGAGCGTTTTTCCAGTGTAGGTCTCTTCAAAATTACCACGCTGCCCCATGCGCCCGTTTCCAAGGCTCATCAGGCTTTCGGTAATCTCGTTATTTGCTTCGTGGAAACCATTTTCCACTATATTCCATTCGTCGTGAGTGATGTAATTCTTCATCTTTTTGGGGCTATCAGCAATTGGCAATCAGCCAGCAGCTTTCATTAAAATCATATAATCCGGAGTTCCGACTCCGGCTAAGTACCGGTTTGTTTAAATTGCTGTTGCAGATCCTCTAAACCAAAATTGGCAAAACCAGGAACGACTATATCAGCCTCAGTTAAAACGGCTCTATCTCCTATACCTACCGCAAACATACCCGCTGCTTTTGCAGACTGAACGCCGGCAACTGCATCCTCAAATACAACACAATCAGCAGGATTGACTTGTAAATCGGCTGCTCCTAAATTGAATACCTGCGGATCCGGCTTCCCTTTGGTCACCCGGTTACCATCTACAAGCGTTTCAAAATAAGACAACATATCAATTCTTTCAAGAATCACTTTCGCGTTTTTGCTTGCCGATCCCAAGCCTATGCCTATCGAAGCTTTTTCTAATTCTTCAAGGAATGCCCTCACCCCCGGCAGGGTGTCATCAGGAGTCATCTGCTGACATAATTCCAGATACCGTACATTTTTTTTCGCCGCTCTTTCCAGTTTATCTTCTTCACTTAACGTAATGCCCCCTAAGCTCAGGATAATTTCAAGCGATTCCATACGGCTGATTCCCTTCAGCTGTTCATTTTGCTCTTCACTCAAATCAAAACCCAGATCATTCGCAAGTTCTTTCCAGGCTATGTAATGGAATCGGGCTGTATCTACAATTACTCCGTCAAGATCAAAAAGGCAGGCTTTTATTTCGGGCATATCATTTCAAATTTAATATCTTGCAAAATAGTAAAAATAATAAGAACCAAAGAAACGGGCCATTTGGCAGCTCCGGCTGCTCCGCGAAATTGGCAATTTATCATCCTGCAACTACCAGAAGTCGAAATGAGCGTCGAAGCGATTAATAAAGATAAATTCATTGTATACCAGATTTTCACCCGACTATTTGGCAACCAGAATACCACAAATCAATTTTCCGGAACGATTGAAGAAAACGGCTGTGGAAAATTTAATGACATTACCGATACGGCACTTGATGCGCTTAAAGATTTCGGACTGACCCACCTTTGGTATACCGGTATCATAAAACATGCAACGCTGACTGACTATACCGCTTATGGTATTCCTAATGACCATCCCCTGGTTGTGAAAGGAATTGCGGGCTCACCATATGCAATCAAAGATTACTATGATGTAGATCCCGACCTGGCGGTGGACGTAAATAACCGAATGGCTGAATTTGAAGCGCTGGTAACCAGAACGCATCAGCATGGTATGAAGGTGATCATCGACTTTATTCCCAACCACGTTGCACGTCAGTATCATTCTATTGTCCGGTCAACCGGGGTTAAAGACTTTGGGGAAGATGATGATACTTCCGTTGCTTTTAGCCCCGATAATAACTTCTATTATATTCCCAATCATGATTTCGTGGTTCCGGAACATCATCAGCCTCCGATTCAATTTGCATCTCCTTACCACGAGCGCCCGGCGAAGGCTACCGGCAATGATGTATTTCAGCCACAACCCAGCCAATACGACTGGTATGAGACCATCAAACTCAATTATGGTGTAGATTACCTCAGTGGCAGAACCACCCATTTTGATCCTATTCCCTCTACATGGACTAAAATGTATGAAATCCTGACATTCTGGGTAGGAAAAGGAGTGGATGGTTTCAGATGTGATATGGCCGAAATGGTACCGGCTGAATTTTGGGGATGGGTGATTCCTAAGATCAAAACGCTGAATCCGGAAGTAATCTTTATTGCTGAAATTTATAATCCTTACGAATACCACAACTACATTTTCAAAGGAAAATTTGATTACCTGTACGACAAAGTAGGGCTGTACAATTCCTTGCGCGAGCTGATTGAAGGTCGTGGGACGGTAGAAAGCATTACACGTTTATGGCAGGTTGAATCCGGGGATATCAGTGAAAAAATGCTACGTTTCCTGGAAAACCATGATGAACAGCGTATTGCATCCAGATATTTTGCAGGCGATCCGTTTATAGCAATCCCGGCCATGACTTTGAGTGCCACGATGAATACGGGCCCGCTGATGATTTATTTCGGTCAGGAGCTGGGTGTAAATCCTACACAATCAGAAGGCTTCCAGGGCGAAGATGGCCGCACCACCATTTTTGATTATTGGGGTGTACCAGAGTTTCAGCAATGGATAAACAAGGGGGCTTATAACCTGGAAAAGCTTACGGAAAGCCAGAAAGAGCTAAGGCATTTTTATGAGAATCTGAATCATTTTGTAAAGGAAAATGAGGCAGTATATGCCGGAGATTTCTATGATTTGCAGTTCTTCAATATTAATGGACAAAGCTATAACTACGACCAAACAAGAGTATACAGTTACATCCGCCACACTCAAAATCAAAAACTTCTTTTTGTCTACAATTTTGACAGAGAACGCCATTTTGATACGAGAATAAAAATTCCGCAAGAGGCATGGGCTCAGACTTTCAAACTGGGCAGAACCATAGATTATAAGCTGGTTCCGGTATTTCCGGAAAACTGTCCGTCTCCAACAGTACCTGCTTCGGAGATTACTTCATCGGGAGTTCCTGTTGACTTACGGCCTGTATCCGTTGCGGTGTATGAAATTGTAAAGATATCATCGTAAAAATGCCACAATCATCGTTAAGCTGGAAATTGTAAATCATTATCCAGCTTAGCTATATTGTAAATAGATGGATTCATCCCTATTTTTACGTAGAAGACTTCGTTACTTTCAGATACAGATTGCTCAGGTTATGACATATACGGCCAGTAAGGCTGTAGAACCAGATACATTCATGATAAGATTTTTAGTATTTTTTATATTTCTCATTCTCTCTACAAACGTTTTTTCCCAGCCCGGACTGCAAAAGACTTTTACCCAGAAAATGGAATTGCCTGCCACGGTGGGCATTGGTACGCAAGTACTGCGAATGAGTGAATCATTCCTCGGCACACCTTACGTAGCCGGAACGCTAGAAGGAAATCCGACGGAAAAACTTGTGTGTAAGTTTGACGGGCTTGATTGTACAACGCTTGTAGAAACTGCCATTTCACTGGCTATTGCCAAATCTGAAAATCCCACTTTGGATGGCTACAAATCTGAATTGGCTAAACTTCGCTATCGAAACGGAGAAATTGACGGCTATGCTTCCCGCCTCCATTATACCTTGGACTGGCTTTATGAAAATGAAAAAAGGGGCAGGATTGAAAACATCACCGCTAAAATCGGCGGAGTCCCACTCAGGAAGGAAATTAATTTCATGACCAATCATGCCAACCTCTATCCTTCATTGGCAGAAAGCCAGGTTTGGGAAAGTGTGCGTGAACAGGAAAGCCAGATTAACTCCAGAGAACATTACTACATTCCCAAGGCAGGCATACGCAAAACTGAAGCGATGCTTCACGACGGGGATGTGGTAGCATTCACTTCTTCTGTGGAAGGGCTGGACTGTAACCATATGGGAATTATTACCAAGGTAGGTAGTCGAGCTTATTTAATCCATGCTTCATCGACAGGTAAAAAGGTGATTCTTTCCCACGTTCCTCTTGCAGAATATGTAGCCTCTGTACCTAAGCACACAGGTATGATTGTAGCCAGGCTAACAGACCTATAAGCTCATGAATTATCTTCTTGACAAGCTGGATTACAACAATACCCCCTGGCTGATTATCCTGCTTGCATGTGCAATCGGATTGATTATCAGTGGCGTTTTTATTAAGGTAATTAAAATTACAGCACATAAAAAAGACTGGTCTGTTGCAAAAGCAATCAGTAATAACCTCACCAACGTTCTTTATTTTTTTGTTCCGCTTGTGCTCATTACAAGTACAACCAAAGCGTATATCAGTACCAATGCCGACTATCAATGGACTCATGCAATCAGTAAGATTCTGCTGATTGGCGTAAGTACGTGGCTGATGACGCGCGTTGTTATCATCATTGAAAAAATACTGATCGAAAAGCTCGATTTTGATACGGAGGACAACAACTACGCCCGCCGTATGTTCACCAAAATCAAGTTCATCAAGCGGATTATTATCATCATGATTATCGTGATTGGTGTTTCTATACTGCTACTAAGCTTTGATAGTGTGCGGCAATACGGTGTTGGTATACTTACCTCAGCCGGGATATTCAGTGTTATTATAGGTTTCGCTGCCCAAAAATCACTTGGAAACCTTCTTGCAGGTATTCAGATCGCATTTACCCAACCTATCAAAATTGACGATGTGGTGATTGTGGAAGGAGAATGGGGGCGGATAGAGGAAATTAATCTGACGTACGTGGTTGTTAATATCTGGGATTTACGAAGACTTGTACTGCCCATCACCTACTTTATAGAGAAGCCTTTTCAGAACTGGACGCGTAACGAAAGTAACCTGATTGGTGCTGCATTTTTACATCTGAACTATAATACGCCGGTTCAGAAATTACGAGACAAGCTGGAAGAAATCCTTGCCAGCACTCCCCTTTGGGACGGGAGGTCGTGGGCTTTACAGGTGACCGACACACAGGAACAGATCATGATCGTGCGGGCAATTATGTCGGCACGCAGCTCTTCTCAGGCATTTGACCTTCGTTGTCTGGTCAGAGAAAAATTAATTGAATATATTGTAGCAGAATGCCCCGAGGCTCTGCCGGGTTATCGTATTGAAAGCGCCAGCAAGGATTTCCCTGCTGAAAGAAAATAAAAAACTGGCCTCCGAAGATTCGAAGGCCAGTTTCCTCACTACTCATCTAACTAAATCTAATTTAACTCCTTTGAGTCAGCATAGTTTTTCTTTTAATGACTTTGTAACCGGATTGGCTACGCCATTTATATTTTATATAATTCCGGTTTGCTTCACTTAACAAACTCGTTATAAATCACTTATTGTAATTTATCAGGCTCACTAAATCCGTTTCCTGATCCCTGATCACCTTTTCGTCAACAAAGGACACTCAAAATTGTTAAATTCTGATTAACTAAAAATTAAAATGGGATTAAAAAGGAGGAAATTTCAACGTGAACGTTGTCCCTTTGCCCAATTCTGAAGCAATATCAATGCTGGCACCCTGCATGGTAATAATTCTCTTTGTAAGCGCGAGACCGATCCCATACCCCGCTTTACTCATTGTGGTGGCACTCCTGTAAAAGGTATCAAATATATATGGAAATTCCGACTCCGCTATTCCGACTCCATGATCTTTGAACTCAATCGTAATCATATCATTCGTTGCCTGAAGATAAACGTGGACCGTTTTATCATCCGAATACTTACAAGCATTGTCCATCAGGTTAAGGAACGCCGTACGCAATAAACTTTCATCTCCGTATCTTTTGAGATCTTCTTCGTTTTCAGAGATATTCCCGTAGTGAATATGCACCTCGTAAGCCTGGTTTTTCTGTTGAACTGCCGTTTTAGCCTGCCACAAAACCTCATCAACCCTAATCCTGGAAAAAGTTACTTTAAATGCATTTTCTTCAGTTCTTGCCAATTCCAGAAGCCTGTTAACCAGTTCATTCATACCTTTTGCTTCTGACATGATTCCCTGCAATGCCTCCTGATAATATTGCGAAGTTCTTTCTTTCATCAAAGTAACCTCTACCTCGCTCATAATAAGTGCCAGCGGGGTACGTAATTCATGTGAAGCATGTCCGACAAAGTTCTTCTGAGCCACAAAGGCGATTTCAAGCCTGTTCAGCATCAGATTAAACGTCTGAGCAAGCAGCGCAAGTTCATCTTTCTCTCTTCCTACTGTTACCTTATCATGCAGATTGCCTGCTGATATATTGTTCACCTGGTCGATAATATCCGCAACAGGTTTGATAGCATCGTTGGAAAACTGCCAGCCAGCCACCGCAACAAGCACCAGAGAAAGCAGCCATCCCACCAGCAAAATATCTCTTAATCTTGCCAACTGACTCATTCCGGGAACATCCCGTGCCACAGTGGCAATGACCCACGGTTTACTATGATCCTGTAGAATGTGCCGAATCACCACAACTTCCTTTTCTTCCAGTTTGTAATGAACATCTTTACCCTCCCTTGCCTCCTGAAGTACATCAGCAGTGAGGAAATAAACCTGTCCACTTGCAAAAATCACCGAATCGGAGCCGTCATAGATGGTGATTTCTTCATTTAATAAAACCGAGCTGTTTTCTTTTTCCCGCTTTACAATTTCCTCTTTACTAATACTGCTTGCACCCTCAACCAACTGCGCGATGGTCTGGCTTCTTTCATGAAGAAAAGAATGAAATTGCTTTTCTCTGTACTGATCATAAAAGAAATAAATAGCCAGACAGAAAAGAGCCATGATAGACCCTACCAGCATTGTAAACAAGAGCGTAAGGCGAGACTTGATATTCATTCTTCCTTAAAAATATAACCCATTCCTACTACGGTATGAATAAGTTTCGGACTGTAGTCTTTATCGACTTTCTTACGCAGGAAATTAATATATACATCGATTACATTCGTCCCTGTATCGAACCTTATATCCCAAACCTGTTCAGCAATATCCACACGCGATACAACCCGCCCCCTGTTTCTCATCAGATATTCCAACAGCGCAAATTCCTTGGCTGTAAGATCAATACGGTTCCCTCCTCTGCGGGCTACCTTTTCATCCAGATTCAGTTCCAGATCTGCCAGACTCAGAATCTGACTGGATTGCTCTCTCGCCGTATTTCGGTTCGCGAGCACTTTTAGCCGCGCAATAAGTTCTCTGAATTCAAAAGGTTTCACCAGGTAATCATCGGCACCTGCTTCAAACCCATCCAGCTTATCATCAATTGTTCCCAGCGCCGTAAGAAATAGAATAGGTGTAGACAGACCGTCTGAACGAAGTTGCCTGGCAACATCGTAACCATTAAGTCCCGGCAGATTTACATCAAGAATAATGACATCAAAACGGTAATTAGATGCCATTTTTTTACCTACCTGTCCGTCATAAGCAAGTTCTACTTCCCAAGACTGTTCTTCCAGTCCTCTTTTAAGAAATCCCGCTAATTTGGGTTCATCTTCTACTACAAGTATCTTCATAAATTGTAATTAAAGCATTTTATGAGTATTGAACCAAGATTTTTTTACAAAAATGGCTACCCTCAACGGATAGCCATACGTGTTTATGAATATTGATAAGACAGCAATGGATCAATAATAATCATTGTCTTTGTCAAAATCAGATCCACCGTCATAGGCTCCGAAATCATCATCTTCCTCAAGACGCATACTTTTTACTGCCTTTTTAATCAGCCCTATTTGTCCTGTATGGTACACATCATGCTGAACCACACCGTGTATCAATGTATAATAAGAATAGTCTCTTCCCGGAACAAACTCTTCCAGCAATGCATCACTTTCAATTTTTTCGAGCTCAGATATCAGTTCTTCCTGTGAAAGGCTCAGTTCCATCTGGATCGCTTCCCATTCGAACTCGTCCACAACAGGAAATTTCTTCCAGTCCTTGTCCTTTGTCTTAATATCAAATTCAGCATCTCCCTGCAGCTTACGAACCGCAAAAATACGCCATGTTGTCATGTGATATACAATTTCAGCAATAGAGTGCGTATTGCTGCTCAGCCTTGCTTCTGCCACTTTCGGAGAAACATCGCGCAACGCCTCTACCAGTGACGGTCCGTACCATGCTTCTTCACTTTCATAAGTATCGTTGAGTACGTCGATTATTCTTAAAATTTCTTCTTTTGCCTCCATATTTATATTCTGAACGGGGTGTCCGAAATGTTTTTTCTAAAACAGAATGTTGGATATTAAAACTTTACCTGATTTTGAATTTTTGCAATAGTACTACGTCTTTTACAAATTGCCTTGCCTATACCCTATTTTTTTTCAAATCCGGCACTTGCAAACACGCTCGCAGGCATACCCTTTGCTAAATCGTAGAATAACTCATCCCAGGTTTAATAAATTCATTTTCCAACCAATTTACTCATCCATCGGTCATTTAGTCTAAAGCTCGGAGACAGAGAAATGCCCTCCGATAAAATCTTCAATTTTAAATTTCGTTTCATTAACGTATTAAAAGTAAAACCAGAATGTATAAGATAACCTCACTCATCGCATTGGTAACCCTGCTGGGATTGTCCTCCTGCACCAAGGACCCTATCAATGATTTATCCTCGGAAGAATCCCTTGTATATGTAACTAACCGGGACACACAAGCGGATTACAAGCAATACAAAACTTTCAGTATTGTGGATTCGGTACTTGTTATGGAAAACAATCGCACAGGAACAACATTGGATGATCTGGACAAAGCTGTTTTAATCCGGATCATCGACAACATGAAGGATCTTGGCTATGTAATGGTGGCTCCTGCGCAAAAGCCGGATATCGGGATTAATGTTGCCTGGATTACCAACTCACAACTGAACGTAACCAGCATGCCTCTTTACTACGGTAACTACTGGGGTGGTATGGGCGGCTGGGGCTGGGGATACCCGAGCTACTATCAGTACTATGAAACCAGCGAAAGCTACTGGCACATTTCCATGGTCGATTTCAAAAACCCGAACACGGTTGATAAAACTTATAAGGTTGTCTGGGACGCACAAATCCGGGGATCAGATATCGGTAACCGCAATTTGGCTAATACTATGATTGACGCCATTTACTCCCAATCGACCTACCTTAAAAAATAGAACGTCATGAAAAAAATACTTTTTGCCCTTTTGCTGATTTCATTTTCATCAGTTGTAAGGGCGCAGGAAGCACCAAGGCTGTATACCTTGCCATCTCCTTTTGAGCGGTATACGCACTTTTTGGTAACAGGAAGAATTGCAGGAGCAGTTCCGATGGGCTCTTTCTCTGATTCATATATTGACAAAGCTTCATTCCGTAACTATTCTATTTCACTTGAATGGGTCCTGCGTAACAGTCCACTTTCGGTAGGTGGAGAAATCGGGAGCTCCCATTTCCAGAAGCGGTTACCACGGGCGTTATATCAAAGTGGCAATGAGACAGTGTCCGCAGTACAAACACGGACCCTAAGCCAAACCCCGCTTCAGGTATTTGTCAATTATCATTTTCTTAACAAATCTTCTGTAGTACAACCTTATGCTCAGGTAAGTGCCGGTATCAGTTTTGCTGATTACTCATTGTATTACGGTAGCCTGGTCCAACAGCAGCAGAAAATACCATTTGCATATGGGGTTGGCCTGGGATCAAGATTTCTGTTTAAGAAAGATGGTTCCTTCGGTGCCGACGTTCGTGTCAAATACGAAGGTACAAGCTTGAAATCCGGTTATCTCGAAAAAGGGACATCCACAGTGAATGGTTCTGTCGGACTATTTTACAGATGGTGGTAGGCGAGTAAAAACAAAAAAATGGCCTGTTCCGGATTATCGGAGCAGGCCATTTTTTTATATCAATATGATTGTCATCAGGAAACCTTCACGTAGCTACCCAGCCACTTCAGGTGTGTTCCATATTTATGCATTACCTCTTTCACCTGAGGATCTTCTACATGTCCCAAAAATTCAACCAGAAACCATGCTCTGAAACTGGCTTCTCCACGTTGGGGACGGCTTTCTATTTTTGTCAGGTTAATTCCACGATCATTAAATTCTTTCAGGAACTCATAGAGTACGCCAGGCCTGTTGGTATTGGGAAGGTTGGCAATGATCGTTGTTTTATCTTCCTCGCTCTTAGCATTCACAATATCTTTTGACAGAATCAAAAATCTCGTTCTGTTCTGATCGCTGTCTTCAATGTTATCAAAGAAAACGGGAACCCCGAACAGACGCGCGGAAATAGAAGAACAGATCGCGGCTGAATCGGGCTCCTGAGATGCCAGTTTTGCAGCCTTGGCAGTGGATTCCACCGGAACCAATTCTACATCCAACCCATCCAGATACTCACTGATGAATTTACCGCATTGCCTGAAAGCAATGTCTTTTGAATAAATCCTTTTGATATCTTTTAATGAATCCGACTGAGAAGCAAAAGTAAAATGGATCGGCAACAACACCTCTGCTACAATCGTCAGGTTTTTCTCTCTTAAAAAATCAACTGTTTCAACAACAATACCTTCCTGGTTATTTTCGATAGGTACCACACCAAATTTGGCACGCCCGGTTTCCACACTTTCAAATACAGAATGAATGGTAGGTAGCACCAGGTATTCGCTCATCGCGCCAAAGCGGCTTTCTGCAGCCTGATGTGTAAAACTTCCTTCCGGTCCAAGATAGGATATACGCTCCGGCAATTCGAGGTTACGGGAAACGGCAAAGATTTCAAAAAAAATCGCATCTATAGCCTGCCTTGTAAGTAGTCCCTGGTTGCGTTTTTCCAGCCGATCGAGTATCTGTTTTTCTCTTTCGGGCCGGTAAATGATTGAATTGGAAGAACGCTTCAGTTCTCCAACTTTATGAACAAGCTCCATTCGCTCATTCAATATCGCCAGCATCTGGTCGTCGAGCGTATCTATCCTGTTTCTTAAATCCTGTAAATCCACAATTTTTATATTCTAATGAAAGGGTATCAGCGGTAACCGTATTTTAAATCGGGTCGTGAAGTTAAACAGCAACCGCCAGTTCTTCGATATTCTTTTCAATTTTCAGATTGTCAATAATGAAACGCTGGCGTTCCGGCGTATTCTTACCCATGTAATAAGTAAGCAGCTTCAATATTGAAGTTTCCTTTTGTAATATGACAGGTTCGAGATGCATATCTTCACCAATAAACTTCCCGAACTCTTCAGGAGAAATCTCTCCCAATCCCTTAAATCGCGTTATCTCAGGCTTGCTGCCCAATTTTCCAATAGCCGCCTGTTTTTCTTCCTGGGAATAGCAATAGATGGTCTCCTTTTTATTTCGTACCCTGAACAACGGCGTTTCCAGTACATACAAATGACCATTACGCACTATATCCGGAAAGAACTGCAAAAAGAATGTCATCAGCAGTAATCGGATATGCATTCCATCCACGTCTGCATCTGTAGCGATCACGATCCTGTGGAAGCGTAAATTCTCAATTCCGTTTTCAATATCAAGAGCATGCTGAAGCAGGTTGAACTCTTCGTTTTCATAGACGATCTTCTTATTAAGACCAAAGCAGTTCAAAGGCTTTCCTCTCAAACTGAATACAGCCTGAGTCTGGATATTACGTGACTTGGTGATTGAACCACTTGCAGAATCCCCTTCCGTGATAAAAAGAGTTGTTTCGTACCGTGAATCGTGTTTCAGGTCTGTGAGATGAACACGGCAATCTCTCAACTTCTTGTTATGCAAATTTGCTTTTTTGGCGCGCTCATTTGCCAGCTTTTTAATTCCGGCCAATTCCTTACGTTCCCGCTCCGACTGCTCAATACGTTTTTTCAGTGCATCTCTCGATTCCGGATGCATGTGCAGAAAGTTATCCAAACGCTCCTTCACAAAGTCGTTTACAAAAGTCCGTACTGTAGTACTATTTGCATCAGGCGTAATCGTATTGGAACCTAGCTTTGTTTTTGTCTGAGATTCGAATACCGGCTCCTGAACCCGGATAGCTACGGCTGCAATAATTGAAGACCGGATATCTTCCGGCGCATAATCTTTTCCAAAATGCTCTCTGATCGCTCTTACAACGGCCTCTCTGAATGCAGCCAGGTGTGTTCCTCCCTGAGTTGTATACTGTCCGTTAACAAAAGAATAATACTCCTCACCATACTGGTTTCCGTGGGTCATGGCGAATTCTATATCCTCCCCTTTCAGGTGGATAATCGGATAGCGTATGGATTCGGCGTCGGATTTACTTTGTAACAAATCCAGCAAACCATTTTGAGAGATATATTTCTGACCATTGAAATTGATCGTCAATCCAGCGTTCAGATAGCAATAATTCCAGATCATATTATTCAGATATTGAGGTATATACCTGAAATTTTTGAAGATATTCCCATCCGGCTCAAAAGCCATGTGCGTTCCGTTTCGTTGTGAAGTAGGCTCCTCTCCCGTTTCATTAATCAGCTCTCCCTGCTGAAACTCAGCCATTTTGAACTTCCCGTCTCTGTAGGACTGAACCTTAAAATAATTAGAAAGCGCATTCACCGCCTTGGTACCCACACCATTCAGTCCCACAGATTTCTGAAATGCCCCGGAATCGTACTTCCCTCCTGTATTAATTTTAGAAACGCAATCCACAACTTTTCCCAAAGGAATTCCTCTTCCATAGTCGCGCACTTCTACACGATGCTCCGAAATTTTAATTTCAATCGTTCTTCCGTTCCCCATCATGTGCTCATCAATGGAGTTATCTACGATCTCCTTTACAAGCACATAGATACCGTCATCAATAGAAGAGCCATCTCCCAGTTTCCCGATATACATACCTGGCCTGAGACGGATATGCTCCTTCCAGTCCAGTGACTTTATACTATCTTCGTCGTATTGAACATTAACTTTATTTTCCATATAAATAAGGGCTCACAGTCGGCCTGCAGGTCCGATTTAATTATTGTATTTTAATAATCTTGGTCTTTTATCGTTAGGCTATTGTAACTTTGCCGCAAATGGGTAAACCAACCAGATACTAGAAATTCTTTAAAAATAGAAAAAATCTAATTTACTTTGCGATATATGAAAAATCAAATATTTCGTTTTCCGTTCTTAAAAATGCAAAATTACTAAGTTCAGACGACAGTTATATTGAATTTTAAGTATTTCCTAGCACAACAACACTACGTATGACCAGATTCAAGTTGGGTAAAAAATGCAAATATTTCCTCCCTTATTTGCTAAGTTTTATCATCTCTTTGCCAACATTTTCACAAGTAACTGCACCTACTCCATCAGCACCTTCACCCGCGGGTCAACCACAGGGAACTCAGCAACCGGGCAATACAGGAACCAACAATTCACCTACCAGTCCGCGTGGAGCTCAGGGGAATACTCCTGCTAATACGAATCAGCTACCGGGAACTGACTCAAAAGCAAATACTGGTGATAAAGGTAAGGCAGCAAATGCTGTTGACGGCGCTGACAGCAAGGACGCTCAAAACTCGGATCAAAGTAAACTGAATCAGGAGAAGGCAACAACACTCACTCCTGAAGAACAAGCTAAGGAAGAGTTAAGAAGGAAAATCTACGGATATTCCATATTTGCAGATAAAAATCTGAACACAATCCCTGATTTTCAGATCGCAACACCTACTAACTACGTAGTTGGTCCTGGCGACGTTTTAAAGATATTCTATTACAATTTTGCAGAAGCCACGTACGAACTGGAAGTAAACCGCGATGGTTTCATTCAGATCCAGCCACGCGTTGGTAATGTGTATGTTGCAGGCCATACGATTGATGAAATCCGCAAAATTCTTATCGACAGGTTTTCTAAAGTTGGAGTTCCGGGACTTATCGGTGCAGGCGGGCAACCCGCACGAACCAAATTAATGGTTACCCTTGGAGAGCTGAGAACTGTTAAAGTACTGGTTACGGGTGAAGTTATTAATCCCGGGACATATGAATTATCTTCTCTGGCATCTGCTTTCAATGCGCTGTACCTAGCCGGAGGCCCTAATGAAATAGGATCTTTCCGTGATGTCAAAGTTGTTCGTAATGGCAAGGTTATCAGCCACATGGATATCTATGACTTCCTCACTAAAGGAACCAGAGACGGCGATGTAAGAATTCAGGACAACGACAATATACAGGTTGGCTACTATTTCAAGAGAGTTGAAATGGACGGACTAGTAAAGCGTCCCGGATTGTATGAACTTCTGCCCGATGAAAAGCTTAGTGATGTACTTGCTTACGCCGGCGGATTTGACGACAAGGCATACAGAGGCCGTGTGAAAGTAGAAAGAATCACCTCTCTGGAACGTAAAATGTTTGATGTTTCTGAAAGTGAATACAGCTCTTTTGACATGGCAACCGGTGACCTGGTTACAGTGGAAACTGTATTGGATCGTTTTGAAAACATTGTAACAATTGAAGGTGCGGTATTCAGACCGGGCAATTATTCGCTGGACAACAGCCCTTCACTCAAGAAATTGGTTGAAAACGCACAAGGTTTAAGAGAAGATGCGTTCATCGGACGTATTAATGTGCTCAGAACTCGTCAGGATCTTACTATTGAAAATATTTCACTTAACTATGCTGATATAGTTAACAACAAAACTCCTGACCTGATGCTTACACGTCTGGATCAGGTTGTGATACCTTCTAAATTCACAATGGCTGAAGTTGCCTTCATTAAGGTAGATGGTGAAGTAAATAATCCGCAGTTCCCTGAAAACGAAGGTAAATTCCCTTTCACTTCCAACACTACACTGGAGGATGCAATTCTCAAAGCAGGTGGATTTAAAGAATCTGCCTATACTGCCGAAGTTGAGGTAATCAGACGGAAACGTGACGGAGTTGCCGGCGCTGCTAACGCACAAATTGCTGAGATTTATAAATTCAATGTAAATCGCGATCTTTCACTGGGTGCCAACCAGAGCAACTTTGTTCTGATGCCATTTGACCATATCATTATCCGTAAATCACCAAACTATGTAGTACAGCAGTCTGTCTTCATTGAAGGAGAAGTGCTTGTGCCAGGTGAATACAGTATCGTTAACAAAAACGATAAGATCAGCGATGTAATCAAGAGAGCAGGTAATCTAACAGAACTTGCTAACGCCGAAGGAGCAACTTTACTTAGAAGAACCATTGCCAAAAGCATGACAGAGGCTACCAATTATGAAGAAACCGACATTGCTGAAAAAAGCATCAAAACCGGAACTATCATGGGAGATATGGCTAATGTGAAAGAAGAATCGATAGGTATCCAGTTGCGCAGCATTTTGAAACAACCTGGTTCTTTTGAAGATCTGATCGTTCAGGAAGGTGATATTATCCGTATTCCAAAACGTCTGGAAACGGTACAGGTAATTGGGCAAGTGCTTTATCCAACGACGGTTAAATACGGAAAAGGGATGAACTTTACAGACTATATTTCCCGCTCAGGTGGGTTTACACCTCAGTCATTGAGAAAAAGCTCGTATATCAAATATCCTAATGGAAATGTTGACAGAACAAGAAGATTCCTTGTTTTCAATGTGTATCCTAAAGTACAGCCGGGATCTGAGATATACGTTCCTCAAAGATCTGCACCAGCACTTAATGCACAGCAAACCATTACAACCGCTACAACTGTGTTAGGTTCTATTATGACCTTAGTTGTAACTATTCTTGCCTTCCGCACTATTAACTAAAAACTATGTCAACAACAGCTCGACAAGTTCCCGAGGATGAATTAACCCCTCAGGATGTAATTGAAAAAATTCAGGTAATCAAGAGGGCGTTAATCAAGAACTGGATTGTTCTTGTGCTTTTGCCAGGTCTTGGATTTGGTATCGGATATGTTCTGGATTTAGTACTGAAAACACCTAATGAATATGAAGCTGATGTAGTTTTTAACCTTGGGGGAAGTCAGAGTTCGGGAGGTCTGGGCGACATGGCGGGGCTGCTCGGACTGGGCAATGCGCCGGATGCTAATATTTTTACGGGTGAAAACTTCTTTTATTTCGTAAAATCACGACCTGTTATCGAACGGAATCTGCTAAAAGAAGTAGATATCCACGGAAAAAAAATGATCCTTGCCAATTTCTTCATTGATTCGAGCGGAATCAAGCAGAAAGAATGGGAAGAAACACCTGACTTGCACAACTTCCGTTTCACAAGTTCGGATGTCAAAAAACTGGATATGCCATCAAGAGTGGTATTAAATCAGCTTGTTCGTAAAGCGACGGACCTGACGGACATAGGACCATTGGAAAGAAAATCTTCATTCTCTAAATTGTCTGCCAAGGCGGAAAATGAAACACTTGCCGGCTTATGGGTTACTTCACTTCTTACTACTGTAGAAGAGATGTATACTGAAAACCAGACACAAAAATCACGGAAGCAGCTTCGTTTGCTTGAATCCAGACGTGACTCATTAGGGAGAGTATTGGGAGTGGCAGAGAGTCGCCTTGCACGTGAAGTGGATTTGAGTACTCAGGTATTCGACCCGATGGTTAAAGTATCGGCGTCCCGCTCAGAAAAAAAATCAGCTTTCCTTCAAAGTATGTACTACGAAGCGATGGCAAGTGCGGAAAAAATGAGGGTTTCCCTGGTACGGGAAGCTCCATTGTTTACGGAGATTGAAGGTATAAAAGTACCTTTGGACATGAAGGCAACAGACAAAACAAGAGCAAAAATCGGGTTACTGATCGGTTTGTTCCTTGCTCTAATATTTACTTACCTTCGTACTGCGCTGGCGCCTGCACCCAAACCAGTTCAGGCTTAATTAACAATCATGAAGCATACTATTACCATAAAGGCTGGAGGTTCGGAAAAGGACTACTGGAAAGATCTTTGGCTTAACAGACAATTGCTCTGGATCCTCTCGAAACGGGATATTTCTGTTAGATATAAACAAACTTTACTAGGTTTGGCGTGGAGCGTGCTCCGCCCGCTTATGACCATGGGAATCATGGTTTTTGTATTCAGCCTGGTTGCAAAGCTCGAAGGAGACCCGGGAATTCCTTATCCGCTCATGGTATTGAGTGGTATTACGATCTGGACATTTTTCTCCAATACTTTTACACAGATCAGCAGTAGTATACTGATCAATTCCAACTTGGTATCGAAAGTCTATTTCCCAAGACTGCTCATGCCTCTCAGTTCTGTTGCTGTAGGCTTTGTCGACTTTCTGATTACATTCGTAATATTCCTGGTTTTTACGGTGGTATCTGGTTACGGACTCAGCTGGAACATTATTTTTGTACCTGCTTTCGTTATCCTGACCTTTTTTATTTCTCTTGGTTTTGGATTGTTTTTTGCTGTATTAAATGTTCGTTTCCGTGATATTGGTCAGCTGATACCATTTATTGTACAGGTAGGTTTTTACATCTGCCCTATTGCTTACACGAGCAGGTTGGTAGAAGGTCAGTGGTTCGAAAGCATCTATAAACTCAACCCTATCGTAGGTATCATTGATGGATTCAGATGGTGTCTGCTTGGAGATAAAGCTTATTTTGATCCGCAGAGCCTTATTTCAACCACTATATTATCATTGATTACGCTTGTGTTGTCAATTGTGTATTTCCGCAAAAAGGAAAATACATTCGTTGATCATATTTGAAATAGCTATTTTTGTTTATGTCTGTAATTGTAGCTGAAAACATCAGCAAAAAATATATCATTGATCATCAGAGAAAATCCGGCACGCCCAGCCTGCGTGATGTGGTATCTGATACATTAGGTAAAGTTTTTCCCGGAAAGAACAAACAGGATGACTTTGCCGAAAAGGAAGAGTTCTGGGCGCTGAAAGATGTGAGTTTTCGCATTGAACAAGGCGACAGGATTGGCATTGTCGGTCATAACGGCGCAGGTAAATCAACCCTATTGAAAATCCTCAGCCGTATTACAGAGCCTTCTACCGGTCAGATTAAGATTAACGGACGTATTGCCAGCTTGCTGGAAGTCGGAACAGGGTTTCACCCTGAGCTTACCGGTCGTGAAAATATTTTCCTGAACGGAGCTATTCTGGGCATGTCTAAAACTGAAATCAAACAATCATTTGATGCCATTGTTGACTTTGCCGGCGTAGAAAAATTCTTGGATACACCTGTAAAAAGATATTCTTCCGGTATGTATGTAAGGCTAGGGTTCGCCATCGCAGCCCACCTGAATCCAGAAATTCTTATTGTAGATGAGGTACTGGCAGTTGGTGATACGGAATTTCAAAAGAAGTCTCTAGGCAAGATGAGAGATGTATCTGAAAGTGGACGTACTTTGATTTTCGTCAGTCATAATCTAACGGCTATTCAGGCCTTGTGTAATAAGTCTTTCTATTTTGAAAAAGGCAGGCTGGTCGACCAGGGTGATACCACACATATTGTTACCAACTACCTCAGCCAAGTTTCTCATAAATCGCTTGAAAAACATTGGGATGATATAAATCACGCTCCCGGAAACGATCAGGTAAGAATTAAGAGCTTTAAAGTTGTTCCTGAATTTCAGGACAACCTTTCTCACATTGATGTGCGCACGCCTATTGATTTCAGATTTGAGTTCTGGAACATGGAAGAAGGTGCTAATCTTAACCTGAGTTTACACTTATACACCTTTACAGGTGAGTGTATATTCAACGTAGGTACACAATCAGAATCATTTGGTAAAGGACTGGTAACAGGTACTTGCCATATTCCGGGAAACTTCCTGAACGACGGATCCTACGTTGTTTCCATGATGATAGTAAAAGATACCAGTACGGTGCTTTACAACATGGAAGAGGCACTTGTTTTCGATATAGAAGACTATCGTGAAAATGTAACCTGGTACGGAAAATGGCCTGGTTATATTCGCCCTCAACTTAATTTCTCCATTAGACAAACTGAACACCTAGTGAATGATTAACGTCACTAAAACTTTTTTACCAGATCAGGAAAAATACCTTCAATATGTTCGTGAAATATGGGACCGTGGGTATCTGACAAACAACGGACCTTTACTGCAGGAGCTGGAATCCAAATTAAAGGAATATCTTAACGTTGATCATCTTTACTTCTGCGGGAACGGGACTATCGTTCTTCAGATCGCCATAAAAGCGCTTGAAATAACAGGAGACGTCATTACTACGCCTTTCTCTTATTGTGCAACTTCGAATGCGATCCTGTGGGAAAAATGTACGCCTGTATTCGTTGATATAGATCGTTCTACTTTTAACATTAATCCGGATCTGATAGAAGAATCTATTACACCGGACACTACCGCTATCCTTGCAACGCATGTTTACGGAAACCCGTGTGATGTGGAGAAAATTGAGGCTATTGCTAAAAAGCATAATCTCAAGGTGATCTATGACGCGGCGCATGCTTTCGGTGTGAAGTATAAGAACAGATCACTTTTATCCTACGGAGATATCAGTACATGCAGTTTCCATGCTACAAAAGTATTCCACACCATAGAGGGCGGAGCGCTGATATCCAATCATCCGGAACTTCACGAGAAACTGAGCTTACTGCGTGCATTCGGACACAGAGGAGATGAATCTTATTATTTTGCCGGAATCAATGGTAAAAACTCTGAATTCCATGCGGCTATGGGGCTTTGCAATCTGCCACACGTGGGAGAAATCATTGCTTCAAGAAAAGATATTTTCGATGCTTATGACAGCAGGCTGAATTGGGATATTCTTGAAAGACCTGAACGCAGTGCTGATATTGAATATAACTACGCCTATTATCCGGTAGTTTTCCCTTCGGAGGGAGTAATGAAAAAAGTGATGGAAGACCTTGCTGAAAATGAAATTATTCCACGCAGGTATTTTTATCCGTCGCTGAACACGCTGCCATTTATGCCCAAAGCAATAGCTTGCCCGGTATCTGAAAATATAGCGGAGCGTGTACTTTGTTTACCTCTGTATATGGGTCTTCCTATTGAGGATGTTGAACGTATTGCTGCCATCATTAACAAAAGTCTCTTGTCACCATAGCATTATGGTTATAGTATACCTGCTTTCCTTTTTTGCGTTTATATATAGTGTTGGGTACGTCGCTAAAAAAATAGCCCAACCATCACTGACAGAATGGATACTCACCACTTTTGTCCTGTCAGTGGGATGTATTATCCCAAGTGGATTTATACTTTCAGCAATTGATCAGACAGCAAATGTTTTTTCGTGGATAGCAGCTACTTTCATCATTCTGGCCATTCAGTACGGACTCTGGTCTGCGCTGATTCCGGAAAAGCAACACTATTCTGTACGGTCGATTATTAAAAACCGTGCGCAGAGTCTCACCATATGGACAAGAGAATTGTCGCCCTATCTGAAATTCATTTTCGGATTACTTTTCGGAACGTTCTTCATTGTCTGTATCACCAATCTCATTCTTGTGATTTCGACAGTACCCAACGAATGGGACAGTATGACCGGGCATTTGAACCGCGCTATACGCTACATTCAGCGCGGAACGATGGAACATTTCGGAGGAACAAACTGGAACATGGATACCTATCCTAAAAGCCTGACCAGCATTCAGATATACAGCTATCTGATCAGCGGAAAGGTGGAGAATGCTTTTAAGGTAATTCACCACCTCTCCTACTACATCACAATTCTGGCGGTTTTCGGGATTGCGCAGCGTATTGGCAGAAATCTTTCCGCAAGTCTTTTCTGTGCATTGGCGTATGCGATGTTCCTGGATTTCCTGATGCAGGCTATCACCACAGAGACGGACATCGTACTGGCTGCCTATTTGAGCACATTGTTGTATTTCCTTTTTACCTATTACAACAGTCGCGACAACCGCTATTTATATCTGGCCGGACTCACATTCGGAATCGTATTCGGGCACAAGGCAACGTTTGCGCTTTTGCTTCCATCCGTGTTCGTGGTCATGATTTACACTGTATTTCTTGCTCCTGATTTCAAAATTTTCTTTAACAGAACATTACGTCTGGGTATCGCGATTGCACTGGCCGTTTGTGTATATATGCTTCCTTCGGGATATGTTAAAAACATACAGGTTTTCGGACACCCGATTGGCCCCCCTACTGCGCTGAAACATCAATCCATTGAACGTTTTGGGAGTGTAAAAAATGGTTTGAAACAAGGAACACGTAATGTGATCAGATATAGCTACGACTTTTTCAATCTGGATGGTATACGGAATGCGCAATGGGGATACGATTTAAACACGACTATTCGCAAACCCATCGTATATCTGGAAGACAAACTTAACATGGGGCTTGATGAGGAAAAAGAATACGCTATTGTCCCTTTTACCTTCCAAAGAAGATTTGACTTCTATAATGCCAATCCTTATTGGGGAGTTTTCGGGTTTGCACTTATCTTACCTATCATTCTTCTTGTCTTTTTCAGAGTAATCTGGTCGCGGGTACATTGGTTTCTGGCATTGGCATTCCTGCTTCACCTTATCGGAATTTCCTTTTCAGCAGTTTATGATCCCTTCAAAGGTCGTTACTTTATAGAAACGGGTCTGTTTGGTGTACTTTTCCTGTTGCTTCTTTTTTCACATCACCGGCTATCGATCATCAAACCGAGACGTCAGTTGTGGAAAGGATATGTAGCTTTGGTGGTGGTGATGGCCTGTATATCCGCGATCATGTCAGTATATCTCAATGTACGTTGCCTGCCCTTTCCGGCGTATGGACACGAATCAGCCCTGACAATGGATCGCATTACTTACCAGACTTTTGCCAGACCGGATATAACCGCAGCGTATCAAAGATTTGATTCTATTGTACCTGCAAATGCCACAGTAGCTCTCGCGACAATCAACGACGATTTCGAATATCCACTGTACGGGCAGGATTTGAGCCGAAAACTTATATCCATAAATCCTTTTGAGCAAGGCCTCAGACCTATTCCACAAAACGCCGACTATCTGTTTTATGCAAGAAGCGTAATTAATGATACAAGCAAAATCAAAGCTTTGAAGAGCGATATCAGGTTAGGCAGCGACACTACAATGACCGGCCTGATCGTGAAAGGCGAAGACTATTATCTCCGCAAACTCCGGTAAGGAAGTTTTATTACCGGTATCGCCATTATTTTAAACCACGGTACTTTGTGCCGGTAATTCGAATGCCCATGACCATTGCCATCATGCAGCCCTATATTTTTCCTTATATAGGGTATTTTCAACTCATCAACGCGGTCGATAAATTTATTATCTATGACGATGTGAACTTTATCAACAAAGGATGGATCAACCGAAATAATATTCTTGTTGGTGGCAAGCCACATATGTTTACGATTCCGCTTAAAGATGCCAGTCAGAATAAACTGATTAATGAAGTGTTGATGCTAAAATCAGATCCCTGGCGTAAGAAATTCCTCAAAACGTTACAACAATCCTATCAGAAAGCGCCGAATTATCAAAAGGTTTTTATCCTGATAGAAGAAATCGTAAATTTCGATCCTGAAACAATTCATGAGTTCACCCTTCATGCACTGCAAAAAACCTGCGCATTCATGGGTATAGAAACAGAAATTGTTCCCTCCTCCCGAATTTACGACAATACCAACCTTAAAGGTCCGGATCGGATACTTGATATTTGCAGGCAGGAAAAGGCCACGCATTATATCAATCCGGTTGGTGGCATGGAATTGTACGACAAAAATGTATTCGAGAATGAAGGAATCAGGCTCAACTTTTTGAAAAGTGTGCTCAGTCCTTATTCCCAATTCCAAAATGCTTTCGTACCTTGGTTGTCTGTATTAGATATTTTGATGTTTAACGACACAGAAAAGGTCACCACACTTCTAAAAGATTACGAACTGATTTAAAATGGCTAAGGTTATTATTTTTGGTGTTTTAGATACCGCAGAACTTGCACACTATTACCTGCAGCACGATTCCGAACATGAAGTTGTGGCTTTTGCCGTCAACCGTGAGTACATCAGGGACAACAGCTTTCACGGCTTACCAGTTGTGGCTTTTGAAGATGTAGAAACCCTGTTTTCTCCTTCGGAGTATTCATTTTTCGCTCCTATGACAGGACGTAACATGAACCGTAACAGAGAAGCCATTTACAATCAGGCAAAAGCAAAAGGTTATTCATTTATATCTTATATCAGTTCACATGCTACCATTTTTGACAAAAGTGTAGTGGGTGAAAATTGCTTTATTCTGGAAGACAACACGATTCAGCCATTCACAACAATTGGCAACAATGTGGTGATGTGGAGTGGCAATCATATCGGCCATCACGGACGTATCAACGACCATGTGTTTTTTACCTCACACGTTGTGATGTCAGGACACTGTGAAATAGGACCTTATTCTTTCTTTGGTGTGAACAGCACAATCCGCGATTATACAACTATCGCACAGGGAACTCTTGTAGGTATGGCTTCCGCCATTACAAAAGAGACAGAAGAATGGGGAATATATATTGGAAATCCCGCGAAAAAAGTTCCTGGAAAGAAGAGCTACGAAGCGTATTAACGTGAGCTCTGATCCGGCATTACCATGTGATTACTATCCTGGAAACTTTTGAAGTAATGGAACACAAGAAAATATTATTCGTAAGTCACGATGCGAACAGAGCAGGAAGTCAGCTACTTCTGCTCCAGCTTCTGCGATTGCTGAAGGAACGTGGCATACCCATGCATTTGCTGTTATGCAGCGGTGGTGTATTGGAAGATGAATTTGCCGAGGTAACCACTATTACCAGGCTATATCAGGATAATCAGACTTCTCCGGGTTTCATTTCAGGACGTATTCTAAGGAAAATAAAACTGCAGAAGTTATACGCCGAGCATTCAGCTCAGCGGGAAAATGATAGAATTATCGGTGAACTGGAAGCACAGAACATTGGATTGGTATTTGTCAATTCTATTGCCAACGCTGAGGTTTACTATGAGACACTGCGCTTCCTGCATCATCTGCCGATGGTATTGTTTGTGCATGAGCTTGCCATGTCTGCAAGAATATACACGCATGAGAAACATCTCAATTTTCTGCTCAAAAAGACAGACCATCTGATCGCTGTTTCAAAGGCTGTAGCGAATTTCTATGTAAAAAAATATGATTTCCCTTCTCAGCATGTAAGCACATTTACACTGATAGACCACGATCATATTGATGAGAGAGTAACGCAGGTACAAACCAATCTTCTGGAAAGAACCTACAAGATTCCTGATGATGCGATTGTGATTGGTGGATGCGGAAATGCCGAATGGAGAAAAGGAAATGATATTTTCAACTGGATCGCCCGTAATGTAATCAGCAAGACAGGCCCTTTACCAGTCTATTTCGTTTGGGTAGGTGCAGGTCCTCAGCATGAAATCTATGAACTGATAGAAAGTGATATCCGTGTCATGGGGCTTTCTGACCGGATCATTCTCATTCCTCCTACCCCACAGGCGCTTGACTATATCAATCGCTTTGATATTTTGTTGCTCAGTTCCCGTGAGGATCCGTATCCGCTTGTGGTACTGGAAGCTGCATTACTGGAGATTCCGGTGGTTTGCTTTGAAGATGCAGGAGGTTCTCCTGAACTGATCGAAACCGATGCTGGCTTTGTGGTTCCCTATCTTGATATCAACGCTGCTTCAGAGGCAGTTATCAAACTCGTTCTCGATCCCGGACTTCGCCAGCTCATGGGCGAGAAGGGAAGAAAAAAAGTATTGGAACGCCACAATGCCGAGAAAAGTGTAGGAAACATTGAAGCCATCATTCAAAAGTACTTACCTTTGATCGTTTCGGAACAGCATAACTAATGACCATTGCTTTTACAATTTGTTCAATAAATTACCTGGCTCAGGCACGCACACTCGGAGATTCACTGAAGAATACCAATCCGGATGTGAAGTTCTTTATAGGGCTTGTTGATATTCTGGAAGGTGTCAGTTTTGACCCTGCATTTACGCCCGAATACCCTATGATTGAGATTGATAAAATCGATATTCAGGGATTTCAGGAAATGGCAGACCGGTACGATATTACCGAACTCAACACTGCGGTCAAGCCTTTCTATTTCACCTATTTTTTCAAGAAATACCCTGAGGCAAAGAATGTCATTTATTTCGATCCTGACATTATCGTCTTTCAGCCTATCACAGCACTGAAAGAATCTCTGACTCAATATCCTGCAGTCGTTACTCCACATATCAATACAGCTATTGATGACAGATTAACGCCTAATGAATTACATCATCTCAATACAGGCATTTATAACCTTGGTTTTGTAGCATTCGCAAGAAGCAATGAAACGCTGGAATATATTAAGTGGTGGGAAGAAAAACTCAGATATGAATGCCTGATTGATCTGTGCAATGGTCTGTTCACAGATCAGAACTGGATGAATTTTCTGCCCGTTTTTGTTAAAGAAACATTTATTCAGCGTAACCCCGGATACAACGCAGCTTACTGGAACCTTCATGAACGTACTTTCACACAGTTGGGCGAGACCCACTATGTGAATGGCGATAATCCACTGATTTTTTTCCATTACAGCGGTTATGACCCGGCGAAACCGGATGTGCTTTCTAAATATCAGGATCGCTTTGAGCTGTCGGATCGGGCAGACCTGACTACCCTTTTCAGGTTGTATAAAGATAGCCTTATAAACAACGGGAATGCTTATTACCGCCAGTTCCCATGCTATTACATTAAACCTAAGCGTGTATTGCGTTATCAGCGTGTTAGAAAATGGATTAAAATGCCTTTCCAATACGTTATAGATCAGCTTGAAACGATATAAATGAAAGAACTAGTTTCGGTTATAATCCCCATTCCTGATCCAGAGCTGACTCCAACGCAAGAAAAATCTCTTCATCGCTGTCTGGAAGCTCTGGCCCGCTATCCGGTTATGTTCATCACAGCGGAAGGCGCTGACCTGGCTATCGTAAAGGAGCACAAAGCAGACGCTGATATCATTTATTTCCCGAAAGAATATTTTCAATCGCGACAAGCTCTGGCAAAGTTATTCCTGCTTGATGAATTCTACGACAGGTTCAGCTGGACGGACTTTTTGCTGATTCATGAACTTAACAGCTGGATTGTCAAAGATGAGCTGCATTACTGGTGCAAACAAGGTTACGATTACCTGAAAGCCAAACCAGATAGCAGTGATTCGAAAAAGTTACCCGGCCAGGTGTCCCTGATACTGGGACTGAATCAAAATGAGAAACTAAATATTGACAAGGCTTTTGAAAACAACGGACTCATTCTGTGCAATGTTCAGCGAATGATCAAAGCGCTGAGAAAAAAAGCAAAAACAGCCTATCAATATCGTCACGATGAAATTTTGAAGCATCGGGATGCTGTGTTTTGGGAAGTGGAGGCCAACAGAATCTGGCCGACAGTCAGAAAGCCAACGGAAATAGTGCGCAATTTCTTTTGCATAGCACTTTCAACTAAGAAAACGTCCAGCCAATACACAGGAAGGGCATTACCTTTCGCCTTCACCGGTGTAAGTAAGGATAATATAGACGATCTTCCGATACAGGAAGTGCAAGGAAGAAATTAAACACCATGAACATTATTTTTACAGTCTGCAACCGAACTAGTCTGGCTCATGCACTCGCATTGGCTAAGTCTGTGATGCAGTATCCTGGAAATCTTTTTTATCTTGGCTGGGTCGATTATACGGAACTAACCGACCTTCCTGCCTATATCAAACTCATCAGGCCTGACGAAGTTGCCATTCCGAAATGGCAACACATGACTGAGCAGTATTATGATTTTGAGCTTGTGAATGCCTGTCGCCCATGGTTCCTCAAACATTTGCTTCAACTTCACCCGGATCACTCCGGCTTTACTTTTTTCGCACCTACGGTGTTTTTGTATAATTCTTTTGAAGAGATTATCTCAACACCGTCGGGCATGCAGGTTACACCGCATATCACAAAGGCTTTGGCAAAATCTGCCGTCCTCGATGACAAAAGGATTCTCAATGTAGGTATGTTTCATGCCGGAAGCTGGACTTTCAACCGAAGTGAAGAAAGCCTTCGCTTCCTTGACTGGTGGGCTGAGCGAACACTCGACAGAGCTAAATTTGATTTATGCAATGGCATGTGTATGGATCAGTTGTGGCTCAACTTTGTACTGGTCCGAATTCCGGATGCGATCCAGATTTCGAATCCCGGCTGGCATTACGGTCTGCATTCTGTTTTGAACAAAGCACTGGAATTAAAAGACCAGACCTACCTTGTTGAAGGAGAGAAACTCATCTCGGCAGACTTTGCAGGATTGGATTTTTTCGACCCTATCTGGTCTGATCATGCTCCATTGCTGAAAAACAGTGGCTTATACAAAACACTGTACAGTGACTATAAGAAAATTGTAAATTCTTTTAAACAGTTTGTCCCTGGCGGCAAACCCGGCTTTGGGAAAAACCCTGACATCAAACCCGACCGACTCTTCAGAAAAAGATGGCGGACCAATCTGAAATCAATAACCCAATTTATTGATCAGTTTTAAAATTTTATCAATACATGAAATCCCTCGAACAATACACAAAGGAATTACGCACACTGGTCTCTGCACCTGATTTCCGTCAGGAAAGCGGAACAGGCTTTCCAAAACTAACGATTATTACACCTTCCTATAACCAGGCTGATTTTCTGGAACGTACCATTCTGAGTGTACTAAACCAAAACTATCCGAATCTGGAATATATCATCATTGATGGCGGTTCTACCGACCATAGTGTGGAGATAATCAAAAAATATGAAAAGCATCTTACCTATTGGGTTTCTGAAAAGGACCGTGGCCAGGTACATGCCATCAACAAAGCGCTAGCTTTGGCAACAGGAGACTACATCAGCTTCCAAAATTCGGACGATGTATATTTCCCGGGCACTTTTCTCCGTTTTGGAGAAGCGGCCAGACAAACACCTGCAGATATATTGTTTGGTGATTTGTTTATGATTTCTACAGACGATGAAGTGACTGAGATTCTCAAAACAACGTCTTACAGCTTTACATGTCAGGTTTTGGAAGGAATGCAGATTCACAATCAGTCTTTATTTTTCAAAAGAGAGTTGGTAACGAAATACGGCCCGTTTGATGAATCATACCACTTTGCGTTTGACTATGAGTTCATTACAAGATATACATCCGATGGTACGGCTACAACCAAAAAAATAGACGGTTTAGGCGGAGCATTGCGGGTACATGCGGATGCAAAATCCTCCAATATAGCCCCTCTTGGTAAAAAGGAGCACGCAAAAATCAAGGGATTGTACATTTCCGCGGTAGGCAATCCATCTCTCAACAAATTGAGGTATCTTTGGTGCAGGTTTCGGAAAGTGGCCTACTTCATATTCAAGTTCGACTTTAAATACATTAGTTTTAGGTTATCCAGATGAATTGGAGTCTGTTAAATATATTTTCAAATTTCACTTATCTCAGATACTCTGTCGGTATCGCTATGATATTTAATGGATTTCCATTGATATTCTTCATACGGGATACACTGAAAATAGGACCTGCCAACAGTATTTTCACAGCAGTTTTCTTTGCATTGGGGCTGGTTTTGATGCTTCCGTTGACTCTCTTCAAGCGTCTTTATAAGCCCAACACGATCCTGTTTAATCTGGGATTAGGCTTTTTGCTGATCATGTTATACTACTTCCTTTTTCTGAATTATACAGGAAAAGCCGTCGCCGATGTAGGTAATTTCGTATTCATGTTTGGCTTTCTGATACTGTTGCTGCACGTTCCCAATGATGTGTCTGATACGTTGGTAACGGTTCTTTTTATACTATCGCTTTTCGCTAATGTTACTCTGGTTTACTCTCTGCTTACGGATCCGAACTGGTCGCCGGGAATGCGGGCAGCTGTAAGTTTCTCTAATGATGGAGCACAACCTGGTGGAAATCCGCACATTACTGCTCGTAATGGGGTTATATGTATTGTAACGGCACTCGTATTAATGAGCCGTTCGACGGGTATCATTAATAAGGCATTTTTATTCTTTTCTGTTCTGTTTAGTCTTGGTGTTGTGGTTTTATCCCTCGCCAAATCCAGCTATATCGGAATCGGACTGATGACCACAGCTTACTTTATCTTTCAGTTCAAAGTTTCGAGTATCTTCAAAGCTGCGCTGAATATATTTAAGTTCCGGAGTATGGTGCTGGTAGTTGTCATTATCATTGGCATACGGTATTTCCTGAACCGGTATGGTGATATCTTCAACCTGTTGCTTGGTTATTGGGATGTGTTCCAGGATCGTATCATGGACGTAATCTTTACTTCTTTTGGTGTAAAATTAACGGAATCTGCGGATGTAGATTATTCAGCCATGGGTCGGGTTGGTGGTTTTGAAACCTTCCTGAATACCTTCTTTTCCTGGGATGCTTTCATGGGCAAAGGATTCAAGAGCGATTATCTGGACGTACCTATTCTGGAATCATTTGTTGCCTATGGTGTCATAGGTTTTCTGTTCTTTGCATCTTTTAACCTGTTTCTATTCCTTTTTGCGATACGTGAAATCCGACGACCTACAGCAGCTATATCCACTGTGCTCGGTTACTTCTACATTTCTCTTACGATACTTCTGATCACAGGCGGACGCCCCTCTGATATTGCATTCTGGTTCCCCTATATCGCAATGATACGTTTTCTGGGTGTGAGATATTTTGAGAAACGGGAAGAACTGCCGGTTAATGAAAACCCATTATCTGCAGTTCCCGCTTAACCGGTTTCTTATTCGTACAGCAGGATTATCCACACAACCATTAAATGAAAGGAAGAGTAGAACAGCTCGACGGTTTACGCGGCATTTTTGCAGTTCTTGTTGTTGCACACCACCACAATGCCTTCAAAGATTCGGTATTTTATAATAACTTCTTCGTAATTAACTCTGATCTCTTCGTTGATTTTTTCTTCGTTCTGAGTGGCTTTGTAATCGCGCTGAACTATTACAACCGTCTGGAAACCAAGGATGATTTCGTCCCTTTCCTGAAGAAAAGGTTTGTACGATTGTATCCACTGCTCTTTTACACTGAGATTGTGTTCCTGGTTTTTAACATTATAGGAGATTTCAGTGCCTATAAGCATGCCGATAACCTGAGCCTCTCCTACTATTTCGAAACAGCTTTCGATACACTCACATTTATGGGTTCCACCCCTGTATTCGGAGACTGGATCGGCCTCAATTACCCTGCCTGGTCAATATCAGCGGAAATGATCGCCTATGTTGTTTTCGGACTGGTGCTGATTTTATTTTCGAAGTATAAATTCATTGCATTTGTGATCATTACAACTCTTTGCGGTGCCTTTATCATCTGGCATGGCGATTACCTGCTTGCTTACGATTATGGATTTATACGAGGTATTTTCTGTTTTACCCTCGGTGTGTTCACTTACAACTTTATCCGAAACAAAACTTTTCAACTTTCCGCGTTCGAAATCCCATTCCTGCTAGCCGTCGTTTCAGGCATGTACATCGTACACCATTACGATCTTAATTTATGGAAACTTGTATTCCCGTTTCTGTTCTCGGGAGGGGTAATTATTTTCTGTAATTCTACCGGTGTGGTAACCAAGCTGCTGCTCACGAAACCTTTTCAATACCTGGGTAAGATCTCCTATTCTATCTACCTCAACCATGCAATCGTGCTGATCGCCATGAACGTGATCCTTTTCAGGGTATTGAAATCCCCACAAACCGAAACCATGATTGGTATTTCCTTACTTATTTCAATCCTGCTTACCATCATTTATTCCCATTTCACCTACGAGTGGATTGAAAAAAAATTCGGTCAGTTTCTCAAATCCAAAATTTGATTTCACTTCGGGCAGGGAATCATTTTTCCCATTTTGAAGTCGTTTATTGTAAACCAATTTCCATCTGGTTTGGTTATTTCTACGGGCACTTATTTTGCAGTAAATTGACTAATCGGTGATATGAACTGGTTTATTTTCTGTTGTTTCACGATCTCAACTATACTGATATGTCATCTTTCAAAGAACTCATCAACGGCAATAAGCCCGTTCTTGTCGATTTCTCCGCTGAGTGGTGCGGACCATGTAAAATGATGAAGCCAATCCTGGAAACGCTTAAAGCTGATTTGGGAGAAACGGCCACCATCATTAAGGTAGATGTGGATAAAAACCCATCGGCTGCACAGGCTTACAAAATACAGGGAGTACCAACACTCATCGTTTTCAAACATGGCAAACCGATGTGGAGACAATCGGGTGTAGTGCAGGCAGATCAACTTAAATCTGTGATCAAAAAGTATATTTAGTTCTTAATTCATAAGCTCTTACTTTCATTTCATGTCATTTTCAGAAGACAAACCCTATTTTCACAATATAGATTTCTCAACCGAGCCATTACCATCCGACGACTTTGAACAGGCAAATTTTGTCAACTGTAGCTTTGCTGAACTGATGGGTATCACACTCACAGATTGTATTTTTACTGATTGTAATCTCAGTAACGTGTCGTTCAGGAATAGTAAACTTGATAACGTGACGTTTCTTGACTGTAAGCTGACGGGTATTGATATCTCGGTGGCGAAGGATTTCGCACTTCAGGTAAAGTTTGAAAACTGCATTCTCGACTATGCGATTTTCGAACAGAAGAAACTGAATAAGAGTATTTTCTCAAATTGCCGGATTCAGGGAGCAGATTTTACTCAGGCCGATCTCTCCAAATCTAAGTTTCATAACTGCGATTTCAGCGAGGCTGTATTTTCAAATACCAATGTGTCCGGGGTCGATTTCACGACGAGCAAATACTTCACCATTGATCCTACGATCAATAATGTAAAAAAAGCAAAGTTTCTTTCGTCTGATCTGGCTGGATTGCTTACTCGATTTGATATTATTATAAAATAAAAAGGATATAATCGTTCATATATTCCCTAACATCCTAAACACACCAAAGAAATGTCTGAGCAAATTTTCGCAAAGCGGGTTTTTACCGGAAATGATATTTTGAAAGATCAGTTGATCACAATGGAGAATGGCAGGATTAGCGCTATTGACCATCAAAATCAGGCAAATGGTGCTGCCGCTGTGGAAAACCTTGCTCCCGGTTTCTTTGACAGTCACATCAATGGTGGGGAAAAATATTATTTTACGCAAAAAGCGGACGAGGAAACGATTGAGGACATCTACCAGAGCAGTGTAGGTACGGGCTCTGCTTATGTATTACCCACACTGATTACTTCGCCTCAGGATAATATTTTGAAAGGTATAGAGGCTGTACGGAATTATCAGGAAAAAAATCCGGATTCCGGTGTACTCGGTATGCACCTGGAAGGTCCTTTTCTGAATCCCGTAAAACGTGGTGCACATCTTACAGAATATGTCCGGAAGCCAACTAACTCGGATCTGGAAGAAATTATACGCCATGGAAAAAATGTAATTAAACTGATCACCATTGCACCCGAAATGTTCACAGAAGAGCAGATTCAGATGCTGCTGGATTCTGGAATTACTGTCTCTGCCGGGCATTCTAATGCTACTTACCAGCAGGCGACTGCAGCTTTTGCAAAGGGGATCAATGTGGTTACGCATTTGTATAATGCGATGTCGTCGTTTGGTCATCGTGAACCGGGTCTTGTAGGCGCTACATTTGACAGTAAAGATACCTATGCACCCATTATTATAGACGGCACTCATTGCAGCTATGCCGCAGCAAGGATCGCTTACAAACAGAAAAAGGAAAAATTATTCCTGATTTCAGATGCTCTGTTCCTGAACGAAAAAGTGACGGAATTCAAATGGGGAGAATTTGATGCTTATCTGAAAGAGGGCAAGTATATAAACTCAGATGGCAATCTGGCAGGAGCCACTATTTCACTACCCGATGCCGTCCGAAATGCAGTAAACGAAGTAGGTATTCCATTGCTGGAAGCTGTTGAGATGGCCACTATCAGGCCTGCGAAAGCAACCGGGCTTTCGTCTCAAATCGGAACAATAGCAGTTGGGTACCCGGCTACTTTTACCACATTTGATGATGAACTGAAAAAGTTTTCTGTATTGAAATTGTAGTTTATAACTTACACAATCAAAAGTCCGCGCTGTCTTAATGCTTTCCAGGTATTAGAAGAGGTAAACCCGTCGAAGCTGCCTAGTCCGGCTTCGTCGTAATCCCTTTTGAGCTGATCCAAAGCATAAGCTGCCGGATTACTAATTAATAACCTGGGCATGATTTCAGTCAGCCATTCCGCGACCGGAACATCAGCTTCTACTGCCCATTCCTTTTTCTTATCAAAGAATACAAGCTCAGCAATTTCAACTTTTTTCTTTCCCTGCTTTTCCTCGAATACGGAAAGCTCAGGCAAGCTGCCCGTCCAGGTTACCAAAGCATTTGGCCTCGTTGTAGCATCCTGAATTTCGCGAATACTTTTTTCGATGTAGCGAGGTGAGATGGACGGTGCGGGTACTTTGAAATCGAACCATTCGGACAATGGGAAATCCAGACAAACACCATGCATGTAGTTGAACAGCGATTTGCTGAGCCCTTCGGCAAACAGATCGTGATTGGCTCCCAACGGATCATTATGTTCCAGATCGTTGTAAGCAAATTTTCCTAAATCAGGCCCGATACGCATCACATCGAACTCCTCGGGATGCAGGCCTACCGGACTATGTGCTGTCATCGCAAACCGGTGCCAGAATCCTGATTGTACTATGCCCTGCTCAAAAAGCTGACGTACCATTTCAAGCGCATCTATGGTTTCTTGTGTAGTCTGCGTCGGAAAACCGTACATCAGATAGGCATGTACCATAATACCTGCCTGTGTGAAAGCGTCGGCAACTCTGGCTACCTGAGCTACAGTGACACCTTTTTTCATTCTTTCCAAAAGCCTGTCAGATGCCACTTCTAGCCCACCCGAAATGGCGATACACCCGGAAGCCTTCAATAGAAGACAAAGGTCATGTGTAAAGTTCTTTTCAAAGCGGATATTCGTCCACCAAACTACTGTCAGTTTACGTCTGATCATTTCCAACGCCACGTCACGCAACAAGGCAGGCGGCGCAGCTTCGTCAACAAAATGGAAACCATTCTGTCCCGTTTGAGCGATGATCTCTTCAATCCTGTCGCAAAGCAAAGCTGCCGTCATCGGTTCGTACCGACGGATATAATCCAGCGAAATATCACAAAAGGAGCATTTCCCCCAATAGCAGCCATGTGCGAGCGTGAGCTTATTCCACCGCCCGTCGCTCCAGAGCCGATGCATAGGGTTTACAATTTCAATCACAGAGAGGTAATCGAAAAGAGGCAGATCGCTGTAATCCGGCGTGCCTGTATCCCGTTGTGGTACGTCCTTTTCCTTTGCTCCGTTATGATAGACCACCTCTCCCTTCACACACGAATACACTCTTTTCAGCTGTTCCAATGGTCTGTCACCATCAAGATATTCGAGGAGCGATAGCAACGGTGCTTCGCCGTCGTCCAGACAAACGAAATTAATATAGTTGAAAACCCGTGGTTCTTTTAATGATCTTAACTCGGTGTTGGCAAAACCTCCACCCATTACCACCTGTATATGCGGGTAATGTTTGCGGATATACTGCCCGCATTTGAATCCTCCGTATAAATTACCCGGAAACGGAACCGTGATACAAACGATATCAGGTTCAGAAGTCTTTATTTTATCATTCAGGATGGAGGTCAGTATCGAAGAAACGATCGTATCAGGTCTCTCCAATGCCTCTTCCATTTCATCAAAACTCGTAGCTGAACGGCCCAGTCTTTCCGCATACCGACTGAAACCGAAATGTGGATCCACCGCCTCCTGAATCAGATCGCCCAGATCTTCCAGATACAAAGTAGCCAGGTGCCGGGCTTTATCGTGTATTCCCATTGTGCCAAAAGCCCAGTCCATATCTTCCAATTGCTGAAAACGGCTTGCCTCGGGCAGGTAAGTTCTGTCACAAATGCTATGTGCCAGGGTTGGATTCTGGTTTTTCAGGAAACGTATTACAGGATCAATAGTAGCGATATATTCGCTTCTGAGTGCGTAAATGCGGAAACTGTTTTCTGTAAGTTCTGCATCCGATTCATCAAGTTCGGTAAAAAGGCGTGTAAGTCCTTTGGAAGAAAACAAAGACAAAATCACTTCTATCCCCAGATCCGCCTGGTAAGATTCCCGCCCCAAGGTATTCAAAAAGCCTTTGAGATAAGCAGTTGCAGGATACGGCGTATTCAGCTGGGTAAACGGGGGAGTAATAAATAGTGTCTTCTTTTTCAATGCGCAGCTGCTTCAAATTTCTATCCACAAAGGTACGCAACTTTTGGAAGGATAAAATTTTGATGGCTGACAGGATTTGCCACGGATACACAGATGACCACGAAGATGTTTTTACATAAGGATAAAAATCCGTGATTATTCGTGCATCCGTGGCTAAGAAAAATCAGTTCATCACCGGCAACACCACATGGCTGCTGTTTTTAGCATCGTGGTGAATCGTGATTTTTTGCTTTTGGAAGTCTTCCTCATTGGCTTCAAATATATTCATGAATTTCTGAGGGTTACGATCCACCAGCGGAAACCATGAACTTTGAATCTGTATCATTACTTTATGCCCTTTTTTGAAAGTATGCGCCACTTCATTCAGCTTTACGGTCACTTTTTCAATTTTATCTTTTGTAAATGGCTCCGGCTGACTGAAACTGTTACGAAACTTACCACGCAAAACTTCCGCCCTTACCATTTGCTGATAACCTCCCATTTGCACAGAGCGTTGCCCATTTTCTGCAGGCAAAGAAGAACCAGCTGGCCATACATCAATAACTTTCACAATAAAATCCGCATCCGTTCCCGACATTGACACAAAAAGATGCGCGGCAATTTCACCAGTTAAAGTCAGATCTCTTTCCAGTGAATCTGTTTGAAACACAATTACGTCCGGTCTCATCGCAGCAAAACGCTGGTCTTCTGCCATGTATTCGTTGTTACGGCGACCGGAAATTACACTTGTGTACGGTACAGGTTTGGCAGGATCACTGTCATAAGCAGTAGCACCCTTTTGCACTGTTGGTTTGCCAGTCGTCAGTTTGCCCTTATTTCCCAAATAAAACGCGGTTGGTTTGCTTTCCTTTGGCGGCCATACATTGTAATTCTTCCACTGATTGGAACCCGTCTCAAAAACTGTCACCTCCGGCTGATCGAAAGTGCCTTTGTCTTTAAGATAAAAACTGAAAAATTGCGTTTCAATTTCATCCTGATAATATTTGTTCACATCGGCTCCAAACTGGTATTGCGCAAAAGATTTCCATGAAGGCGCCGCCCAGCCACCATGCGTCCAGGGACCCATCACCAGTCGGGCATTGTTACCCGGCGATTGCTTTTCAATAGCAGCATATGTTTTTAAAGCACCATACAAATCCTCGGCATCAAACCAACCACCAACTACCAAAACAGCCGGTTTAACATTTTTTAAATTCGGTTTGATATTTCTGGATTTCCAGAACTCATCGTAGGTAGGATGCGCAACGACCTGTCGCCACACGCTGTTCGGGTCGGAGAAATAAGCACTTGTATTGGCTTTTTTCAGAGGGCCAAAATCAAGAAAGTACTGATAGGCATCTGCATACGAAGCGTTGAAAAATCTTTTATAACTTTCTCCGTTCGCACTTTTCGGGCCATCAAATCCGCTGTAAAAGCCAAAATTATCCATCAGAAAAAACGCACCGTTATGGTAACAATCATCTCCGATAAACTCATCCGACATAGGTGCCTGAGGCGAAACCGCTTTTAGCGCAGGGTGCGCATCGGGCAAGGCTGCCGAAGAATAGTAGCCCGGAAAAGAAATACCATACTGCCCTACCCTGCCATTGTTTTTGGTGTTTTTCAAAAGCCACTCAATCGTGTCGTACGTATCACTCGACTCATCCACATCCTGATTGCTCTTTTTATCAGGAATGGCCGGTGTCATTTCACGGAAGTTACCTTCACTTTTGTACCTGCCACGGGCATCCTGGTAGACAAAAATATATTTGTCCTGCATCAGCGAAGTGTTGGGACCCAACCGGCGACGGTAATTGGCCTCGCCATACGGTCCTGCCGAATAAGGCGTGCGTTGCATCAATATCGGATACGACTGCCCATCTTTGGGAGTGTATAGTACCGTGTGCAATTTCACACCATCACGCATAGGAATGCTGTGTTCCGTTTTGATGAAGTTGTTACGCACCCAGGCAGTATCCTGCACAACGCTGGTTTGCGCCAGGGACGAAAATGAGATGAAGATAAAAAGGCAGTAGAGTAGACGAAGCACGTACATGAGGCTGGGATAAAAATAAAAAAGGCGGTGAATATCACCGCCCAAAATAACTATAAAATTCCGAAATCGGCGTTACAGCCACTCCTTGTGCACTTCTCTTATTTTTGTTTCACCGCTACAATAGGAAATTCGCCATACTGAGAAGACATATTTCCTTTTAATGTATCGCCGGTTTGCGTCAGACTTACCCCGATGGAGCCGCCGTCAAAATCGAATTTGAAATTCACCTTACCATCCGCGGCGGTAAGTTCTTTCATCTGCACAGACTTATCTGCGCCGATATAACCCACTGTGGCATTTTCCTTCTCTTCAAAAAGGAAGACACCATTCTGGTATTCCGCCGGAACATCGGCAATCACATAAGCCCAGGAACCCACCAGGTCATTCGCAAAGCGCACCGACCGCGCCGCCACCAACACAGTACACAACAAGATTGCAGTAAACAAGTACTTCATTTTCATAGTAACAACCAGATTAAGTGATGTTTGAGATGAATTATCGCGGTAATATCAGAAATAACCTGAACATTTCAGCGGGGCAAGGTGGAGAAAGTGCTATTTATTAATGAAAGGTTTACATGGGGGTGCTTTAAGGGTAGGAAATGATTATCTGAATGAAGGATCTAATCACT
This sequence comes from Dyadobacter luteus, assembly GCF_003383615.1. Taxonomy (GTDB): domain Bacteria; phylum Bacteroidota; class Bacteroidia; order Cytophagales; family Spirosomataceae; genus Dyadobacter; species Dyadobacter luteus. The sequence goes on from NZ_QNUL01000032.1 coordinate 53,203, forward strand.
ATCGAATACATCGCTCTTGAAAAAGCGACTAACATTCTAATTCCGGTGAGCCTTCGAGCTTTTTGACTCGAGGGGCTTTGCATATATTCGAAAATCCATTTTTAGGAAATTTCCAAAATGTCAAAGGGCGTGCAACATGTCCAAACTTTCAAGGTGAAAAATGTACTGAACCGAAAAGTATTAACTGATTATCAGTTAATTGCAAAAATTCATTAAGCGAAAAAATATAACTATTCAAAAAGCCCAATTTTAGCTTTGTAATTATCTCATTTCCAATGATGTTTACTAATACATGGATCTCGGAAATTCCTGCTTCTTTTCCTCCCAGGGTAATTCAGGGCAAATTGCCTTATGGTCGAAGTTGTTCTGTTCCAAAAAAGCTATCAACGTAAAAAATTTCTTCTTGTAGAGATTATAAACAGATTCATACTTCTGTCGAATGGCGATATCTGACACAGTGTCGATATTATGTTTTACATATTTCAGGAATTTGACATCTAGATCGAGCATAACTGGACCATCCAGCAAGTACCAAACCACTGGAAAATCAGATACTTGTGCATCCTGAAGGATATTGAAATCGCTGTTGGGATAAACAAAATCAAAGTCATCAGTGTAAGGAATAGTACGGAATATATTGTATTTATTAGATACCCGTTTGTCTACAAACAAACCAATGCTTTTTATTTCTTTCTCCTTATCATGTGCAAATATTAAAGCTTTACCAAAATACGAATTGAAATACTTCTGCTCTTTAAATTCAAACTCTCCATAGGTCAGAATAGCTCGATAAACTATATCTAATTGTACGCAGTGATAAAAAAGAGCTTCGCAAGCCTCACAGAGATACATCAACATTGTTTCAACCCCATCTTTCGAGTTTGGAGTTTGCTTCAAATAGCACACAATGGTATCTGAAAAGACAATGGTTCTTATATCGCGGTCAGTAAAAACAGGGAGTTTTTCAATCCGATCAAACAATTCAATGACTTTCTCTTTACTATCTTTTACTAAATTCCGAAAGTTTAATATGTCTATATAAAGCAAAAATTTGTCTGTTGACATGATTACATATTGTTAAGTTATCAACCGTAAACCTGGTTAACCAAATCATCATTTTCCGATCAGGTGGATGAGTTCAAAAATCTGTTTTTACTGAAACTGAACTGTGATCTAATGTATCAGAGACCGCGTATACGTTACCAGTTTTTTTATTTGCAATATCAGTGAAGCTATGCCTGGCTACAAGCATGCTGATATTTCCTATTCCAATCTTTTCTAAAATTTCCTTTAAATACCTAATAATCAGAGAATTGACCCCTGAAAATCACATAGTCATTTTGTACACTAAATTTTTCACACTGCCCCACAAAATTGATATATTTCCCTAGTCGCAGTTGCATTCACTTCTGTCAACATATGTTTTGTTTCCGTTTTTGTTAATATAATAACAACCACCTCTCTCTCCAGTTATAAGTGTATTACCTGCATGTGTGCCACATGGCCACTCTTCCGGCTCTTTAACATCATGAGTTACCGCTTTGCTCTTTACAGAGGTTTTGGAGGTAATGCGTCCAAACGCTGCGTTTGTAGACTTGGTATAAGTTAAATTGCCTGTGAGTGTTGTCCGAACCGATAGGCTACCTTTTACTTTCTGCTTCTCCGCTGTCACGATTACATCTTCGGGTGCTTTCTTATAGTAAATGGATCTGGGTAAAGTAACACCTTTCAAACTATCAGCCTTCCCGGTTTCAGGATTTAAAAAAAAGATGTTTACCAAAAGTACATCTCCGGAAAAATAAAATTCCGCTTCATTTAAATATGCATTCAACTCATAAATCTTTCCAGTATTATCAATAGTCACCTGAGTTTGAAGCAATGGATTCTTAGTTTTTATCATTGGAGAAATCCCAGACTCACTCCCGACCTTCACCATGACTTTTCCTTTTGGCAACAGCAAGATCTCAGGATAATTTTCTTTTGGTTTTTTGGGATCATTATTGAACGTTACTAATGTGTCGGATGAAACGTTCACCAACATATACTGATAGGTAATTTCTTCAACAGGTGGTGTTGCCACTGGCACGGGACTATCTGGAGAATCTTTAGAACATCCGACAAGCAGAAGCCCAGCTGACAATGCAGAAAGAATAAACTTTTTCATAAAATGGATAGAGGCAAAATTGTTTGAGGTAATAAAAATTATTAAGGAATGTTGATGCTAGGATACACAGATGTCTCTTGGGAATAGTCACCTTTTAATTTGATCTCTAATTTGTAAGGCCTTTTTTGAACAGGACCTATCCACACTGTATCAATCTCACCATGCCGGGAAATATATATGGTACTAAATCCGGTAAATTTCGCAGTTGGATATATGATCGAGCCGTTCATTTCGTAAAATGCCCATTCATTCCTGTAATTACCATACAAGCCATACGGATTTGCATTTGCAACATCCTCTACCGGGAATGCATCTGATTTCGAGAGTTCCGCAAGCCTAATGTTATTTATTGCAGCCTTAATGTAATACGCATCTTCACGATTGAATGGATAAGTGTTTCTACTCTCAAAACTCCCAATGTGCTGAAAGTTATATTTCGATACTTTACTCCTAAGTGAATCTGGCAGTGTATTCCAGTTGTATAAAACTATAGAGGAAATCACATCATCTTCTTCATTCTCAACTTCGTCCGTTTCATCAGCAACTGTTGAATTGGAACTACTTATAACTTCTTGTTCCTTTTTCCCTCCTGTTGTATCATTTGAACAGGCATAAAAAAAAATGCTGGTAACTAAACACATAGTCACCCATCTCATAACAGACATAATAATTTAATAGAGGGTAAAATTTAACTATACACTAAAAGATTTGTAACTAATGGTAATTAATAAGTATCACTAGTTTGTTTGAACCGCCCACACATATCATGGCTGGCTATTTTTCAGTTTCTGGATCTCAGTTTTATAATCTGATAGAAATATCTGCACCTAAAAAACCGCAAGTTACAAAAATAGACTTCCGTTCAAAGTAGAAATGAGCGAACGGCAAATTAAAGAAAAGTATGACTACACAGTATAGCCAAAATTAGAATCTGCCCCGCCCGCCGCCAGATCACCGAACCCCCAAAACGCAAAAAAACCGCCTCATTGCTGAGGCGGTTTAAAAAGTGTTGAAAGTGCGTAAAACCGCAACTTGGTGACCCATAGGGGAATCGAACCCCTGTTTCAACCGTGAAAGGGTCGTGTCCTAACCGCTAGACGAATGGGCCGACTGGTCTCCTACTTCGTGGCGTTTTCAGCACTTTCTTTCACTTTTTCGTTCTCGTTTCCGTTAACGTGGTGCAAATATGCAGGGTTGCTTTTTAATATCCAAATGTCCAGGTAAAATAAATTTAATAATTTTTTCACATTACTCATTATCAGCACGTTTCAAATAAAAGTTTTTTTTAGCATCTCCCGCGTTCACGTAAATTCTACGATATTTCTAAATTTGAGTAGTCCTAATTTCTTTTTAACACCACAGGCCCAATTATGACCAGATATCTTTATTCACTTCTTCTTTTACTATTCATCCTGCCCGCGAAGGCGCAACAACAAACTCCCGATCAATATCTCGGCTATCCGCTGGGATCTAAGTTTACCTACCACCATCAGATCATCGATTATATAAAGCTTCTGGCGGCTCAGAATCCGGATCGCGTGAAGATCATCCAGTATGGTTCTACTAACGAAGGCAGACCGCTTCTTACGGCCTTTATATCTTCTGCCGAAAACATGTCCAATCTGGAAACAATCAGAACCAATCACCTGAAGAGTATCCGGATGATGGATGGCAAGCCCGAAGGAAAGGTGATTCCTATCACCTGGCTTAGCTACAACGTACATGGCAACGAGGCTGTTTCGGCAAATTCCAGCATGAAGGTGGTTTATGAATTGCTGAACAAACAAAACACGGTGACACAGGAAATCCTGAAAAACACCGTCGTGATTATTGATCCATGCCAGAATCCTGATGGTTACGAAAGATATACGCAGTGGTACAACCGCTACCAGAATGCCGTTCCTGATGTGACACCGTTCGCATTGGAGCATGATGAACCGTGGCCGGGCGGGCGTTTCAACCATTACCTGTTCGACCTGAACCGCGACTGGGCATGGCAAACACAAAAGGAAACGAAAGCGCGTATTGAGCTATACAATCAGTGGATGCCACATCTGCATGCCGATTTCCATGAAATGGGCTCCAACAGAAGTTATTATTTCCCTCCAGCTGCCAAGCCTTTCCACAAGGACATTACGTCTTGGCAGCGTGAGTTTAATGAGCTCGTAGGCGAAAACTGCCGCCGTTATTTTGACAAAAACAACTGGGCCTATTTTACCCGTTACAACTACGATTTGTTTTACCCAAGCTATGGCGACACCTGGCCATCATTCAACGGCGCTATCGGTATCACTTATGAACAAGCTGGTGGCGGAGCGGCTGGTTTGGCTATTGAACGTAAATCGGAAAAAGACACACTAACGTTGGTAAGCCGTATTGATCACCACTTTGCGACGAGTCTGGCTACACTGGAAGCAGTAGCTTCCCGCAAGGATAAGATCGTAAGTGAATTTGTGAAATTCCATGAAGATGCAACTACCAATCCTGCCGGACCTTTCAAATCCTATGTAATCAAAACGAAAGGCAATGAAGAGCGCGTGAGATCTTTTACGGAATGGTTGAAGAAACAGGGCTTCCAATATGGCCAGGCAGGAAAAGCGATCACAACAAAAGGAACTGAGTTGAGCAGCTCTACGGATCAGTCCGTGAAGATCGAAAACAACGACCTTGTGATCTCTGCCTATCAGCCTAAATCCAATCTGTTGCGGGTACTTTTTGAAACCAAACCGGTTTTGGAAGACTCCGTTACCTATGATCTTACCAGCTGGGGAATTTCTTATCTGTTCGGTTTAAAAACATACGGATTGAAAGAAAAGCTGGTTCCAGCCACCTATCAGGCAACTCCGGTTGACAATAAAGTACCTGCTTCTTCTCCCTACGCGTATCTGGCAAGGTGGTCGGATGTGGAAGATGTGGTATTCCTTTCCGAACTGTTGAAACGTAATTTCCTGGTAAGAAGCTCCAATGTTCCTTTCGAAATGAACAATGTGAAGTATGATGCCGGAACACTGGTGATTACAAAGAAAAGCAACAATCAGCCTGACTTCGATCAGCAAATTGCCGCGCTTGCCAACAAACATCATGTACAACTGACATTGGCTACTACAGGTTTTGTTACCGAAGGAGCCGATTTCGGTTCGGAATTTGTTCCTGTAATCACCTCACCAAAAGTGGTTACTGTAGCCGGACCGGGCGTATCTGCTACGTCATTCGGTTCTGTATGGCATTACTTCGAACAGCAGATTCAGTATCCGATGACACTGGTAGATCCGGGCAAACTGTCCGCTTTGCCATGGAGTGAAGTTGACGTATTGATTCTGCCGGCAGGTCGTTATTCTAATATTCTGACAGACAAAGTATTGGAACAAATCCAGGATTGGGTTAAAAAAGGTGGAAAACTGATTTCCATGGAAGGTGCCAACAATGCGCTGTTGAACAAACCTGGCTTTGGCATCGCTAAAAAAATGACTGATAAAGGTAAAGAGCCTGATGTATTCAAAAAATACGGAGAACAGGAAAGAGAAGAAACCAGCGACTCATCACCGGGAAGTACTTTCAGCGTAACATTTGACCGCACGCACCCTATTTCTTTTGGTCTGAAACAGGAATATTATACACTCGTTAGAGATGCTTATGATATTGAATTACTGAAAGATGGCTGGAATGTCGGCTATCTGAACGAGAAAGGATATATGGCAGGCTTCGTGGGCGAACGTATGACGGGCAAATTGAAAAACACGCTCATCTTTGGCGCTCAGCCCGTGGGTAAAGGACAGATCATTTACATGTTCGACGATCCTTTGTTCCGTGGTATGCTCTACGATGGTAAAATCCTTTTTGCCAACGCATTATTCAGATAACACCTGATGGCAATCCGGTTTCAGATAAAAAACCGGATTGCCATTTCATAACCTTTCAAACCTAATCCGCAGATCATGCCTTTGCAACGGCTGGTGAGGTAACTGTGGTGACGGAATGCTTCCCGTGCATGAATATTTGAAATATGTACCTCCACCGCAGGCGTGGTTACTGATGATAAGGCATCTGCCAAAGCCACCGATGTATGGGTGTATCCTCCGGCATTGATAATAATCCCGTCAAAGCTGAAACCTACCTCATGAATTTTATCGATCAAAGCACCTTCATGATTCGATTGAAAATAGTGCAAATCGTGCTCAGGAAACAATAGTTTTAGCTTTTCGAAGTAATCTTCAAACGACTCATTTCCATAAACACCCGGTTCTCTCTTTCCCAACAAGTTCAGGTTAGGACCATTCAGAATTAATATTTTTTTCATCTCAGCCACTTTTTATAAGCTCTTCAATTTCTCTGATGAGGCCGGATTGGCATTTACTGCATAATATTGCAGTTCCATTAACCGGCGACTCAACACATCATGTGGCAAAGCTACATCAAACATTTCAAAAATTATCTGCGGCTGGAAAGGTCATTTTCTGACAACTCCATTCAGGCATATATCCGCGATATAGAGAAGCTTGTTGAGTATCTGGAGCTGAGCAAGACAAACGTGGGTCCCAGGGAAGTGCAGGAAGAAAACCTGCTGGCATTCCTGAAATACATCTCAGAGCTCGGGCTCGCAGCACATACGCAAGCGAGAATGCTGTCGGGAATCAAAGCATTTTACCGGTATATGTTGCTGGAAAATGAAATTCAGGAAGATCCGACTGAACTGATCGACGCCCCACGATTACCCAGAAAACTTCCTGATGTACTCTCTTATGAAGATATTGAGCAGATCATTGAGGTTATAGACCATTCGACTCCGGAAGGTACCCGGAACAGAGCCATCATTGAGACATTGTACAGCACAGGTTTGCGGGTTTCAGAATTGGTTGACTTGCAGCTCACCAACTGCCAGTTCGATATAGGATTTATACGTGTATTAGGAAAAGGAGACAAAATGCGACTGGTTCCGATAGGACACGATGCTATTAAATACATCAACCTCTATCTGGAACATGTCCGGCGTGATATGCCGATTCAAAAAGGAAGTGAGGATATTGTGTTCCTGAACCGGAGAGGCAAACAGCTTACGCGGGTCATGATTTTCCTGATCATCAAAGACGCCGCGGAAAAAGCAGGCATTCATAAAAAAGTAAGCCCTCACACCTTCAGACATTCATTTGCGACACATCTGGTAGAAGGTGGTGCAAGTTTGAGGGCTGTACAGGAAATGCTTGGTCATGAATCGATTACGACTACCGAAATATATACCCATCTGGATCGGGAGTATCTCCGCCAGATTATCACAGAGTTTCATCCGAGAGGGTGAATTTGTGAGTCTGATGTGATCTGTAATCTGAAGGAATTATTCCGGTGCGCTGCACCTTATGACTATATCACCGGTTACTTTTCTACAAATATTTCGGCGCGCTGCGCCTTTCCTGCTTTAATATTTGGGTATCACAAATTTCGATACGCTCTACCTTCTTTTATACAAAAATTCCTACTCGCTACGCCTTTGATTATTTCTCTGGCTGGATTTCTACAAATATTTCGGCGCGCTGCGCCTTTCTTGCCTTAATATTTTGGTATCACAAATTTCGATACGCTCTACCTTCTTTTATATAAAAATTCCTATTCACTACGCCTTTGATTACTTCTCTGGCTGGATTTCTATAAATATTTCGGCGCGCTGCACATTTAACTGCAAGGTGCGTAGCACCGAAATGTTTGTAGAAATAATAATCATCTACAGCAATTCTGAGGTGCAGCGCACCGGAATACTATACACTATCCAAACTCACTTCACTTCTTCCAGCAAGGAATCCAGCTTCAGCGAATCAGAATCCGGCAACGCACCGGGCATGGCACGTTTGAGCTGCTTTGGTTTATTCCAGGGTGCTGTTGTACGGCTCGACATATCATAACTGATATAAAGAAACAGCGATACAAAAGCGATAAATACAACGATGAAAATCCTGCGATTTCTATTCTGGTTACTCATTCTCTCCTTGTGCTTTAATTACATCTTTTGGAGTGGTATAAGAAACAAACACACCCGTTTTTGCGGAAACTTCGTCCCACTCCAGATTCTTGAAATTTAAAATAACGGCACTCCCCTTTTTCATCGAACCCAAATCTTTACCCGACAAATACTCTGCGAAATAGGTAATATCAGGATTGTGTCCAAAAAGGATCAATACCGACGTTTCTTTGGGTGTATCGTTGATCGCCGCCAGATAAGCTTTTGGTCCGCCATTGTATAATGATTCCGTCTGTACAATTTGGGAGATATCCACCCTTAACTGATCTGCAACCACTTCAGCCGTTTTGTAGGCGCGTGCCGCACTGCTGGTGATGAAACGGTCAGGTTTGATATCATTCTGGCTAAACCACTTCCCCATTACTGCCGCTTCCGACAATCCTTTGCTAACCAGCTGTCTGTCGAAATCTTTCACACGAAAATTGTCTTCTTCTGCGGAGGCGTGGCGAACCAGAATTAATGTCTTGCTCATAGAGATAGATAGGTTAAATGATAGTGAACAGGTTTAGTAATTGGTATGGGTACAAATATACTTGAAAACATATTTGACCACTTAATACTCAGAAAATACCTTTTGACATTATTTGTGCATCTAACTGCTACATTTAATGATTAATTTTGTTGGCAAGATATCACAGAACAATCAAATCAACGGATTATATCAGTATGTTACAATTCCTCAAATATGTACTCGCCACGATCGTCGGGCTATTCCTTTTCTTCATTGTATCCATATTTGTGCTTGCCGGAGTTGGGGCAATGTTCTCTTCCGACGACAAAGTAGTGGTATCCGAAAAATCAGTACTTAAGCTGGATCTGAACAAACCTATTCAGGAAGTTGGAGTTGAAAATCCGTTCGACGGACTCGGTGGACCATTTTCCGGAAACGAAAGTACGATTGGTTTGAAAGACATTACTGATGCATTGAAAAATGCGCAGAAGGATGACAAAATTAAAGGGATATACCTGAAAGTAGAAAACCCTCAGGCGGGATGGGCTACACTGGAAGAGATTCGCAGTCAGCTTCTTGAATTTAAAAAATCTAAAAAGTTTGTGGTTACTTACGGAGAAATGTTCTCTGAAAAAGGCTACTATATAGCTTCTGCGGCTGATAAAATATATCTCAATCCAGCCGGCGGAATGGAATGGAACGGATTGTCTGCTGAATACAGCTTCTTCAAGGGAACATTTGACAAGCTGGGTGTGAAACCTGAGATCTTCCGCGTGGGAGAATTTAAAAGTGCAATCGAAATGTTCGCTCGTAAAGACATGAGTGAAGCCAGCAAAAAACAGTCCCTGGAACTTATCACTGCAATCAACGACCACTATCTTCAGAAGGTATCTGCGTCCAGAGGCATTCCGGTAGCCACATTGAAAGGTCTTGCCGATTCCCTTAAAGTGGAAAATCCTGAGTCTGCGCTTAAAAACAAACTTGTGACAAATTTGGGTTACTGGGATGAGTTTGAGAATTACATGAAAACTTCACTGAAAGTGGAGGCAAAGAAAGAAATTACCTATATAGGTGTTGATAAATACCTGAAAAGTGGGGATTCATCAACAGATGGAGATTTCAACAAACGCATTGCTGTATTGGTTGCTGAAGGTGAAATTGTAAGCGGCGATAATTCTGATGGTGGTATTGCTTCGGATAAGTTTGTGAAAGAGCTTAAAAAGCTGCGTGACAACGATAAGATCAAAGCGATTGTATTGAGAATTAACTCACCTGGGGGAAGTGCGCTGGCATCTGATGTGATGTGGAGAGAAATTCAGCTGACTTCAAAAACTAAGCCCGTTATCGCGTCTATGTCTGATGTGGCTGCATCGGGAGGTTATTATATGGCGATGGGTTGTAACAAGATCGTCGCTCAACCGAATACCATTACCGGTTCGATCGGGATATTTGGTCTGATATTCAATGTTACGGATTTCATGAACAATAAGCTTGGCGTTACTTTTGACGGTGTGGGTACCAATCCACACGCCGACTGGCCAACTGCAACCCGCGAAATGTCCGATTTCGAGAAAGCAATGATCCAGAAAAGTGTGAATGAAGGCTACGAGAAATTCACTTCGAAAGCTGCTGCAGGTCGTAAGATGCCGGTTGAAAAACTTAAAACGCTGGCTCAGGGACGTGTTTGGTCAGGAGTTGAAGCAAAGGGTAACGGCCTGGTGGATGAACTTGGAGGAGTAAACGAGGCAATAAAACTGGCAGCTACTTCCGCAAAATTGAGTGAGGGCGACTACCGTGTACGCTACTATCCTGAGAAGAAAAAGCCGTTCGAAGAAATTCTGACAAAAATGATGGGTGATGAAGAAGAAAAGGCTCTAAACAAAAACTTCGGAGAACTTACTTCTTACGCCAAAATGTATAAAAAGCTCATGAACATGGGCGGTATGCAGGCAAGAATGCCGTTTGAGATGGTTATTAAGTAAGTAAGTAGAGAAGTTAAGTAGGTAAAGAAGTTAGGCGGTGGATTTATCACCCTGAGCCTGTCGAAGGGCCTAACAGTTTACTTCTTCAAGAAAATCAAAAAATCCCTCCTATGAAAAATAAGGGGGATTTTGCTTTTGATAAGTAATTGAAGAAGTCAAGAAGTTAAAGGACTTATAATTAGCCATTTGTCACCCTGAGCCTGTCGAAGGGTCTAACCGTTTACTTCTTCAAGAAAATTAAGAAACCTGTTGACCAGTTTTTTCATCAATTTCCCTTCTCACAATTAAAACTGCATGCTTATTAGGTGCAATAGCGACTCCATCCAGAGCGGCATAGACCTTTGTAAATTCAGCCCCGAAATACAGAATAATGGAAGAGTAGTAAACCCATGTAAGCAAAATAACAACAGATGCCGATGCTCCGTAAGTAGCGCCAAGGTCTGCCTGACCAATATAAAAGCTGATCAGAAACTTACCTATCAAAAACAAAACTGCTGTGAATGCTGCACCCACAATACACTCCTTCCAGCGCAGATAACCATCCGGCAGCACTTTAAAAATGACTGTAAATAATGCCGTAATGATGGCCAGAAGAATCGCCATATTAAGGATATAAAATACGACGACTGACGCCTCTGAGAAAAGCTGTTCCAGTCTTGAACTCAGCAACTCTACCAGTGCATTGATCCCGAGGGAAACCATCAGCAAAAAGCCGAGCGTAAGAATGATCGAGAAAGAAAGCAGCCTGTTTTTAAGATACTGTAACCATCCTTTTTTAGGTTTGGATTTAATAGACCAGATAAAGTTGATCGAATCCTGAATCTCAGCAAATACCCCGGTGGCCCCAATCAGCAACGTTCCAAACCCAATCGCCGCTGCTACACCTGATTTTTTAGACATCTCCGCATTTTCAAGAATTTCCTGCAACTGTTGAGCTGCATTCGCACCGACAAGCGCAGTGATCTGAGAAAAAAGCTCTCCCTGAATATTTCCGTTCGCGTAAAAGAAATTGAGTACCGATATAATCACAAGCAACATAGGAGCCAGCGAAAATATGGTGTAGTACGACAAGGCAGCGCTCAGTTTGAGGCCCTTATCTTCCATAAATGCATTGAAACTTTCTGTGAGCAGTGAGAAGGAGAACTTAATGGCTTTCATATTTTAGCGTGTATTGGATGACGTATAGTATTGCGACAAATATAATCATGCCAAAAGGCAAACAAAACTATTTGTAACTTATAGTATCATAAAGAAAAAAGAGGAACGGATCATTTCCATTCCTCTTCAAATATCAGTTGTTTGCAGATTTTACAGAAGCAATCCTGCCAGCGTAGCAGACATGTAAGAAGCAAGTGTTCCGCAAATCAAGGCCTTAAAACCAAGTCTGGCAAGATCCGCGCGGCGTGAGGGAGCAAGCTCGCCAATCCCCCCTACCTGAATAGCAATAGAGCTGAAATTAGCAAAACCGCAAAGCGCAAAGCTGGTAATCACTATGGTTTTATGATCAAGTGTATCTCTCAGTTTCACCATTTCCAGGTAAGCAACAAATTCGTTAATTACCATTTTGGTACCCATTAATGAGCCAGCTGCTTCGATATCTTTCCCCGGAACGCCCATTGCCCAGGCAAAAACTGAAAACACTTTACCTAGTAAAAAATTGAAACTTAATTCAGGGAAAGAGAAAATGCCCCCCACTAATCCAAGCAGGTAATCCAGCAATGCTACCAGGGCTATAAACCCGATCAACATCGCGATCACATTAAAACCAACTTTAAGACCCTCTCCTGCTCCGGCTGCAATAGCATCAAGCAGGTTGGCGTGAGTTTTGGTAACTTCCAGTTTTACAGCACCTTTTGTATTGGATTGTTCTGTCTCCGGAAATACGATTTTAGAAATCACCAACGCTCCGGGAGCAGCCATTAAACTCGCTGCAATCAAATAGGGAGCAGGAACGCCAAGCGAAATATATACCGCCATAACGCCACCCGCAATACATGCAAAACTCCCCGTCATCGAAGCCATCAGTTCCGAATTAGTCATATTTTTAAGATATGGCTTAATCATAATTTGGGCCTCAACCTGCCCCACAAATGTGCTGGCAACATTGGAAACTGCTTCGGCACCACTTACACCCATCAGCCAATATACGCCACGCGCAATAACTGACACAATCCTTTGCATGATTCCCAGGTGATACAACATATTCACCAAAACGGCCACAAATATGATGGTAGGAATTACCTTAAAGAAAAATACAAAGTCGTTACCGGGACCAAACGCACGTTGCATCAGTTCGGGACGTACCAATGTTCCAAAAACGAAATCAGCGCCCTTATCAGAGAATGCAAGCAACTTCTGGACCTTTTCTCCCAGCCACTGAAATACCCTCTGTCCTATTTCTGTACGAAGAATAAAAACTGCCAATCCAAACTGCAGCCCAAGACCAACGCCCACGGTTCGATAGTTTATAGCTTTACGATTATTGGACATTGCATATGCAATTCCTAAAATGAGTGCAATTCCAATCAGACCGGTAAATCTTTCCATGAGTATAAGTTGATGCGATTTTTTTCAAGGGTGCAAAATAACAACAAATTAATGTTACATGCATCAATGATCAGAAGGAGTTGAAAATAAGCGTCATTTAGGGTTAAAATTCGTATTGACTCAAAGAAAAAGGGAATCCCAATAAAGGAATTCCCTGAATATTTTGTACTAAATAATTAGCTAAAACTTAATGTAATTTTATCGTCTGTCAGTCTGAGCCGGTCAAAGACCGTCATTTGAATAGATCTTGTATCACTTTACCTTCATTTCATCCGCATGACGGTGAACAATTTTCCAGCCATCCTTTTCAAGTCTGCATAACAAAGTAACCCTCAAGTCGATCGGTTTCTCGCCTTTTCTTCTGTAGTGCTCTGTCTGAAGTAAATATGCAAGATCGGCTCCGACCTGCGTAGTGATATTCTCATATGCATATTCATTAGCCGATTGCACCGCATTTTGATGCGCATTCAGCTTCACTTCCACTGCTTCCCATCCTTTTACACGCGTCTCATTGCGCTTGCCAATGGCAGTTACATCATGGTCTTTCGACCACAATGCCTTGAAAGGCTCTGCATTACCGGCAACAAGTTCCTGATTGGCCTTTTGCAGACTGATCACAAAATCATCAAAGCTAACTTTCGGTGCTTTCACTGACGGATTGGGCAATTTGGCAACAGCAGCATGAGCAGTAGCTGCAGATGTCGATTCCACTGTTTTGGCACGGTACTTAAACGACGACGCCAATAAGATCAGCAAGATAAAAACAGATATTTTCCTATTCATGGCATTGAGAATGACTTAGTATTTAGATTCACTGGTCAGGGTTACAAATATTCAACGTAAATACTTAACATTATAGCGTATAATTACCTGATTTTTAATGAAAGTATATTGTTCTCGCTAAATATTTACTTAAACGAGAATTCTGACAAATGGTCACAAAATAAATATGCCTGAACACAGAAAGAAATCAACGCTTCAGGCGTAAACGTCTACTACTGAGCAATAAAAAAAGTTATATTTTTTTTCGGGAATAGATTAAAATCGAGTAGGAGGAAAATGAAAGTTTTCCTCCTTTCATTTTCCGTCCTCTCACACCACCGTGCGTACGGGCCTCGTA
>NZ_QNUL01000033.1 GCF_003383615.1 Dyadobacter luteus
CCATCAGCTAACGATAAGTACTGCAACTCTCGTTCGGGACTTGCACCCTATAGATATAGAACATGCCTGACACACACAAAAAAACGCCCGGGATCCAGTGATCCGGGGCGCTTGCAAATCTCAAAACTGTATGTTAATATCCCAAAACCGGGGATAACCATTTTTCAATTTCCTCAACCGGCATATTTTTCCTTCTCGCGTAATCTTCCACCTGGTCTTTATGAATTTTTCCAACCGGGAAATAACGACTGTCAGGATGTGAGAAGTACCACCCGCTCACACTGCTGGCCGGGTACATCGCAAAACTTTCAGTAAGCTCAATTCCCAGCTTTTCTGCTTCAAGAATATCAAACAACATTCTTTTTTCGGTATGATCCGGGCAGGCAGGATACCCGGGAGCAGGACGAATTCCCGAATAAGCTTCTTTGATCAGCTCTTCATTCGTAAACGATTCTGCCGATGCGTAACCCCAGATTTCCTTACGTACCTTTTCGTGCATCAATTCTGTGAAAGCTTCTACAAGGCGGTCTGCTAAAGCCTTCACCATAATGCTGTTATAATCGTCATGATCTTTATCGTATTTCTCAAGTAATGCTTCAATACCAATACCCGCTGTCACAGCGAAGCCACCCACGTAATCGGTATGTCCGGTTTCCAGAGGGGCAACAAAATCTGATAGACAATAATTAGGCAGATTGGCAGCCTTCTGCGTTTGCTGACGTAAATGATGTAATACAATTGATGTATCGTTCACCAGTTCTCCGGCGCTCAGATTATCCAATGCAGGCTGACTGATTTTATATTCAAGATGCTGATGCGATCCGTGAGATTCGCTCGCAGCACCTGCTTCTTCAAATGAATGAAGCACGATATCATCCTGAATGGAATTAGCCGGCCAGAATCCGATAACTGCTTTGGCTTTCAAACTTTTATCTCTGATAATCTGCCCCAGAAGAACCGCAGCATCCTCAAATAAACGGGAAGCTTCTTCTCCTACCACTTTATCCTCAAATATTTTCGGGTATTTCCCATGGAGCTGCCAGGTCTGAAAGAACGGAGTCCAGTCGATATAATCAGCGATTTCAGATAGACTGTAATCATCGTAAACTCTGGTTCCCAAAAACTCAGGACGTCTTGCAGTGAAGTTAGCCCAGTCAATTTTTGCTTTGTTATTACGAGCCTTGTCAATCGGTAAATGCGCCTTCTCTCCTCCGCGTTTTGCATGATCTTCCCGTAACTTGGCATATTCGCTCTTGATATCAAGCAACACCTGAGCCTGGCTCACGTCACTCTGAATCAGCTTTCCTGCAACAGGTACAGACCGGGAGGCATCCAGCACATGAATTACTGCTCCTGAATAATTAGGATCAATCTTTACGGCAGTATGTATACGGGAAGTAGTGGCACCGCCGATCAGCAACGGCATTTTAAACTGGCGTCGTTCCATTTCCTTCGCTACACCCACCATTTCGTCCAAAGACGGCGTGATCAATCCAGAAAGACCGATAATATCTACATTATGTTCAATCGCAGCAGCAAGAATTTTATCTGTTGGCACCATCACACCGAGGTCAATAATTTCATAATTATTACAACCCAGTACTACCCCCACAATATTTTTACCAATGTCGTGTACATCACCCTTTACAGTGGCAAGCAATATTTTCCCTGCTGAAGATGATCCTTCCTGTTTTTCAGCCTCAATAAAAGGCTGCAGATATGCCACAGCTTTTTTCATGACCCTTGCAGATTTCACTACCTGAGGAAGAAACATTTTTCCGGCACCAAACAAATCTCCTACTACACTCATCCCATCCATCAACGGTCCTTCGATCACTTCCAGCGGACGTGTAAACATAGGCAGACATTCTGCCACGTCTTCTTCTATGTAATCTGCGTTGCCTTTCACAAGCGCATGACTGATACGTTCTGCAACAGGTAAAGTTCTCCATGTAAGATCAGGTCCCGAAGCAACCTTTCCCTTATCTTTCACTGTTTCTGCAAAAGTGATAAGCCTGTCGGTTGCATCTTCTCTGCGGTTAAGCAATACATCTTCAACCAGTTCCAGGGTTTCCTTCGGAATTTCATCATAGATTCCCAGCTGGCCTGCATTCACAATTCCCATGTCCATTCCTGCCTTCACAGCATGGTAAAGGAAAGCGGTATGTATAGCCTCCCTTACAGGCTCATTTCCTCTGAAACTGAAAGAAACATTGGATACACCACCTGAAACCTTGGCATAAGGCAGATTCTCTTTGATCCATCTTGTTGCATTGATGAAGTCGACTGCATAATTATTATGCTCTTCCATACCCGTTGCAACCGTAAGAATATTAGGGTCAAAAATGATATCCTGAGCCGGAAAACCCACTTCGTCAACCAAAATACGGTAGGCACGCTCACATATTTCAATACGGCGTTCATAGTTATCAGCCTGACCGTTTTCATCGAAAGCCATAATTACGGCAGCAGCTCCGTAACGCAACACATTACGTGCCAATTCTTTGAATTTCTCCTCTCCTTCCTTAAGTGAAATTGAGTTCACGATCGCTTTCCCCTGCACGCATTTCAAACCCGCCTCGATCACCTCCCATTTAGAGGAGTCGATCATCAATGGCACACGGGAAATATCAGGTTCCGCAGCCATCAGGTTCAGGAATGTCTTCATCGCCTCCACCCCATCAATCATCCCTTCATCCACGTTAACATCAATCACCTGCGCTCCATTCTCCACCTGATCGCGCGCCACAGAAAGTGCAGCGTCGTAGTCACCCGTACGAATAAGACGGGCAAACATTTTAGAACCCGACACGTTACATCTTTCACCAATGTTCACAAAGTTTGCATTCGGTGTAATGTTCATCGGTTCCAGACCCGACAACTTTAGAATCGGGTCTGCATTATCGACTGGTCTTGGTGTATACTTCGCAGCCAGATCAGCAATGACACGGATATGCCCCGGTGTGGTACCGCAGCAGCCACCAATTATATTTACCAGATTGTCTTTCAGAAATCCTTCAACCACCTCACCCATTTGCTCAGGCGATTCGTCGTATTCCCCCATTTCATTAGGAAGCCCCGCATTCGGGTGAGCCGATGTGAAAAATGGTGAGTGATCTGCCAGAATCTGTACATAAGGACGCATCAGATCTGCTCCGAGCGCACAGTTGAGTCCTACTGAAAGTAAAGGCAAATGCGAGATGGATGTCAGGAATGCTTCCGTTGTCTGTCCCGAAAGTGTTCTTCCTGAGGCATCGGTAATTGTTCCGGACACCATGATAGGCAATGCTCCATCCTCACCTACTCTCCAGGATGCGAGCCGCTCTACTTTACCAAGTTTAGCATCAGCAAAAAATTTATCGATTGCAAAAAGAGCAGCTTTCGCATTCAATGTATCAAAAACAGTTTCTACCAAAAGGACATCACTTCCTCCGTCCGTCAAGCCTTTAACCTGTTCGTAATAAGCTTCAACAAGCTGGTCAAAACTTACAGCTCTGTACCCCGGATTGTTCACATCCGGCGACAAGGACGCGGTACGGTTCGTTGGCCCTATCGATCCTGCTACAAAACGTGGCTTATCCGGATTTTTTTCAGTGAACTCGTCCGCTACCTCACGCGCCAGACGGGCCGACTCAAAATTCAGTTCGTATACGAGCTCTTCCATTCCATAGTCAGCCATGGCAATGGTAGTCCCCGAAAATGTATTTGTCTCTGCAATATCAGCGCCTGCCTCAAAATAGGCTGCGTGTATTTCTTTAATTACATCGGGACGAGTGAGCGAAAGCAAGTCGTTATTCCCTTTTACGTCATGCGCCCAATCTTTAAACCGCTCACCGCTGTAATCATAATCTTCTAGTTTGTAGCGTTGTATCATCGTACCCATGGCACCATCCAGTACCAGAATACGACTCTTCAAAATTTCACGAATATCATTTTGCTTTGTAGCTACCATTATTTCAATTTCCGTTAGTTCAATTGGCTTACATACGGCAGAAATGCAGTATGTAATATTTCTATAATACAAATTTACTGCAATAGATGTTTTATTCAATAAAATGAAAAAAATCAGATTATTAGTCTGGACTTAAACTCGTTTTACCATAATTTATCGCATCTTTGGATGGATTAAAAGTGAATAAAGATATTCTATCTATGCACAATCTCGACGAAACAGACGCGAAAATACTTCAATACCTTCAGCAGGATGCAACTTTAAAAACACGTGAACTGGCAGAAAAGCTAAACCTCTCCTATACACCAGTTTACGAACGTGTAAGAAGATTGGAAAAGGAAGGTGTTATCAGAAAATATGTAGCTCTTGTTGATCGTGAAAAGGTCGGTAAGAAGCTGATGGCATTCTGTAACATTGCTTTAAAGGAACACTCTAAAGTGATGGGTGAAAAATTTGTGAAAGCAGTGGTTGCCATGCCTGAGGTAACAGAATGTTTCAACATATCAGGTGACTATGACTTTTTGCTCAAAATTATAGTTGAGGATATGTCTCAGTACCAGCAGTTTCTGATGCAAAAACTCGGATCACTGGAAAATATCGGAAGTACACATAGTTTGTTTGTGATGGGAGAAATTAAAAATTCCTCAGAGCTGGAGATGCAGGTACACAAAAAATAAATACGGTACCAGAAGATCCAGCACCGTATTCCAACTCACCCCTAACAAAAATCTTATATATCTGTATAAGGCCGAAACCTTGTTTTATCACTTCAAAACCGCAATTCCCCGCGGTTCATATAGCCTTTACGTCACCTCCGGGAATTGTGTTGCAACATCACTAAAAAAAAATAAAAAAATTTTTTACTTCCTCTGCAACAGATAGGTTATACACTGCGTAACTTACTCTAAGAAACATTATCCCTGACAATTTGACGCCCTAACTTTGCTATTTGGAAGAAAAATATCTTTTGATGAGAACGACTTTAAGTCAGTCGTTTCTGCTTGCTCGGCTGGCAACAGTCAGGCACAGCGCCTTTTATATAAACAGTTCTTTGGCTACGCTAAAAGTATTTGTCTTCGCTATACTTCTACAACCGAGGAGGCGGAAGAGGTTTTGAATGAAGGTTTTTTGAAGGTATTCAATAATATAGACCGATACGACGCCAACCATCCATTCAAAGCGTGGTTGCGCACAATTATGGTAAACACCGCCATAAGTTATTATCGTAAACACAAAAAATACAATGAGGATATGGTTTCTCTGGAAGATGCGCCATACCCCCGTTTTGATGAAGATGTTGTGAGCCAGATCACCGCAAATGAAATTCTGGAATTAATCCAGGAGATCAAACCGATTTACAAAAATGTATTTCTACTCTATGTAGTTGACGGTTACAACCATAGGGAAATTGCGGAAATGCTGGAGATCAACGAGGCTACGGTTCGTTCCCATTATGTACGTGCCAGGGCTCGTTTGCAACATTTGATAAAAAAATATTACCCACATCTCTTCCCAAGTGATTGGGCTGTAAAGTCGTTTAAAGGAAATGAAAACTGATAAATTTGAAAAAACTATACGTCAAAAATTAGAGAGTATTTCACCAGACTTTCATGAGGACAACTGGGCCCAAATGCAGCGTTACATGCAGGTTCATAATCCTCCTGGTTTTTGGCAACAATATGGTTCATGGCTTGGATATGCGGCAGCGGCTTCGGTGACCACT
Organism: Dyadobacter luteus; assembly: GCF_003383615.1. GTDB lineage: Bacteria > Bacteroidota > Bacteroidia > Cytophagales > Spirosomataceae > Dyadobacter > Dyadobacter luteus. The sequence goes on from NZ_QNUL01000033.1 coordinate 5,676, forward strand.
GTTATGGCATTCATGTATACGAACCAACTGTCTCAGACGAATGAGTTGAAGCGGGATCTGACTGAACTGAAAAAAGAGATCAGATTGATCAGTGCTACGCCAACGGCTCCTAAGGCTGATACTGTGTATATTGTCCAGAAAGAAATAGTTCGTGAACCGGTACTTGTTTATTCTAAACAGGATACTCAGGAAAGATGGGCAGATGCTACTCCCCAGGATGATGTTAGCGGGAAAGAAATATATGCTCATTCTAAAAACGATGTTGGTGCTACTCCGGGACGAGCGTTGGCTTCTGTACCAAAGACAGGTGCAGGCGAACATAGCTATGAAGCAACTACTAACCGACTTCCAAAAGAAAGAGCAGAACTGGCGCAACATACAGGTAAGCCTGAGATAGCAGAGGATACTGAAAGCAATAAGCATAACACGCCAACGGTCAATAACGCTTCTTTTGCTTCAAAAGCACTTGACGAAAATTTCGACCATATTACTGAATTAGCTCCGATAACGACTGAAAGTGGAAGTAGTCGTACTATGAAATATGCCTTGGCAAGCAGAATGTCGCCTCGCCAAACCAGGAAAGTATGGCTGGCAAGTGCTGCACCTGTAACCAAAGACGCGGTTGATGAAGATAAAAAGGTGGAGAAGACAGCGAAGGCTGACAACATTATACCTCAATTCAACATCAAAGCACCTTACAGAGTCGGGGCAGGATTCCAGTTTGAAGGAAATAATCAGGTAAGAACTGTAGTGGGAGAAGTGCTGATAGCTAAAAAATTCTCCCTGACAACCGGACTTAGCTGGCTGAAAATCAAACCAATGAATTTTAAATCTGAAAAAATATTCAGAGATAAAAACAAAGGCGACTTCAAGCAAATGCATCCGGGAGAAGTACCGATGGCATTTCAGGTACAAAATATTAATGTAAAACCTACTCTTTTACAGATACCGCTTACAGTAGCTTTCAGAAATGATGTGACTAAGGATTTCAGTTATTTCGTAGGAGCAGGAACCAATATTACCCTGAACGGGAAAGAAAAAATCACCTATGACTGCTGGCTTCCATTGACGGGCAAAGAGTTCAATAATCAGTCTTTAGAGCGAAAAATGGACTTGCCTCTTTTCAACTCTATGAATCTTACCGCCGGAATTGAAAAAAGCTGGCATCCCATCGTAGTGCAGATCGAAGGCTATCTTTACAGCTATTTTAAGCCGCTTAATCCCATGGCCCAGAAAACGGGTCCCGGCATTAAAATGAAATTATTGTATCAGATCGGAAAAAAAATGTAAACTCAAAGATCCTCCAACCCGAGGATCTTTGAGTTTTTTGTCTGAAAGCGCTATTTTTGGCTTTTTATTAATCCTTACAATAAGCATTTGAAATTCGCTGCCATAGATATAGGATCAAATGGAGCCCGCATGCAAATATCTTCGGTACTGCAGGATGAGGGCACTTCCCGTTTGAAAAAAGTTGAGTATGTCCGGTTTCCCCTTCGGTTGGGACACGATGTATTTACACAAGGAAAGATCTCTGCTCTGAGTGAAGATCGCATGATGAAGCTCATGCTGGCTTACCAGCTGTTGATGGAACTTCATGAAGTAGAAGATTATATGGCTTGTTCCACATCAGCCATGCGCGAAGCCGACAATGGGCACGAGGTTCGTGAACACATTGAGCAACGGACAGGCATTCACATACAAATCATTGACGGACAGCGTGAAGCTGAGCTCGTTAATAACGTTGTTGTGAAGTCGCTCAGCGAAGGCCAGTACCTGCACATAGACGTTGGTGGAGGTAGCACAGAGCTGAATTTGTATCAGGACAGGAAAAAAATTATTGCAAAATCTTTCAAACTTGGATCTGTACGCCTGTTGGAAGGCAAAGAATCTAAAAATGTCTGGCCGAAAGTTCAGGAGTGGATTACTTCTAATGTCGATTTTTCCAAACCTATTCAGGCGGTGGGCACAGGAGGTAACATCAACAAACTGTTTGACCTATCCTCCAAACTGAGTGACAGATCTACCAGCCTCGCAGAAATCACCCGTATGAAGGACTACATAGCTCAGTTCTCCCTTGATGATCGTATCAATAAACTTCAGTTGAATCCTGACCGTGCCGACGTAATTGTTCCTGCCGGAGATATTTACACTTCAGCTATGAAATGGGCTGGCGCTGAGATTATTCACGTTCCAGACGTGGGTCTTAAAGATGGAATGCTTCAGTTACTTTATGAAAGATCTCTTCGGAAAAAGAAATCCTGATAAGAATAAGAAAACGGCACTGAATGAATTTCAGTGCCGTTTTCTTATTTGTTACGTTTCAATTGAAAAAACCGCTTCAGGTTATTGAACGGAGCTTCAAAACAGTACCACGACAAAGAAGCGACAACCATCAACACGACGAAAGCAAACAACACTCCCGTAAATCCATTGACCGTTAGCTCTATGTGCAGAAAACGCCCTGCAAGCTTGACAATAAGAGGTATTACCAATGCGGGTACGAGCATATGGTAAACATACAATCCGTAGCTTACCTTTCCGATATACTTCAATGGCGAGGTATTCAGTATCTTACCAAAGATGGATTTAAAACCACTTCCATAACTGGCTGTAGCAACAAGGTATAAGCAGAAAACTGACATGGATGTACGGAAAAGAATTGTCTTTAGCATAATTCCACCATACCCGAAGCATATTATTACGAACAGTAACAAAGCAGGTAGCGCAGCAATTTTCAGTATTCTCAGGAATTTTTCAGGTGCATTATTGTAGTACAACACATAAGCCCAAAGTGCCCCCAATCCGAAAGCATCCAGACAAGTTGGCATCAGTACCCCTTCATCCAGACTGTATACCGAAAAAACCAGTCGGGATGCTACACCCAGGAATATAGTCGAGATAATCACCCTCTTCACATATAGAGAAGGTGTAATAAGCATAACAACCGGCCACAGAATATAAAACTGCTCCTCCACAGCCAGCGACCAGAATGGAGATAAAACATCCGACCAGTCGTGCAGTTTTTCTATCAGAAAGTTTGACAGATACAGGACATAATATAACGGATTGGAATAAAGCTGTGTAGATATCTTTGGAATAAAAGAAACGTACTGCACCAGCCAGACCAGCAGCAGTGTAAGATAATAGAGCGGAAAAATCCGTAACATCCGCCTGATCATGAAGTTCTTATAAACTCCTGCAAAGCCCTGTTCTCCGAGATAATTTCTATTGGCCAGGAGGATTCTGGTGATCAGAAATCCACTTAAAACAAAGAAAAGTGTAACTCCTAAGGGGCCGTTGGCAATGCGATTAATCCCCTCACCCTCAGGAAACCAGTGAAAAATAATAACAAGCGCAATCGCGATCGCCCGAAGACCATCCAATTGAGAAATATAATCCGGCTGTTTATGCATAAGCAATTCTAATTCTCAACAAATAAAGCCATTTAATCTAAAAATTAGTTGTCGAGGCGTCATTATACTATCCAAATTTTCAGTCACGAATTATTTTGGTCGGCTTATGGCTTTCGTCAAGCGCAACAAACGTAAAGATCCCCGAAACCGCCTTCTCCCGGCCTTCGTGATACATATGTTCCACGAAAATATCCACCCGCACTTTCATACTTGTATTACCCACATGCTCTACACGTCCGACAAGCTCAATGATGGTTCCGGCTGGAATAGGATGTGTAAAATCGATACGGTCGGATGATACGGTAACACAGCGCAGGCGGGAAAAACGAGTGGCAGTGATAAATGCAATTTCGTCCATCATAGATAAGGCCGTTCCCCCGAAAAGCGTATCGTAATGATTCGTATTATTTGGAAAAACTGTTTTAAAAACGCTGGTTTCCGATTTGTTGATTCTTTCTTCTAAAGTCAAAACTTAAAACATTAAATGGTTATTCATCGGTAGGTTGCCGCGTATGCTCAGGCGTTGTCATTGATTGTCAGGTATCGCAAAGTATCAACTGACTGTAAATGACTAAACCTGACTATAAATGACAATTTACGAGTACCCTATGCCAAATGAGGCGGCAAGTTAATCGCATAAATCCTATTAGCCAAAGCAGACCCGGCTTCATTCCGGTTTCCAGTCCCTTGCCATTGACCTTCTAAATGCAAAAAGAGCAGGTACATGTATATACCCGCTCTTTTCTTAATTGCAATTTTCAGGTTAATCAGGATGCGAAGTCACGGATTAACACATCTTTAAGAGAGGAGGGCTTTTTACCTGTTATTTGTTCTACCACATTATTGATGATGTCAGTATTATTGTTGGCCATCATGCCATATGCCCGCAGCATATACTGAATCATGTCGTCGGGTATTCCGGCGGCTGTTAGTCCGGCAACAAATTGCTCATCAGTAGGATTCGGATAAAAAATCTGCATTCCCATAATTTCCGTCAATATTTCAGCGGCATCATAAAAAGTGTAAGCCTCCGGGCCTGTCAGCGGATAGGTTTTCTTACTATGTCCATCCTTTGTCAAAACAATGGAAGCTACTTCTGCAACATCGTCGGCATCAATAAAGGCAACACGACCTTCTCCGGCAGTTACAAAAATCACATTGTCTTTCATGATCATGTCACCTGCATAGTTTTTGAAATTCTGAGAAAAAACAGAAGGCTTCAGCACAGTATAATCAAAATCGTCATTGTGCAGTTTTTCTGCAATCGCGATGTGCCAGGGCAGATTTTTCATAATTTCCTCCCCCAGCGCAGAAAGGTAAACCACCTTTTTAATACTCTTTTCCTTTAAAAAATCAATAAACGGAGACAATAGATCCACGATCTCCAGATTGAACGGCGGTCCCAACAAAAAAACACTATCAACACCATCTGTAGCTTTTTCAAAACTAGATGGATCTTCAAAATCAAAATAAACGAGATGGTCGGAAATTCCCAGTTGTACTTTTGCACGTTCTACATCCCGCACCGCTGCGTCAAATGCCAGACCTTTTGATAATAGGTTTTGAACGAGGGCTCTGCCCATGGTTCCGGTTGCTCCTGTAACGAGGATTTTAGAGGACATCGAATTATTGATTTAAGAGTTTCGAATCAGAAAAGGCTCCTAAATGTATGAGTTAAGTCAAATGCCCTTGATCATTAACGTGTTGAATCGGCTAAAATCAAACATAAAGCTGAAAATAAGCAAGATGGAATGGTAATTCTCTGTTTCAGTTTCCGGCTTCATTTCGCTCTTTTAATTCCGACAAGATATTTCAGGATTGGCAGTACCGCGTCATTTTGACCTCCAGAAGAAACATTTCTCCATAAAAAATACCAAAAACTCCGCTTGCAGCCCTAACTTTACCCCACTTGTGAATTATACCTTTTACCCATTCATTTAAAATCATCAAATGGAATACCGTATAGAAAAAGATACCATGGGAGAAGTGCAGGTTCCTGCCCATGTATACTGGGGTGCACAGACTCAGCGCTCAATCCAAAATTTCCCTATCGCACAGGATATCAACAAGATGCCGAAGGAAATTATTAAAGCGTTTGCGTATCTTAAAAAAGCTGCTGCCATTACCAACTATGAAGCTGGTGTTTTACCAAAGGAAAAAAGCGATCTGATCGGTCAGGTTTGTGATGAAATCCTGACGGAAAAGCTGGATGACCAGTTCCCGCTTGTAGTATGGCAAACAGGATCCGGAACGCAGTCCAACATGAACTGTAATGAAGTAATCGCTTACCGGGGACACGTATTGCAGGGTGGCGATCTTTCCGATAAAACCAAGGTTCTGCATCCTAACGACGACGTTAATAAGTCACAGTCTTCCAACGACACCTACCCTACTGCCATGCACATCGCTGCATATAAGATTTTGGTAGATGTTACCATTCCGGGTATCGTAAAATTGCGCGATACGCTGAAAGCAAAAGCTGAGTCATTCCGTAACGTGGTAAAAATCGGTCGCACGCACTTTATGGATGCGACTCCTTTGACATTAGGTCAGGAATTCTCCGGATATGCTTCTCAATTAGATCACGGTCTGCGTGCAGTCTATAACTCATTTGCTCACCTTTCTGAGCTTGCATTGGGTGGTACGGCAGTTGGAACGGGAATTAATACACCTGCGGGCTATTCGGAAAATGTAGCAAGACATATCGCTACCCTAACCGGACTTCCTTTCGTAACAGCAGAAAACAAATTTGAAGCTTTGGCTGCGCATGATGCGATTGTGGAAGCGCATGGAGCGTTAAAAACTGTTGCAGTAAGTCTGATGAAAATCGGGAACGATATTCGGATGTTATCTTCCGGCCCACGTTCGGGAATCGGTGAGATCTATATCCCTGACAATGAACCAGGAAGCTCTATCATGCCTGGTAAAGTAAATCCTACGCAATGTGAAGCGATGACGATGGTGGCTGCACAGGTGATGGGTAACGACGTGGCAATCGGCATCGGAGGTTCAAATGGTCATTTCGAATTGAACGTGTTCAAACCTTTGATGGCCTATAACTTCCTTCACTCTGCAAGACTGATCGGCGATGTTTGCGTTTCTTTCAATGATAACTGTGCTGTAGGTATTGAGCCTTTGCATGAAAATATCAAAAAACACGTGAACAATTCTTTGATGCTTGTAACAGCATTGAATACAAAAATCGGATATTATAAAGCTGCCGAAATTGCACAGACAGCTCATAAAAACGGTTCTACTCTGAAAGAGACTGCTGTAGCATTGGGCTATGTAACTCCCGAAGAATTTGACGCCTGGGTAAAACCGGAAGATATGGTGGGAGATAACAATTTCTGATCCTTTCCATCCAATACCATTCAGGTCTCATGCTCGTGCATGGGACCTTTTTGTTTCAATGAGAAACCAGTTTTATACTTATCATTACCCTCATTCTATCAAAATACATTATCTTGGAGCAGCTATTACAAATCTGACAGGATTTAATACCAATGAATATCCGGGAAGAGCTTCTTAAATACCAGGTTCAATCAAAAGCACAGGCAATGCAAATAGCCACAGATGCAGCCGGATCTGAGATGGTACTGGGTGAGTTAATTGATTGTTTTACATCCGGCGATACACGTCTTACGCAGAGAGCCGCCTGGAGTTTGAGTTGGGTAGCACAGAAAAACCCGGAAGCGATACAACCTTACATAGATATTATCGTTAGTCAGATATCCAGACCTGAGGCTCATGACGCTGTTATCCGCAATAGCCTCAGAATATTAGAAGACATCGAAATTCCGGAGCAATTTCATGGTGAAGTTTTAAATGCTTGCTTTGATTTTATCCAGAAGAAACACACTGCAGTGGCTATAAAAGCCTTTTCTTTACATGTAATTTTTAATCTTTCGAAGTTATACCCTGAAATCCGAAACGAGCTAAAACTTGTCATTCAGGAGAACATTGAGTTTGAAACAGCAGCATTCCGATCAAGGGGTAAAAAACTTTTAGCAAAACTAAAATAATAACCAGTCCATAAATCCTCAGCATCATTTGATATATCCGGAAAAGACATCCGTATGAAAAACTTAGTAAATGTAGTTCTGGTAGTATTTCTGTTCACGGCTTGCAGCCAGCAGCAAAGGGTAAGTAACCATACCCCACCGCTGGATTACGGAGATAAAGGTCCGGCGAAATATACTGATCAGCTGATGAATAAGCTGGAAAACGGAGTCGATTTCGTGGCATCTGGCAATGAGCCATTCTGGTCGCTGGAAATCAATATTGATCAGAATCTTACATTTAAAATACTGGAAGGAGATTCTATCACAATAGCAACTCCTTATGGTGTAAAGGTAAAGGACGCGGCGGCTACCAGTTATAAGGTCGAAACGGGGAGGAAAACGATCGAAGTGATTATATATGACAAACCGTGCGAAGATGGTATGTCGGGCAAAGAGTTCCCCAAGAGCGTAGAGGTAAACTACGGCGACAAACGCTTTACAGGTTGCGGTTCCTATCTGTCGGACTACCGCCTAAATGATATATGGGTTTTGGAAAGTATCAACCAAACCGGACTTGACATTACTACTTTCCCCAAGGGTCTTCCACGTATGGAGCTTAATCTTGCTCTGAATCAGGTTTTTGCATTTGCAGGCTGTAATGAATTCAGCAGTTCGATGGAAGTAGAAGGAAAACGGATTCGTTTCGGACGTTTTACGGGTACTCTTATGGCCTGCCCAAATATGAATTTCGAAAGTGAATATCTAAGCAAACTGGCAAACCGTACTGTGCCTTATATCATTGAGCCAGGCAAATTGATTCTTCAGATTGCCCCTGATTATTCTTACTCCTACAAGAAGGTTGACTAAACACCTCTCCTATTGAAGCAAAAATTTTAGGTAATTCACCGGATTCTTGCGTAAATTGTTGGTTGATCTAATCCCCTAACCGACAGCATGTTTCCTGCCATACCCTATCCGCAGCTCCGGCTGTTTTTTGATGGTATGTTATCTATGATGGCGCTGTATGCTTTATTTTCATACACCCAGCATCGTAAACCTATTTATTGGCAATATGCACTCTACATACTTTGTATGATCGTCACCTTCTATTGGGATGATATTGATTATGGCAAAGCAGATTATCTGCCGGGTACAAATTTCAAAGTAGCTGCTGTTGAATCACTTGCCTTTCTCCTCTATATAAGATTTGCCATTTTGCTTATTGATATTCCCCGGCTCGATCCCCTCAGTCATAAGATTCTCAGAGCAATGAATATAATCCTTGCTATCGAGATTGCGGTAGATCTGGGTTTTTATCTCGCTGATGCTACCAATGTAGTAAAAAGCAATACGTATATTTTTTTCCGATGCCTCTTGGCGCTGGGTGCGCTTGTAGTGGTGCCGCGCATACTTAAACTGAGAGAAGTAGCAGTAGGCTACTTTATCGCCGGATCTCTTTTCTTTGTACTGGGTTGTCTGTTCGCACTTACCACCAATTTCTTCCCTCAAATTTTTGACAGAAATCCTGTTAGAGCGCTTTCATTTCCTGTAACATACATGGAAATCGGAGTTGTACTCGAAGTATTATGTTTTACGCTTGGCATGTCTGTCCAGAACAGAAAAAATGAGCTGGATAAAATACAGGTACAAGAGCAGCTGATTGAGCAATTACTTGAAAATGAAAGAAAACAATCTGCATTGATACGTATCAGAGACGATATTTCGAGAGATTTGCATGACGAGCTAGGGGCTGACCTGAGCAGTATAAGTGTGATGAGCTATGCCGCCATTAAGCAACTGAATGGCTCAGGAGCTGCCGCTGAGCCGACGATTAATCTGATCGGAGAGACTTCCAGAAAGGTGATTACCCGCATGAGAGAAATTATCTGGAGCCTTCATTCAGTTCATAACTCTGTTGATAACTTCACGTTCAGAGCTAAAGAAACAGCCTACACCTTATTCGAACATCATCCCATTGCATTGCACTTCGATTTCCCGTCCCAGGAAGTTAATTCACGTATCCCAAACGAAAGTCGCCGGAACCTTTTCCTGGTCTACAAAGAAATTCTCCATAACATTGTAAGACATTCCCAGGCTCAGAATGTATTTATCAGTATAGTGGTAGAAGTGGGTAATCTTGCGCTTACAATACAGGACGATGGTATAGGATTTGTACATGAGGAAAAAGAAAACCTTGGTAACGGACTCGTCAATCTTCAACAACGGACAAATTCCTTTGGGGGTAAATTCCTCATCAATAGCCTGCCCGGTGAAGGAACTACTGTTATTATTGACTGCCCTTTGGCTGGTCATATACAGGAATAATAAGTAACATATTCATGGGATCAGATTCCCGCAAACAGTAAAACAATGATTATTTATTGCCATTCAACACTTACGGAATCTCTTCGCAACACACTTACTGATGCATTATCTCCAAAACATGAAATTCATTTTCACGCGCAGCTGGCATCAGATGCTGACGCAGAAAATATATTCCAAAAAGCAGATTTCATTCTGGGTAACCCACCTGTGAGCTGGTTTGAAAATGTTTCTCAAAATCTGAAATTCTGGCAGCTTGACTCTGCAGGCTTCGACCAGTACGCATCAATTTCTCTACCTGATCAGGTGAAGGTAGCAAACATGGGCAACTGGTTTGCCCGCCCCTGCGCTGAAACAATAGTTGGCGGAGTGCTCGCCCTGTACCGGGGGCTTGATAGTCTGATCCTTCTGCAGCAGAAATCTGAATGGGTGGGTGCAAAACTACGGGCTGACCTTCGCATACTGCATGGGCAAAACGCAATCATTCTGGGCGCCGGTACAATCGGGCAAGCCGTGAATGATATTCTTAAAGGATTTGGCAGTTCCACTCATTTGCATGCCCGAACATCACCAGATGCGACTCTGAGAAGTCGCGAAGAGCTTTTCAATGAGCTACCTCACGCAGATCTTGTCATCAATACGTTGCCTGGTACGGCTGTAAAATTTGCTGATGCAGATTTTTTTAAAACCATCAAAAAGGGAGCCGTGTATGCCAGCGTTGGTCGTGGTAGCACCACTGATGAACAGGCGTTAATCGAAGCGCTCAATACAGGTCATCTTGACGGAGCAGTGCTGGACGTAACCGAAGTCGAACCTCTTCCGGAAGATAATCCTCTTTGGAACATGAAAAACGTGCTACTCACACAGCATACAGGCGGTGGCCGGTCGGATGAACATCTGGGAAAAGTAGATTTATTCCTCAACAACATTTTTGCAATAGAAAATGGCAGTGATATATTTGACCAGATTAATCTGGGAAAAGGATATTGACCCGGATATTACCATTTATGCCCAATAACTAACAGCATGTCTATTACATCAGTAAGCGTAGCCGAACAGATCAGAGAAAAATATTTCAGCCATTTCGGGAAATCAGAAAATTCACCAGCACCACGCATTTTTCGTTCACCGGGAAGAATAAACCTTATCGGTGAACATACCGACTATAACAATGGATTCGTACTGCCTGCGGGTGTCGACAAAGCAGTATATTTTGTGATTACCCCGCGTAGTGATAACCAGGTAATGCTGCACGCGGCAGATTTCAACGATACGTATACCTTCACCCTGGACGACTTATCAAAACCCAAAAAGTCGTGGCCATTGTACCAGCTTGGCGTAATAGATCAGCTTCAGAAAATAGGCAAATCAATTGGTGGTTTCCAGGCTACTTTTGGCGGCGACGTTCCCGCCGGAGCTGGCATGTCGTCATCTGCTGCTTTGGAGTGCTGTCTGTTTTTTGCACTGAATGAGATGTTTTCATTGGGCCTGACGAAGTGGGATATAGTGAAAATGGGGCAGAAAGTGGAAAATGAATTCATTGGACTGCAAAGTGGTATCATGGATCAGTTTGCTTCCACATTTGGCAAAAACGAATCTGTAATGAAGATGGATTGCCGAAGTTTGGAATTTGAATATTACCCGTTCCCGATGGATGAGTATCTTTTGGTACTCTGCGACACGAGCGTGAAACACTCTTTGGCCAGTTCAGAATACAATACACGACGCCAGGAATGTGAAAAAGGAATTGCGATTCTTCAAAAGTATGATTCGACTATCCAAAGCCTGAGAGATGTCTCTCCTGAAACTGTTGAGACGCATAAGGATGAAATGGGCGATGTCGTATATCGTAGATGCAGCTATATCACTCATGAAATTCAACGCGTGACCGATGCTTGCGCTATGCTCGTTGCCGGTGATCTGGAAAGCTTCGGAAAGAAAATGTACGAAACACATCAGGGACTTCAGCATGATTATGAAGTAAGCTGCCCTGAACTGGACTATCTGGTGGACCAAACCATCGACGATGAAAATGTTCTCGGAGCACGTATGATGGGAGGCGGATTTGGTGGCTGCACAATTAATCTGATTAAAAAAGACAGTGTTGATGCTTTTGAAGATAAAATGAAGCAGGGCTACAAATCGGCGTTTGGCATAGATCTGCCATGTTATCGTGTAAAGATCACAAATGGTACCGAGGAACTTAGCCTTTAAAACCTGAGGCTGTTTAAGAATAGCAGGCTCAATTTAACCTAATATCAATCTTAAACCTAAATCCGCCGCATGAAAAGAATTACTTATTTATTCACGGCGCTGGTTGGACTCGCTCTGGCTGGTTGCTCAAAAACCAATGATAAACAAGAGATGATCAGTACCATTTCGAAAGAAGTATTCGGAGAACTTCCCGACGGACAAACAGCAGATTTATATACGCTGACAAACAAAAACGGCATGACTGTAAATATCACTAACTATGGTGGTATCATTACGAAACTCACCGCTGCTGATAAAAAAGGAGAATGGGCGGATGTTGTGCTAGGTTTTGACTCTCTGGCTCCGTACCTGGGCGAGCACCCGTTTTTCGGTGCTTTGGTAGGGCGTTTCGGTAACCGCATTGCAAACGGAAAGTTCACATTGAACGGAACTGAATATAAACTCGCAATCAATAACGGACCGAATTCGCTGCATGGTGGGATCAAAGGGTTTGACAAAGTATTGTGGAAAGCAACTGAAGTAAAGGAAGATTCCACGGTGGGTTTGAAGCTGGAATACACCAGTAAGGACATGGAAGAAGGATATCCGGGAAATCTTAATGTAACTGTGGTTTATACACTTACTAACGACAACTCTTTGAGCATTGATTACACTGCCACAACAGACAAAGAAACGGTTGTAAACCTGACAAACCACTCTTACTTCAACCTTACTGGCTTGAAACGTGATATTCTGGGACATGAAGTAACGATTCTTTCGGACAGCATTGTGCCTGTAAACAAAGAATTGATCCCAACAGGTAAACTGAGAGCAGTAGAAGGCACTCCATTTGATTTCAGAAAAGCTACTGTAGTAGGCGCAGGTATTGATAAAACTGACGACGAGCAGATCAAAAACGGTGGAGGTTACGATCATTGCTGGGTGATCAACCGCACAGACAAAGCCCTGATTCCTTTTGCAACGGTAAAAGATCCTGAAAGCGGTCGTTTTATGGAGGTATTCACTACAGAACCTGCAGTTCAGTTCTACACAGGTAACTTTCTGGATGGCGGTTTGAAAGGTAAAGGTGCCACGTTCGGAAAAAGATTCGGGCTTTGCCTTGAAACAGAGCACTATCCTGACGCTCCGAATCAACCACAGTTTCCAAGCACTTCTTTGAAACCGGGAGATACTTACCGCACTACTACGGTATACAAGTTCTCGGCGAAGTGATAATTCTTGAAAGCAAAAAGCGGGGTGGTAGCAATGCCCATCCCGCTTTTTGCTTTCAAGATTCATTAGTCATTCAAGGAATATTTATTCCTTTCAAATACATTAAACTGTATTTTGTGTTACTCCCGCTAAAATCGGGCATTGCATTCAAGACGTTACTTAGATCCAAATGTTTGAACTTGCTCTCAAACATGTCTGCATCGCTATTAAACCTGTCTGAAACTTCAAAATACACATCTGTCGGTGGCATAAAAACCGGTGTTTTTCCAGCTTTATTTTTTAATAACCCCATGTAATCTCCAATATAATTGATATGACCACTCCGTACTGTAAAAGGAATCGTAAAAATTCCGAGTGGAACAAACTTCGACTGTCCACGATAAATTTGCCAGTTAAGTATGTGATAGTCTCCTTCGGGAAGTTCAACAGCTTTGTACACTACCTTTACTGAATCATCTGTTAAATCCGGTTGAAGAAATGATCCCGATAGCCATGTCCGGACCTTTGTATCAACATTTATAATCTCAATGCTGCAAGTGTAGAACCAAAGATTCTTGGGGGCTGAAAAAGAAATCAAAACTACACCATCAGAAGTGTCGTCGTTACTGAACCTTTCTGTTACGGAGGAGCGAGCAGGCATGTGCTTTACACATGCGCAAAGCAAAAGAGTAAAGATTAAGAACGAAAGAACCTTAATTATTTTCAACGCTGATAAATTAAAATAGGAACGTGAGAAGTTGTAGCTAAGAACTGTGGCAAGATAATAAAGTCTACTCTTTCCAAACTAAACAGATTGTAAATACCCTGCATTTTCTAGCGCAATGGTTTATCTTTGCGCGATAAACTACGACCGAATATGCTTACCAGAACCGTAAAGATCAGCAACGTTACTAACCTTTCCGATGCCCGCTATTGTGCAGGAATGGGTGTTGAAATGCTTGGTTTTTCCATTGACGAAGAGTCTCCTAATTATATAAGTCCTAAGAAGTTTGAAGATATATGTTCCTGGCTTGCCGGTGTTACACTGGTGGCAGAAACTGCTCAGGAAGATCCTGAAAAAATCATTGAATTATTGAATCAGTATCCGGTTCATGCTGTACAGGTGGAAGATCCGGGAATTTTGAGCTATCTGCACAGTGAATTAAATCTTCCTCTGCTACTGCGCGTGAGTGTTGATACTTACGATGCGTCAGAGATCGAATCCATTCTAAGCCGCTATGAGTCCGATGTCTCTCATTTTCTTTTAGAAAGTGACAATGATGCCGAACTTTCCGAAGATTGGATGCAGGTTTTAGGTCACCTTTCTGATGAATATCCCATGCTTACTGGGTTTGGTCTAGACAACGAATTCTCAGTAACTGCACTCACTGAACTTTTCCCTAAGCTGGGCATCGCGTTGCGGGGAAGTGAAGAAATCCGGCCAGGTTATAAAGACTTCGGCAGTATGATGGATATACTGGAGGCACTTGAAGAGCAATAAAAGCACTTTTTCTCTTCTGAAATTCTTTATGGAGAAAGCCATAGAACATATTGGTCAGCCCGCTCATCACTCAAAGCGGGCTGATCATCCTCTCAAAATTTCAAATTACCACTCAAAATAACCTTTCAACACGCTACATTACCGATAATAATTTTCCAGTTTACAGTATCTTGCATTACCAACTACCTTTGATTGCAAATAAACACTGAACCAACTATGGAAAAGAAATTGCACCGCATCCCAGACCAGGCAGTATTCGGAGGAGTAGCATCCGGTATCGCTCAATATTTTCAGATAGACGTTGTCATTATCCGCGTTTTATTCGTTGTAATGTTATTTCTTCCGCTACCTCCAAGTTTCGGATGGACAGGGATTTTATATATCATTTTGTGGGCAGTGTTACCAACAGGACCATCTGTTCCCTATGACAATACTGTAAGTTTCGATTCCCATACATTCAAAACAGCCGATCCGGCATCTGATAAGAAACGTTCCGATCAGACTGTTATGATCCTTGGCGGAGCCCTGATTTTATTTGGAGCAATGATGCTGATTGATGACCTGCCCATTTGGTATCAGATCAAATCCTATTTCTGGCCGATTGCACTGATCGCCGTAGGTGCATTTTTGATCCTTCGTCAGCGTGATAAAACGCAGGAAAGTAACCAGACCGTATATCCGACCACTCCGCCTCCGACAGAGCCTGTTGACCCGGCTCCTGTTGAACCGGATCCACAACCATACAGACCATTTTCATCATCAGGTACATCCTCTCATTTCCCGGAAGATCCTGAAAATAAAAAGCCAGGTGATGAAGATGATGATCAGATTATCAAAGTGAATTAGGCTGGACAAAGCCGCCATAATAATTGATAATTAACCATTAAAACATAGCGCCATGAACTTTAAAAACATTTTCTGGGGAGTCATGCTGATTGTTGTCGGCTCCCTGTTTCTGATCCAGGAACTTACTGATTTTGACTTCGGGAATTATTTAACCCCAATCATCATGATCGTCGCCGGAGGTTTGCTGCTAGTCAAAAACTTTCTCAATTCCGGAACTTCAAACCATTCTAACATATAAACCATGAAAACATCCAGAGGTATTGTTTGGGGAGGATTATTGGTATTGTTCGGGACATTCTGGCTCCTGAGAAACATGAATCTGATCCATATTCAATGGAACGAGGTATTTCCCTACTGGCCGGTGCTGCTAATACTCGCAGGTGTCGTGTTGCTTATCTCCAGAACCGCAGGTGGTGCATCTGGCGGACTGGTTGCCCTGCTGATCACACTGGCCGTTTTTGGCGGTTTGGCGAATAAGACCAACGACAAGTTCAATAACCGTAACTGGAATTTTGACTGGGATGATGACGATCACCACGATAGAAGACATCATCGTGACAACGACAACGAGGATAACAACAACGATGACAACGCTTATCTGGAAGATCGTGGCCGCAAAGATGGCAAATCCATTAACCGGTCATTCCAGTATGAGATGGAAGACTTTGTTCAAAAAGCAACCTTCAATCTGGAAGGAGGCGCTGGCTCCTTTTCGCTGAATGGTGATACGGATAAATTGTTTGATGCATCCACACGCAGTACATTTATCGGTTTTCTTTCCAACACATCAGTAAACAAGCTGGAAAACAGCGCAACGGTGAATTTGAAAATGGAGGAAGGTAATATCAAGATCAAGAATGGCAAAATGTCCAATGAGGCGAAAATCCGATTGAATACAAAACCGGTTTGGACTATCGATATGGGTATAGGAGCTGGCGAAGGAGATTTTGATTTCACTGATTATCAGCTGGAAAAATTGAAAGTAAGTACCGGTGTAGCGGACATGGACATAAAGTTGGGCGATAAATACTCCAGAACAGCAGTAGATATTGAAGCAGGTGTTGCCTCCGTAAAACTTGAAATCCCAAAGACAAGCGGATGTGAAATGCGGATAGATGGCGCGCTCAATTCGAAAGAATTGGATGGACTGGAAAAAATTAGTGATGGCCTGTACAGAACCAATGGATACGATAAGGCTATAAATAAAATAACGATCAATTACGAAGGTGGCCTTACCAGTTTCAAATTGAAAAGATACTGATACTACCGGACAGGATCTGTTTTGTCCTTTTACACAAATGAATATCTTTGCCGGCTATGGTAAAAGGTATTCATTTTTTTATGCGCCCTGCACTGCTGCTCGTTTGCAGTATGGGTTTCCTGAGCAGCTTTGGGCAGAAGGATAGTAAAGTGCGCTCAACCGTAAAATTGCCCGAAGTAGAACAACGGATGATCAGCCAGGGTCTGGTGAATATTCAGGAACTGGATCCGGCAATTCTCGTTGATCTGAAATATTCTACAACAGATAATTTTGTGGGAAAAGATGTATATGGTGACCTTACCCGTGCCTACCTGCAACCCGAAATGGGAGCACGCCTTGTGCAGGCACACAAACTATTACAAAAAGCCAACCCCGGCTATAAATTTCTTGTATACGATGCTGCCCGGCCAAATTCGGTCCAATACGAACTTTGGAAAGCGCTGGACTTATTGAAAATACCGGAAGCTAGTAAGACTCAATACGTGGCAGATCCTAAAATCGGATCCAATCATAATTTTGGTTGTGCTATTGATCTTACAGTCGCCGATGAGAAAGGTGTGCCGCTGGATATGGGAACAAAATATGATTTCTTCGGACCTCTTGCCTATCCTCGTTCAGAAGCTGAAATGCTGCGACAAGGCAAACTCACGTCCAAACAGATAGCTAACAGAAAAATTCTTCGCGCAGCCATGACACAATCCGGCTTTACGCAAAATACGACGGAATGGTGGCATTATGACGGCATGTCCAAAAAAGCTGCCCGCGCGAAATATGGCATGATTAAATAATCTGCCGGCCCGTGCTATTCTATTTCAAACAACGTATGTAGCCAAAAAGCAGATTGCCGACAGCTCTATTGCCTGTAATTTTCTTCTTGTGCCCCTTCCAACGATAGGGGTTCAACCTCAATGAATTGTCATAGGGTCAAAAAGAGATTATAACCGTGTCTGCGACCGCTCTTGTATTTAGAAACACTGTAATCGAAAGAGATTTCATATTTTTGGCGCCAAACCAAAAGTACAAAACATTGCACCCAACCGACCCGGATGTCGTCACTGCAATCAGGCAGGGTGATGAGAAGGCATTTGAGCAAACTTTTCGCAAGTATTACGAAAGGTTATGCCAGTATGCCTGTTCTTTACTGAAAGACCAGGACGAGGCAGAAGAAGTGGTGCAACACGTTTTTTTTACGATTTGGGAGAAACACTCCGAACTGGAAATCACGCTTTCACTGAAATCGTATTTGTACAGAGCAGTACACAATCATTGCCTCAACCGGTTCAAGCATGCTACGGTACGAGAAGCACACCGCGATCACAGTCTTCATTTTTCAACACAATCCTATGATCCTGTAACAGAAGCTATTCACGCCAATGAACTGGAAGAACGGATTGAAATAGCCGTGAGCACCCTACCGGAACAATGCCAGAAAGCATTTCGGATGAGTCGGTTTGAAGAGCTTAAATACCAGGAAATTGCTGACAAATTGGGGATTTCTATCAAAACTGTAGAAAATCAGATCGGAAAAGCATTGAAAATCCTACGCATTGAATTGGCTGCTTACCTGCCTTCGATGTTCGTTTCTTTTTATTTATTTATCCAACAACTAATCGAACCGTAACCATGAATATTCATGATCAAATACCGGAAGAGTTGTTGGCACGCTATCTTGCCCGAACAGCATCCGAGGCGGAAATACAGCAGGTTGAAGACTGGCTTGCGATATCGGAAACGCATGTACAGGAATTTGAGGGATATAAAATTATCTGGCAGCAAACCGAAAAAATGCAGCAGGGCAAATTCCCTGTGAATACCGATCTGGCGTGGAAGAAGGTGAAGAGCAAGATGGACGCGATTCCCAGCGGATCAGACGCGAGCATCAAAATAAGAAATTTAAACAACGCATCACCTGTAATTACTAATAAAAGAAAACCTGTAATATTCTGGGCGGCAGCGGTCATTGCGGCATTGATGATGTCGTATGGCTGGTACATGATGCAGCCGGCCGCGAACAAGTCATTGCAAGTCGCCACGATTGAAAACACCCGGGAAGAAATATTGCCTGATGGTTCAAAAGTCTTCTTGAATTACAATTCTTCTCTCACTTATCCTGAGCATTTTGAAGGGACAGAAAGAAAAGTAGTATTAAAGGGAGAAGCTTTTTTCGATGTACGGCCCGATGCAGCACATCCGTTTGTAATTGATGCCAATGGTACGGAAGTGAAAGTATTGGGGACTTCTTTCAACGTAAAAGCCTACGCCAAAGAGCCTGTGCGCGTGGATGTGGAAACGGGCAAAGTTTCAGTTACAAAAGGCGAGACAAATATCAAATTAAGCGAAGGTGAAAGTGCTATTGTTGCCAAAGACACTGTAAGAAGTATTTTGCCTGATCTAAACAAAATGGGATACCGGACTCAGGTTTACGACTTTGTTGCCACCGATCTGGAGGACGTTGTCTCTTCTATCCGAAATGGCTATCATATAGATTTGCGTTTGTCTGATGAAAAAACTGCACAATGCCGACTGACGATACGGTTCGAAAAAGAGCCTGTAGATGCTACTTTGGGAGTAATTGCCGAAACCATGAATCTCAAAATCAGAAAGGAAGGAAATATCTATTGGCTCGACGGAAACAGTTGCCAGTAATCTTTCTGCTACCATCACAAACAATTCCTGTTTTGAAGAACAAATACCTTTTTATTTTCTTCCTTTTCGGCTTTTTTCTGAGCGTTAAAGCTTTATATGCGCAGGATTTCCTGGAGAAAAAAATTTCCATACGCATTAGCAATCAGCCGATAGACCAGGTTCTCCAGCGAATCGGAGATTTGGGCGGTTTCAGCTTTTCGTACAGTCCCGATGCCGTAGATGTAAGAAAAACCGTATCGATCACAGCAAACAATCAGAGTGTAAGAGAAATACTGAATGAGATATTCAAAGGAAAAGTGGTTTATAAGGAACGCCGCAAATACATTATCCTGCAAAGTGCCCCTGCGGAGAAGGAAGATGCGTTACCTGAAAACTTCAACCTGAACGGATATGTGATTGATGAAAAAACAGGAGAGAAATTGGCGAACGCCAGTATTTATGAATCCGTCACCCTTGCATCGACAATCAGTAATCAATACGGTTTTTACAAAATAAGGCTTCCTGTTTCCAAAACTTCTTTACGCCTTGAAGTAAGAAAAGAGGATTATATCGCCAGATCTATCCCATTACCGGGCAGAAAGGATGCCTATATGCCCATTGGCATGAATCCCGATACGCTCAGACCGCTCGAAATTCAATCTCTCAGAATAAATCAGCGGGCGGATTCCCTTCATCAGTTGGTGACGATTCCACAATACAGCTATCCGAAGTTGGATTCCACCCAGATTGCCGAGGCGCGCAGAACGGACGCACTCCGTTATGAAAACCTGAAGAAAACGTACATTACGCTACAAACAGAGGTACAAAATGCCTTTGCTTCTGCCCGACAAGCTATCAACATTCGTAACATCACAGATACCCTCCACCGACCTTTCCAGGCTTCGGTTTTACCGTTTTTGGGAACCAATGGTCAACTGAGTGGCAATGTGGTGAATGATATTTCCCTTAACTTTCTCGCAGGTTATTCTCTTGGTGTGAACGTATTTGAGCTGGGCGCTTTCCTTAACGTAGTGAGAGGAAATGTAACCGGATTTCAGCTGGCAGGTATTGGCAATGTGGTTGGGAATAACGTAACGGGATTCCAGTACGGCACTATGATCAATCTTACGCTGGGTAATTTCACAGGATTTCAGGGTTCTAACCTGATCAATTATACAGGACGTAATTTCAGAGGATTCCAGGTTGCAGGTGTTGGGAATGTGGTTGTCGGGACCCTCAGGGGTTATCAGCTTGGAGGGATATACAACTATGCTCATACTGTTGAATCAGGACATCAGATCGGTGCAGTTAACTATGCCAATTATTCACAAACAGTCCCGTTCGGATTTTTCAGCTTTGTCAGATACGGAGGTTACCGACGGTACGAATTCGGTTCTAATGAATTTGACCGTTTTTCCTTTAATTTCAAAACGGGTGTATCCCGCTTTTACAATGTGTTCGCACTCGGCATCAACGGTTTCTCGGATCAGCAACAAATGGGAACCATAGGTTATGGATTGGGTACTGCTCAAAACCTTGGTAAAGGCTGGGGACTCAATATAGATCTCACCGCGAATGCAGTTTTATTCAAAGGTCAGGAAATAGATGATGTGCCGGCGGGGTTATTCCGTCTTTCAATGAGTGCTGAAAAAAAGCTTGGATCCCGATTTGCCTTCTTTGCCGGCCCTTCACTGAACTGGTATAGCGCATCGGAACCTGGCCATATTGATATCTCCGATCATCTGCTCCGCCCAACCTGGCTCGGTAAAAAGCCAGATAATTATGCTAAAAGTTTTGGTTGGGTCGGTATTCAGGCTGGGATTCGGTTTTGTAATAAGATGTAAAAAAGATGTGGCTGACGAATTTCCCGCCAGCCACATGCTGTTATAGTTTATTGTTTTCCTGTTTTACTCTAAAATCCAATCCTCTTCCTGTTTCCCACATTTACATTCCCTTTCACATACTCATTCAGTTCCGCCAATTCTTTTTCAAATCCACCAGATAAAATAGGGAATCGGCACCAGGAACGCGGATCAAGATTCAGATCGTCCAGATGAAAGGAAGGTGCATAACGTTCGCGTTTCCATTGATTACGGCTCCATAACCTGAAGAACCGCTCCGTCCAATAATGAATCCGCTCAATTTCATATACATCTTTATATCGAACTACTACCCCTTTGAAAGACTCTACCGGCGACTTCTTATCACGAATGGCCAGTTTTTCCAATGCATCCAGAAAATCGTAAGGCATTAAATCTGCCTCGTCTGTTTGATTTTTATCCAGAGGACGTAATTCCGCTGTTGGTTGCAAACTATTTACTTTCTGCAGTCCTTCTATACGAATGTGCTTCCCTTTTACCTCGCAGCCCACTTTTTCCAGCCAGCGCAACCAATGTCTCAGATAATGCTTGTCAATCCCGGCCAGCGGACTGATACTACCGGAAGTATCTCCATCCATTGTTGCATAGCCCACTGCAACCTCCGAACGGTTCGATGTCGCCAGAAGTAAATGATTGGTAAGATTGGTAAGCAGCCATACACCCGGAGCACGTACCCTCGCCTGAATATTCTGAAGTGCAATATCGTCCTGATCCCAACTCAGCTTTCTGTCTATCTGCTCTTCTATCAGTCCTTTGTAGGTTTCTACCAAACCATTGATATTGATATTATAGAACTTTGAGCCTATAGAAAGTGCCAGAGATCGGGCAGATTCGAGCGTATCTTCTGAACTGTTTTCCGTACCCTGATAAATATTCTGAATTAAAACCAATGCCAGATCCTCTTCTGTCTTAGCCGACTGAATAGCTTTGATGTAGGACAATTTCTCTTTCACCCTATCAATCCCGATACTCTCATCAGCCAAACGGATCATTAGTCCGCACAAGGCAGTACAGGCACAAGAATCAGCACCTCCTGACAGTGAAATTGTAAAACCGTTTGAGCGGCTCTTTCTTAAATAATCAAACAAGCCCAGACAAACTGCTCTTGCAAATTCCTCTTCTTTAATAGCTCCACCTTTTTCAAACGGCTCCATATCTGCCACTTGCGGCAATACAGGCTCTATATCCGGGAATTCAAAACGGCCCGTCGCCAACCAGCTTTTATCTTTTGTCGGTGGCGCTATAATACTCTGAATCTGACTCAACCTGGTATATTCCGTATCAATCACAGCCGTAGTAACCAGAAAATCTTCGTAGCTGAAACGTGGGCTGCTCACAAGCAATTCTCCGTTAGAGGCCACCATTGCATCACCATCATAAATCGCCCTACCTGCCTCATTTCCAAGCAAATTGGTGTAAATATAAGTACAGGCAAATGTACGGGAAGCATCCACAACCAGCCGTTCCCTGGTCATGAACTTATTAAAAGCGAAATGACTAGCACTTGGATTGAGAATAATGTCCACCCCGCGCTCATAATGTCTGCGAGCCGGACGGTTGGCTACCCACCCGTCTTCACATATTTCAAATCCAATTCTGACACCTTTTGATCCCCCCTGTAACGGACTACGGCTCAGATCAAAAATAACATCTCCGATTGGATAGGTCATCTGATTGATCTCTATAGCATCTACAACTCCAGGCTGCCAGGGACGAAACCATCGGGCCTCGTAATGAATCCCGTTATTGGCCAGGTTCTGTTTACAGTAAAACCCGACAATCTGTTTATTGGAAATAAGGCAGGCCGCATTATACAAGCTGTTGTTGTGCCTGACAGGCAATCCCACTGCCACAATTATTCCGGTTGTCTCCTGCACAATATCCAAAAGACATCTTTCCGCTTGCTCCACCAGATCCGGCGCAAAGAAATAGTCTTCACATCCATATCCTGTAATGCTGAGCTCCGGCAAACATAATATACTTACATGCTGTCTTCTGGCTTCTTCAATCGAAGATATAATATTTTTTGTGTTGGTGCCCCATGCCATTGGCGTCTGATTCACCACACCCGAAGCAACTTTAATTTGTGGCATATGCTATGCGATCTGTTGTAGAATTGTGTAAAAAGTCTGATAGAATCCGTCTGCAACTTAACAAAAAATAAGGAGAAGGACTTGTAACCAACCGCACTGCTGCCAGCCTTCTGGTTTCATTTCAAAGCATTGTGTATACTAAAAACCATCTGTGCCGGAATTTTTTTTCCTATTTTTGCCAATCGTAAAAACTTAACCGACTCACTATCCTTGCAATTTCCCTCATTCATCGCCAAACGAATTCGCCATAATGAGGCAGGCTCATTTTCTGCAACAGTTTCCCGTATCGGAACAGCTAGTATTGCCATAGGCGTAACAGTCGGAATCATTGCTTTTGCGGTACTTTTCGGATTCAAGCAAACCATACAGCAAAAAATATTCCTCTTCGGTGCACACATCAACATCAGTGCATTCGTAATGGGCAATACTTACGAGGAAGGTCCCCTCAATATTAACAATCCTATAGCCGAAGAACTTCCCAAAATTCCTGAAATAGCGCACTGGCAGATGGTGGCAAAAAAATCAGGTATACTCAAAACGCCAGATGAGATTAAAGGGGTTATATTGAAAGGAGTAGGTAAAGATTATGATTGGAAAACATTCGAAAAAAACCTTGTAGATGGGCATCTTCTCACCTATAAAGATTCATCATCAATCAATTACGGCTATTCCTCCGAGGTAATCATCAGTCAGAAAATAGCATCTCAGCTCAGGCTCAAATCCGGCGACGATGTAATCATGTATTCTCTTCAGAATCCGCCACGTCCGCGCAAACTTACCATAGCAGGAATTTACAATACGCAGATGGAAGAATTTGATGATATTCTGATGATCGGCGATATTGGACTGGTACAGCGACTCAACAATTGGGGACCGGATTCTGTGGGTACTTATGAGATATATGTAAAGGATTTTGAGAAACTGGACGAGGTTTCCAACAGACTGAGAAAAATACTACCTCCCGCGGTTTATCTTCAAAAAGTAACTACCAGTTTTCCACAGATTTTCGACTGGCTTATTCTATTGGATCGTAATACAGCAGTATTTCTCGGACTGATTCTCTTTGTGGCATGTTTCAATATGATCTCTATTCTGCTGGTAATGATCATGGAAAGAACGCCTCTTATAGGTTTGCTCAAAACGCTTGGCAGCCCTAACGGCCAAATCCGTATGGTTTTTTTCCAGGTGGGATTACACATGGTAAGAAAAGGACTTCTGATTGGAAATGCAGTTGGATTGTTGTTCTGCTGGCTGCAACACGAGTTTAATCTGATCAGACTGGATCCCGTCAATTATTATATGGACACCGTGCCCATCGTATTCGACTGGCCCGTATTTGCACTTGTGAATATTGTAACCATTGTGGTTTCAGCGCTGATTCTCCTGATTCCAACGCTGATTATCACTCGAATTCAGCCAATTAAAGCACTACTTTTCAAAAAATAACTCAGGAAAGTAATCGGTTCAGCAACCTGAAATCTGTTGAAAACGATGTGACAGGATGAAATTTAACCATGTTAAAATCCGAAGCAAGCGGATTCAATATGTAATTTCTTTCTGTTGGAATGATTACCGAAGGAACTGAAAATGCCAGAATTGACGAATCTCCCAACACCTGGCCACCAAGCCACTGGGAGTATTCAGTATCTTTATGCCAGCCGGGTTTCAGCTGAGTTTCATCCAGGTGGAAAATAGAATCTGTATCGTTGGGTAGTTCGAGCTTCAGCAATCCTATCCGGCTCATGTTTTCCTTTGCTTTCGCATGAACATACTTTTCCAGAAAGGCCAGGGAAACGTGGGCACTTGTATATAAACACGGCAAACCAACCGGGTTCCATCTCCCTCCGAATAATTTAGCCCCTGTACCAGACTGGTCCTGAATATATTCCAGTGCAGCCAACCGATACACCATCATATATATACCCCGTATTCGATACGCCCCAGTTCATTACAGATCAGCTTCACACCCCAGAAGGAATGAAGAGTAGAAAAACCAATGGTTTCGTCAAGAACAACCTTCTCACTACGCAACCATTCAATTAAATTCACTTCATTTCCAAATACCTGAATCCCCAGAACCGCCATGTTTTCCAGCTGATACAAATGCTCCGCATACAGCCCCTCAAATGGCTTCTGTTCTTTAAGATAACGTTGTAACGTTCTGTCGCTTATGTGCAGGATAGCAGCCCATTCGGCTTGTGTAAATGGCAGCTTCTCTGACAAAGTATTAAAATCCTCAATCGCAAATGTGGCTGCCTGATGTTTGGTAAGATATAGAACCGCTGGCTCTGCTGCCACTTGCAATGGGGTACTTTCCGGCTTCCTATAGTTGATCGTTTTCATGATGACCGAATTTTGTCACATAAATATACGACACTTTTACTAACATACAAATACCTCATTATGAAAACCTTACTCTACCATTTGACCTGCCGTAGTAATTCTGCGCCTTTGTAGAGCGTATCATCATTTTTGGCAAAGCAAAACCGGAGTACTCTGTAATCTGAATTGGAATAATAAAATGAGGATAGCGGGATCGAAGCGACTCCAGCCTCACGGGTCAATCTCTCAGCTAAGGCTAAATCGTGCTCTTCCGATAAATCTCCATAATACACATTCTGGAAAAAACTCCCTTCAGATGGTTTCACCACCAACCCGGTTCCTTCGATAGCCTGTACAAATAAATCCCGTTTGGCTTCATAGAATGCTGACAGTTCCAGGTAATGTGCAGGCTCCGACAAATACTCGGAAATGGCAAACTGCGCCGGCGTGTTCACACTAAAAACGACGTACTGATGGATCTTTCTGAACTCCTCAGTCAACAATTTCGGCGCAAGGCAATAACCCACCTTCCATCCCGTAATATGAAAGGTTTTACCGAAAGACCCACAAATAAATGTTCTCTCCGCTAAAGCAGGAATGGATGAAGCTGAGACATGTAGATGCTCATCAAAAATGATATGTTCGTACACTTCATCACTGATCACGATCACATCATGCTTTTGTGCCAGTTCGCCAAGTGCTTTCAAATCCTCCTTTGACCATACCTTTCCGGTAGGATTGTGAGGTGTATTGATAATTACGGCTCTGGTCTTTTCAGAGAAACGAGAAGCTACCTGGTTCCAGTCAATCTCGTCATAAAGTGGGCTTAACGTCACGAAAACGGGAATGCCACCATTCATTTCAATTGCAGGCACATAACTGTCGTACGCAGGTTCAAATACGATCACCTCATCACCCAGATGCACCACCGTACTTATTGCTACATAAAGCGCTTCGGTAGCACCGCTGGTAATTGTGATTTCAGTTTCAGGATGGTAAGTCAGTGCAGATGCATTGTATACCTTTTCAGAAATGGCTTCCCGCAAGGGTAAAATGCCCGCCATGGGTGCATATTGATTTTTACCTGAACCAACATATTTGCCTAATAAATGCTGAAGCTCTGGTGAACAATCGAATTCGGGAAAGCCCTGAGATAAATTAATGGCTTTATATTCCTCAGCCAGTTTGGACATTCTGGTAAAAATAGTTGTCCCTACCTTGGGAAGCTTTGATTTCAGGACTACTCCTGTGTCTGAAGCACTCATTTTCTGATATAATAAAATTGATTAGGCGGGCACAAAAAACCCGTATCAGCTTTTGCCCTGCTTCAAATATAATTGATAGCAGCGAGCATGATACGGGTATGAATAGGATAAAGTGATACTACTTTTTATTCCTCCATGTATATACCTCTTTCAGGATCGTTTTTACATCAGGTGAATGGTCAAAATTCTCGTCTACAAAGGCGTAAGAAATACGTCTGTCTTTACCAATTACAAACAGAGAAGGCGTAAATACCTCTTCCGATATCCCGGCAATACGATCCCAAATCGGCGACGTTTCCGAATATACACCATAAGTCCGGGCTACATTGCGGTCGCGGTCATGATATATAGCTAACTCTGTATCAAGTTTTTTGGACAGACGTTCAATATGTTTGGGCGACTCATTAGATAATACCACCAATTGCCCACCCAAAGCCTCGATCTTTGGTGCTATTTCCTGCAACATCCGCA
The DNA here is from genome assembly GCF_003383615.1 of Dyadobacter luteus. Taxonomy (GTDB): domain Bacteria; phylum Bacteroidota; class Bacteroidia; order Cytophagales; family Spirosomataceae; genus Dyadobacter; species Dyadobacter luteus. The sequence goes on from NZ_QNUL01000033.1 coordinate 33,084, forward strand.
AATGCTTCGGCGCATAGCTTCCCCAGCAAGTGCAGTAAAAGCTCAAAACCACCGGACGCGATCTCAATAATTCTATCAACGACCTGGATTCGTTGGAGCCTGATATGGAAGTGATCTGAAAACCCTCATCAGGTTTCAGATAAAACAACGGTGCAATATCACCCGATTTGTGCACCTCAATCTCTTCCTCTTCTTGTCTCTCTCTCAGTTGCAGCGTAGAAATGTTTCCTACTTCGTCTTCAATTTCGTAATACATACTTGCCAGGGTTGAATTAGATATAGGGCAAATATAAATAAGACTACTTAATCTACAAAGTTAATAGGATAATAATTTTTATTAAAAATGATTGAACGGTATTACCAGCATGCGGGGAGTGCATCAAATGATGTGAAGATCTTTAAAGCTTAGCGAAATATGTCTTGTTGATTCAGAATTCCGGATCATATCAGCTGTAATGAAATCAGGATATACCATTATCTCATGGAGCTTATCGATTGGATGCCAGTGGAAGAGTAAATCCGTATCTGCCTCTACGGCAGAGAAATCTTCCTGACTTTCCGATTCCGGTAAAATCATTCTATAGTAGAATCCTACCTCGTGATACTGCCTTCCGTCGTAAGCAAAGAAATTCTCAACCACCCACATGAGATCCGTCACTTCCGCTGCAATTCCTGTTTCTTCCATCATTTCACGAAGTAACGTATCCCTCGTAAACTCAAACATATCAACCCGTCCGCCAGGCAGGCTCCAGAAATTATCCGAAGGTGTTTTATGCAGAAGAATCTTATCATTCCAAATGGCAGCACCTGCCACACGAAAATTGAATAAACCACCATCCAGCGGTAAACTGATGGTTTTAGGACCATTCATAAGAACAGAAATTTATCGGATGTATTAACTACGACTACCAGCAGAAGACTCCCGGACCATGAGTGAAGTTTTGAATGAGCGGGTTTCGAACTTGCTGATTTTTTTAGGATTTTCAATCAGTCGGATCAATAGCTCTACTGCCTGTTGCCCCATTTCCATGGCGGGTTGAACTACTGCAGTGAGTGGCGGATTAAGCAAATCAGCTACACCAATATTGGTAAAACCAACCAATGCAATCTCCTCAGGAATGCGGATGTGATTTTTGTGAAGAACAGAAAGGCAACCCGATGTAAGCCTGTCGCTGGCCGCCAGAATTGCATCAGGAGGTTCAGGCATACTCAGCAGTTCCTGCATAGCAGCTTCGTTTTCCGTAGTTAACTTTCCGCCATGATGGCAATATTTTACATATGACTCATCGAAAGCAATGCCATTATCCTCCAGTGCTTTCTTGTAGCCGGCAAGTCTTTCTGTAGCTATGGAAAGATAAATCGGGCTGGTGAGGTGGGCAATGCGTCTTCTTCCCGACTGGATCAGGTGTTCGGTTGCTTCATAACTTCCAAGGAAATTATCTACCACCACTTTGTGCGTTTCAATATCATTAGGAACCCTGTCGAAAAACACAATAGGCATCCCTTTTTCAATCAGTTCTTCAAAATGAACAAGATCAGTGGTAAGACTGGATAGTGAAACCAGCAAACCGTCCACTTTCCTTGAAACCAAATAATTGGTATTCGCTACCTCCCGCTCATACGACTCGTGACTCTGAAAAATAACGGTGTGATAACCCAAACTGTAAGCAATGGACTCAATACCATTGATGAGTTGGGAGAAAAAGTTGTTGGCAATTTCAGGAATAATAACCCCGATTGATTTACTCTTGCTGTCCCGAAGACTCAAAGCGATAGGATTGGGCCGATAGTGCATTTTTTCGGCATACTCCATCACCAGCTTCTTCGTCTCAGCGTTGATCTCATAGCTGTTTCTCAACGCACGCGAAACCGTAGATGTAGACAAATTGAGCGCCCGGGCTATATCTTTTATTGTTATTGTCTCCAATGGAAGTCGAATTAATCCAAATCAAACGTATAAAAATATCATATTTCTATACTGATATGGAATATACTACATTTTTCACTAAACAGATGTCAATTATGTACATTCGCAGCAATTGTACAAGGAAAACACACTCAAAACCGAAGCTCTGCTTTACCAAGACGGCTTCTGTAAGCATTCACCCCGATTTGAATCTGCCTTGTGGACATAAAATCCTGACCAGAAAATAAAAACCCGGCAACGTTCCCGGTAACGTGTGCAAATAAAAAGCCAATTTTTTATTTGATATTTATAATAATTAGCTCTAAAATCGCCGCCGATGAAGCAGACTTACCAGTTGAGACGCGTTTTAATTAACTCGTTTTTACTTCATTAAAACCATTTCAAACTACAATTAATGAGCATTACTGATCAATTCAACCTTACGGGAAAAACTGCACTCGTAACAGGCTGCAACAAAGGTATCGGAAAAGCCATGGCTGAAGCGCTGGCCGAGGCAGGCGCGGATGTAATCGGCATATCGTCATCGTTACCCACCGGAGAAAGTGACATCCAAAAAGCAGTGATCGCTGCGGGACGTAAGTTTTACGCCTACCAGGTTGACCTCAACAGTCGCGAAAAACTCTATTCATTTATTGCACAGGTAAAACAGGATCATCCAAAGATTGATATCCTTGTCAACAACGCCGGCATTATCCTGCGCCAGCCTGCAGCAGAGCACTCCGACGAATATTGGGATCAGGTACTGAACATCAATCTGGATGCACCATTTATACTATCCCGTGAATTGGGTAAAGAAATGGTCGCGCGTGGTTATGGTAAAATCATTTTCACTGCTTCGTTGCTTACGTTCCAGGGAGGCATTAATGTTCCCGGATATACCGCTTCCAAAAGTGCAATCGGCGGGCTTGTGAAAGCTTTAGCAAATGAATGGGCCGGAAAAGGTGTGAACGTAAATGCCATTGCGCCGGGTTATATCAACACCGACAATACCGAAGCATTAAGAAACGACCCTGTAAGAAGCAAATCAATCCTGGATCGCATCCCTGCCGGAAGATGGGGATTGCCGGAAGACTTTAAAGGACCGACGGTATTCCTCGCCTCAGATGCTGCCAGCTACGTAAACGGCGTAACGCTGACCGTAGACGGAGGCTGGATGGGGAGATAGATCCGGTCTGCACGCCCAAAGGCGGGCTGAACGGATATAGCGAGAAGTCAAAAACAAGAAGTTATAGGAGTTAGAGTCCTTCAGATGTAAAGTCTCAAATAGCTTTACCTCTCAAAATAGATAAACAAAAACAGGTTCGGCTAAAAGCTAATAGCCAACCGCTCATAGCTAACAACATGCAAATAAGATTTGAAAGCAGTCGTAAGGAGGTTTCCCAGATGGATACCGCAAGCTTACGTGAGAATTTTTTGATAGAAAACATTTTTGAGACTGATAAAATCTCATTTGTGTATTCCCATTACGATCGTGTAATGATCGGCGGAGCAATTCCAGCGAATGGTCCGCTGAAACTGGAAACATTTGCCTCGCTACGCGCAGAGTATTTCCTGGAACGACGCGAAATTGGCATCATCAATATCGGTGGAGACGGTCAGGTTATTGCGGATGGCGAGACCATCAATATTAGCAAACTGGGTTGTGTATATGTAGGAAAAGGAACGAAAGAGGTAACATTTACAAGTATAGATTCCGCAAACCCGGCTGCATTTTACTTGCTTTCATCGCCAGCACACCACACCCACCCTACCCGCCACTTCTCCAAAGAAGATGCAACTCCGGTAACCGTTGGAAGTATGGAGACATCCAACCATCGTACGATCTATAAATACATTCACCTGGATGGCATCCAAAGTTGCCAGCTGGTAATGGGATTAACCGTATTGCAAACAGGAAGCGTGTGGAACACAATGCCATCACACGTGCACGACCGCCGTATGGAAGCGTATTGCTATTTTGACGTACCTGCAGAACAACGTGTACTCCACCTGATGGGCGAACCATCCGAAACACGCCACTTATGGGTAGCCAACCGCCAGGCAATCATTTCACCACCATGGTCTGTCCACTCAGGGTGCGGAACTTCCAACTATTCATTCATCTGGGGAATGGCCGGAGAGAATAAGGATTATACAGATATGGATCCTGTCTTGATCGGAGATTTGAGATAGATTGTTTTCTTGACCTTTTTTTGGAAGCCGGATGAGTTTTGCGACTTGTCCGGCTTTTTTTGAGAATAGAGGTTCACCCTTCGTTTCTTATAGTTCTTCCAAGTCTCCAGACTTCGAACTCCAAATAAACTACCGTCTGTGACGGTAAACCAATCAAACTTCCAATACCGTCGCAGACGGCAAAGCATTTCAATTCGCAGTTTTTCAAAATAACAATCATCTCTAGCTCAACATTCGTGCATCTGTGGCAATACTCTATCTAAGTAAAATCCTAGTTTTGAGATCACCACATCCTGTCTTCAAAAACCAATAAACCGCAAACAAATCAGTGAAATGTGATATTCTGACCATTTCATAGTCCGTTTTCTGTCTCTGGCAACGTTCCCGACAACGATTGCACAATTAAACACAATTTAATGTTTGATAATTATAATTAATACCTCTAAACTCGTCTTACTCACCTGATTCACAAATCAGGTAGCTCTCATTCTCGTATTGAAATAAGTCAATTGCATGAAAAAATTATTCTTACTTTCTTTTGTTATCTTCTTTGCATTCCGGCCTGCGGAAAAACAGATACAGGTATTTCTGATCGGGGATTCGACCTTATCAACCAAAAAGCCTGGCGATGCACCTGAAACCGGCTGGGGAATGGTGTTGCAGGATTATTTCGAGACAGATAAAGTAAGTGTTCAAAATCATGCACAGAATGGCAGAAGCACCAAAAGCTTTATCAATGAAGGAAGATGGACAGCCGTTTTGAAGGACCTGAAGCCCGGTGATTATGTATTCATCCAGTTTGGACATAACGACCAGAAAGACAAGGATACAACCCGCTTCACGGCTCCGAATGGAGACTATCGTAAAAACCTGATCCGCTTTGTAAAAGAAACTCAGGCGAAAGGTGGAAAAGCGGTATTGATCACACCTGTGATGCGCAGAAGGTTTGATGAGAAAGGTGCATTTACTGACACACACGGAGAGTATCCTGCCGCTGTGAAGGCAGTTGCTTCGGAATTGAAGGTACCGGTAATAGACTTACATACCAAAAGCGGTGAAGTGATCAAATCCATGGGTCCTGAAGCTTCCAAAGAGCTTTTCATGCATCTCGAAGGCGGCGTGTATGCCCGCGCTCCTAAAGGCTTGATCGACGACACACACTTTTCAGGTTATGGCGCTTCGGTCATGGCAGGCATCGTGGCAGACGGCATCAAAAACCAGATTCCTGAACTGGCAAAGTCTTTGAAACATTTCGGCACGACCGACAAATACGTTTATGAATTACCGAAAGTACTGGTTCCGGCATTCAAAAAAGACACTTTTAATATCATTCAGTACGGTGCCAAAAGCGACGGCGTACAGTTGAATTCGGTAGCCATCAACAAAGCTATTGACGACTGCTCAGCGAAAGGCGGCGGTACTGTACTTATTCCGGATGGTTTCTGGTTGAGCGGTCCTATCGTTCTAAAAAATAACGTCAATCTGCATATCTCAAAAGGTGCATTGTTACAATTCAGCGACAACTACGACGATTATCCGGTGGTAAAAACAAGCTGGGAAGGGCTGGATGCAGTTCGTTGCCAGTCGCCTATCAGCGCTACCAATGCCACTAATATCGCCATTACCGGCGGTGGAATTGTGGATGGAGCCGGACAGGTTTGGCGCGCTGTAAAAAGAGAAAAATTAACCGACGGACAATGGAAAAAACTGGTTGCTTCCGGTGGCTTAGTCGACAAGGACCAGCGTATCTGGTATCCTTCAGAAAAGTCATTATTGGGTAATAATACAAAAGGTGCGGGAAATATCGCAGCCGGTTTTAATGAAACGAACGTTGCTCCATTCAAAGATTTTCTTCGCCCGAACATGGTGCGTTTCACCAATTGCAAAAAGATTTTGCTGGATGGCGTAACCTTCCAGAATTCTCCTGCCTGGAATATTCACCCTATGCTTTGCGAGCATATTACACTTCGCAATCTGACGGTACGCAATCCGTGGTATGCCCAGAATGGTGACGGCGTCGATCTGGAATCCTGCCGATTCGGAGTGATCGACAATTGTACATTTGATGTTGGTGACGATGGTATTTGTATCAAATCGGGACGTGATGAAGAAGGACGTAAACGTGGCGTGCCTACCGAAAATATCATTGTACAAAATTCAACCGTATTTCACGGTCACGGAGGATTTGTGATCGGAAGCGAAATGTCGGGAGGTGTGAAAAACATTTTTATCACCAATTGTAATTTCCTTGGTACCGATGTAGGACTGCGTTTCAAAACGGCACGAGGACGTGGTGGTGTGGTGGAAGACATTTTTGTTTCTGATATCAACATGACCAACATTCCAGGCGAAGCCATTCTGTTCGACATGTACTATATGGCGAAAGATCCCGTTCCGCAACTAGGAGAGAAAAACGAATTACCCGTGATGAAGTCAGAACCTGTCAATGATGGTACACCTCAGTTCAAGAATTTCAATATCCGTAATGTGGTTGCCAAGGGTGCTGAAACAGGAATTTTGGTACGCGGACTTCCTGAAATGAGCATCAAGAATATCACCATCGAAAATGCCGTACTGCAAAGTAACAAGGGTTTTGTTTGTATTGAAGGTGAAAATATCAACCTGAAAAATGTAACGTTGCTTACAAAAGACAAGACAGTGATGCAGATTCAGAATAGCACGAATGTGACGATGGACGGTATACAATACGCTGAAGGACGTGATCTGCTATTGAACGTAACCGGCGACAGATCTAAATCCATCAAACTGATTAACACTGACGAAAAGAAAGCGAAAAAGGCGGTGCAGTTTGGAGGCAACGCCAGCGAGAAGGTTTTCAGCCGAAAGTAGCATACTAAAAATAAGGTGGTCTTTTAGTGCCGTAGGAAAATGTCTATTGCAGTGCGCTGCACCTGACAAATCATCCACTGAAACCTTTTCTACAAATATTACGGCGCTCTGCGCCTTCCGGTATAAGGCGCAGAGCGCCGTAATATTTGTAGAGCAATAACGACCACAAACGACAAAGGTGCAGCGCACCGTAATAAATGAGATTATGACCGAATCATCAAGATATATCAATCATAAAATTGACTTATGAAATTGTTTGAAAACCAATTCATCAACGATAATGATATTCCCTGGGAAGACCTGGGTGATGGCGTGAAGCGTAAGGTGATGTCTTATGACCAAAATGTGATGATGGTAAAAGTAGCTTTTGAAACCGGAGGAATTGGTGCTTTACACAGTCACTACCACACCCAGATGAGTTATGTAGAATCCGGCTCCTTTGAAATGACCATCGGAGAAAAAAAAGGGGTTCTCAAAGCGGGTGACGGCTATTACATTCCACCCCATGTAGTCCACGGTGCGTTATGCCTGGAAGCTGGTGTACTTATAGATGTTTTCACGCCGATGCGTGAAGATTTTGTCAAAGAATAGAGAGCCATTACACGTAATCCCAAACACAGCTGTTTACATCGTCTTTTAATGTTTATAATGAAAATCAATACCCCGAACTTCAGAAGTTTTACTTTGCTGCTCTGCGGCATTTTGCTGGCTTCAGGCTCCTTTGCCCAGGATATGACTTGGTCGAGACGTATGACTGACTCATTCATTGCCCGCCACAAGGACTCCATTCTGGTTGGTAAAAACACAAAAACCAGATGGGATTATGAACAGGGATTAATGCTGAAAGCCATCGAGAAGGTATGGTACCGCACCGGCGAAGGCAAATATTTCGATTATATCCGTAAGGACATTGATCAGTATGTGAAGGATGACGGAAGCATTCGTTCTTATAAATTCGATGACTTCAATATCGATAACATTCCTCCGGGACGTGCCTTGCTGACCTTGTATCAGCAAACGCTGCCTAATAAGGATAAATATAAAAAGGCGGCTGATTTGCTTTGGAAGCAATTGGAAGAACAACCGAGAACCAAAGAAGGTGGTTTCTGGCACAAAAAACGCTATCCGTACCAGATGTGGCTGGATGGTCTTTTCATGGGAGAGCCGTTCGCTGCTGAGTATAGCAAAATTTTCAACCATCCTGAGCATTTCGACGACATTGCAAAGCAGTTTGAGTTAATCGAAAAATATGCGGTTGATGAAAAAACAGGGTTGGTTTACCATGCCTATGACGAAAGTCGCGAGCAGCAATGGGCAGATAAAAAAACAGGTCGATCACCTCACTTCTGGGGACGTGCTATTGGCTGGTATGCTATAGCCATTGTGGATGTACTTGAATATTTCCCTGAGAACCATCCTAAGCGTGCTCAGCTCATCAGTTACATCAAAAGACTGGCGCCGGTTCTGGCCAAATACCAGGACAAAACATCCGGCGTATGGTACCAGATCGTAGATCAGGGCAACAGAGAGGGCAACTATTTTGAAGCTTCTGCTTCATGCATGTTTGTGTATGCACTTGCAAAAGCATCACGCCTGGGATACATTCCTGACACATATGCTGCTGTTGCAAAAAAAGGTTTTGATGGTATCCTTAAAAACTTTGTGGAAGTTGAAGCAGATGGCCTGGTGAGCCTGAACAAAACTGTAAGTGTGGGCGGCTTGGGTGGAACTCCCTATCGTGATGGAACTTATGAATACTACCTGAGCGAACCGATCCGTAAAAACGATCTGAAAGGAATCGGGCCCTTCATTTTTGCAAGCATTGAAATAGAAATTGCAGCCGAAAACGCGGTTGGGAAAGGTAAAACTGTCGGATTGGATTACCATTTCAACCGTGAGTTCAGAAAAAACCTGAATGGTCAGGAGGAGCAGTTCCATTATACATGGGAAGACAGGTTCCATTCCGGTTTCTGGCTATGGGGAAATACATTCCGTGAGCTGGGGGCCAAAACCGTTTCAGTACCTGCTGCACCTACTGCGGAAAATCTTAAAAATCTGAGCGTTTACATCATCGTTGATCCGGATACAAAAAAGGAAACAGCTGAGCCAAATTTTGTACAAGCAAAAGATATTGCAGCGATTGAAAAATGGGTGAAAGCAGGTGGTGTATTGGTATTGATGGCCAACGACACAGCCAACTGCGAGATCCCGCATTTCAATCAACTGGCCAAAGTATTCGGTATACAGTTCTCAAACAAAAACCGGAATATGGTGCAGGGAACGCAGTTCGAGCAAGGCCGACTGATGATTCCAAAGGGAGACCCTATATTTAAAACTGCTTCCAAAATATATATCAAGGAGCTTTCGCCTTTGACTTTAACAGCACCCGCAAAATCGGGACTGACAGATCAGGGCGACATTATTTTTGGTATTTCAAAATACGGCAAGGGAACCGTATTCGCGGTCGGAGATCCATGGTTGTATAATGAATATACCGACGGCCGCCGTATCGACACCAGTTTCGAAAACTTCGAGGCAGGTAAAGATCTGGCACAATGGTTACTGAAACAGGCTTCTAAATAGAACTTCGATGAACAGGCTTTCAACATTTTTTCTGGGAATATCTCTACTGACTGGCACCATTAATACCTTTGCCGGTCAGTCAGTTCCATTGTCTGACATAACAAAGAATGCTGTTGATTCGACGGCTGAAAAAATGTTGATCGCACAAAGAGTTTCCGGCGGCTGGCCGAAGCAAATTGACACAAAAGCATTCAATTACAATTATGCATGGAGTCCTGAATTTACTGAAAGAATTAAAATCAGCTACAACCATAAGGATGCCACGATTGACAATCATGCAACAAGCAGAGAAATCCGGCATTTGGTAAAAGCATACGAACAAACGGGAAATACCAAATACCTGAATGCTGCCGAAACCGGTATCCGCTATTTGTTAAAAATGCAGTATAAAAACGGAGGTTTTCCTCAGTTCTTCCCTGATACGAGCGGCTACCGTAAACATATTACATACAATGACGACGCCATGCTCAACGCACTTCGGGTATTAGAGTCAGTAGCAGCAGGTAAGGCAGAATACGGGATTATTAATAAAGAACTGAAAACAGCCTCAGCATCTGCAGTAAAAGCCGGTATTGACTGCATCCTCAAAACACAAATCCGTGTGAACGGAAAACCTACAGTCTGGTGCGCGCAGCATGATCACATCACCTACAAGCCAGCCAATGCCCGTGCTTTTGAACTGGCTTCGTTCAGTGCCGGAGAGAGTGTGGATATCACCCGGTTTCTGATGGAAATTCCAAATCCTACTCCGGAAATCAAAGAAGCAATAGTTGGAGCACTAACATGGCTGGATGCCGCAGCTATTGAAGGTTACCAGACAAAAAGAATAAAAGACGCTGCACAGCCTAAAGGGCAGGATGTGGTGTTGATGGAGGCTCCAGGCGAGCGCATCTGGGCGAGATTCTATGACCTGGAAACCGGGAAACCTTTCTTCTGCGGGCGGGATGGTATCAAGCGGGAGAAATTAAGTGAGATTGAAAATGAAAGACGGGTTGGTTACGCTTATTACGGAACCTGGCCCGCCAAACTGCTATCCAAAAAACAGGGAGAATGGCAGCCCAAATAAATCAAAATATACACCTATGACCGGATGTGCGTATGAGCAATCTTTTCCGTGAAAACCTGCGACAACTCAGAGGACATCCCTCGGTAGAAGTACCGACGGACGACGTATTTAAACTGCCTGAAAAAGTGCTCCAGTTTGGTACGGGTGCATTCTTAAGAGGCTTGTCCGACTATTACATCGATAAAGCAAATCGTGAAGGTTTGTTTAACGGACGAATTGTGATCGTTAAGTCTACAGATGAAGGCGATCTCAAAGCCTTCGACAGACAGGATAACCTTTACACGATTTGTAGTCGTGGAATTAAAGATGGCAGGCTGGCTGAAGAAAACGTCATTTGTTCTGCGATTAGCAGGGTGCTTTCTGCCCGAACACAATGGTCGCTTGTACTTGATCTCGCACGAAACCCTGCAATCAGTGTCGTTATTTCCAATACTACCGAACTGGGTATACAGCTTTCGCCGGACGATATTTACCAATGGCCTCCACTCTCCTACCCGGGAAAACTGCTGGCATTTTTGTATGCCCGTTTCGTAGCATTCAGCGGTAGTCCGGATCATGGACTGGTGATCGTACCAACCGAGCTGATATCAGAAAATGGCTCCAAATTAGAGTCGATTGTGCTTGAACTGGCGCATCGCAACGGCCTCGAAAGTAACTTTATCGACTGGCTGGAACAGCATAATTCTTTCTGTAACTCCCTGGTAGACCGCATCGTACCCGGAAAGCCTGATGCTGTAACCAGAAAAGAAATTGAAGAAGAACTGGGTTATCAGGATGAGCTTTTGATCACCACAGAAATGTATAATCTTTGGGCTATTGAAGGCGACGAACGAGTGAAAGAAGTACTTTCCTTTGCACTGGCAGATGAAGGCGTTGTAATCCAGCCGGATATCAGTGTATATCGGGAAATGAAACTCAGGATTCTGAACGGAGCTCATACACTTGGCGGCGGACTGGCACATTTGTGTGGTTTCACTTCGGTACTCGAAGCGATGGAAGATCCTTATTTTTCAGATTTCCTGAGCACTTTGCTAGAGAACGAAATTTCACCTTCTCTCTCCTATCCTACCGACCCAGAAACCGCACCGGCATTCAGCAAATTGGTAATAGATCGTTTCAGAAATCCTCATATCGACCACAAATGGCTGAATATCACATCGAATTATTCTGCCAAACTGCTTTCACGGGTAATGCCATCTTTTGAAAGTTTTCAACAACTTTTTGGCAAAAATCCTGAATACATCACGTTCGGACTGGCAGCTTATATCTATTTCATGAAACCTACCCGAAAGGACGGAGATAATTTTTACGGGTTGAGCAATGGAAAACCCTATCTTATTCAGGATCCTAAGGCTGCTTACTTTCACCAGAAATGGCAAATCAAATCACTGCCTGATATGGTCGATGTTATTCTGAAGGATGCCGCCATCTGGGGAAAAGATCTTTCAAAAGCAGGGGCAACCAAAGAGAGTGTCGTCCTCTATCTGGAATGGATACGTGAGCAGGGAGCTATGGAGGCTTTGAGATCATTCCGAACTCATATTTACAAGACCCGAATTAACCATCCTGCCTTTCCGGACAGGGTTTAAAATCTATTACTCATTCTTTAATCTCAATTGCATTACATGGAAACCCAAATGACGAAATACCGCTGGCGAGTTGTGGCGCTTCTTTTCGCTGCAACAACAATCAATTATCTCGACCGGCAGGTACTCGGCTTGTTAAAACCGACTCTTGAAGCAGAATTTGCCTGGACAGAGTCTGATTTCAGTCATATCGTAATGGCTTTCCAAGCTGCGTACGCTATCTCTCTGATCGGTTTTGGAGCAATTATTGACAGAATCGGTACAAAATTAGGATACATTATTTCGGTGGTGGTATGGAGTATAGCCGCGGTGCTCCACGCCTTTGCCACCGGTACATTCAGTTTTGGTTTCATGCGTGCTTTGCTGGGACTTGGAGAAGCAGGTAACTTTCCGGTTGCGATTAAGGCTACAGCCGAGTGGTTCCCTAAGAAAGAACGTGCACTGGCTACCGGAATTTTCAATTCTGGTGCTAATATCGGAGCGGTAGTAGCGCCCATTATGGTTCCCTGGATTCTTGGCGCCTATGGCTGGGAAGAAGCATTTCTGATCACGGGAGCTGTAGGTTTTGTATGGCTGTTTTTCTGGATCAAATATTACGAGATACCCCAGAAACAACCACGTGCCAACGCCGCTGAAATTGAGTACATTCTTAGCGATAACGAAGTCGATACAAGCAAAGAAGCTCCTGTAAAATGGCTTGACCTTTTCAAAGTGCGCCAGACATGGGCTTTCGTTTTCGGAAAAATGCTTACCGACCCTATCTGGTGGTTTTTCCTCTACTGGTTGCCTTCTTATTTCGCAGAAGCTTTCAAACTTGATTTGTCAAAGCCAAGTCTTGAACTCGTAATCGTTTACACTGCCACCACGATCGGTAGCATCGGCGGAGGGTATCTTTCCGGATATCTGATTAACAAAGGATGGCCGATTTTCCGTGCAAGAAAAACTTCAATGTTTATATTTGCCCTACTTGTGATGCCGATTATGCTGGCACAGTACACCACAAATATCTGGCAGGCAGTATTCCTGATCAGTTTGGCGGCGGCGGCTCACCAGGCGTGGAGTGCTAATATTTTCACCACGGCATCCGATATGTTCCCTAAAAAGGCAGTGAGTTCTGTAGTAGGTATTGGTGGCATGGCTGGTTCAGTGGGTGGTATTTTGTTCCCGTTGACAGTTGGTATCATTCTTGACAATTACAAAGCCTTGGGTAATATAGGAGCTGGATACAATATTATTTTCATCATTTGCGGCTGTGCTTATTTACTTGCCTGGCTGGTGATGCATCTCTTTGCACCGAAGATGGAGCAGGTGAAAATCTAGCTGTTAGCTGTTAGCTGTTAGCTGTTAGCTGTTAGCTGTTAGCTGTTAGCTGTTAGCTGTTAGCTGTTAGCTGTTAAGAAAAGGCTTTTGTAAATTCATTCGTTCAATCATAACCTATAAAAATGAAAAAGACATTTCTGACTATTCTGTTTCTGGCGGTAATTCAACTGGTATCTTTTGCCCAGAGTGCTGACGAAAAGGCAGTAGCTGCAGCAGTAGAGAAACTGAAGATTGCTATCGTGGAGGCCAATGAGGCTGAATTGAATAAAATTACGTCCCCGAAATTGACCTACGGACATAGCAATGGCTTACTGGAAGACCAAAAGGAGTTTGTTCGTGCAATTGTCAGTGATGAATCGAATTTTACAAAAATTGACCTGAGTGAGCAAACGATTACAATCTCAGGCGATGTTGCGTTAGTTCGCCACAAACTGATCGGTGAAACGCATAACAAAGGTAAAGAGCCGGGAACAGTACGGCTTGGAGTTTTATTGGTATTTCAGAAAACCAAAGGCAGCTGGCTTCTGGTAGGCCGTCAGGCATTTAAGTTGCCCTAATAATTTGATTACCTATATTCACAAACCGGTTCATTGAGCCGGTTTGTTTTGTTTACATCCAATCCAGAACTTATAAAAAAACAGTTAAGGTATACAACCATTTGTTCACTTCGTGACTCTATCTTTCGTGGGTCTATCTTTGAACTTTACATGATGAAACGATATACTATACCGTCTTTGCTTTTATTTGTTGGTTTATCAGGGTGTGAAAATTTACAGCTTAAGGATAATTGCGAACAGTTATCGGAGATTTTAACTTCATCAGAATGTTATGACGCGTCAAAGGGGCTGATGCTGACTGCACTGCATGCCCGGGAAAACCGACGTATCAGTTGGGCAATTTCATTTCAGAAAGATACACTCGACAATACTTTATATGAAACCTTTATGACTATCTCTGATTCACGGAGCGTTGTCATTCCGGATAGTATATTAAAGGATTATCGTTTCATTTACGTAGGATACGTAGGAACAACACGTTGCAACTCGCCACTTGCCTATACCTTCGAATTACGATCTTCACCAGATTCAACCTGTAAGACGTGGCATTTTACTTCGAAGTTTGTTAAGGGAGATTAAGGCTATTGTATATACTCCGGAATATGGAAGTAGAAATAATCAATTCCCTTTAAAATACGAAACCACGCCAGTATAGTGTCCATTCAACTTTTTACCTGTATCATCTACAGCGTCAAAGTCGATTTTGTACGTATCGCCATTTCTATTCACAATCACTTTTCCGGCAATCAGTTTATTTTCATTCCCGGTTTTGGTGGTATAATTTACATTGAAGACAGTATAAGCATTCCCAAAGGTTTCCGGATTGGCAGTATCAAAGCCATCAAACTGATAAGTACCCGGTACCAACTCCCGCTCCGAACTGCTGAACATGGAAAAACTGAGTAAATGTCCTTTACCAACCAGTGAGTCGGGAACTTCATTTCGCCCTGCAATCGAGACATCCGGAGACATCAGATAAAGATGCAGGCTATAGCCTGAGTCACCTTCATTCATTTTACCATAACCCACCAGCGCAGCTTTGTCCAGCTCATACGACAGTCCTTCTTTCAGAATCTGGTTACGGGGTTCTATATCTTTATTCTTACAGCCACTAAAGAAAATAAGAACAGAAATCAATAAAAGAAACGGACTGGTAAAACGCATAAACTGCTGTCGGATCGTGCTATTTTTTGACTAAAAACGAACAGCATCCGGCCCGATCAGTCTTTCAATTCTGAGGCCGGATGCTGTTTCAATACAAAAATGCTCCAAATATTAGAGTTGACCGCGAGAGTCAGGTAAAATATTAATGTGTCGGCTTTTTCTGAGCAGGCGCCGAAGCGTGATACTTCTTCTGAATAATACCGGCGTAGTTATCCAGCAACTCCATCACCCTTTCCCTGCTTTTCGCCCTCACCACCAAACCTATATGGTAAGGTTCATCCATCCGCCATACAATTTCAGGATCACTGAATGGCGACAAATCAGGGTATTCCTGCTTTGTAAGTGATATGATAATGCCCGAATAATCCTTTCGTACCGGAGGTAGTTTATACCCCTCACCTCTTGCTTCTGCGGTTTCCATCTTAGCCCATTCTCTCCATAGATTAATGCCTGAAGAGGCATCTACCATTTCAGAAAGATGTGCTCCTCCCACCCTTGAAGAAGTTTCCAGAAAATAATATTTACCATCGTCGTGGCAACGGATCACCTCCGTGTGCGATGCACTATGCCTTAGTCCAAATGCTTTGAGCAAATCCACCGCCAATGTTTCCAGCGCATGTTCTTCTGATGAGTCAAACGGTACGGTTACCGATCTGAAAATTCCTCCGCCATGTGCGACATCAAAGGGTGGCGACAAATACTTACTGCTCCAAAGAAAAATAACTCTGCTATTGTAAGAAATGGAGTCAACGTGATATACATCTCCAGGCTTAAATTGCTCTACAAGATACGCATGCCGGTTATCTCCCAGGCTATGAATAGTTTCCCAAAGTTCTTCGGCATTATGCATTTTTTTTATACCTGTAGCTGATGCTTCAGACCTTGGCTTGATCATCCAGGGGCCCGGGTATTTTTCAATAAATGTATTAATCTGCTCGTCGTTGAAAAGAGCTGAAAACCCCGGAACCAGTATACCCGATTCAGCAGCTTTTGTCCGCATAGCCAGTTTATCTCTGAAATACCGTGCTGTCGTTTGCCCCATACCCGGTATCCGGAAATATTCTCTCAGATGAGCTGCTTTTTCAACATCAAAGTCATCCAATGCCACAATCCTGTCTACAGGCCGGCTTCTCATCACATAGGCCAGGCCAGTAATGATGTCATCCATATTGTAGCTACCATTTTCCTGCTCTTCTATGTAGAAGAATTCATCGACACTTTCTCTTGCCCAGGGTTTGTGCTCCAGTTTTTTAGCAGTGAGCAGAAAAACAGTGTTACCGGCACTTTTACAGGCTTTCAGGAAGTCATTCCCTTTAAAAAATGTCGAGATGCAAAGGAAGGTCAAAGTGTGGCTCATATAGTTGCGAATCGGTGAATAATGACATCAACTGTTTTTTCTCTCAGCTCATGCTTATTTTCTCAAATTCAACAAAAACTACCAGATACGCAAGCAAGAAGCCACATATTATACTGAATTAATATTCAGAAAACATTGAAGCTAGTTCCTCGCCGTCAGCGTATACAGGAACGCTCTCAGCAACCTTACACCATAAGCAGTTCCCGCTCTGCCGGGAGCAAATTCATTATCCCCAAATACGGTTCCCGCTATATCCAGATGGGCCCATGCCCCATGTGAAGCCGTAAATACTTCCAGAAACTTAGCAGCTACAATAGCTCCTGCCAATGGTTTTCCGTGGTAATTTTTAAGATCAGCTATATCCGACGAGATTTCCTCTTTGTACTCATCCCACACGGGCAGTCTCCACAACCTTTCACCTGTTTTTTCACCAGCGAGAGTCAGCTCACGCGCCAGATCATCGTTGGGCGTAAACAAACCTGCTGCCTCATATCCTAAAGTCTGGATGACGCTACCCGTCAAAGTTGCGAGGTCAATCAAAATATCCGGACTAAAATGCTTTACAGCATAAGCCAGGCCATCAGCAAGGATTAACCTGCCCTCTGCATCGGTATCAATTACTTCAATGGTTTTCCCGGCATACGATCCTATCACATCTCCCGGCTTCATTGCTGACCCATCTACACTGTTCTCAGTAGAAGGAATAATGCCAATCACCCGAACCGGTATCTGAAGCTGTGCTACTAACTCAACAATCCCTAATACGGCACCAGCCCCTCCCATGTCACTCTTCATCAGATGCATGTTGGCCGACGGTTTAATCGAAATACCGCCAGTATCAAATGTGACGCCTTTGCCCACAAACGCAACTGTTTTTTCATAATGAGGCGGCTTATAATCCGTAACAATCATCACAGGTGGAACATCACTTCCCTTACTCACTGCCAGCAAAGCATGCATGCCCATTTGTTGCAGATCTTTCTTGTCAAGGATTGTAACACCATAGTGATTGGCCTCACCAGAGTCCACTGCCCATTGCCCTAATGTTTGCGGCGTCTTGTAATTGGCAGGCGCATTCATCAGATCCATAATCCGTACTTGTACAGCGGCTGTTTTTTGAGCAAGATCAATGGCACGACCTGTTTCTTCTGAATCCTGTTCGCTCCATATATCAAGTTGTCCTTTTACACCAAAAAAAGGGCTTGGTAATTTAGGTTCAGACTTGTACAACTGTAAGTTGTAACCTGCCAATAAAATGCCGTTGACCGCAAGTTCTATCTCTTCAATTGA
Source organism: Dyadobacter luteus (assembly GCF_003383615.1). Classification (GTDB taxonomy): domain Bacteria; phylum Bacteroidota; class Bacteroidia; order Cytophagales; family Spirosomataceae; genus Dyadobacter; species Dyadobacter luteus. Next base: position 50,956 of record NZ_QNUL01000033.1, read on the forward strand.
AAATATCCTCGCATCCAGGATAATATGAGCGGGCCACCTGTCTTTTCTCTTGAAAAATAAGGAACGGAATACCTTCAGCAGGTTAGGCAGCTTTAAGTCTTTTCCCAATCCCAGCCAAAGCTCCTGAGAGGAATACCACCATATTTCACCTTTTTCAGCCCTGAACATCGACTGATTGGAAGGCTCCTGCCCTTCTCTGAAAACCTTTATTATAAGTGTATCTTCCTCTGTATGATTTACCTGACGAATGATCATTGTGTATCTTTTAGTTTCTGACAAAACCAAAGCTAAAAATAGTGAAGGGATTTTTAGCTTATTTTTTTGCAAAGGCAACAGGTACAGCAGAATAATTCAGGAAGCAGGTGAGTACGTGACTGTGCATCACTTCTTTTTAAGCATATTTGTAAACCTTACAAAGACCCAAATTATACCTTTATGCCGCTCAATTATTTACCTAAAAATCATGTCGCTGCAAGTGCCCTACTATGTGGTTTACTTACATTTGGCAGCAACTGTTTTGCGCAACGCAACGAAACCAAAGCCAACGATTCCAACACACCTTTGCACCTGCTGCAACCTGATTATCCGGTTCCTTATGGCATCGTAAAAAAGGAAAATATCATTAATGACCTTAACCGTATTCATGGCTATCTGAGCAAGGTTACTCCCGCCGCTTTTGTCGATTCCAAGACAGGAAAGGCAGTGACAGATCTGACTAAAATTGACCAGAATACAGCTTTACAAAAAGGAGATTACCGTATTGTGAGCTACGAATGGGGCGTGACTTACGCTGCCATGCTGCTTGCAAGCAAAGTAACAGGAGATCCCAAATTCAAGGAATACTCCGATACACGACTGCAGTTCATCGCTGAATCCGTTCCATATTTCAAAAAAACGAGTCAGGAGCATGCTGACTGGGCCACTTCGGGTCCGTTACGCGGATTGGTAGACCCGCATGCGCTGGACGATTGCGGAGCGATGTGTGCCGCGATGATCAAAGCAACGCGTGATGGTAGCAAAGGAAACTTCCGACCGCTGATTGATAGCCATATTGATTACATTTTGAATAAAGAGCATAAGCTGAAAGACGGATCGCTGGCAAGAATGCGCCCTCAACCGAATACGATATGGCTCGACGACCTGTTTATGGCTGTACCCGCATTGGCTCAAATGGGAAAACTCACCGGTGAGAAAAAGTATTATGATGAAGCTGTAAAGCAGGTTTTACAGATTTCTGACAGAATGTTCAATAAAGAGAAGGGTGTATACATGCACGGTTGGGTAGAAGGCATGACCGAACATCCGCAGTTTCACTGGGCGCGCGCGAATGGCTGGGGAATCCTCACAAAAGTGGAACTACTGGATGTACTTCCTGCAAACCATCCGGGTCGTCCAAAAATACTGGCACTATTGAAAGCACATGTCAAAGGGCTGGCTTCTTACCAGTCCGGTTCAGGATTCTGGCACCAATTGCTTGATCGAAATGATTCTTATCTGGAAACTTCGGCAACGGCAATTTATGCTTATTCTATTGCTAAGGCTATTAACAACGGCTGGATAGATGGGCTGACCTATGCACCCATGACGCTTCTTGCATGGAATGCGGTGTCGACCAAAATCAATAAGGAAGGACAAGTTGAAGGTACCTGCGTAGGAACCGGAATGGGCTTTGATCCTGCATTTTACTACCACCGTCCTATCAGTCCGTATGCGGCACATGGCTACGGACCGGTTATCATGGCTGGTGCCGAAGTGATCACTTTATTGAACAACAAATCTTTTGAAATTAATGACAGCTCTGTTCAGTTACTTCAAAAAAAGTAATGTCCTGATTTGTTTTATACTAACCGGAATAGTTCAGAACGTAGTGGCCCAACCACTGCGTTTTGATTTTGGTACTGGTAAAACTGAAAAAGGATATACCCGCATCACACCTGAGGATAGCTATACCAGCGAAAAAGGCTATGGATTTCTCTCCGGCATACAGATTAAAAGTATCAGTCAAAAAGGGAAGGATCAGCTTCGCAATGATTATATAACAGCCGACTCGGCTTTTTTCTTTTCTGTAAAACTACCTGAGGGTAATTACGATATTCGTTTACTGACCGGTGATGCCAACGGCACCTCTCATACTACTGTGAAGGTAGAGTGCAGGAGATTAATGATTGAAGGCGTTGCGACTTCCAAAGGCGAATTTAAGAGTTCGGATTTTACGGTAAATCTGCGTTCTCCCAAAATCAATGAAACTGAAAAAATAGCGCTTAAACCACGCGAACTGGATTATCTCCACTGGGACGATCAGCTCACTTTTGAGTTTACCGGGAAACAGCCTAAGATTTGCACACTGGAAATCGTACCTAACGAAACGGCAAAAACCATTTTTCTTGCAGGAAACTCAACAGTGGTGGATCAGGCGAATGAGCCCTATGCATCGTGGGGACAAATGATTCCACGTTTTTTCCAGCCAGGTTCCGTTGTGGTTGCCAATTATGCTGAATCAGGAGAATCGCTCCGGAGTTTTAACGGTGCAAAAAGATCTGCCAAAATTTTCTCTCAAATGAAAAAAGGTGATTACCTTTTTATTGAGTTTGCTCATAACGACCAGAAACAGAAAGATCTTCAGCCCTTTGTAGGCTACAAAGCCTTGCTCGAAGGACTCATTGAACAAACACGGGCTAAAGGCGGAATTCCTCTACTGGTTACTTCTATGCACAGACGCAATTTTGATTCAACGGGACATATCATCAATACGCTGGGAGACTTTCCTGAGGCGGTCAGGCTCACTGCGAAAGAACACCAGGTAGCTCTTATTGATCTGAATGCCATGAGTAAAATCCTTTGGGAGACCCTGGGTGAAGAAGAATCGAAAAAAGCTTTTGTTCATGTAGCAGCCAATACCATCCCCGGCAGAAAGGATCCTATTGCAGACAATACGCATTTCAGTAACTACGGAGCCTATCAGCTGGCACGTTGTATCATTGAAGGCATCCGGAAAGCAGACAGTCAGCTTGCGTCTTATCTGGTGCCCGGAATTCCTGCCTATGACCCTGCTACACCTACGCCAATCGATACGTTCGATTTCCCGCAAAGCCCACTAGCGAATGCTGTGAAACCTGATGGTAATTGAACAAATGGCTTATTGTTTCAAAAACTTCAAAGACCGGGGCAGCTCTCCTTTCCCGGTTTCTATTTGTAAAAGATATAAACCGGGTTTAAGTTTTGAAACAGATATATTCCCCTTCTTTGTCTCAGCGTCTTTTATGTTTTGCTCTTTCATTACAACCTGACCGGAGACATCGTAAACGTAATAGGATTTGATGGATACATTTCCAGGTCCATTTTTCACTTTCACCATATACGCAACAGGATTAGGAGAAATATTTAAATCTTGCAATGCTTCCCTGCAATCGCTTTGCAGGATTCGGCTGTACATCACCTTGCCATCATCGGCATGTTCTGCAATACGGTAGTAAGTGAGCTGACCAGAATAAAGATTGGTAAAAGCATAATTTTGAGCAAGCGTGGTGCTTCCCGCAGCCTTTACAACACCAATAGCTTCCCACGAAATCCCATCATTACTTTTCTCAATTTCAAAATAATCGGCGTTCACCTCGGATGCGGTTCCCCAGTTCAATGCAACTCCTTCCAATCCACAATTTGCTTTTAAATAAGTAAATACCACAGGAAGCGGTGTATCCACTTTAGTTACAGTATTATTCCTGGTGATCAGCCAATAGTCAGGATCAATCACGGCAGTTTCTGCAGCAAAACCCAGGTTTTCAGTAAAAGTCTGACCATTTGAAGTGTGATTGGCAACGACAAGTTTTTCCTGCCCTGTAGTTGCGTTCCGGAACAAAACAGGTACAGGCAGCTGAAAAAAACTTACCGAACTGTGTGAGGTAGTTTGGCTGAGTTTAAACTGAACGGAAGAACCCGTTGGTGACCATTCCAATTGATAAGACGGATATCCCTGCCCTGTAAACCACTGGTCGAAAAAATAGGTCAGGTCTTTACCACTCGCCGCTTCCAGATGTGCTTTCAAGTGCTGGGTTCGGGCAAAATGAAAAACGAGCGACGGATCATCAATGTAATTGCGAACAGCATTGAAAAATACCTGATCCCCGAGAATCCAGCGAAGCATGTATAACAAATGGGATCCCTTATAATAGCTAAGCCTGCTGCTAAAAATGTGGCTCACATTGCTCACATCATCTACACGAACAGAACCACCAGCAGAATTAGTGATCAGATTTATTTCACCCTGTCTTCTTGTTCTGGTATCTGACGGATATTTATGCTCCATGTACATACTGGCTAAATGCGTTGCAAAACCCTCATTCAACCATATATCTTCCCAACTTCCACAAGTGATCTTATTTCCAAACCACTGATGCGCCAGTTCGTGCATCACCAGATTCTCACTCAGATTAAACATAAATGAGCTGGTTTGATGCTCCATACCTCCATTCCATCCAAACTGCACATGCCCGTATTTTTCATTCATAAAAGGATAAGTTCCGAACCAGTTGCTGAACAGTTGAAGTCCGTCCAGTGTATTTTGGGTTCCGGCCTGAAACGCTGCCAGGCTCTCCGGGTAACAATGTGTCTGCATCGGGAGCTGGGCTGAACCTATGGTAACGCTGTTATTAAATACCGTGTAATTGGTTACTGCGAAACATACCAGATAGCTGGCAATGGCATATTTGTGCTGCCAATGCGTCACGACCTTATTCCCGGCAACTGCTGTTTCGCTTTTCAGGACACCGTTGGCCGCAGCCTTGTATGCTGCAGGATGTGTAATGAATATGTCAATCCCGTTATCTGCCTTGTCATCCAATCCGTTTTTGCATGGCCACCAATCCCGGCTTCCGAATGGCTCGCTTAATGTCCACATCACCGGAACAGCCGGACTACCATGTGTTCTAAGGACAAAAGACCCATTGCCCGAACTTACGGGAGCGCCTTCATAAGTAATGCTGACAGAATCCAGTGTTCCAGCTGGCACATTGGACGGAAATGTAATTTGAAGCTCATCACCAGATTGGATAGAAGACAAAGTTGTTGATCGCTGAGTTACTTGTGAAACCGCTAATGCGCCGGAAAGGTCAAATGAAATAGAATTCCCCGCAGTGGTCATCACGTAATACGCCGTCAGTTTTCCTTTGATATAGTTCACCTCCGGATCTACCTCCCATTCCCCTCTGTAATATTTCACATCAAAATTAGAAGACGCCAGAGATGCCATACTTCTGGCAGATATCTGTTTCTCGTGACGGTGCATCTCTATGCGGGAAATATCTTCTGTCGATAAGTCCGCCATTGCCGGATCAACCAGGTGAGCGTCCTTTTGAGCCAATAAACAACTGTAAACAAAGAGATTAAAAATCAGTAGAATAGTGCGCATAGTGGATCGGATTTTGTCCTATAAAGATATACGATATTTCAAATTATGAATTGGTGAAAACAAAAAAACCGGTACCCTCAGGACTATCCCCAAAGTTACCGGTCACATAAGTTGTGCGAAAAAATCTAGTTTGCACCACCTTTTCGTGTTGCTTTCTGAGGCTGGGGCCATACTCCCGGCTCTCCTTTTGAATTGAGTGGCAAAATACTCTTCTCACGAGAGGTTTTAGCAGGATCTTCACTTGCCTGATAAGCCAGTATCGCCGCCAGAATTGCATTACTTCTTACATCGTCGAATACAATTTTGTCATACGTATCTCTGTTGGTATGCCAGGTATACGTTCCATACGACCAGTTCAGCGAGCTGAGTGAAAATGCAGGTGCTCCGGCAGCGACGAAAGAGGCAAAATCAGAACCTCCGGCACCCGGTGCACCAGGAAATTTGGTTTCGATCTGAGAACGGATTCCATCAGGTACTTTCGACAGCCAGCGACCCAGATACTCATATGAGTTCAGGAAACCCTGTCCGGCCATATTCACTACCCGGCCCGTTCCATTATCCTGATTGAATACTGCCTGAATATTATTAACAATTTCAGGATGATCTTCCACAAAAGCGCGGGAGCCATTCAGCCCTTGTTCTTCACTCCCCCAGTGTCCGACCAGAATAGTACGTTTAGGATTGGGGTATATTTTCTTTAAAATGCGCATCGCTTCCATCATCACGATCGTTCCGGTTCCGTTGTCCGTTGCTCCTGTTCCGCCATCCCACGAATCGAAATGCGCCGAAAGAATTACGTACTCGTCCGGTTTTTCACTCCCTTTAATCTCTGCAATCGTATTGAAAGTAGGAACCATTCCCAATTCCTTTGAATCGGCTTTTACACTTATTTTAGGCGTATTTCCGGATTCGGCCAGACGATACAGCAGACCATAATCTTCAAGCGAAATATCCACGGTCGGGATTTTTTTTGTATTGGCACCAAAAATTTTGTTAGCCCCGAATCCCTTAGACCAATACGACATCACGATACCAGCCGCCCCCGCTTTCTCCAATGCTCCCGGTAAAGTACGTCCGTTCAGTCCTGTTTTTGCAATTCGTTTTGTCCATGCCTCAGTCTGCAAGTCACGGTTCTTTTTCATTTTTTCAAATGACTCTTCAGTTGCAAATTCTTTCCAGTTGTAATCCGGGCGCCCTGTTGGCTGATTCATACTGATCATCACAAACTTACCTTTCACAGAAGGTAACCATTTTTGAAAAGCAAGAGAATCTGCAAGGTCAGGAATGATTACAACCTCGGCGGTAACGGTTTTCCCGCCTGTACCCGGACTCCATGCGAGTTGCATTCCTTCCAGCGATTTCACGCGGGGTGCAACCATATCAATGTGCGAAGCGCCACGCTCCCAGCCTCTCCATTCGCCCCATTTTTCATTTTTGGCTGAAATATTCCAGCCTTTATATTTCGCAATGGCCCAATCATTGGCCTGTTGCATTTGAGGAGATCCTACCAATCGCGGACCTACTACATCCATCAACTCATGCGCAAGTTTTTCCAGCTGAGAATTTTCGGTTGCTTCCTTCACAATACCATCAATTACTGCATCATTTTTTTGCGCAAAAGCATAGCCAGTTGACAGTAGAGCAGCCACCATCAGCGAACAGGATATTTTCTTCATAAATTTATTAAGGATTAGTTGTGATGACCGAAATTAAAAAATATGACTCACGAAACCTTTTTATACCAAAACATTCGAACGGAATCCGATAATAGTACCAAAACAAAATCAAATCCTCCTTTCAGTTTAAATCATATTTTAATCAAGAAAATCACCAAACTTTGCAACAAGTACAAAAGATTTGTGGTAAACCATATATAGACTTTCAGCATTTTACCGTTGGCAGTTTATACGTAATAAGTACATCTAAATACCAAAACCGGTTACTGCTTGCATTCAACTTTACAGGAAAACTTCCATAATAAAGTATTACCTCAAACCATGTAAAAATGAAAGAGCAGCTCCGTACCATACTAGCCACATCCACAGGTCTTCCTACATCTTCCATCACTGACAACGCAAGTCTTACACATGACCTGGGTCTGGACAGCCTTGATACTGTTGATATTGTCCTGCAAATGGAAGATCAGTTCAAGGTGAGTATTCCCGATGACGACTATCCGAAGCTTCAAACAGTGGGTGCTATATACGAATACCTACAGCATAAAATAGCCGTAACCGCTTAGTTACAGACCTATATATCCCGGAGGACTTCAGCTTTTCCGGGAATTTTCACAAATCAAATCCTTTGCCGCTTACTTTTGCATTCTTTGTATCAGTACATTTAAGAATGCTTTCGCGAATTATTCAATTCATATTTTTTGCCAACTACTTTGTAGGATTTCTGGCAGTAGCACTTTCGGTTGAAACTGTTTTTCAGCTGAGTTTGCCTCTGGCATCTCCTGCCTATTACATTCTCCTTTTTGCAGCAACAGTTTTGTATTATACCTACGCCTATTCCGGAGCTGCAACGTCACCAGCATCTCAGAACCCCCGGACGGAATGGTATAGAACCCACAGATCGTTCACCCGACTTACCCAGATTGTATTTCTTTGTATTTGTATTCTGTCAGCAGGCTTTTTGCTTTATCAGTACCTTCCATCAATACTAAGTCTTCCTATATATTATTGGATCCTGCTTGTAAGTATTCCCATAGCGGCATTACTGTATTACGGCCTCCTACCAAGTTCATTTAATTTGCGCAATACAGGTTGGTTGAAAGCATTTGTCATTGGTTTTGTATGGGCGGGTTCGGTTAATTTCATTCCTGTAACGATGGCGCATATTCAATATGGAGTGGAAGTGGCTCAACCTGACTTCATGTTGTGGCTTTTCCTGAAAAACTGGATGTTTTGTACGGTCAATGCCATCATGTTCGACATTAAGGATTATGAAGACGATTCTAACCGACAATTGAAAACTTTTGTGGTACGATTCGGACTCTATCAAACGATATTTTTTGTCATCATTCCATTACTACTCGTAGGAATAATTTCTTTACTTATATTTACTCACTTCAAAAATTTCAGTGCCGTTGTGATCGGGATAAATCTGATACCATTTTTGAGTTTACTGTATGTAGCTTATGCATTACAGCAACCCAAAAAAATACTGTATTATCTAATCGTGATTGATGGTCTGTTACTTTTGAAGGCCATATGCGGGATAGCAGGAATTATGTTACTCCGTACATTGAGCTGACATTCACATACACACCTATATGAACAATAATTACGACCCTATCGCCAGTCATTATGACCGGCTCAGCAGGATCATTTTCGGACGGAACCTGATCCTTTCACAAACCTGTCTCCTACAACATATTCCCTCCAATAGCTCAATCCTGATTGTAGGGGGAGGTACGGGATGGATTCTTTCGGAACTGGCAAAAACACATACTTCCGGACTACGGATTACCTATGTTGAGATATCCGAGAAAATGATTAATCTGGCCAAAAAGCGCAATAATGGCAAGAATAGCATTGAATTCGTGAATCTCGCAATTGAAGCTTACGATACAAATCAGACTTTCGATATTATTATCACGGCCTTTCTGTTCGATAATTTTGGAGAAGAGAAAGTGAAGCTGGTTTTCGACAAACTTTCACAACTACTTACTGTTCACGGAAAATGGCTCTTTGCCGACTTCCACATTGACGAGAAAAAAAGTCATTGTTGGCAACGGGTTTTGTTAAAAGCGATGCTATATTTTTTCAGGGTAATCTGCCATATTGAATCGAGACATCTGGTGCCGGTGAAAACGCTTTTTGCTCAAAACAAATTCCGGGGAATGTACGTCTATCAGCGTATGTATGGCTTCATCAAATCTTATGTTTACGTTAGGATTTCGCCGGAGTAAGAAGCAGGTTTATGAATCTACGCACAATTGCCATTGAAACCGCTAAAATTCTGGCTGGGTTTACCATAATCACTTTTGAGGTAGCATTGACGTCTTCACTTTTTAGCGGAGATTCACTTAATGATGCTCTGATTTACTGTAAAGATGACTTTTTTGTAAAAAGAAAGGCCTTACGGTACTTGCTGATTGCTATTTTTCTCGGTATATACAGAGCATGGAGATTACGAGATAGTCAAGAATAGTACAGGCCTGGCTCCTATTTTCATTCTCTTCTCAAATATTATTTCACACCTTCATCAACATTTTCACCAGAATGAAACATTTAAAATTCAGCAACTTCGCTATTCATTCACTAAAATTTTTTCTAATTTTTGTCACCGGTAGTTTCTTTTCTAAAGTAATATACGATTGGATTAAGGGAAACCCCTTCGAAGTTCTTTATGCCCATTGGTTAACAAATGCACTAGGTATGTCGAAAATGATTGGTTACACGACAGGGAGTATACTTTATGGTTTGTTAATGGCAAGAAGGGATGCCCGTAAGAGTCAATAACTCTACAACTTCTATACATGGAAATACATTCAAAATTCTAAGCATACGCCTGATTATGGCAACTTAGAGTTTTTGATTTTTGTCAGATCCACATGTTTCAGGCTCTGAGAAGCCCGTTTTACATGTAACAAGTTTAATAGATTATTGGCTATCAAAAGTCACCCGGCCAAAGCACTCCTTCTCCTGAAAATATGTCGTTCATTAAAAACCACGATGGATAACAGGATCAGTGAATAAGCGACCATCTGAAACTGATTGATCGGTTCGTGAAAGTAAAATAGCGCTATGCTGAAATTCATCAGCGGATTGATATACAGCATAATACCCATTGTTGATGAATTGACTCCCTGCAATGCATAAAGGTTCATAAACAACGGCAGTATTGTAAATAGCACCGCGATAAGGGCTATAAATCCATAAAATACGGGATCAGAAGGCAACGGTGCGCTGTAAACAGGATAAAAAGGTAAAAGTAACAATGCCGAAAAAGAGATTTGCACCGTCAATATCAAAAATTTATCAATCCCAAAGTTTTTCCTTTGTGTCACCAGATACAAAGCGTAAGAAAAGGCCACAATCATGCTGTACGCCACATCAGCTATGTTATTAAAAGACAATAGCAGGCAACTAATCACACTAAGCGCGACTGCTACCCACTGCCATTTACTAAGCTTTTCCTGCAAAACGAAAAAGGCAATGACGGTAGTGAGAATCGGGCAAACCAGATATGCAAATGAGGCAGCTTTTACGCTGATATGATTCATTACGTAAATAAAGAAAAACCAGTTGGCTGTCAGCAATATACCACCACCGAGAGTTCTTTTTATCAGGCTCTGCTGTTCTCTCTTCGGCATAGCCCTGATTAGTTCAATACTTTTCTTCAATACCTGAATCCTGATAACAAAACTGATAACCAGCATGATGACCGCACATAAGAACACGCGATAAAACAGAATATCAAGGGAGGGATAATCGTGTAACGGTTTCAGTGCGAGACTGAAAAAGCCCCAGATCATGAATGAAAGAAAGGCGATCAGATAATACTTGTACAACTTCATGAGAAAAAACTTTTATTTGCAGCGGAGCCCGGTTCAAATCAAACAGCGTCACGAAAGGTCAGGTTCACAGATCTTAGATTTATGTGTAAAAATTGGATAAAACCTCGCTGACAAATGAACCAACCCTATTGTTTTTCACTTGTTTATTGACCGACATTCAACTTTAAAATATGCCAGCTTCCGATATCCGCCTTATTGCCACCGACATGGACGGCACTCTTTTGAATTCAAAACATGAGCTTAACGATTCATTTGTGCCGGTTTTCAAAAAAATAAAAGAGCAGGGAATTGTATTCGTTGCTGCCAGCGGAAGGCAATATTACAACTTGTTGAAGGCTTTGGATGAAGTCAAAGATGAAGTAATTTTCGCTGCTGAAAACGGAAGTTATGTAGTATTCCGTGACGAAGAAATCCATGTGCAGCCTGTGGAGCATGAAATAGTGAGAGATTTAATCAGGATATCTAAAAGTATCCCTCACACTTTCCCGATCATCTGTGGAAAAAAGAAAGCATATGTTCAGAATTCGGAGCCGGAGTTTATCAGTCAGCTGGAATTGTATTTTGAACGTTATGAAATCGTTGAAGACCTGCTGAAAGTCGAAGACGACCAGTTTTTGAAATTCACCTTATGTGACCTCACAGGTTCAGAAGCGAATAGTTATCCTCATTACAAACACCTGGAAAATTCGCTTAAAGTGAAGGTATCCGGGCCGATCTGGCTTGATATATCTCACCCATTGGCGAACAAGGGAGTAGCCATGGATGTATTGCAAAAGAAATTCGGCGTTACGTTTGAGCAAACCATGGTTTTCGGAGATTACTTCAATGACCTGGAAATGCTGCAAAAAGGCTATTACTCGTATGCGATGGCCAATGCGCACGAAGACATCAAAAAAATCGCCCGCTTCATAGCTAAAAGCAATGATGAGAATGGTGTGGTAGAAGTGCTGAGTGCGCTGGTTAATGGAGTTGAGGTTACACAGAGATAAAGGAGAAAAGGAAGAGGAACACAGAGAAAAGAAAAATTAGCATATCTTTTTCCCTTCGTGAACCTCTGTGTCTACAAAAATTCAACAGCAATATTTCACGCAAAGAAAGAGAAGGAAAAAACACGCAACGGCCGCCAAGGCATTTCTGAAAGATATATTGAAAAAAGGTACACAGCGAATAATTCAATTCTCTGTGTACCTCATAGTTTCTCTGCGGAACTCTGTGTTCTAAAAACCCGGGAAACCAATATTTCACGCAAAGACCGATAAGTTTTCCGTAAAGCATGCAGTGAATTCTCTGCGTTCTTTGCGTGAGATCTTTCACCTACTCTGTGAAACTCTGTGTCCCTGAAAACCCTATTTCCCTGTAAACTTCTTAAATACCGAACTCGCAACGTGTCCGCCGAAGCCGAAAGTATTGTTCAATACATAATTTACAGTCTGATATACCGGCTTACCTAGTGCAATGTTTAAACCGGCAGGAATATTTTCATCCAGATTTTCAGTATTGATCGTGCCCGGAATAACGTCATTTTTAACAGCCAGAATACTGATGATACTCTCAGCAGCTCCAGCAGCTCCAAGCAGGTGTCCGGTCATGGATTTGGTTGCTCCCACCACAACAGGATGATCACCAAAAACACGCTTTATACCGTTGAGTTCGCTCATGTCACCAAGTCCGGTTGACGTTGCGTGCGCATTTACATAATCAATTTTATCCGGTGTTATACCTGCATCTTTCAACGCATTGGCCATACCCAAATAGGCACCCAAGCCATCCGGCGGTGTTCCTGTAAGGTGATATGCATCGGCAGCCATTCCGCCTCCGATCATTTCAGCATAAATAGTTGCGCCACGTTCCAATGCATGGTCAAGCTCTTCCAGTACCAATGCTCCCGCTCCTTCTCCCATTACAAAACCATCGCGGTCTTTATCGAATGGGCGGGAAGCGGTCTGAGGATCATCATTTCTTTTTGACAAAGCCTGTGCCGAACTGAAACCACCCAACGACGAGTGCGTAATAGCTGCTTCTGAACCTCCGGCGATCATAATAGTAGCCTTTCCCAAACGAATCGTATCAAATGCTGCTATAATGGCATTGTTCGATGAAGCGCAGGCAGAAACAGTACAGTAGTTCGGACCGTGCAATTTATGGCGGATAGAGACAACACCCGCCGCTATGTCCACAATCATTTTAGGGATAAAAAACGGACTAAATCTTGGAGTGCCGTCACCAGTGTGAAACTCACGAAGCTGATCTTCGAATGTCCCGATACCACCATTTCCACTACCCCAGATCACCCCCACTTCGTGGCGCTCTTCTTCGGTCATTTGAGAAAAGTCCAGCCCTGCGTCTTTGATCGCCTCATCAGAAGCTACAATCGCATATTGAGTAAAAGTGTCGTACTTTTTTAGTTCTTTTTTATCAATAAACTCTTCAGCATTGAAGTTTTTTACTTCACAAGCGAAATGTGTTTTAAATTTCGAAGTATCAAACTTGGTGATAGGTCCTGCGCCGCTTTTACCGGCAAGAATATTCTCCCAAAATTCATTTACTGTATTGCCCAGTGGCGTCAACGCCCCCAGACCGGTTACAACGACTCTTTTCATTTGATAAGGATTTTCTGCACAAGGCCGAAAACTGTTTAGCTTGGTTAATTCTGTTTTATTCCGCGCAAAAATATTCAATCCTTGCACTTTTCTATGTACAAAGATTTTTTTACTTCAAAAGAATGCTATTAAACAGCCGGTTACAGTGGACTGATCATCGCCGGTATTGAACCCTATTTGCATATAAAAACACAGATCAACCTATCGGATTCATCGCCTGTAAAGCATCCTCAGGTGACGATAGTGCCAGATGGTATACATCTGCGGTCCGCCCAACATGAATTTCAAAGAGATCATTGCCTAGCGCATGCAAAAATGCATCTGCTACCTCCTGAGGGGGAATTCCATTTGCTCCTCCAATCTCTGATGAAAATGTTGTGTTTACCAGCGGAGGCATCAACTCAAATACTTTCACTCCGGAGGTTCTTTCAAGCAGGATTCTCAATGACTGGCTATAGGAATGCAAAGCTGCTTTGCTCGCTCCGTAGGTTGCCATGGTATGATTAGGAACAAAAGCCACAATGCTTGAAACATTTACTATAGCCGCTTCGGTATTACTCTTCAAAATTGGCAACAACTTTTCGTTCAGTCTGATGATCGACAGATAATTGGTTAGCATTTCCTCACCCGCTTTCTCCGCAGCATTTCCTGATGTTAGTGTATTCACATAAGCCTGACCAGCATTGTTAATTACCATATTCAGATCAGGGAAATCTGTAGTCAACTTCACAGCCAGCTTGTTGATATCGTCAATCTTGGTTACATCGCATACGATACCTGTCACCCCTGAAAGAGCCACTAAAGCTTTATCCATTCTTTCAGTATTCCGACCTGTGATAATCACCCGATTACCATTTTCAGAAAGTGTACGAGCCAGCTCAAATCCAATTCCTGCGCTACCTCCTGTTATTAATATTGTATTTCCTGTTGTTTTCATTTTGATGTTATGCTATTGGTATATTCTTTATTACTGCAGTGATCATTGACCCAATGTCATGAGCAAACAGGTACTAACGCCGTGTGCATATATGGTTCCGTTCTCATCCACCAGTTGTGCTTCTACGAGTGCAGTACGGCTACCGGTATGAATTGCTTTCCCAACTGCTTTCAACTCTCCGGATCTGATAGTAACCGCCTTCAGGAAATTCACTTTCAATTCCAATGTTGTATAACCGGTTCCGGCGGGTAGCATCGAATGAAGTGTGCAACCCATAGCTGTATCCAGTATTGCTGAAATGACGCCGCCGTGTACTGTACCGATAGCATTGTAATGGAATTCCTGTGGCACAAATGAAAAGACTGCCCTTCCTTTTTCAACTTGTTCGGCATGAAAGTCGAGCGCCGTCAAAAGCGGCGGCAGAGGTAATTCCCCAGCCTTTATTTTATCGAAATATTCTAATCCTGACAGTTGTAAAGCCTCAGATGCTCCTTTCAAAGGATCTTCCCATACTATATTTCTTTCTCTTATTTGTTCACTCATAATTAATACCGATCGGTATATTTTTAGTTAAAATTTTTTGTTTACAAATTACTAGTGATGCGTTAACTTTTAAAAAATTCTTATAACACGTTGTAAATAAATTAATTATGAACGTTCTTTGATTTT
>NZ_QNUL01000034.1 GCF_003383615.1 Dyadobacter luteus
CCGATTCAGACTCTTTTATAATGTCAGCATATTTCATAAACAAATATACGACTTTTTATTTCTAATTTAGTATTACATATTATTACAAATACTATTTATTGGAATGTTTGTTTGGTCATTGTTGTAGTTGGAGAAAATTGTAATCAAGAGGACGAGTACTATAAGCAGGCGATACGGTCCGGAAATGCCTGGTGTTAGTTGTAGTTTGATACATCAGAACTAACTTCGCTGTGATCCAGAGACGATTTAAAAGAAAGATTAATTTAGGAAGGAAGTCAGGTAGTTTTTATTTCTTACCTGCTTAAAATTGGAAATCCTTTCAAAGACCCTGATTCCATGATTTCCAAACAGCGCAAATAATCAAGATATAGGTGGTACTGTTTTGCATAAAAAGGTGAAACAGATCTATCTGATAAATCGTTTAATGGGAGAAATAGAGTTGTCACTTTTCTGGAATACCTTGCAAACTCTGCAAGCTTAAATTGTAAGTACTTTCCACACATATGCTCACCACCGACTTCCTCCAAATCTCCGACCTGCTCACTCCCGAACAACGCCTGATCGCGCAAAGCGTAAAGGAGTTTACGGAAAAAGAAATCAAACCTGTTATTGAAGACTTTGCACAACGGGCGGCATTTCCTGTTCATCTGGTCAGGAAATTCGGAGAGATGGGTGTTTTTGGTCCTACGATTCCGGCAGAATATGGGGGAGGAGGATTGGATTATATCAGTTACGGCTTGATGTGTCAGGAAATTGAGAGGGGAGATTCGGGCATGAGGTCAACTGTGTCGGTACAGGGCTCACTGGTCATGTGGCCTATTTTTGCATTTGGCACTGAAGAGCAGAAACTGAAGTATTTGCCTCAACTTGCCAGCGGAGCTTTGTTGGGATGCTTCGGGCTCACTGAGCCGGACTATGGCTCCAATCCCGCAGGAATGGCATCCCGACTCGCTAAAACAGAAGGTGGTTATATTCTGTCTGGATCTAAAATATGGATTTCTAATGCTCCTTATGCGGATATCGCTGTGGTTTGGGCCCGCAATGATGAGGGGAAGGTGCAGGGTATAATCGTTGAACGTGGTATGGATGGTTTTTCTACACCGGAAATTCACAGGAAATGGTCACTTCGGGCGAGTGCCACCGGTGAGCTTGTATTTGACAATGTATTTATTCCTGAAGAGAATCTGTTTCCTGGCGGTGTGGGCATGAAGGCGCCGCTGCAGTGCCTGGATAAGGCGCGGTTCGGTATTGCCTGGGGAGCGATAGGTGCTGCGCTGGATTGTTATGAAACGGCGGTCAGGTATGCTTCGGAACGTATACAATTTGATAAACCGATTGCTGCATTCCAGCTTACTCAAAAGAAACTGGCAGAAATGCTCACTGAAATTACCAAGGCTCAATTATTGGCATGGCGGCTTGGAACGCTTATGAATGAAGGTAGGGCGACAGCAGCTCAAATCTCCATGGCCAAACGAAATAATGTAGCTATGGCGCTGAATGTGGCCAGGGAGTCAAGACAAATTCTCGGAGCCATGGGTATATCCGGAGATTACCCCATCATGAGGCACATGACGAATCTGGAGTCTGTGATAACCTACGAAGGAACACACGATATTCACTTACTTATTCTGGGAGCAGAGATAACAGGAATGCAGGCGTTTAAGTAGCCATTAGCTGTTAGCCTTTAGCTAATAGCAGCGATTATTGGTGCATTACTGCTGATTTATCTCATTTTGAATGATAGCAATAAGCTAAAAGCTTATTGCTAACAGCTAGTGCTTATTAGTGCATTGCTGCTGCTTACCTCGTTCTAAACGAAACGATAATCAGAAGCTAAGGGCTCATTGCTAACAGCCAACAGTGATCATTGGTGCATTACTGCTACTTTATCTCATTTTGAACGATTATCAGAAGCTAAAGGCTCACAGCTCACAGCTATTAGTTCCCCCTTATGGCTCATTGCCATCAGCTAATAGCTCCTTTTGCATTTCCCTGCTCGTTTGCCGCGATCCGTCGTGTGACCAACCTGGTGCTTTGAAGACATACTTCAGTTTTGTCATGAAGCTGGTAGGCTGTGCGAAATCTTTACCGATTTCCCTCCATTCATGGAAAATAGTATGTCCCAAATCTGTTTCTTTCAAACTGCTCGTAAGGCCATATCGTGTGGGAATCCTATCCATTTCTTCCTGAAAGGTGCCGAATAGCCTGTCCCAGACAATCAGGCACATGCCCATATTTTTATCCAGATACTCAACATTACTGGCATGGTGCACCCGGTGGTGCGATGGCGTAACCAGAATATATTCCAGAAAGCCCAGTTTGCCCACATGCTCGGTGTGTACGATGATCCCGTAAATCTGAGTAATGGAGTACATGATCACAATATCCGCAGGATTAAAACCGAGCAAAACCAACGGGATGAAATACACAAACCGGTACAAAGGCTGAAATACCGAAGAACGGAAGCCAGTAGTCAGATTGAAATGCTCAGAAGAATGATGCGTCACATGCACTGCCCAGAAAAGTCTGCAATGGTGATCCACATAATGCAAAGTGTAAAAGGCAAGATCTTCTAACAGGAAAAGTGCAGTCCAGTATACATAAGGATTGGCAACAGGCTCTACGATACGGTAATTAAAAAGCCAGATCAGCAAGCTTACGTATACCACACGGAAAACAAGATCAATACCGCCGTTCAGTAACATGAGTGCGGCGTTGGTAAGCGTATCTTTGATATGATAACTTTTCCTCTCCGAACGATTGGTCAGGAAAATTTCAAGTGCGATGAGGATCAGATAAAAAGGCGTTGAAATCTTTAGAATAAAATCCTCAAATTCATAGGTGCCCGACATAGGATAATTTGAATTTTAGACAAAGATAAAAAGGAAGGAAACCGTTTAGTTTGCAAGAGTAACTTTTAAGGAATTTTTAATCGGCTATTCTTGATTTTTAAAGTTTAATCATTTGTCAATATGAAGACAATCAATCGATTGTAAACCCCCATGGCGAGTCTGGCTTTATTTTTTTGGTTATTTAATCATTTTCTTGAGTGCTTTCCTGAGTGCCTCATTTTTGTATTTTTTCTGCAGAATGACCGGGGCGGCAATACGCTCGCGGCAATCAAAAAGAGAACATCTCTCACATGTCTGATTCACTGTGCGTGCGGGTATCGCAGGATCATTCAGGAAGTGGATCTTCCCACGGGTTGCTTCGTCAAGATACATACCCATCGAAACGCTCACGTTTAAATTGTGAGTAGTGTTCATAGGTTGAGCGAAACTGATTACAAGATAATCGTCTTTGGAGTCCAGGTAGGTCGATTTTTGTGCTTTGCAGAGTATCTTGTCTGGTTCATGGTGCTCCTGTTCCGCAAGTTCATTCAGGATTGTGAGGGCCACCCAGCGCCTGCAATAATGCTCATCACGGACGGTGTGCGGATAATGCTTTCTTGAAATATGCATTTCCTTGGTCATATCGAACAGATTCTGTCCGGCAAAATTGTTGAAGCGCGAGAAAAAGATCTGGTTAATACCAAAGTAACGCGGGAGGACATTACTTACTCTGTAAAAGAAGGATTCAGGAGTTGTATTAAACTCAGAAACCAAACCGATTAGTTTCTCTGGCTGCCATTCGGGTGACTGGAAAAATGCAGCCAGTTTCGGAACCAGTAAATTTCTTTTAATAATGACGGCGCTGGCAAAATAGGAAGCCTTGAAGTTATTCAACAGCTGTTCGAAGGTTTCGGCTTCCACCAGTGCAGTCGTATGCAACCGGTTTTTGAGGTTCAGATAATGGTAACCAATTTCTCGCCCGTATATAAATAAGCGTTGCACAGAACTCAGATTGTGATTAAGCAGCAACCGGTTCCCTTGTGGATTAGGTATGGTAAGTGAGCGTACAGTACTGAACTCGGGATTTGCTTTTTCGTTGATATATTCAATCTGATAACCATAACGATTGGTGAGAATATCTTCCAGAAATGCTTCATCAATCAGTTTTTCCTCCGGCACTTCACACTCTTTCAGGAATTGCTCTGCTTCCAGCTCAATATCCTCGAAATAATTGTCGTGCATTTCCTGGTATGTTCTCAGTGCCGAGAAATAGAATTTCTCAATAGACATGTTATAGTTTCGGGCAATCTCAATAAGCGTTCCTACAAATGCACTGATTTTAGCGGGAGCATCTGACAATATTTCCAGAAGATTGGCAGGATCAATTCCGAAGAGTTCGAGCGGGAGTTCGGTTAAAATATTTGAGCTGAGCAGCTCGGATATGGGTTCAAGTCTTTTGCTGAGTTTGAGAGACACCAATGTGTCGTACTCCACATTCATAGCTGACGCCAAAGCCAAAATCTTATCCGACTTGGGATATTTTTTCCCTTTTTCTATTTCATTGATATAGGATACCGATAAACCTGATTTCTGAGACAGTTCGCTGAGAGAGAGTCCTTTGTCAAGTCGAAGTTGTTTGAGTTTTAGTCCAAAAACAAGCTTTACATTATCGGTATTTATAGCCACAAAAATTGAGGAAAGTTGAGTTGATACTGTAAGTTATTTAAAATCTGTACCTGGCAAGTTATATAAATCCATACAAAGACCGAAATTTAGGCTGTCCTGCTCTTTTGGAAAAAAATAAAGGCGAAGTGGAAATGATCCATTTCGCCTTTAGCGCTTAATTTCATTATTCTTAGAAAATCGCGAGTCCGAGAGTAGCCTGGAAAAGGTTTCCTTTTTTTCCGAACTGAGAAGCCGTTGTGGCGTTGTCAAACTTCACTTTTACTACGTCTGTGAAGTTACCTTCGTAGCGTACATCCAGGCTCAATCTTCCAAAGTCAAGTCCCACACCTGCCTGGTAACCATAAGCCAGACGGTTGTTGATCTCAGCACCTGAATTATCTCCGGTAACATCATCAAACGAGTCTCTGATTTTACCATTGTTAGACATACGCAAAGATGCCATTGGACCTACGTTGATACGCAGAAGTTTGGCAATTCTGAAACCGAAAAGCACGGGAACATCAAGGTTTGAAAACCGCACATCCACTTTTCCGTCTGAGTTTTGTACGCCGTCCTTGTATACATTGAAGCGTCCTCCTTTTTGCGATAAGAGGAATTCCGGCTGGATATAGACGTTGCGGCCAAAACGGAAAAATACCCCTCCCGCAAAACCTAGTGAACGATTGTCGTTGTCTTTGAAATTGAATGCATCACCGCCACTGCCGAGCGAGAGGTCATTACTACCATTGATATTGGACAAGTTTGCTCCTGCCTTGATACCAAAGCGGAAAGCAGGATCGTATTGAGCAGATGCGCTGTGAGCGATGATCAGAGCACAAAAGGCAAACAGTAATTTTTTCATAGCATGTAGTTGATAAAAAATTTTAAAAATTGTAGTTGCAAAGACAGATTAAAATCCCGTGCCAGAGAAAAGAAATATTCTAGGAAATCTCTGAAGGCCATTTTGTGTAACCAAACGTAAAGTCTTTTTATCTATTGTGGTGTTTTACAGCACTGAATACAATCAAATCAACTATTTTTGCGGGCAATTTCGGGCGGAGGTAATTTTTTCTGCTTTGGAATTTAAAGATTTAACAATCTGTATTTTAATACATTACAATATTTTAAGGAACAAATAGCATCATCATGAGCGAGTATAGTCACAGGGACATTGAGAAGAAATGGCAGGACTTTTGGGAGAAAAATGGTATTTATCATGTTGATAACAATGCCCAACTTCCCAAATATTACGTGCTGGATATGTTTCCGTACCCTTCAGGTGCAGGGTTGCACGTGGGCCATCCTCTGGGCTATATTGCTTCCGACATCTACTCCAGATACAAGCGGCTGAAAGGGTTCAATGTATTGCATCCTATGGGATTCGACAGCTTTGGTTTGCCGGCAGAGCAATACGCGATTCAGACAGGTCAGCATCCAGCTATCACGACTGAGCAAAATATCACCCGGTATATCGAGCAGTTGAAAAATCTGGGTTTGAGCTATGACTGGAGCCGTGAAGTACGCACTTCTGATCCGTCGTATTACAAATGGACGCAGTGGATTTTTATGGAATTGTTCAACAGCTGGTATAACAACGACACCCGGCAGGCCGAATCCATAGAAACACTTACGGCGATATTTGCAAAAGAAGGAAATCAGCAGGTAAATGCTGCCTGCGATGAAGACATAACAGCATTTTCAGCAGAAGAATGGAATAGCTGGTCGGAAGAAAGTCAATATAAAATGACATTGAAATACCGGCTCACCTACGTGGCGGATGCTACTGTAAACTGGTGCCCGGCTTTGGGATCCGTATTGTCTAACGACGAGGTAAAAGATGGAGTAAGTGAAAGAGGAGGTTTTCCTGTTATTCAGAAACTGATGCGTCAGTGGATGATGCGCATTACTGCCTATTCTCAAAGATTGCTTGACGGGCTTGACAATATCGACTGGACTGACTCATTGAAAGAACAACAACGCAACTGGATCGGAAGATCGGTAGGAGCGTTGGTGAAGTTTGCGTTGGACGGCAAAGAGCATGGGGCAGAGGGCATAGGGCAGGAAGCTGTAGAAGATTCCCATGCCCAATCCCCTAATCCCCATGCCAGTTATATAGAGGTGTTCACGACCCGTGTTGATACGATCTACGGGGTGACATTTATGGTGATTGCACCGGAGCATGAGTTGGTAGATGTGATTACCACACCCGAGCAGCGTGCGGAAATTGATGCCTATATCGACATGACCAAAAAACGCTCTGAGCGAGACAGAATGTCGGATGTGAAGACAGTTTCAGGTGCATTTACGGGTGCGTACGTGTTAAATCCATTGAGCGGAGAGAAAGTGCCTGTTTATATTGCTGACTATGTATTGGCAGGATACGGAACAGGTGCGGTAATGGCGGTACCATCGGGCGACCAGCGTGACTGGAATTTTGCTACCCATTTCGGTTTGCCAATTATACCTATTCTGGATGCACAGAAAGATGTTGAAACACAGGCAGATGCTACCAAAGAAGGGAAATATATCAATTCAGGTATTATTGATGGTCTGGATTTCAAACAGGCTACACAAACACTGGTGCAGTGGCTGGAAGAGCGCGGTGTAGGAAAAGGAAAAGTGAATTACCGTTTGCGCGATGCGGTATTTGGCCGTCAGCGTTATTGGGGCGAGCCGGTTCCTGTATATTATAAAAATGATAGTACCGGACAGCCGTTGCCTTACTTACTGGAGGAATCAGAATTGCCTTTGAACCTGCCGGAAGTGGACAAGTATTTGCCAACTGAAAGCGGAGAGCCACCTTTGGGACGTGCACAAGGCTGGGAGCATGGTTCCGGCAACCAATATGAGCTGAGCACAATGCCGGGCTGGGCTGGAAGCAGCTGGTACTGGTACCGCTACATGGATCCAAAAAATAAAGAAGAGTTTGCATCTCAGGAGGCAATCGGTTATTGGAAAGATGTGGACTTATACATCGGTGGAACTGAGCATGCCACAGGTCACTTGCTATATAGCCGTTTTTGGAATAAATTTTTGAAAGACAGAGGGTTTGTGCCGGAAGAAGAACCTTTCAAAAAACTGATTAACCAGGGCATGATTCAGGGGCGCAGTAACTTTGTTTACCGCGTGAAAAGTGATAATTACAGCAAACCTGTCTTCGTCAGCGCTGGGTTGAAAGGTGATTATGATGTAACTCCGCTGCACGTGGATGTCAATATCGTGGAGAATGATGTGCTGGATGTTGAGAAATTCAAAGCCTCGCGCAAGGATATAGCGGGAGATCAGGCAGAGTTCATTTTGGAAGATGGCAAGTATGTGTGCGGATGGGAAGTGGAGAAAATGTCGAAATCCAAGTTCAATGTTGTCAATCCGGACGATATCGTAACCCGCTACGGAGCCGATACACTACGTCTGTATGAAATGTTCCTTGGACCTTTGGAGCAGGCAAAACCCTGGAATACCAATGGGATTGACGGAACATACCGTTTTATCCGGAAATTCTGGAGATTGTTCTACAATGATTTGGGACAATGGGTTGTGAAGGATATTCCTGCTAAGCCGGAAGAACTGAAAACGCTTCACAAAACGATTAAGAAGATTGAAGAAGATATTGAAAACTTCTCTTTCAATACAGCAGTAAGTGCGTTTATGGTGTGTGTGAATGAACTGAGCAGTGCTAAATGTGCAAGCAAAGAAATTTTGCAGGAACTTGTTATCCTGCTTTCTCCTTATGCTCCTCACATCGCGGAAGAACTGTGGTTCGCTTTAGGAAATGAAGAAGGAAAAGTTTCAAAAGCAGCCTTCCCGGTTTTCAATCCTCAGCATATTGTTGAAGATACTTTCGAATACCCGGTTCAAATCAATGGTAAAGTGAGGATCTCATTGCCATTTGCATTGGATACTCCTGCTGCTGATATCGAAAAAGAGGTATTGGCGAATGAAGTGGTGCAAAAATGGATGGAAGGTAAAACGCCTAAGAAAGTAATCGTAGTACCAAAGCGAATTGTTAACGTCGTACTCTGATAGGTTCTTAATTTCAGGAGAAGAGGATAATAGGTTCAGACCGGCTATCCTCTTTTTGTTTTTCCGGCGATATTATTCAAAAAAAAACCTGCCGGTTGGTGTGAGCCGTCCTGACAGGTTTAACGATAGTGTGTAAAAGTGTGAACCTTAAAACAAGTTTGATGATGAAGTGATTAAGAGCTTATAATGTGTGCATTTTGCGTTTTGCGTAATTTATAGACACGGAAAGGGTTAGTTGGTCACATAATCGCGGGAAAAAAATGGTAAAATTCCTGAGTCAGGGTATTTTTATTTTGTATGTGCCTGACAGATAGATGGAAAGAATATATGATTTGTGCAGATATCATGAGTTGAATACGAATTGTTATAGATTAGCATCATTTTTGAAGCACCCGAACCTTTAACCGCTGAACTATCATTGGAACTGATGGTCCTAAACGAATCTGATATCGAACTGTGGGAGCTGTTTGCCTCCGGAAGCCAGGCTGCATTCAGCAGGCTTTACGACAGATATGCGGATATGTTATATGCATTTGGCCTTCGTTATACATCAGATAAGGAAATGGTAAAGGATTGTATTCACGATCTTTTTATTGACCTTCATCATTACAGAGATGGTCTGGCCAGGGAAGTGAATGTGCGTTATTACCTTCTGAAAAGCTTCAAAAGAAAACTTCACACTGCGAGCAAAAAGGCGGCTATCTTCAGCCTGAATGAGTGGGATTTGGATGATAAGGTGGTATCCGGCATTTCGTTCAGTGCCGAGCAGGAGATTATCAGCGATGAAAGGCAGCGCGAAATGCTGCAAACCCTTGCTCAGGAAATCAACAAACTTCCCGAAAGACAAAAAGAAATCCTCTATTTGAAATTCACGCATAATCTGGATTACGAAGAAATCGCCTCCATGATGCAAATTTCGGTGCCTACTTGCAGAACTTTTGTATATCGTGCCATCAAGGAACTTCGTGGTAAGCTGGAGGTTAGTGCTATCTTGCTGATTTTGTGGGCATGTTAGAGTTGTTATCTTCTTTTTATTAAAAAAAATCATTTTAGAAGTCTATATTTTGTCATCTTTCTTCTCTTTCAGGAAAACATAGTTTCCAATGAAAGACGAAGATCACGACAGACTGCCCAATGATGGAGATAATCCGGATCAATCAGGTCCTGACAGTAAAACTCTCCATAACGCCAGACTCTTTTTTAAATCTCTCCCTCAGGAAAAATTAACGGTTGCTGAAAAAGATCAACTCTGGAATCGTATTGTCGGATATGTTCATATTGAAGACGATTCCAGTGAAAGACGCTCCGTCAGGACAATTTTCTGGTATCGGATTGCCGCCGTCCTGGCTATTTTTCTCTCTGTAGGAATAGGTTACAGGGTGTTGAAATATACTGCTGGTAATCCTATGAAGCAGGCTGCCGAAATAGCTTCTGTTGAATCTTCAGAGACAAAACTCATGCTGGCAGATTCCCGGACGATCAATTTAAAGGGTGAAAATTCTGATGTTGTTTATCAGCATGAAGTGATCAGAATTGACTCATCCACGGTTGAGAAAAATGTGAGTCCGGCTCAGAAGTATGGTCTGAATACATTGGTTGTGCCTTATGGTAAAAGATCAACCATAACATTGACCGACGGTACAAAAATCTGGCTGAATTCAGGTTCCAGACTTGTTTATCCATCCGAATTTGAAAAAGGGAAACGGGAAGTATATCTCGACGGTCAGGCTTACTTTTCCGTGGCCCATGATATCACACGACCCTTTTATGTCCAGACCAGTAGCATGGATATCAAAGTGTTGGGAACTGAATTTGATATAAGCGCTTATGGTGATGATAAGAAAATATCTGCTGTATTGACAAAAGGAAGTATAGAACTACTTACTGCCAAAGATTCATTTTGGGGAGGTGAAAAAAGCAGAATGGTACCCGGCACCCGCGCGGTATATGATGGAGTATCCAAACGCGCACAAATTGCCAAAGTGAATGTAGACCAATATATCTCCTGGAAAGACGGATACCTGATAGCCAATCGCGAACCGTTGTATGAAGTTTTCAAAAAGCTCTCCCGGTACTACAATTACGACATGGTCCTCAATGACAAGGAACTTGGCATGGAAACATTTTCAGGCACACTGGATCTTCAGGACGATATAGATCAAATGGTTATAGTCCTTACGGATGCTACATCATTACAATACCACAAATCGGAAAGGAGGTTCATATTCGAGAAGAAAGATACAGCATCTGAATAAAAAAACGGAAGACGCGGCAACGTCTTCCGTTAGAGTACACTTGCCGGCAAGCAAGTGATTTTTAAACAATTGTGTTCAACAAAAGTCCATTCAAATTTATGAAAAAATTTGACCACTCAGGGTATTGCCCTTTGGGAGAATTCCACCCACAAAAATTAATCAGGATTATGAAATTGACAGTGGTGCTGTTATGGATAGGGATGATGGGCGTACATGCCACCGGATATTCCCAGAAGGGAAGAATGAGCGTTAGAATTAAGAACGGCAATTTAATTACACTTTTTAACCAGATTCGCGAAAACACGGATTACAGAATTTTTTACAAAGATAACCTGCTTGATAAAGCTGCTGAACTGAAAGTAAATCTGGACCTGGAAAATGTAAAAGTTACCCGTGCTCTGGACGAAGCATTTAAAGGAAGCCGGCTCGATTACAAAATCAATGGCAGGCAGATCGCCATCGTGGAAAGAGAACAGGAAAAGCAGAATGCCCGAATCCTACCGGAGAAAGCAGTCCTTGTAGAGCATAAGAATATCCTGCTCATAGAAATTACAGGGGTGGTGAAGGACCAAAAAGGAGTAGCATTACCCGGCGCTACTGTAACAATCAAAGGGTCGACGAAAGGAACGACGACAGATGCAAATGGTGTATTTAAGCTCAATGCTGAAAAAGGTGAAGTGCTTGTGTTTTCATTTATTGGCTATTTAGGCAAAGAGGAGATTGTAGGAGAAAAAACCAGCTATGAAATAGAACTGGCTGAGGACGCAGCAGGATTGGAGGAATTGGTCATTGTAGGTTTTGGTACACAAAGGAAAATCACTACGATCGGGGCACAGTCGACGATCTCAGTTGCAGATCTTAAGCAACCCGTTCGGAATTTAACAACTGTATTGGCAGGTCGCATTTCAGGTGTTATTTCGGTACAACGAAGCGGAGAGCCTGGTTATGACAATGCATCCCTTTGGGTTCGCGGTGTATCTACGTTTACCGGAACAAGTCCGCTCGTATTGGTGGATGGTGTACAGCGCGATTTTGCGAACATCAATCCGGAGGATATCGAAAGTTTTTCAATACTTAAGGATGCGTCAGCAACGGCTGTATATGGAGTGAGAGGGGCCAATGGGGTCATTCTTATTAACACTAAAAGAGGAAAAGCCGGTCCACCCCAAATTAATGTGGGTTTGAGCCAGGGAGTTACTTCCTTTACCAGATTGCCCAAGTTTGTAGATGGTGCCACCTACATGGAAATGGTGAATGAGGCGAAGTCTACAAGGGGAAATCCTGTATCTTATTCGCAGGAAGCGATTGATAAAACCAGAAGTGGAGAGGATCCATATTTGTATCCCAATGTCAACTGGTTTGATGAGATTTTTAATAAGTATGGAAAGAACAGCCGGGTCAATTTCAACATTACAGGCGGCTCTGAGAATGCGGATTACTATATTTCAACGTCTTATTTCAGTGAAGCAGGTTTGTTTAAAACAGACGGATTGGCCAATTACAATTCTGCTATAAAAACGGACAGGTATAATTTCACTTCCAATGTAAACCTGAATCTGACCAAAACTACAAAGCTAAGCCTGGGTATACAGGGGTATATCATGAACGGCAATTTTCCCGGAACCGGTACCAATGATATCTTCGGATCGGCTATGCAGGCTCCGCCCGTGATTTATCCCGTCAAATATCCGGATGGGAAAATTGCAGGTCTTCAGGCGGGTTCTTCCGTTCAAAATCCTTATGATCAGCTCACGCAATCTGGATACGTGTCTGAGTGGCGCAACCAGCTTTTGTCGAATATCCGGGTTAATCAGGATCTGGGGTTCTGGCTGAAAGGACTAAGCTTTACATCCATGTTTTCGTTCGATGCTTATAATCAACACACTTTAAGGAGAACCAAAACTTCGGATAACTGGCTGGCAACAGGAAGAAATGAAGCGGGAGACCTGGTATACAATCAAACAAGAATCGGGAGTGAATATCTGGGGTATTCCAGAACCAATAGCGGTGATCGGCAATTTTATACGGAAAGTGCTCTTAATTATAACAGAAACTGGGAAAAACACGGATTGGGTTTGATGTTACTTTACAATCAAACGGACAAGGTGCCGGGTTTTGCGGATGATTTTATTCTCTCACTTCCGTTCCGTAACAGAGGTGTGGCTGGTCGGGGTACGTATTCTTTTGCGGATCGTTATTTGATGGAATTCAATTTTGGTTATAACGGATCTGAGAATTTTGAGCCATCCAGACGATATGGTTTTTTCCCATCCATAGGTTTGGGGTGGGTCGCTTCCGAGGAAAAATTCTTTAAACCACTTGCCAACACATTTCAGTTGTTGAAGTTCAGGTTCTCTCACGGTCAGTCGGGTAACAGTAACATCGACCCTAATAACAGCAGGCGGTTTGGTTTTATCTCCACGGTGAATAATAACAGTTCGTATACATTTGGTAAATCCTATGATGATAAGCTGGATGGCCTTGATATCGCCGAATACGCAGCAAGTGTGAGCTGGGAGGTTTCAACCAAAACAAACCTCGGGCTTGACCTGCGTATGCTGAATAATGGCTTGTATGTACAATTGGATTATTTCAAAGAACACAGAGACGGTATATTTCTTCGCAGGTCGTCATTGCCGGCGACATTGGGTTTGAGAAATAATCCGTACGGGAATTTGGGGATTACAGAAAACAAAGGTCTGGATGGAACAATTGAATACAACAAGCGGATCGGTAAGTTGGATTTAGGACTGCGGGGTACTTTTACATACGCAAAAAACAAAGTAATACAGGATGATTTGCCACCGTGGAAATATCCATGGCTGGAAAGAAAAGGGCAGAAGATAGGACAGCGCTTTGGCCTTATCGCAGACGGACTGTTTGAATCAGAAGAGGAAATTAAGGCGCATGCTACACAGGTAGGCAAGGTATTGCCAGGAGATGTGAAGTTCAGGGACATCAACGGCGATGGCAAGATTGATGCTTTTGATGAGATGCCTATCGGCTTTGGTTCAATTCCTGAAATTGTATACGGATTCGGATTGACGCTGGGATACAAAAACTTTTCGCTTGCTACCTTCTTTCAGGGGATAGGAAATGTTGATATTCTTTTGGGAGGAGAAGGGTTTGTTCCCTTCCAGCAAGGGGGAAACCGTGGCAATCTTCTATCGCAGATCACCGACAGATGGACTCCTGAAAATCCAAATCAGAATGCTTTTTATCCGCGTCTCACTTTTGGAGATGAAAATATGAACTACAGAACAAGCTCTCGTTGGGTACAGAATGGCCGTTATCTGAGATTGAAAAATCTGGAGCTTGCCTACAAATTTCCTTCAAACTGGTTTAAAGCGATTGGTGTGAAAAATTCGAGAATTTATCTGCTTGGATATAATGTGCTTACATTCAGTAAGTTCGATTTGTGGGATGTGGAGTTGGGGGATGGAAGAGGAGCGAGATATCCCAATCTCACCAGCTACAACGTGGGTATTGATTTCAATTTCTGACCAATGAAACAATCATTAATGATGAAAAAAGTAATATTTACTCTCTTGCTTATTGCAAGCTTATCTTCATGCAGTGAAGATTTTCTTAATCAGGTTCCCGACGACAGGCTCACGATAGATCAGGTTTTTCAGCGTCGTACCGAAACAGAACGTTATCTGTATGGAGCATATTCCTACGTAAGGGATGAGGCAAATCAGTGGGAAGCGAATCCATGGACGGGTATGTCTGACGAAGCAGATATGACTTGGGCGAGAAATGGTTTCAATACCTATTTTGCAAATATTGGCAGTTGGGACGCTACCTCTAATTTCTACAATTTCTGGACTCATTATTACCAGGGAATTCGTACAGCAACCTATTTTATGCAACGGGTAGGAGAAAACGCCGAGATTCTCAGGTTGCCGGAAGGAAAGCAGCTCATTACGCAATACACAGCTGAAGCCAGAGCGTTGAGGGCGTATTACTATTTTTGCCTGCTTCGTCAATATGGTCCGGTGGTGATCCTGTCCGGAGATGAGGTGATTCCTCCTGACCAACCCCTGCAAGACTTGCAGATTGCAAGAAGTTCTTTTGATGAATGTGTCAGCTATATTGTTTCCGAGTTGGACAAAGCTGGAAACGATCTGCCTGAATGGTATGGACAGGATCGGGAGTATGGCAGAATGACCAAAACATTTACAAGTGCGGTTAAAGCCAGATTGCTTCTATACGCTGCGAGTCCCTTGTACAATGGCAACACAGAACTTGCCGGCATGAGCAATGCTGATGGCAAAAAGTTGATCAGTCAGCAGTATGATGCTACAAAATGGAAACAGGCGGCTGATGCTTCAAAAGCAATTATAGACCTGAATCGCTTTTCGCTATTTAAGCAGAATAATTCAGCAGGCGTCTTTGATCCTTATTTGTCTTGTCAAAATATACTACTTACACCATGGAACAGCGAAATCATATTTGCAAGAGTTGATAACAATCTGCAAGATTGGGAACGCCACGCTGCTCCGCGTTTTGGAGGCGGATGGAGCGGTATTGGAGTGACACAAAATCAGGTGGACGCCTACCACATGGCAAATGGTAAAAATATTAAGGAAGCTGGCTCAGGATACGTAGAAGAAGGATTTTCCACTGCTGATGATAAATATACCAAAGCTGGTACTTACAATATGTGGACTAAGCGTGAACCCCGGTTTTATGTTTCTGTGGTTTATAATGGAAGTCAGTGGATGAACACTTCAGACGGTGTAAAAACTGTCGAGTTATTTAATACCGGCAACACCGGCAAAGCAGGGTCTTATGATCATTCGGCTACGGGTTATCTGGTTAGGAAAAATGTGGATCCGAATTCTAATCCACGTATCAACCGTTATTCCCGTCGTCCGTTGGTTATGTTCAGATTGGGAGAGTTCTATCTCAATTATGCGGAAGCGCTGAATGAAATTGAGCCAACTAATCCTGATATTTTGAAGTATGTCAATCTGATCAGGGAAAGAGCGGGTATTCCGGGCCTGGCTGCCGGACTGACGCAGGCACAAATGAGAGAAGAAATCCGCAATGAACGTCAGGTGGAGCTTGCATTTGAATACCAAAGGTACTTTGATACCCGTCGCTGGAAAATCGCAGAACAGACTGACGCAGGACCATTTTATGGCATGAATGTAGACGGAGGAAAAAGTGTGAACGATCCGGAATTCTATCAGCGAAAGGTTTTTGAAACACGTGTTTTCAAGAAAGCCTATTACTTTTTCCCAATGCCGCAATCAGAGATTGACAGAAATAAAAATCTGATCCAGAACCCTGGCTGGTAGCCACTCTTAAAACAAAATCCCCACTGAACGGATAAACCGGACGTTGGGGATTTTGTTTTTCAAAATGAAACAAAGATTTTCTATTTCAAAAGTGCTGTAGCTTTATCAATTTCAGCTGTAAAGGCTTTGAGATTTTCGCTTACACGTTTGATCCCTTCTTCAGCTTCTGCCCAGTTACGTTGTTCTATTGCTTCGCGAATCATAGGCAAAGTTTTTACACCATATCCTGTATAAAAACCCGGTGCATAAATCTGATGTTTGTACCATGGTCTTCGTGGCAGACCTTGCTGATTAATCAGTTGTCTTTCCGTTTTGAAAAGGATTTCATTCAGTTTTGCAAGCTTATCTGCCGGTAACTTGTCTGCGTTAGATAGTGATTTAGAATAAGCAGTAGCACTTTTTTCTAAAGCGGTTAATGCATTTTCCAAAGGAGCAAAATTCATAAATGGAGCTACTTCCAATAGGAGCGGTTTCACGAATGGTTCCTTTGGATCGGCAACTGCCTCAAAACGTTTCTCTCCCAGCAATTTATTGTGATCTGTCGCTTTGCTACGTACATTTTCAAGTTCTTTTTTGACTTCAGTAGCATACATGTTGACAGTATTTGAAAAGTTGTCAAAGTCAAACGGAAGTACGTCTGCATTGGCAAACCGGATAATGGCCCGGCCGGCAGTTTGTGCTAAAGCTTTTCCATACAAGAAATCGCCGTCTTTGAAGCGAACATAATTATCATAAGAATCATAAATGGTATGGTAATCGCCACCACTGTCTTCCCCACCAAAACCAAGGTTCAGAGACGCAATCCCAAGGTGCTGTATAAATGGCGTATAGTCAGAACCGGAACCTAGCGCGCCAATCCGCAAATCGCTGCGGGTACGCGCTTCTGCTTTTGCCGTAGGACTGCCGTTCATAATTGTTCTGGAACGTAGTCTGTCAATGATACTCGTTCCTTTTTCAGGGTCAATCACATCTCTGCCTACCTGATTAATAAACTTTTCCAGCGTATGCGATCCGCCTGCTCCAAGATACCCGCGACCATTTCCATCTGTATTGACATATACAACAGTTTTGGCTGACAGGTCATTCTTATACTTTTCGACCCACTCTGTTGAACCCAGCAACCCTGGTTCTTCACCATCCCACCAGCAATAAACAATGGTACGTTTTGGTTTCCATCCTGTTTTAAGCAATTCACCTATTGCCCGTGCTTCTTCCATTTCGGCTACGGCTCCACTCACAGGATCGCTCGCTCCGAACACCCAGGCATCGTGGTGGTTGCCACGTACTACCCACTGGTCGGGGAATTCGCTTCCTTTGATCGTTGCAATCACATTGTAAGCAGGCACGATATCGAAGTTGAATTCAAGCTTTAGGTGCACTTTCGCAGGCCCTGGGCCGATATGGTAAGTAATCGGTAGCGCACCCCGCCAGCTCGCGGGAGCAACCTGTCCGCCCAGTGCTTTTAAAAGCGGCAATGCATCCCCGTAAGAAATAGGCAGTACCGGAATTTTCATCATACTTGGCGCCTCTTCAACAGAGAGCCGTTTATTCTCTGCACTGGCTACGAATCCATTGGTGAGCGGATCGCCGGGAGCTAGCGGAAGATCTACCACCGAACCTCTTTGCGCACCGGTTTCATTTTTGAAAGGTCCTTTCGGGTATACATCGCCCTGGAAAAATCCGTCTTCCTTCGGATCCGAATAAATAATACAGCCAATCGCGCCTTTTTCATAGGCCACTTTCGGTTTGATCCCGCGCCATGAATTTCCGTATTTAGCAATCACTATTTTGCCTTTTACATCAATGCCCAGTTTCGCAAGTTCCTCGTAGTCTTCCGGGATACCATAATTCACAAAAACAAGTTCAGCAGTGACGTCGCCATTTGCAGAAAACGCATGGTAGGGAGGGAGAACATCTTTTGTTTGTCCGGAAGTAGCATCTTCTTTAACAGCCTTTTCATTCAATAATGCCTTGAATTTAGTTGGCTCGGTCAGTTCCAGAATCCTTACTTTGGGTGTGGGAAACAGCACTTGTACCGTGTCCAGATGCGCTTCGAATCCCCAGGAGGTGAGTTTGTCACGAATGAACAGGGCATTGTCCAATCCGTACGCGGATCCCAGCTGATGGGGCCGGGCAGTCATACGTTTCATCCAATCTTTCAGATTGCTGGTTTGGATCTGTTTGTCAAAAGCCGTTTCGAGTTCAAGCTGTTTTTTTGCCGATTCAGAACCAAATCCCATAATGGACTGAGCATCTGAGGTATTAAAGAGAACGGTTGACACAAGGAGTGCACCGATCGTTTTTCGATAAATTCTTTTCATAGATGGGAGTGAAGATTGAAAACGTATATTATTCGACTTCCCTAAGATAATCATATTCAAAAGTGAAAAAGCACCGACATTGTAAATTCATACAAATCATTGTTTTAATTACAAGTAAATTATTAAAGGTTGTACGTCAGATGTTTGTGGTACGTTTCCCGTAAGTGTATGACAATGAAAAAGCAGAATCTTCTGAATACATGTGATCCGAAAATTCTGCTTTCCCATTGAGAAAATATCAACTATTCTTTCAAACTTTTGATGTATTTGATAGTGACAGGAATCTGTTTGAGATAGGAGGGACTTTCGTCTTCGATAAAGTAGTGCTCAACTCCTGCTTTCTTCGCAGCTTTCAATACAGCAGGAATATTGATTGAACCTGTACCAAGAGCGACGTCATTCGTAGTTGGAGTGTTACCTGTCAGATCTCCTTTAACGCCTTTCTTCAGATCTTTCAGGTGCATCAGTTTCCAGCGTTTACCATATTTGTTCAAAAGTGCTGCCGGATCCTGCCCCGGAAATGCGGTCCAAAGAATATCCATTTCGAAGGATACATATTCGGGCTTTGTGTTTTTGACAATGTAGTCAAACAAGGTTCCGTCCTGATAAGGAACGAATTCGTAACCGTGATTGTGGTACGTTAATTTGATGCCGTTTTCCTTTAATGTTTTTCCGGCGCGATTGAAATCAGCTACAGCTTTCTTTGCATTTTCGAGTGTGAAACCACTTTTATCGTGGGGAATCCATGCAACCATCACGTACTTGGCTCCCAGTATCTTCGCATTTTTAATGGTTTGTTCAGCACTTTTGGCCAATTCATTATAATCTGCTCCGATGGAAACCATTTTGATGCCTCTTTTATCTAGCTGGCGACGGAGCTCTGCCGTTTCCATTCCTTTGATCGGGCCGCCTTCCATTTCGGTAACACCCAGGGATTTAATCGTATCGAGTGTAGCTTCAATACCCGTCGGCCAGCTGCCCCGGAAGGTGTAAGCCTGCAGCCCGATGGGTTTGGTGTAAAGTGGTTTTTGTGCGAAGGCAGCGCTGCTGAGTAAGGCACTCATCAGCATCAGACACAGCTTTTTTCCTTTCATTGTTCAGGTATGAGTTAAAGGTTAAGATCTTGCTGAAAAAAGAAAGAGAATTCGAAACCTACTGTTTTATAAAAATGAAACCCGGAAGTCAGTTGCCTGTTCTTCCGGGTTGGTATCTATCAGAAAGCGATTTTAAAAACCTTCTGCTTTGATCTGTTTTTCCGTGATCTCTCCATATTTC
Organism: Dyadobacter luteus; assembly: GCF_003383615.1. GTDB lineage: Bacteria > Bacteroidota > Bacteroidia > Cytophagales > Spirosomataceae > Dyadobacter > Dyadobacter luteus. The sequence continues at coordinate 19,677 of NZ_QNUL01000034.1, forward strand.
TTCACCTGATCCTTAATTTCACTCGCTTTCCCTACGAGTACAAATTGAAGTTTGTCTTTCGGGAAATAAGTTTTAATGATCTCTTTTGCCTGAGCAGTCGTCAGTCCATCTACTTTGTTCTGGAAGGTATTGATATAATTTTCGTCAAAATTGAAAACGAACATATCAGTAAGTAAACGCGCCAATGCACCAGCCGATTCGTAGTCAGGTGGGAAGTCCCCTTTCACATAAGCTTTTGCAGAAGCCAAAGTGGTTTCATCAATACCTGATGTATGCAGGCTGTCGAGTACCTGAAGTGCCATATCTATGGCTGGTACTGTAGTTGCATTTTTGGTAAACGTGCTGATCGCGAATGTGCCTGCATATTTGTAACGGGCAAAACGGCTGTTTGCACCATAGGTAAGGCCAGAATTAACACGCAGTGCGTCGTTGAGCCACGACGTAAAACGACCTCCAAGAATGGTATTTACAACAATGACAGGCACATAGTCTGCTGAATTGTAATCAACTCCTTTACCACCAATCAGAAAAGTTGTTTCTCTTGCGTCATCTTTGTTAACAAGTAGTACCCGGCTTTTATCAAATTCAAGGTCCGGCGCTACACGTTTTACCATTCTGGCTTCAGCGGTTTTCCAGCTTCCGAACAGAGTCGTGATACGCTTTTTCATATCGGCTGTTTTGAAATCTCCAACTATAGCGATTGCACCTTTTCCGGTTGTGTAGTTGCTTTTGTAAAAAGCTGCGGCATCTTCGGAGGAGATATTCTCAACTGTAGATTTGATGCCACCGCCCGGATTGGCATAAGGGAAGTTTTTGAACACAAGCGCATTGAAGTAATTACCTATCACCGAACGCGGACTTTCCTTCTGCTGGTCCAGTTCCAGCAGCGTTCTTTCCTTGTGTTTGTTGAACTCCGTTGCATCGAATGTCGGGAACAAAAGAACCTGTTGGATAATATCGAAAAGTTTGTCCTGATCTTTTACAGCAAAGGAAGAAACCAGGCCAGCATTATCCTTCGACGCATAGGTCGACAAATTGGCACCGACAAAGTCCGTCATTTCTTCAATCTGAGACTTTGTATATTTCTTTGTACCGAACAGCAAGCCGTCGGCTGTAAGAGAAGCTGTGCCGAAACGCTCGCCATCCTGTATAGAACCTGCATCGAAAACTGCCGATACGTTAATCAACGGCACTTCGTGTTGTTCCATCAGATATATGGTAAGTCCGTTTTTGAGCTTGAACTTCTCGTATTTTGGAACCTTAAAATTATTCTGTGCCATGGCGAAAACCGGAATGATGGCAAGCAGTAGTGAAAATATTTTTTTCATTGTGATATCGTTTTGGTGAGCAGCCAGTGCTGATCGTTTTTTATTGGTCTTATTTCTCCTGATTTTTTTCAGGAAGCAGGTATCCTACTGTTCTGTTTCTCTCAGTGAAATACTTCGCAGCAACCCTCTTGATATCCTCAGTTGTTACCTTCTCGTACAGTTTCGGAGCTTCGAACATTTTTTTATAGTCACCAAAGAAAACATCGTAAGTTCCCATACTGTTGGCTTTACCATTGATCGTTTCCAATGACCTGTAGAACTCCATCAGTTTTTGATTTTTGACTTTCTGAAGCTCATTTTCGCTTACTCCATCTTTGATGATCAGATCAATCTGTGCCAGCAGCGCTTTTTCAAGGTCAGGTGCTGAAACGCCTTTTCCTGCGATTGCGTAGATATTAAAAATGTTTGGATCGAATCCTTCGCCAAGGAACGAGAATGCGCGGGAGGCAATCGTAGTGTCCATTACCAGGGATTTGATCAGTCTTGAAGAATTACCTGAGGTAAGCAAACTGCTGAACAAATCCAGAGCATAATAATCTTCATGCCCTGTCTGCGGCGTGTGGTAGGCCAGCAACACATTCGGAGTGGTAATATCCTTATAGGCATTCACTCTTCTTTCCCCATTTTGCTGAGGTTCGATGGTACGAATTTTCGGAGGAAGGCCACGGGCAGGAATAGGAGCCATGTATTGGTCAGCCAGCTTTCGTACCTGGTCGGCCTGGATATCACCCACTACTACCACAGTAGCATTGTTGGGCGAGTAGTAAGTTTTGAAGTAATTTTCAAGATCTTCCTGTGTCCAGCTTTTGATATCCGACTCGAAACCAATCACAGGAAACATATAAGGATGCTCCTGAAACGCAACTGACTGTACGAGCTCACCAAGCATACGGTAGTTGCTGTTTTCCAGTCCTGTACTTCTTTCAGACAGCACTACGCCTCTTTCGCTCTCCACCATTTTCGGGTCGATACTCAGTGAAGCGATACGATCCGATTCAAGTTTGAAAATTGTTTCGAGTGCATCTTTCTGAAACCAGTCAGTATATACTGTTACGTTCTCAGTCGTGTAGGCGTTGTTGGATCCGCCGTTCGCTTCCATTACGCGGTCAAACTGTTTGGGTCCATAATTTTTGGAGCCATTGAACATCATGTGTTCAAAGAAGTGGGAAAGACCTGTGATTCCATGTACTTCATTGCGGGAGCCTACCTTCCAGAAAAGGTACATGTTGGCGGTAGGGATGGAGTGATCTTCCAGTACCAGGAATTTCATTCCGTTTGCCAGCGTAAATGTCTTTACGTCATCGGGTTTGGTTTGTGCATGAGCAACACTTATCCCTGCTATCAGAGCAGAGAAAAGCAGTAATTTCTTAAGCCTCATGGATATGGGGTTTATTGATTGAATATGTAATCTGAGCGAAGATAATAAACCGAACCTGAAAATAAATTCAACCCTTCCATTATCATAAAAATGTACTTTTTATGGCTGTATTTATCTAATTGATTTCAGGTACACTTTAGGGAATTTTCTGTATTTTTTACTATTGTCGGGTTAGAGCCGTTACTTTTTGAATGGCTCATAGTCTTAAGCGGTAATGTGCATATTCAGATGTACAGAAATTTGAACACACTGTTTTATTTTACATAAATCTATACACTTTTCTATGACAACTAATTCTTTACTCAGGTTATTCTTCTTCGTATCCTGTTTTCTGTTTGCCTTTACTTCAATGGCTCAGGAAACGTCCACATGTAATACTCCGGGAGGGTGCGATACGCTGGCAATTGAACGCAAAGTTAGTCCATGGCGTGTAGGAGGCTTCATCGGTCCTGCTGTCGCTTTTTGCGGAAGCTGGGAAGGAACTTTTAATTCCAATAAGTACAGGGATAAATCTTTGTTCAACGGAATAGGTTTCAATGCAGCCTTAAATGCAGATTATTTCTTCAGATCTAAAACGAAACCTTCACGTGTCCAGTTTGGGTTAGGGGCTGTAGCTGGTTTACAAAACTTCTTTTTCAGAAAAGACATCAATGATTTCACAGACCGTATCGTTGCAGAAGCGGGAGTAAGCGATGCTGTCATCAGAAAAGGATCGTCTGAAGATCATTATCTCGCTGTAGGTCCCGTTCTGAACTTCAATTTTACAAAAAAGCCACGGTCGCCATTTCTGGAAGCTTCGGTAAGAGGAGGATTGTTCCGTTCAACTCCAGCAGCTATTTTTATTTATGACCGAAATACCGGCAATAATATATACTCAGTTACTGCCAGTGATAAACGTTATCACGCAGGTTTGCTGGCTACTTTGGGCTTCTTTGTACCGAGCAAAAATGGTCTTTGGGCCTGGGGAGTGGAAGCAATCGGTTTCCGTACCAAAATGGATTATATTTTCCCAGGTGCAACCATCTATCCTTACCAGCGCAAGCATGGAGGGTTTAGTGCAGGGTTGGCAATGAGAAGAAGCTTTGCGTGGGATGCTGCTGTCAAAAAAGATCCTACACCTCCGTTGTTGTGTCTTTCTCCGGATCTGGAATGGAAAATGGGTAGTGAATCCATTAAAGGACATATATTCAGTACTTCAAAGGATACAACTGCTGCAGGGCCAATATTGCTTACTTGGACAAGCAGAATTACACCTGACACAGCAAAAACTGAAACGTTTACGGCTCGTATACACCAGCTCAATGGAGCAGAAGATAAGGTTATTGCTTCTGTAGTTTGTCAGGAAGGTAACCAGCTGGCATTCCCGGCTGCCTATCTTGATAAAAACGGACGTCCGGTAACAGGACAATATTATGCGACAGTTACCAGTCAGCTTGCATCGGATTGCGCATCTTGTACCAGTGAAGCCAGCTCAACAGGTTTCTCTGTTGTGAAGCCGGATACATTGATCATTAAAGAACCTGGTTGCTTCAAACAGTGCAATCTTGAAATTTATGCATACAAGTTGGTGAAGACGAAACGCGTAGTTTACGGAAAGTCTAACACTTCATGCGAAGGATGTATTTGCCCGGTTGATACTGTTCCAAACACTGTTTCGAAATACTATCTGTTGGGTAAAATTCAGGTTGAAAATTGCGATCCTGCCACATTGAATATCAATGATGAAATAGCGAAAGCTAATATCAAGATACCTTCATGGGCGAAAACAGTTTATTCATCTGTTCAAACTGTGGTAGCAGGAAACTGCGACCTTCCGCAGGGAGTGAACAAAGTGAATTATAAAGCAACTGTGAAGAAAGGACAGGTTGGAACATTTGTTCCGGTCGTCGAAAAAAAGAAGAAGTAATCTGGTAAGGCAATAACAGCAGCGCCCTTCGGTCATACGATCGAAGGGCGCTGCTGTTATTGTTCAATATCTTTAATCCAGTTTACTCTCACGATCCGGCTACTTACGCCGTGCTCTGCAAAAAAGTGTTGCCAGTGAAGTTGGCGTGAAGACAGGTGATCGGTTGGTGATTTAATTTCTATAAACGCATATTCTGAATCATTCCATACCATCAGATCAGGAAACCCTCTGGTATTTTCGCGCATGTTCTGAGCTACTTCGAAAAGAATTTTATGTATCTGGTCAGGGCTAAGCCATGAAATCAGGTTCAGTACTTTTTCAAGACCGTCGTCGTACCAGGGCACGAGTACATTTGTAATACCGAATTTCTCCTGATAAGTACTTCTGATAATCTCTTCAATGGCTTGCTGTGTCTGGGCAACCTGCATTCTTTCTCTCAATTGGTTTGAGCGGTTACTGTAAAAGTCGGGAAGAAAGAAATCACTGGGTACGCGTTGCAATGGATTGTGGATTGCTTTTACATTCGTATCATAAATAATATCCCAAAATAATAAGCCGAACAGCATGCGCCAGGGCTCATTTTCACTGAAAACGGCATTGTATCCCTGACTGCGGTAATAATGTATCGCGCCCAGCTCTACCTGATACCGATACATAACAGGAACTTCAATGGCTTCAGCGGCTTTCAGTGCCTGAGTGGTACGTTTGATAATACGCTTTTTCTTGTTAACGATTTTTTCGTAAAAATCCTGACTGAAATAGCGTTCATCGGCGTTTTGCGGATTTTCAGCGATTTCATCACACAAAGCAAGCGCTTCCTCTATCTCTCCAAGTGTGTAAAGAAGACGCACGCGCCGTTCACGGGATGGAGCGTCATTGGTGAGTTGGTATATACTCAAAGCCTGTGAATGCATTTTCTTGCGTTCCAGCCAGGCACTTATGCGCATTACAAAACTATTGTAAGATGGGAGTGCTTTGGGACTGAGCACACCGTTGCCGCCATTCCAATTCATAAACCAGTCAAATACATCTTCCGGAGGAACATCTTGTTTCATCACATCGAAGGTCTCCTTCATTAAAGCGACCATCAGCGTGTCATCCACATCTTTTCTGGTATCAAATTGGATAGACAAATGGGATTCGTCGAATGACTGGAAACGGACATGCCCCAGATCACGTATCACAAACTCGGTCATATCTGCATACCTGTTTCCAAAAAAAAGGAACTTCATCAGCATTACTTCGGCTTCGAATGATACCTTAATAACCGGTTCTGATTCAGAAATAAGTTTGCAAAGTGTTTCAAAATCGTAGGTGTATAAGATCCATCTTACCAAATCAGGTTTACGTATGCTCTTGGCAGGCATTATATCTGGTTCAAGAAGTGCAGTGAGATGCAAAAGCTGTTCTTTGGTGAAAAGATCTATTACTTCTGCGAGCCTCCCGGTATGGTCTTCACATAGCAGTTCAATAAAATGCTGGTCTGAAAGTTCTTGTAGCGAAGCATTGATATCCTCAATTTCCGAATAAGTAATGGAATTGACTTTGAAGAAGGATTTGCTTCTGTTGCTGAACCGGATGAAAAGGCATTGAGCATCCTCGGATAATCCATCGTAAGTGTCCAGAAAGCTGTTTTCTTCAGTTGTTAGAATGCCTGAATACCTCTTGCGAACGAAATTGATCACATAGCAGAAGTACTCATGATAGTATTTTGGGGGAAGATCTTGCGGGAACTCAGTATTTAACACAACAGCAAATGGGGATGACCGGCTTAACAATACAAAGTTAACAGACTTTGCCACTCCTGACGTTCCTCTGGTTTCAGAATTTTATGTTTATCAGGTTTACAGCTTTTATTCTGAGTTGCAATCTATTACCCGTTTTGAGGGTAATGTGCTGTTGATTTTAATTTGAAAAATATTTGGTAAAAATTGCATTATTACCATGTAAATTTTGTCATTTCGCCAATACGTAGTATTTTATTGAGAATTGAATTACATTTGTTTTCTATGGTAAACAATTTTACATGCCCATGACAACATTAGATTCTTACAATTTTTCAGGCAAAAAAGCCCTTGTTCGCGTAGACTTCAACGTGCCGCTTAACGACAAATTTGAGATCACGGATGATACCCGTATTCGCGCTACCATTCCTACCATCAGTAAAATTCTGGACGAGGGTGGAGCAGTGATCCTGATGTCGCACCTTGGACGTCCGAAGGATGGCCCGACTGAAAAATATTCTTTAAAGCATCTGGTAAACCCATTGTCTCTGATTTTAGGAAAAACAGTGAAGTTTGCTGACGATTGTATTGGTGAGAATGCTACTCAGCTTGCTGAGTCATTGCAACCAGGTGAGGTATTACTTTTGGAAAACCTCCGTTTTTATAAGGAAGAGGAAAAAGGAAATGAAGAGTTTGCCGGTAAATTGGCAAAACTAGGTGATGTGTGGGTAATGGATGCGTTTGGTACTGCTCACCGTGCTCATGCTTCTACAGCTGTGATCGGTAAGTTCTTCACTGATAAAGTTTGCGGATATGTGATGCAGGCTGAATTGGATAATGCTGAAAGACTTTTAGGACATTCCGAGCGTCCGTTTACGGCGATCATGGGGGGAGCTAAAATCTCTGACAAAATATTGATTATTGAAAGATTGCTGGACAGTGTTGATAACCTGATTATTGGTGGAGGTATGTCATATACTTTCTCTAAAGCACAGGGAGGAAGCATCGGAAAGTCTCTTTTGGAAGCAGATAAGCAGGAATTGACACTTGAATTGCTGAAAAAAGCAAAAGAAAAAGGTGTGAATCTTGTTCTTCCTGTTGATACCGTTATTGCTGATGACTTCAGTAACGATGCAACACGCCAGACTGTGCCGGCTGGTCAGATTCCTGATGGTTGGGAGGGATTGGATATCGGTCCTGAAACAGCTAAGATTTTCTCTGAAATTATTGCCAAGTCTAAGACAGTTCTTTGGAACGGTCCGATGGGTGTTTTTGAATTCCCTAACTTTGCAACCGGAACAAATGCAATTGCTGAATCGGTAGTAGCTGCTACGGAAGAAAATGATGCATTCTCGCTGATAGGTGGTGGAGACTCAGCTTCGGCTATCAACAATGCTGGTTATGGAGATCGTGTAAGCTATGTTTCTACTGGTGGAGGAGCTCTGTTAGAATATATGGAAGGTAAAGTTCTTCCTGGTGTGGCTGCACTGGAAGCTTAATCTATAATAAAGAATCTGCTTTTAAAGCAGTGTTTGATCAGGGGTGTTCCGGAAGCGGGGCACCCCTGATTTTTTATATTCAGAGATAAAAATATTTGCTAAGGGAGCGCTGAATATACAGTGTAAGATGGCAAAACGAGTTAGGAGAAAAAATAGATTATGAGCACAGTCGTGTCAAAAGGTAGAATAGATTGTCAAAGTAGGATAACATGCTTATCAATCTGAATGCGGGAGTACCAGTACTATTTGAAGGAAGATTCAATATCTATACCTTGATGACAGGAATATTTATAAATCACTACACCTTCATCAAATGGTTATAAGAATTATCAATGCGTTGCTTATGCTGGTAGCGGTGGCAATGGGTTTCAAACAAGGCTTTGCAATGGCTACTGCAAAGCCGGAAATGGTTACCATGTTTTCAAAGTGGAATTTTGATAAAGTGGGGCTGATGATCAATGGGGTTGTTACTATTATAGCTGCAGCGATGATCATCTTTCCGAAAACTTTTATCTGGGGTAATTTTCTGATGTCAGCAGGAATATTATTGATCATCTGCTTTCATTTGGCAGACGGAGACTTTAAAGGTGTACTGATTGAGCTACCTTTTCTATTTCTGAACCTGGTGATTATCTATTTGCAACATCCCATGGCGAGAAACTGAAGACTTTTATGAAAACAATATTATGGGCATCAGTTATGATCCTGGGCTTCTCTATCTGTTCTTTTGCTCAGAAGAAAACGGGTCCGGATAATAATACCAGCAATCACAAACTAAAAACAGAAGGAATGAATATGGAAAAGATTACGAATGAATCGGTACGTAAAGCTATTGAAGCCCTTCAAGCCGGAGATAAGAGTTGGTATAGCTTCTTTACAAACGATGTGAAGATGACTGACGATGGCCGTACTATCGACTTCAAACAGTTTTTTGTCGGAGCCCTTGGCAAAGAGAAGTTTGTGAGCATTGATAAGGTTGAAAATAACGGAAAGGATATCTACGGCCCTTTCAAAGCAGGAAGTTACGGGACTTTCAAAGTGTTTTTTAAATTCCATGAAAGTGCCGACGGGAAGTTTGACAGGCTTGACATCGGACAAGCCAGCTACTGATAAGTCTGATACGGGCTAAGAGAATTTCTATAGCAAAAATAGCTGTTAACGCAACGTTAACAGCTATTTTGATAATTAACTGTCTAAATCACGATTGAAAGAAAGCAAGCAGATCCTTATTGATTGTAGCCGCTTCAGTTGTTGGCATTCCGTGAGGAAAGCCTGGATAAGTGATCAGTTTGCCATTCTTTACAAGCTTTGCTGCCTTCACCGCGGTCAGTTCGTGAGGCACGATCTGATCGTCTTCGCCATGAAGAATCAGAACAGGTATATCCACACTTTTCAGATCCTCTGTAAAATCGGTTTCTGAAAATGCTTTGATGCAATCGTAGTGCGCTTTGATACCGCCGGACATTCCCTGGCGCCACCAATTATCCCTTATTCCCTGAGATACTTTTGCGCCTTCACGATTGTATCCATAAAATGCTTCATTGAAATCTTTGAAATACTGAGGTCTGTTTGTGGCAGTACCTTCGCGGATCCCGTCAAAAACTGACATCGGAATTCCATCCGGATTACCCTCGGTTTTTAGCATGAGAGGTGTTACAGCACTAACCAATACGGCTTTGGCAATGCGACCTTTACCATATTTTGCAGCGTAACGTATTACTTCACCGCCACCGGTAGAATGTCCTACATGGAATGCATCTTTCAGATCCAGCGCTTCTGTTAGTTCAGCAACATCGGCTGCATAGGTATCCATGTCGTTTCCGGTAGAGGTTTGCGTAGAGCGTCCATGACCGCGGCGGTCATGTGCAATTACACGATATCCTTTATCCAGAAAAAACATCATTTGCGCATCCCAGTCATCGCCGGAAAGTGGCCAGCCATGGTGAAAAACAATTGGCTGTCCGGTTCCCCAATCCTTATAATATATTTCTGTTCCGTCCTTTACTGTGATCTTGCCCATATCAGATTATTGATTGTGTGTTTGTGAGTAATATTTCAGAAATATAGTTTATCTGGCTAAAAGATCATACCATGATTTTACTTTACCATTTCTTGAAATAAACCGTAATATGACCTGCATGAATGTTTTTCACCGTTTTGTCTGATCAGCTAATTTTTGTAGCCCCGGAATTTTAATTGGTTAATGTGCTGAATGCTATGCGGTCGATCGGTTCAGTCAATTTTCAACCATCCCGTTATACTCATTCTGGGTTTGTTTGTTACCAGTACCTCGTGTTCCAATTCACTGCTTTTAAAAAACACGCTTTTCCCGTTTGTCGGTGAAATATTCAGACGAGAGTCTCCCTGATGAACACACAGTTCTCCTCCATCCCCTTCTTGCCAGTCTGAATTGAGGTACATAATCATGGAATACTGCCTGCTTCCGTTATTGCGGAATTGATCAAGATGTTTTTTATAGAAACTACCTTTTTCGTATAGAGTATAGTGAAATTCGTAGCCGGTGATTCCTGTATAACAGGTACTGTTCAAATATTGAACAAAAGCATCCATCAACGCAAAAAAGTCATTTTCTGGCTGATTATTATGGTTTCGGTCAAGCCAGTAAATCCTGTCACTTCTCACAAGTAAGTCATGCGAAACCAGGGTGTTGTTTCCTGTTCCCGCAGATTGCATGTGTCTGTCCTTATAAAGAGATATGAGATTTGTTTTCAATTGTGTTGCCAAAGATGCGCTCAGAAAATTCTCTGCAATGCCAACTTTATTGTCGATAAATGTATCGATAAGATCACTAAAGATTTTTTGCAATGAGGAAGATTGAATTACAATACAGCATCATTGCTGATATACCGGTGAAGGTAGGTCTAATTAATTGTAAATCTGTACTTTAATTTTCAAAGTAAATTAGCAAAAGGGCAAGTTTAACGAGAAGAGCACCAAGAAACTTTCTAAAACAGCGTGGTTTAGTGAAATAGGAGGTGTTTTCTTTCAGATTAACAGTGAGTTACGAAATGAAAAAGCCGAATTTCTGATAAAAAATTATCGAAATCCGGCTTAGTACCCAGAGCCGGAGTCGAACCGGCACGAGTGTAACCTCATTGGTGTTTGAGACCAACGCGTCTACCAATTCCGCCATCTGGGCATTGATCTTCTCTTGTTGGGAGTGCAAAAGTAGAGATAAAAATGGATTTCACAAATGCTTTTAGTAAAAAAGAAAAATATTTTTATCTCACTTATACTTTGGTCTACTTCTATTCGTATCGCAATGCTTCAATTGGATCCAGACGGGATGCCTTAATGGCAGGATAAATGCCTGAGAGTACGCCTACTGCTACACAAACTGCAATTCCCATAGCCATCCATACCCATGGTACAACGAACGTTGCATCGGTGCTGATAGAATTAGAAATGACGTTACCGATGATGATTCCAAGAAACAAACCGCCGATCCCGCCCAGGATACAAACCACGATTGCTTCAATTAAAAACTGAAAACGTATCACTTTCGGTGTCGCACCGAGTGATTTGCGTATACCAATCTCCCGGGTTCTTTCGGTCACAGACACCAGCATAATGTTCATCAGCGCAATAGATGCACCTAGCAATGTGATGATGCCAATCCCGAAGCCACCTATACGAAGATAACCCGTTACACTCTCAAATTCTTTTGCCATTGCATCTGCACGTTCCAGCGTAAAGGAATCTTCTGCACCAAGCTGATCTGCACGTATCCTGCGCATCAGCCCACGTGCTTCTTCTATGACGAATTCTCCATCGGCAATATCCGGAGCTGACGCTGTGATATTATAAGTGAGAGACCGGTTAGCCGCTAAACCACGGCCGTTGTCGAGCGGAATAATGACGATCCGGTCGGCATCGGTACCTCCGCCCATTGATCCTTTTTTTGCCAGTATGCCAATTACCTTGTAGCGTGCTCCCATGAAAGTAACCTCCTTGTTCACAGGGTCGATATTCCCGAATAAATTTCTGGCGACTTCCTGACCAAGAATGGCCGCATTCACGGAATTTTCAAGATCGTTTTTATTCAAATTCCGACCTTTGTCTATTTTATAACCTTTAATCCCAAGGAATGAATCATCGGCTCCGAAAACGTTGATATTAGGGTTGGTCTTTTTACTCAGATAATTCACCTGAACAGCTCCACCAATATTAGCGGAAAGTGACACCGTCCCTTTAAATTCGTCTCTGAACCGGGAAGCAAATTCGGTGGCCTGGTGGTAATTGATCAGCGGATATTGTTTCCCTCTGCGCCCACCCTGGCGCGCGCCTTCGTCATATCTGTTTTCAACGGTAAATGTATTGGCACCAAGGTCGGCAAAACTGCTGTTTACTGAATTCTGAATACCTTCAATGGCAGTGAGTATACCCACCAGAGATGTAATCCCGATTGCGATGATAAGTGCTGTAAGTACTGTTCTTAATAAATTTGACTGAATAGACCTTAGACCTTCGTCAACATTTTCTCTTATATTCATGAATCGTCGGTTTACATACCGGGCAGGAGGCATCTCAGAGACTAGCTTTACGAAGCCTTATGCACCATAATTTGTAATATTACGTTAGTTTACTGGCAACAGTAATAAACTGGTACTACGTTTGATATATTAGTTGGGCTGCGAATATTTGCTTATTTTCAGTCCCGGGTTGTACCTGAAGTTTTGAACCAAAATATATTTTGTAAAGCTGCAAATGATACATGAAAGAATCAAACCAGTGAAACGCCTCTTTATTCCGCTTATCATTTTTTTGATGATATCCTCGTCTGGCTGGGCGAATAAACTCCTGATCCCGATGGATGAATCTCAAAAGAATCACCTGAAGGCATATGGGATCTCATTTTGGATACTGAAAAGCTATGAGATGGAAATGGACTGGCTTCTCAATTACAGGGGAGGGAGTTTTCTGGTCCCATATAACCAGCGTTTTGCTTCCGAAATGACGGTTCGGGGTGTAAGCTACGAAGTAATTTCCGACGGACAGGCTTCTCAGATTTTATCTGAGATAAGCGCGCCTGATGTCAATATGGATGCGGTGAAATTGCAGAAAGCACCCAAAATTGCTGTTTATTCTCCAAAATCGAAGCTTCCGTGGGATGATGCTGTAACCCTGGTACTCACTTATGCAGAGATTCCTTACGACGTAGTATATGACGACGAAGTGTTGAGTATGAAACTGCCTGAATATGATTGGCTGCATTTGCACCACGAAGACTTTACAGGTCAGTTTGGTAAATTCTTTCAGTATAAAGATTTTCCCTGGTATCGCGAACAAAAACGTGAAGCAGAAGGTACAGCCGAAAAATACCAGTTTGCAAACGTACCCCAGATGAAGCTGGCCGTTGCAAAAAAAATTGAAGAGTTTGTATCGGGAGGAGGTTATATGTTTGCGATGTGTAATGCTACGGATACTTTCGATATCACTCTGGCAGCGGATGGTGTTGATATTGTGGAAACCATGTACGACGGTACTCCTGCTGACCCGGCGGCGAATAGTAAATTGAACTTTGGCAACACATTCGCATTCCATAACTTCAAAACCATTCCTTATCCTTACGAAATTGAGTTTTCTGATATTGACAATCAACCCGAAGAACGCGGACTCAGAGAGAATAACGATTTCTTTTCGTTGTTTCAGTTCTCTGCGAAATGGGATCCGGTTCCTAGCATGCTCACGCAAAATCACCAGACGATCATCAAAGGCTTCCTTGGCCAGACTACTGCTTTTAAAAACAGGGTTGTAAAACCAGAGGTAATTGTACTGGCAGAAAATAAGTCGGCCAACGAGGCACGATATATCCACAGCACGCATGGCAAAGGTTTCTTTACTTTTTACGGTGGTCATGATCCGGAGGATTATCAGCACCGGGTAGGTGAAGAGCCTACTGATCTGAATTTGCATCCGACGTCTGCAGGATACAGACTTATTCTGAACAACATTCTTTTTCCGGCAGCGAAAAAGAAAAAATTAAAGACTTAGTAAACATTTTCTTTCAAGTTTAATGCCTGGCTTTTTGTCGGGCATTTTTTGTTTCCGTTCGACAGCTTCGCACGCCTTGTGCGGAATCGCACTGCTTTTTAATGCGATGTTTTTGGTAAGTGTTTTGATATAGAGTCTGTTATGGTTTGGCACAGAGTTGTAGTATACACTAGACATTAGCCATGAAAAAATCCTCTATATCAACAGACAATGGATCGGGAAGTATCACCACAGGAAATTACCAAAGAGAAGAATCGGCGATGGATGGTCGCTATTATTATCATTGTTGTGCTGGGCGCAGGAATTTACTTTCTGCGCAAATCACTGGGTAGTACGATGAGCGCATCGAAAATCCGTACAGCGGAAGTTAAAAACGGAGACGTAGAGAATACGCTTAATGCATCGGGTGAAGTCATTCCTGCTTATGAGCAGATCATTACGAGTCCTATCCGGGCGAGTATTAAAAGTGTACTACTTTCTCCCGGAACGCAGGTGGAGCCGGGGCAGCCAATAGTGGAGCTGGACAAATCACTAACGCAAATCGAATTTGAAAAGTATCAGGATCAACTGGAATTGAAAAAGAACGGTATTGATCAGCTTCGGATGAGGTTGGATAAAAACCTGTATGATGCCGAGATCAGTGATAAAATCAAACTATTAAATATTAATAAGTTAAAAGCTGATCTTGAAGATGCACGCCGTCTGGAAAGGGTAGGAGGAGGAACCAAAGAAGATATTACCCGAGCAGAGAATGCACTAAAAATTGCAGAACTGGAGAAGCAGCAACTCGAAAATGATCTTTCCTATAACCGGAAGTCGATGGGAGCCAGTTTGAGAGAAACGGAATTGGGTGCGCAGATTGAGGGCAAAAATCTCAAAGAATTACAGCATAAACTCAAAATGGCTGACATAGTTGCAGACCGGAAAGGGGTACTTACCTGGGTAAATGAAAACATAGGTTCTTCGGTAAGCGAAGGAGAAATGCTTGCAAAGGTGGCAGATTTGGGTAGTTTCAGAATTGAAGGATCATGTTCTGATATTTATGCCGAACAGGTTAAAGCCGGACTGGAAGTAATCGTAAGACTGAATGATGCAGCATTGAGAGGAATTATCACGCAGGTAAAACCTTCGGTGAAAGATGGAGTGATAGGCTTTGTTGTTCAACTTGAAAATGCCAGAAACGAGTTGCTTCGCCCGAATATGAAAGTGGAGGTTTATGTAGTCACCAGCAAAAGTTCCAATACACTGAGAGTGGCGAACGGTCCCGCTTTTAATGGTAAACAACGTCAGCATGTGTTTGTTCTTGATAATGGTATTGCCAGGCGCAGAGAAATAGTAGTCGGCTTGTCCAATTTTGATTTTGTGGAGATCAAAAGCGGCTTGCAGGCAGGAGAAAAAGTCATTCTGACGGACATGAATCAGTATGAGCATCTGGAAAAAATTACTATCGAGAACTGACTGCCATGAAAAAGCTATACATCATCCTGATTCTGTTATTGCTTTGTGATCGGCTGACCGCTCAGAATCAGCGTTACTCTCTGGTAGAAGTTGTTCAACTTGCGAGGAAGCAATCTATTTCTTCCAAACAGGCCGAAACGTTGCGGAAAACCAATTATTGGCAGTATCGTTCGTTTATCGCTGATTTTAAACCGCAGCTGAGTTTGGGTGGAACGCTGCCGGGATTTACCCGATCGTATATACAGGTCGTTCAGCCGGATGGCACCATTTCATTTCGTAATGTGAGTTACAACAATTCGCTCGTAAACCTGGGATTGAGCCAGAATATCGCGTTAACAGGCGGGACAATTTTCATCCAAAAGGAAATGCAGCGGTTTGATGATTTCAACAGGAAAACAACCAGTTACAATGGTATTCCGGTTGAAATTGGAATCACCCAGCCACTATTCCGATTCAATGAAATGAAGTGGGTCAGACGAATAGAACCTTTAAAATTTCAACAGGGGAATCAGCAGTTTATTTCTTCTTTGGAAAAAGTCTCGCTGGATGCAGCGGCTTATTATTTCGAATTGCTTGTTGCTCAGGTGAATCTTGAAATTGCAGAAAAGAACAGAAGTAATAATGATACTCTGTTTAAAATAGCTGGGCATAAACTTCAAATAGGCAAAATTTCGCAGAATGATCTTTTGCAGTTACAAATGGGTTTGCTCACGGCTCAAAAAGATCTGGCTTCTGCACATCAGTCGATGGCGGTGGCGTCCATGCAACTGAAGATGTTTCTGGGAATTCGTGACGACAAAATACCTGATTTGGAGATCCCATTGGAAGCGCCTGAATTTGCAGTTGATACAAGAGTAGCTATTGAAGAGGCATTTGCCAACAGGGCGGACGCCATCGGTTTTAAAAGAAAACTACTGGAAGCTGAGATGGAAACGCAGCGCGCAAAAAGGGAAAATGGGCTGAATGCGTCCTTGCAGGCTAATTTTGGTTTGAGCAATCAGGGGAGTCGTCCCGGGGATGTTTATGTTCGTCCACAAGACAGGGAATCTGTTTCTTTGCAATTTACATTGCCAATCATGACATGGGGACGAAACAAAGCGCGTACCGAAATTGCACGTGCTAACCAGGAGTTTGCTCAGCAGTCAGTAGAGCAGGACAAACTGACTTTTGAACAGGAGATATTTACACAGGCAACGCTGCTACAAATGCTGCAAAAGCAGGTAAAACTCACGCAATTGGCTGATAATCTGGCCGCGAATCGCTATCAGATTGCACAAGAAAGATTTATACTGAGCGATTTGAGCGTAACGGATCTGGGAATCGCCATGCAGGAAAAGGACAGAGCGAGGCGGGACTATATCGTTGCCTTGCGGGATTACTGGCAATCTTATTACAGTCTGAGGTTGCTGACATTGTATGATTTCGAAAAAAATGAAAAAATAAAATAAATCTAACCGCAATAGACACAATGGAATGCGCAATTGACGCGATAGATGGCTACAAATTATCCTTGCGACCATTGCGAAAACATTGCGTCTATTGCGGTTAAAATCAAGATGTCATGATAAAACTACAAAACGTCGAAAAAGTTTACCGTACCAGTTCAATCGAAACACTTGCATTGAACAACATCAACCTGGATGTTAAAAAGGGGGAATTTGTTTCCATTATGGGCCCGTCCGGATGCGGGAAGAGCACATTGCTAAACATTATGGGGCTACTCGATGAACCTTCGAAAGGAATCATTGAGATTGGAGGAACGCGTGTGTCGTCCTATCGGGATAAGGAACTCGCTCAGCTCCGTAACCAAAAGCTGGGTTTTATTTTTCAGAGTTTCCATCTGATTAATGATTTGTCGGTGCTGGACAATGTTGAAATTCCTCTGCTGTACCGGGAAAGCTCCATGAAACAAAGGAGAGAACTGGCTACCGAAGCATTAGAAAAAGTAGGACTGAGTAACAGAATGAAACATTTTCCAAAGCAATTGTCTGGAGGGCAAAAGCAGCGTGTAGCCATTGCCAGAGCTATCGTCGGAAGACCTGAAATTATTCTGGCAGATGAGCCAACGGGAAACCTGGACAGCGCTATGGGGAATGAGATATTAAGTATTCTGCAAAATCTCAACAATGACGGAACAACGATTGTGATGGTAACACACGATGACGCCATGGCCAAAAAAACGCACAGGTTAATAAGGCTGTTCGACGGCGCGCAGGTGTTGTAGGTTTGGGGCAGGGGTGAATCAAAGATTGGGGGATCTCCGCGGTGAGAGTACCCAATTCAAAAGTATTCATTCATTCTATCATCCATTCATTCTATCATTGATTTTCCCTATGCTGAGTAATTACATAAAAATAGCCTGGAAGGTATTGCTGAGGCATCCTTTCTATACATTTATCACCCTGTTTGGTATCAGTCTTACGTTGACGGTACTGATGGTGCTGACCTCTTTTCTCGATCATCTTTTCGGATCTCATTATCCGGAAGACAAGCGTTACCGTACACTCTACATTGCCAATATCCTGCAGACCGATTCGGTCAGGAATTCGATGAGTTCTGGTCCGGCCAGCTACTATTTTTTGAATAAATATGCGAAGTCACTAAAAACACCTGAGAATGTGGCTATTGTTTCCAATTTCAGCTTTTCCAACACGTATGTAAATGGAAAGCGGATTAAACTTAATACCAAATACACAGATGTGGACTTCTGGAATGTTGCCGGATTTGAGTTTCTGGAAGGCAAGCCTTACAACGAACAGAATATCAAAAGTGGTGACCATGTCGCAGTGATTACCGATGATTTGCGGGATCAGTATTTTGAACGCGGCGCGCAGGTTGTAGGTAAATTTATAGATATAGAAAATATCAATTACCGGGTCATTGGAGTAGTGAAAGGGAGCCCGCCCACAAGGTTTTATACGTATGGCGATGTTTATTTCCCATATACTGCTCCTAAAAGCAACTACGAAAACAAGGGAATGCGGGGAAGTTATATCGCGATGGTGCTGGCTAAAAGCCGGGAGGATATGCCTGCCATACAGGCTGAATTCGATAACGTCATTTCCCGACTCTCCAAAGATGAAATCCAGGACGGCCAACAGTATTCTGTATTGATTGTAAAAGCACACAGATACTTTGACCATTTTCTGGATCAGTTCGCGAGGGATGATTCAAGGAAGATTTTCTTTTACACCATCATAGGATTGGTATTACTCATGATCATGGGGCTGCCTGCTATCAATCTGGTGAATGTGAACGTGAGCCGTATTCTTGAAAGGTCTTCAGAAATTGGTGTGCGGAAGGCATTCGGAGCTCCTTCAAAGGCTTTGTTATGGCAGTTTATTATTGAAAATATCTTTATCACTTTCATCGGTGGACTGTTCGCATTAGTATTGTCAATGATCATTATTTCTTTGATCAATTCCAGTGGCTGGATCGCCTACGCCGACCTTACGATCAACTTTACAGTATTCCTGGTCAGCATATTTATTTGTCTGCTTTTTGGATTATTGTCAGGTGTGCTGCCGGCAGTCCGTATGTCGAAACTTAAAATTGTAGAAGCGCTCAAAGCATAGGGGAGAAGGGCAAAGGGCATGGGGAACCGGGCTTTGGTGTCTGTTAACTAATTCCTCTATGCCCTTTGCCCCGGACCCTTCGCCCTTAACCATTCTTTACCTCTAAAAATCATCAGCCATGTTACGTCATTTAATAAAATTAATCTGGAATAAAAAGGGAGCACACTCTTTGCTGATCATTGAGATCTGGGCTTCATTCATGGTGCTTTTCGGTGTACTTTCTTTGATTGTTTACAACGTCAACAACTATGTACAGCCTATCGGTTTTCAATACGAAAGGGTTTGGAATATCCAATTGAGTAACAACCAGGATACCATACAGCAGGCAGAAAAATTACTGCGAATTACGCAACAGATTAAAGCTTACAAAGAAGTAGAGTCGTTGACGAGAATGAGCAGCAATACGCCATTTTCCGCCAGTCAGATGAATAATTCGGTGAATCATAAGAAATCACACGCAGTTCCTGACTTCTATGTTACAGATGAAAACTTTAGCAAAACATTTGATCTGCCGGTGGTTGCCGGTCGTTGGTTTACTGAAGGCGACAGGGTTTCTAAATTCACCCCTGTTGTGATCAACCGGAAATTACAGGAGATGTTATTCGGAAATGAGAATCCCATTGGGAAGCTTATTAATCGCGATGATAAACCTACATTCAAAGTGACTGGTGTTGTTGACAAATTCAAGGCGAAGGGAGAGTTTATGTCTGACGACCCGGCATTATTTGAGCAATTGGGCAAGGACGATAAATGGAATTCGAATATTATGATTAAAACCCGTCCTGGAACAGATGCTAATTTTGAAGCGAAATTAGTGAAAGATGTAGCATCTGCACTGCCGGGTTGGGGTGTAGAGGTTTCTTACCTTACTGAGTCGAGAAAAAACAGACAGAATCTCACACTGGTGCCAGTAGCCATATTTTTAATAGTGAGTGGATTTCTATTGACGAATGTAGCATTGGGGCTTTTCGGTATTCTTAACCTGAGTATTGCGAAGAGAAGGGGGGAAATCGGACTTCGCCGTGCTATTGGTGCTACAGAAAAAGGTGTGACAGTTCAGTTTTTAGGAGAAATATGGACGCTTACGACTCTGAGCATATTCATAGGTTTGCTTTTCGCCATTCAGTTTCCCATTATGCATGTCTTTGATCTGAAGGCAAGCGTTTATATCACATCCATTGTTATTTCTGTGGTTGTTATCTTTATCATTGTTACCATTTGTGCATGGTGGCCGAGTAGGCAAGCGTCAAGGATCCATCCGGCATTGGCTTTGCACGAGGAGTAGCTGCGGGCATTTTATTTCTCGCAGAGTTAAGGAAGGACACGCTGAGGTCGCTGAGGTATTCTTTCCGATCTTTGTGTGAAACCTTCAGAATTTGCCGGAAATTTTTAAATACTTAAAATGCAATGCTACTCATTATAGACGACGATCTGGCCATTAGAACTTCACTGGCTCTGCTGCTGAAAAGCAATGGGTTTCAGGTGAAAGGGGCAGCTTCGCCCGATGATGCATTAAAGATACTTCAGACTGAAATACCTGAACTCATTCTCCTCGATCTCAATTTCTCAATAGCGACTTCCGGAGACGAAGGAATGGCATTGTTGTCCCGTATTCGCAAACACAATCCGGCTATTCCTGTTATTCTGATTACCGGCTGGGGCACGATAGATCTGGCAGTGCAGGGAATGAAGCTTGGCGCAAAGGACTTTATTACCAAACCCTGGCAAAACGATTACTTATTGCAATCGGTCAATACGATATTGAATCTTGGACAGCCGGATGAGGAGTCAAGTGTGAAGCGTAAGGCTGCAAGTAAGTATCAGTTTGATAACATCATTGGTAAGGATCCGAAATTGCTTGATATTCTTGAAACTGTAGGCCGGGTGGCTGTAACCGATGCTCCTGTGCTGATCACCGGAGAAAGCGGTACAGGCAAGGAACTCATTGCCGAGGCAATTCATGCCAACAGTAAAAGAAAACTGAGACCATTTGTGAAAGTGAATCTGGGTGGTATATCATCGTCCCTTTTTGAAAGTGAGCTTTTTGGTCATGTAAAAGGTGCGTTTACCGATGCCAAAACGGATCGGGAAGGAAGGTTTGAGATGGCTCACAGAGGTACTATTTTTCTGGATGAGATCGGCGAACTTGATCTGGGAAGTCAGGTGAAATTGCTTCGGGTGTTGCAGGAAAGAACTTTTGAACCTCTTGGCAGTAGTAAAAGTCGTGTAGTTGACGTTCGGGTTATTTGCGCCACAAACCGAAATCTTGAAGAGATGGTGGCGCAAGGTACTTTTAGAGAAGATCTGTATTACCGTATTAATTTGATCACAGTTCAGTTACCTGCGTTAAGAGAGAGGTCGGGTGATATTCCGTTGCTGGCCGATTTCTTTATCAATAACCTCAAAGTGATATACCAGCGCCCTGAATTACAGTTGTCTAAGCCGGCGGCTAAATGGCTTAAGGCGCTGACTTTACAGGGAAATATCCGGCAGTTGAAGAATATAGTAGAACGAACTGTATTGCTTTCAACAAACGATATGCTGGATGTGGAAGACTTTCAACTTAGTATGAACACCGGGAATACCAGCTCCCGTAATAGTAATTTACCCGAAGTAGGAGCGCTGACGCTCGAAGAAATGGAATTTCAGATGATCCGGAAAGCGATGGATTTTCATCAGAATAAGGTCTCGAAAGTAGCCAGATCTCTGGGGATTACACGGTTTGCACTGTATCGCCGGCTTGAAAAGTATGGCATCACTTATGAATCCGACGAATTATGAGGTGGTCGACGCGGACACAATATATTGTATACATATTGCTACTGCATCTTGTTCTTATCTTTCTGGTGTACAAGATATTGTTTCACGACAAAATACTGTTTATCGGTTCAGAATTGTTTCTTTTCAGTTCGATACTCTTGTCTGTCAGGATATACCAGAATTTTAACAGACCTCATGAGTTTGTAAAATCAGGAATTGAGGCTATCAGGGAAAAAGACTTTACAATCAAATTTGTGAATACAGGAAACGGCGAGGTCGACTCGCTGATTGAAGTATATAACCTGATGATTGATCAATTGAGGGAAGAGAGAGTGAGACTTCAGGAGAAGCACTTTTTACTTGAAAGGCTGATCGCAGCTTCTCCGATTGCTATTGTTATACTGGATTTTGACGGTAAAATTGAATCTGTGAACACTGAAGGCAAAGTATTGCTGCACATGGGAGAGTCGGTATACAAAGGTTTGATCCCCAGGCAAACAGGTTCGGAAATACTGAGTAGAGCAGGAGAAATGAAAGATGGAGAGTCGAAAATCATCAGACCGTCAGGCGTAGCTACTTACAAGGTGCAACGTTCGCATTTTATGGATCAGGGTTTCCGAAGATCGTTTCTGATGATAGAAGAACTTACGGCTGAAATGTATGAATCAGAAAAAAAAGCATACGGAAAAGTGATCAGAATGATGGCACACGAGGTGAACAACACATTGGGTGCTACGGATTCAATCATACAGACAGCCAGACATATGCTTGACGCAGAGGAATTTGTTGAATTAAATGAAGCTCTGCGGATTTCGTCTGAAAGAAATAGAAAGCTGACCTATTTCATGCGCAATTTTGCTGACGTTGTTCGTCTTCCTCTGCCAGCTTTTGCCAGCGTTAATTTGAGTGTTCTGGTCCGGGATGTTACTGTATTTATGCAATCTTTCGGAATGGAGAATGGTGTTGCTATTCAAACAAATTCACTTGCAAATGTTGTTGTTCAGGCCGATTTAGCGCAACTGGAGCAAGTACTGGTCAATGTAATTCGGAATGCGGTACAGGCTTGTCGGCCCGGAAACAGTGTGGGGATTAGTCTCTCAGAAAATGAACTGGTTATTGCCAATAATGGTAAGCCAATTACAGAAGAGGAGGCTGATCATTTGTTTAATCCATTCTACAGCAGCAAGCCGGATGGACAAGGGATCGGGCTGACACTGAGCCGTGAAATTCTGGTCAATCATGGTTTCAGGTTTTCTCTTAAAACCAATACAGAAGGCTGGACGGAATTCAGAATTGGCTTTTAAAGCCGCTCTGATTTTTCAATTTTACCAGTCATTTCATAATTTTTTAGCCATGTTTTATGCTTGCCTCCGATCGTCAGATAGAAGTCGTAGACCGCTTTCATATCGGTTTCAAAATCATTTTTCAAATACATTGGCTCGCTGATCACGATAGCTTTCCTCGGATAATCGAAACCGATCAGAATAAGTGGGACATTGGCTTTCAGTGCTATATGATAAAATCCACTTTTAAGTCTTTCTACGTCTTTTCTGGTGCCCTCCGGGGTAATGGCGATGTGCAGACTTTCACGTTCCGCATACATTGCGGCGACGGTGTCTACTAAATTAGAAGCTTTATTGCGATATACCGGATAACAGCCCAGCGCCCGAAATAACCAGCCTGAATACCATTTGAACAGCTGACTTTTCGCTAAAAAGCCTATGTTGATCTGAAGTTCAGCGCGGCCTCCAAGGCAAACTACAAAATCCCAGTTGGAGTTATGAGGAGCACCTACCCAAACAGCCTTTTTAACCTCATTAGGGTACCGGCCTATAATTTTCCAACCGGCAGCACGGTACAAGCCAGCTGTTATAATTCTCCACATACCGACAAAAGCTTAGCCTTTAAAGAATAATAAATGGTCGCGGACTAAATGTGATCACAAAAACGATCAACGCAAAAATACCCATGATAATCCGTGGTGTATCAAGAGGGCGATTGTCTTCGGTGTCAGGATGTTTTACTCCCAAAATTCTTCCCAGAATAAAGACAAATGGAAGGAAGCCTGAATAACCTTCCTGCTCAGGAAACAGGTATGTTACAGCGAATTGGGCTACCACAATGATAAGACTGATCATCAGTGCTGTAGAGGCAGACTCAAATGTTCTTCTGAAACAGATGTAGATAAAATAGATATAGAAGAACAGATATAATAGTTGCTCATAAAACAACTCATCGCTACCAATGGCGAAAGACTCTGGCCTGAATAACCCCAAACCTGCAAAAAAAACAAAGATGCTAAAAAGCACTGGTGCAATTACATCGAATTTCTTCTTACCTATCAGGCCGTACAAAATGTGTCCTCCGTCAAGTTGTCCGATGGGAATAAGATTCAGAGAAGTAAAGAAAAGAGCCAGGTATCCCGCAAAAATAAAAGGGTAATGGATCATCTCGAAATCGTGCGGAAGCAGATTCGGGTCAGCCACATAGGTTTTGAAAAGCCAGAACAGGATATTATCACCAAGGGCGATTTGTCCTGCGGAGTTTTCGTAAACAAATTGTCCGTAACTGGATCCGAAGCGCTCGTATTCCGGATGGATTGCATAAATGTATTCAAGAGGGGGCAAGTGCGTAAAGCCGTACCATAAAACCGCCATGGCAGCGAAAAATCCTGCAAGTGGTCCGGCGATTCCGATATCGAAGAATTTGAGTCTTGATTTAACAACCGAAGTGATCCTGATAAACGCGCCCATTGTACCTATGCTTTGGGAAATTCCAAACCAAAGTGGTATATAAAAAGGTAGTGTCACTTTTACCTGATGCGCTTTGGCCGTAAAATAATGCCCAAACTCGTGGATGGTTAATATGGCCAGAAATGGCAGGGAAAACTGAAATCCTATGATGAATTCCGGCCATCCCATGGCTTTTTCTGAAGCTGCTTTCAATTCAGGGCTGTCATTTCCAAGCCATCCAAACAAGTCAAAAACAAAAGAAAATGTATTTCCGAAGATCCATTCAGCGCCGGCCATGGTTGTGGTGATGACCGTAAGAATAAACAGTAAAGCCTGAATGAGATAGGTGCGTGTACTAGACTGCATAGTCTTTGAGATATTCCAGGATGGTAACAGGTTTTTGAACCAGAATAGTATCTATGCCCAATTTTGCGGCCGATTTGATATTATCTGAGTTGTCATCGAGGAACAGCGTTTCCTCTGCTTTAATATTCTGCTCTTTTAGTACCTGCAGGTAAATCTCAGGATCCGGCTTCATAATCCCCATTTCGTAAGAGAGGTATACTTTGTCGAAGAGCTCATCCAGGTTTTTTATACCTGTAGCGGCTTCGAGGATCTTATTCACTTGTGTGATGTGAATAGAACTGGTATTGCTCAGAAGGAATAAGCGATATTTGCTGCGCAGTGTTTTGAGCAGTTCAACGCGTTCAACCGGCATATCCAGCAAAAGGCTGTTCCATGCCGTATCAATCATTTCGTCGGTCCAATCGGGAGAGTCAACCAGTTTTCTGATCAGATTTCTGAAGCTGGCTTCATCCAGCAAACCGGTTTCAAACTGGCGAAAAAGGTCATTTTCTTTAAAAAGCGTTAATATTTCAGCTTGTTCGCGACCGCTCAGTTTGGCAAATGATAGTGAAGCAACGGGAACGTCAATGTTCAGAATTACATCACCCAAATCGAAAATGATATTCTTGATATTACTGTTTTTCATAATCCGGTTTGTGCCAAGAGCTGTAAGTTTAACTTTCCGGAGTCAACTTACAGCTCTTTGAAATGCTTTGAAATATATAAAAGGAGCCTATTCTACAACGACACCCATAGCCGAAAACTTATCAATGCGCTGATCAATTCGTTTGTCAACCGATATTTTAGAAAGTTCTTTAACGTTTTCCAGAATCACTCTCTTCAGCTCTTCTGCCATCCAGTCATGATCCAGATGTGCACCGCCGAGAGGTTCTGAAACAATACCATCCACCAGTTTGTTACTCACCATGTCCTTGGCAGTAATTTTCATGGCGTCGGCAGCCTGCTCTTTGAAATCCCAGCTTCTCCAAAGAATCGTTGAGCAGTTTTCAGGAGAAATTACCGAGTACCATGTATTTTCAAGCATCAATACACGGTCTCCGATTGCGATGCCCAAAGCACCACCGGAAGCTCCTTCACCAATTACGATACAGATCACCGGTACCTTCAGCATAAACATTTCTTTCAGGTTGCGTGCGATTGCTTCACCTTGTCCGCGTTCTTCTGCCTCCATACCAGGAAATGCACCCGGCGTGTCTATCAGCGTAACGATAGGTATATTGAACTTTTCAGCCAGCTTCATCAAGCGAAGCGCCTTTCTGTACCCTTCCGGATTAGGCATCCCGAAATTACGGTGCTGACGTTGCTTGGTATTACGTCCTTTTTGTTGTCCGATCAGCATAACCGATTGCCCGCCAATGTTGGCAAGCCCACCAATAATAGCCGGATCGTCACGCACCTGGCGGTCTCCGTGCAATTCTATAAACTCGTCGCAAATGCGCTCGATGTAATCAAGCGTATATGGGCGATCCGGATGGCGCGAAAGTTGTACACGCTGCCAGCGGGTAAGATTTTCAAATATTTCTTTTCGAAGATCTGTAATATTATTTTCCAATAAGGAAATGGCACCTGAAAAATCAACATTATTTTCTGATGCTAATGCTTTCATTTCTTCGAGCTTGCGTTCGAGCTCGGCCATAGGTTTTTCAAAATCCAGATATGTTCTCATTTCTTAGGTTCTTAAATTACTGGAAAAATGCAGGATTAAAGTTCGTAGGAGCGGCCTCGTAAGGGTATTTCCACGTTGTTATAGCCCATTTCCTGAATTTTGCCCTGAAAATCAGCCATGCTTTGCTGGTCCCCGTGTACCAGAAAAACTCCTTTGAGCTTGTCCGGATTCTGCATTTTCACAAATTTTATTAAATCATTCTGATCTCCGTGACCGCTAAATACGTCAATTTTTTCAATATTAGCCAAGACTGGCAGCTGTTTACCTCTGATTGATATCGTATCCTGCCCGTTCAGGAGTCTCCATCCGAGGGTTCCTTCCGATGCATAACCGATCATCAGAATTGTAGCATAAGGGTTACCTATATTGGCTTCTACGTGGTGTTCAATCCGTCCTCCCTGTACCATTCCGGAAGAAGAAATGATGATACAAGGTTCGTTGTAATTGGATATTGCCCGGCTTGCTTCGGCATTCTCAAGATAGATGAGGTTTTCAAAATCGAAGAGCATGTCGTTATCTTCCTGGAAATTTCGGGCTTCCTTGTTAAGTAAGCGTACGTGGCGTTGGTAGACCTTCGTGCTGCTGTATGCCAGCGGACTATCCGAGAACACCTTCAGGTTAGGAAAGTTATGGTTCGCATAAATTTTATTCAGCGTAAATAACAAAGCCTGTGTTCTTCCCACACTGAAAGATGGAATGATGAGTCTGCCAGGAATGTCAACACATGTTCTTTTGATCACATCGGCCAGCGCTGTTTCGGGCTCTTCCTTAGTTTCATGAAGGCGGTTTCCGTACGTCGTTTCGCAGATCAGATAGTCTACATCAGGTACTTCCTGTGGGTCCGTAAGTAGGGGATAGTTACTTCTACCAATATCACCCGAGAAGCAAATACGTTTCTTCTCGCCATTTTCGAATACTTCTACCACAATATGGGCTGCCCCCAGAAGGTGTCCGGCAGGGTAAAATGTAATGGATACGTGGTCTGCGATGCGATAGCGCTGTCCGAAGGCAACGGGAACGAAGTTGTCCAGTGCTTCGATTACATTTTTCTCAACGAAATAGTCACGTGGGATTTCTTTCCTCTTTTTACCTTTCTTTTTTCCACTCGCTCCGTTTCTCGCATTCAGGCGCTTCTGATGGAGGTTGGCGGCATCTTTCAGCAGTAGTGAGGTAAGAGACAGCGTTGGCTCAGTACAAACCACCCGTCCTTCAAAGCCTTCCTTAAAAAGGTTGGGTATGTTACCCGAATGATCAATATGTGCGTGTGTGAGAAGTACAGTGTTAATTAAACTTGCATCAAACGGAAAGACACTTTTTTGTTCATCATATCGGTTCTTTCTTCCTATTTCATCTAAATCAAAATCTGAACCGCAGTCAATCAAAATTCGGTAATCATCGGATTCCAACAGGAACATACTACCGGTTACTTGCTGTGCAGCTCCCCAAAATGTCAATTTCATACTTTGTGATTGGGGTGAATATTATATAGTATGATCTTACCTTTTCAGGGAAAATCAAAAACGTGCTCTTGTCAGGATATTGGTTAAAAATTCAAAGGTTTAGCATTAATGGCACTTTCAGTGCTCTTTCCGGAGGATAATTAAACGTGCATGATGCACGGAATTTGTACAAAAGTATCAAAAAAGACACTTAGATTACTGATAAGTTACTAGTTTAGGAATGAATCTTTATTTCCTGCATAAAATACCGCCATTTATCAAAATCTATGAAGTGTTTCCTGACTGTCGTGTTTTGTTTCCTGAGTATTGCTGCAAAGGCGCAGTCGGCTGACAGTATCGCAATCAATAACCTTAGTGATGCCGTACTGGAACTTCAGAACAGCGAGCTGATGCGAAACGGGACACTTGCCATCAGCCTTAAATCAACGAAGGATGGGAAAAGTAAATTTGCGCTTAATCCGGAATTGTCGCTTCCGTCTGCGTCTACACTTAAACTGGTGACAACGGCTACTGTAATGGATGTTTTCGGTGGAGATTACCGATACAAAACTTATCTGGAATATGATGGTGTTATCAGAAAGGATACGCTTTTTGGTAATATTTATGTACGCGGAACAGGAGACCCCACACTCGGTAGTGACCGCTTTACAGGATATCCCACTTCTGCCGATTTGCTGGTTAAATGGACTAAGGCGATTCAGAAACTGGGAGTAAAAGTAATATTGGGCGAAGTAATTGGCGATGGTTCTTTTTTTGATAAAAATACGGTGGCCGACAGTTGGATTTATGCTGATCTGGGTAATTACTATGGAGCCGGGGTAGGCGGACTTAATTTTAATGACAATTTATACAAGGTGAAATTCAAGCCGGGAACACGTGCAGGGGATCCGGCAGTTTATCTCAATACTGATCCTTCACTTCCTTATCTCACATTCCGGAATGAAGTTACGACAGGCGAGCGGGGTTCCGGGGATAAGACGATCCTGTATGGTAATCCTTTTAGCAGTCAGGTGGTGATGACAGGGACAATACCCACCGGCTTTGCTACATATCAGGTAAAGGGTTCTATTCCCGATCCGGCGCTGTATGTAGGTTTTGTTTTGCAAAAAGCACTGGCCGATGTGCAGATCAAAGTTACCAGGTCGTCAATAGATGAGAAGAAAGAGCTAACACGTAAGGTTCTGGATGAAACAGTGTCGCCTCCTCTGCGTGATATTTGTCTCCAGACAAATTTGTGGAGTGTAAACTTATATGCAGATGCATTTTTGAAACTTGCCGGAAAGCGGCTTGGAGGAGATCCGTCCTTTGATGCATCTGCCAAAGCGGTAAAAAACTATTGGGTGTCCAAACGGGCAGATATGCGGGGATTCATGATCAAGGATGGTAGCGGATTGTCGCCTTCAGGTTCGGTTTCTGTGCATAACCTCACAGAAATTTTGAGTATGGCCACGAAGAATCCGGGATTCAATGATTTTTACAAAACCATAGCGGTAATGGGTCAATCCGGAACGGTTCGTAACCTTGGAAAAGGGAGCAGGGCAGCAGGTAATGTAAGGGCAAAGAGTGGTTCAATAGAAGGTACTCGGGCTTATGCAGGATATGTTACCGCTAAATCGGGTGAGATGCTTAGTTTTGCTATTATTGCGCATAAGTATGAGCCGGAGAGCCAGCGGGGCGTGACAGATGAACTCGTACGAATTATTACTTTGATGGCGGAATTGTAACCGATAGGGGAGTAATTTGAAGGAAATACTTTATTTTTGTGGCAAAATTAACCACATCCCTCTTCAAATTAGTAATGAACAAAGTTGATGTATGCGTCATCTATTACGGTAAGCCGTATCAGACCATTATTTCTATTCTAACGCTTTTTAAATACAGCCGGCAGCACATTAATAAGCTGTATATCACGGTTGAGAAAAAGCAACCTTTTGACAAGTTTGGTGATGTATATAAAGTCATTCAGGCTATCAAACCACATATCGAAATTGACCTGTACTATCCCAAAACTTTTTACGAATTAGGATATCTTGATTACAACAAAACTAAGGTAGACAGCAGTTATCGTTATCAGATTCCATATCAGTATGCTTTGGAAAATGCCAGCCAGGATTTTTTGTTTATCATGCATAATGACATGGTGTTTCATCACGATATGATTGGAGCTATGCTTCCTGATTTTGCTCATGATGAAAAGATGGCTGGTACAGGCTCCATCGGACAGTGCTGGTCTTGCCCGGCATTTTCGGCCAAGTTGTGCCACGGCTCGAAATTTGATGAATATATTCCGGAACAGGAAGAGGCGATTGCATTGCATGAAAAATACAATACTCCAAGAAAGGAGAAGGATATAGAAGTGTTGAAAACTGGTCGAATCCATCCAATGCCTGAGTGCAGGCTTAATGAATATGCGTGTATGATCAGGCTTTCTACCTATAGAGACACTACTTTGCCAAAAGGTAGTAATGTTTGTTTTGGAGGAAATTGGGGTTTCACAGCTGACCTTGGGACTGGCTGGTTTCATCAGATGGTTAATCAGGGAAATAAGTTTAAACACTATGTGCTGGAAGACTATGCTACACATTCCATGTTTAATCCGATCGGACAGGGTATATGGGCATATTCGAAACAAGATAATTACAATTTGAGTGAGGCAAATGCCCTCAAATATCTTCAAGACAACTATAATATGGATGCTGCGCTCAATTCGGGTTATGCCGTGTTATCCGGATACAGAAATGTAAGGGGCAGGTTGGGTAATAAAAAGCAAAGGTTAGGGCAGAAGATGAAAACCGCTGTTCGCCTTGTGCTTAGAAAGTAAAATATAATGAATATCGAAATTAAAAAAGTAGAAGTAGCAGAGATACTGGAAATTAGGCATCAGGTGCTTTGGCCCGATCAGCCGCTGGAATTTGTGAAAGTAGCTGAAGACGAATCAGGAGTACACTTCGGGCTATTTTATGAGGCAAACCTTGTTTCTATCATTTCATTGTTTGCAGATGAAGACCGGCTGCGTTTCAGGAAGTTTGCAACATTACATGCCTGGCAGAATAAAGGTTTGGGATCGCAGCTACTGAGGTTTGTTATCAATGATGCACGTGATAAAGGCTACAAAGAATTGTGGTGTGATGCGAGAAGCACTGCGTCCAATTTCTATAAAAAACATGGATTTGAAAAGTTCGGAGAACCGTTTTTTAAAAAGGATATTGAGTATTATAAAATGTCGATGAGCTTGTAATGAAGCTGCCCTGTAATCGCGAATTTTTTCGTTTTACAGGGCAGTTGCTTTTTACTTCACTTCTTCAATCATGAAATTATGATTAGTATAAATGCAGAGATCTGCCGCTACGGTAAGGCTTTCGCGTACCATTTCTTCTGCTGACAAATGCGTTGCATGTTTTTTGAGTGCCTGCGCCGCTGATTGAGCGAAGTTGCCGCCGGACCCGATCGCTGCAATTCCGTTTTCAGGCTCCAGTACATCACCGGTTCCGGAAATGATCAGGATTTCATCTTTGCTGGCAGTAATCATCATCGCTTCCAGTTTTCTCAGGTAACGATCGGTGCGCCAATCTTTGGCCAGTTCTATAGCAGCGCGTTTCATATTACCTCCGTAAGCATTCAATTTTTCTTCAAAACGCTCTATGAGGGTGAAGGCATCGGCGGTCGATCCGGCGAAACCTGCCAGGATTTTCCCGCCCATCAATACTCTGATCTTCTTTACATTCCCTTTAGCGACTGTAGTTCCCATCGTAGCTTGTCCGTCGGCACCAAGAGAAACAGTGCCATTATGAAGAACCCCAAGGACGGTGGTTGCGTGTATTTTTTCCATGAATAAGTACTTGATTATATCTTTAAAATTCAGACCTGATTTTGTATTGTCAGTTTGCAGAAAACATTGTCCACCTGCATCAGTGGGAAGTCTGCCGGCAGATTGTCTTTACTGATGGTAATAAAACCGTTTCTTTCATAGAAACGAAGGGCAGCAGCCAATTGACTCACAGTTCCCAGATACAAATTGGCAATGTGGTTTTCGGTGCAATAAGCAAGCATATGGTCAAACAGCCGCTGGCCAATACCAGATTCCTTGCCACGAAAATCCTTTGCCACAAACATTTTCCTGATCACACCTGCCTGGTTACCTATACGTATAAGCGCGATACTGCCAACGACCTTGCCGTCAGCAACAGCTACCCAGAATTCTCCGCCACTTTTACGATAAAAATCGTCAATGGTGAAAAGGTCAGGCTGATCGGCTGCTGTAATGGGGACGTTAAACTCCAACTGCTGAATATCCAGAATAAGCTTAACGAGCTGATCCTGAAATTCATTTTTAAACGGGATTATTTCAATCATATTATTTACGACAATACTGTGGTAGCAAATCAGAATGCTATTTAAAACAAAAGTGCCAGGTCGTAAAACCTGACACTTTGTACATTTTATTATCGGGGTGACGAGACGTCAACCATCAATTTGTCCTTAAACCAACATGCTCATCGGCTCTTCCAACAGTTTTTTCACTGTGTTCAGGAACTGAGCTGCAAGTGCTCCGTCTACTACACGGTGATCAGCTGAAAGTGTCACTTTCATGATATTGGTTGGGTATACAGTACCATCTTCTTTGAAAGCAGCTACTTTCTTGATTCCACCAATAGCAAGGATGCATGAATCCGGTGGGTTGATGATCGCTGTGAACTCATCTACACCAAACATACCCAGGTTAGAAATAGAGAAAGTGTTGCCTTCCCAATCCTTAGGCTGTAGTTTTTTGTCTTTGGCTTTGCCTGCAAGATCTTTTACTTCACCAGAGATGGTTGATAAAGTTTTCTTGTCAGCGTCGCGGATAACAGGTACCAGAAGGCCCTCATCAACTGCAACAGCTACACCAATATTTACATAATTGTATTTTCTGATTTTGTCTCCCAACCATGCAGAGTTAACGGCAGGATGTTGTTTCAAGGCAACCGCGCAAGCTTTGATCACCATGTCGTTGAAAGAGATTTTTGCAGGACTTACGTCGTTCAACTGAGGACGAAGTGCCATTGCTTTGTCCATCACGATTTCCATGGTTACATAGAAATGCGGTGCAGTGAACAAGCTGTCGCTCAAACGACGTGCAATCGTTTTGCGCATTTGTGATACCGGGGTATCGGTATAATCGCCTGATGCAGCTGGTGCAGCAGCTTGTGGCTGTTCTGCTTTCGCTGGTGCAGCTTCGGCTTTAGCAGGTGCTTCAGCAGCTTTTGCAGCAGGTTTGAAGTCATCCACATCGCGTTTTACGATACGACCATTGTCTCCGCTTCCTGCTACTTCACTCAGGTTGATACCTTTGTCTTCAGCAAGGCGTTTTGCAAGAGGAGAAGCTTTAATTCTGTCACCGGAATCAGCAACAGAAACCGTTTTTTCTTCTTTGGCAGCCTCTGCTTTCGGAGCTTCCTGAGCAGAAGTTTCTGCAGGAGCTTCTCCGTTTTCGCGGGCAAGCAATCCTTCCACGTTCGCTCCTTCTTCACCAATTACAGCGATGATCGCATCTACAGGTACAGCTTCGCCTTCCTTGATTCCAACGAAAAGAAGCGTTCCGTCTTCGTATGCTTCCAGTTCCATGGTAGCTTTGTCGGTTTCAACTTCCGCCAGAATATCTCCTGACTTCACCTTGTCGCCCACTTTTTTCTGCCAGGAAACCAAAGTTCCTTCTTCCATGGTATCGCTCATTTTTGGCATGCGAACCACAGCAGCATTAATTTTCTCTGTCGATGCAGCAGGTCTTACTGCTGGCTTGTCAGGAGTGGCAGTTTCAACAGCAGGTGCAGCTTCCTGTTTTGCAGGCGCTTCTTCTTTGCTGCTTCCGTTATCACTTCCGCCTTCCAATAATGATTTATAGTCTTCTCCTTCTTCTCCAACAACAGCCATAACCCCGTCAATGGGTACAGCATCACCTTTTTGTACACCTATGTATAGAAGCGTACCGTCATAATAAGATTCAAGATCCATTGTAGCTTTGTCTGTTTCGACTTCCGCTATAACTTCTCCGGATTTGATTTTATCACCAACTTTTTTGTGCCATTCTGCGATAACACCTTCTTCCATGGTGTCGCTCATCTTGGGCATACGGATTACTTCTGCCATATCGCTTATTAAGGTATTTTAGTTTCTTAGTCTAAAAATAAGATTTCAGTCAAAATTACAACAAAAGGCTCATTTAGCACTTGCTTTTAGTATTAATTCTGAAAACCGGACCTTCCGGGAGAGCTGAAAAATGGTATTAAAGTTCGAAAACGATGCAGAAGCTACTTGTAAAGCAGGGTCTTACATCGTTTCCGATTATATAATGCCTAGTTGATCTTCAACACGGCCATAAATGCTTCCTGTGGGATTTCTACGTTACCTACCTGTCTCATACGCTTCTTCCCTTTTTTCTGCTTTTCAAGCAACTTACGTTTACGGGAAATATCACCACCATAACACTTCGCCAAAACGTCCTTGCGCATGGCTTTTACTGTTTCACGGGCAATGATCTTCTGTCCGATAGCAGCCTGAATCGCGATCTCAAACATCTGGCGAGGGATAAGCTCACGCAATTTCTCACAAAGCTTTTTACCCCATTCATAAGATTTTGATCTGTGAACAATGGCAGAAAGTGCATCAACTGCTTCGCCATTCAACATCACATCAAGCTTCACCATGTCGGATTCCTGATAGCCGGCCAGATCATAATCCAGAGAGGCATATCCCTTAGAAATCGTTTTAAGTTTGTCGAAAAAGTCAAACACAACCTCTGCAAGCGGCATTTGAAATTGCAATTCCACACGCTCGGATGTCAGGTAAACCTGGTTTTTAAGAATACCTCTTTTATCCATACAAAGGTTCAGGATGGGACCAATGTAGTCAGACTTGGTGATGATCTGCGCGTTGATAAACGGTTCTTCTATCGACTTAATATGATTCGGCTCCGGCATTTCCGACGGTGCACTGATATTTAAAAGCTGATCTTTTGTATTGGTAATACGGAACTGTACCGACGGAACTGTTGTGATCACGGTCATGTCGAACTCGCGCTCCAGTCTTTCCTGCACAATCTCCATGTGCAGCATGCCCAGGAATCCGCAACGGAAACCAAAACCAAGTGCTGCCGATGTCTCAGGCTCCCACACAAGTGCTGCATCATTCAGCTGCAGTTTTTCCATGGCCTCACGAAGCTCTTCAAACTCTGTAGTATCTACAGGGTAAATCCCGGCAAATACCATCGGTTTCACTTCGGAGAATCCAACGATGGCTTCACTGGCAGGGCGGTTGATATGCGTAAACGTGTCACCAACTTTTACCTCCTTAGCTACTTTAATACCGGAAATGAGGTAACCTACATCCCCGCATTCCACTACTTGTTTCGGGATTTGAGATAAACCCAGTGTACCGATTTCGTCGGCTATATATTCCTTGCCGGTAGCCATGAACTTCACACGGTCACCTTTACGGATACTTCCGTTTTTTACACGGAAAATAACTTCTATACCTCTGTATGAATTGAAAACGGAGTCGAAGATCAATGCCTGAAGTGGTGCTTCAGGATCACCCTTCGGTGCAGGAACTCTTTCAATGATGGCGTCCAGGATTTCCTTTATACCGATACCTTCCTTGCCGCTGGCAGGAATAATATCTTCACGATTGCAATCCAGCAGGTCCACCATTTCATCCTTTATTTCTTCAGGTCTGGCACCCGGCAAATCCACTTTGTTCAATACCGGGATGATCACCAGGTCGTGGTTGATCGCGAGGTACAGGTTGGAGATGGTTTGCGCCTCTGTTCCCTGCGATGCATCAACGAGCAGAAGTGCACCTTCGCAAGCCGCAATCGAACGGGAAACCTCATAAGAGAAATCGACGTGGCCCGGAGTGTCAATCAGGTTCAGTATATATTCTTCTCCCTGATACAGGTAGGTCATTTGAATAGCGTGGCTTTTGATCGTAATCCCGCGTTCGCGTTCGAGATCCATGTTATCCAAAAGCTGAGCCTGCATTTCACGCTGGGTTACCGTTTTGGTAAATTCCAGTAGCCTGTCGGCCAAGGTACTTTTCCCATGATCGATATGGGCGATGATACAAAAATTCCGGATTTTCTTCATGTAGTAAATAAAGCGGACAACCTGCTGTAGGTTATCGTAATATGAATCACAAAATTACAAGCCTGCCTGTGATTTTTACAGATTGGAGAATTTATTTATTTTCTGACTTACAGGAAAATGCAACTGTTTTGCTGTTTTCGGTGCCGAAAGGATAGAGTCTCCGGATTTTAGTGAGCTGAGCCGGGCCAGGTGCATTATAAATGGATCCTTGTTAAAGTACTGTTATAGAGGAGGTTATGTATATAAAAGAAAAACACGCAGGTTTCAAAATGAACCCGCGTGTCAAATTACACTTCATCAACAAACTAAAAACCAAATAAAACTACTACGAAAATATTCGCTTGTCAAGTTTTTTTTGCTGTAGGAGGGGGATTCGAACCACCCACGGTGAGGTTAGCTACGGTACAAAAACTGAATTGGTGGTC
Source organism: Dyadobacter luteus (assembly GCF_003383615.1). Taxonomy (GTDB): domain Bacteria; phylum Bacteroidota; class Bacteroidia; order Cytophagales; family Spirosomataceae; genus Dyadobacter; species Dyadobacter luteus. Next base: position 56,089 of record NZ_QNUL01000034.1, read on the forward strand.
CACCCCAGTCGACTTGCGTCGGCATTATACCGCGTTTATTCCTTGATCACCACCCCCGAGACAGGAGGGCATGGCTGCCAATTTCATCACCCTACAATGTGATAGGTGTCAGTCAGATTTGTTCGTGTCTCTGAATATCCGAACTCTCACTTGACAATACAAAACTAACCGGTATGGATTTAATTATAAAATATTTTCATAAAAATTTCGTAAAATTTATCATTTTGGTATAAATTGGGTTTAAAAATTGCGAAACGTCTAACATTTCAGAAAAAAATGAATAAATATTCAGATATTGATAGTACGGACCTGCGCATTCTGTCCTTGTTGATAGAAAATGCAGCTTTACCGTATACCGAGATCGGGAAACGTGTATTTGTCTCAGGGGGGACGGTGCACGTGAGAATGAAAAAGCTGGAACAAATGGGTATTGTGAAAGGGTCTCAGCTGATTATCGATCCTGCCAAACTGGGTTGGGATATCAGTGCCTTTCTCGGTATATATCTGGAAAAAAGTTCGCTTTATGAGCAGGTAGCTACGGAACTGGAAGGAATTCCTGAGGTGGTCAACATACATTATACAACAGGTATATACAGCATCTTCATCAAAATCGTTTGCCGCGATACCAATCACCTGCGTGAAATTCTGCATGATAAAATCCAGAAAGTAAACGGTATACAGCGTACAGAAACGTTTATTTCCCTGGAAGAGAGAATCAACCGCTCTATTCCGTTAGCAGAGAATTAGGATTGTTTGAAGAACTCCGAAAATAGCATTGACACTTTGTGACAAAAATTTTACCTTTGTATTGTATATATAAAAAACTTATATATATTTGTACATGACAAACGCGAATTATGGAGAATAGTGCAACGAGTAACGAATATGTAAGAGGTACGCTGAAAACAATCGTACTGAATTTGCTGGCTGAACATGATCGTATGTATGGCTATGAAATTACGCAGGAAGTGAAGGATCGTACAGGAGGGGCTATTGCACTTACATTTGGTGCACTCTATCCCGTGCTTCATAAGCTGGAACAGGAAGGTTTGCTGGTTACTGAATCAGTAGAGGTAGACGGGCGACTGAGGAAGTATTATTCGCTTACCCAGCCTGGTAACGAAGCGGCGAGGAACAAGACGAATGATCTTGAACGTTTCCTGGATGCAGTCCGGTTGTTGCTTGCACCGAGAGGACTTGCTACTGAATAGAGGTTAATCCATGGCACATACTTAAAACAGAAGATCCGATGAAACGCCTCCAAGAAAATCGAATCGAGCAGTTAGCTAAATATCTGCAGGGAAGTAAGCTGGATCCGGAATTGTATTCCGAGATACTGGATCATCTTGCCTGTGAAGCAGAAGAAAGACTTTGGGATGGAAGTTCATTTGAACAGGCCTATGAAAAGATTTTGGATTCGGCCGATCTTCAAACACTTCACCATTTAAGTGTTGATCATAAAACTCTGTTAGCCATGGAAAAATCATTAGACGACATCGTTTTCGAGAACCGAAACAAACAGTATGGGGCGTACACGTTACGCAAAAGCTACGGGCAAACCATGCAGAAGTCGGTATTGCTGGGAGTGACCCTCTTTTTATTAATGGTGCTCCTTCCGAACCTGTACGCAACGCTGGTACCGGATAAAAAGCCGGGAGATATCGGGTTTGAGGTCGAGTTTGAAAATGTAGACATCCGTCCCGACAAAGCGCCTTTGCCCGAGCCTATCAAAGAAGAAGAAGCAAAACCGGTAGAAAAGACGGTAAAAAGTGTGAGTTTGACTGTGGTGCCTGATAACCAGGTGGATGTGGAATATAATCCTCCGGTAGTGGAAGAGCTGGAAGCTGCACAGCCAGGAGGTATTACGCAGGATGGTTTGGTGGATGTAAATATCATTACTGCGCCTGCACCTGCCGTGACTGCACCGAATGGTGTGGCTGCTGAAGTAGCACCGGAAAAAGAGAAGGAATATCTTTTAGTGGATCAGAGACCGGAATTCATGGGAGGAAATGCTGCGATGGGATCATTTCTTCAAAAACACCTGAGATATCCCTCACAGGCTGTGCAGGCTGGTGTGGAAGGAAGAGTGTTTCTGGAATTTACTGTAGGCAACGACGGGAAGATCGAAAATGTAAAAACCATTAAAGGGATCGGTTTTGGCTGTGACGAGGAGGCTGAAAGGGTTGTGAAACTGATGCCCGACTGGAAACCTGGAAAACAAGCCGGAACGCCGGTGAGAGTTCGGTTTACTTTGCCTATCGTGTTTAAAATGAATTGATTAAGAAGGTGATCTGGATGATGTGTTGAATAGTTATTTTAAAAATTCCTCGCAATAGCGGGGAATTTTTTGTTTTTTTGCACTTTGAAAACCATCAAAAGGAACGTTTTTACCTATGACAATAAACCAGAATTAATGTACGCCATTGTTGATATAGAGACAACAGGAGGAGGAGCCGATGCGCGTATTACTGAAATTGCTGTTTTCCGTCACAACGGACAGCAGGTGGTGGATGTATTTCATTCACTTGTTAATCCGGAAATGTACATCCCGCCGTTCATCACCCGTCTTACCGGCATAGACAATGAAATGGTGAAGGATTCTCCAACCTTTTATGAAATTCAGGATTCGGTACGGACCATTACCAAGGATGCGTGGTTTGTTGCACACAATGCGAAGTTCGATTACGGATTCATCAAAAGGGAATTTGCTGCACTTGAGGAATATTTTCAACGGGATTTGCTGTGTACGGTACAGTTGAGCCGCAAGATTTTTCCGGGATACAAATCATACAGTCTGGGAAACATCTGTGAAAGTTTGGCTATATCGCTGGAAAACAGGCACAGAGCCCATGGAGATGCAGCTGCGACAGTACTGCTTTTTGAGATGTTGATGAAGAACGATCTGCAGGGACTAATCCCCTTCGATCCATCGGCACTGCTTATGGATAACGTATAACCTTTGTAGGAACGATTATTTTAATAGTTGATGTATCATTAACTTAATCGTTCTTATACTATGAAGGCATTCCTCACATATATGTTTATCTTTTTTGTGGCTATAGGGCTAACAAGCTGCGAAATTGTCGGTGGTATTTTCAAAGGAGGTATGTGGACCGGCGTGATCCTCGTGGTTGCAGTGATTGCAATCGTTATATGGGCGTTGTCGCGGGTGTTTGGAGGTGGAAACCGAAGTTAGCAATACCATTATCATATAGACAGTGGGGCAGGGCGATGAGCTTTCTGCCCCACTTTTTTATAGCCCGATCTCTGCCTGAAAAGAAACCTCGAAAATTTCGTACAATCGTTAGGTAATCACAATTCTGCGTATCATCTTTGCATTCCCAAAACGAGGGGGATTAGCTCAGTTGGCTAGAGCGCTTGCATGGCATGCAAGAGGTCATCGGTTCGAATCCGATATTCTCCACTTGATTATCAGTCACTTGCAAGATTTTTGTAAGTGGCTTTTTTATTTGGTCGAACATTTTCCTCTTGTTTTTCAGTTCATTAGATTATGGTGATCACAATCTATCATTATTTTGTTTCCCGAGTATACTGCTCATTAATTCGTGTAGAAACGGAATTACCTAGTTAAATTCAAAATTTCGCTTTTCATAATTGACCGATTTTAACCTATAATCATTAGGTGGCTCGTTGGACTTTACGTATGTAAGCTTCCCATTTATGGAATATTGTATGCTTAGACTAATATTTGGCAAATATCATGACACTGACAATGTTCGATGGATCGTATAGCCAAGAAACATAAAGTTTATTCGTATCTGCATAAGCTAAAGGAAATTATTCGAGAAGCTGGCTTCCAACTTTAAGATAATATGGTTTTGGCTTGCTTCCAATATTGAAGACCCTGACAAGATAAAAGGATTCCCCAGCGTTAGTATTTCCTAGGAGTGTGTCGCTCTTAGCTTTCTTATTGTCTTTAATTTTTGGATTTCCTGTTTAAGACTTTATTTGCCGTGGGTTGTCATACTTTAATAACTTTTATGTGAAGTCCTTGACATCTTAAACATGCGTTTTATATTGTAAGCTAAGCATACCAAGCTCCATTCTCAGTCTGTTTTGAATAGTCCTCTTAAAGAAAATTGCCTGAATCTTAAAACACTTTTGATGATGCCGAAAACGGGTTCAACGGTTTGCTTTCGCTTTTTGTAAATGGCTTTATATTGAGGAATTTTCAAGCGCTCCCTCATTTGGTCAATTACCATCAAGTTTTCTTGCGGCTGTTGAATATCCTTTGAATCAATCTTTTTCTTTTTCGCTCTATTCTCTAAAATAGCCTCAAGATAGCTATTATGATGTTGTCTGGATGTAGCTATAACAGTTACGATACCTTCTGGTGCATTTGATACGTTGTTTTCGCTAAAGTAGCCAGTATCGGCCACAGCAACTTTTATTACACCTAATTCTGTCGGTACTGCCGCTAACCCCGGTAAAAATTCGGATTTATCGTTGCCATGTTCATTGCTGTAAGCCCCAACAATAATCATATCTTCATTAACAGCAGCCTGAGCATTATAGCATTGATTGAATCCTGCATTAGTCTTCATAATGCGAGATTCCGGATCAGTGAAATTGTATTGATCGGTCTGATTTGGTTTATTCTCTGGCTCTTTCGGGACTTTTCCCGCAGATTTCTTCCCTGTTTTTTCTTCTTTTTCGCTGCGTGCTTTTATCTTCTTGTCATATTCTTCTTTTTCTTGCTTGTAGCGTTCGGTAGCCCGGGCTTCGACTGCTGCCTTAGCTTGCTTTATTTTCTCTAAACGATCCTCACGCCGCTTCAGCTCGGCAGGAACGTCCATTTTTTCAGGTTTCTCGTTTTCATCCGTACTGGATGCAATTGCAAGGAGTTTACTTATTTCAGATTCTAACTGCTCTTCCAGCCGCTTCATATATTCATAACTCATCGCCCTGTGCTTGCTGGCATTTGCCTGTATTTTAGTGCCGTCCAAATAAACGTTTCCCAATTTAACCAAGCCTAACTCCTTGCCAATAAGCAATATTTCCTTAAACCAGCCCTTTATTTCGCCTAGAAATCGCTTACGGAAACCTGCAATAGTATCGTGGTCAGGGTGTTGATTGCCGGCTATAAAACGGAAAGCCACTGAGTCATAGGTTGCAGACTCTATTTTCCTTGAACTAAAAATGCCCGTTGAGTAGCCATAAAAGATCAGAGCCAGAAGTAATTTGGGGCGGTCCGCCGCGCGGTCGTAAGCGCATATCTTTGAAATTGTTGGGAAAAGTGCAAATTTGAGATAGCTGTTTAACAGGGTTGGACAGCAGCCCGTGTTTCG
>NZ_QNUL01000035.1 GCF_003383615.1 Dyadobacter luteus
CCATCAGCTAACGATAAGTACTGCAACTCTCGTTCGGGACTTGCACCCTATAGATATAGAACATGCCTGACACACACAAAAAAGCGGAGACCGTATTGCTACGATCTCCGCTGAGACAAGGTTTATCTATTCTACTTACTGTCCTCCGTACATATTGAATGCGGCAAGGTGTTTCTGGAAAATAGCTTCATATTTCTTCGCAGCGTCTTCCTGCTTCGCTTCACGGCATTCCTGCACTATAGTTTGCATAATATACAGATACAGATTGCTGTCGCGGCGTTTGGTTGTTCCATTATCTTTGGCCCATGTCAGCACCTCGTCGGCACGGGTAGCCATAGTCTCTGCGATTTCAAGCGCTTTTTTATTCTCACCCAAATCAAACAATATACCTATGAAATTAGCCGAGAAGTTATCGTAAGGAATACTCTTATCCGGCATGGTTGACAGCGAACGTTCTACAGCTTTCTTCGCTTCGTCTTTTCTTCCATCTGCGATCAACTGACCTGCCAGACGAAGGAATGCGATACGTGCAGTAGCTACCGGAGATCCAAGGTAAGTATTGTCGTAATACGTATTTGGGTTATCCAGCTCTCTCCACTCCATTTTTGTCATCATGTTTTTGTACATGACATCAGAATTCACATAACCATCCTGCGCACCGGGTACACGTACAGGCAACAAACGGTATGCATAACCTTCCAACTGCATGTATTCTTTCATGCTCAGATAGCTTGATCCCCCCAAAGTTGACGAGAAGTAGATCGGACGTTTCCAATCGTTACTTGCTATAATATCCAGCATGATCAGATCTGATTTATACAAATCACCTTTTCCTATTGTCCAGCTGATAGAGTCAGTTACGAAAGGCACCAGATCACTCTTAATGATATTCATCTTTTTCACCGCTTCCGCATCAACCGGCAGGAATAAAACCGATGATGGCAGAATTGAGGTCATGTCACCACTCGTCAACGGTACCTGAATCGCCTTGTTTTCTGTTTTAACAAGACTCATATACTCCTTCAGGTTGATTCCACCTTTTACGCTTGGAATCTCGTAAAAAGGAACAATGTCGTTCTTACCAAATGCGTAATTGTTCTTATCCAAAGATATTGGTAATGCCTCAGACAGATAAGTCTTACGTTTCATCTGATCAATATACCAGTCGGTACCCAGCAAGCTCAGATTACAAACACGTACATCGGTACGGAAGCCTTCCACTTCCTGCACATACCACAATGGGAATGTATCGTTATCACCACCTGTAAAAAGGATTGCATTCGGTGCACACGAATTCAAAAGGTTTTTCGCAAAATCAACAGAATGGAATCTGTGCGCACGGTTGTGGTTATCCCAACCTTTGGCACCCATTAACCCTGGAACAATTAAACAGATCGCAGTAGCCACACCTGCACGGACAGGGCCATCTTTTATGAATTTACCTATGGCATCTGCAATAGCAATTACCCCAAACCCGATCCAGATACAGAAAATATAAAACGACCCAACATAAATATAGTCACGTTCTCTTGGCTCAACCGGTGGAGAATTAAGATATATCACCAGCGCAAGACCAGTCAGCAGAAATAAAAGCCCGAGGATAAGCAGATCTTTTTTCTGACGATAGTAAGCTACTACAATTCCCAAAAGCCCCAGTATAAACGGAAGCATGAAGTAGTTGTCATGTGCTTTGTTATTGGCAATGATTGATGGATATTTCTTGGCTGCATCCCACGGCAACAGGTTGCCGGCACCTTCCTCATCACTCTCACGACCAACAAAATTCCAAAGGAAATAACGCCAGTACATATGCCCGATCTGGTGCGAGAACATGAACGACAAATTATGTCCCATTGTAGGCTTTTGTCCTTCTGCCAAGCCTGTCATTTGCTGGTACAGCTGAGGATGCCCACCTTGTGTGCTGTACATACGAGGTAAAAGCATACTTGCACCTGGTTCGTATTCATACTCAGGACGGTAATCGTAGATCACATATTTCCCATCCTGTTTGCGGTACATAGGCGCACCACGTTTCTGGCTCACCGGACGAGATACAAAAGATGGTCCAAATAATAGCGGACGGCTACCGTATTGCTCTCTTTTAAGGTATGATACAAAGCTCAATACATCATTAGGATTGTTTTCGTTGATCGGAGGATTGTACTCAGCACGAACAAGAACCATCAGATAACTTGCGTAACCCACCAAAACGAAAGCCAGTGAGAGAAGACCAGTATTCAGAAGAACTTTATTTTTCTGTTGAGAATAACGGATACCCCAGATAAGTGCTCCAAGGAACAAAACGATGAAGAATATCACACCCGATTTGTAAGGCATTCCCAGTGAGTTCACGAAGAAGATCTCAAACTTTCCTGCCATACTTGGGAGTCCGGGAATGATTCCGCTGTTGATAATTCCCAATACAACCAGACCGCATACAAACGAAATGATACCGCCAAATACAGTTGGTTTAGGGTATTTCTTGAAATAATATACCAAAGCAAGTGCCGGTATCGTAACCAGGTTAAGCAAATGGACTCCGATTGAAATACCTACCAGATATGCGATAAAAATCAGATAACGGTTTTCCGCCGCAGGATCTTCAATACGCTCCCATTTGAAAACAGCCCAAATCACGATAGCCGTAAAGAACGAAGACATCCCGTAAACCTCAGCTTCTACCGCCGAAAACCAGAATGAATCCGACCATGTGTAGGCCAGCGATCCTATGATACCAGATCCTAACAATAGAATGATATCGCCCTGTGTGAGGTCCTTATCAGCTTTTCCGATCAACTTTCTGGCCAGAAGTGTTATGGTCCAGAATAAGAACAGAATGGTAAATGCCGAACTCATTACAGAAACCATATTCACCCAATAGGCTACATTGGTGAGATCACCAAATGCAAAAAGGGCGAAAAGACGACCTATCAGCAGAAAGAAAGGAGCACCCGGAGGGTGAGGAACCTGCAACTTGAATGCACAGGCAATAAATTCGCCGCAATCCCAAAAACTGGCCGTCCTTTCGACGGTGAGTGTGTAAGTAATGAGCGCAATGGCGAAAACAATCCAACCCGTAAGGTTGTTGGCACGATTGAAACGGGTCATTAGTTAGAATCTAAAATGTAAAATTTGAATAGCAAATGAACACAAACTGATGCGCCCTACATGGCCGCGATTATAATGATCGGGTCAAAATTAGCAAAATAACCTCAACCGCAAGGTTTCGCCGGTCTTAAAAAGTGTTAAAGCGAGAAGTTAGCCCCCGGTCTGCACGCGCCTTCGCGGGCTGAACGGAAAAGCAGCAGGTTAAGAAGAAGGTAAAGAGAGTCAGAAGAAGTGAATGTAGTTACCTCGGGTCTGCACGCTTTTTGCGGGCTGAACGGAAAAGCCGCAGATTAAAGAGAAGATAAAGCGAGTCAGAAGAAGTTAAAGTAGTTACCTCCGGTCTATACGCCGAAAGGCGGGCTGAACGGGAATTAAAAGTAGAGAAGTTAGAGTAGGTAATGAAAATGAATAAAAAAGCTGAGGAGTTAAGAGATGTTTAAAGGAGCTAACTATCCGTTCAGACCACTGTAGCGTTCAGACCGGAATTGACGCCAAATGCAGCGTCCTAACTCCTCTAACTTCCTAACTCCTCTACTCCTTACTTATAAAATATCCACTTCGCTAATTCCTTGTAAGTAACTTTTTTGCCGTACATCAGAATACCAACGCGGTAAATACGGGAAGCCAGCCATATTGTTCCGGCAAACCCGAGCACAAGCAGAACCATTGACAGTGCAATCTCCCAGGCAGGTACACCAAAAGGTATCCTGACCATCATAATAATCGGGGATGTAAAAGGTATCATGGATGTCCAGAAAGCCAGACTTCCGTCTGGATCACGAAGGACGAACTGGGCAAAAACAAAAGAGAAAATGATAGGCAAAGTTATAGGCAACATAAACTGTTGTGTATCCGCATCATTATCAACCGCCGCCCCCACTGCACCAAAAAGGGCACTGTACAGCAGATATCCGCCCAGATAATAGAACAGGAAACAAGAAAGAATCAAAGGGATATTCAGACTACTGATAGCTCCCATCACTTCTGCAACCGGATTCTGTACATTACCACCCGGCATTCCGTTGGCAGGCATGTTTTTTTGCTGCATTTCTGTCACAGCTTTCGCTTCTGTAGCTATTTTATCACTCATAACATTGGTGGCTACCGAGGATAAAGACGTTGTGAGAAGAATCCACAGAACAAATTGTGTGAGCCCTACAAGAGCCACGCCGATAATCTTACCCATCATCAGCTGATAAGGTTTTACAGAAGAAATTATCACCTCTACAATCCTGTTCGTCTTCTCTTCAGTAATTCCGCGCATCACCTGCGTTCCGTATATAAAGACGGACATATAGATCAGAAAAGCACAGATGCCACCAATGACCGTTGCCGCACCGGAACTACTTGTTTTCTCTCCTTCTGCGCTCAGACTGATCGTTTCAGACTTGACATTCACACGGGAATCTTCCAGAATTTTATGTGTGATACCAGCTTCAGAAAGTTTAATTTCTTCAATCTGTTTTTCGATTACGTCTTCAATTCCCGATTTCAGCTCCATGCTCACATTTTTGGCAGCATAAATCCGTACACTTTTAGGCTCTTTGATGACATTTTTAGGAATATACACCAGCGCATTCGCACCGCTTTTCTGGAATTCCTTCTTGGCAGAATCAATCTGAGAAGACAAGTAGTCGAATTTCAGCGATTCTGAATCTTTAAACTGATTGGTGAACATATTGCTTTCGTCCACCACCTGCACAGTTTTCAGCTCTACCGAGCCTATCGCGATCCAGATTACAGCGGCATAAAACGCAGCAAACAGTAAAGGTCCCAGTATCGTCATAATCAGAAACGACTTCTTTTTGACCCGCACCAGATATTCTCGTCTGATAACCAGAAATATATTACGCATTAGCTAGTTTTGTTAATGTTTAATTCGATATAAAATATTGTTTGTTGAGTTGAAATGACCATTAACCTTCAGGCACTTCATTGACAGCCCTCATAAAAATATCACTCATTGTCGGGATATTCTCACCAAATGAACGAATCTCAACCTGATTTAAAAGGTTACCCAGCAATTGATTTGGCGTTGCGCCTAATGGCAAATGGATATTGGTTCGCCTGAAACCACCTTCCAGCTCTTTACTATTCTCTAATGTATATCTGTCCGGATTTATTGCCAACTCTCCTTTATACTCTACAAAGTACGTGTTGGTTTTGAATTGCTCTTTGATATCCCTTTTGGCACCATCCAAAACCTTATGCGATTTGTGAATAAGAGCAATATTATCGCACAATTCCTCCACGGTTTCCATACGGTGCGTAGAGAATATAATCGTGCTTCCTTTTTGTTTCAACTCCAGAATCTCATCACGGATCAGGTTGGCATTAATCGGATCGAATCCGGAAAACGGCTCATCGAGGATTATCAGATCAGGTTCGTGAAGAACAGTTGATACGAATTGTACCTTTTGCTGCATCCCCTTAGAAAGGTCGGATACCGTTTTGTCCCACCAGGTTTTAATATCGAACTTGATAAACCACACTTTAAGTTTATCCATCGCTTCCTTTTGCGACAAACCTTTCAGCTGTGCAAGATAGAGAAGCTGTTCTCCTACTTTCATCTTTTTATACAAACCACGCTCTTCCGGCAGATAACCAATTCTTGATATATGACCGGCATGAAGCGGCTGACCATCGAAAAGAATTTGCCCCGCATCAGGACCTGTGATCTGATTGATAATCCGGATGAGTGATGTTTTCCCTGCGCCATTCGGGCCGAGTAATCCAAAAATGCAACCTTTTGGAATATTAACACTCACATCGTCCAATGCTTTGTGAGTTGCATACTCTTTGGTTACATGTTGTACTTCAATAATGTTCATATCGATAGTTTAAAGGAACTAAGATTTGGGAGAAATAAGGCTGAATCGGCTCTGATCGGATCGCCATTATTCAAAGATGCAAACTATCGACGCTTTCTCAAAAGTAAGTATTACGAACACCCCGTTTTAAATGACTAATGGCCTCAAATAAAAAACGAGCGGGTCATCCGCTCGTTCAATTAATATTCTTTTACCTTCTTCTAAATGCTGTTAGTCTTCGGGATATGGCACATATACAAACCCTGAAAAATCACCCAGCAGCGCAAACAGGCAGCAGTATTCATCAGCATTTTTATAATTCTCTTTAAATGCTTCAATAGACTCTTCTCCGATCAGCTTTCTGTCTACAAATTCCTGCATATAGGAGGCTTTATAGCTGTACCGGTTCGAGAGTTCCTCTGCACCAATCAGTAAAAGTCCTAATTCAACTTCCGTATACGCCAGTACAAAAATCGGGTAATCCGAAAAACCACGCTTGCGTATCTGATAAGATGCTTCTTTTAGCTGATCCGAAATCTTTACAAAATCCTCCGAAATCAACCCCATGATCTGCCTGTTAATCTCCGGAGAGTTGGCATCGTCCATCATGGCATTTTCATTGCTGTTACTAATCATTTTTAGCGGTTAGCTATTAGCAGCCAGCTTTTAGCTGCGATGTTATAATTATGATTCTTAAAATCTATCTAAAGTACTGAGCTAGCAGCTTATGGCTTAATAGCTAAACGCTGCCTACATTCTCGCTGCCAGCAGCAACGTCAGATCCTTATATCTCATATTGAAACTGCGGGCAATGTGTGAATTGGTCAATGTCCCTTTGTGACAATAAACCCCTTTCATAAACCAACGGTTCGCGTAAATCATTTCTTCTATTCCGCCAATCGTTCCTGTCTGAAGTAAAAACGGAAGAAACACATTGCTCAATGCCGTGCTGGCTGTGTGTGCTACACGGGAAGGAATGTTGGGTACGCAGTAATGAATTACATCATTGTGTTTGAATATCGGATTCTTGTGCGTCGTCATTTTAGAGGTTTCGAAAGAACCTCCCTGATCGATACTTACATCAATCACTACCGAGCCTGGCTTCATTTGCTCCACCATTTCCCTGGTAACCACCAGCGGGCTCAGTCCGTTTTCTGCGCGCATGGTACCGATCACTACATCCGCACGACTAATCGCTTCGCCCAGTGTATCAGAGTCAATAATGGAAGTATAAAGATTCTGTCCGATGGCATATTTGAGTCTTTGCAGCCGGTACACATGTTTATCGAAAACTTTGACATCCGCACCCATGCTAATCGCAGCCCTGGTTGCATATTCGGAAACCGTTCCGGCTCCCAGAATCACAATTTTGGTTGGCGGTACACCTGTAATACCTCCCAAAATAATACCACGACCGCCATTTGGTGTTGAAAGGTATTCCGCAGCAATAAGCAAAACCGTACTACCTGCAATCTCGCCCATAGCCCTGATAATAGGCTTCCCCCCTACTTTGTCTTCAATCAACTCATAGCCAATTCCGGTAATTTTGGCCTGATTCAGTTTTTCAAAATAACTCTTTTCAAGTGCCGGCAAATTGAGAACTGAAATTAGTGTCGTTCCTGGCTTAATGTATCCGAACTCCTCATCCACCAAAGGTTCAACTTTCAGTATAAGATTAGCCTTATACACTTCCTCCGGACTATTTACAATTCTGGCACCTGCTTCGCTGTATTCATGATCCGATAAATTTGCACCTACACCGGCATCCTTTTCAACCCATACTTCATGCCCGTTACGCACCAGAATACTAACAGCATCCGGTGTAAGTGCAATACGGTTTTCCTGTAAGGACACCTCCCTCGGCAAACCTATCAACAGAGAGTTCTGATCCTTGCGGACGGCCAGTAATGACTCCTGAGGATAAAGCTCTGTTTGTTTTGCGAGATCTTTAAATCCGTGTATCTGAGGTTGCGCCATTTTTTGTCTTGCTATTCAATAATGTTTGTTGAATTCCTTCCCGAAGGCTAGTCAGGCATTGCCAATTTCAGTAATTGTAAGTACCCTTCCTCCATCATCTTCTACTATCAGATTGAGCAGCATATATCGCTCCGGCCACAAAGATGTGATCTGCGAAGGCCACTCCACAAAACAGAAAGATCCTGAATCGAAGTACTCCTCCAAGCCGATATCCCACGCTTCAGACTCATCTTTAATCCGATAAAAATCAAAGTGATATACGATGTTTTTCTGCTCACCAATGTATTCATTCACCAATGAGAAAGTAGGACTGTGTACGGAAGAGACAACCCCGAGCTTGTGACACAATGCCCGTATCAGGGTTGTCTTGCCAGCCCCCATCTGCCCCTCAAATAACCATACAGGCACCTCTTGACCCAGCTCCAGTATCTCTTCGGATATATTTCCCAGCTCTTCGAGCTCTTTGAAACGAAGGACGTTAGTTATTCCACTCATGCGACAAAAATACCACTTTTTAGCATCTGAATGTATAGGCAGACCTGTACAAATACAAAGTTGCAGTGTCTGTTACCATGTATATCATTCAACTAACGGACCGTCGACAGCTACTTTTTTATCCTTTTCCTACAAATTCAACAATTACTGCTCAAACCCTCCACTCCTTTCGCATCTCTCTTCCGAGAAGTTTGGCCGCGTCCTTATCTTTTTCAATTTCCTCTTTTACAGGGTTCCATTTCAGTGATCGCCCCAGCTGATAGGCAATATTCCCCAGATTACATACAGACGATGTTCTGTGCCCGGTTTCAACATCACAAATGGGCGGTTTTCTTTTTCTGATCGCTTCGAGAAAATCTGTATAATGGTTGTCACTTATGTAAACCCCGTGCACACCATCAGAGAATATTTTGTCTTTCAGCGAAGCATCAGGCATTGTACGGATTTCGCCCCTCGCTACCCAGACTTCGCCGTCCGTTCCCACAAAATGACAATGTTGCTTACTGTCCTGAACCGGACGATGAATTACTTCAACGCCATTGGCATATTTATAAATCAGACCTTTCCCAGGCTCTGAATATACTATCTCCGATGGCCCGCTCTGGTCCATGCCCAGCCCCCACTGTGCTATATCAAACATGTGTGCGCCCCAATCTGTCATACCACCACCACCAAAATCACGATAGTCCCGCCACTTAGGCCAAAACGTAGCTTGCATATCAGGGGCAAGCACATTGTTAAAAGGCCTGCTGGTATTAGGCCCCATCCATAAATCCCAGTTCAATCCATCCGGCAAAGTCTCTTCCTGCAAATCCCAGATTTTGGGTGGTCCGCCGACATTCACATATACCTTTTTCACTTCTCCTATTGCTCCGCTCCTGACCAGTTGTACTGCCTGTCTGAATTCCTTCGCTGACCGCTGCATACTGCCCGTCTGGAAGACGCGGTTATGTTTATGTGTTGCATTCACCATCGCCCTGCCTTCTTTAACCGTCAGCGCGAGCGGTTTTTCGCAATAAATATCCTTCCCTGCTTCAGCAGCTTTCACCGCCATAGCTGCATGCCAGTGATCGGGAGAAGCAATCACAACGGCATCAATATCTTTTCGGGATAACAATTCTCTGAAGTCTTCAATACCTACGGCGGAAGTATAGGCATCTTTACCGGCTTTCTCAGCGTACCATTTATTAGTAGCATCTACAAAATGCTGTTGTTTGACTTTATAAACATCCGAAGCGGCTACTATCTGTGCCTGTGAAGTTCCCAGAAAGCGATTACGCAAACCTCCGCTTTGGCGGCCACACCCGATAAACCCAAGATTAATTTTGTCGCTTGGCGGCATATAGCCCTTACCTCCCAGCACATGGCGGGGAACAATAAAAAATGAGGCTACAACCGCGGAGGCTTTGATAAAATCCCGTCTTTTCAATTTCTGAGAAGATTCCATAAGCTTGTTTAGGGGTTCATTTTCTATGAATAATATAAAGTGAAGGAAGTTGTTTTCTACTTAGTCAATCCGGTGCCTGTCAAGTAAATAATCCGCTACATAATCCTTTATTCTCGTAAAAACCGGCTTGTATCCTGTGATCCCAAACTTTGACAAGTATCTTTGAATTTCCCGACAGCACAAGGGAACAAGTATTACAATGAACAGGGATAATAGTATTCTTTACTTCCAAAGCACTGAAAAAAGCAACGGTATTTAATATCGTGCAGGAAAACCAAGGCGGGTAAGCTCAAAAAAAGTCGTCATTTAAATATAATAATCGCTGGTATCATGACATCCGAACCCATTTCAAGGAGAAACTTTTTGATGAATACTGTTGCCGCTGGCAGCCTCTTACCATTTTTACCTTTGCCCACTATCGGTAAGGAAACCTCGTCAGATATGAAATTTCCCAAGATCCATATTTTCTCCAAACACCTTCAATTCCTGAATTACAAGGATATGTCGGAGGTAGCCAAGGAGCTTGGGTTTGACGGTATAGATCTTACAATCCGCCCCAAAGGACATGTGCTGCCCGAAAGAGTAGAGGATGATTTGCCGCTTGCTGTTGAGGCGATGAAAAAGGTCGGTATACAGCCTTCTCTTTTTTGTACTGCTGTGGAAGATGCCGCGAATCCTGTTGACAAGAAATTACTCGAAACAGCAGCGAAACAGGGTTTCAAATATTACCGCATGAACTGGTACCGCTATCCTAATCCGCAATCAATTCCGGCAGCACTAAATGAATATACAGAAAAAGTCGCAGGCCTGAGCCAATTGAATAAACAACTTGACATTACCGGTTGCTACCAGAACCATGCGGGAAGAATGGTTGGCGCTTCTCTGTTTGAGGTGTGGCAGATATTGCAAAAAGCCGATCCTAAGTTTATGGGAACACAATATGATATCCGTCACGCAACGGTAGAAGGCGGCCTTTCATGGCAAACCGGATTGAATCTGATTCAGCCACATATTAAAACCATCGTACTTAAAGACACTACCTGGGAGAATAAAAACGGAAAATGTACGATCCACAATGTTCCGTTGGGGCAAGGAATGGTGGATTTTGACACCTACTTCAAATTTATCAAACAAAACAAAATTGAAGTACCTGTGTGCCTCCATCTGGAATATCCTCTGGGTGGTGCCGACCAGGGCGCTGATAAAATCACAGTTGACAAAAAAGTAGTTTTTGACGCCATGAAACGCGACCTGGCGAAAGCGAAGGAGCTCTGGGAAAAGGCGTAGCATGAAACTGTTTTCCTAATATTATTTAAAATCAGATCTTATACTCTTAATTATCATTTCATATTATGTCATCAAAAGTTCTTAATGTGGGTTTGATCGGCTTCGGACTTTCGGGACGGTATTTCCATTCACCGTTCCTGAGTACCAATCCAAATTTCAAACTCAAAACGGTAGTAGAGCGCAGCAAAAACGAAGCGCAGGAATTTGACCCGGAAATAGAAAATGCCCGGTCGACCGATGAGTTACTAAGCGACCCGGACATCGACCTGGTTTTTATATGTACACCGAACGATACGCATTTTTCGTATGCCATGGACGCATTGGAAAATGGTAAACACGTTGTGATTGAAAAGCCATTCTCTGCTACTGCTGAGGAAGGCAAACAACTGGTGGCTTTGGCCAAAGAAAAAGGTTTGATTCTGACTGCCTACCAAAACCGCCGTTGGGACTCTGATTTTCTAACCATCAAGAAAATTATAGAAGAAGGCAAAATAGGAGACGTCGTAGAATACGAATGCCGCTACGACCGCTTTCGCCCGGTAGTACCAACGGAATCATGGAAAGAAAAAGCGGTACCTGTAGGAGGAAATCTCTATAACTTAGGCCCTCACCTGCTTGACCAGGCGCTGGTTCTTTTTGGCGAACCCAATACCGTCACTGCCGACATTCGCTCTGTACGTCCGGGAAGTGAGATTGACGATTACTTCGATATCCGCCTTGGGTATGACGACAAACTGGTGATCGTAAAATCAAGTCTGATGGTGTACGAGAATTTCAACAGGTATAACCTTCATGGCACCAAAGGCTCATTCATCAAAGGCGGGCTTGATCCTCAGGAAGAAACGCTGCGTCAGAATGTGCTGCCCACAGAGCAGACACTGGGCCGCGAACCGGAAAACCGGTGGGGAAAATTATACAGTGAGGACTTTACCGGTATCATTGAAAGTGAGATCGGCGATTACGCTCCGTTCTACCAGAATGTATATGATGCTATCGTAAATGGAGCAGAGCTGGCAGTGAAACCGGAGGAGATTCTGAGAACCTGTCGGGTTATTGACCTTGCTTTTGAAAGTAGCAACAAAAAGGCAGTGATGGCGTATTAATCGTTCAAAATCTTCAACTGCGACGGCAGGTTATGGAAACTATTTCCAGGCCTGCCGTTTTTTCGTATATAGTTTCACGTAATGAGTATAAACGTTTAATTAAAGCATATAACATTTCCAATTTCACACAGAAATATTACCTCCAATACGATATTAAATTAATCCTATATACGTAAATTTGCTGCGCAATTCCGGCTATAATACTGCCACCGAAGAATTGCATCACCAATTATATCCAACAAGAATTTCCGGAGCTCTGATGCTCCACCAGTATCTGTAAACACTTCATCAATATGAAAATTAAAGCATTAGTGCTTGGTGGTCTTATGGCCTTCCAGTCTGTCAGTAGTTACTCACAGATAATCAATCCCAATCCTGCGCATAACAATAAAGGTAAAATATTTGTCTCATGGGGATGGAACCGCGGCGCATATACCAAATCAAATATCAGTTTTAAAGGAGAAGAGTATGACTTCAAACTGAAAAATGTGATAGCTAAAGATCGCCAGTCTCCCTTTACCGGCGCTTATTTCAATCCTTTGAAAATAACAATTCCTCAGTACAACTTCAGAATAGGATATTTCTTCAATCCCAAATACAGCATTTCATTTGGTTTCGATCATATGAAGTATGTTATGAAGCAAAATCAGACTGTGAAGATCAGCGGAAAAATAGCTCCCGGTGCGAACGCAAATCACGAAGGCATTTATGACAACGATGAGATACAGCTTACCGAAGATTTCCTGCAGTTCGAACATACTGATGGCTTGAATTACCTCAATCTTGAATTAAGAAGAATGGACAACATTCTGGATCAAAAAATACTGAGGGTCAAGAATATTGATGTCAATTTTATTGAGGGAATCGGAGCAGGTGTGATGTTCCCAAAATCAAATGTGCAGCTGATGAACTATGAGCGAAACGACCAATGGCATGTGGCGGGCTACGGAGTAAACCTGATCGCCGGGCTTAACGTGACATTTTTCAAACACTTCTTTGTACAAGGCGAGGTGAAAGGCGGATACATAAATATGCCGGACATTCTGACTACCAATTTTAAAGGTGATCGTGCTTCTCAACATTTCTTCTTTGCACAGGCAAATGCCAATATGGGTGTAAGCTTTAAATTCTAAAACAGAATCTCCGGATCATCAAGGCGTCATAGAAATCCATCTGTGGCGCCTTCATAGTTTACAGACGATTGTAGTCAGCAAGAAATTATTTACGAGGCGTTTCTATCTTCTACTGATTACTATTTACCCAGGAAGCACTGCTACTCCAATTTTACCGGATACACATACTTTAATTCCAAGTACCCCCTATCCATACCACAAATGAATAGAAGCCCTCGCAGCAGACAAATATCCATACTGATTGCTTATAGTACTCTAAAAGTAATATTCACAACTCCATGAAACGGCTGTAAAATAGAAACGGGTCAGAAAGTTGATGAACTTTCTGACCCGTTTCCTATAATATAGCTGACAGAGTCAGTAACGAACCGTGTTGTTATTTAACTACCGCTGTAACCAGACGTTTTGTTTCAGTTGCGATAGAGAATGGCTTAGCAGTAATATCTCCACCGTTGTTAACTACAAAGCTGTAGTTTCCGTCAAGAAGATTCGAAAGATCGAAAATCTTAGTGTACTTTTCAGACTGAGGAATAGTAGAGCTATATACTACAGATCCGTCACCATCCTTAATTACTACAGAAGATCTTTCTTTAACGTTTTCAAGTGTCAGTTTGAATTTCAGGTCGCTTGAAGAAACTAATTCGATAGCAGCTGAATTGTTAGCTACTTTATCACCAGCTACTGAAAGGTTTGCAGCAGATACTCCCACCAAAACTGCAACGGATAAGATTAATTTTTTCATAATATTTCTAATTTTTTAAAGTCGTTTTTTTTAGTAAACCAAATTGTACTTTTCAGATAATCCAAAATTGCACTTAAAGTTTATTTTCGCTTCAGGGTTATTTTTTGCTATTCCCGATTTGATGATTCAAAGGTACTACCAAACGTTTATAAATGTCAATAGCAGCGAGTTAGTTTACAAAAAGTTCTTTTTCCAGTTATCTATAAATATTAAAATAATCCTATGTTTGGCGCAAAAGTGCAATAAATAACTTCAAATTTACCTGCAACATAAAGACACAGAAAAGAAAACATCGTTGTACTTTTCAAATAAATACCATCATTCGAAGGAATTTGTTCAAAGAATGGCTTTCACCACGGAAAAGTAATAGTGAACTAAATTTATAGATTATATCAAAAAGGTGATATTTTTGATAAACAACAGAAAGCTAATAGGCTGGATATAAGTTTATTTTACACATATACTCGTGTTCCTTCCCATAAAAAATGGAAATGATACACTAAACAGACAGAACCAAATACCAGGAAAAGTACAACAGAAGAGAGCTTTACACCTATTTCTTGCTTTTGTCTAAATTCCCCGGGCAAAAGCAGGATGAATGTCCGTGTTAAGAATAGATCAAAATTGAGTAGAAAAGAGATAAAATAAGTAAAGTATAACTTTTTAAATTGATCTATTTCAAGATTTTTTAATACTTTTGACCAAACAACGTATGACACTTGGAGACAACTTCTACCCCTAACGACGACAAGCTCCTTTGGCAGGCTTTCAGGCTTGGCGATGAAGTTGCATTTACCTCATTATATCAAAGACATGTAAGAGTTTTATACTCATACGGAAAAAAACTCCTTCCCGACGACGATGCAGTTGAAGACCTGATTCAGGATCTGTTTATAGATCTATGGCAAAACAGAGAGCGGTTATCAGATATCGACTCGCCAAGATTTTATCTCTACCGGGCACTCCGCAGGCGGATTTACAAAGCGCTGCCTGCCAACCACCCTACCGCACATAATTGGGAAACTATGCCCGACGATTTGCTGCCGGTTACTCTTCCTGAAGAATTCTACATCATGGAAGCTGAAAGCACCCGCAAGCAAAAGCAGGATCTGACGCATTGGCTTAAGGCACTACCTGTAAGACAGTATGAAGTACTTATGCTTCGTTATTATGAAGATTTCAGCTATCAGGAAATCGCTGAAATACTGTCTATTCATGAACAATCTGTCCGAAATCTGATACAACGCGCTGTACTCAAGCTGCGCCAACTTTCTCTTCACAATATCCTTCTCGCAATTTTTTTAAATTTTTTTCTGTAAAAGTGAGTTAAATCCGATTTAACCTTCCTCTTACCTATAATACGTGTCTAATTTAAACACGAAATTATACCATTATGTCGTACGCAGACTTTGAGCTGGAAGATTTCCTGGAGGACAGCTACTTCAAAGAGTGGGTCAGCAATCCTTGTCATGAGTCTGTTCAATTCTGGAACAACTTCCTTCTCTGCTACCCCGAGAAAGCTGAGGTTGTAGCTGCAGCGAAAGGAGTTCTGCTGTCTGTTTCTGCTGAAGTGGGCGACGGATTTCCTCATCATGACCAGGTAGCGCTGATGTGGAAGAAAATCAGTTATGGTACATCTTCACAGCCGAAAAATCAACGGGCACTTTGGATACGGCTATCCGGAATAGCAGCAAGTTTGTTATTTATTATTCTTGCTGCTGGTTGGCTCATGCGTGTCGAGAATAAAAAACCGCAATTTACTTACACTACCCTGGTTTCCGATTCCCCCGACCAATTGATAGAGAAACAGAACCTTACAGACAAACCCATTATTATTGAATTACCTGATCACAGCAAAATCACTCTGGAGCCGGCTAGTACAATCAGCTATCCAAATGATTTCATGGAAAAAGAAACAAGAGAGGTTTATCTTTTAGGAAAAGCATTTTTTCAGATCGAACGAAACCCTGAACGCCCTTTTTTCGTATATGCCAACGAGCTGGTTACCAAAGTACTCGGAACAAGTTTTACTGTGAAGGCATTTGAAAACGATCAGCAAATGGAAGTGGTAGTAAAAACCGGGAGAGTATCTGTTTTCACCAGAAATAGTGAAACAGATTTGAACGCGCCGCAAAATGAAACCATACTCACCCCTAATCATCGCGTGCTTTATTCCAGGAAAGAAGAAATCATGAAAAAGTATCTGGTAGATGCGCCTGAGATTATTGTTTGTGCCGCCGTAACACCAGCTATTTCTGATTTTGAAGATGCTCCTGTCACTGACATTTTGAAGAATATTGAACAGTCTTATGGGATCGCCATTCAATACGATGAGCACCTGTTGAAGAATTGCCTGCTTACGGCGTCATTTACACAAGAATCACTATATGATAAAGTAGAGCTGATCTGCAAAGGAATTGAAGCAGAATTTGCCATTGTGAATGCACAAATTGTGATCACAGGCCGGGGATGCAACTAAATATTAAAACAAACCTAACAATCCGTTCATCTTAACCCACAATACCATGAATTCATAGTAACCTGCAAAAAAAGGCCAGCGATGTTTGCACCATCACCAGCCTTCTCATTTCTCCTCATCCTTTATTAAGTACACCTGCTTGCAACGGGTGGAGGAATCGTTTTGTCCCATTTTTTCCATGTTTAACAAAACTTTGTAAAGTTATGCAAAAAACCTATCCTAACTATCCTCTCTGGCATACCATTATGAGATTTAGTTGTACACAGCTCATCATTGCGGCGTTACTATCCAGCTTTGCTTTTGCGAAAATCAGTGAGGCTCAGGAAGTACTCAACAGCCGCGTGACCCTGAATATGCAAAATCAGGATGTTCGAAAAGTTCTAACCAGCATTGAATCACAGGTTAATGTCAAGTTTTTATACAGTTCCAACCTTGTAAAATCGGAAAGAAAAGTAACAGTAAACATTCGCCAGGAGCAACTTGGAGCTGCTCTCAAAACAATTCTCAACCCGCTAAATCTGGGTTTTGAAGTTTCCGGCAAACAAATAATCCTGAAACGTATACAGCGACAGACAGGCAATCTGACTCCTACCATCTACCGCGAGAACAATGCACTCGACCGCAGTATAACCGGGGTAGTGAGCGACAACAACGGCGCGGGTTTGCCAGGCGTATCTGTTGTAGTGAAAAACACACAACGCGGAACCAACACAGATGCCGACGGTAACTACAAAATTGAAGTACCCGACGGGAATACTACGCTGACATTCAGTTTTGTCGGTTTTTTGCCAAAGGACGTAGAAATCTCCGGCAGCCAGACTTCCGCTAACGTAGTACTTTCGCAAGATGAAAAGCAATTGAGCGAAGTGATCGTTGTAGGGTATGGTACAGCCAGAAAGAAAGATCTGACAGGTTCGGTATCCGTAGTGAAAGTAAGCGAACTGACTGAACAACCTAACTCTAACCTGACCAACCAGCTGCAAGGAAGAGCCTCCGGAGTTACAGTATTGAGTTCCGGACAGCCTGGAACAGCTCCTCAGGTACGTATCCGCGGTATCAACTCCTTCGGAAATAATGCTCCTCTTTATGTAGTGGATGGTGTACCCACTCAGGATATCAATAACCTTAACCCAAATGATGTTGCTACCATGCAGGTTCTGAAAGATGCAGGTTCAGCTTCAATTTATGGTTCACGCGCTTCCAATGGTGTGGTAATCATTACAACCAAACGTGGATCCGGAAAGGTAAAGATCAGCTACGACACCTACTTTGGAACGCAAACTACGCCGAGAGGAAATGTGTATGACATCCTTTCTCCGCAAGGAATGGCCGATCTGAAATTTATGGCGCTACGCAATTCAGGTACTACTGCCATTGATGATCCTCAGTATGGAAAAGGGCCAAATGCTGTATTGCCCGACTATATCGTTCCTACAGGTGCCAAAGAATCTGACATTGATTTTTCCAAATACTATGTAAACCCGAATTACACTGAAAAATCGGATATGGATTCGTTTTACAGGATCGTAAAAGCCAACAAGCAGGGAACTGACTGGTTTCACGAAGTATTCAAAAATGCTCCACTTCAAAGCCATAACCTGACTGTGAGTGGTGGCGGTCCGCAAGGAAATTATCTGTTTTCTTTCAACCATTTTAATCAGAAGGGAAACCTAATGAATACCTATCTGAAACGCTATACGATACGTGCTAACACCCAGTATAATATCGGTAAGCATTTCCGTATTGGTGAAAATATCGCTTTATCACTTGTGGATAACCCAAGAACAGGTATTCTGGAAGAAGGCGGTGGTATTGGTATGGCTTTCAGAATGCAACCAATTATTCCTGTTTATGACGTACAGGGCAACTTTGCAGGTTCATTCGGTAGTGGTCTTGGTAATGCTAAAAATCCGGTTGCGATTCGTGACAGAGCAAGAAATAACAAAGGTCTTGGCAATGCACTTATCGGAAACATGTTTGCCGAATTCGATTTCCTGAAAGACTTTACCGTGAGATCTACTTTTGGTGGAACGATGTACTCTTCTACTTCCAACACCTTTGGTTATCCTGAATGGGAGAATGCTGAAAACACCACTACCAACTCCTACACAGAACTTTGGCAAAATGGATATAACTGGACGTGGACCAATACACTTACCTATGAGCACAACTTCAATGAAATACACAATGTAAAAGTACTTTTGGGTACAGAAGCATACAACTCAATGGGCCGCGAAGTGGGTGGAACTACTCAGGGATATTTCTCCTTTGACCCTGATTTCACCAACCTATCTACAGGTTCAGGAACACCAACCAACAGAAGTGCAAGATGGGAAGAATCTCTTTTCTCTTACATCGGCCGTATTGATTATAGTTTCAGAGACCGCTATTTGTTGAGCGGAACCGTCCGTCGGGATGGATCTTCCAAATTCCTTACGCAGTATGCAGTTTTCCCGGCGGTAAGTGCAGGATGGCGCGTAACGCAGGAAGATTTCATGAAAGGGCTAACCTGGCTTACAGAATTAAAAGTACGCGGAGGTTATGGCGTCATGGGGAATCAGTTCAACATTGCCACTGCTAACGCGTTTACAACTTATGGCCAGAACAGAAGTCATTCCTTCTATGACATAAAGGGCACAGGAAACAGCACCGTGCTTGGTTTTCAGAGAACGCGTGTAGGGAATCCAAATGCAAGATGGGAACGTAACATCAACTCTAACATTGGTATTGATGCGCAACTATTCGGCGGAGCAGTGGACGTGACAGTGGATTACTACCAGAAAAACATCGAAGATCTTTTATTCTCTCCTGAACTTGCAGGAACTGTAGGCCAAGGCACTGCGCCTGCCGTGAATATTGGTAAAATGAAAAACAAAGGGATAGATCTTTCTGTTTATGCTGAAAAGAATGTTACAAAAGACCTTAAACTGAATGCCACAGCTACTTTAACAACTTACAATAATAAGATCGTTAAAATCACCGATGGTGTGACCTATTTCGATCAGGAAGGACGTCGTTTCAATGGTAGTACAATCGTAAGAAATGCAGTAGGCCATTCTATTGGTCAGTTCTACGGCTACCAGATCAACGGTTTCTGGAATTCACAAGCTGAGATTGATCAGGCTAACGAGCAGGCAAGAACAAGAACAGAAAATACTGCCGCTGTTTATCAGAATGAAGTTAAAGTGGGACGTTTCCGTTATGCTGATACCAATGGTGATGGCATTATCACTGCCGACGACCGCGTATTTCTGGGTAATCCAAGTCCGAAATTTAGCTACGGTCTGAACATTGGAGCAACTTATAAAAGCTTTGATTTTGGTATTTTCTTCTACGGCGTACAAGGAAACGACATCTGGAACAACCTGAAATGGTGGCATGACTTCTACACCAACTTCCAGGGGGCGAAAAGTAACACTGCTCTGTACGATTCATGGACTCCTGAAAATCATAACGCAACTGCTCCTATTCAGGAAAACACAGGTTCATTCAGTACAACCAACGTTCCTAACTCTTACTACGTAGAAAAAGGTTCTTACCTGAGAGCAAAAAATGCGCAAATCGGATATACACTTCCTCAAAGCGTGTTGAGTAAAATCAAAATTGACAAAGCAAGAATTTATGTTCAAACAGCCAACCTGTTTACCATCACCAAGTATTCTGGCCCGGATCCTGAGATCGGTCAAAGCCAGGTTGAAGGTTCTACAGCATTTGGTTTGGATGAAGGTGTTTACCCAAATACTCGTCAATTCCTGATTGGTTTAAATCTGACATTCTAGTTCACTGTATTATAAAACAGAAATGAAGATGAAAAAAATTAGCTTTTCAAAAATAGCACTCATCGTTGCATTCGGTATCGCATCCTATTCATGTAACGACGATTTCCTGACAAAACCGGCGTTGGGTTCACTAAGTGATGCACAACTTAGTACAAAAGCAGGTGTACAAAATCTATTGATCGGCGCATACGCTGCGCTTGATGGAAATGGTGTAGGTGCAGCCAGCGCATGGGATGCTGCTGCAGACAACTGGATATATGGAAGTATAGCTGGTGGCGATGCGAAAAAAGGTAGTGATGGTGCCGATCAGCCCGGTATTAACTCCATCATGATCTATAGTGCCGGACCAAGTAATGGCTTCTTCAACAGCAAGTGGAGAGCTGCTTACGAGGGTATCAACCGTGCCAATACCGTCCTCAAATTTATCCCATTGGTAACCTCGAACATCACAGATGCAGAAAAGAAAAATTATACTGCTGAAGCAAGGTTCCTGAGAGGACATTACTATTCAGAACTGAAAAAGATGTTCAACAAAGTGCCATGGGTAGATGAAACAACCGTGGATCCGGCTGCCGTAACTAATGATGCCGATATCTGGGCTAATATTGAAGCCGACTTCCAGTTTGCAATGGACAATCTTCCTGCAACTCAGGGGGAAGTGGGCCGTGCCAACAAATGGGCTGCAGCTGCTTATCTGGCAAAAACGTTGTTATATCAGAAAAAATATGCACCGGCGAAAACCATCTTCGATCAGGTAATTGCACAGGGTGTAACCAGTAGTGGTACGAAATACAATCTGATGCCGAAATATCAGGACAACTTCGACGCTGCCAAGAAGAATCTGGAAGAGTCTGTTTTTGCTGTTCAGATGGCTGCCAATGATGGTACCAACACCATTGATAATGCCAATACCGGAGGTATGCTGAATTTCCCCTACAACTCACCCTTCCGTTGCTGCGGTTTCTATCAGCCTAGCCTTGATCTTGCCAATTCTTTCAAAACGGATGCTACAGGTTTGCCTCTGGTCGACACCTATATAGCAACAACTTTGAAGAACGACATGGGTATCAAATCGGATGCTGCCTATACCAATGACGGCACCACTCCACTAGATCCCCGCATCGACTGGACAGTAGGACGCCGTGGTATTCCGTTTCTGGATTGGGGCAACCACCCGGGACAAGCATGGATCCGTGATCAGACTTATGCAGGTCCATATTCTCCGAAGAAAAACATGTACTGGCAGGCAACCCAGGATAAATATTCTGACCAGCACTCATGGGCGCCCGGAACGGCTATCAATGTTCAGATCATTCGTTTTGCCGATGTATTATTGATGGCGGCAGAAACTGAGGCTCAGCTTGGAAATCTCGACAAAGCGCAGGAATATGTTAACAGAGTACGCGCCCGTGCAGCCAAACCCGAGAGCATGGTTTATACTTATGCTGACAATACCAAACCTATGGGAGGCTTCACGACTACACCGGCTGCTAATTACAAAATTGCAGTTTATCCTGCAGGTGCGTTTACAGCAAAAGGTAAGGATGGTGCGTTGAAAGCTATCTACTTCGAAAGGAAAATTGAACTTGCGATGGAAGGACACCGCTTCTTCGATCTATCTCGTTGGGGTATAGCGGATCAGGTTCTGAATGCCTACATCGCATTTGAAAGCAAAATCACACCAGACGTAAGCGGTGGCAAATTTGTAAAAGGTGTTAACGAATACTTCCCTATTCCGCAACGTCAGATTGACCTGAGCACCAAAAATGGTGTCTCTTCTCTCAAACAAAACCCCGGTTACCAATAAACTTGACAACGATACAAAAAGAGGCAGCTTTCAAACTGCCTCTTTTTGTATATTTAAGCTTTCCCATTCCTTATTCACCATTGTCTTGACCAGAGTTTTATTATTTCTTATTTGTCTGACTTTATGTTTTAGCTGCAAAAAAAGTCAGGATAATGCAAAAGAAGTTGCCGGCAAACAGCTGTCCGACAAGTACTGCAGCTCTTGCCACCTGCCTGTTTCTCCTGAAACGCTTGATAAGGAAACCTGGAAAAAACGGGTTTTACCTGCTATGGCGAAGCAATTAGGACTGGAAGTATTCCAGAACAGCGGTTATTATCAAAATCCGCAATCTGCGATTTCTATTGAAGACTGGAACAGCATTTTGGCCTATTACGATTCATGGGCTCCGGTTCAGCTCAGTGCTGCAAAAGTGCCAGTGGCGCCGGCGAAAGACTGGTCAATATTCCAATTACAAAAGCCCAAAATTTCCTCTTCCATTGCTACCACCACATTGGCTGTAATAAATCAATACACGGGCAACATTTTCACCAGCGATTCAGAAACGGGCAAACTATATCAATGGGATAAAAATCTCAATCTCACGCGTTCATCCCAGCTTCCGTCACCAGCTGTTCACATTGAGTTTAGTTCCGATAAACAGGCACTCATTACTGCTATCGGAGAAATGAAAGCCATGGACATTGCCTCCGGAGCTGTCCTGCTGGCAAAGAACGACATACATAGCGCAACGCCTGTAGCCACCAATCTGATCAGGCCTATACATACCGTCTCGGCAGATTTCGATAAAGACGGACTTACAGATTATGTTACATCCAGTTTCGGGCATAACAAAGGCGGACTTTACCTGACCAGACAAAAAAGTAATAACCAGTTCGAAACTATTCCGATCCGGGAAGTAGCCGGTGCAACACAAAGTATAGTAGTCGATTTCAATAATGATGGCTGGACTGATATCGTCACGTTATTCGCACATGGAGATGAAGGAATCTGGCTTTTTCTGAATGATAAAAAAGGCGGGTTTGAAACAAAAAACCTGTTGCGTTTCCCTCCTGTATACGGATCAAGCAGTTTTCAACTCACTGATATCAATAAAGACGGTAAGCTTGACATTATCTACACTTCGGGTGACAACAGCGATTATTCAAGAATATTGAAGCCTTACCATGGTCTGTATATTTTCACCAATGAAGGTGAGCTGAATTTCAAACAACGGTATTTTTACCCCATAAATGGTGCCACAAAGGTGGTAGCTTCGGATTTTGATCTGGATGGAGATACCGATTTAATATCCATCGCATTTTTTGCCGATCTGAAAAATAACCCGCAGGAAGGAGTCATGTATTTTGAAAACCAGAATCCGGCAGATCGAAACAATTTCAACTTTACGCCTCATGCCATTCCTGTCAATAGAGAAGGGCGATGGATTACAATGGATGTGAAAGATGCGGACGGAGACGGGGATCCGGATGTGATATTAGGAAACTATTCCAAAGGCTTTCTGAATGAGAGAAATTTCACACCTGACTGGAACATCAGTACCCCGTTCATCCTTCTAAAAAACAAAACCAGATAAAGCTGCTATTCCTTACGTTTCCAGTCGGCCGGTAACAATGATGAAAAACGATCTTTACCCAGATCGCCCGCTATCTCTATTCCCATTGGCATCACAACCCATCCTTGTGGCGTGATCACCGCGTAACCATTAGGCAATGATATCTGCGTAAACGGGTGTGGCATATCGGAATAAGGTGACCTTTCCCGTTTCTTCATATAAAAAATTTCCAATGCAGTTCCCGAAACCAGCAGACGCTCCGTTTCCAGCTCTCCAGGACGGATCAGCCGCATACCACGAATGGCTTCAATGCGATTATGTAAGTGATTGGATAACAAATTCTGACCATTCACTGATCGTACGGTATTGAAAATCCGGAGTGAGTCAGGTATTACCTGATACACCTTAAACCCTTCTTCTATCAGACTATCCGAAACCATACTGGCAAGGAGATGCTTCATAGAACCCGCATACGCCGTTTCCTGATTGGACCTCCATCGCTTCCTTTCCGCCTCATCCTTAGGTTTCAATAATTCAAAACGGGTACTTCCACCATAATACACCTTCCCCTGATAAAAATCAAAGTCATCCAGATCCTGAATAATCCTGTAACCAAGTGCATTATTTTCTATAATAATCGGCTTAGTACTCTGGGCTCCCAGGTGCCCGTTATCCTCATCATAAATCCTGAGCACCTCAGGATTTATGATCCGGCAGTATTTGGCAAACGAATTGGTACCCAATAACTCTCTGGTAACAATCTTCAGATTTCTTTCACGCCTTTTATTCTTTTTTGCATACACAGTCACGCCCTGAAGTTCCATCCCCTCTTTCATCTTGAACATAACTTTCTTACTACCCTGCTGCTCAAAACGCAGTGTTTGCCGGAGCGTTTCATATCCCAGGAAGGATACTCCTATTTCAAGATTACCGATTGGCAGGTTGGGCAGTCTGTAATTCCCGTCTCCATCCGCATTCGTACCAATGGTAGAGTTGTTGATAAAGACATTTGCAAAAGGAAGGGGCTTGCCTGTTTTTTCATCAGTTACCGTGCCCGTCAGGGTCACCATGTTTGTTTGCTGTGCCTGGGCCCTGAAAAAAGCACCCACCAAAAACACAGTTAAAAAGAATTGAACAAAAATAGTTCTGTAAAAAAACATGATAAGACAAGTAGACGAGGCCGGATATTTGACCCGAAGATAAAATAAAAATAAACTACTATAAAAATAGTTTGTTAACTATAAAAATAGTTTACATATTTGAGACATGGAATCAGAAAAGCTAACGAACAAAGAAGAAGAAGTAATGCAGGTTCTGTGGAATATGGAAGCAGCATTTATTAAAGACATGTTGCCATTATTTACCGAGCCCAAATTACACTATAACACGCTGTCTACTATTATCAGGAATCTTGAAGAAAAGGGATATGTGGCACACAGGCAGTTTGGCAACACCTACCAGTATTTTCCTGTTGTCAGTAAACAGGATTATCAAAATAATTTTGTGCTTAACAAAGTCGTTGGCGGGTACTTTAACAATTCGTACCGGGATCTGGTGGCCTATTTTGCCAAAGAAGAAAAGATAAGTCCTGATGAGCTTCGGGAGATTATTACAATGATAGAAAAAGGAGAGTAATCTCACATTTAACTATTGGAATATGCTGTTTGTCTATCTTATCAAAGTCAGTTTCCTGCTGGCAATACTTACGCTCGGTTATCGCTGGCTTGTTCAGTTCGAGACCTTTCCCAGACTCAACAGAGTATTGCTGATATTGAATGTTGTGGCAGCATGGGTCATTCCGATACTTCCACTACCGGACTGGGGAGCCGTGCAGATACAGCAGGAATTTCATAAAACTATTCCGGATATCGTAAATCTTGCTCCTTCCATTACACCTAAAGTAGCAGAAATTGTCAGCAATGGTTCTTACGAAGCCGTTGAAGCAACACCTCAGCTATACCTGGCGGGTATTTTTCTGCTGATTTATTTATGCGGAGTGATCTATATGTTGTTCACGTTCACTTACCAGGCTGGAAAACTTTTTCTGACTCTCCGGAAACAGCCTGTTTTTAAGACAGAAAAAGGAATATCGCTGATATCAAGTCCTGCTGCAACGTCACCTTACTCATTTTTCAGATGGATTGTTTATAGCCCGGATAAGCACTCAGAGCAGGAGTTGCAGGTTATACTTGCACATGAGATTACCCATGCACGCCAACTACACAGCCTGGACCTGTTGCTCTCTGAAATACAACGAATTTTTCTTTGGTTCAACCCATTTGCCAGGATCCATCAGCAGTGCGTACAGGAGAATCTGGAATACCTTGCCGACAAAGCGGTGCTGGAAGGTAGTTTTGAAAAGAAAGAATACCAATTCAACCTGCTGAGAGTTGCTATCGGAACCAAAAATGTGCCTCTTACTAACTCATTTACACAATCTCTACTAAAAAAACGGATCAAAATGATGAACAGAAAACCCTCAGGTGCAAGCGTATCCGGAAAATATGCCTTGCTCATTGGCACGCTCTATATTTCTTCAGCTTTTGTTGCTCCTTACGAGCGGAATATTGCGGCGCTGCTACCAGAAGCTACCTCTTCTATTAATAGCATTTTTTCAGATGATGAGAACTATTCAAATTCTGGAAACACGAAAATTCACGAGACAAGTTCAGCGATCGTCGAACCGAAGGTGATAGCTTCCGGTGCTTCCGTTGAGGAGTTTGTGAAGACAAAAAGTAAATGGGTCGTCATTACCGGTGATACGTTGTTCTGGACAATATCGCCGCTGCATACCTGGGAAGATATCAATTTGATGAAACAAGATGTTAAGGACTTTGGAAGTACATTAAACATCAACCGGATTGAATATGATCCGTTTCAAAAATACATAACCTCACTTGCTGTTCAGGTTGAGTCCCGAAACGGTTCCGCTAACAGCAGTCATTCTTCTACCGAAAAATATAAACCAGCCCGTGCATTTTCCGGATTCATTGTCAGAAACGGAGAGTTCGGTATAGGTAATGAACTACCTCCATCACTTTCCAGAGCAGTTGAAAACGATTACGAAAATGCGCTCTCTATATACAAAGAAAATGAAGTGCCGTATTTTGAAAAACAGCTTGCAGGTCAATTCCCGTATCATTCAGAATATTCACTGGATAAAGCAGCGTTTCTTGATAAACGAGCTACGTCGATACTTGCCAAGGACGGACTCGGCGCTACAGCTGATAAAAAGCTACTGATCACTGACGCGCTCAATACCAGCAAATTATATATTAATACCAAACCAGCCAACCGTGAAGAACTGAGTGCATTATCTCTGGATCAGATCATTTCAATCAAAATCATTCAGGGAGAAGATAAGAAATACGTTTCCATCCGTAGAAAATAAATAAAGGCAGGCTGTCGGTAATTCTGACAGCCTGCCTCATTTCTCTCTTCTCGAATTTATTTCAATCCCAGTTCTTCACCGATTGCCTTTACCTTCTCTTTCAGATCAGCGTACACCTGGTCAAAATCTTCATTTTTTTCCAAAGCAGCTGTTACTCCGATATAGAATTTAATCTTTGGCTCAGTTCCGGATGGACGACAAGTGAACTTGGTACCATCTTCTGTAAAGAACTGCAGTACATTCGAAGGCTCAATTCCCATCTCTCCTGACGGAATAGAAACTGTAGCATTTGTATTGAAGTCTGTACTGGTTAAAGCTTTGTAATCGTCCATTCTAACAACAGGTGAGCCTGCAATCGTTTTAGGAGGATTCGCTCTGAAATCAGCCATCATTTGCTGAATCTCATCTGCACCAGCTTTGCCTTTTTTGGTAAGAGAAATCAGTCCTTCGTAATAGAATCCGAACTGCTTGTAGATCTCCATCAGCATATCGAAAAGGCTCAGGCCTTTGTCCTTCGCATAGGCAGTAAGCTCAGCGACCATAGCGCAGGAAGCGATTGCATCCTTATCACGAACAGCATCTCCGATCAGATAACCGTAGCTTTCCTCACCACCACCGATAAACTGTTCAACGCCTTCTTTCTCACGAATTACCTGCGCGATATATTTGAAACCTGTCAGCGTATTATAGCACTTCACATCATAAGCAGCTGCCATCTTGTCGATCAGGTCAGTAGTTACGATGGTTTTACATACAAACTGCGTTCCGGTAAGTTTACCTGCATCTTTCCATGCATTCAGAAGATAGTAGATCAATACGCTGGCGGTCTGGTTGCCATTCAGCAACTGAATTTCACCATGATGGTTTTTCACTGCCACCCCTACTCTATCTGCATCAGGATCAGTACCCATTACAAGGTCTGCATCAATTTCCTTCGCTTTTTCAACAGCTTTGGACATCGCTTCTGTTTCCTCAGGGTTAGGATAAACCACAGTAGGAAACTGTCCGTTACCACTTGCCTCAGCCTGTTCTTCGATGACAGTGACTGCCTCAAAGCCCATTTTCGCAAGCAAGGAAGGAACCAACGTCACACCTGTCCCGTGCAATGGAGTATAGACAATTTTCAAATCCTTCTGACGCGCAATAGCATCTTTTGAAATTGAAAGCGATAAGATGTGATTCAAATATTTTTCGTCAATATCAGCACCAATTTTCGTGATTCTTGCAGGGTTACCATCAAACTTCACTTCATCGATTGTCTGAATTGCATTCACTTCATCAATGATATTCGCATCGTGTGGAGCAACCACCTGAGAACCATCGTCCCAGTATGCCTTGTATCCGTTATATTCCTTCGGATTGTGAGATGCAGTTACTACCACACCGCTTTTACATCCCAATTCACGAATCGCAAATGAAAGTTCCGGCGTAGGACGAAGTGCCTCAAAAAGGTAAACGTCTATTCCATTGGCTGAAAAAATGTCTGCAATGATTTTTGCAAATTCATCCGATTTAATGCGACTGTCATAAGCCACAGCTACACTTTTTGCTCCGGAAGGAAACGCTTTATTAATGTAATTAGCCAATCCCTGCGTCGCAGCACCTACGGTATAACGGTTCATTCTGTTTGAACCAATTCCTATCAATCCTCTCAGTCCGCCCGTTCCGAATTCAAGATCTTTATAAAAAGCGTCTGTTAATTCCGTATCATTTGCCTGATCAATCAGTTGCTGAATTGCCTGTTTGGTGTCGATATCATAATCGCCGTTAAGCCAGCTATTGACTTTGGCCATTACACCCGGTTCCAGTTTTGCGGTCATAATTAATTTTAGTAGAAAGATTTAAGGTAATTTATTAATGTGGAGGTTACCCGTAATCTGTTTGATATTAAACAGACTAAAAGCAGCCTGGTTTATGTTGAGTAATTTATTCTTTTAAATATTTATTTGCTTTGTTCAAATTCTGCACTGGTCAATTCTTTGACTGTTTCTTTCGAAGTCTTATGAATCAATTCAGAAATCAGCCCTGTCCAACCTGTTTGGTGACTGGCACCGCATCCACGGCCATCGTCTCCATGGAAATATTCATAAAACAGAATATGCTCATTGAAGTTCGGATCTTCCTGAAGTCTCTTATCTGTTCCATATACTGCCCGTTTTCCATCTTCGTCCTTTCTGAAAATATTAATAAGACGGTTGGCAATACCTACAGCAGCGTCTTTAATCGTGACAAGATTACCGGAACCCGTCGGATATTCCACCATAAAATCTTCACCATAATAGGCGTGAAACTTCATGAGGGAGTCAAAAATGAGGTAATTCAACGGGAACCATATAGGACCTCTCCAGTTTGAATTTCCACCCATAATATCTGTAAGTGCCTCGCCCGGTGTATAATCAACCTGCAAAACCTCTCCGTTGATATAGAATTTGTAAGGATTCTCCTCGTGGTATTTTGAAAGTGCGCGCACTCCATAGTCAGACAGGAACTCGTTTTCATCCAACATCCGCTTCATAATCATTTTCATCCGGTGACCACGCAGAATTGACAACAGTCGGTTTTCACCCTTTCCTGATTCAAACCAACGCGAGATCAACCGGGCTAGATCCGGACGGTTTGCAAGCACCCATTCTACCCTACGCTTGAACACCGGCATTTTATCCAAATTCTGCGGATCAAGAATTTCAACTGCAAAAAGAGGAATCAATCCAACTATCGAACGCACCTTCAAAAGAATACTTTGTCCGTTAGGAATATGAATCACATCATAATAGAACTGATCTTCCTCATCCCAAAGACTGATTGATGAATTTTTACCTCCGATAGATTCCATTGCACCGGCAATGTGCAGGAAGTGCTCAAAAAACTTGGAAGCCATATCCTGATACACGGGATGCGCCAGAGCAATCTCTACCGAAATCCGGAGCATGTTAAGCGTATACATCGCCATCCAGCCTGTTGCATCTGCCTGCTGTAGTTTTCCTCCAAACGGCATCGGAGTTGACCTGTCGAATACGCCGATGTTATCTAAACCAAGGAATCCACCGCTGAAAATATTATTTCCCGTATCATCCTTCTGGTTTACCCACCACGTAAAATTCAAGAGAAGTTTGTGAAAAATCTTTTCCAGAAACTCTATATCACCGACGCCATTATTCTGCTCACGGTCTATCTCATACACCTTCCATGTTGCCCAACCGTGAACCGGCGGGTTTACATCCGAAAAATTCCATTCGTAAGCCGGAATCTGGCCATTAGGATGCATGTAGTACTCTCGAAGCAGTATTTCCAGCTGGCGTTTCGCAAAATCAGCATCCACACGTGCCAAAGGAACACAATGGAAAGCGAGATCCCAGGCAGCAAACCATGGATATTCCCATTTATCAGGCATCGAAATAATATTGGCTGCATATAGGTGTTTCCATCCTGAATTTCGCCCCCATTTTCGCCCCTGATTAGGACCAGGTTGTGCAGGATCGCCTTTCAGCCATTCATATACATTGTAGTAGTAAAACTGCTTACTCCAAAGCATACCTGCGTAAGACTGTCTCTGAATTGATTTCAATTCAGGATCTGTAACATCCTTGTGCAAATCGTCGTAAAACTCATCCGTTTCCCGGATGCGCTTCACAATAAGATCCTCAAATCCACCAAAAGGCTCAGAAATAGTATGGTTAACAAAGCGCATACGGAAGGTAGTACTTTCTCCGGCCTTAATCGTTCTTGTAAAACGAGCAGATGCTTTGGTACCTATACTGTTCGGATTTACGGTATTGCTTTTTCCACCACTTACGATATAATCGTTAATGCCGTCTTTCGGATAAGCAGTCGTATTGGCAGTATTATATAGTTTTCTGAAATTGGTTTCATTCTCACAGAACAGCAATTCATCAGCACCATCCAGATAAAGGTTATACTTACCGTGCTTCCGGTGCGTAACTTCTATAAGTCTGTGTGAAATACCATTCATCATGGGCTTATAGTTGAAAGCCTCATATCCCCATGACCAGGTATTTCTGAACATAATTGTTGGCAATACGGTAATTGGCGCGTCTTTCGGACCTCTGTTGAATACCGTAACCTTCATTAATATATCCTCTTCATCAGCCTTGGCATGCTCGATGAAAATATCAAAGTACTCATTGTTGTCGAAAATGCCGGTATCCATGATCTCATATTCAGGATCCTGCTTTCCTCTCCTTCCATTTTCCTGACGCAGATTATCATAAGGAAAAGCCTGCTGAGGATATTTATAGAGCATTTTTGTATACGAATGCGTAGGTGAACTATCAAGGTAATAGTACATCTCTTTCACATCCTCACCATGATTGGACTCACGGTTGGTAAGACCAAAAATTCTTTCTTTTATCAGTTTGTCCTGGTGGTTCCAAAACGCAAATGACAGACAGATATGCTGCTTATTGTCCGAGAATCCTCCAATACCATCCTCACCCCAGCGATATGCTTTTGAATAGGCCATTTCGTGGGTAATATAATTCCACGCATCACCATTCCCGCTGTAGTCTTCCCTCACCGTTCCCCACTGACGTTCTGATAAATAGGGCCCCCACTTCTTCCATCCCTTATTTTCCTTTTGAAGGCTTAACCTTACTTTTTCAGCGCCTAGTGCCATTAATGTAGTCTATTTTCTTGATGAATCGATTTCCCTGTAAACGAGTACAATATATAGAGATCAGTGGTAAAATAGCCATTAGTCTCTATATTAAATTATAGGTCGGGCAACTAGTAACCGCCAGAACACAGCTAATTCACTATCCTAAATCTCAGATTTTATTCCATTCTGCAATACTGCTGAAATCAGCAATATTGCTGGTTACCTGAACCGAATAATCTACATCTCCGGCATAAAAAGCAGTTGTATCTGCTGCCTTTCCAGAAGTTTCGACCAGTAACGGATGCCTGTCCTCCGACAACAGCGCAAGCACATCCTCTATATATTCTTTGAACATAAAAGGATTTGGCAATTTGTAATATCTGCCGTCCGCTCCATGCAATACCGGTACAGCTTTGTATTCTCCGGCAGCATTAATCTGCCCATACATAAGCCTTGCCGCAACATATTGCTCATCAGATTGTCCAAACAAAATACCTTTGAAAGGTTTTTGCTTACTTGTTTCAACCTGAATTCTGTTGTCCAGATGATCGAGCTGTTCACGAAGCTGCCAGGTATTTTTCCCGCTTCTAATCCTTTCTCTTATCGACTGTCTGATCAAATAAGTCAAAGCCTGTGTTACATTCAGCCCAATTTCCGCCATTTGTTTAAAAATGAAAGAAGTCGGCGACATCCCTGGAATCGTATTCGGATCATGTAATAAAATAGTGCCATCGGGTGTCAGGAAGCCATCAATCCGCACACAAACATTGATTCCGAGTTGCTCAAAAACTTGGGCTATAACATACTGTATCTCCTGATTTTTTTCCAGTGAGGTATCAACAGGTATTCTCTTACGGCTGGCTCCGGCCTTATATTTTGCATTAAAATCGAAGACATCGACCAATTTGAGAACCTCACTTGGCGGTAATGCCAGGGATTTTCCGTCAGCAGTCTGAATACAACCGCAGGAGAATTCCTGCCCTTCAATGTATTCTTCAATCAGCACCTGATCTTCAGCATTAGAGCTGCTGATAAAAAGAGAATCTTCCTGCTGAGTAAAGTAAGCATCAATTGTCTCAATCAGCTGTTGAGGCAAATAAATACTTTTCCCATTAGCTACTACAGGAAAACCTATGCCCTCGTCCAGATTAGCTACTTTTTGCGCCCATACCTTTTTGGCATCAGCATCCAGCGAACGCCAGAACGAAGCCCGGATCTCAACCTGGAAAAAGCACTGGTTTACTGCAGCTACAAACTCATCAAGGGAGTCCTGCTTTACAATAGCAACACCTATGGAAGAGCCCTGATGCGGTGCCTTAATCACTAACGGAAGTCCGAGGTGTTTTTTCAGAACCTGAAATAATATTGAATATTCGTTAGGAACCCATTGGCTGTAGCGTAACGTCCAGCTTTTCTTTTGCTGACCATTTACCAGGGCAATCATTTCATTTTGAAGGATTTTATCAATTCCAACTGCAGACCCCATCATACCAGGACCACTGTACGGAATGTTATACCATTCAAGCAGGCCTTGTATGGCACCGTCTTCACAACCAGGACCATGCATCGCCAGAAAGGCAAAATCGAAGTGCTCTTTGAATTGGGCCGGAGCTATTTCACTGCCAATGGCAGCTGGCACAGGCTTATTGGCCAATTCCGGATAGGAATCTATATAGGTTTTGAAGCCGTCTGTTTGTAGTTCAGGGGCAGGATAAAAGTCGCGGATCTGGCCGGAATACATAAAACTATGTTCCAGCTTAATAAAGCGACCGAAGCTGTCTACAAAGACAGGAATAGGTTGAAAGAGAGATTTGTCCAGATATTCAAAGGCGGTTTTACCACCGGCGAAAGAAATCTCCCTTTCACGTGACGGGCCTCCGAAAAACACTCCTATGCGCATAAAGTTATCCTGATTGTTTCATTCAAATAGTTGCCGCAATATAAGGCAGTATTTGAGATGAATCAATTCCGGACGACCTGCACACAGGAAATATTTCACCTGAGTCCGTG
This sequence comes from Dyadobacter luteus, assembly GCF_003383615.1. Classification (GTDB taxonomy): domain Bacteria; phylum Bacteroidota; class Bacteroidia; order Cytophagales; family Spirosomataceae; genus Dyadobacter; species Dyadobacter luteus. The sequence goes on from NZ_QNUL01000035.1 coordinate 33,736, forward strand.
TCTGATTTCAGAAATCAGGCCAGAGCGGCTACGTTTGATGCTACAACCTTGTTGACCTCAGGAACAGCTTTCCTGATCGACTCTTCAAGTCCAGCCTTAAATGTCATTGCACTCATCGGGCAGCTTTGGCATGATCCCTGAAGTTCAAGTACAACATTCATTTCGTCTGTCAACTCTACAAACTTAACGTCTCCACCGTCAGCAAGCAGATAAGGGCGTACTGATTCGAGCGCCTGCTCTATAAGCTCTATTGTTTTTTCTTTTGAATCCATTGTAAAAAAATCTATTCGCTAATATCCAAAAACTTATCACTAAAGTCAAAAAATGTAACCAAATAATGGAGTTATGTAACCAAACCTCTATCATTGTCACCTTTTCCCGGCTTCTGCTAAACCTGTAGCTCGACCGGCTTCGTTTTTTCCATCGAAGCATTTCTGATTGCTACCTGGCGTGCAAGTGCCTCGGCGGCATTATTGAAGGCTTCGTTTACAACCTCATTATTATTCATAATGGCCGGCTTGCCGTCATCACCAGCTTCTCTGATACTCTGTACCAAAGGAATCTGACCTAAAACCGGCACCTCAAACTTATCAGCAAGTAATTGTCCGCCACCCTGACCGAAAATATGATATTTATGGTCGGGTAATTCTTCTGGTGTAAACCACGCCATGTTCTCAATCACACCCAGAATAGGGACATTGATCTGTGGCTGACGGAACATCGACAATCCTTTGATAGCATCGGCTACTGCCACTTTCTGAGGTGTTGTAACAATTACAGCTCCTGTTACCGGAACCGTTTGTACCAAAGTCAGGTGTATATCACTTGTTCCCGGAGGAAGATCTATGAGCAGGTAATCCAACTCGCCCCAATCCGTATCTCCGAAGAACTGTTTCAGAGCCTGGCTCGCCATGGGTCCTCTCCATACCACTGCACTATCAGGAGGAGTCAAAAATCCGATAGAGATAATCTTGATTCCGTACTGACGTATCGGGTTGATATAATTCTTACCATTTTTCGGTGTGATGGTTGGTTGCATATTTTCTGCTCCGAACATCAAAGGCATTGATGGCCCCGAAATATCAGCATCTATAATTCCAACACGCGCTCCTGAACGGTGTAATGCCATTGCTAAATTGGCAGTTACTGTAGATTTCCCCACTCCACCTTTACCAGACGACACTGCAATCACATTTTTCACGCCCGGAATCATCGGACCTGCATCTCTGGCAGAAGTTACATTGGCTGTCAGATTTACCGTTACCTCTACATCAGGGCTCAAATGCGTATGAATTGCTTCCACGCAACTTCTCCTGATCAATTCCTTTAAAGGACAGGCAGGCGTTGTAAGAACTACCGTAAATTTCACCTGGTTTACCCCTACCTCAATATCACGAACCATTCCAAGTGTCACCAGATCTTTCTTCAAGTCCGGCTCTTCCACAGTACTCAGCGCCTGTAAAACCTTTTCCTTATTAATTGTAAACTCTCCCATTATACTGATTGAGGATTTTCGCTGTAAATGTTAAAATCCCGGTATTGTTAAATTTTATTTCGCCAATTCTTATTTGTATCTCAATATTATGCAACACCAATATGCCCTAATGAGTTTAATAATTTCCGGGAAATTCTCTAATTCTTCTCGCCACTTCTGCCAACTCTGCAGAAACATCCGTTACATCCGCAACGCGGGTCAACCGCGCCTGCACATTCTGAAGCATTTTATACTGACTTTCTGTATGACCATAAAGCGGGCGATGCTGCATTAACTGCCTGACACTCTCCCATTCCTTCATGAAATCTGTCAGAGACGGATCAATGAATGCGTCCGCAAAAGTACGAAAGATATACTCCTCTGCCATGCTATTCGGATGAATAAGATCTTGTTCATAGAAACGATAATCCCGCAGCTCATCAATCATAATTTCGTAGGAAGGGAAGTAATCAACATTCGGAAAGCGCTCGGACAGACGGTGACATAGCAAACGCAACGTAGATTTACTCACCTGATTCAATGGCAGTGTATCCTTGGTATGCCTTACCGGACTTACCGTGAGTATGACGCGCAGATCACGACGAAAAGAACGCAATTTCAATATCAGTTGCTCTAAAGGAATGTTGATCTGATCGGGATGTAAGAGCTCCTTCACAAATCGATCTGCCGGCACTTTATGACAATTACCGATCAGGGTATTCGCCAGCTTATGCCTGTACGCATAAGCAGTCCCGAATGTGATAACAAGCACATCAGCAATATTCAGAAAAGATTTTACCTCAGAAAGTATTCTTGTCAGTTTCTGTTCAAGCTGAGCTTTGTCAGGAGCCCACAATGACGAATGAAAATCATGATGAAAGCATATTTTATCTGCATTTTCAGTATATAATGCCGGCGATGGAAGTCTTTCACTCAATGCACTATCTAACAGTTTGCAAATGGTAAGTGGATTAAATACAGTACCGAAGGGGTTATTAAGAACCGGAAATTTATAACTTCCCAACTGCTGCCCCATTACTTCCGCAAAACAAGAGCCTATTGTTACTATTTTGGAATCGAGGTTAATTTTCCATTCAGAGGCAGGAACTGCCACCTGTGTATTCAATTTAAAAGGCTTCATGTTAAAAAAATCGAGTAGGCTGCAAAATTAATACGAAATCCCAAGGTATTATCAAGAGAAGACTTCCGTTTGTTTATTTGCATTTAAAGGAGCAGTTTTGATGCCTCATTTCGTTTAAGAATGAAAGGAAACTCACATGTCATGGTGACTTGCCGCTTCCCGAAAACTATTAACCTGATTTACAATGACCCCGAAAATACTTATAAAAAGCCTGCTGTTTCTGACATTTTCTTTGCCTATACTGAAAGCTCATGCGCAACTTGTGATCCCAAAGAACCCTGTTCCGAAGAAATATGAATTCAGTAAAATTCCTGTCTGGAAAGATGAATTCGATTATACCGGCAAACCCGATACTACAAAATGGGGGTACGATCTTGGCGATCATGGATGGGGAAATCATGAATTACAAAACTATACGGATCGGATCGAAAATGCGCGGGTCGAAGATGGCAGACTGATCATTGAAGCAAAAAAGGAATCTTCAGGAAAATTGAATTACAGCTCAGCACGTCTCATTTCAAAAGGAAAAGGAGATTTTTTATATGGGAAATTTGAGATCAAAGCCAAATTGCCAGCCGGCACAGGAACCTGGCCTGCTATATGGATGCTGCCAAGTGATGGCACATATGGGAATAACGGCTGGCCCGACAACGGTGAGATCGATATTATGGAACATGTAGGATTTGATCCCAACAGAATTCACGGAAATATCCACACCAAAGCTTTCAACCATAGCATCAAAACAAACAAAGGTGGTAAGATCATGACAACCAATGTTTCTACCGGATATCATGTATACGGCTGCCAGTGGACTCCCGAAGAAATCACGATTTCAATTGATGGTGTCCAATATTTCAAATTCAGAAAGAATATCAACTACGGCTGGGAAGAATGGCCATTTGATAAACCTTTTCATCTTTTATTGAACATCGCTGTTGGCGGTGACTGGGGAGGACAGAAAGGCGTGGATGACAGCATTTTCCCGCAAAAACTAGAGATCGATTACGTGCGTGTTTACCCTCTGCTTGAAAAAAAGTAGCTTTGAAATCCCAGACAAGGGAAGTAACTTGCACCATGGATCATTTCGTTGTTTCGGCCAGAAAGTACCGCCCTGTCACCTTTGACTCGGTTGTTGGCCAGTCACACATTACTACTACACTTAAAAATGCAATACGTACCAATCACCTGGCGCAGGCTTTCCTGTTTTGCGGTCCGAGGGGGGTTGGAAAAACCACGTGTGCACGTATTTTGGCAAAGACAATCAATTGCCAGAATCTGAGTGAGGAAGTAGAAGCGTGCGGACAATGTGAATCCTGTGTCAGCTTCCAGAATAATGCATCATTCAATGTCCATGAGCTGGATGCTGCCTCTAACAACTCTGTGGAAGACATACGAAACCTGATTGACCAGGTACGTTATCCGCCTCAGACCGGAAAGTATAAAATTTATATTATTGATGAGGTTCACATGCTTTCTCAGGCGGCTTTTAATGCTTTCCTGAAGACGTTGGAAGAGCCACCGGGCTACGCCATTTTTATCCTGGCTACGACGGAAAAGCATAAGATATTGCCAACGATCTTATCCCGTTGCCAAATCTTCGATTTCAATAGAATTCAGCCTAAAGATATAGCCTACCACCTTGCTGATATAGCAAAAAAGGAAGGCATACAAACGGAGCAGGAAGCATTGGAACTGATCGGACAGAAGGCAGACGGCGGGCTTCGCGATGCGCTTTCGATGTTCGACCTGAATGTAACATTCTCAACAGACAACCACCTGACTTACGCGGCGGTGCTGGAGAACCTGCACATTCTTGATTATGATTATTATTTCAAAATTACAGACGCCCTAACTGCCGGTAGTGTAGCGAGATCACTGGTTCTTTTTGACGAAATTCTGAGAAAGGGTTTCGACGGTCATTTGTTTGTCGTGGGCTTACTGGAGCATTTCCGAAACCTGCTTGTATGTAAAGATCCTGCGACTGTTACGCTTTTGCAGGTATCAGAAGCAGCTGAAAGAAAGTATCTCGAACAGGCTGTGTCTGCTGATATGAGTTTCCTGTTGTCAGCACTTAGTGTAGCCAGCCAATGTGATATCAATTACAAATCAGCGAAGAATCAGCGGTTGCATGTAGAGCTTTGCCTGATGAAACTGGCCAACCTGACACACGTTCTTCAACTTAATTCTCTTACAGCCGTTGATGAAACGGCAAAAAAAAAAGTTGAGCCAGAACAATCTCAGCCAGTAAACAATCTGCAAACTGCCGTTACTTCTGAAAGGGCAGCTGTTACATCATCTCCTCCAAATGCACCATCCCAAAATGGTGCCATACCGGTTACCCAACCTGCCAAACCATCTAAGCTAAAAAGTACAGCCCAGCTTACGCCCCAGATGCCGGCGACTGTTGCTGCTCCTGAACAAAAGAGCAGTACCGAAGCAGAAAATCTACGGACTACCACTCCCGCAGGCAGAACAGAAGAATTGTCTTTTGAAACACTTCAAAGTGCCTGGTACGAATTTGCCGAAAAGAGAAGACAGTCAAAAAACTCAACTACAGAAGAAATTGCGCTCAGGAAAGAATTTCGCCTCCACGGCTTTATTATAGAAGTCATTCTGGATAATGACCACCAGTTGGAAGCAATTCAGGGCATGCGTTATGACCTGCTCGGATTCCTGAAAAGCCGTTTTAATGAGTCCCGACTGGATATTAACCCGCGTGTTGCACCACAGGAAGTAAATCGCCTGCCCTATACCCCAGCCGAAAAATTCAGTTTCCTTGCAGAAAAAAACCCGCACTTATTGGAATTGAGACAGGCACTGGGGTTGGATGTGGATTTCTAAGATCATAAACACTTAAGCTCAAAGTGATAACACAATAGATACACAAGCACTTTGTCAGGCCTGTCGAAGCCCTCAACTCTCATTCCAAATAGAAATTCGCCTACAAAAATATTTAAACGCAAAGGCACGAAGTAAATGCGCAAAGGACGCGAAGACTTTTGTGTTAGAGCTTGTTCAAGCTACTGTCAGTCCCAGCCTGTCGAAGCCCTCGCAAGAGCCATAAACTGCTTGTGCAAATCGAGTACCTGCGGGATCAGGGCTGTATCACCATCATTCAGAATTGTAAAATCCGCAATAGCAGCACGTGTTTCATCCGAAACCTGTCGTGCAATAATCGCTCTGATTTCCGGCTCACTCCTGTTGTCGCGATGTAAAATTCTCTGAATCCTGATCGCCTCAGGAGCCTGAACAACTACTACGTAATCAAGTGTATTGCCGTCTCCTGCAGCTTTCATCAATGCAGCTTCCTTAATTACATAAGGCTCACCAGCTTTCCCGGCTATCCATTCCTCGGTATCCTGAAACACAACAGGATGGATAATTTTATTCAGTTCTTTCAACAACGGCTCGTTATCAAACACCCTGGAAGCAACATAAGGTCTGTTATATTGACCATGTATGTTATAAGCTTCGTCACCAAGCAACCCTATCACTTTGCTTTTTATTTCAGGATGATGATTTGTAAGCCACTTTGCTCTTGTATCGGCATCATAAATGGATATACCCAAACAAGCAAATACCTTACACACAATACTTTTTCCCGACCCTATTCCTCCTGTAATTCCGATTTGCAGAGGCAAGCTTTGTGCTGTGGCCATATCCAGGGAGAAATTTATTGATTAGGCTGATTCAGGAATTGCGCTACTTCGAAGCTGACATATACTGATCTGTGGCTCACTTCCACCAATGGAGATACCGGCAAAGGTATAGGCAGGCTTTCGTCAAAATGGCTCTGAATTTTTGGAACGGGGATACGAATTCTGATGGTATCAGGATAAGTTCTGATCAATGATACCGGACCATCTACTGAAATCAATGACGGAGAAACATTAATGATGCTGGAAATTGCATATCCTTCAGGAATGTCAATTCCTGCGCTGTCGACGCGTATCGGAATGATGCGCCTGATCTTACGTTCAAAACTAAGTTCAAACGTGTCGGAAACGACATAATTGACATGTAAATCGGGAAACAATTCTGTGATCTGATCCGTAAGTGCAGTCGAATTGATATAACTCGACATATTAGGATTATTCACTTTGTATACAACAGGCGCCGCATTGAAGTTAAGCCAGGATTTTCTGAGCAGATTCCAGCCATTGCCCGAAACATTTACCGAAACGCGCTTTGGCAGCGGCTCCAACGGCACATAGGCGGAATTGTCATACTCAACAGAAAGAGGATAACTAAGCTTGATAGAATAGTTATCCTTGTTGAGCACATTCATTAACCAAAAAAATGTGGCTGCCAGTACGCAGCCAATAAATGTCTTTATTTTATTCTTTCCTGAAGGAACTTCACTCACAGTAAATCACAGGTTAGTTTAATCATTGAAAAGCAAGATGCGGAATTGTTTTTCAACAAACAACTATCACTTTTCTGCTTTCCTATTCCGCTACTGTACGGGAAATCGCCGACTTTTCGACGGTTAATTTTACACCCTTATCCAGTTCAAGTATCACTATTGTTTCTTCAACTGCATAAACTTTTGCATGTATCCCACCAATAGTAACGACTGAATCGCCTTTTTTCAGATTGCCCAACAATGTTTTTTGTTCTTTGGCCTTCTTTTGCTGCGGACGGATCATAAAGAAATAAAATACACCAATGATACCCACCCACATTACTACCTGGTAAATCATGGCCTGATCGCCGCCTGCTGCAGCTTGTGCTAAAAGAGATAATTTCATTATAAAAGAAGAGATCGGATTTTAACTAATTAATTGTATTACTAAGTCTGTTATTCAGTAGCTGCTTTGGGTGCCGCTTTCACGATGCCCCTCAATCTCAGCTCTGTGTAAGCAGGTTCTGTATTGGCATAAACCGTAATGGTTTTTACCTGCGGCCCCACTTTATTTCTGCTATCAAATCGTACTTTGACGTTGGAAGTTGCTCCCGAATTAATCGGTTCTTTCGGCCATTCGGGCGTTGTGCATCCGCATGAAGAGGTAATATTACTCAGTATGAGCGGATACTCACCATCATTTCTGAAATTGAAAGTATGCTCCACAACCTCACCTTCCTGAATGGTACCAAAATCAAATGAGGAGCTGTCTATAAGCGCCAAAACAGGCAGTTTTGAGTCTGCCTGTTTGGAATCTTTGTTTTTCTCACTGCCTGAGCAATTTACCATTGCAAGTGCAATCACCAAAAGAAATGCATAAGTGCATATTTTCTTCATAGTTTCGAATATCAGCTTGCCTGCCCTTTGATCTGCGCCATCAATCGGTCAACATCTTCGAGCAGCTTTTCTGCTTTCTCCCGCGCATCATTCACCACTTTTTCTCCTTCTGCCCGGGCGAAGCTGTCTGGCTGATCTTTCTTGTCCACCAGGTCTTCAATTACTTCCTGAAGTTTCTCCCGGTATTTCGACAAACGATATGTTAATTGCGTACGTAATACTTCTCCTTTATCAGGTGCATATAGTACCCCAAGTGCTGCTCCTGTCACACATCCGGTCAGGAATGCGATCAAGCCATTTGTTGTTTTGCTCATGGTTTGTTAGTTTTTTATTTCACACGGCATTGCGCCGCAAGTAAGTCAATTTTGTCAAAAAATTATTCCATACCCAACAAACAAACCCTCATTTATTATTTGTTGTCGATCAATCCCCGGCCACTCTTACGGATAACTCCTTCTTTGGCAAGCTTTACAGACAACACATCCAATACACCATTTATAAACTTACCACTTTTGGGCGTACTGTACCTTTTTGCGATTTCTATGTACTCATTGATCGTTACTTTCACAGGTATACCCGGGAAGTTTATCAATTCTGCCAAAGCTGTTTTCAGAATAATCAAATCTACAAGTGCGATCCTGTCGAGCTCCCAGTTTTTCAACTGATCGTCCAGATAGTTGTCATACTGATCGTTTTGCTTCACAACGGTTTCATACAGCTCTTCCACGAATGAACTATCCTCTTCCCAGTCTTTCGTAAATGGGGCAAGCTGCATGGTTTCACTGCTGTCCGCAGTTTTCAAAGTTTTGATAGCAAGGCTGCGGATCAATTCATTGTGGTCTGTCCAGTACAAATCACGTTGTTCCAGATAGCCTAATGGAATCTCATGTTTCAGAAGTACCTGACGAAGAATATGTTGAACGATCAGCTGATCTTCTTCCGGAGTATGCTCTACCTGGCTGCAGTATTTGGTGTACTCTTCATCTTTGCGGAGCGCTTCACGGTAAATCTTACGGATCAGATTCATTTCGTTTGACCAGTTGATACCGCTGCGAATGATCTCTTCAGCAAGTGTTTTGTCTGTTTCCAGAACCTGGATTACCCGGTTGGAATTCAATCCTCCGTCCTTTGGGAAAGGGGCTTCGGGATCATCGTACTTTCTTTCTCTGTCGATCCTTGCCTGATGCGACAATTCAATAAAGATTGAAAGGACTCTTATAAAATCATCGTAAATGGTTTCTGTTTCATTCAGCACACGACGAACCATTTTCTGTCCGTCACTGCTAGTTTGTCTCTGATAAGCAAGAAATGCGCTTTTGGCAACAACACTCACTTTTGCAGGAACATCTTCTCCTTCTTTCGCATCTCCGGTATTGATGAGCTCATCCAGAATCACACCAGCCTGCTTTTTCATGGCAGTCAGCTTTGCACGATCCTGAAACTCCATGGAGTTAAGATCCGGCGCAAAAGCCTCTTCAATTTGATCTAATGCAATCAGCCTGTTGGCATCAGCAGTTAATTTACGCGCATAAAGCGCCTGAACAGCCTTAGTTCTTAATAATCTTCTATTCAGCATATGCCGGAATACTAATGGATAAAAAGGTACAGTAAACCAAAGAACGTGTCTGCATTTTAATGCAAGGTTAGTAGTTACAATACCCCCGCGTTTCTTTATTTAAATAGAGCGCAAAATTAGACTATTTTGTTAACAATAGAAAAAAATGAAGACATGCATTCATGCTTATTTTCACAATGATGCGCTACCGGAAGAGCCTAAACTGGTCTTTAAACAAATTGATATTTGGCATCACCGGCATCAATCCTCATTAAATATGGGAAAGCACATTTTTAGTACAGGGAAAATTGGCATTCTCCGTCTTTCACAAAACTGATATTCTGCGACGTTTCTGTACCGCACATCCGCCTTCTTCTTTAACTTTGGCAAAAATTGAAGCCCGGAAGACTGAAAGTGAACATTTTCATACAGTTTTGGCTTATTAAATCACCTGCTCCGCAGCATTTGTTTTTTAATTCTATATCTCTTGAAAGCTCTAAAGTACCTCAACCAGTACCTTCTTAAATACAAATGGTACCTGATTCTGGGAATCATTTTCACGGTCATATCTAACCTTTTCGGCATCATACCCGCTCAATTGGTTCGGTATGCACTGGATCTGGTGATTGATACGCTGGATATTTATTACCTGTTTTCAGGCTCAGTACTCCAAAGCAAAATGTACGACATTTTCGCATTCAGTATTCTGTTGTACGGGTTGCTCATATTGGCGATGGCATTATTGAAGGGTATTTTTCTGTTCCTTGTCCGGCAGACAATCATCGTGATGTCACGGCACATTGAGTTTGATTTAAAGAACGACGTTTACCAGCATTACCAGACACTCCCTACCAGTTTCTTCAGGCAACACAGTACGGGGGATTTAATGGCGAGAATTTCTGAAGATGTAAGTAATGTGCGTATCTATGTTGGTCCGGCGCTCATGTACGGAATCAACCTGATCGTACTTTTTATTCTGGTTATCTCTTACATGCTGACAGTGAATGTAAAGCTTACATTCTATGTGTTGCTTCCTCTGCCTTTATTGTCTATCAGCGTGTATATCGTAAACAGCATGATCATGAAGCGCTCTCAGGAAATCCAGAAACAGCTTTCGGGATTGTCTACTTATGTACAGGAAGCCTTTTCAGGAATACGGGTGATCAAATCGTTTGTGCAGGAAAAACACTCGTTTACGAATTTTAAGAATGAAGCAGAAGATTTCAAAAATAAGTCTCTGAAGCTTACCAAAGTCGATTCATTCTTTTTTCCGATTATTCTTTTGCTGATCGGACTCAGTAACATTCTGATTATTTATGTTGGAGGAAAAGAGATTATCAACGGAAACCTTACACCGGGTAACATCACGGAGTTCATCCTATATGTGAATATGCTTACATGGCCTGTAATGGCTCTTGGCTGGACAACGAGCCAGATCCAACGCGCAGCTTCGTCTCAACAGCGGATCAATGAATTTCTGGATGTAAAAACGACATTGGTTTCTGAAAAAAATATTGTTCATCCGTTGGACGGCTCCATTACGTTCAAAAACATCAACTTTATTTATCCGGATTCGGGAATACAGGCATTGGAAAACTTTGATCTTACGGTGAAAAAGGGAGAAACTGTAGCTATTCTGGGAACCACAGGATCAGGAAAAAGTACGCTTGCTCATTTGATATGCCGGCTCTACGATCCTACCGAAGGAGAAATCCTGATTGACAATCTTCCCTTGAAAGATTACAATATTCAGGAATATCGTCGCCAAATTGGTTACGTACCGCAGGATGTGTTCCTGTTCTCTGATTCAATTGAAAACAATGTACGCTTCGGAACTACCGACATGCCTTTCGAACGTATTGAGCAGGCTGTAAAAGACGCAGATCTCTATAATAACATTAAAAACTTCCCGCTCGGCTACGGGACGATGTTGGGCGAACGCGGGATCACTCTATCCGGTGGACAAAAGCAAAGACTCTCCATTGCGCGCGCCATTGCCCGTGACCCCAAAATTCTTATTCTGGACGACTGCCTTTCAGCGGTAGACACCAATACTGAGAACATCATCTTGAATAATCTGAAAAGGATAATGGATCAGCGTACATCAATCATTATATCACACCGTGTTTCATCGGCCAAGCTCGCCGACCGCATTGTGGTACTGGACGATGGCAAAATCATCGAGCAGGGCACACATCAGGAACTGATCAATAAGAACGGGTCATATAAGGAATTGTATGATAAGCAGTTGATGGCTGAGGAGGTTTAAAAAATAGATGATTTATTTTACCATTATTAAATTCTATCTTCTGCCACAAATTTGCTAAATTAGCGATACACCTAAAAAATTCCCTATGTCTCAGACCATAATGCTGGATATTATTGACGATAAGGTACTTAACCTCCTGGTTGATCTGGAGCGCCTGAACCTTATACGTTTACATAAAGAATCAAACAGACCAACAGAAGATTCAAATATTCATAAATATAAGGGCGCTATAAAAAAACAGCCATTGTATGAAGTTGACAAACAACTAAACGAATTGCGAAGCGGATGGGAATAAAATATCTATGGGACACCAACACATCTATCTACTACCTACAGCAACAATTTCCACTCCATTCCGAAAAGCTAATTGATAATATTGTCGGAAATTATAAAATAGCCATCTCTGCTATTACCGAGATAGAGTTATATTGCTGGAAATACGCGACTCCGGAAGATCTGATAATACTTCATGAATTCGTAAAAGATTCTGTGGTAATAGAGCTTGAAAAAGAAATCAAATTCAAAACTGCAGAGCTACGCAAAGCGTATAAGATAAAACTCCCGGATGCTATCATTGCAGCAACCTCAATTGTTTATAATCTTATTTTGATCACCCGAAATGTTAAAGATTTCTCAGAAATCTCCGAATTGAAAATTTTGAATCCCTACGAGGTTTGAACAAAAAAACCTCACTTCGCCATTTTCCTCACTTCTTCTTTCAGCTCCTTCATTTCCTGATGTAAACTTTGCAGGCTGACATTTTGAAAATCGGCTTCCAGATCAAAACTGAGTTTACTATTCACCTGCCACATTTCGCGTATTTCACTCCTGTCGAGGCGTATCGGAGCATAATCGGGATTGAGTGATATCAGATTGACAAATGTAGTAGCAGCATCTTTTTGTATCTTCTTTACCAGAATACTGTCGGCTGTTACAACCACATACATTTTATTACGACCCAGATTATCCCAATCGTCCAATGCCCGGCCAAGTATCCATTCTCCTGATTGAAGCACCGGTTTCATGCTATCACCATCCACCTGAAAACCCCGAAAAGTTGCATTGCGATACTCAGGAAGCGGAATACCAAAAGCTGGTAAACTCTCGAACCACTGTGCATCGCCGATATTGAGAGGATAACCTGCTGCTGCTTTGGCATTTACAAGAACTATATTTTCTTTTCCTGAACCATCCACAGTAATGACTTTAGGTCCTGCAGAAACTTCAGCTCTCAGGTATTTTTGCCCGCTTTCACCGAAAAGCCAGAGCGGATTAATATGATACTTCTTCAATAATTCCTTTACAGCATGCCCGGGAATTCTGGTTCTGCCACGTTCAATATCTGCTGTGGTAGATCCGATGCCAAGCTCTTCGGCAAAGACAGCCTGGGTTAACTTCAATTCCTCTCTTATCTGTTTGAACCGTTTGAATTCTTCTTCAACTGACATAAGACCGATTTAAAGATTAACTGATTGACAATCTCAAAGATAATATTTTTTGGAATATTTCCTTGACAATATCCGGATCATTTCCATAAATTTGGATATATTCCATATATTTGTAAAAATTCCAAAATCATGGATCGCACGATATTACATATGGATCTTGATACATTTTTTGTATCTGTCGAAAGAAAAATAGACGCTCGTTTAAATAACAAACCTGTATTGGTAGGTGGTATCGGCGATCGCGGGGTTGTGGCTGCATGCAGTTACGAGACCCGGCCTTATGGTATACATTCCGGCATGCCTATGAAGATGGCACGTCAGCTTTGTCCGGAAGCGACTGTAATCAGAGGCGATGGCGGCACCTACTCCAAACATTCGAAAGTTGTAACAGAAATTATCAGGGAAACAGTACCCATTTTTGAGAAAGCCAGTATCGATGAATTCTATGCTGACCTTTCAGGACTCGATAAATTTTACAGTTGCCACAAGATGGCCTCAGAACTACGGCAGAAGATTAAACGCGAAAGTGGTCTGCCGATTTCCTTTGGTCTCTCAGCCAACAAGCTGGTTTCCAAAGTGGCAACGGGCGTTGCAAAGCCTGATAATGAAAAAAGAATTGAGCGCGGAGACGAAAAGACTTTCCTCGCTCCTATGCCGATACAAAAAATACCGATGGTCGGCGAAAAAACGACACAACTGCTGCAAAACCTCGGAATACGCTATGTAAAAACGATACAGGAAATGCCCATGGAAATGATGGGGAAAGTACTTGGGAAAAATGGAATAGCATTGTGGAACCGTGCCCACGGACGCGACGACTCTCCCATTATTCCGTTTCATGAACGAAAATCGATTTCCAATGAGCGCACATTTGGCAAGGACACCGGAGATGTAAAACTCATGCGAGAGATGGTCAGAGCGATGGCAGAAAACCTGGCATATCAGCTTCGGAATGGCAATAAACTTACCTCCTGTGTTTCAGTGAAGATCCGTTATTCTGATTTTAACACTTTTTCGAAACAATTGAAAATACCTTATACCTCTGCGGATCATATACTTATACCACACGTTGAACGCCTCTTTGACCAGCTGTACAACCGGCGTATGATGGTTAGACTGGTGGGTGTGCATTGCAGCGACCTTGTTACCGGAAACTACCAGATTGACCTTTTTGATGACTCTGAAGAAAAACTGAACCTATACATGGCGATGGATTATATCCGGAACAGATATGGAACAGACGAGCGTGGAAACTCTATTTTGAGCTGGGGAAGTACACTTGGAATACCCAATATCGCGAGCATGGGAAATCCGTTTAACGGCGAACCACCTATTATTCCTGCCCATCGGAATGCATAAGGGTTAATTATATATTACAAAAGACCTGTACCAATTTTGATTTAAAATGCTACTCAACTGCCACTCTTTCTTCAGCCTCCGCTACGGTTTGATTCCCGAAGAAGAACTGCTCAAACTGAGCAAAGAAAATGGCTATGGATGCATTGCACTTACCGACATCAATAATACTTCGGGCTGCCTGAATTTTATCAGAATGGCTCCGAAATATGACATCAAACCTATTGTAGGTATCGATTTCAGGAACGGCAACGGGCAACAATACGTAGGATTAGCCAAAAACAATGCCGGTTTCCAGGAGTTAAATGCATTTTTGTCTCAACACCTATTTTCGGGAGAGCCGTTTCCTGATCAGGCTCCATGCTCAGAAAATATAGCATTTATTTATCCTTATGAGCAACTGCTTCGAACAGGAAAAACAGTTTTTACTGAAGATGAATACATAGGTGTCGCCCACACAGACCCTATAAAAATTCAGTTTTCACCATTACGTCACTCCGATAAGAAAATGGTGATTTTGCAACCGCTGACTTTCCGTACAAAAAAAGATTTCAATGCCCACAGACTGCTCAGAGCAATAGACGGAAATACAATTCTCAGTAAATTATCTCCATTAGAAACCGCGAACGAAAACGAACAAATCTTCCCCTGCCATATTCTCCGCTATCACTTCAAAGAGTTTGGCACAATCATGACAAACACCGAAAAGCTGATGCAATCCTGTCACATTTCCTTTCAATTCGGAGATAATAAAGAACATCAAAATCTTCGCGTTTTTACCAGGAATGCAGCTGAGGATTATCAATTGATCAGAAAACTAACCTACGACGGAATCGGTCATCGGTATGGTGACAGCGTCACTGATTTGGTTTTTGACAGAATCGCCTCAGAACTCGATCTGATCCAGAAGCAGAACTTTATCCCTTTTTTTCTGGTCAATCATGATATCCTGCGTTACGCCAGGCACAAGGGATATTACTATGTAGGCCGTGGAAGCGGCGCCAATAGCATTGTTGCCTATCTGCTCAATATTACTAATGTTGACCCCATTGAGCTGGATTTATACTTTGAGCGGTTTATGAACATTCACCGCAAAAATGCTCCTGATTTTGACATAGACTTTTCCTGGCGTGATCGGGAAGATGTAACGCGCTACATTTTTGATACTTATGGAAAGAACGGACAGGCATCCTTACTGGCAACGTACAGTACATTCCAGCACAGTGCTGCAGTTCGCGAACTGGGAAAAGTATTCGGATTGCCTGCTTATGAAATAGATGCACTCAGTGACGGCAAATATGATCCAACCAAACTGGATCAGCTATCAGGCCTTGTTATTAATTATGCTAAATATCTTAGGGAGAATAATCAACCCAATCACCTGAGCATTCACGCGGGCGGTATTCTTATTTCTGAAAAGCCAATTCATTACTTCACGGCTACCGATGTTCCGCCCAAAGGATTTCCTACCACACAGTTTGACATGGTCATTGCGGAGGATGTAGGCTTGAATAAATATGATATACTCGGACAAAGGGGACTTGCCAAAATCAAAGAAACGCTGGAAGTAATCCGTTATAACCGACCTGAATCACCGGAGATTGATATCGATGACGTCAAAAAATTCAAGACAGATCCTAAAATCAATAACCTGATTAAAGAGGCCAGGTGCATCGGGTGTTTTTATGTAGAGTCGCCGGCTATGCGCATGCTGCTCAAAAAACTGGAAGTAGACAATTACCTCGGACTTGTGGCGGCCAGCTCTATTATCAGGCCGGGTGTTGCCAAAAGTGGTATGATGCGCGAATACATCCTGCGCCATCAGAAACCGGAACGAATGAAAGATTCCCACCCGATTTTATTGGATCTGATGAAGGATACTTATGGTATTATGGTATACCAGGAAGATGTAATCAAAGTAGCCCATTATTTTGCCGGACTCACACTGGGAGAAGCGGATGTGATCAGACGTGGAATGAGCGGAAAATTTCGCGGAAGAGATGAATTTGAACGCGTAAAACGTAAATATTTTATCAATTGCAAAGCGCGAGGTTATGAAGAAAAAGTGATGAATGATATCTGGAATCAGATTGCCAGCTTTGCCGGATATGCCTTTGCCAAAGGACATTCTGCTTCCTATGCTGTAGAAAGCTACCAGACACTTTTCCTTAAAGCTTATTATCCGCTGGAATATATGGTCGCAGTACTCAACAATGGAGGCGGATTTTATTCTCCTGAGCTGTATGTACACGAAGCCCGGATGCTCGGAGCCAATATGATGGCACCCTGTGTCAATCACAGTCGTAGTGAAACGATTATCAATGGCAAAGATATTTACCTCGGTTTTTCATTGTTAAAGGACATCGAAGAGAAAACAATTGAAAAAATTGTCCGTGCCAGAGAGGAAGACGGCCAGTTTTTATCTCTGAACGATTTTCTTGATCGGGTAGCCATATCGATTGAGCAGATCACGATTCTGGTACGTATTGACGCATTCCGGTTTACAGGTCTGGATAAAAAAACATTATTATGGAAAGCACATTTCCGCATCAATAAAACGCAGGAAACGCCTCAGAAAAAATTATTCCAAACTGAAACCAGAGATTTCGCGCTACCGTCATTCGAGTCCTCCCCGATCGACGATGCCTATGACCAGATCGAACTGATCGGCTTTCCGCTTTGCAGCCCTTTTGAACTTGTCAAATATGGGATTCCACGAAGTGTAATGTCAAGTGACCTTCATCTGTATATCAATGAGGATGTGGTGCAATACGGCTATTTGGTGGCCACTAAAAACACCAGAACAGCCAACGGGGAAACCATGTATTTTGGCACGTTTCTGGATCAGGAAGGCCAATTTATCGATACTGTTCACTTCCCACCTGTTGCAGCCAGATACCGGTTTTCAGGAAGAGGTGTATATAAAATATCAGGTAAGGTGACCGAAGAATTCGGCTTTCTGACTATAGAAGTTTCGGAAATGACACGAATGGATTCCGCGGAGAGGTTTTAGGAGTAAACTATACCCGATAAGATATAAAAATGTAAATGATTGTCAATATATACCCGATCGGGTACAACACCTCAAACATTTGACCAACACTTTGGGAATGATAAGCATTACCTATATATTTCGTTTCTAAAGTATTTTATCAATTCAAACTAAAAATAATGAAAAAACTCTTTTTCATTTGTTGTCTTTTCGGAGCTGCATCTGGCATAACCCCTTCTTTATCTGCTCAGGATTTATCAAAAAAAGTACCGTTGGATCCTAATGTCCGGATCGGAAAACTTAAAAACGGACTAACTTACTACATTCGGAAAAATGAAGAGCCGAAGAACAGAGCTGAATTGCGACTTGCCATTAAAGCAGGATCTATTCTGGAAACGGACGATCAGCAGGGGTTAGCACATTTCATGGAGCACATGAATTTTAACGGGACCACGCATTTCCCTAAAAACGAACTTGTCAACTTTCTACAGAAAACCGGGGTTCGTTTTGGCGCGGATCTGAATGCCTATACCAGTTTTGATGAAACCATATATGAGCTACCCATTCCTACTGATTCGGCAGGCTTGCTTGATAAAGGACTTCTGGTACTTGAAGATTGGGCACACGGTGCCTTACTTGATCCGTCAGAAATAGAGAAAGAACGAGGCGTTGTGCTCGAAGAATCCCGTATGGGAAGAGGTGCGCAGCAACGTATGCGTGATCAGTTTTTGAAACAAATTCTGAATAACTCCCGCTATGCTGAGCGCTTGCCAATCGGGAAAGACAGTATTCTGAAAACATTCAAACCCGCGACAATCAAAGCTTTTTACAAAGACTGGTACCGTCCTGACCTGATGGCTGTGATAGCAGTTGGCGACTTTGACCCGAATGTGGTCGAGGCAGCTATTAAGCAAAAATTTGGTTCCATACCTGCCCCGACCAAACCCAAACAAAGACCTACCTACCGTATTCCGCTTGACGGCTCCACCAATGTAGCCATTGTAACAGATCCGGAATATCCTCAGAACCTGATTCAGGTGATTTACAAGCAACCTGAACAAAAAGAAAAAACACTGAAAGATGTTCGTGACAATATCATTATCGGCCTTTACAACTCCATGATTGGCCAGCGTATGCAGGAACTTACCCAGAAAGCCAACCCTCCGTTTTTATTTGGCATGAGCCAGTACGGCAGTTTTATGGGTGACCTGGATGCCTATACATCTGTAGCCTTGGCCAAAGACGCAGGCTCCATGGAAGTCGCGTTGAAAGCGGTTTTAGAGGAAAATGCCCGGGTTCAGAAATTCGGGTTCACAGAAGCAGAACTGGATCGTTCTAAAAAAGATATGCTAAACGCGTCAGAACGAGCTTTTAAAGAAAAAGACAAAACGAAATCTGTGAATTACACGAGGGAATACATCGGCCATTTCCTGAACGATAAGCCATTCATGGGTATTGAAGCCTATTTTGACCTGGTGAAAAAGAATATTGACGGTATTAAAGTTACTGAAATCAACCATGTAGCCAGCAAATACATTACAGATAAAAACCGCTCGGTGGTACTGATGGGTCCGGAAAAAAGCAAAGCGGATATGCTGGCAGAAGCTCAGATCAGGAAAATCCTCGCTGAAAGCGGAAAAGATGTTACGGCTTATGTCGACGATGTGCTGGACTCTCCATTGCTTTCCACAGAACCCAAAGCAGGAAAAGTGGTTTCTGAAAAGCAATTTCCAAAGTTGGGAATGACGGAGCTTACTTTGTCTAACGGAGTAAAAGTGATGCTGAAGCCTACCAATTTTAAAAACGACCAAATCTTACTGAAAGCAACTGCCAAAGGAGGCTATTCTCTCTTTCCAGGCGAACGTCCCACAGGTATGTTCAGCAGTTACATGATGGAATCGGGCGGCGTTGGGCCGTATAACCAGACTCAGCTTCAGAAATTTCTGGCGGGAAAAACTGTTAATGCCGGGCCCTATATCAGCGAACTGACTGAAGGAATTGGCGGAAGTACTAATCCTAAAGATCTGGAGACTACATTGCAACTTGTGTATGCTTACTTCACCGAACCAAGGAAAGACGCAGAAGTAGTAGGTGGATTGTTGGCGAATCAAAGAGCTTACCTGGAAAACCAGCAGAAAACCGTCACTCCCGATAAAGTGTTTTCGGACTCGCTCAACGCAATACTCACCAATCATAATCCGGATCGCCGCCCGCTTACTCCTGAGACCATTGACAAAGTCAATCTGGACAGAGCTCTGACTATGTATAAGGACAGGTTCGCGGATGCTTCTGACTTTATCTTCACATTTGTAGGTGCTTTCAAGATAGAAGAAATCAAACCACTTCTTGAAAAATACATTGGAGGACTTCCTTCAACGGATCGTGATGATACTTTTAAACATCCTAACATTTTTCCGCCGAAGGGACGTATAGAAAAAACGGTTTACAAAGGGATGGAACCAAAGAGCAAGGTATCGCTGATTCTGAGCGGAGAATATGACTATAGCCCGGAAAACAATGTTCAGATTGAAGCACTGCAGGAAGTTTTACAGATCAAACTGATTGAGGCTCTTCGTGAAGAAGAAAGTGGTGTTTATGGCGTAGGTGTGTCTCAGAGCACCGAAAAAATCCCCTCCGGACATTACCGTTTCAGTATCGGTTTTGGTTGCGCTCCCGAAAATGTAGACAAGTTGGTGAAACGAACGATTGACGAAATCGGTAAGATCAAAACCAACGGTGCAGACAAAAAGGATATTGAAAAGTTTGTAGCTGAAAGCAATCGCGAAATGGAAATTGCGATCAAAACAAATAACTTTTGGCTGGATTACCTGGATGACAATGTTTTTCTGGGGGATGATCTTGAAGAAGTATTCGAGCGTGAAAAATTGCTTAAATCTATTACGGTCGACAGCACCAAAGTGGCTGCCAACAAATATTTTAATGAAGATAATCTGATTAAGATGGTTCTGATGCCTGAGAAAAAGTAATTACTTTCTCTGGGAACAGAACGGCGGCTATGCATTCCAGCATGGTCGCCGTTCTGTTTTTTCACCTCACTCTGGCTTTTAAGCCATCAATCAGAAACATCAGTCCGTTCAACCTGATCTCATACATCGTGTTGAGCATGACACCTAATTTTCCCTGCGGCAATCCTTCGCGCTCAAACCATTCAAGATAAGAAACGGGCAATTCTATAATCAACTGACCTTTGTGTTTACCAAATGGCATCCGATAGGTGATCAGCTCTTTCAATATGGTTGAATCAAAAGGCGGTACATTCTCCATCAATCTATATTTTTAAAATGAATTTGCTGGTTGTCAGCATACCTATTCATTTGTTCTGAGTTTGACAATCAAATCTGTTTTCAGATCAAACAGCTGCTTTTCCAGACCTACAGGATAAGTATGCGGGTTTACAAACCGTTTGATGCCTTTGTGAAAATGTGTCAGTTGATCTTTCACCCGCTCCCGCGTTTCGTGAATCGACGGCAAGGTATAGATCAGATGCCCATCCGAGAATACCGGCACAAGTAAATCTTCATAAGCTACGGCTTCCGAAAAAGAGCGGTTTCGGGTAAAATCGTAAGGATCAATCATGGTTGATTTGCCCGGCAGTGGCATTTCAATATTAAAGATCATATCAGACACAAAACCTTTCTGATCTTTAAAACGACGCACCTGTTGAATTCCCGGGGTTGAAACCTTAATAGCCTGCTCAGAAAGTTTTAGTTTATAATCCCATTCCCCTTCTTCATTTCGAATCGCGGCCAATTTAAAAACACCACCCAGTGCAGGCTGATCAAATGCTGTGACAAGCTTAGTCCCTATTCCCCACACAGATATCCGGGCTCCCTGTATTTTAAGGCTATCCATGATGTATTCGTCTAGGTCGTTACTGGCTACAATTCCCGTTTTTTCAAAACCTGCTTCATCCAGCAATCGTCGCGCTTCTATACTCAGATAGGCCAAATCACCGGAATCGAGTCGAATCGCTCCCAAATCATAACCTCGTTCGCGCAACTTATTCCCTACTGTTATCGCATGTTTCACACCCTGTAATGAATCGTACGTATCAACAAGCAGCGTTACGTTATTAGGCATGTGCTGTGCATAGGTTTCAAAAGCTTCCAGTTCGCTGTCAAACGACATCACCCAGCTATGCGCGTGCGTTCCTTTTACCGGTATTCCATAGAGCTTACCGGCAAGTACATTCGAAGTAGCATCAAATCCTCCGATATAGGCTGCCCTGCTGGCTGTCATTCCGCCATCGGGGCCCTGAGCCCTGCGTAAACCAAACTCCAGCAAAGTATCATCACCTGCCACCAAACGCATACGAGCCGCTTTGGTCGCCACCAATGACTGAAAATTGATCAGATTCAATAATGGTGTTTCCAACAGCTGGCATTGCAGTATCGGGCCCTGAATCCTAAGCAAAGGTTCATTAGGAAAAACAACTGTACCTTCCGGAACTGCATCTACACTGCATTTAAGCTCCATTTTACTCAGGTAGTCCAGAAAACCGGATTCAAAAAGCTTTTTGCCGTCATTCCCTGTAAGAGAGCCTATGTATTCAAGATCCGCCTCGTCGAAGCGATATTCGTTCAGATAATCTATTACGCTGCTTAGTCCGCAGGCAATCGTAAACCCACCCTGGAAAGCATGTTTCCGAAAGTACAAATTAAACACAGCCTCCTGCTCTGCCTTTCCGGATTTCCAGTAGCCATAAGCCATGGTGAGTTGGTACAAATCAGTAAGTAATCCAAGTGAAGTGTCGTAAAGCCGGTTAATCATATTGGTGTCATTAGTTTGAAATGCCTATTTACTAAAAAATCCCGGCTATTTAAATTTCATACTCCGTTAATACTTATTCATAGCAGGAGTTAACGGTGTATTCCAACGACAGATCATTCAAGTCCAGCAAAAATTTTTGACAGATCAATTTCTCTAGTCACAAATCCCTCTTCAGATCGCGCCTTAAAGAAGATTTCATAAAATCTGCGCCATAGACGTCTCTTCACGAAGTAAATAGTATTAGGATATCCATTCTCACAATCACCATATTGCACGTACACTTCAGATTTTACAAGCTGTCCGTTTTTGACATATTGTATCTCCTTACCTCTCAATCCAATGCTCAATTGTCGATCTATTGCCAGAAGATTAATTTCGATAAACTCAAGTCCCGCCCCACCATAAGATTCACCGGGAGTGAAATCGTAACGATAAAAATATTCAAGCTCCTGCTGCTTGTTAAAACCTTGGGTCAACGGATTTTCAAACTTCCAAAATATAAGTGTCCCATCCATATAATACTAATTTCAAAATAAAAAGTCGTATATTTAAGTATGAAATATGCTGACATTATTAAGGAAAGCATTGCTGATCTCGTTCTACTGGAAAAGCGAGAAAAGAATGCAATG